>CBDBQI010000001.1:0-18336 GCA_965209165.1 Dehalococcoidia bacterium
TGCGGAGGAGACGTCGGCCTCCTTCAGTATCTCCGCCTCCACCACGTCCCGGCCAAGGAGCCAGTCGGTGCTCGTCTCGCACTGGTAGGCAAGCTCCAGTAGATGCTCCGGGGTGGGCTTCATCTTCCCCGACTCCCAGGACCAGACGGCGTGGGAGCTGACCCCGACCAACTCGCCTCACTTGTTTCTGGGTGAGGCCGACCTTCAGCCGCGCCTCCTTGATGCGGGCTCCGATGCTCTTCCAGCGGTAGCCCGGGTCTATGGTCATGGGTTCCGGCCTCTCTTGGTCAACGCTCATAGGCGATCATAATCCACGATTAGGAGTATCGCACACTTGTTCTTGACAAGCTACTTGCGATATGATTACACTATATCATAAGTGTAGCTTAGAGTACAGGAGACTATCTTTCCCCATGAAACGCACCGTCGTCCTGCTCAAGACGAGAGCCCTCTGGGAGCGGCTGGCCCTGCTCGACCGCTCCCAGAACTGGCTGGCCCGCGAACTCGGCATCAGCCCCGGCTACCTGTCCTACCTGGTCAACACAGGCCGCGCCCCGTCCGGGCGCATCAGGCGGCGGATGAGGACGGTCCTGGGAGTGGAGGATTTCGATGAGTTATTCGAACTGGAGCATCCCAATGACGACAGCGCTTAGCTCTCCCCGCCTGCCAGCGTATCCCGGCGATCCGGTCATCGACGGCAGACTCGCGCCCTTTCTGAGCGGGGAACTGCCCGACGACTTCGCCCAGCGTCTCATCCGCCTCAAGTTGGCCAGCGACCTCACCTGGGAGGAGTTCGCCGACGTCCTGGGCGTGGAGCTCAAGCAGGTGTTGAGGTGGACCCAGGGAACCAAACCATCCGGCGGGGCACACCACTCTCTGGTGGAACTCGCGCCGTGGATACCCGGCGGCCTGGAAATCCTCATGGGAGAGGGGTTCCTGGACCCCCTCAGGAAGGAGTAACGCATGTCTCGCAAGCGAACGAGGCGACAGAGAACGATCTCCGTCCTAACCGGCGACTTCGGCAAGGGACTGGAGGACTTCAAGGAGGCGTCCGGGCTGCAGTGGGCCGAGATCGCCCGGCTCCTGGGCACCAGCACCCTCAACCTTTGGCGATGGCGCAATCGGGGAGTCCTACCCAACATGCACCACCTGCTGGCCCTCCAAGAACTGGCCGATAGCAGGGGTCTCGGCCACCTGCTCCCGACGGCCAAGCTGCTTCGGCCCTCCTAGCCCCGCAAGGCGCTGCACCCCCTGGCATAGGGCCACGCCCCGTCCTCCAAGGCCCTGCGATGCTCCCCGTCGAGTTTCATGCGTGAAATCCCCTTCCGAGGGATAACGCTCGTCTTCCCCACCGCCCACACTGACAAGAGCACGCCTGTTCGCTATTTGAAGACGAGCCCCGCCTTTTGGCGTCGAACATGCTGAACACGCCACGAGAAGTTGCGATCTTGAGAGACACCAAGCACAGGACGAAGCGGCGAGACCGCAAGAGCGACGCCCCGGATATGAGGGTTGTCGGGATCGACTTCAACCCCGGTCCCGACGCCGAGGAGCGATTGCGCCGCCTGTTCACCATCCTGGTGAGGCTGGCAGACGACGAGATCCCCGCCCCTGGCGCGGAGCATCAGGTGGACGAAGGCGGCGAGGAGCGCACCGAGGTTCTCCCCACCGGCTCAGACGGTCTCGAAAGTCTGCCGCCGCACAATTGATGCTATTTATGCAAGTATGTTATGCTGAAGCATCATGAGAACCAGAACCACCATCTCCCTTGACGACCGGCTTGCCAAGCAGGTGCGCCGCGAGGCCGAAGCCTGCGGCATCAGCATGAGCGCCTTCATAGCCAGGACGCTCGACGACGCGCTCAAGCGCCGCGAGCCGTCGGAGCCGCCGCCCTTCCGGCTGGTCACCGTAAGCGGCGTCCACGCCCGCCCCGGAGTCGATCTCGACCGGACCAGGGCGCTCGACGCGCAGGAAGACGAGGCCCGGTTCGGGCGCGGGAGCCGCTAGTTCGAAATGCTGCTTCCCGACGTGAACGTCCTGATCTATGCGCACGTGGAGGACTCGATCCCCGAACACGCCGAGTATGCGGATTGGATCACCCGCCTTGCGACGGGGCCTGAGCCCTTCGCGCTCTCCGTCCTCGTCCTTTCCGGCTTCGTTCGCGTCGTGACCAACCCCAGGGTCTTCGACCCGCCTTCCACTCTCGACCAGTCCTTCGGGTTCGTCTCCTCCCTCGTGGAGCGTCCGACCGCGCGCATCGTGGGACCGGGACCCGACCATCTGGACATATTCGAGAGGCTGTGCAGGCAGTCCGGAGCCGCAGGGAAGCTTGTAGCCGACGCCCAACACGCCGCCATCGCGGTCGAGCACGGCTGCACGATGGTGACCACCGACTCCGACTTCAGCCGGTTCCCCGGACTCAGGTGGCAGCATCCACTGAGTCCCGGCGAGCTTTAGGCGCCCTTCGTTCCTCAACGGGAGCCTTCGGTCTGCCGGCAGCCTCAGTGCAGGCTCCATTGCGTTGGAGGGAGTCGAACTGGCAAGCCGGGTGTCTGTTTTGAACTTCCGCTAGAAGGATAGGCAACAGAGGGAGGCAGTCATGGCGAGAAGCGCCTGTAGCAACACACAGAAGCAGCGGGCGGCCATCTATGCCCGCGTCTCCGACAAGAGCCAGGCCGAGGAGGACAAGACATCCATCTCCGAGCAGGGGAAGGCCAGACATCGCCTCCCGCTAAAGACGAAGAGTGTGAGAACGGCAATGGCGGTTGACTGGAACGGCCCGGTAGCAGCGTCATCACCATCCCGCAGGCTTGGTGATGACGCCGATGTCATCCCTGAGCGTGTCGGGAAGCAGGCTCTGGCGCAGGTGGCTCTTCCACAGGCGCTTCACGTAGGTCGCGGCGTCGGCCAACTCCTTCGGGCTTCTGTTCCGGGGATCGGGGTTTACCAGCGTGACGCGAAGCCCGAGGTCGTCCCGCACGTACCGCATCGCACCGGCGAAGTCCGCGTCGTTCGACACCACGACCGCCTGCTCGTAGTCCCGGTTGACCCCGTCCACCAGAAGACGGGTGGCGAGGTTCACGTCGGACCCCTTCTCCTCCGAGTCCCTCACCAGGACGTGAGTCGGCAGTTCCGCCACCGGCTCCGCCAGCGGGCGGCGCTTGACGCCGGACCGGAAATGTCCGTAGTAGGCATCGAAGCCCGAAAGCGTCGCCAGAGCCCTGAGGTACGCCTGCTGTCGCTGCCGTTGGGATGGGTTGCCGGGGCGAGCGTCAAGTCTGGCGGTGAAGTAGCACACTTTGTTGATGTCGTCTTGAGGAAAGAGGGTTTCCGCCAGCCTCCGAAGGTCGAGCCACCGGAACGGCGTGTCCTTCAGGGCGCGGTAGTAGAGATTGAAGCCGTCGATGTAAACGTTGGTGATCAATCCCGACTCCCTCACAAAGACAGAGACCGCCCGGAAGGACGGTCTCGACCCTACCGCCGAAGAGATAGGGGTGGTTCAATCAACCTATCACGAGACGGCGGAGATGTCAACTGAAACCTCTTTGACTGTAGATGTTCAACGATTATGTCAGGGCGTAACTGTTCAATGAAAATGTCAGTCCATGAAAGGACTGATGTTGACGACGAAAGAGCAGAGGCGGATACAGGTTCTGAACGGAGTGATCGCAGGCGAGGTGTCGGTGGAGATTGCGGCGGGTCTGATAGAGGTGAGTGAGCGCCATGCGTGGCGACTGCTGGCAAGCTACAGGAGGGAGGGAGCATCAGCCATAGCTCACGGCAACAGGGACAGGAAGCCGTCGACGACCACGGACATAGGTACGCAGGAGAGAGTCAGGGAGTTGGCCGAAGGGCTCTACCTAGACCTGAACCATACCCATCTGACGGAGGTGCTTTCGGAGCGAGAGGGTATCGATCTGTCACGCTCGACAGTCAGGAGGATTCTGCTGGCCGCAGGCATACGGAGTCCGCGGCCCCGCAGAGCACCCAGACGATACAGTCGCCGTGAGCGCTACCCACAGGAGGGGATGCTGCTACAGGTCGATGGCAGCCGGCACGACTGGCTCCAAGGGCGGGGTCCCTACCTGACATTGGTCGGAGCTGTAGACGACGCGACTGGGACGGTCCCAGCCGCCCTGTTCAGGGAGCAGGAGGACGCTCAGGGCTACCTTCTGATGCTCAGAAAGATCATCGAGCGTAACGGTGTCCCTCTGTCGCTGTACAGCGACAGGCACGGCATCTTCCAGCGCTCGCCCAAAGAGCCCGAGAGCCTCACCGAGCAGCTCAGGGGCACCCGTGCCCCCACGCAGTTCGCAAGAGCCCTCAAGGAGTTGGATATCGGTCTCGTGCTGGCCCACACCCCACAGGCAAAGGGGCGTGTAGAGAGGGCTTGGGGCACCTTCCAGGGGCGGCTCGTCCCCGAGCTCCGGCTCGCTGGCGCATCCACCATAGAGCAGGCCAACGAGGTGCTAGGTGACTTCATCTCACGCTACAACCACAGCTTCGCAGTACCTGCGGCTCTGACCGGCTCGGCCTACCGACAGATGCGGCCAGACCTCCACCTCGATTCCGTGCTCTGCTTCAAGTACGTCCGCATCGTGGACAACGACAACACCGTACGGTTCGGAAGCTCGACCATACAACTCCTGGCTGATGAACACCGAGCCAGCTACGCCCGTGCCAGGGTAGAGGTCCAGGAACGGCTCGACGGAACTATCGTGGTGGTCTACCAGGGCAGGACGCTCGCAGCGGTACCAGCGGCACCGGGACCCGTGACGCTCAGAGCTCGCAGCGGCGGGCGCCACGATGGCCTTCCGGCCTCACACCAGCCTGGCGACGGAGTCCATCCCGGTCACTCACGCCCGGTAGGCCCGGAGCGACGGAATGGAGCGAAGGGCCTACCGGGCGCCCAACCCCACCCCACAACCAAGACCAGCCACCCGCGCAAACCCGCACCGGATCACCCTTGGAGAAAACCCCTACTGACATAATCATGGAACATCTGCCCTGACATTTTCACTGGACAACGACACTGAAACCTCTTTGACGACGCCCCACTCGTCGCGGTATCATGAGAACGAAGTTGGCCCGGCGATGCTGCAAACACCCCGGGCCGTGGCCCCACCTGCGGCAGCAGGCAGCGCGTCGGTATTGTACTACCAGCAGACCCGCTCCCGACAGGAGGCGGGTCTGTTTTAGTTTCTGAGAGATTGATGGAGGTTTACATGGCGAGAAGAACCGATAGAAACGCGCCCAAGAAGCGAGCGGCCATCTATGCCCGCGTCTCCGACAAGAGCCAGGCCGAGGAGGACAAGACATCCATCTCCGAGCAGATGGGCGACATGGAAGCCTACTGCGAGGAGAGGGGCATGGCCGTCGTGGCACGCTATCAGGAGGTCGGTCGGGGCTGGTCGAAGAAACGCCCGGAGTTCCAGAGGATGCTCGCCGACGCCAGGATGGGACGCTTCGACACCATCGTATGCTGGAAGTCCGACCGGCTCAGCAGGGGCATGTACCCCGCAGCCGCCCTCATGGAGGTCGTCGAGGCGTACCGCATCGGCATCGAGGCTGTCATGGACGCCATCGACATGAAGACCTTCGGACTCATGGCGGCCATCGGCAAGATCGAACTGGACAACTTCAGGGAGCGTGCCTCTATGGGCAAGCGCGGCAAGGCCAAGCAGGGCAGGCTGCCCACCGGGTCGCCGCCCTACGGCTATCGCGTCGACGAGCACGGCAACCCCTACGTCTACGAGCCGGAGGCCAAGTTCATCCGCCGCATCTTCCGACAGTATGCCGAAGAGGGCATGACCGCTCCCGCCATCGTCCTGGGGTTGGAGCGGGACGGCGCGCCCCTGCCGCCCAGGTGCTCCAAGTGGCGCAAGGAGCGAGTCCACGCCATTATGAGCAGCGAGACCTACAGGGGCACCTACTGGTACGGCAAGAGCAGTTGGGTGACCACCGAGGACGGAACCAGGGGAACGAAGAATCCAAAGGACACCTGGATAGGCATCCCGTTCCCACCCCTCGTGGATGAGAAGACCTGGGAGCGGGTGAAGGCGCGCAAGTTCAAGCGGTTCAGCCACTCCAAGCGCAACACCAAGACCTTCTACCTCCTCCAGCACATGGTCAGGTGCTCCGAGTGCGGGTTGTATCTCCACGGCAGGGCGCAGAGCAAAAAGTCCCAGTACTACAACGGGAAGCGCTACGCCTATACCCTCGACCCTCCCCACCGCTACTACCGCTGCGGCGGGATGACATCCCACAAGCTGGAGTGCCGTAGACCGGGCTTCATCAAGGCCGAACGGCTGGAGGAGTTCGTCTGGAGCGAGGTCAAGAGAATGTTGCAGAATCCCGGCCTCATCGTCGCTGGCATCGAGTCGCTGGGCTCTCAGGAGGACGACGGCTGGGAGAAGGAGATCGACAGGGTCGAGCGCGAGCTCAACAGGGTCCAGTCCGAGGAGGACAGGGCCATCAGGCTATACGTCTCGGCCAAGATCACCGAGGCCCAACTCGACCACCAGCGTAAGTTCATCACCGAACGGCTGGAGACGCTCCGCAGGGAGCTGGACGACTACCGGGCGCAGCAGGCGGCGCTGGCCGAGAAACGCATCCTCATGGAGAATATCCTGGCATGGGCAAGCAAGGTCGGAGACCGTCTCGACGAAGTGCCCGACGAGCAGCGCAAGGACATCCTGAGACTGCTGCTGGACCAGGTGGTGATCGACGGCGACAATAACATCCGGTTCACCCTCGGCATCCCCGCCGAGGATTTGGTGTCAGTTAAGTACCCCGAATCAAGCACACACCTGGATAGGGTTCTAGGTTGGTATGTGTACAGTAACGAAACTGAAGCACTCGATCTGAGCATCGTCCTGAATCAAACTGTACTTGAGGTGCTTACCTCGTTGATGCCAAGTGGCAAAGGCAAGGGAGGACCGATCGCACAACGCATTGCGGGCATGGTAGAACAACAAGGAATCGATCATCAGATTCCCGTCCGATGTAGTGAACTGATTGCAATGGCCAAGCACTACAACTTCGTACATGGCCCACATACACTGGCCGAGATTCGGAACTCGATAGTGCATGCCAATGCCAAGTTAGGTCGACCTTCTATCGACGCATACCACGAAGCCAAACAATTGGGATTGTGGTACGTAGAACTCTTGCTCCTAAAGATGTTCAAATACAGCGGCAAATATGCCTCTCGTCTAACGGAAGTACAGCGGGCAGGGGCCACGGAACTAGTTCCTTGGGCTATCGTCAATCAACCTTGAATAAGACCGCCACCAATGAGGTTTGAGTGAGCTACCATTGTCCAGTCTTGAAATTGGGCTAGCGTCAGAAGATTGACATCAGGAGGATTGGTATGAGATGGCAAGACTACATATCGAGCAAGCCAGAGGTGTGCCACGGGAAAGCCTGTATCACAGGCACGCGAGTTTTGGCGACGGTCATCCTGGATAGCCTGGCCGAAGGGTTGGGGGTTGAGGAGATCACCGAGCACTACCCGTCCGTGTCCCGTGAGGCGGTGCAGGCTACCCTGCTGTACGCTGCCGAATTGGCGAAGGAACGCCTGGTGCCGTTGGGCGAATAGGATTCCCCCTGTGTTGTTCAAGCTGGACGAGAATCTTCCTAGAGCGCTAGCCGGACTCTTCGCCGAGGCGGGTCACGACGCCGTAACGGTCCCTGAGCAAGGGATGGCTGGCGCGAGCGATCCGCGCATTGCGTCCGTATGCCGTGATGAAGGACGGGTTCTGGTGACGCTGGACATGGACTTTGCCGATATCAGGAACTACCCGCCACAGGACTACCCTGGCCTGGTGGTCTTCAGGCTCAGCAGGCACGGCCCAGGGCGCGTTCTTGCGGTTGCCGCAAGGTTGATTGAAATGCTGCCTGAAACGTCGCTTCAAGGGCAGCTATGGATTGTGGAAGATGAAAGAATCCGAATCAGAGAGTGAAGAATGACCACGCTCACCGAAGCCGACGTCGAGCAAGCCGCCCTTGATTGGCTGGCCACCCTAGGTTGGAGTGTGGCGCACGGCTCGGACATTGCGCCGGACGCGCCTGGTACCGAGCGTGGCGACTACGGCCAGGTGGTGTTGGAGCGCCGCCTTCGGGACGCCCTCGCCCGCCTAAACCCCGACCTGCCCGTGTCGGCGCTAGACGATGCCTACCGCAAGATCACCCGCCCGGAGGGTTCGACGCTGGAGGCCCGCAACCGCGCCTTCCACCGGATGCTCGTAGGCGGCGTGGAGGTCGAATACAGGGAGCATGACGGCAGGGTGCGCGGCACCCATGCGCGGGTCATCGACTTCGACAACTCCGCCAACAACGACTGGCTGGCCGTCAACCAGTTCGCCGTCACTGAGAATCGGAACAATCGCAGACCGGACGTCATGCTGTTCGTCAACGGCCTGCCCCTGGGAGTTATCGAACTCAAGAACCCCGCCGACGAGGATGCCACCATCTGGGACGCATATCAGCAGCTCCAGACCTACAAGGCTGAGTTGCCCACACTGTTCTCCATGAACGAGGCGCTGGTAGTGTCGGACGGAACTGAGGCCCGCATCGGCACCCTGACCGCCGGGCGGGAGTGGTTCAAGCCCTGGCGCACCATCGGCGGCGACGCTCTGGCCGACCCGCACATGATCCAGCTCCAGGTGATGCTGGAAGGGGTCTTCGAGCCCGGCCGGTTCCTGTCCCTCCTCCGCGACTTCATCGCCTTTGAGGACGACGGCAGTGGTGCGCTTGACAAGAAGATGGCGGGATACCACCAGTTTCATGCTGTCCGCGTAGCGGTGGACGAGACCCTGCGGGCGGCGAGGTTGCAACGGGACATGAAGCGCATCGACGATGGCCGGGGCCGGTACGAGGCTGGCCGGAAGCCGGGCGGAGAGATAGGCGACCGTCGCATCGGCGTTGTCTGGCATACGCAGGGTTCGGGCAAGAGCCTGACCATGGCATTCTACGCCGGGACCATCGTTCGAGAGGCTGCGATGGAGAACCCGACCGTCGTGGTGCTCACCGACCGCAACGACCTGGATGACCAGCTCTTCGGCACCTTCTCCCGCTGCCAGGACCTGCTGCGCCAACCGCCTACGCAGGCGGAGAGCCGGGCAGACCTGCGCCGCAAGCTGTCGGTGAACGCCGGTGGAGTCGTCTTCACCACCATTCAGAAGTTCTTTCCAGAGGATAAGGGCGACACCCACCCCGCCCTATCGGACAGGCGCAACATCGTGGTCATCGCCGATGAAGCCCACCGCAGCCAGTACGATTTTGTGGACGGCTACGCCCGCCACATGCGGGATGCGTTGCCCAACGCCTCGTTCGTGGGCTTCACGGGGACACCCATCGAGCTACAGGACGCCAACACTCGGGCCGTGTTCGGTGACTACATCAGCGTCTACGACATCCAGCGTTCCGTAGAGGACGGGGCGACAGTGCCCATCTACTACGAGAGCCGCCTAGCCAAGCTGGTTCTGGACGAGGGCGAGAAGCCGCACATCGACGAAGATTTCGAGGAGGCCACCGAGGGCGAGGAGGTAGAGCGCAGGGAGAAGCTCAAGACCAAGTGGGCGCAGTTGGAAGCGGTGGTCGGCGCGGAGAATCGGGTGAAACAGGTCGCCAAGGACATCGTGGACCACTTCGAGCAGCGGCTGGAGGCCCTGGATGGCAAGGCGATGGTCGTCTGCATGAGTCGCCGCATCTGCATTGACCTCTACCGGGAACTTGTGCGCCTGCGCCCCGACTGGCATGACGACGATGACGGCAAGGGCGCCTTGAAGGTGGTGATGACCGGCTCGGCGTCGGACCCCGTGGGGTGGCAGCCGCACATAAGGAACAAGGCTAGGCGGGAGGGACTGGCCCAGCGGTTCCGTGACCCCGGTGATCCTCTCAAGGTGGTGCTGGTGCGTGATATGTGGCTGACGGGGTTCGATGCGCCGAGCCTGCACACGATGTACGTGGACAAGCCGATGCGGGGACATGGGCTGATGCAGGCCATCGCCAGGGTGAACCGTGTGTTCAAGGACAAACCAGGCGGCCTCGTGGTGGACTACCTGGGGTTGGCGCAGGACTTGAAGCGGGCGCTGGCGACCTATTCCGAGAGTGGAGGGACCGGACAGACCGCTGTTGACAAAGATGAAGCTGTGGCGATCATGCTGGAGAAGCACGAGGTGTGCTGCGCCCTGTTCCACGGCATCGACTGGTCGAAGTGGACTGAGGGAGTTCCCCAGGAACGGCTGGGGCTGCTGCCCGCAGCCCAGGAGCATATCCTGGCCCAGGAGGACGGCAAGGAACGGTGCCTGAACGCGGTGAGGGAGTTGTCGCAGGCGTTTGCGCTCGCAGTGCCACACGATGAGACCTTCCGCATCCGTGACGACGTGGGATTCTTCCAGGCAGTGCGCGCTGCGCTGTCAAAGCGGACAATCACGGACGCCCGCCCGGAGGAGGAACTCGACCTTGCCGTGCGGCAGATCATCTCCCGCGTGGTGTCGTCCGAGGGCGTCATGGACATCTTCGCCGCTGCGGGCTTGGACAAGCCTGACATCACGGTGCTGTCAGACGAGTTCCTCGCCGAGGTTCAAGGGATGCCCCATCGCAACCTCGCTGTGGAGCTGCTTCAGAAGCTGCTCAGGGGTGAAGTATCCAGCCGTCGGCGCAAGAACGTGGTGCAGGCCCGTTCCTTCGCCGAGATGTTGGAACAGACGCTGCGCCGCTACCAGAACCGGGCGATAGAGGCGGCTCAGGTCATCGAGGAGTTGATCGAGCTTGCAAGGGAGATGCGGGAATCAAGCGCACGGGGCGAGCGGCTCGGCCTGTCGGAGGACGAGCTGGCCTTCTACGACGCTCTGGAAACGAACGATAGCGCGGTGCAGGTGCTGGGCGACGAGAAGCTCCGGGAAGTCGCCCGCCAGTTGGTCGAGACCGTCCGTAACAACGTCACCATCGACTGGACGTTGCGCGAGAACGTCCGCGCCCATCTCAGATCCCTGGTCCGTCGCATCCTGCGCAGGCATGGCTACCCGCCGGACAAGCAGGAGAAGGCGACGCAAACGGTCTTGGAGCAGGCGGAGGCTCTGTCGGAAGGATGGGCGCTGGCTTGAGGCGAGGAGAACGACCTCAGGACTTTAACATTACTCGACAAAGCAGACAATCTCAGCGTAGTGTATTTCTAAGGCCAATTGATGCTCAGGAGAGCGGCTATGGCAATTGATCAAGCCTTTGTTGCAGTGGGCCTTGCGGTTGATGTCTTTGGATTCTTGGCGATTGCTTTAGCCAAACATTCGACAGTAACTGTTAGCAATCATCCACCCCCACCGGATCAGTGGAAGGATGGCGATCTGTGGTTTACTCGCGAGAACGGTGATGCGGAGAACAAGGTCCAATATCGGCTGCTCCGCCTAGGTCGCCAGGTTTGGGTAGGTGCTTGTCTCGTCGTGCTAGGATTCGTCCTTCAGTTTATCGGCGTTATTCTGTGAATGTGCTGAGAAGGTCGTATTCAATGGGTGGGGACAGCTTGAGGCGGTGAGAGTTGGTTCATCGCAGAGGCCTACAGCACGACCTCCCATCGGAAGCAGCAGCAGGAGGAGGGCGAACGGGAGCGCAGCAACTACGAGCAGCAGATGCAGGCCCTGGGCGAGGCCAAAGAGAAGGCGACGAAGCACCTGGAGCAGAAGCTCGAGGCGCTGGCAGAGGGCGACCTGCATCTCGCACAGGCTGTCAGCAACGCCTTGGAGCTCCGGCCCACGGCGGCTCGCGCCATCGCGTACGCGCTCTCACGCGACGCCTACGCGACCGGCGTGCGCACGCACATCGAGTTGGAGGACCTGGGCGTGGACGCCGACGACCTGCCGGACTACATGCGCCAGGGCGGTATCTATGCCAGCGCCGAGTCGCCGCTGCGGGACATCCTGGGGGAGACCCTGGGCGCGAAGGGCAGCCTCCCGCCGGCGGTACGCGCGGCCCTCAAGAACGAAGAGGCGGACTGGCCCGTTATCGCCGGCCTTCTCGTCGCCGTGATGCTGCGGCACAACCTTGACCTGGACGACATCGAGGGAGTCTCATGATGGACACGAGCCTGCGGACGTGCCGGATCTGCAACTGCTGGGACAAGGAGCCGTGCGTCGACTTCGAGATGGGGATGACGTGCAGCTGGCTCGCGCTGGACCTGTGCTCGTTCTGCGCCGGCGACGTCGGCCGCAACCTGGCCGCCGCGTTGCCGCCGGTGGTCGGCGGGGAGATGTTCGAGGACCCGGCCACGCTGCCGCAAGTTGGCCCGGGCCAACTTTTCGAGGACGTCCATTGACCCACGATCCGGCCTACTGCACCGAGGTCGAAATCTGCGACCGCTGCGACGCCTACGGCGACGGCTACAGCGCCGGCAAGGCGAAGGCCCACGAGGAGACGCGGGCGGTCGTCCAGGGCCGCCACGCCCAGGGCTGCGGCTGCGAGCCGTGCATCACCGTACGGGTTGTCCTCGCGGTCCTGGAGCAACAGGGCGAGGTGACGTTATGACCGGATGCTGCACCCGATGCGGCGCGGCCAGCAGGCGGCGCTACCACCGCGACGGTACGGATATGTATCTGTGCGCGAGATGCATCGTCGAAGCGCTCGTTCTCAGCGACGACGACGAGGAGGTCTCTGCCTGATGACACAGGAAATGACGGAAGTGTTCTCGAAGGTCGTGGACCTGGCGCAGGCCCTCGGCGTCGAGAGCATCAACGAGCTCGACGGCTGCTGGACGTACCAGGTCTCGGACAAGTGGCTGCTCAAGGTGAACGGCCACGGCCGGGAGGTCGACGGCGTCCCCGCGTTTCACGGATACGTCGAGTACAACGGCTGGCCGGCGGGCGTCTTCAGCGCCCAGGGCGGCACGATCGCGGGCGGGGCCAACGCCAACGAGGACGCGCTGATCGAGGCCCTCGACCAGGCCATCGAGGCCGCCAGGTCATGACCAACAACTGGCTCGCAATCGTAGGGCTCATTGCAGCGCTCACCGCCAACATCCTCGTGCTCCTAGACGCGCACGCTCTCCTGTCGCTGTCGTTCGCGGCCCTGGCCTTATCCACCTCCGCCACCATGATTATGCGGGTCCTGGGCTTGATGAGCCGGCCCGATGGAGACAAGTGAAATGGCCAAGACCAGGCACATTTCGAAAAGTTGGCCCGGGCCAACTTTTCGGGTACCCTTTTGCCCGCCCTGGGGAGGCTAGCGTATGCCGCTGTCTGACCGACCGTACTACAGAGAGCATTTTCGCCGGAAGGAAGAGACGCCGCGCGAATTGACAGAGGAACGTTGGCGCAAACGGAGAAGGCCAGCACCGCGCGGCGGAGCCTCTTGGATCGGTGTCGCGGTGATCGGTGTGACCCTGGTTGCTGCCGTGCTCTTGGTGTTGACGCAGTAGCCCTACGGAATCGACGCCAGCGATCCCGTAGGGTCCGGTAGCAGCTCCAGGTAGATCAGCGTCGTGTCGAGGCTCCGGTGTCCCAGCCAGCGCGACAGCACGTTGATCGGGATGCCGTGGGTGAGCAGGTGGCGAGCGTAGCTGTGGCGCAGCGTGTGGCTCGTTACGCGACGTCCTTGGGCCAGCACGCCGACGTCGACGGCCCTGGCCACCGTCCGAGTCATCCATCGCGAGCCCTGCTGTCGTCCGACGCCGACGAGCTTGGCGCCGCGTGACGTGCGCCCGTTGCGGCTGCCGTAGTCCAGGTGCAGCCGGAGCGCCGCGGCCAGCTCCGGATGGATCGGGACCAGGCGTGACCGCTGGCCCTTGCCGAGCCTGACCCGGAGCGTGGGGTTGTCGTCAGCCAGGTCGACGTCGGCGGCCTCGAGATCGAGGGCCTCCGATATCCGCAGGCCCGCGCGCCACTGGATGAGCATGAGCAGCCGGGCGTCGGCGTGCTGCGCCAGGCGGATCAGGGCTTCGACCTCGTCGGGCAGCAGGTACTCCGGCAGGCTACCTTTCGTTCGGCGCTCCTGTCGCGTCGCCGCGCTTTTCTCATGGAGTCCGCGCCCGCCGCGCCTACGTGCGAGCGTGGTCGACGTGGCCACCGGCGCTACGGTTTGCCCCATTCTGTAGCGTCGGGCTAGGGAGTCTGCGGGGCCGAACGGGGCCCGCGCCAGGCGCGTCTACCCACCCATCGAAATCCACGGCCCATCCACCGGAAAAAGCGCGCTACCTGCTCTCTCTCGATGACCGCGCACTCGTGACAGTGGCTCCTGCTTCCGCTTGGCATGATGACGATGCCCGCGAAGGTCAACAGGGGGAAGGCGACAACGGCTATGGCGAGGCCGACTACCAGCATCCAGACGGCGCCCTCGCTCCAGGTCGTGATAGCGGCCCATTCCTCGATGTGCGGGTCCAGCTTCGTCAAGAATACGGTGATGTCGTGGATGCTCATGCGAATCTTCTCCCTTCGCCCGGCCTCAGCGCGATCGGCAGGCTCCAGTTGTAGAGCGGGTTACGCCGGCACTGAGGACACGTCGTCGCGGCGGGAATGGCCGTGGTCTGAGGGTCCTGGGACGGGTCGGCGGGGCCGCAGGCCGTGACAACGCCCTGGCTGTCCTCCCCGGTCTTCAGGTGGATGAATTCCATTCTGTAAAGCCCTAAAACAGCACGGTGAGCGGTATGAAGATGACGACAAAGACGATGAGGTAGACCAGGAGGGTCGCCGCCAGAAACTTGAAGCTGGTGGCCAGGACATCTTTGAACGGAATGTCAACCGCCGTGAGCCGAACGTCGTGTCGGTCCGCCATATCATTCTCCTGGTTCATCTTCGCCGTCGCCGCCGCCGCTCCGAAAATAGGGTGTTCAGCCCCATCACCGCGAGCACCAATCCAAGCGCCATTTGCAGCATCACGAAGCCCCAAACAGCCAGCCACGGAGACACTCCTTCAGCCTCCCAGTCAGGGCGACTGACCAGGTACGAGAACAGGAACAGGCCGCCGATGCACAGGGCGCTGCCTATGATTAGGCCATGCAGTCCGACCTGAAACGCGAGCATTCTGACCTCCTCGAAAAAGTTGGCCCGGGCCAACTTTTCACTCCCCGACGTCGTCCTCCAGCGCCTCAGATAGCAGCTCCTCGACCCATTCCAGAGCTGCCTTCTGCGCGCGGCGCGGGTACTCCCATTCGTGGACCGTGTACTCGACCAGGGCCTCGTATGCCCAGGGCGGAGTATCCGGCGCCTTGATGAAGTCGTCAAGCGTGTCGGGGGGCGCATCGAGTATCTCGAGCACGCCCTCGATCTCGCTCCGTATGTGCCGCACCTCCCAGGTGCTCATCCCGGCCTGCACCTGGCCGGTCAGCTGCACCATCCACAGCGGGGCGTCGTCTGGCAGTTCGATCTTCTTGGCTGTTCCGTTGTTCATGCCTCTCTCCTGTCCGAAAAACTCCCCATACGCCTAGTGCGTAATACCAATCTGGACACGATGGGGTCTGGGTACTAGGATATCAAACCCTTAGCTCATGTCCAGCATCAACCGGCTCGTAATAGACACGTTCACCGCCAGGCTCATGGAGTCCAGGCGCGGGGCGGCTCGCATCCTCGGCGTCTCCGAACGGGAGGTCTACCGGTGGCTGCACGGCGAGCACCACCCGACCCGCACATGGCTCACCCGCATGTGCCGCCTTGTCCTGTGGGGAGCGCGGGACTGGCCGAGTGGAGTCAGGGTGCACTGGGACGAGATGCGTGTGAGCCACCCCGACCTGGTGGGCGACCCCTTCCGGCTGGGACGCTCCTCCAACATCCGCTTCGGCTACGGCGGCGAGCGCGACGGCGGCGCACTCATCCGCGACGCAATGGAGTGGCTGGGCTTGGAGCACAAGACCCACCTTGGCCGGCTGCTGGGCCTGCCCGAAAAGGAGCGATACCGCTACATCTGGGCATGGTCACGGGGCGACAGAAAGGCCCAGGGACGATACGTGATCCGCCTCCTGGCGCTGCTGATCTGGCAGTGGCGGGGCTACCCGGTCGGCGATATGTGGGCCGTGCACTGGGAGGCCAAGCAGGTCGAGTGGGCATGGGAAGGCAAATCGCTTGCGCCTCTTGGGATACCGGGTTGCCCGTTCATCTGGATGGAACAGCAGTGGCAGGAGCGCAGGAGGCCGCTGAAGACTTGGCCGCCGGACGTGTTCGTCGAGCCGCGGCCGGTCAGCATGTACAGGTACGAGCCAGAGCCGGCCAATGCGTAAGGGCAAGGTATACATCGTCCATCCGGACCGGTCCGTGCAGACACGGCCCGTCAAGTCGAAGGTAGCCGGCTACATTGACTCGAAGGATGACCGCTGGCTGCTGTCGGAGCAAGCGATCTTCGACGCCCGTCCCCTGGCGAAGCTCAGCAGCTGGGACGAGCTGTTGGAGTACGCACCGGCGCCACCGCCACCGAAGAGACCGGCCGTGCTGGCCATCGCCGGCGACGTCGGCCTGCAGCCGACCCTATCGGACGCGGACCTGGGCGTAAGGCTCGCCAAAACCAAGGTCGCGGCGATCCAGGACCTGTTGGCGCAGGTTGGCGTGAAGGACAACAACCAGTCAGCGCTGGTGTGGGCTATGGCGGGCGTCATGGCGATATGCGGCCTCGCGATCCTGTTCATGGTCATCGTCGCCGCATCCGCCATATTCGGGGGCGAGGATGCCGGCCCGGCACCGCCAGCGCCGCCGCCAGGCGTGTCCGTCAACGCACCGAATCCCTGGACGTCGGCCACGTCGACGCGGAGCTCGCCATGATTGCCGGCATCGTCCTTACCTTCATGATCGCCGTGGGGTTAGTGCTCGCAATCTGGCTACGGGGCTGGCGGATGCCGCCCCCCTGGAATACGGAGATGCGCCCACCGCCCAAGGGCCGGCTCCTGGTCTACGACGCCGTCAGCCAGCCGTACGTGGTGACCATGCCACTCAGCGAGTTGCGACAGCACCTCGGCACTCACGAAGAGCTGAAAGTCGGTATGTCGAGGATGTGGGTCTGTCGGCGCGACGGCAAGGAGATCACGCCGCTGCCGCTCGCCAGGGACACCAGGACTAACAGGACGCCGCCGTTTCTGCGCGAGTACATGCGGCTCCGATCCGTCAAGAACAACCTGACGCGGCCGCCGGACAAGGTCCAGAAGGCCATGATGGTGGGAGGGTCCGTCGCAGTGGTCATCACGGCGGTGGGCGGACTATTCATGGTGACCGCGGTCGCGGGCTGAGAGCGACAAAACGGCGCCGGATGGGGGGAAACCCCTCCCACGGCAAAACAACGGCCTCTACGCAGGAGGATTAACCAGCAATGCTCGAGCACAAGAACGGTGCGGGCGATTTGCCGGACGGGGTCGGCCCGGATGCCAGCTCCGACGAGGAGGACGGGGCGCAGCGCGTGCCCGCCGTCGACGACGTCATCATGCAGTCGCTCGGCGAGCGCTGGGAAACCACCAGGGAGATGCTTCAATACCCGGCGGAGCTTGCCAATGCGATCCCCCGGGCGGTCCTGACCAAGGACGAAGCGGTCGACCTGCTCCGGACGTCGGTGCTCGATGCCGTGTGGGAGCACGACGACTGGGACCCGTTGCAGCTCGCCTGGGAGAAGATGGCGCTGTCCATCCCTGTCGACGGACGCGGTCGCGCCGAGGCAGTCCAGATAGCGACCAGCGGCGCATTTCTGCGCTCTCAGTCCCGCGAGCAGCGGGACGGGCCGCGAGAGGGGCCGCCGCGAGGCGTGCCACGGTGATCCCCGTCCCCCGCCCCCGCATGAATCGACCACAGCTGCGCGTTACGCGGCCGCAACCGCTGCGCGAGCCCGTCAGGTGGACTCCCGACGAGGCCGCCATGCAGCACACGGTGGACAGCCTCCCGGCGCGGACCAAGCACATACCGTCGGTGACATGCATATTCGGCAGGCGCGGCCAGGGCAAGACTCTGCTGGCGACCACCATGATCGCCCAGTTGAAGACGCGCTTCGAGCGCGCCGGGCTGGCCGACGACCACCGCGTCTACACCAACTACTGGACGCGGTACTCGGACAAGGCGGAGCAGACCATCGTCGAGGAGCTCCAGGAGTTCCCACAGTGGCTCGACGACTCCACGTATTCGGTCCTCGGCATCGACGAGGTGGCCGAGCTCCTGCCGTCGCTGAGGCCGATGGCGTCCGACAACCTGCTGACGATGGGATTCCTCAAGCAGATCCGCAAGCGCGGGGTCTCGGTCGTGATGGCCACCCAGTACCCCCAGGAAGTCACGATGGGGACGCTCCGACAGTGTGACTGGTTCATCCGCAGCGAGGCCGTCCAGGGCGGCCGACACCTTCGTTCGTTCTGGTGGGACTGGCCAGGCAACATCACCGGCAACTGGG
>CBDBQI010000002.1:0-322274 GCA_965209165.1 Dehalococcoidia bacterium
GGCAGCCCACGCAGGAGCCCAGCGTGCGGTGGAAGCTGAAGCTGTCGGTGCGCACCGTCTTCGGCGGCGTCTCCGTCGAGATCTGGTTGTCGCTGCGCTCGTACAGCTTGTAGCCCTCGACCTGGAAGGTCACGTTGCCGACCACGTTGGCGCCGACGTGGATGTCGACCTGGACCGGCGTGCGGCTGACCGTGACCGAGCCGGCGCTGACGGCAGAGTCAGTTCTGAAGGTGTGCAGGTGCGAGGCGGCGGGGCTGGTGAACCAGACCCGGTGGGACCGGAAGTACTCCGACGTGCCGCTCCGCAACAGCGGCTTGGCGAAGTCGGCGTTGATGGAGAAGCGCTTGTCCTGGTCCGCCGGCGGGTCGTTCTTCGTCCGCACCCAGAAGTAGTGCGCCTTGCGCCCCGTGTTCAGCGAGGCCGGGAAGGCCAGATTGAGCCCGCCGTCCTCGATGGACGTCCAGGTGGTCCCGTCGTCGATGGAGAACTCCAGGGTCTGCTCCCACTCGTCGTCGTCCCTGATGATGAGCGGCACGCGCACCTCGGGGTAGTCGAAGCCTCCCACCTGGTACAGCACGCCATTTTCATAGAAGTTGTGGCCGACGGCGTGGGGCCGGTGGATCAGGAACGTCCCGTGGTCGAAGGCGTCGCTGTCCTGGCCCGCGGCGAGGCTCACCGGACGCCACTTGTTGGCGTCGCTCTCGTAGACGGACTGCGACGAGAAGGGGCAGCCGTCGTGCCGGTCCAGCAGCGGGCCGGCGGTGCTGCCGTAGCCGAAATGTATCCCATCCCGGCCAAGCCCTTCGACGATGGGGTCGCCCAGGTTGTAGGGGCTGCGGCTCCCGGTGTGGCACATCAGCCGGTCCCGGTCCGGTTGGCCCGGCCCGATGTAGCCCCCGAAGTGGCTGAGCGGCTCACCCACCTGGCTGGCGACGTAGAAGTGCCGGCGCTCGTGGGGGTCCACCGCCTGCCACTGGTAGGTCACCGCCGGGCCGCCCTCGGTCAGCGTGATCGTCGGCGGCGGGTCGTGCCTGTTGTAGTTGGCGATCACCCAGCCCGTGTCGCAGTCGTTGCCCGACACCGTGCCCGCGCAGGTGCGGAACTGCACGAAGGCGTCGGCGGCCCCCAGGTTCAGGCCGATCTTGAGCGCCTCGGAGTGGGTGCTCCAGGAGACGGCGGGGTTGGGGTAGAGCGACCAGGAACTGTGGCCGTCGCCGATGCTCCAGCCCTCGGGCAGGCGCAGGCCCCGCAGGCGCTCGGAGTTCGACGCGGTGGCGCGAAGGGTGTACCTGCTGTTGGGCTGCACGGACGCGTCGTATACGTACACCCAGTAGGTGGTGTCCGGCTCCAGCCGCAGCCCCGAACCGTCGTCGCCCTGGTAGGTGAAGGTGAAGGTCCGGTCGGCGCTGCCCACCGGCATGGAGGGGCGCGCCAGGTCGGCGAGGACGTCGGCGGCGGTGCTGCCCGGCGAGCCGCCGGAGCCGGCCCAGATCTGTACCCTCAGATCACGGGCGGCGTCGGAGTCGCCGATCTCGGCAAACTCGACGTCGACGCTGTTGAGGCGGTAGTGGCCGCCGTTCTTGCCGGTGCGGAACGACTGCGCGCGGTCACGTACGGTACTGGCAGTCGTCACATTCAACGCCGCGCCGTCCGCCTGGCCCAGGTTGCTCATCACCGCCGGCTCACCGGGCGGCGCGTTCACCGGCGTGGGCTCCACCCGGAACAGGGGCGAGATGCCGTAGAAGGCGTGGTCCTGGGTGCTGGCGATGGTGTTGTAGCTGATGGGGCCGGTGTCCGCGTCGGTGGTCGAGAACCGTCCGCGCCGGGCGTTGCTGGCGCCCAGAGGGTTCGCCTCCTTCGCACCGTCGGTGCGGGTGCCCGTCCACGGCCAGTCGTTCGAGGTGCTCCTCTCGCCGCTCTCGAAGCGCCGGTCCGCCATCGCCCAGTTCTCCCAGGTGTCGGACCAGAAGCCGGCGTTGTTCGCCGCGACGCGCTCGCCGTTCAGCCACCAGACCTCCGCGTCCGTGTGCCCGGCGTTGTTGGGGTTGGTCCGGGTGTGGTCGCGGGCGTCCACCGCGGCGGTGGAGCCGACCACCCGGAAGTGATCGGCGTAGCGCCGGATGGCGTCGTGACCGTCGCGGGCCGCCTCCCGCACGTGGGCGTCGTAGACGCCGATGTCGGCGGCGGTGGCGTCGCGGTGGTCTTCGGTCATGAACAGCAGCCGGAACGTCTCGCCCGCGCCCAGACCGAGCGGCTTCAGCGGCCAGTCCAGGGGCACGGTGTAGGAACCGTCCGCGTGGGGCAGCAGCCGGCCGTTGACTCCCATCGACAGAGTGGAGCCGCCGACCAGGGTGATCCAGTTGCCGCCCCCCTGCGCGCGGATGCGAGCGTCGTTGTTGATGCTCCAGCCGGGCGCGGCGCCCGCGTCCTCGGAGTTGCTCTGCGTGAACTTCACCTGGCTGTTGCCTTCCGTGAGTCCGGTTGCGTCCAGCACGACCCAGTAGCGGGTGTCCGCCTCGAGCGCGACGCCCGGGTGCGTGAAGCTGTACGTGCCGGCCTGCCGGTTCACGAAGGCGGGATTGGCCAGGGTCCCGACGACCGTGCCGGGAGCCCCGTTGGCACCTTTGTGGACGGTGACCGTCAGCTTGGAGCCGAAGTCCTCGGTGGACCGGTTGAAGGCCACGTCCACGCTGGTCAGGGTGTACCCCGAGGGGTTGCCGCCGGTGTCGAAACCCTGCGCCAGGTCCACGTGCAGGCCCTGCACCAGGCCGCTCGACTGGCCGGTGTTCTTCACCAGCGCCGGGTCGTCGTCCCGCACCCGGACCGTCGCCGTCCCCAGCGACGTGGCCAGGTCGTAGTCCGACCCGTCCACCAGCGTCACCGTGACCGAGCCGTGGGCTTCGTCCACGTCGTCGCCGGTGGTGGGGATCTCCAGCGTCGCGGTGCCCGAGTCCGGGATGGTGACGCTGGTGGGCAGCGCGCCGTACCCGAAGTCGCCGGTCGTGGCCACGGTCACGCTCACCGGCAGGTCCGCCGTGGGCGCCGGGACCGCCGTCAGCGTGAAGCTGGCGCTGACGCCCTCGGTGACGGCGCCGCCGCCAAGGATGCTCACCCGCGGCGGCCGCGGCTTGCTGACGCCGTCGAGGCTGATCTTCAGTGATGATACGTTGGGGGTCCACGCGCCCGTCGAGGAAGCCGTTCTCGTCCCGGCGCCGTCGGCGATGCTCCAGCTGGCCAGGCCCCCGCCGTCCTCGGCGTCCGAACCCGTCAGGCGTACCCTCGAAGAACTCTGGCCGGCGTCCATGTCGATCACGAGGAAGTAGGTGGCGCTCCCCTCAAGGTCGATGCCCGCGCTGCTGGTGAAGGTCAGCGTCTGGTCCGAGGTGGAGGCGGGGAAGCTGGCGGGGTTGGTCAGCGTCCCCAGCGAGCTGCCCGGAGACCCTCCGGAGGCGGCGTGGATGCTGGCGGTCAGCGCCGAGGAGCTGAAGCCGCTGTGGATGGTGGAGAACTCCACGTCGACGCTGTGCAGGCTGTAGCCGAAGCTGTTGGAGCCCGTCGTGAACGCCTGGTGGAAGTCATTGCCCAAAAACGAGGTGCCTCCGTCCGCCTGGCCGGTGTTGGCTACGAAGGTCTCCGTCTCGACCGTCTCGACGGCCGTGCCGTGGATGGTGATCTTGCGGGACTGGCTGAACGAGGTCCAGGCGCCCGAGGTGTTCCAGGTCCGGTAGTGGCCATCGTCGGCGATGGTCCAGCCGTCCGCGCCGCCGGCGTCCTCGGCGTCCGACGCGGTGTTCTGGATGGTGTTGGCGCCGGGCGCCAGGACCAGGGTGACGTCCAGCACCGCCCAGTACGTGGTGTTCGACGCGAGCGCCACGCCCGAGTGCGTGAAGCTGTTCGTGCCGGCGGCAATCGTGCCGGGCTTGGTCAGGGTGGCGACCACCGCGCCCGGCGCTCCACTGCTGTCGCTTCTGATCTCGGCAGCCAGCTTCCCCGCCAGCGCGCCGTCGTTGATTTGCGGAAACGAGAAGTCGACGCCCGTCAGGGTGTACCCGCCGGCGTTGGCGCCCGTCGTGAACGCCTGCGCGTGGTCGTGCTGTACGAAGTTGCCGGTGCCGCCGTTCGCCTGCCCGGAGTTCGAAACCAGGAAAGGCTTGCTGACGCCGCCGAGGCTGAGTTTCATTGACGAGGCGAAGGTGCTCCACGCGCCCGTTGTGTTCCACGCTCGTCTCGAGAAACCGTCGCCGATGCTCCAGCCGGCCTGGCCTCCGCCGTCCTCGCTGTCCGAACCCGTTAGGCGCATCAACGAAGCAGACTCGGCACTGCTTAGATCGATCACCAGGAAGTACGTGGTGTTCGCCGCAAGGTCGATGCCCGCGCTGCTGGTGAAGGTCAGCGTCTGGTCCGAGCTGGAGACGGGAAAGCTGGCGGGGTTGGTCAGGGTCCCGAGGGAATTGCCCGGAGACCCGCCGGAGTCGGCGTGGATGCTGGCGGTGAGGGACGAAGAGCTGAAGCTGCTGTCGATGATGGAGAATTCCACGCCGACGCTGCGCAGGCTGTAGCCCGCGCGGTTGCTGCCGGTGGTGAACGCCTGGGCGAAATCATATTCCAAATGTGTCCCAGCTAGGCTTGACTGACCGGTGTTGGCGACGAAGATCTGCGACGCCTGCTGCGCAGAGGCTGTTTCAGTCCCTCCAGACAGCAGCACGAACAGCGCCGCCGCCAGCAGGGTCAACGTGAGGAAGGTTCTGGCGGGGCGCCTCAATGAAAGAGAACCCCCACGAAATGCGGAGGGGGGGGGGGGGTGAAGCTCCGCAGCGCGTTGGTCATGTCGTCGAACCTCCTGTGTCGCCCGACTTATGCCGCGACGCCGTGCGGGCGCTGGATCACTCTGCTTCTAGCTCATGTCAATATGTGTCGTAAACAGTCAGTATAGATTATCCGTTAGTCTGAACGGGTTTGTCAAGATAGAGCACGGGCCCCAAATCCACCGCCTAAAGCAAGAAGAAGACCTCGTTGGAGTCAGCTGCAAAGCTGACTAAGATGGTAAGTGACAATCCCAAACCATCACCAACGAGGTGCAGTTATTATGCAACATGGAGTCCTACCATTCCAGTACAGGGCAGAGAACCGCGTCGGGGGCATGACGGCGCTATCGGGGTTGGCAGTCTACCTGGAGATGGCCGAGGCAATCGGCCTTGGCGAGTCGATCAGACGCCACGTGAGGGTCAGAGAGGGAGGCCAGGGTTGGACGGACCGTCAGATGGTCACCTCACTGACGCTGTTGAACCTGGCGGGCGGCGAAGGGGTGGACGACCTTCGCGTGCTGGAGGCGGACGAGGGCCTTGGCCGGATGTTGGGAAGGGTGGAGACCCACCGGCAGCGAGCTTCGGAGCGCAGGGCGGAGCGCAACCGGTGGCGGCGTGATCGACACCGCTATGTGCCGTCTCCATCGGCGGTGTTCCGGTATCTGAGCCAGTTCCACGACGCATCCCAGGAGGAGGCGAGGCAGCCTCATACGGCGTTCATACCCCAGGCCAACGACGCGCTGGACGGACTTGGGAAGGTCAACGCCGAGATGGTGGGCTTCGTTCGGGGCCACGTTGGGCATAGGCAGGCGACACTGGACATGGACGCGACGCTGGTCGAGACTCACAAGCAGGAGGCGCTCTACTGCTACAAGGGATTCAAAGCCTATCAGCCGCTAACGACATACTGGGCCGAGGCGGACCTGGTCGTCCACTCGGAGTTCAGAGACGGCAACGTTCCCGCGGGATTTGAGCAGCTACGAGTGTTGCGAGACGCGTTGGAGTGCGTACCCGAGGGAGTGGAGCGGGTGATGCTGCGGTCCGACACGGCAGGCTACCAGAACGATCTTCTGGAGTACTGCGCCGAGGGGAGAGACGAACGGTTCGGAGTGATCGAGTTCGCGATTGGGGTACGCGTCACGGACGAGTTCAAGCATGAGGCGGCGCTGGTGGAAGAGAGCGAGTGGCGTCAGTTGCCCCGGATGATGGGGGAGTTCGAGGTGGAGACGGGGCAGGAGTGGGCCGAGGTGGGCTTCATGTCCAGTCGATTAGGTCGCTACAAGGAGGGTCCCGCCTACCGTTTCATAGCCGTCAGAGAACCTCTGAGGCGACCGCCGCTACCGGGCATGGAGAGTGAGTTTGAGCTGTCGGTTCCGGTCATGCAGATGCCGAACCACGGCTGGTACAAGATCAGCGGGATAGTGACGAACCGGGAGCTTCCGGGAGACGAGGTTGTGCGGTGGTACCGTGAGAGATGCGGGAAAGGCGAGGAGGTCCATAGTGTGCTGAAGGAGGACCTGGCGGGCGGGAGACTGCCGTCGGGACAGTTCGGAGCCAACGCAGCGTGGTGGGCGATAACGGTGCTGGCGTTCAACCTGAACTCGGCGGTCAAGCAGTTGGCGCTGGGTGATGAGTGGGTGACCAAGCGGCTCAAGGCGGTGCGCTTCGCTCTGATCGACCTTGCCGGTCGAGTGGTCTACCATGCCAGGAAGCTGCTGATCCGACTGGCGCGAGGCCATCCATCGTTCCCGCTGCTGGTCGGGGCACACCGGAGAATAGCGGCGCTGGCTCACGGCCCTCCCTCAACCTGAAACTAGCTTATCTACATCCGCCTATCGGACAAGCGACGTGGATAACCGTCATAGGGATGCTGCGTCCTCCTACGAGGCCAAACGGCTCAAAATCGACGCAAGCATGGCAAATCAGCACCCCAAGACCCTCATACGTCCACCATCGGCCCCGCCAAACCACTGCTAACCCCGTCAGTCGCCAATCGACGCCCCCACCGGCCCAACCGAGAGGTCAGAAAATAACATTTCTCCAATTAGGCGGTGGATTTGGGCGGGCGATTGGAGACGTAAAGGGTTCGCCTGCTCACCTGGCCTGGATGACGACGCGCCCTGTCGTTACCCAACATCTTTGAGCCAGGTTACCCACGAACTTTGAGCCACCCTGGACGCCGATGATTTGGATTCTAGACAGGAAGCTATTGGGAGTCAATCACCTCCCTTCTTGCTGAGGATTTTGGCCACCTTGCCCAGCAGGGCGCGGTGAGGGGAGAGCCTCTCCCGGTAGCTGGTTCCCTCGATGACGATCTGGTAGCTGGTGTTGGCGAGGCGGTCCAGGGCGCTGTTGCCCAGGATGGGGTCGTTGAAGAGACCGAGCCACTCTTCGATGGCGCGGTTGGATGTTATGACGAAGCTGGAGGCCCGATGCTTGCCGACGATGAGCTGGTAGAGGTCCGATGACTGTTGTGCGTTGAGACGGTGCAGGCCCAGGTCGTCGAGGATGAGCAGGTCTGGGGAGAGGAAGGAGCGGAAGGCTTTGTCCACCGAGTTGTCTACCCTGGCCTGGGACATGGCTTTGAAGAAGTCGTATGCGTGGATGAAGTGCACGGAGTACCCGGCTCTGACGGCGGCGTAGCCGAGAGCCTGGGCCAGGAAGCTCTTGCCGACGCCCGCCGGTCCCATGAGCAGGACGTGCTCGTGCCTGAGGATGAAGTCCAGGGAGAAGGCGGCGTCGAGGAGGCGTCGGTCCAGGGTGATTTCGGATGTCCAGTCGAAGTCTTCCAGTCGGCAGGTCTCTTCGAAGCCGGCACGGTTCAGACGGGTCTCGATGCGCCGGTTCTCCCTTCGGCTGACCTCGTCGGCTAGGATGATCTCCAGGAAGGCGGCGTAGTCCAGTTGGTCCCTGCGAGCCAGGGCGATGCGCTCGGGCAGGGTGTCCAGCATGCCGCTGAGCTTGAGGGTCTTGAGCATCGGGGCCAGATCGACGTTGCGGTTGCGGGTCATAGCTTGACTCCTTCGGTTGGGTGATGGCGGTTGACGAGGGCGAAGACGGAGCCGGGTCTGGTGAAGCGGCCCGGCGGTATGAGATCGGCAAGGGGCGGAGCCTCCTGCTGTTCCAGGGCTTCGATCAGGATGCGCTCGACTCGGTACACGTCGATAAGATCCACGTCCAGAGCCTTGCGACAGGCGTCGTTCAGCCGCTCCGGGGTGTAGCGCTGGGCAAGGCGGAGCAGCTTGTGGCCCTGCCGCATCCTGGCCCAGGGCGTGGGACCTTCGAAGAGCCGGTCGGCGAAGGCGGCCACCGCTTCTCCCAGCTCCGCCGCGCTCTGCTTGATCTTGTCGGGCGCCCGCCGAGTGTAGGCGCTGAACTCCTTCGGGTAGTCGTCGGGATCGGTGGAGCGTCTGCCCTTGGGCTGACGGGGATGGACCTTGATCAGCTTGCCCCGGTGGTAGATGCGCACCAGCTTGGTACCCAGCGCGATCTCCACCTGCTGACCCGGAGGGCACAGGGACGACGGCACCGAGTAGATGGCGTACTGGCAGGTCACGTGGTAGTCGAGCTGCACCTTGGCGGTGCGCCAGTAGGTCACCTCGTAGGGCTCGCCGTCCCAGGGCAGCAGCGCCTGGCGCTCCTCCGCGTCGAAGACCTCCAAGGGCTTGCGCCTGGTGGTGCCGTGCACCCTCTGACCAGCCACCTCTCTGCACCAGTGGAGTGCTTCCTTCCGCATGTGGGCCAGGTCCCTGAAGTCGGCTCCCTTGAAGAAGCGCTCCCGCACGTACTGGACTCCCCGCTCCACCTTGGGCTTGTCCCTGGGGTGGCGCACCCGAGCAGGGTCGGTGATGAAGCCCCGGCGCTGCGAGTACTCCAGGAAGCCCCTGGTCAGCCTGGGATGCAGGGCGTCGGCCCCGGCCACCGCCGCCGGGAAGTTGTCGATGACTAGGTACTTGGGCACGCCGTCGAAGAAGGCCCAGGCCGCCTCCAGTCCGGCGACCACATCCTCCAGCTTCTGCCGGTGGGTGGGCCAGACGAAGCTGTGCCGCGAGTAGGCCAGCACCACGATCAGCGCCCACACCGACCGGCGGCGTCCCGTCTCCGGGTCCTGGACGAAGCCAAGTCTCCCGAAGTCCAGTTCCGCTACCTCGCCCGGAGGACCCTCCTCCATCCGCACTGTCCGGAGACTGCGGCCTCGCCAGTTGCGGCGGGCCACGAAACGCTGTAACGACGAATAGGGCACCGGGCAGCCACGCTCCAAGAGCAACTCCCGGATGCGGGTCAGTTGCAGCCGGTCACCGATGACCCACTGGTGGATCTGGTCGGCCCAGGGGGACAGCGTCTCCTCTATGGGCTTCTTCGTCTGCCGCGGTCCCGCACGGCCGATGACCGCCAGCTTGCTCAGCTGCTCCTCGCTGGGAACGGGTCCGTCCCGGGACAGCCCCAACCTCTCAGCTGAGGAGATGTACTTGCCCACCGTGTTCCGGGAAAGGCCCGTCCCAGTTGCTATGTGGCGCTGGCTCTCTCCAGCCTGCCAGCGCCGGATGACTTCTTCTATCTCCACTCTGAACACCTCCTTGTAGGCCATCGCTGCACCTCCTTATCAAGTGCTGCAATGGTCTAAGCCGGGGGCGCTCAGGGTGGCTCAAAGACCCTGATTATCTGGCTCAATGTTCGTGGTTATTCTGGCTCAATGTTCCTGGGTATTGACAGCCCGCCATCCTCTACTTCCATGTACAGGCTGTGGCTGCGGAGCCGCATACCGCTTCAAGGATATACCCGCTGATGGCCCATTGACCGCTCTCCACGTCTATGGCGACGACCTTCCCGTCGTGGTCGGCCTCGCCCTGCCGCCGGATGTCGCGCTGGTATATGTCCTTGCCCAGGCGGGCGGTCTCTTCCTTCGGTCGGCTCGGCGGCGCCACAGGGGGAGACAGGCCAACCAGCTATCGCCTATACTCTGGACCAACTGGACTTCCCAGCCGTAGTTCGAAGACGGTTCTGTCCATCGTCAAGATTAGGCCGGGTCGATGGGAATCGAATTTCATGACCTGCTGTAAGGCTTGAGGTTCCCCAGCCCCACTGTCCATGAGTACCTGAGTTTTCCGTTGCTATTGCGTTGGTCGTATGACGGAGTTATGCAAGGGTCTCCTGAGGGGGAAGGGACAGGCCGCCTCCCTCGACTCTGAACAGTTACACTATTGGCAATTCCTTGACGGCGGGGGAGGTCGAACGTAGAATCTGCGCGGCAAGGTAACCATGATAGAAATAGACATTAGTCCCTTCCTGTTCTCGACGGACTTCGTTTCGCAGCTGGCCCTGAGCTGGCACGGCCTGTTCAGCTTTGTCGCGGTGGCCACGGCCGTCGTGCTCGTGGCGAGGTGGGCGCCGCTCAAGCAAATCGACCCGGACGTGGTGCTCTCAATCGCCGTCTGGGCGATCATCGGCGGCGTCATAGGGGCGAGGGTGGTCCACGTCGTCGACCACTGGAGCGCCGTGTACTCGCAGAATCCGATGCAGGTGCTGGAGATCTGGACGGGCGGCATAGGCGTGTGGGGCGGGGTCCTGGGAGGCTTCATCGCGGGAGCGGCGTACGCACTGATCGCAAAGCATCCGGTTGGCGTGATCGCGGACCTGACGGCGCCGGCGCTGCTCTACGTCCAGACCATCGGCCGGATCGGCGACATCATCAACGGCGAGCACTGCTCCAAGGCGACGGATCTGCTGTTCGGGTTCCAGTGGACGCACGCGGAGACGGCGGCGCAGAACTGCGCGGACGGCTACGCGACCGCGGTCCACCCCGCGATAGCCTACGAGATGATCTGGAATATCCTCGCGCTGGTCGTAATCTGGCAGCTCAGGGGCAGGCTGAAGCCGGACGGGATGCTGTGGACTGTGTACCTTGCGCTGTACGCTCTAGGGCGGTTCGGCGTGACGTTCTTCAGGGAGGACCGCATCTGGGCGGCAGGGTTGCAGGAGGCGCAGCTCATCTCCCTGCTGATCCTGGCAATCACCATTCCCATCCTCCTGGCGAAGGCGAGGCTTGGCGAAAGGGTGGAGGAGGCGCCTCTCGTCATAGAGCGCGGAACGAGGGCCGAGCGCCGGAGGGCCGAGCGTTAGGACAGCGGCGCCAGCCCTGAACGCCTGACATCCAGCACCCGCAGCTCCATCCTGGGAATCCCACCCCAGTCGTTGATGCCGACGTTGTAGACGGCGTCGACCACGTCGCCGGCGGATATGTCCCGGTCCGCCTGGTTGAAGGCGATGGCCTCCCACATACGGCTGTTGTGTACCAGCGACATCTTGAGGTGGGCCTTCGTGCGGCCAACCGTCCGGCTCTCTGAGACGCGCATACCGGCGGTCATGAGGACCGGGGCCGGGTTGCCCTCCCCGAAGGGCGCGAGGGACTCGATGAAGTCCATGTTTGCGCTGTCGACGATAGCCGGGCCAGCCCCGCAGTCGATCTCGATAGAGGGGACGGCTGTCGCCGTCGAGACCTGCCTGGAAGCGATATCGCGCATATCGGCCTTGAGCTCGCCCAGCTCGCATGTGGACACGGTGAATCCAGCGGCGGCCGGATGCCCACCGTAGCGGACCAGCCGGTCCTCGATCAGGACCAGCGCCTCCATGACATCGAACTCAGGTATGCTCCTCATGCTGGCGCGGCAGACCTGCGGCCCGACAGCGACGGCGGCCACCGGGCGGTGGAAGGCCTCTGACAACCGGCCGGCCACGAGCCCCAGAATGCCCGGCGCCCACTCATCGTGCTCGACGAAGATCACCGGCTCCGATGATGAGCCGTTGCGCTCGACCTGCTCCATCGCCTGCCTGTAGGCGAGCTGCGAGAGCTCCCGCCGCCGCTCGTTTGCTTCTTCGAGCCTGTCTGCCAGCGAGACAGCCTCGTCCTTCGTGGTGACGGTGAGCAGGTGCAGGCTCAGGGTGGCGTCACCCAACCGCCCGGAGGCGTTCAGACGCGGCACCAGGCTGAAAGAGATGTCCCTGGAGTCGATCTTGCCCTTTTCGAGACCGCACCGGGCGATCAGCGCATCGATCCCGGGATGGCTGGTTGAGTTCAGCAGCTCGAGGCCCCGCTTCACGATGTAGCGGTTCTCGCCGGTCAGCGGCCCGACGTCCGCCACCGTGCCCAGCGCGGCGATCTCCAGCAGGTGCTCGGGAAGCGGCTTTTCGAGGTCGGCCCAGAGGGCCTCGACCAGCTTGTAGGAGAGCCCGGCGCCGGTAAGTCCCAGGTACGGGAACTCCGACTCATCCCGCCTGGGATTGACCACCGCCGACGCCTGGGGGAGCTGACCGGACAGCGTGTGATGGTCGGTGACGATGGTGTCGATGCCCAGTGCGGACGCCAGGTCCACCTCGTCGACCGCGGTCGTCCCGCAGTCGACCGTGACCATGGCGGTGACGCCCTGAGCCCTGATGCTGCCGATGGCCAGGGCGTTCAGGCCGTGGCCCTCCGAGGACCTGTCGGGCAGGTAAGGGACGACCCTGGCCCCCAGCTCCTCGAGGGCCTTCGTGACCACGGCGGCTCCCGTCAGGCCGTCGGCGTCGAAGTCGCCGAACACGGCGATGGTCTCGCCCGCCTCGACAGCCCTTCGGAGGCGGTCCACGGCCTGCCGCATGTCGGGCAGCAGGAACGGGTCGTTACTGAGCCGCCGGTCGGCGGCGAGGAAGGCATCGGCATCGGAACGGGTGCGCACGCCCCTGTTGTGGAGGAGCCTTGCCTGGAATTCGGGAAAGCCTATCGACTCGGCGAATCCGGGGGGCGGGTCGGGCAGCATCCGCCATTCCAGGGGCGGGGCGCCGTTGCCTGCATAGCGGCGCTGACCCGCCCGGGGGAGCCCGGATGCCAACCTAGGCAGTCCCGTTCTCGACCGACCTGAAGAGGAGGCTGGCGTTGTGCCCGCCGAAGCCGAACGAGTTGCTCATGGTCGTGCGAATCCTGCCGCGCCGCGCCAGGTGGGGCACGTAGTCCAGGTCACAGTCAGGGTCGGGCACCTCGAGGTTGATGGTCGGGGGGGCCGCGCCGCGCTGGATGGCCATGGCAGACACGGCTGCTTCCAGCGCCCCGCTCGCGCCCAGAAGGTGTCCCGTCATCGACTTGGTGGAACTGACGGGTATCCTGTATGCCTCGTCGCCGAATACGGACTTCATGGCCATCGTCTCATTCTTGTCGTTAAGGGGGGTGGAGGTGCCGTGGGCGTTGATGTAGTCCACGTCTTCGGGGCGTATTCCCGCGTCCTCCAGGGCGATTTTCATCGCCCGGGCCCCTCCCTCGCCTTCCGGGGCAGGCTGGGTGATGTGGTGGGCGTCGGCAGTGGAGCCGTACCCGATCATTTCCGCGATCGGTTCCGCACCGCGGTCCTGCGCGCTCTCCAAGCTCTCCAGGACTAGCACCGCGCCCCCCTCCCCCATCACGAAGCCGTCTCGCTCGGCATCGAACGGGCGGGAGGCCTTCTGCGGGTCGTCGTTGCGCTTCGAGAGAGCCTTGCACGCGTTGAATCCGGCCACGCCTATCGGGCAAAGGGCCGCCTCGCAGCCTCCCGCCAGGGCGAAGTCGGCAACACCGCGGCCGACCATGTCGTAGGCAACTCCTATGGCGTCGCCGCCGCTGGAGCAGGCAGACACCGTGGAGAAGTTGGGGCCCTTGGTCCCGAGCACCATCGAGATCTGGCCTGAGGCCATATCCGGGAGCATCATGGGGACCAGGAACGGGCTGACCCTGGACGCGCCCCTGGCGTCCATGACGCCGATCTGTTCAGAGAGGGTGATGATCCCGCCGATTCCGCTGGCTACTATGACCGCCGTCCGCTCGGCATTGGTCTCGTCGATCTCCAGGCCCGCGTGCTCAACGGCCTCCAGTGAGGCGGCCACCCCGAACTGGACGAACCTGTCCATCCGCCGGGCTTCCTTGCGGCCGACGTAGTCCGTGGCGTCGAATCCCGTCGCCTCGCCGGCGATCCGCGTCTGAAGGCCCTCGGCGTCGAACAGGCTGATGTGGTCGACCCCCGACTTGCCGGCGATGAGGTTCTTCCACGTCGACTCCCGTGAGAGGCCGACGGGGCTCACCATGCCTATGCCGGTTACGACGACGCGGCGCGAGCCGTTCGGACTGCTATGTGACTGTTGAGTCATATTCGATAGATGGGATCACGGCCCAAGCTGGCCGGAGTTGCGCGTCCGAGCCGTGTAACAATAACACAAGCCTCCTCTCACGTGCTCCGGCTAGCTGTTGCCGACGCCCTTGGGGACCGCGAGGGCGGGTTTCAAACCCGCCCCTACATCACCATACGCCTGCTCCTTGGCGGGCGGACACGTGGGTCCGCCCCTACGTCACGATACGTCCGCTCCTCTGCGGGCGGACACGTGGGTCCGCCCCTACGGTGACGTGTAACGTGAGGTAAAGCCTGAGAATCTCAAAATGGTATAGAATCACGAGATAGGGGGCTCTATGCGTCACGTCAGTACAGCATTATTCGTAATGCTTGCCGTTTCCGTTCTCGCGTGGCAGTCCGGTGGCTCGGCCTCCGCCGACGGCTCATCGGTCCTCGTCATAGAGATCGACGGCAACATCGAACCCCTGACCGCCGACCGCATCGCGCGCGGAATCGACGAGGCGCGGGGTAGCCAAGCGTCCCTAGTGGTCATCGAGCTGGACACCCCCGGGGGCCTGCTCGAATCGACCCGCGAGATTGTAGAAGAAGTCCTGGACTCCGACGTCCCCGTCGCGGTGTTTGTGGGTCCTGCCGGCGCTCGGGCGGCGTCCGCCGGGACCTTCATCACGGCCGCGGCCCACTTCGCAGTCATGGCGCCCGGCACCACCATCGGGGCCGCCTCGCCGGTCACGTCGGGCGGCGGTGACATTCCGTCTACCCTCTCCCGGAAGATCAGCGCCGACACGAGCGCATTCATTCGCAGCGTCGCCCAGGCCCGCAACCGCAACGCCGAGGCTCTCGAAGACACCGTGCTGAAGGCCACGGCATACTCGGCAGAAGAGGCCCTCGAGCTCGGAGTGATCGACCTGATCGCCCCGGACATAGACTCGATGCTCGAACAGCTCGATGGCCGCACGACGACGACATCGACCGGACAGGTTACCCTTCCGGCCGAGGGCGCGAGCCTGAGCTATCTCGACAGGACGCTGCTCGAACGGGCTCTTGGGATCATCGCGAACCCCAACGTGGTGTTTGCCCTGTTCCTGATCGCCGGCATCGCCATCTTGATCGAAGCGCTCATGCCCGGCGTTGTCGGTCCGGGCATCCTGGGCGTGATCTGCCTCGGGCTGGCCTTCGTCGGATTCTTCAATCTGCCGGGGAGCTGGATCGGCGTGGCGTTGATCGCCCTCGCGATGGGGCTCTTCTACGGGGAGGCGAACGCTCCTGGATTCGGTGTTCTCGGCGCGGGCGGCATCGTGAGCCTCGTCCTGGGAGCGGTCTTCCTGTTCGGGAACTTCTTCAGCCCTTCGGACCTGCCTGAGCCCAGCTTCATGGTAAACCCGATCATGATCGCCGCGATGACCGTCCTAGTAGCCGTGACGGGGGTGTTCTTCATACGGTTCGCTCGGACCGAGGGCGGCACACCCAGCGGATTCCAGACTGAGGAGGCGATGCTCCTCGAAGGACAGTGGGGTGTCGCCGTTTCCGAGCTCCGGCCGGCCGGCAAGGTGCGGGTGGCGGATGAAGAGTGGTCGGCCTCGACCGACCCCGGCGTCACAATCAAAGAGGGCGAGGATGTTAGAGTCGTCGGTGTCTATGGCGAGGTGCTCAAAGTCGAGAAGCTCTACGACGACATCGCCTAGAGTGCCGATAGTAGAGCGAGAGAGTCCCACTACCTAGTACAAGGAGGGAATGAAATGGCAGGCTTTCACACAGTAGGACCGAACCATGCCCTGATCGTGTCGGGTGGAAACAGGCAGCCGAAGATAAGGGTGGGCGGCAGGATGTTCGTGCTGCCGTTCGTGCAGAAGGCGCAGACGCTTTCGCTGGAGGTCATGACCCTCCAGGTCAATACGGCGAGGGTGTACACGAAGGAGGGCGTCTCGGTCTCAGTCGACGGCGTCGCACAGGTGAAAGTCGGACGCGGCGAGGAGGCGATCAGGACCGCTGCCGAGCAGTTCCTGGGCAAGTCGGTCGACGAGACGGCCGAGGTCGCACTTCAAACCCTGGAGGGCCAGCAGCGCGCCATTCTCGGCACAATGACGGTGGAGGACATCTACCGTGACAGGGTCGCTTTCGCCGAGCAGGTCCGCGACGTGGCCGCCACCGACATGACCAACATGGGACTGGAGATCGTCAGCTTCTCGATCCGCGACATCCAGGATGAGCAAGGATACCTGGAGGCTCTTGGTGTCCGGAGAACTTCGGAAGTCAAGCGTGACGCCACGATCGGTGAAGCAGAGGCCGCGCGGGACTCGGGGATCAAGTCAGCCCAGGCTGAGCAGCAGCGGGAAGCGGCGAGGTTCTCGGCCGACACCGCGATCGCGGAGTCGAAGCGCGATTTCGAGACGCAGAAGGCTGCGTACGACCAGCAGGTCAACGCACGAAGAGCCGAAGCCGAGTTGGCCTACTCGCTGCAGGAGGCGAAGACCCGCCAGCAGATCCGCGAAGAGGAGCTGCAGGTCGAGGTCGTGGAGCGCCAGAAGCAGATCGAGATCCAGCAGCAGGAGATCCTGCGGCGAGAGCGTGAGCTGGACGCGACCGTCCGCCGTCCCGCCGAGGCCGAACGCGACCAGCTGGAGCTGATCGCTGAAGGTAACAGGCGTCGCGCCAGGGTCGAGGCTGAAGCCGAACGGTACAAGCTGGAGACGGTCGCCGAGGGCGAGCGATCCCGTGTCATAGCGGAGGCCGAGGCCGAAGCCGAAGCCATCAAGCTGCGCGGTGAGGCCGAGGCGTCCGCCATCAAGGCACGGGGCGAGGCAGAGGCCGAAGCGATCAAGGCGCAGGGCCTGGCGGAGGCCCTGGCAATGGACAAGAAGGCCGACGCCTGGAAGCAGTACGGCCAAGCCGCCATGATCCAGCAGCTCTTCGAGTCGCTCCCGCAGGTCGCCGACGCCGTCGCCCAGCCGCTCGCCAAGACGGACAGCATCGTCGTAATCAGCAATGGCGGAGGCGATGGAGCGGGGGCCGGGGCCAGCAAGGTCACCCAAGACGTTTCATCCACGATCGCGCAGCTGCCGGCCCTCGTGCAGTCCCTCACAGGGGTCGATCTCATCAGCACGCTCAAGAACCTGCCCGGTGTCGTCTCCGAGGAATCCGATGACGATGGCGCATCCAACGATGAAGGGGAAGCCGCGACAGAAGACGACGGCTAGGCGGGGTGTCGAACGGACGAGGAACTGAGGGGCGCCAGGAATGGGGCCCCTCTTCATGTCGATGAGACTGGGGGCCAGCTCCAGGCTGTTGACGTTCTGTGTCACTCCGAGCGCAGCGAGGAGTCTAAGCGTACGCAGAACGGCTACGTTGTCTTGTAGGCGGCGTGTTTAGATTCCTCACTTCGCTCCGCTACGTTCGGAATGACAGAGGTTGGGTGCGCTGCGCTACGTTCGGAATGACAGGTGGATGCGCTGCGTTCGGAACGACCATGACCTAGAGCAGGCCACATGAGTGGATGAAGATGGGGCGGCCCTGTCATGGGAGCGGCATGGACGGAGGGGCCAGGGAGGGCGGGTTTCAAACCCGCCCCTACTGGTCGCCCAAAGGCTATTTTCAAAGTAATGACAGGGTTGGGGGGCTGCGCTACATTCGGAATGACAGGGGTTGGGTGCGCTGCGTTCGGGATGACCATGGCCTAGAGCAGGCCAACTGAGTGGATGAAGATGGGGCGGCCCTGTCATGGGAGCGGCATGGACGGAGGGGCCAGGGAGGGCGGGTTTCAAACCCGCCCCTACTGGTCGCCCAAAGGCTATTTTCAAAGTAATGACAGGGTTGGGTGCGCTGCGTTTGGAATGAGTATGGCCTGGCGCAGGCCACCTGAGTGGACGAAGTGACGTCGTCCCGTGGCATGGGCGAGGCCGACCCCACCCCAGGTCCCTCGGCGGAGCCTCGGGACGACATTGCGGGGTAGCCGCTGCCTGTTTTGATAGTAGTGACAGGGATTGTTGGGGGTGAGAGGCGCTCCGGGAGGCGGATCAGCCGCTTGCACCTGCCTGTTCGGCCTGGTTGTAGGCGTACTCGGTTAGCCTGGTCATGGGCTCGCGGATGCTGTCCACGTGCCAACTGATGTGGTCGACGGTCGCCCGTAGGTCCACGAGCGAGTCACCCAACGTGGCCCAGTCGTCCGGGGCGGCGACCAGGCCGTCGAGCCTGTCCGCCAGCTCTCTCTGCGCGCTCCAGAGATCGCCCAGGTCGGTGCTCAGCAGGGCCAGCTCGCCGTCGTAGTCTTCCGGGAGCCCCATTTCCTTGAGCTTGATGACGACGCTGTGGGCGGTGACCGCCGTCTGCCTAGCGTGTCGAAGGTCGGGTTGCAGCTTGCCGTCGTCCAATTGAGCCCCCTTTGGAGATTATCTCCAATACTACCTGCACCGGTGAGCACTGCCCTTCGACAGGCTCAGGGCGAACGTATCTTGCCCTTGCTCTTCCCTGGGCTGGAACTCGCCGGATGTTCTTGGAGGTCGCCGGTTCAGCGTGTGACGCCGGCGTAGTGGGTGATGTATGAAGTCCAGTCCTCGCGGATCATCTCGAGCGCCGACTGCTGCGGGGCCTCGGCCATCAGGCTCACCTGCTCGAAGATGGACTTCCAGAACCCGTCCACCTCTTCCTTCCAGTGCGCGTATTCGAGGCCGTGAACGTCGCGCTGCATCGCCTCGAGGTGCTCCTCGATGAGCTTGAGCAGGTTCTGAACGGTCCGCGTTCGTATCCTGTCCTCGGTCGTCATGCGGCTATTCCCGCCTTACTCGTCAGAGGGCCGGCGATGCCGGGCTCGATCGCCTCGGCCATGCGAATTGCGTAGTGGTCGGTCATGCCGGCGAGGTAGTCGACCACCGCCCTATCCCTATCGCCGTACTCGGGAGGGATGAGATGGCGGTTGTCGTCAAGGTATCGATACAGGAGGGAGACTATGCGCCGCGCGGCAGCCGACTCCTCTCCGGCGTCCTCGACCATGTAGACCCTCTCGAACATGAAGCCGCGCAGGGTGTTGAGCGCATCGCGGACGGGGGGGCTCATCTCGATGACCGGCATCCACGCGGGGTCGAAACCCTGTTCGCCGCTGGCCTTCCAAGAGGTCTCGACCACGTCGGCGACCATCGTGTGTATGCGCTCGGAGTGCCTCGAACCCAGCACCTCGGCGGTCTCAGGGGGCAGGTCGTCGCCATGAAGCAGGCCGGCGCGGAAGGCGTCCGCGAGGTCGTGGTTGAGGTAGGCCACGGCGTCGGAAAGCCTCAACACCTGGCCTTCGAGGGACAGCCCGGCGGGAACCCTGTCGCCGAAGAAGTCGCCCTGGGGCTTGGAGTGGAGGGCGATGCCCTGGCGCACGTGCTCGGTCAGGTTCAACCCCCTGCCCTCCTTCTCCAGGCGCTCCACCACCCTGAGGCTCTGCTCGGCGTGGCGGTATCCCGCGTCGTGCAGCCTGTCGACCTCGCTCTCGCCCACGTGGCCGAACGGCGTGTGCCCGAGATCGTGCCCCATCGCGATGGCCTCGGTAAGGTCCTCGTTGAGATTGAGCGCCCTGGAGATGGTGCGCGCGATCTGGGCGACCTCCAGTGTGTGGGTAAGGCGCGTAACGTAGTGGTCGCCCGTCGGCGCGATGAAGACCTGGGTCTTGTGCTTCAGCCGCCTGAAGGACTTGGAGTGGACTATCCGGTCACGGTCACGCTGGAACTCGCCCCTAATCGGGCAGGGCTCCTCCGGGACCTCGCGCCTGCTTCCGCGGGATCGGACCGCGTAGGGCGACAGGGCGTCTTCCCTGGCCTCCACGCGCAGCCGCACAGGGCTGGACGGCGGCGATGCGGCTACCGGCGTTCGGGACATCGCACGGGGTTGTGGGCGTACCTGGGGAGCTGCCGCATAGCGGGGGGATTATAGCACGGCGGCCGTAGCTGGGAGCCGCTTCCAAACTGAACCACCATGGCCTTACGAAGGCCACATAAGGGGATGAAAGTAGCGTCGTCTCCTGGCATAGTGAGGCCGACCCCGCCCCAGGTCCCTCGGGGCTCGGGACTACATTGTGGATGACCTTGGCGTTTTCATAGCATAGACTGTAGGTATGGATGCGCGGGGGAGAGTGCGATGAACGAGATGTTGAAGATGTACGGTGCGCCGTGGTGCCCGGACTGCCGGAGGGCGAAGGAGTTCCTCGGCGAGCTGCGGGTCAAGTACGACTGGATCAACGTCGACCACGATCCGGAGGGACTGAAGTACGTCGAGAAGATCAACAACGGCAAGCAGATCATCCCCACGATCCAGTTCCCGGACGGGTCAATCCTGGTGGAGCCCACCAACGCCGAGCTGGCGGAGAAGCTGGGGATCAAGCCCAAGGCCGAGCGCCAATTCTACGACGTGATCATCGTCGGCTCCGGCCCGGCCGGGCTGACCGCGGCGATATACACCGCGCGGGAGGGCCTCGACACGCTGGTGATAGAGCGGAGCGGCGTCGGCGGACAGGCGGGGGTGACGGAGCGCATCGAGAATTACCCGGGCTTCCCCGATGGCGTGGGCGGAGCCGAGCTGGCCGACCAGCTTCGAGTACACGCGGAGCAGTTCGGCGTCGAGGTGCTGCCCGCGCAGGTGGTCAGCGACATAGCAATTGCCGACGACTACCGGGTCGTCACCACCGAGTCGGGCGACGAGTACCGGGCCAACGCTGTCATCGTCGCCTGCGGCACCAGGTACCGGCGCCTCAACGTACCGGGTGAGGAGGACCTGATAGGCGCGGGGGTGCACTTCTGCGCCACGTGCGACGGGCCGTTCTACAAGGGTGAGGACGTGGTAGTAGTGGGAGGCGGCAACAGCGGTGTCGAGGAGAGCATCTTCCTGACCAAGTTCGTAAACAAGGTCACGGTGCTCGAGCGCTCGGGCCGCCTGAAGGCGAGCCAGCTCCTCCAGGAGAAGGCCGCGGCGAACGACAAGATAGAGATACGCTTCAAGCGGGTCGTCCAGGAGCTGCAGGGCAACGGGCGGCTCACCGGCATCGTAGTGCGGAACACCGGGACAGGCTCGACCGAAGTCCTGCATCCGGCGGGCGCGTTCATATTCATCGGGCTAGACCCCAACACCGACTTCCTCAAGGGCAAGATCGACCTTGACGACTACGGGTTCATCAGGACCAGCAAGATCCTGGAGACCACCATGCCCGGCGTGTTCGCCGCCGGAGACGCCCGTGCCGGGAGCACCAAGCAGGTCGCCAGCGCCGTCGGAGAGGGGCGACCAGCGCCCTGATGGTGCGGCAGTACCTGCAGGAGCTCGAGTCGTGACCAAGGTCTTTCCAAAGTCGTCAGGGATGTGATGAGAGCAGCCTTGAAGGTCCCTTGTCTCCCGGTGGGATAAGGCTAGGATGAGTGCGACAGACTTGCGCCGGTCCCAACCCCCTCACCCTAACCCTCTCCCGCAAAGGGGAGAGGGGACTTTGGGCAGGACCTGAGTCGCAGAGCCGACAACGAGCGGGGTGTGAGATGCCTGAGATAGTCTCCATCGGCGAGTGCATGATCGAGCTGTTCAGCGACGAGCCGATGGGCTCCGCCGAGACGTTCCACCGCGCATATGCTGGGGACACTAACAACGTCCTCCACATGGCGTCCAAGCTTGGCATTTCCTGCGGGTATATCACTCGGTCGGCTGAAGACCATTTCGGCGACTACCTTCTGAACGCCTGGCGGGACAACGGCATCGACACGTCCGCGGTGAAGCGCGTTGAGGGCTTCACGGCGGTGCATTTCATCTCGCTCCTGCCGGGGGCGACCGGGAGTTCATCTACTACCGCAAGGGAAGCGCGGCAAGCACCACGACGCCCGACGACCTGGACCCGGCCTACATTGGGCAGGCCCGCGTGCTGCACGCGGGCGGCATAATCCAGGCGGTCTCTCCCAGCTGCCGGGCTACCGTCCTGAGGGCCGTGCAGATCGCCAACGAGAAGGGCGTGACGGTCTCGTTCGACACGAACCTGCGCGCCAACATGTGGAGTCCCAGCGAGGCGCGCGAGGCCCTGGACGAGGTAGTCCCTTACGTCGACGTGCTCTTCATCAGCTACCCGGACGAGACCAGCGCGCTACTGGGCGTCGATTCGCCCGAGGAGGCCGTCGACTTCTTCCAGCAGCGAGGGGTGGGTACTGTCGCGGTCACGTCGGGGCCCGAGGGGGCTCTCGTTGCGGCGCCCGACGGTGTGCTTAGGGGAGCGGCGATAGCGCCGAACGGGGTTTCCGATACGACGGGCGCCGGGGATGCTTTCGTGGGCGGGTTCCTGCACTGCCTGGTGCGGGGCATGGGCACGGAGCAGGGCGTGAGGTGGGGGATCGCGTCGGCGGGCCTGAAGGTTGCTGGGCGCGGGGGGATCGCGAGCCAGCCTTCCAGGGAAGAGGTCGAGCGGTTCGTCGACATGGTGCAGGTCACGGGGGCCTAGCCTGCGCCAAGTCCGCCACCAGTTTTCGGGGCGCCGCGTTAAGAGGGCGGGTTTCAAACCCGCCCCTACAGTAGCCCTCAGGAACTCTCACCTTTGCGGCATTTGTGGAAATGTTGCAAAATAGCCTCACCCCATGTCAGTCGTCGATGATGTAAAGGACCGGCTGGACGTCGTAGACGTCATATCGGGCTACGTCCCGCTGAAGAAGTCCGGGCGCACCTTCAAGGCGGCGTGCCCGTTCCACACTGAGAAGACCCCCTCGTTCGTCGTAGACCCACAGCGTCAGAGCTGGCGCTGCTTCGGGGCATGCGCGACCGGGGGAGACGCGTTCTCGTTCGTGATGCGCAAGGAGGGTCTGAGCTTCGGCGAGGCTCTTCGGGTGCTCGCCGAGAAGGCCGGGGTCGAGATGCGCCCGAGGGAGCAGGCGGAGCGGACGGACGTCCTGCTGCGGGCCAACAACGAGGCGGCGTCGTTCTACGGGAAGTCGCTCGCCACCCCGGAGGGCGAGGGGGCGCGGCGCTACCTAGCCGAGAGGGGAATCGACGATGCCGCGGCGCAGGCCTTCGACCTGGGCCTGAGCCCGCGGCGCGGCACGGCGCTGAGAGACCACCTGTCGTCGCTGGGCCACGACGTGGAGCACGCCATCGACGCGGGGCTGCTCCGCCGATTCGACGACGGGAACCTGCGCGACTTCTTCCGGGGCCGCCTGATGTTCCCCATCCACGATCGCCGGGGCAGGGTCGCCGGATTCGGGGCCCGTACCCTGGACGGCACCGATCCCAAGTACATCAACACGCCGTCGACCCGCGTTTTCGACAAGCGCGGGACGCTGTACGGGCTGCACCTGGCCGCGCCGGCCATCCGCGAGAAGGACGAGGCCATCGTGGTCGAGGGGTACATGGACACGATCGCCGCCCACCAGCACGGCTACACCAACGTCGTGGCGTCGATGGGCACTGCGCTCACCGAGCAGCAGGTCGCCCAGCTCAGGTCCCTGGCGAGCGGCTGCATACTTGCCCTCGACCCCGACCAGGCCGGGCAGGAGGCAACGCTCCGCAGCCTGGAGTCGTCGTGGCGCGTCGTCGACCTGCAGCGAGCGAGGGCCCAGTCTTCGGGAGACGGGACGTACCGCCGGAAGTCGATGAACCTCAGGATAGCTTCACTGCCCGCCGGCCGGGACCCGGACGCGCTAATCCGGGAGGACCGGGCCGCATGGGAGAGGGTGCTGTCAGAGGCTGTGCCGTTCATGCAGTTCTACATCAAGGCAATGGTGGCCCGGTACGACGTGAACACCAACGAGGGGAAGCAGGACGCCGTAACGGCCCTGAGCCCGGCGATATCCGCGACTTCGAACGCGTTCGAGCAGGACGAGTACATCGACATGCTCGCGACCAGTATGGGGGTCGACAGGCGGCTGCTGGAAGGCAGCATATCGAGGCGGCAGCAGCCGTCCCGGCGGCGGCGCGGCGAGAGAAGCGGAGGCGGCCGGGAAGAGCCCGCGGTCCTCTCGGACCGGAGGGACCACCTGGAAGACTACGCGCTTGCCCTACTCCTGCGGTACCCGGAGTTGAGGGAGCGCGAGGACGACCTGGAGACGGACTACTTTCGCAGAACAGAGAACCGTGAGCTGTTTACGTGCCTTCGATCCTCCATTACAATGGAAGACGTTCGCGAACAGTTGGATGAGAGCCTGCACGAGCACCTGGACGGACTGAGCGCCCTTCCGTTGTCTCCCACCGAGCTGTGGCCGTTCGAGGAAGCATTCGGGCAGGCCGCGCGTCGTTTGCAGCAGCGGCACCTCAGAGGGCTCCAGGACAGTCTCGGTTCCACGGAGGATGCGTCCGTCCCGCCGGACAGGGAGCTCGAAGGCCCGATTACGGAAGTCAACACGATGCTGAGAGACTCGTTCGCGCGAAGAGCGCGAAGAGACTAGACCCGACCCATCTGCGAGCCGGGATGCCCGGCCGCCTGTCGAAGCAAGGGGGATGTGACAAGAGATGGCAACCCGATCTACACGCGCAGACCGAGAGGACCTGTATACGGGCATTCCCAACAACACAGAGTCCGCCGCGGACATCATCGGCCTGACGCCCGACCGGCGCTCCTCGCTGGGCGACGACGAGGAGTTCGGCTCCAGCCCTCCAGACAGGCTGTCGTCGGTCCACGAAGACGCCGCCGTGGAGGCGGACGGCAAGCCGAAGACGGCCACCGACGCGCAGAATGCGTGGGCCCAGGGTCTCGACACGGCCGAGATGATCGACGACCCGGTGCGCATGTACCTGAGGGAGATCGGGCGCGTCAACCTGCTGAAGGCCCCGCAGGAGCGGGTGCTGGCTTGCGCCATGGAGTCGTCCAACCACGTGAAGGCCGTCGAGGAGGAGCTGCTGGGCCCCGACGGGCGGCAGCCGAGGGCATGGCAGGTCGCGCAGCGCTTCATGCTGGGCGTGTGCGAAGCGGAGCCACTGGTGACCGCAGTGTCGCGATACGTGGGGCTCGACGGCGGCGAGCGCACCATCGGTGAGACGATGACGGACGAGGCGCTCAGGGATGCACTGGACGGGAACCTGCCAGAGGAGCTCCTCAACTTCGTGGCGGATGTCCTGAACATGGAACCGGACGACGTCAAGGCAGAGATCAGGGTCGTCTCGCTGCACAACAGGCTGCTGACCAGGGAGGTCCTCGATATAGTCGGCGAGGACTCCACCCTGCGAGAGGTGAAGGAGCAGCTCGACAGCGAGGAGTTCGTGAGGCGCATGGAGGAGTACGAACTGCTGCTCCGCCGCCACCTGGGCAGGATCAAGTACGAGGGCGAGGCAGCCCAGAGCCATCTCGCCGAGGCGAACCTGCGGCTGGTCGTCAGCGTAGCCAAGAAGTACATCGGGCGCGGCATGTCGATGCTGGACCTGATCCAGGAAGGGAATATCGGGCTCATCCGGGCGGTGGAGAAGTTCGACTACAGGAAGGGCTACAAGTTCAGCACGTACGCGACGTGGTGGATCCGCCAGGCAATCACCAGGGCCATCGCGGACCAGGCACGGACGATCCGCATTCCCGTGCACATGGTGGAGACGATCAACAAGCTCCTCCGGGAGAGCCGCCGGCTGGTACAGGAGTACGGCCGCGAGCCCACGAGCGAGGAGATCGGCGAGGGCATGGAGGTCACGCCGGAGAGGGTGAGGGAGATCCTGAAGATATCCCAGGAGCCCGTATCGCTCGAGACGCCCATAGGTGAAGAGGAAGACAGCCACCTGGGCGATTTCATCGAAGACCGGAACACGCTTGCGCCGGCAGACGCCGCCTCGTACCAGCTGCTCAAGGAGCAGGTGGACGACGTGCTCTACACGCTGAGCGAGCGCGAGGCGAAGGTCCTGCAACTCCGTTTCGGCCTCGAGGACGGGCGGCAGCGGACCCTGGAGGAGGTGGGCCACGACTTCGGTGTCACGAGGGAGCGGATCCGCCAGATCGAGGCCAAGGCCCTTCGCAAGCTCCGCCAGCCGAGCCGCTCGAAGAAGCTGCGCGATTTCCTGGAGTAGGCCCCGCCTACCCTGCTTCCACACCGAGACGTTGTGACGAGCACGACAGGCACGCACCAGGCAGCCCCGCCACGCACCAGGTCGAAGGTCGCCGTCGTCCGCACGTCGCCGGAGTCCGTCATCGACGACGTGGCGAATGCGATGAGACTGGCGGACTACGACCAGACCCTGATCAAGAGCGCGGCCACCCTGCTGAAGATCAACATCTCGTGGCAGCACTACTACCCCGCGTGCTCGACGACGCCCTGGCAGCTGGACGGGGTGATCCAGGCGCTGAAGGGCGACGGATACGGCGAGCTCATCCCGGCGCATAACGGAACGGTAGTGGTCGATCCCCACGAGGGCGCCGCGAACAACAGGCACACGGCTGTGGAGAAGAGACACGGGCTGGACAGCGTGTACCTCGACTTTCCGCCGGTGGAGTGGGTACCGTACACGCCTCGTTCCAGGATGCTCGTCCTGGACGGAATCTTCCCCGAGGGCATCCAGATACCCAAGATGTTTCCCGGCAAGAACATCGTCCACCTGCCGACGATGAAGACCCACGTATTCACGACCATCACGGGGTCGATGAAGAACGCCTTCGGCGGGCTGCTGAACCGCAAGCGGCACTGGACTCACTCGGTCATCCACGAGACGCTGGTGGACTTGCTCAGCATCCAGAAGGAGATACACCCGGGTATATTTGCGGTCACCGACGGCACCTTCGTGGGCGACGGGCCCGGCCCGCGAGCGATGCGGTGGCACGTCAAGAACATACTGCTCGCCGGGGCCGACCCGGTTGCCGTCGACGCTGTCCAGGCGAAGATGATGGGGTTCGACCCGATGTCAATAGGGTTCATCCGGCTGGCCCACGAGATGGGGCTAGGCAACGGGGACCTATCTGGGATCGATGTCGTGGGCGAGGACATCGCCGAGGTGGACTGGGGACTCAGGAGCAGCGAGAACACATTCGCGAGCCGCGGGCAGAAGCTCATCTACTGGGGGCCTCTGAAGCCGCTGGAGCACGCCCTGCTGCGCTCCCCTATTGCGCCGTGGGCCTTCGTGGCGTCGAACGTCTACCACAACGGGTACTGGCTCCGCATGGTCGGCAGGCGGCGCGTCGAAGCCGCCCTGAAGACCGGGTGGGGGCGCCTGTTCCAGAGCTACTAGGGTATTCCCGCCGGGGTTCGCACGGACCAACAAGGGCTTGGACAGGGGCCGGGGAGGGCGGGTTTGAAACCCGCCCCTACGGGGGACGTGCTTGATCCAGTTCGACGCGGCGATGTTGCACTATCGGGAGCCGTCTGGCACGATATGCTCATGAGAGTAGGCGAATTCGAGGTCCTGGACGACGGGCCCGAGCTCAAGAACACGATCGCCATCGCCAACCTCCGCCCGTGGGTCGATGTCGGGCGTGTGGGCACACTGGTCCTGCGCAAGCTCGAGCGGCACCTGAACGCCGTCGAACTGGGCAGGCTGGCCAAGCCGGGGATCTTCCTCGACTTCACAAGGGAGCGGCCCAAGACGAGGATCGTCGACGGCAAGCGCACCCTGACAAAGCCCAACACCATAGCCCGCTACGCGAGGGACGACGAGACGGGGCAGGACTACATCTTCCTCCACCTGCGCGAGCCTCATATGTTCGGCGAGGACTACGCGGAGTCGGTGGCGAAGCTGCTGCTGCACTACAACGTGGCCGAGTACTGCCGTATCGGCAGCATGTGGGACTCGGTGCCGCACACCCGCCCCCTGATGGTCACCGGCACGCTGAACGAGCTCTACGAAGGGCGCACCCGCCACCTCGTGTCGGTCCGCAAGAACACCTACCAGGGCCCGACGAGCATCGTGAACCTGGTGGGCGACACCCTGACGGAGTCCAACGTGCAGTCGGCAAGCCTGATGCTCCACATCCCGCATTACGTCCAGCTGGAAGAGGACCACCTGGGCGCGGCCAAGATCATGGAAGTGCTGAGCGCCATGTACGACTTTCCGGCAAGCCTGGCCGACACCGCCCGGGGCGAGCAACAGTACAGGGACATCAGCCGGGCCGTGGAGAACAACCAGCAGGTCAAGCTGCTCATCACGCAGCTGGAGGCTGAGTACGACCGGACCAGCACGGCCGAGCCCGACCTGGAGTCGGTCGAAGACCCTGCCCTGCCGCCGGAGATGGAGAAGTTCCTGGACGAGATGGGCCAGAGGCTGGAGGAGGGCCCTCCCGACGCGCCACCCACAACCTCAGGATGACGACGATGGCGGATGCGATATTCGAATCCGCCCTCCGCGTACGGTGACGACGGCCCGCTCCTCAAGTACCCTGCCGTGACCTTCGATTACCGCTCTAACCGTCTCGATTCGCTGGGATACCCGGACGTCAGGCAGGAGTACCAAGCCAGCGTGAGGTACCCGTCGCAGGTAGATTAGCTCCCCGAAGTCCTTGTCCAGCGTGATGAGAACCCTGTCCTCCGCCTCCGCTCGTTCCAGCAGGGCCCTGTCTCCGGGATCGGGGCCGAGGACACGCGCTTCAACAACGTCGTGACCCTCGTTCCGCAACCACTCCGCCAACCGGCGCCCGGCGCACCGGTCGGTCAGGAATCTCATCGTCCCTCAACTGAAACCGGAGCCAGTGTGTCACCGGCTATTATCGTATGGGCGTAGGCGATGCAGGCGCGGACGTCTTCCGGCTCCAGCCCCGGGTAGTCGTCCAGCAACTCCTCCTCTGTGGCCCCCTGGCTCAGCAGGCTCAGTACCAGCTCCACCGATATCCGCATGTCCCGCACGATGGGTTTGCCGCCGAATACATCGGGACGAGCGGTGATACGACTGAGGAGCTCATGGCTAGTCGTCATCTCTTCTCTCCGTGCCTCATGATTCATCGAGTACCTCGGTTAAGGGAGATACCGTCCATGCACTACCCCCGGAAGCGGAACGAGTATACGTCGGCGTCCTTGAGCTGGAAGCGCAGCCGCACAGGCCGTCCCGGTAGCGCGGACAAGTCGGAGCCGCCCTCCCAGCGCGCAACTCCGTCGATCTCGTCGCCGAACATCTCCGGGTAGTCGCCGAGGGCGAGGCCCGCCTGGGGACTCCCGCTCCCGTCCTGCAGCTCGATCCTGATGGAACCGACGGCGGACGTAGAGTAGTTGATTTCGAGCTCGCGGCCGTCGAACAGCAGCGGCCGCGTGGTGAGCTCGCCTCCGCCGTAGCCGGCGCCTGCGGATACGAAGCCGTCCTTCCGCCAGGTCACTCGCTCGAGGTGAACGGAAGGATAGTCGCGGTGGCGCAGGACGTACATCGAGATTTCCTTGTCGCCCGTTTCGATGATGCCGTTCGAAAGAAGATTGTTGCGCGATGTCCAGTGCCTGGGTCCGATTCCCGGCCTGACTATCGACTCCATGAACCTGCGGTCCCAGTACAAACCGTCACGGCTGCTCATGAATACCGAATCGGCGGTTCCGGGCCAGGGCGAGTCTTCCCTCGGCATCCGCTCCGGCGTGAAGCGGCGGGGAAAGGCCAGGTAGACGCCGGGCGCCCGTGAGTATGGGGTCGTCCCGTTGGTGTAGAGGTGCTCGATGGGCGTGTCCCCGGTGTCGATCAACTCCAGCGGCGACCAATTCAGGAAGTCCGGCGAGGTGGCGCGGCGTATCCACCGGTACCCGCCCCCGAATGACCCACCGCTGCCTATCTTGCCGCGGGTGAAGATGGCGTACTCTCCCTTCCACGGGTCCCAGAATGGGACGTTCTGGGAGTCGAATGGCCGCTCGGTGAGAATAGGCTCGTCCTGCATGAAGCGCCACGTGACCGCATCGTGGGACGCCACGGCGAAGACGCGGCTTCCCCTCCAGACGATGCCCTTGTATCTCTCGTCGTCAGTGGCGTCAGGATTGCCGTCCAGGAATGGCACGAGGTCCGAGGTGTCGCCCTCCTCGTCCAGCCAGACGATGTTGTTGACCTTCGACCCTTCGAACTCGAAGAGGCCCAGGGACGGCCGGGTCCACGTGATGCCGTCGCGGCTCTCGGCGTAGCAGACGTTCTCGTGGTGGACGGGGACAGACTCCTCGCCCGGCTCCAGCAGCTCGTCGATCGTGTAGCCTTCGTGGCTCGAGCCGCGGTAGTACATCCGGTACAGGCCGCCGTCCTGGAAGACGGTGTGGTAGTCGCAGGTCACGCCCTCCCAAGGCATGTCGAGCGTGAGCACGGGACCCGCCGACTCAGGGCTGTGCAGCTTCAGCTCAGCGCCGTCCATCGACTCGACCAGGTAGTCGTCAACGAAGAGCTGGCGGTCGGAACCTATGTCGAGAGCTGTCTTTCCGGTCATCTGGTCCTGCCTCCCTACCCAAACTTGAAGGCGTAGACGTCCGCGTCCTTCAGCTCGAACCTCAGCCGCACGGCCCGCCCGGCAAGGGCGCTGAGGTCAGTACCCTCTCCCCAATCGACCCGGCCGTCTATTTCGTCGCCGAACATCTCCGGGCAGTCGTCGAGGGCGAATCCCGGAAGTGCGCGGCCCTCGGCGTCCTGCACTTCGACCCTGACGCTGCCGGCCGCCGAGGTGGAGTAGTTGAGCTCCAGCTCCCCGCCGTCGAACACGATCGGCCTGGTAGTCACGGTCCCGCCGCCGTAGCCGGCGTTGATCGACACGAAGCCGTCGGTGCGCAGGACGTAGCGGCTGATGCGGGTCGTCGGGTACCGCCAGTGGTCGCTGACGTACAGGCTGAGCTCTTCCGGCGAGGTCTGGATGATGCCCCGTTCCATGTATATGCCGCGCTCGTGCCAGTTCTTTTCGTCCAAACCCGGGCGCAGGAAGGCCTCCATGAAGCTCCTGTCGAACTTCAGGCCGTCCCTGCTGGCCATGAAGACTATGTCGTTCACACCGGGGCCCCCATGCCAGTCTGGGTCTGGGGTGTGCTCGATGACGTAGCGCGACGGGAACATGAGGTATATGCCGCGGGCACGCGTGTACGGGACGCAGGCGTTGGTGTAGAGGTGCTCGAAGGGCGTGTCCCCGGCGTCGATGGGCTCCAGCGGAGTCCAGTTGAGGAAGTCGCTGGACGTCGAGCGCCGTATCCAGCGAACACCACCCTTGAATGTCCCAACGCCGGCGACGCCGCGGGTGTAGATGACGTACCTACCCTCCCACTCGTCCCAAAAGGCGACGTTGAACGAGTCGAACGGGTCGTCTGTGAGGACCGGGGAGTCCTGCATCATCTTCCACCGGACGCCGTCCAGGGACGACAGAGCGAGGACGCACGGCCCCGGGGCGCCCAGCGCCTCGCCCTCCGCACGGCTTGCACGCACGACCGCCTTGTACTTCTCCTCCGGACGCGCGGCAGGGTTCGTATCGAGGAACGCCGACAGGTTCGCGCCCGGTCCGAGCCAGACCAGGTTGTTGTCCTTGGAGCCCTCGAAGTCGACCAGGCCGAGAGCCGGCTTCGTCCAGCTGATGCCGTCCGCGCTCTCGGCGTATGCGGTGTGCCGCGGGTTTGGCGCCCTGTCGGAGTCGAGGTTGTCGCAGCGGTAGTAGCCGCGGTACAGCCCATCATCCTCGAGAATAGACATGAACGCGACGCTCGCTTCGTCCCAGGGCCTGTCGCCCTGCAGGATGGTGTTGCGGCGCTCAGGCGTGTGGAGCGTGCGTCTCACGCCGTCTGCGTCCTCGATGACGTGGTCATCGACGAAGAGCTGGCGGTCGGCGCCTATCTTCAGCGTTGTCTTTCCAGTCATCAGGTCCCGCCTCCCTACCCGAACTTGAACGCGTAGACGTCAGCGTCCTTTAGCGCGAATCTGAGGCGCACGGCGCGGCCTGCGATGGCGCTGAGGTCGGCTCCGCTGCCCCAGCCAACCCTGCCGCCTATCTCGTCGCCGAACATCTCAGGACACTCGTCAAGGGCGAACCCAGGGATTGCGCGCCCCTCGGCGTCCTGGACTTCAACCCTTACGCTACCCGCAGCGGACGTCGAATAGTTGAGCTCCAACTCCCCTCCATCGAACATCAACGGCTTCGTGGTCAGCGTCCCGCCGCCGTAGCCGCCGTTGATCGAAACGAACCCGTCGGTGCGCAGGACGTAGCGGCTGATACGGGTTGTGGGGTAGCGCCAGTGATCGCTGACGTACAGGCTGAACTCCTCGGGCGAGGTCTGCACGATACCGGTCTCCATGTATAACCCCCGCTCGTGCCAGTTCTTGACGTCCAGGCCGGGGCGCAGGAAGGCCTCCATGAAGCTCCGGTCGAACTTCAGCCCGTCCCTGCTGGACATGAACACGATGTCGTTCACGCCAGGGCCGCCGTGCCAGTCGGGGTCCGGCGTGTGGTCCAGGACGTAACGCGACGGGAACATGAGGTAGACGCCTGGCGCGCGCGCGTAGGCGACGCAGGCGTTGGTGTACAGGTGCTCGAAGGGCGCGTCTCCGGTGTCGATGGGCTCCAACGGCGTCCAGCTCAGGAAGTCCGCAGACGTCGAGCGTCGAATCCAGCGCACACCGCCATGAAATGGACCAACTCCGGCGACGCCGCGGGTGTATATGACGTATCTGCTCTCCCTCTCGTCCCAAAAGGCGACGTTGAATGAGTCGAACGGGTGGTCGGTCAGGATCACGCCGTCCTGCATCGGCTTCCAGCGGAGGCCGTCCGTCGACGACAGGGCCAGAACGCAAGGCCCCGGCGCCCCCAGCGCCTCCCCCTCGGCACGGCTCAACCGCACGACGGCCTTGTACCTGTGTTCTCGCGGCGCGGACGGATTCGTATCGACGAAGGCGCACAGGTTCGCGCCAGGTCGGAGCCAAACCAGGTTGTTGTCCTTCGATCCCTCGAAATCGAACAGTCCCAGGCTCGGCTTAGTCCAGCTTATGCCGTCCGCGCTCTCCGCATAGGCGGTGTATCGCGGGTTCTTGGTCCCGGTGGGGTCCCAGTGGTCGCACCGGTAGTAGCCGCGATAGATGCCGTCGTCCTCCATTATGGACATGAACTGAACGCTGGTCTTGTCCCAGGGCCTATCGCCCTGCAGGATGGTGTTGCGGCGCTCGGGCGCGTGGAGTGTGCGTCTCACGCCGTCTGCGTCCTCGATGACGTGGTCGTCGACGAAGAGCTGGCGGTCCGCCCCTATCTCCAGGGGTGATTCGATCATGTTTTGCTCCTTACCGTCCCTTTAGTCCGGCATCCTCTAGATACGTGGTAATCGGCTAGCGTAGTGAACTCAACCCGCGATGGGATGGCGCCCTGCGGGGACGGGGCGGGTTTGAAACCCGCCCCTACAAGACACCTCTCAATTATAGGCAGTTGGACCACTAGGCCCTTCTGAGCGATGCGGGTCATGCGCTTGACCGCCTCCATCGGACGACCAGGACGCCCCCGCAAGTCAACAGCATCAACGACGCGGCTGCGGCGATTCCCGCGAGGGCGGGCAGTGAACCATCCCCTACGCTTGGCAGCAGCGGCGCCGGGGGCGGCCCGGTCACCGTTACTGTGCCCGACATGACAGGGCCGTGCATCAGGCACTGGTAGGTGTAGGTGCCGGGCGTGTCGAACTTGAGCGAGTAGATGGTCGGTCGGCCGGGAGGACCCAGCTCGCCGAACAGCACGCCGGAGTTGACGATGCCGGAGCCCGAGTATGTGTCCCCACCTGAGGGCTCGAAGACCTCGGCATTGAGCGCGATGGTCGGCGGGTCGCGGACATTGAGGCTGCCGTCCGCGAACACCTTGTGCTCCACGAGCAGGTATTCGGGGGCCTCGGCTCCCGACAGGAAGGTGACGGTGTGCGGAGTATCGCCTCCGTTCACCCAGTCCCACGTCACGGTGTCCCCGGCGCTGACCTCCACGTTGTCGGGGAAGTAGCGGGCGTACTCCACGTCGTCCTGGAAGATCCCTGTCTTGAGCCCGTGCTGAGTTGTGAGGTCGGCCCGGCGCTTCCTGTCGACCTGCTGCGAAGCGTCAAAGAGCCTCTCGGCGTGGGCGATCAACGAGGCTCGCTCGCGTTCCGCCCGAGCATCCAGCTCCTCCTGGGTCTCGGGTGCAGCGAAGCCTTCCTGGAGCACAGTGACCGTGGCCTGCATGTCCGGATGAATGAGGCATACGACCTGGTACACCCCCGGCTGGGTGAACTTCACGGGCACGAGCCTCGGGAGTGTGTCCGGGTTGAAGGGCGCCCCTGAGTTGAAATAGCCCGTACCGTCGTATTCGTTGTTGCCATTGATGACCAGCTTCTCGTCGGTAGGCGCGAGAAGCCCGAGGCGGTCGCGAGCCCATGAGGCGATAGCGATGGGCTCGAGCTCCTCCCTGAACACCATCCCTGAGGGGAAACCGACCTCCGGAAGTACGCCCAACCTGCCGTCCTTGAGGGGAGAGAGCCACGGTATACGGGGCTCGCCTGAGAGCAGGGTGACGGTGTGGAATAACACCCGGTCCCAGGTCACGGTGTCTCCCTGCACGACCGTTATGCTACTTGGCAGAAACTCGTTGATCGCCAGGGACTCACCGGGAAAGAGATCCCCCGCCTTGGCGGTATAGGTAGTTCCCGTAGCCTCCTCATCGTCTGCCTTCAGTACGGAAGGCATGAGCACCAGCACGGCCGTCGCCGCCAGCAGGACGAGGCCCTTCAGGACTGCCCTCTTACCTCCGCTGTGTCCGTGATCCCGGTTCAGTGTCCACATCATGCTTCGCTTCTCATCGACCCCCAAGAGCTATGATTGCTGAGTTCTCGTCGCCCGGCCTGAGCACCCTGAACAGGCCCCAGAGTCCCGCCTCCCTGTAGGGCAGCCGGTGGTCACCGTACAGGTAGTCGCCCGGCATCCCGGACGGCCCGCCGGCGTCGAGGAGGATCTCCAGCCTACCGACCGCCCCGACCTGCTCGGAGCTGACCAGGTCCGTGCCCTGCATTTCCGGCTCGAAGGGCCACCGGTGGCCCTCGATGCTGAATACGTGATTCTGCTCACTAAATGGTACCATCACTTGAATCCGCACCGGGTCTCCCGCATAGGCCTCCATCACCGGCGTCGACGGACTCGCGTAGACGCCCGCGTCCGAGGTGGCGACCTCTTCAGGGACGAGATCGAACAATCCCTCGGCCTCCTCTAAGGCAATCAGCAGTTGGCCTATGCCCACGTTCTGGCCTGGGACCAGGTCGAACCGCCCGTCCAAGGGCGACGACCTGTAGTTCAGCCCGACAACGCCGCTGACCGCGTGATTGTACGGCATTGCATGGGTGCCTATCACCTCGTCTTCGTCCTGCAGGAAGAGCGCAAAGTCGCGGTAGCCCGACCCGTCGGGCAGGTGGACGTCCGCCCTCCAGCTCGATGCAAGCGACACGTCCTCGCCCGTCTCCGGATGGGTGAACGCGGCGCCGGCCGGGGCGACGACGATGGCCCCATAGAGGCCGAGGCCCGGATTCACGAGCACATTCCCCCAGTCCCGTACGAGCGCGGGGCCCTCCCCATATTCGGGATGTGCGAAGAAGGTGTACGTCCGGCGATCCCCCGGCGCGACGGACTGGTCCGGGTTGAACCCGGCGGCGATGCCCAACGATTCCCTGGGGTCGTAGGCAAGCATGTCCGCGTGGAAAGACACCCTACCCTGTTCCAGCCTGTTCGTCAGACGGACCTTAACGCAGTCCCCAACGCCCACGCGCAGGACGAGCGGCTCCGGTTCCCTCGATCCGGAGACGAAGGCGTCCGCGTCCGCCTCGAGGGCGAACATCTTGCCCATTCCGCCGCCGAGCATGGGCAGCCTGGCGGGGACTGCCGCAACCGCGAAATCCTTCACCGGCGCGTCCGCCGGGCACACGGAATCCGGCGGGCTTGGGATCGTCTCGCGCCCCGGCAGCTTCAGGAGGCCGAGCGTGGAGTCCTCCCTATGTACGCGTAGCAGTCCCCAACTGCCCTCGCGAAGCCTGAAGGTGCGCCCGTTGTAGTAGGGGTAGTCCCCGGGCATCATCTGCGGGCCGCCGGCCGCCGGGATGATCAGGTCGGACCGCTCGGAAATCCCGATGTGCACCGTGCTCACCGGCCTGGAGTCAGGGCTGAATCTCTCGCGGCGGAACCAGTGACCGTCGATGTGCCAGGTATGGGCATCGTTCATCGACGAGACCAGGGCGCGCACCACTACCGGATCGCCCAGGTAGGCGTTCAGAATCGGGGTGTCCGGGTCTCCGTGTACCTCGCTGCTGAACCAGAGTGTGGGGTCGCGGCCGCGACTCTCCGGCGGCGAGGCGTGGAGATTGAAGGCGCTTCCGCTCGACCTGTCTATGTGGGTGGCGAGGTTGTTGTCCTGTATGAACATGACCAGCTCGCGGAAGCTGCCGGTCACGTCGGGAGAGATGGCCGACTCCGTGTGTATGTCGACTATGGTCCCGCTGCGGGCGGACGCGCCGGTGAATGGGTCGTGGTAGGTCGAGCCGGGGGGCTCGGATATCAGGGCCCCGAATAACCCGTGCTTCCACGAAACGAGGGCGTTGACGTGGTCGTGGAAGTATGCCGTGCCGAACTGCACGTCGGGGTACCACCGGTAGCGCACGAACTCCGTGCTGACGATCTCGCCGGCCTCATGGGGGTGTTCGAGGGGCGAGTCGAAGACGAGGCGGCTGCCTGCGATGCTCGCGATGCGCTTGATCTCGAATGTTTCGTCCTGGTCCATCCCGACGCCGACCAGCGCGCCGCGACGGAACCGCCCAGCGCTGGCCAGCTCGATCTCTAGGCTTCCCTGTTCCGCGCCGGCCCGCAGCGCCTCCCCCTCCACGGTGAACGGACGGACCGACTGCTCGTAGGCGAACCCCGTGCTTATGCCGTCGGTCGCCTGGACGTCGAACTGGACCAGGTGGACGTGTATGCTGGCCTTGCTGAAGAAGATGTTCTCGGCAGTGTCCTCCAGCTCGCTCTTGAATACGAGGTCCACGCAGTCCTCTCCGGCGTTGGCGCGCAGGGCGAGCGGCACCCGGAGGTCGCTGCTGGCGCGCACGGCCTCTTCGTCCTCCTTCAGGACGTACAACTGGCCAACCGGGTCTATGAGGCTGGCATCCTCGTTCAGCACTATGGGCACGTTGATTGCGTGAACGACGTATTCCTGCAGGCTCGTGCCCGCCGGGCACAGGCTCCTTGCGCCGCTCTCGCCGGGCAGCGGCGGCGGTCTCCCGTTGTGTTCCGGACTCAGGAATGGCGCGGGCCCATGATTGGGCGCGAACGGCGGGCGTTCACCCAAATGGGGACGCAGGAGCGGGTACGCCAGCTTGCCCGTGGTGGGATCGAAGAGTATCGGGGGCCTGATGCCGGGACTCTCGGGCTCGTACCCAGGCCACGTCAGCTCGGTCTCTGGCTCATTCAGGTAGAGGTCGCCCTGCCTGTGCCAATTGAAGACCGAAGCGTCGTAGCCCCTGGGAAGTCCCGGGGGAGGCAGCTGGCGCTCCACCCAGTCACCAAGATTCTCGCTGGTGATCTCGACCGGCTCGCCCTTCCACTCGAAAGACCTGCCCAGCAGACCCTCGGACGTGACTGCCTCCGGCGTTCCGCCCCGGCGGTCCGGAAGCTCCATGAGGGCGCCGGAGCCGTCTCCAGTCTGCAGGGTGTTGTGGACTCGCCAGATCATCCACATCCCGGCGATGTAGTGATGGGCTACGTGGCAGTGGACCAGGTAGTCGCCCGGGCTCTGCTGGCACCCGCCGCTGCCGCACTCGGACTCCAGGTCGAAGGACTGAGACGGTCCGATCGACTGGGAGTCCAGCCTCGTCGACGCACCGGTCTTCAGAGGGGGCGACTTGTCGAGACCGGTGTCGAAGCTCGTGTCGTCGGTCCCGGGCTGCCTCCTCCAGCGGATGCCCCCGCCGTGGGTGTGATGCACGTGAAATACCTCGGAGCCGCCGTGAACGACCCGGGTCTTGACGGGGTCTCCCAGGTAAGACTTTGCGATGGGCGTCGCCGGGTCGCCGAAGGTGTACGAGCTGTAGGCCAGGGACTGGTCGGCCGCATCGAACCGCTCAGTCTGCAGCCTCAGCCGGTTCATGAAAGGCTCGCTCCTGTAGTTCAGCGCCCTTCCGCCGGGCTTGTAGGCCCCGCTGAGCGGGTCGGTCAAGGTGACCCGCTCGCCAGTCTTGTCGAGGTGGCGGTACCTCTCGCTGCCGATCTCGTGGTAGTAGACGACGAACTCGCGGAAGTCGCTTCCGCCGGGGTGCTGGATGATGGCGGACCATCCGCTCTCAAGGGGCTCGCCAACCACCGGGTCGAGGTAGGAGGCCCCGTGCTGCTCGATGACGATGGCGCCGAACAGCCCGTGGCCGGCCTGGAACCGCTCCACGCCGTGGCTGTGAAAGTAGTGGACCCCCTCCTGCGCGTCGTCCGCCACCATCCACTCGTACCGCACGGTCTCGCCGGGCAGGACGGAGGCGTCCAGGTTGGTGGCGATGGCGGGCTCGCCTGTAGCCGCGACGTAGAGGCTGGAGCCGTGGATGTGGAGGCTGGCCGGCTCGCTGCCCTTCAGCCCATTGCGCAGGGCGATGCTCACGCAGTCGCCCTGGTTGGCCCTGATGGTGAGCGGTTGAATGGCGTCGCCGTCCAATCCGATAGATACGGCAGGCCCCGCCAGGTCGTACCTGGCGATCCTGTTCCGCGCCTCCTCCTGGCGGACCCTCTCGATGTCCTGCTCCAGGACGTACATGCGGCCGTCGGGATCGTAGTCGAGGAACCTGTTGAGTGTGATCTCGACGTTGATCGCCGCCACGTCGTAGTGCCTAAAGGGGGCGTCCGGATCGCACGCGGGCCCGGCTACCACGGACTCCACCACCTTGAGTCCACTCAGAGGCAGGCCCTCCCCCTGTCCGTGCGCGGAAAGGCCCTGCTTGTAGCCTCCATCCACCACGGACGCCTCGTTCGCCAGGCGCCGCTCCAGCCGCTTCGCAAGCACATCGCCGGCGGATCCGGGCTCGCCGTGGGAGTGCGGCGGAGTACCCGGGAGATGGATGTGGTAGGCCTGCGCTGCCCCGCCACTCCAGGCGAAGGCCAGGGCAATCAGCACGGCGGTGAAGTAAGCCGAGGCGTGGGTCCTCAGCCTCTCGGTCGTTCGCCTCAAGGACCCTCGCCTCTAGTCCCGGAACCTGAAGGCGTAGAGGTCTGCGTCCTTGAGAACGAATCGCAGGCGGACGGGCGTCCCCGCAAGCCGGCCCAGGTCGGCGCCGCCGTTCCAGCCTACCACGCCCTCTATCTCGTCGCCGAATTTCTCGGGGCAGTCGTCGAGGCCGAACCCATCGATGGGCCGGCCGTCGGCGTCCTGTATCTCCGCCCTGATCGAGCCGACCGCGGACGTGGAGTAGTTGACCTCAAGCTCTTCGCCTTCGAACACGACGGGCACGGTGGTCATCTCTCCGCCCGCGAATCCGGCGTTCACCGACACGAAGCCATCGGTACGGAGCGTGTACCGGAGGATCCTCTGGGACGGCAGATGCGAGTTCTCCATCCCGTAGAGGGAAATCTCCGTCGACGAAGTGTGCAGGATCCCCGTCTCGATGTATACGCCCCTGTCGTGCCAGTTGTTCTGGTCTAGTCCGGGACGTATGAACGCGTCCCTCATGCTGCGGTCGAACTTGAGCCCGTCGCGGCTCGACATGAACACTATGTCGTTGACGCCGGGGCTGTAGGTCCAGTCGGGGTTGGGGCTGCGCTCGTAGACGTATCTCGACGGGAACATGAGGTAGATGCCGGGCGCCCTGTCGTACTTCACGCAGGCGTTCGTGTAGAAGTGCTCGTCGGGCGTCTCGCCGGTGTCGATGGACTCCAGCTCGCTCCAGTTGCGGAAGTCGGGCGAGGTGGCCCGGCGGATCCACCTGACGCCGCCCTTGAAGGGGCCGGTGCCGGCGACTCCCCGCGTGTAGGCAACGTACTGGCCGAGGTCGGCGTCCCAGAACGAGATGTTGACCGAGTCGAAGGGGCGGTCTGTCAGTATCGGCTCGTCCTGCAGCAGGCGCCAGTTGATGCCGTCGGGCGAGGCCACCGCCAGCAAGACCCCGGACCGGACTACGGCCTTGTACCTCTCGTCGTCGGGCACATCGGGGTTGGGGTCCCTGAAGGGCACCATGTTCGCCCCGGGGCCCGTCCAGACTATGTTGTTGTCCTTCGAGCCGTGCACCTCGAACAGGCCCAGGTTGGGTTTTTCCCAATTGATCCCGTCCGAGCTCTCAGCGTACAGGGTGTCGTGACCGCTCCGTTGGAGGATCTGCTCGGCCGCGTGCTCGCTCCGATACCATGCCCTGAAGCGGTCGCCGTCGCGCATGAACCCGGCCGCACAGGGACTCAGATCCCAGGGACGGTCGCCCTCGATGGCCGGAGCCCGGCGCACCGGCTCGTGGAGGACGCGCTCGGCGCCACTCGCTTGCTCGATGAGGAGATCGTCGACGAATATCTGCCTGTCCGAACCTATCTGCCTGGGAGAGCTTCCCATCTCGAATACCTCCGTATTTCGTCTTGAAGGGTCCTGGGCTCTTGCCCGGTTTGTCAGCGGGGCGTGCCCCGGAGCTGGAACGGGTCCAGCCACTTCCGGAGCCCGGTCGCGAGCAGGTTAAACCCGAGGATTGCGACCATGAAGGCAAAGGCCGGGGCCATCGGCAGCCAGGGCCAGTTGAATATCGAGAGTCTCGTGCCGGACAGCATACCAGCCCACTCAGGGAGGTTGGGAGACCGGACCACCTGCGGGACGTATTCGAAGAAGGACTCGCCCAGGAATAGCCCGAGGAATCCCAGCTCCCCCAGCGTCAGCAGTACGGCGCTGAGCTCCAGGGCGGCGGCCGGGATGAGCTGGGGAGACAGGTTCGGCAGGAGGTGGCGGCGCGCTATGTGCAGGGGAGTCGAGCCCAGCGCCACGGCGGCGTCGAGGTACGGCTGGCCCCTGATCCATCGCACGGAGCCATGCACGATGTTGGTCAGCTCTGCCCAGCCCGTGAGCCCGAGTCCGAGCAGGAATACGCCGAACCCCAGCCTTGGGCCTATCGTGAGAATGAACACGAAGGCGAACAGCAGGCTGGGAATCGACGACGACACGGTGCCGAAGGAGAGAATCTGCTGGCCGACTGCGCCGCCGCGCCATCCTGCCACGCCTCCCAGGCTGCCGCCAATCACGAGACGGAGAATGGCCGCCGCCACGCAGAGCACGAAGGTCCGCTCGGTGCCGTAGATGATCCGCGTCAGCAGGTCGCGCCCCTCCCTGTCCGTTCCAGCCGGGTAGACGGAGCTTGGCGGGAAGGGCCTGCCCCGGACCTCCCCGTCGATGAGCTGCAAGGTCCTTCCCACCTCCTCCGGGCCATAGGGCGAAAGGAAGCTCGGCCAGAGCGCGGCGACCAACAGCGCCGACGTGACGAGGCACCCGGCTATCAGGGCAGGGTTCCCCAGGAACCTTATGGCGTGCTCGGCGATGCGCTCGGGACGCGTTCGCTCGCCCAGCACCTGACCGGACCGGACTGCCAGTCTCAGGCGGGGAGCCCAGAAGCGCGCCGTGAAGCTGATCGCGAAGAGCAGGACGAGCGCGCCGAGCAGGACGGTACTGTTGTCCAGGTACCAGACCGACACCGGGGGCATGGGGGTAGTCGGCATAGCCTAGGCCCCCTTCTCTCTAGCCGTCACGACACCGCTCCCCCAGCCTCCGCGACCCTTGGGTCCGTTCGGCCAATGATCACCTTAACGATGGTGTTGATGATGAGGAAGGTGATGCCCACGGAGACCAGCATGTAGCTGGCCATCTCGGCGTCCCTGTCGGCCGCGGCGTCCAGCAGCCGGGTGCCTATACCTCCCCAGTTGAACAGCCACTCGACTATTAGGAGGCTGCTCATGGAGAAGTAGAAGGACGAGTTGAGGCTTGTGAGCGCGGGAGCGGCGATGTTGCGCAGGATGTGGCGCAGGAGGACGGTCCTCTGGTACAGGCCCTTGGCGCGGGCCGTGCGCACGTAGTCGGAGTAGATGACCTCCTGCAGGGCTCCAATGGTGACCTGCGTCATGTAGGCCATGGGACGCACCGCCAGGACCAACGCCGGAGCGAGGAGACGCCGGACGTCGAACACCGTCACCTCCGGGCTCAGCAATACGAACCTTTCGCCGAAGGCCGGCCCGACGTAGCGGATGAAGAGGAGCAGGATGAGCACCGCCAGCAGGAAGCTGGGGGTCAGCACGCCGATGTAGCTGACCGCCGATGCCAGCCCCGCGAAGGGAGAGCGGGGGCGCAGTCCTCCCGCCAGTCCCAGCAGCAAGCCGGCGGAGGCACCGATGATCACCGCGACGAGCATGAGAGTCACGCTGCGGACATAGGCGTCGCGGACGATGTCGAGGTCGCTGCCCGCGTCGAAGATGCCGGCTGCGAACTTGAAAGTGTCGGCGAAGGCGCTCTGGATGGAGGTCAGGGCGACGTAGATGGACCTCAGGACGGGTTGATCCAGCGCCGCAAAGCTGAAGAACGTTACGAGGACAAATACAAGGACGACCCTGTATGCGAGAAGGAGAAGGGTGCGCAGGGGTCCCCCCTACTCAGGCCAGGTGGCAGGCCACCCAGTGATTCTCGCGAGCGTCGCGTAGCAGCGGCTCCTCTTCGGCACACCGGTCGACCGCTATAGGGCAGCGGGTCCTGAAGCGGCAGCCGCTGGGCGGATCGATCGGACTGGGCACGTCGCCCTCGAGGATGATCCGCTTCCTGGTCTTGGCCTGCGCGGGATTAGGTATCGGAACGCTGGACAGCAGCGCCTGGGTGTACGGATGGAGGGGGGTCTCGTGGAGGTCGTTGATGTCGGCCTGCTCCACCACCTTGCCCAGGTACATCACGGCCACCCGGTCGCTGATGTGGCGCACGACGCGCAGGTCGTGGGATATGAACAGGTACGTGAGGTTGAACTGGTCCTGCAATTCCTCGAGCAGGTTGATTATCTGCGCCTGGATAGACACGTCGAGGGCCGATATCGGCTCGTCGCAAACGATGAACTCCGGCTCCACGGAGAGGGCGCGGGCGATAACGATGCGCTGCAGCTGACCTCCGCTGAACTCGTGCGGGTACCGGTTCTTGAAGTACGGGTTAAGCCCCACCGTGGCGAGGAGCTCCTCGACCTTGTCCTCGACCTCATCCTTGGCAACGACGCCGTGCACGATCAGGGGTTCGCCGACGGCCTGTCCAATGGTCATTCTGGGGTCGAGGGCCGCCTGGGGGTCCTGGAAGATGATCTGCATCCTCTGGCGGAAGGGGCGCATCTCCTTGCCGTTCAGGCCCGTGAGCTTGTTGCCATCGTAGTAGACGTCGCCGGCGGTTGCCCTCTCGAGCTGGAGTATCGTGTACCCCAGCGTGGACTTTCCGCACCCGCTCTCCCCTACCAAGCCCAGGGTCTCTCCCTTCTGGATGACGAGGTTCACGCCGTCGACGGCCCGGACGGTCTGCTTGATCGCACCTATGCCGAAGATGATGCCCTTGGTCCCTGTCTTGAAGTGCGTCTGCAGGTCGCGGACTTCTAGCAGGCTGCCGTTGTGAGTTGTGGAATCCTGCGAAACCGTCACTGCTACTCTCCCTTGCTGGCCCCGTTAGAGCTTGCGGTGAGGGGATTCCAGCAGGCCGCGTGGTGACCATCACCCATCTCTACGAGGCCTGGGTTCTCTTCCGAGCACTGGTCGACGGGACCGTCACAGCGCGGCGCAAAGGGGCAACCGGGCTTGAGGTTGGCCAAGTGGGGCGGCAGCCCGTGGATGGACTCCAGCCGGTCCGCCTCTCTTCTCTCCATCGATGGCAGCGCCCGGAGCAGCATCGAGGTGTACCTGTGCTTCGGATTCTCAAAGATCTCCTGGACCGGGGCCGTCTCCACTATGAAGCCAGCGTACATCACCGCGACCCTGTCGCACAGCTCCGCGATGACGCCCAGGTCGTGGGTGATCCAGATAACCGACGTGCCCCTCTCTTCCTTCAGGTCCCGGACGAGGTCGAGAAGCTGGGCCTGCACGGTCACGTCGAGCGCCGTCGTCGGCTCGTCCGCTATTAGCAGGAGCGGGTCGCATGACACAGCGATGGCGATCATCGCCCTCTGGCGCATGCCGCCGCTGAACTGGAAGGGGTAGTCGTAGTAGCGGGACTCGGCCGACGGTATCCCCACCCTGTCGAGGATTTCAACGGCGCGCTTCCGGGCCGTCGCTTCGTCGTGGCCGAGGTGGACCTGCATCGTCTCTGCGATCTGCGGGCCCACCTTCATGGTCGGGTTCAGGGACGTCGCGGGGTCCTGGAATACCATGCCCATCTTGGTGGCGCGGCGCTCCCTGAGATCCCTGTCCGAGAGGTCGGTAATCATCTCCCCGTCGAGCTCGACACTCCCTCCGACGATCTGGCCCGGCGGATTCGGCACCAGCCCCATGATCGACAGGGCGGTCATCGTCTTGCCGGAGCCGCTCTCGCCCACTATGCCCAGGGTCTCGCCCGGCTGCACGTCGAAGGAGACTTTGTTTACGGCCTTGATGGCTCCTTCGCGTGACGCGAGGTGCGTCTCCAGGTTTTCTACCGAAAGGACTGGGTTCGCCACAGTGGATTCCTCTTCGCTACCGCCTGATCGGCCTGGGACTCAATGCCTCGTCCTATTTTACGTTTCGCAACACACCAGAGCCCCATTGCATCGGGGCTCGGTACGGGAGTCTATCGCCTACACCGCCTACAGTCAACACTACGGCACCAATGGAGGACGGAGAGAGCGCCCCGTCAATTGCAGCGACCGCGGCGGGCACTCCCTGGCTAGGCATGGTTTCCAGCCGTCCGGGAGGACCATCCGACGTACCTCCTTGCCCTGCGTCTGGACAGCCAGAGGGTGATGAGACGGTAGGCTTTGACCAGGCCAATCGCACCCGGCACCATCAGCACAACCAGCACCCACCCCAGGACCGAGTAGATCCTGGGCACCGGAATCGGCGGTTCGAACTTGAGGAAGGGGCCAGGCTGCAGGTCGGCGCCCCGGAACAGCCCGGACCTGGCCGTGCCGGCGAAGACCTGCAGGGTGTCGGCGTAGTTGCTGGGCAAGGCGAGGCTGCTGATGCCCAGAGTCCGAAGCTGCTGGTTCACCGGCTCCCACGACTCCCCTCCGTCGAGGGAGCGCAGCACCCCTTCGGAGTCCGTGCCGGCAAAGACTGTACGGTCGCCCTGGAAGTTGGGGGAGATTCTGACCGCGAAGAATGTAGAGCCGTCCCTCAAGCCCTCGCGGAGCCTGGTCCACGAGCCGCCGCGATCGGTGGACCTGAAGAGGCCGCCTGACGTACCCGCGAACAGGGTGCCGTCGGCGCCGAAACCCGGCGATACGTCAAGCGAGTGGACCCGGAGGTCGGACAGGCCATCGCTAGCCGCCGACCACGTATGCCCGCCGTCCGCCGAGCGGAAGACGCCCGACATGGTAGCTGCGAACAGGGTACGGTCTGATCTGTACTCGGGGGAAGCCGCAAACGTCCATACCCCGGCGTCGCCGAGGCCGTCGTTGGTCCTGCGCCAGGTCTTACCGCCGTCGTTCGACTGGAACACGCCTTCGAATGTGCCCGCAAACACGGTGGCGTCTTCCCGGTATGCGGGGGACACGGCGACCGCGGGCGTCGTTACGCCCCTGCCGCCTCCCGGCACCTGGACCCACTCGTCGCCGGCGTCGATAGTCCGGAAGACGCCGTTGGACGAGCCGAGGAATACGACCTGGTCCTCCCCAAAGGCGGGCGAGACCGCGATGGACCAGACGTCAGGCAGATCCCATTGCTGTATAGAGCCCTCTGCCAGGCCGTGGTCGACCTGCAGCCAATCCCGACCGCCGTCGGTGGACCTGAGGACGCCGCCTCCGGAGGGCGCGAAGAAGACGGTTGGATTTGCCGCAAAGTCCGGCGCAGTCTCGATTGTCCTGATGTTCCTGATGGGCGCCGCCCGGTGCACCTGTCTCCAGGATCTGCCTTCGTCGGTGGAACGCAACACACCGCCAATGCTGGCCCCGGCGAAGACTGTGCCATCACTTCCGAAGGCCGGTGAGAGGGCCAATGCCTCGACGCGGCCGTCCGAGAACGGCTCTCCGCCGTTTACCTGTTCCCAGCTATCGCCGCCGTCGTTCGAACGGTAGACCGTCCCGTGCGCCCCTGCGAAAACCGTCGCGTCAGAAGCAAAGGTGGGCGAGACCTCAACAGCCATGAACCGGTGATGAGTCAGGCCCATCGCTACCTGCGACCAGCTATCGCCACCGTCGATGGTACGGTATACGCCGCTGTGCAGCGTACCTACGAAGGCCGTCGAGTCGAATTCGAACGAGGGTGACAGGCTGACGGACATTACGGAGACTTTCTTGAGGTCTTCGTATATTTCCCAAGACGTCCCGCCGTCGGTCGAGCGGAAGAGCCCGCCGGGCGGCGTGACGTACCGCAGGGCCCCCCACAGGTAGGAGATGACGCGCTCACCGAGCATCCCGGCGAAGACGGTGGAGTCCCGCTCGAACGCAGGGGAGAATTCTATGGTGGCTGCCGTGGCCCCGGTCAGGCCCTCCGATACGCGCTGCCAGGAACTGCCCCCGTCGGTCGAGCGATACAGCCCGTCGCTGACTCCCGCAACTATGGTGGCATCTGTTGCGAAGGCCGGCGACACCGCCAGGGCCAGTACCCGCGGATTGTCCATCCCCTCGATGGAGTGCTGCCACGTCACACCGCCGTCCACGGACTTGTAGACCCCGTCAGGCCCTCCAGCATAGACGGTTGCGTCGGTTGCGAAGGCAGGGGAGACGGCAACGGCACGGATAGACCGGTTACCCAAACCCTTGCTGACGTTCTGCCATGTATCGCCGCCGTCCGTGGACCGGAACACGCCCGTTCCGGCGGTACTGGCGAAGATCGTGCCATCTGCCTGGAACTCGGGCGATACCTCGAGCTCCCAAACGTAGCCGCCTGTTGTACCGACGGGTTGCCAGGAGCCATCAGCGGCAACCGGCCGGGACTGTGCCAGGACGGCGATAAGCAGCACCGCGGCAAGCAGTGCGATTCGGGCTGGCCTGGCCAGCATAGCAGCCTCCTCCAGATTCTGCGGCACTACGCTGTGTAAGGACCCCTCGCCCGCGAACGGAGCCGGAATGCGTAAGCCCCACCCCTCCTGCATTGGGGACAGTTCCTGCTCGCAGGAATCCGGCTTTCGCCGGAATGACGGAGGATGCAAGGCTCTCCTCGGGGGGCGAAGAGGCCAAGTCCCTACTCGTCAACTCCGAACAGCTATGCCCCGGCCCAGAACCCTGCGCCCGGGTTCCTGGCGTCTATCATCGCCTGATCTGTCGAGGATTCAGCGCGTCGTTCAGCCCGTCGCCCAGGTAGTTGAACCCAAACACGGCGGTTCCAAGAAGCAGGCCCGGCATCAGGACCTCCCAGGGATAGAGGCGCCACTGGGGAAGCGCGGTGTTGATCATGTCTCCCCAGCTTGCCGCGGGCGGCTGGATGCCCAGCCCGAAGAAGCTGAGCGAGGACTCCAGCAGCAGTATGCCGCCGACGCTGCCGCTGATGCTCACCACCAGAGGCGCGACCGCGTTGGGGACCAAGTGCTTCCTGATGATTAGCCAGGTCGGCATTCCCAGGGCTATCTCGGCCCTAATGAAGTCCTGCTCCCGGAGAGAGAGTATCTGGCCGCGAATGAGCCGGGCCGTGCCGGACCAGTTCACCATGGCCAGGGCGCCGAACAGGATGATGTAGTCGATGAATATCGTCTCGTCGAGTATCTCCCAGCCCGTCTGTTGCTTCAGGTCTCCCAAGAGCTTCACAATGGGCGTCCTGATGGATGCCGACAGGAAGGCCGCGAACAGGAAGTCCGGGAAGCTGAATAGTACGTCGACGATCCGCATGATTATGTCGTCGACGACGCCCTTGAAGTAGCCTGCTATGGCCCCCATAGTGATGCCGATAGCCTGGCCGAGTATGATCGTGATGGCGGCAGCGAAGACGGCCGTCCTGGCGCCATGCATCAGGCGGCTCATGATGTCGCGCCCAACCTTGTCTGTCCCCAGCCAGTAGTCGGTGCCCCAGCTCTCCCATATCGGCCAACTCATGCTTGGGCCATCGTGGGGCTCCGAGCCGGAGCGCATGAATGTTTCGAGGTAATCGTGTGGAGCCAGGAAGCCGCCGAAGACGGCAAGAAACAGGATGAAGGAAACCACGAACAGCCCAAACACCGCCGTCTTGTTGCGAACGAGCCGCTCGAAGGCGTCCAGCCACAGGCTGCGCTGCTTGACCTCCTCGAAGTCTTCAATGGTAGTGGCCCGGATCGTTCGCTCACTCATCTCGGGCGTACCTCGTCGGACACCATCATGTGGCTCATTTTTCTCCTGCTGATGGCGACGCCCTGCCGACTACTCATACCTTACCCTAGGGTCAAGCAGACCGTAGCCGAGGTCGACCAGCAGGTTGGCAAAGATTATGATCGATGCTCCGATCATTGTTGTTGCGAGAATCACCGGATAGTCTCTCGACTGGAAGGCATTGATTCCCATGCCCGCAAAGCCCGGTATGGCGAAGATTCGCTCGATGAAGACGGCTCCCGTGACGAGCCCGCTGAGCGTCAACCCCATACTGGTGAGGACGGGGGTGAGGGAGTTCTTGAGCATGTGCCTGCTGATCACACGACGCTCGAACAGGCCTTTCGCCCGAGCTGTACGGACGTAGTTCTGGCGTATGACCTCCAAGACACCTGAGCGGGTCAGACGCACAATGCCTAGCAGACCGGTAACTACAAGGATGCCGACGGGCAAGACGGTTCTCGTGCTGAACAGGCCATGCCAGCCGATTGGAATCCTGTTGTTCCACGTAATTCCAAATAATTCGAGGAAGTCGGGCAGCCAAAGCACGCTTATCACCATCATCAAGGGGGCCAGGACGATCACGTGAATCGAGCTCCCCACTATGGAGCCAGTGACGATCATGTAGTCGATCCAACTGTTCTGTTTGCTAGCGGCAAGAGTCCCCATCGGAATGCCGATGACTATCAGCAGGAACCCCGCCGCCAAGCCGATCTGGGCGCTAACCGGGAAGGCCTCCCACACCATCTCCCCAATGGACTGCTTGCCGCGCCCCACTCGGAGCGGCTCCCCCATGTCTCCCTGGACCAGCTTCCACACGTAATCGCCAAACTGGACCCAGAAGGGGCGGTCCAGCCCATAGAGCGTTCTGAGCCTGGCGAGCACCTCTTCGTCCAGTGTGTAGTCCTCACCGAACTGTATCTCCAGCGGGTCGCCTGGTGCGTAGAAGCCGAAAGTGAACGTGATTAATAGGATGGCAAAGAGGACGGGGAAGAACAGGATGACCCGCCTGAGCGTATAGATCAGCATAGTGCTCTAGTCTCTAGCTTCGGTTCTCTATGCAAGTGCTGGGCAGGCCACGACAGCCTGCCCCATTAGCCGGAGTCTAGCGTCTAATCGTCTGCCAGTCAACACCGGGCACCGAGGGCATTGATAAGCTCTCCCTCTGCATCAGATTCGATGTATCGCTTCGGCATTCTTTGAGAATAGCGCCGTCTGCTCGTCGTCGGTGAAGTCAGCAACAATCTCCGTGTAGGCATCCACCACGGCATCGTACTCGCTCCAGAGCCAGTCGACCGGCCAGTTGGTGGCGAAGAAGCTGCGATCCACGCCGAAGGTCTCGATGCACTGGAGGACATAGGGCCTGATGCTGTCGACCGTCCAGTTGTGGTCCCCCATACCCAGCCCGGAGATCTTGCACCGAATGTTGTCGGCCTCCGCTAAGACAGCCATCCCACGACTCCACTGTGCGAAGTACTCGTCCGTCCTCTCTGCAGGAAAGCCGCAGTGGTCGATGGCGATCAGGACGTTGGGGAACTTTGCGGCCAGATCCCTCAACTTCTCCATCTCCGGCCACTGCACACCCATGCACGAAATGAGGTCGTATTTCTCCAGCAGCGCGAATCCCCGGTGGAAGTCCGGCTCCACGAGAAAGTCGCCATAGGAGAAGTCGCGTATGCCCCGCATGTTGGGGTATTCGCAGTGCGCCGCCAAGACGGCCTCCACGCGCGGGTTCCGGAGGTCGGCGTGGGCCACGATGCCGTGGGGGAAGCCGGTCCGGTTGGCTGCTTCCTGTAGCCACTCGGTCTCCTTGACCGGGTCCGGGCTGCCTATGGCCGCCTGCACGTGCACGGCCTTGACCACGTTCGCGTCGCGAGTCTCGGCGATGTAGTCCTCGGCGATGTAGTTTCTCTCGGCCAGCTTCTGAATCTGCCAGCCGAGGGTGGGATGTGGCTCCCCCGGCTTCCAGTGGTCGTACACCAGCTCGGGGTGTTGCATGTCATAGTAATGGACATGCGCATCGACGAACTCACGCTTGCTCACTTGGCTACGACTCCGTTAAGCGTATATTGATGCGAGGCTCCCAGTGTCGGATCGTCCATGGATGCCCCCAAAGCGCGAAACCGGGACCCCCGCCCTTCGCAGGGCTACGGGGTCCCGGTCTTCATTTGCCTAAGTAGCTCCACCCGACCGGCAGGCCGCGGGCTTCCGCCGCGCGGCGCTACAGGTCTGGCAGTTTACTCTCTAGTACAGGCCCCTGTCGCGAACACCGATCTGCCACCAAGGCAGGGTGTTGAAGTACTGACCAAGGGATCCTACGTACCCCTGTACCCAAGGCTGAACGACCCAGGTGCGGTCGTCACCCGCCATGAGCGGGAAGTAGTAGTAGTTGTCCATGATCGTCTTCTCGATCTCCTGCCAAGCGTTGCAGTAGTTCGGGTCGTCCAAGGTCATCTTCTGGGCGGCCACGATCAGGGCATCCAACTGCGGGTTGGCGAACATAGCCCCGCCCTGCACGGTACTGGCAGTCGAGAGACCCAGGTCCGAAAGAACGCCGCTGGGGTCAGGGATGCGACCGCCAAGGCTCCGGCGCTTGAACTCGACAACGTCGCGCCTCTGCTGGCCAGGCTCGAGCCTCACCAGGTTGATCTCGATCCCGAGGTTGTCCTTCCACTGCTCCTGGACCACCTCGAAGATGCTGATGATCGACGGGCGGGAGATCTCCAGCGTGGGAACCGGCACGTTCTCCGCGCTACCGTACTTGGAGGCCGCGAGAGCCGCTCGTGCCGCCTCGGGGTCGTACGGGTAACCAACGTCGGGCCACTGCGAGCAGGCGTTGCCCTCGGTCAAGATGCCTCCGCCGTACTGTGCCTTGGGGCCCAGGATAGCGGGAACGATGCTCCACATGTCGGCCGCGAGGGAGAATGCCTTGCGCACGTTCAGGTCGTCGAAGGGCGGATGGTCGGTCACGAAGGCCGTGTACCAGAGACCCTTGCCGCCCTGGAGGACCAGGTCGTTGTGGAACGGATTGTCGGGCTGCCAGATGGCAGGCTGCCGCACCGAGTCGGCGTACAGCACGTCGATCTCGCCGTTCTCATACAGCAGGTAGCCGGTCTGGAGGTCCCTGACCGTCGGCCTTACGACCCTGTCCATGAAGGGGGAGTCGCCCCAGTAGTTCGCTGCCCTGTCGTAGTGCTGAATGTCAGTCGCGTCGTCGTACGAGGCCTGGTAAGGGCCAGCGCCGATGGGGTTGATCCTGAAGCCCTCAGGATCGTTCCGCGCCTGGTCGGAGTTATAGATGCCGAGCATCCAGACCGCCATCTGCAGCGGCCACGTAGGCGTGAACTGCTCCATCGTAATCGAGAGGGTCAGGTCGTCCACGACCTTCAGCCCCTCGGCCTCCATCGCATCACCCTGCTCCAGAGCCTTCATCCCCTTGATAGCCCTGGTGTGGAGAAGGATCGCGCCCCAGCCAACCTGGTTGTCCGGGTATGCCGCGAACTCCCACGCGTCCTTGAGCGCCGCTGCCGTTATCTTCGAGCCGTCCTGGAAGATGGCGTCGGGGTTGATGTGCAGCAGGTACTCAATGCCGTCGTCGCTGACCGAGTAGCCAGTGGCGAAGCCCTGGCGCAGCTCCATGTCGTTCGCTATAGAAGCGAAATGGAACGGCGGCATGAAGATCCACCAGTAGTGGGCCCGGTCGCCGCCACCCTCTCTAAACGGAGGGGTGACCTCTTCCTTCGGACCACCCTGGTACAGGTACTGGAGCTCCTGCGAATCGTTAAGCGTAAAGCCTGCCTTGAACGTGTCGGCAGGCGGGGGCTCCAGCGTCGGGAGCGTAACCCTCGAGAAGCCTTCCTGTGCGCCCACGGCCGTCAACTCGGGGAGCCGGGCCAGCGCGAGCTGTGCCTTCTCGCCCGCATCCATGGCGGCCATGCCCGCCTCCTCGGCGGCCTTCTGGGCCATCATGGCAGCTTCGGTGGCCGCGTTGGCAGCATCGACAGCCTCGCTAACCGACGCGCTGATGATCCTCTGAACGTCGGCAGTGGTCAACTGACCTGCCGCCGATGCGTCCACGATCTTCTGAACGTCAGAAGCCGTCAACTGCTGACCGGTCGAGTCCTGGACGATCTTCTGAACGTCAGAGGCACTGAGCTGCTGGCCCGCCGATGCGTCGACGATCCTCTGAACGTCGGCTGCGGTCAACTGACCCGCAGCAGAGTTGTTGATGATCTTCTGCACGTCGGCCGCAGTCAACTGCGTACCTACCGACTGCTGGACGATGTTCTGTACGTCCGATGCAGTCAGAACGTCACCAGCGGACTGCTCGACGATCCTCTGAACGTCTGCAGCGGTCAGCTGCGGGCCGGTATCGATACCAGCCACGGCACTCTGCACGATGTTCTGAATCTCGGCCGCGCTCGGCCCAGTCTCGGTGGGCTCAGCGGAGCTGCAGGCCACGAGGCCCACAATCAAGGCCGCGATCAGAGCAACCCAGAGCACCCCTCCCTTCTTCAGTGTGTCTCTCATTCAAACACCCTCCTTGGAATAGTATCGCGCGGGAGTTTAGCGTGAAACGGCCGCTTAGTCAACCCCTCGCATGACAGGGCAATGCCTCCAAACCTTCCGTGACCCAGATGCCAGAGCACGGAATCGCGTCCTCGCCCGGTGCAACGGCTTGCCGCTTCCAAGCAATGGTGGAATGCTGCACGGGGAGGACTCCCACCCAACTCCACAGGCGGGCCGGCCGGGCGCCCCATTTGAAGCAGCCCGCAGGGACGGCAATCCAATCCAAGAGTCGCCCATGCTAACCTAAGAGCTATGAGTCGACCTTCGTACGGATTGCAGGACGGCCCCAAGCCGTCGGACACTCCTGTGATCGGCATCGCAGCCTCCGACCCGGACGAGGAATTGCGACACGTCTCCGCCGTGTGCAGGGCGGGCGGGGAGCCCCTGGTGATTGCGGACTGGGGCGCGGCCTTCGACGGCATAGACGGCCTGGTAATGGCTGCCGCTCCAGGAATCGAAGGAGGCGGGCGTGAGGGGGGGCAAGATGCCACGGGCTGCGTCTCCAGGGCACTCAACTCAGGCCTGCCAATGCTGGCTACGGGGAGTGGGTTCGTTTCCCTGAACGTTGCGGCAGGCGGCTCGATGGTCGAGGTGGACGGACACGCGGCAGACCCGGGCGACGGGGACAAACCTGCCTACCACCGCATTTACATCGCACCTGGCGGCAAACTGGCCGCGACGGTCGGCTCAGGGGGGTTCGTGCGCGTGAACAGCCGCCACAGGCATGGCGTTCGGGAGGCCCAGAAGGCTCCAGGTCTGCTCGCGACGGCCTATTCCCTGGAGGACGGGGTTATAGAGGCGCTGGAGAGCCCGGAGCACGCGTGGGTGATCGGCGTGCAATTCCACCCCGAGCGAAGGGGCGAACTTCCGCCGCACTTCGACAGGCTGTTCGACAGCCTCGTCGCCCATGCGCGGGGTCGATAGCTCATAGGAGCGCCGGAGCCATGCCCGCCTGCAGCCTGACGGCAAGATCAGCCAGCAGGCCCTCCCTCAGGCCGACGCGCGGGATGGTCAGGGTGGACGCCCAGACGACGCCCATGAGGGTCTGCAGCACGACCGTGGCTGGGTAGATGACATCGGCGCGGTCGGGCCTGAGCCCAAGCTCACGCCTCCTCTCCGCAAAGGAGAGCTGCTCGAGGGCAGCCCTGGTGCGATAGATGTCCCCGATGGAGGCGTATGAGGTCGCCTTCTTGCCGGCCCGCCTGCCCGTAAGGTCGCCAACGGTCTCGACATTGCCGCCCGTGCCTATGAAGAAGCCGATCAGGCTGTGGCCGACGTGGTCGCCGACCCAATCGCGCGTCTCCGACGCCACGTCGTCGACAAGCCCGAGGAAGTAGTCTGAGCCGAGCGCGTCATCGGACAGCACCTGCAACATGCGGACCGTCCCTATCTTGTAGCTCCGGCTGTCCACCAGCAGCCCCTCTGAGGTTAGGGCCACTTCGACGCTCCCGCCTCCTATGTCGACGAGCAGGGCCTCGCCGGTCTCGATGTCCAGCTTCCTAGACACGGCCAGGTGGACCAGGCGTGCCTCCTCCATGCCACTGATCACGTCTACATCTATCCCCGTCTCGTCCAGTATCCGGTCCGCCAGGTCCTTGCCGTTCTCGGCCTCCCTCATTGCGCTGGTGGCAATTGCGGCGGTGTGTTCGACGCCCAGGTCGCGTATGGCCGCTGCGAACTTGTGGAACGCCTCCAGGGCGAGGTCCATGATCTCTGGCGAGAGTCTCCCGTGGGAGAACACGTCCCGGCCGAGCCGCACGGGCTCGCGGGCCGTCTGGAGGACATCCACCATACCTGCTCCGCGCGTCTCGCCTATAGCGAGCCGCATGGCATTGGAGCCGACGTCGATGGCGGCGAGGGTTGTCACCGGGCGGCGCTTATTCCTTCTCCAGCCGGCTGGCCTGCTTTAGTGCGGAGGCACTCTGCCTAGGGTCGCGCGTCCAACCGGCATCAGTCCAGTCTGCCGTCGCGGAATGCCTGGATATAGTTCATGCAGAAGTCGTCCCTGCCCTCCAGCATGTCCACCGCGAGCCTGACGCGCTCTGAGTCCACGTCGAGGCTGAGCACGTCGCTCAGCTTGGTCTGGATGGGGTCTATGAGCCCCGCGTCGATGCCCGCCTCTATGGCCAGCCGTATGAAGGCCTGGTTGATCAGCTTCCTGTTGGGCATGCCGAACGACACGTTGCTGAGCCCCATGCCGATGTGGAGTCGGGGGTACTCCTGCCGGATGCTCCTGACGGCGTCGAAGTAGTGGTTGCCATACTGGGGGTCGACCGAGATGGGGAATATGACCGCGTCGCAGAAGATGTCCTCGGCCGCCACGCCGCCCGAAAGGGCCATGTCTATGACCGTGCGGGCGTTCTCGACTCGCTGTCCGGCGTCCTCCGGCATGCCCTCGTCGCTCGTGGCAAGGACGATTACCCTGGCGTCGTGCTCCCGCACCATGTCGAGCACCTCCGGGCGCTCTAGCGAGAGGGAGTTCACGAGCGGCCTCCCCGCGCGACCGTCGTATGCCGCGAGTCCTTCCGCGAGGATCTCGGAGTTCGAGGAGTCGATGCTTGGCGGCACAGGCGAAGCTGCCTGCACTGTCTCCACCACCCATCGCATGGCACTCTTCTGGGTGTCGAGGTCGTAGTGGACTTCGTCGACGTTGACGTCGAGGTACTCTGCGCCTGCCCTGATCTGCTTGCGGATCTCGGCGCGGATGTACTCTGCGCCCTGCTCGCGCTCGTCAGGGTCGTCGCCGATGCCCTTCATTGCGGCGATCAGGAAGTGCTTGATCTGGCCCTGTTCGTATGGCTGGGTGGTCTTGAACCACTCGGGCACTGTTAGCAGCAGCCGCTGGCCCTCGCCCCCTCTGAACGGCACCGCTTCCGTGCCGTCGTCCAGCGTCCTGACCCTGCGTCCCCTCCTCAGGAGGACGCGCGTGGCGTGGATGTTCTCGCCGACGATTGTGAAGTCTTGGGGCGCGTTAACGACTCTGGACATGGCTTAAGCTCCGACTGACTGACGTGGGGTTGTTCCGGTCGCGGCTCGGCGTCGCTCCAAGGCCACACGCTGCATCCAACGTGGAGAAGGCGTCCGGACTAGCTCGGCTCTGCGCCCTGTACTCAAGGTGGGCGGACGTCATCCCTCGGATGCGGCCCCGCCTCCGTTCGACTGGCGCTCCTCGCACCAGTCCCGGACGGCCTTCGGGATTTCCAGCAGGTTTTCGAGCTTGGTCGCCAGTGGGATGGCGCACTCGGGCGCGATCATGTCGATGCCGGCGTCGAGACACCGGTTCACCTCGGCGCGGACCTCCTCCGGTCCTTTCGAGTAGAGGGTGACCGGGTTGTTGATGTTGCCTACGAGGCCGATGCGGTCGCCGACTATCTCTTTCGCTTCCGCCGGGTCGTTCCTGGAGTCGAAGTGGAACATCGCCATGTTGTTCTGGGCGATGTAGTCCATGCGGTCGAGGGTCTTTCCGCAGATGTGGAGTATGAGGGGCACGTCGAGCCGCTCCACCATCTCCTGGTGGATCTCCAGCAGGAACCTGCGGTAGTACTCGCCGCTCACCAGGTCGCCCGTGGCGTGGTCGGGGAAGGTGAGGGCGTCCGCGCCGGCGTCGATCTGCGCCTGGCCGAACAGGACCGATATCTCCTTGAGCTTGTTCAGGCACTCCATCGTCATGGCCGGGTCGTCGATCGTCATGAGGAGGAAGGGCTCCACGGCAAACACGTGGTAGGCGAGGGTCCAGGGGCCCATAGTCTTGCCGATGATGGCTACCTCGTCCCCGAATTCCTCCTTCAGGATAGAGATCGACCTCGTCATGGCGATAGTGTCCCGGTGCTCCAGGAAGCCGGGGGGAATGTGGACGTCCTCCGGCCCCTTCCAGATCGGCTTGGTCATCCGCACGGTGGGCCAGTTGTCCTTCTGCTCCCACTGCATGTCGCAGCCGAGGGCCGACGACTCCTGGATGATGGTGAAGTAGGGCATGATCGAGTCGAAGCCAAGCTCGGTGTAGCCGGTGGCCGCGAGCCTCGCGTTCATCTCGGGGTCGCGGTTGGCGTCCGGGAACGGAGCGTCCATCATGTCCATCAGCTCCACGGTCGCGACGTTAGTGGGGTTCGCGATCGGCGGCCGGTCCACGGGCTTGCCCGCCAGCGCGTTCAGCACCCTCTCTCGCGGCGTCATGGTCTCGGTGAATGTCATGGCGCTCCTCCCATTGCTATTGGTCATGCCATGCTTCGACGCGAACAACCCGTCCTCGTTCCAGGTCTCGCAACACCTCCAGGACCTGTGGGACTAATGGTCGCAGGTCTTCGATTCCGTTTGATCTCGCGGCAAGCACTATCACTGCCACGTCGCGGCTGGTCAAGCTCTGCTGGTCCGGGATTGCCTGGTCAGCCGTGACGAGCGCGTCAAACTCATCTCTAGCCAACACAAGCAGCTCACCATTACCTTTGCCATCCCATCCCCTATACCTTGTCGTTTGAACATCATGCCCGCTCAATAGGAACCTCAACTGTACCGGGACCGACTCATCCAACAGCAGTCGCATGTGCGTAGCTCTCGAGCGCCTGACCGGCCATGTCGATCGCCTTTCCTGCCTGCTCGGGTGTCACTGCCGTATCAAAGCACTCGAGAAAGCCGGTGATGGTGTATCCATCGGCCAGGTAGTCGAACAGGTTTCTCATAGGCATACGACTCCCCTTGAAGACAGGTGTGCCCCAGACAATGGCCGCATCCCTGTGGATCACGCTGGTGCCAAGCGGAGCCGGCGCTTGGCCGGTCGACGACACTCCCGGGCTCCCGCCCGTGCACAAAGCATCCAGCCGACGCGCATCCCCATATGCGTACGCTTCCAGCATCGCCCTCGCCATGTGAATCGCCCTCACCGCCTGATCCCGGCCGACGGTCGGAAAGCTCTCAAGAAAGGCATCCAGCCCTTCGTCATTCGACAGACGGCCGAACAACGTCCTCACAGGCACCTGAGTGCCGATGAAGACGGGGCTGCCACCCGCTATCTCAGGGGCGCTGTGGAGTACGGTGCCTTCAATCGTGGCGGTTATCCTTTCGTCGGTTTGCGTCATGACCTTCTCCCAAGCAGCTGTCGGACTCTCCCTTCAAAGCACCGTCTCATTGGATCTTAGGAATACGTCGAACTGTGCTACGTGGGCGGGGTGAAGCCCAGGGTGCCGGTGGTCATCTGGCCGCGGAGGGCGTCGGCCTCCAGCATGTCCTGGGTGCCGGTCACGTTGCGGGCGTAGGGCAGCAGCAGGCGCATGAGCTGGTCATGCCGGCCGCCGCAGTCGAACGACACGCCGTCGCCTACCCTTTCCATCTCGCCGTAGCGCACGAACCCTGACGTGATGGCGCGCATTCGTCCGGCGGCCCTCGGCGCTTCGCCCTCGGCGACCAGGCTGTAGGCCGTGCGGCCGTCGATCTCCTCGGACTCGAACCCGAGCATCAGGGGCGACCTCAGGTCCTTCACGAGCCCCTTGGGGTAGTCGAAGGTCGGGTCCTTCTCTACAGCCTGCATCATCAGGAACTTGAGGGGGCGCTGGTGAATACTGCCGCATGGCGGCCTGAGCTGGTTATGTGTGCCCTCTACGGGCTCCATGTCTCCGAGCTTGGTAAGCTGGTCTCGCACCTGCTCGATCCTCGTCTCCACGCCCTCCCTGCGGCTGAATGTCCAGACGGTGGCCACGCCTTCCTTGGAATAGAGGCCAACTGAGATGTCGTGAAAATGGGGGTCGATCGGAACAAGCTCAAGGCACTTTCCGTATTCCTCTATGGCTTCGACGGCGCTCAGGCGCGGCATGCTGGCAACAGTCATTGCGTCGCTCCCTTCATCGGCCCAGTATCTCAGAGATGGCGCGGATATGCCTGGGGGTGGTGCCGCAGCAGCCGCCGAAGATGTTGACGCCCATCTCTGACAGCTCCTTGAAGCGCGGGGCCATGAACTCGGGCGTCTCAGGGTAGACGATCTGACCCTGGCGGATTGCGGGGATCCCGGCATTGGAGTGTATGAGCATCGGGCCGTCGGTGGCGTCGCGAATCAGCCGCGCCAGCTCCAGCATGTTCTCGATGCCGTTGCCGCAGTTCGCCCCGACCACGTCGGCGCCCGCCTCGCGCAGCTCCCGGGCGGCTTCCTCGGGGGTGACTCCCATCATCGTGAAGAGTCCTCGGGGCCCCTTGTCGAAGGTCATGGTCGCAATGACCTCCAGGCTCGTGTTCTCCCTGGCGGCCCTGACGGCCAGCCGGGTCTCGTCCAGGGCAAACATGGTCTCGATGACCACGGCGTCCGCGCCGCCCTCCTCCAATGCGGTAACCTGCTCGGCAAAGGCGTCCAACATCTCGGCCTGACTCACGGCGCCGAGGGGCTCGATGAATTCACCCGTGGGTCCAACGGAGCCGGCAACCAGACCTCCAGGCGGCGCCTGGCTCCGCGCATGCTCGGCTGCGAGACGGTTCAGCTCCCTGACGCGGCCGCCGTGCCCATACTTCTCCAGCATGAACCTGCTGCCGCCAAATGACGCGGTGAGCACCATGTCCGACCCAGCATCGAAGTACTCGCGGGCCATCTGCCTAATCAGCCCGGGGCGGGTAGCGTTCAGCTCCTCCGGGCATCCACCCGGCTCCAGGCCGTGCGACTGCAGCCAGGTGCCGGTAGCCCCGTCGGAGATTATGAACTCCCCGGCGTTGAGCCTACGGACAATCGTGCTTGGGGCCTTCTCAGTCCCGATCATCGTTCCATCCAGTGGTCTATCGCTCCCGGACTCGGGTCCCGATCTCCCGACAGGTGCAGATCCCTGATTCGTGCCACGAAGTCCGACGGCATCCCGTCGTTGATGCGGGCGACCGTCGCCTTCGCCGCTGCTTCGGCGGGACTGTCGAAATCCTCGTAGGCGCCCCACTCCCAGGCCATCATGTACTCGTCGGTGCCGGCGCTGCCGTCGAACATGGCTATGGCGTCCGCGGCCTCCTGGAACCTCGACTCCAGAGGTTTCGACACGGCGCCGACGTCATCGACTGCCTGCACCTGCACAGGGACTTCCTTCCAATACATGACACGCACTCTCGCCAATTGGGTATCGCCTCGCCGCCTGTCCTTCAAGGCTCATTATACCCACTGAGTCACAGGCGGTCGAACGCCCCAGGCGCCGCCCGGCGCATAGGACGAACCTAGCGAGGACAGGCGGGGGTCTCTCGACTGAGGCCTACTGGGCGGTCCAGCCGCCGTCGATGACGAGGTCGCTGCCCGTGATGTAGGAGGACTCGTCAGACGCGAGGAACAGGGCTCCGTAGGCCACGTCCTCGGGGGTCCCTATCCTGCCCAGCGGCACCAGGGCCCGGCGCTCTTCCACAGCCTGCTCGTCCGGGAAGCCGGACATGAACATGGCTGTGCGGGTAGGGCCCGGGTGGATGACGTTGGCACGGATGCCGTCCCCGGCGTACTGGACGGCGGTCGACTTGGTGAGCAGGCGCACAGCGGCCTTCGAGGCGTTGTAGGCGGCGGAGGTCGTGGTGCCAACCAGGCTGTTGAACGACGAGATGTTCACTATGGAGCCGCCGCCCGACTCCCTCATGGCGGGAATGGCCGCGCGGGTGCCCAGGAAAGCGCCCTTGGCGTTCACCTCCATCACCCGGTCCCAATCCTCGGGCGATGTCTCTTCCACGTAGCTGCGCAGGTATACTCCAGCATTGTTCACCAGCACGTCCAGCCTGCCGAACCTGGAGACGGCCTCGTCGACCGCCTTCTCCCAATCGGAGGGGCTGGTAACGTCGAGGCCAAGGAATACGGCCTCCGCTCCCGTGGCCGCAATCTCCGAAGCAACGTCGCGCCCGGCGTCCTCGATGATGTCGCCGAGGACCACCCTGGCGCCCTCGCGGGCAAAGAGGCGTGCCTCGACGGCTCCCATTCCCCGGGCAGCGCCGCTGATGAGCGCCACCTTGCCTCGCAGCCTCAACGGGCCGTCATGCCCCCGTCCACGCTCAGCACCGAGCCGGTGACGAACGACGACTCGTCAGACGCCAGGTAGAGGACGCTGCTTGCGACCTCGTCGGGACTTCCCAGCCTGCCCATCGGATGGCGCGCCTCCATGAGCCGCCTGAGGCCCTCGGGGTCGTCGGTGGCGGCGAATATCTCGTCGAAGTATGGCGATTCCACCGTTCCGGGCGCTACGCAGTTGATCCTCACCCCTTCGTCGACGTGGTCGATAGCCATCGCCCTAGTCATGGCGATCACGCCCCCCTTGGAGGCGCAGTAAGCGGCCCTGTCGGGGACGCCGACAAGCCCGGCGGCCGAGCCCGTATTGACTATCGACCCGCCGCCCTGTCGGGCCATCACCGGCACCACGTACTTGCACCCAAGATAGACGCCCTTAAGATTCACCGACATGAGGCGGTCCCAGTCGGCCTCCTCGGTCTCCACGACCGTGGCGGCGAAGCCGAACCCGGCGTTATTGACGAGCACGTCTATGCGGCCGTGCTCCTCGACGACCACGTCGACCATGCCCTGCACGCTCTTGGCCAGCGATACGTCCACCTGCACAGCCATGCCCTTTGCGCCGAGGAATTCCAGCTCGCCGACAGTACGCGCGGCCGTCTCGGGGTTCTTGTCCGCCGCGACAACGGTCGCTCCCTCTCGTCCAAACAGCAGGCAGATCGCGCGGCCAATGCCCGAGCCTCCGCCGGTCACGATGCAGACCTTGCCGGCCAGACGCGTCCCGCGGGCCTCACTGAACATCGAGCTCTGCCCTCCCCACCAGCTCCATCGATACGTCGATGTTGGGCGGCATCAGGGTCGCGGTGCGAACGTCGCGATACAGTCTCTCCAGTTGCATATCCTTCCGCGCTCCCCTGCCGCCGACGGTCTGCAGGCAGTGGGAGGTCACGTCCAGCGACGCCCGGGAAGCCGCGTACTTCGCACGCGCCGCCAGGACCCGCCTGTCGTCCGGGCCAGCGTCATCCCACCTACCCGCCGACTCGTAGAGCATGTGCCGCGCGCCTTCCAGTGCTATCGTCATCTCAGCAACGCTGCGCTGCACCACGACGTCATGTGCCAGGGGGTCCGTCGCCGGGTGGACCGTGGTTGTCTTGCAGAATTCCACCGTAAGGTCGAGAGCTCGCTGCGCCGCTCCAAGGTACACCGCCGCGTACCCAAGGCCGAAGCCCTCCGTAACGCCCTTCTCCAAGGCCAGCCCCGGCTTGCCGAGCAACGCGTCATCGCTCACGCGACAGTCCCGGAATGTCACCGTCGGGCTCACGGTCGCCCTCATCCCAAGCACGTTCCATTCTCCACTGATCTCCATGCCCGCCGTACCGCTCGGCACGAGGACAAGCTGAAACCCGTCTCCGTCGCTAGCGCCCTCCATATCGCAGTGGGCCATGTTCCGGTGCGCCACGCCCGCCATGGAGCAGAAGTGCTTTACTCCGTTGATGACGTAGCCTCCGTCTAGGGGCGCAACAGTGGTGCTGCGGGCGGTTCGTGAGCCTCCCCTCTTGCCCGGCTCGCTGCCCCAGCTAGCGAACAGCTTCCCCCCGTCGACGACCTCCGCGTAGAAGCGGCGCTTCTGCTCCGGCGTTGCAAGCGCGTCTATGAACCTCATGACCACCGAGTGCATGTGCATCGTCATAGCCGTGTTCGCACACCCATAGGAGAGACGCTCGACTACAGCGGTGTATGTCGGCATGTCCAGCCCGAGCCCGCCATAGGCCTTGGGAACTGCGGCCGCCAGCAGTCCGTGCTTCCACAGGTCCGCCCAGCTCTCGACGGGGTAGCTTCCCAACTCGTCGTAGGAGGCCGCGCGAGGCCACAGGCAATCCTCAGCCACTCGCGCGGCGAGGTCGACAACTTGGCTATCCACCAAGGATGTGGGACGACTTTGCATGCTAAGGGGCTATCTGAAGAACTACCTGCACTGCTGAGCACTGCCCTTCGACAGGCTCAGGGCGAGCGTATCTCCCTCCTGCTCTTTGCTGGGTCGGAGCTCGCCAGGTGTTTTGAGACAATCACTACACAGCGCCTTCACGGCAGCATGGTGAGGGCTGATGGCCTGCTCGGCTATTCAGGCTCGGTCACCTGAAGCACCTGGTTGACCGGCACGTCGGTCAGGGTCTGCACCCTGCCGCCCGGCCACCGGATGGTCAGCGAGTCGACCCTGGACGCCTCTCCGAGACCGAAATGGGCCGCCATCATGTTCTGGCCCATCGAGCTCGAGCCGCCTGAGATGAGCCTGATCTGCGAGCTTCCGGCCGTCTGGGCGGTTATGACGGCCCCGATCGCATCCCTGTTGCCGGTGGTCCCCTGTGCACTCACGACCAGCCAGCTATTGCCGTAGTCGCACGCGTTGCGGAACAGCCTCGCGGGCTGGCCGTAGTTCACTACGATCATGTCCAGGCACCCGTCCTGGTCGTAGTCGATGTACGAGCCGCCCCGGCCTATGCCGTCGTCGTCCGCGCCGCTGCTGCTCGACACTTCCGCAAACGTGCCGTCGCCGTTGTTGCGAAGGAGCGCGTTCGGCTGCTCCTTCGAATTGATCGGCTGGGGCGCGTCGAGCCAGCCGCTGACCACGTACAGGTCCTCGTCGGCGTCGTTGTCGTAGTCCATGAACATGGTGCTCCAGGCGATACGCGGCTTGCGCCCCAGCAGCCCGATCTCGGCCCCGGCCTCGGGCGCGACGTCGACAAACGGCCTGCCGGCGCCGGGGTTCTTGAGGAGCACGTTGTCGTTGATGTTGGTCATGAAGATGTCGAACGTGCCGTCGAGGTCGTAGTCCCCGATGGCGATCCCCATGCCGTCCATCCTGATGTCGGCGTCCATGGCGATAGAGACATCCTCAAACCTCCACCCGTCGCCGCCTGGGCCGTCATTGCGCCAGAGCACGTTGGGTTGGATCTCGCGGCCCAGGTCGTTCACCACGTAGAGGTCCAGGTCGCCGTCCTCGTCGTAGTCGAACCATGCGGGCTGGAATCCGGCGCCGTAGACGTTCCCAGCCTCTCCGCCCATGCTGGGGCCGGACGTGTCCCCAAGCAGCCCGGTCACGTTGACGAAGTTACCGCCCTCGTTGTGGAAGAGCGAGAGCCCCCTAAGAGCAATACCGAAGTCCCGGTGGATCAGGAGGTCGTCTCCTACCTCTCCCAGGTGGCTGACCACGATCAGGTCGAGATTCCCGTCGCCGTCGTAATCGCCCCACGCACAGCCGCTGAACCTCCTCTTGTCGTCGTACCCGTCGATCAGGGCTTCCGACACGTCCTCGAATACGCCCGAGCCGTCGTTTCGGAAGAGCTTGTTGGCGCCGTGAATCGTGGTGTAGATGTCCTGGTCGCCGTCGTTGTCATAGTCGGCCGCGCAGCCGCCGTTGGTCTCGGAGAGCGGGTCGTCGAGACCCGCCTGCATGGCCACGTCCGTGAACGTGCCGTCGCCGTTGTTACGGTAGAGCGCGTTGGGCTGGCGCATGTTCGTGATGAAGATGTCGTCGAGACCGTCCCCATCGTGGTCGAACACCACCACGCCGCCGCCCAGCGGGAACACCAGGGAGCGGGGAACGTTGTGCAGGAAGTCTATGCCCGCCTCAGCAGACACATCGACGAAAGCGGGCCTGTCCAGCACGACTGCCGCCTCGGCCTCTGCGGCAGCGTCCGCGGCCGTCTGGCCGTCCTCGATCGGTACGACACTGCGGGTCAGGCGGGTCCTCACGCCCGCGTCGGCTGCAGCCGCCGTTTCCGAATTAATCCCGAGCAGGCTGTCGGTAGCTATGAAGGCGCCCGCCGCGAGGATGCCCAGGCCGCCGGCCACGCCCAGCGCCCACGTCGTCGTAGCGAGAGCCGCGATGGCCCGCTTCGACATGACGCTGGCCAGGCCCCAGAATGTCACGGGGCCGCCCGCGGCCGCGGTGAACAGCAGCACCGCTGCGGGGGCCTCGCCCATGCCCATCAACAGCAACAGGGCGACCAGCGGAATCTCGAACAGCAGGGGCACGTTGATCAGGATGCCGAAGGTGGCCGCTATGGCGATGCCGGTGAGGTCGTTGCCCAGGTATTCGGACACGACGTCCGGGCTCACCCACTGGATCGCCAGCCCGCTGGCGAACCCCGCGATCGCCATGATGGGCCCCATCCGCACGAGGAACCCGAAGGTCGCGCGGCCCCACTCCGTGAACCCCTCCTTCATGGCCGGGCCCCACGGCTCTTCTATGGGTTCGAATTCCAGATCGACCTCCACCGGGGGCCCCTCAGCGGGCGCGGGCACTCCCCTGGCGGTAAGGCGGTCGATCATCGCGACGAGCGGGCCAACCAGTATCACGGCCGTCATGCCCATCAGGAACCTGCTCACGCCCATCATCGGCGTGAAGACGACCACGGCCATCACGAGCCCGGGCAGGTTGAGGGTCGAGGAGCCGTGGACTATGGCCAGGCCACTCTCTATCCCGACGCCCCGCCGTTGGAAGGCCGCGGACACGGGCACTATGCAGGCCGAGCACAGGTTCATCACCGGGCCAAGGACCATCCCCTTGAGGGACTTCTTGAGGCTCCCGCCTGACAGGACGCCGACGCCGCTTCCCTTGGGGAAGAGGAACGCCTCGGTGAGTCCGGCCACAAGGAACGCGAAGATCATTCCGATCGTGACCAGCTGCAGGTAGGTGATCGAGAAGTCCCACCAGCGCTCCAGCAGGCTCGTCTCGAGCTCGCGCTCGATGCAGAAGCCCTGGAAGCAATGCACGATAGGTCCCGTTACGACATCCAAGTCCTCGCGGACCGTGTCGAGCTTTGGGAACCGGTTCAGAGAGAAGAAGAAAGCGAGGAGCACGAGCAGTATCGCGAATCCCACGAGGCGCTTCTTGCCCAGGGCGCTGCTGGGGACGCCTACGCGCCCCATGAGTGGCAGCCGCTGGCCTATCTGCCTGAGCGTGGTCATGGGCCTACCGCGCCTCGTCCGTCGGGATACTGAACATGACGAGCCGGTGCCCTGTGCTGCGGCCCGTGGGGTTGTAGCTGCCTCCGAAAACCTCCGGGGTGCCGTCCTCATCCACGTCGGCCACGTCAAGAGTGATCATGAGGGGAGGGAGATAGACGCTGGGAATACGGCGTGTGAATTCCTGGTTTCCATCGTTCTCGAGCCAGATCAGGTTCTGTACCTCGTCCCTGGGGTACATTCTGGGGAACTGCACCCCCGACAGCACCAAGTCCAGGTCGGCGTCGCCGTCCAGGTCGACAGCCTTTACGGCGTGTGCGCCCCAGTACCTCGTCAGCTCGCGGTTGGTGAACACACCCTTTCCGTCGTTCTCCAGCCAGGCAAGGCCGTAGAAGTTGTTGGGCAGTACATCTCCTCGCGGGCGGTCCAGGGTGTCTCCGTTCGTGTACAGAATGTCCGTATCTCCGTCCATATCCAGGTCGGCAAGCTCTATTCCGGAGAGACCATAGTACATCACGCCCGCCGCGAATAGCACCTCTCGTTCGAAATTCCCGCCTCCGTCATTGCGGTAGAGCAGCACCTGCTCGAAATCCAGGGATAGCGCCACGGCCATATCCATGTCGCCGTCCGCATCCGCGTCGAAGGGATAGGCCCGTATCGCCCCTGGCCGGTCGTCGATGACATGCTCGACGAATTCCAGCTCGGCCGTCTGCTCCAGCCAGGCGACCTTGCCGTCCAGGTAACCGAGGACGCAGACCGCGATGTCGAGATCGCCGTCGCCGTCCAGGTCGGCCGCCTCCGCGCATGCAACGCGCCCCACGTCCTCCAACAGCACGATCACCTCGAATTCGAACGAGCCGTCGTTGTGGAGAAGCACCACGCGCCCTACCGGTTTATTGGTGCGACTGATGGCCCCGATGTCGGCAACGAGGAGGTCCCTGTGCGAGTCCCCATCGATGTCGGCCGCGTGCACCCTGACGGGCTGGGTCAGTCCCTCGCTCAGCTCTACGACCTCGTCCAGCCCGCGGAGCCACATCACCCGACCGGACAGCGGCTCCGTTGCGAAGATCTGGAGGCTGCCGTCCCCGTACAGGTCTGTTGCCTGGACGCTCGCAGTCGTGTGAGGCCGGCCGTCGGGCAGCAGCACGGTATATGCGCCGCCTTCGCCCACGACGGTCGTCGCCGGCTGGCTCTCTGGGACGACTCTCACCGGCGTGGGAGTCGGAGGAACGGGAATGGGAGTAGGGCTAGGAAAGGTCCGCGGTGTAGCCGGCACCGGCTCCGGCGGCGCTGTGTTCCAGCATCCAACGCCCACCACGGCGACGACCAGGGACAGCACGACCAGGCCGCGTTGCAGAGCCCGAGTGAGCATTAGGCCAGTCACCTGCAACGGTCTCCGCCTGTGGGCTGCCGGGCCAAGCTTGCGGGCCTGCGGGTCAGATGGTGTAGTCGATCTCCACGCGACGCCCTGTACGGGAGGACTCGTATACCGCGTCGATGGTCTTGGTCACGGCCAACGCGTCCTCTATCTGGAGGGCCGGGGTGCGGTCCTCCCGGATATCGTCCATGAAGTCGTCGATGTAGTGGAGGAACCAGTCGTGCTCTCCGTAGCCGACGTACGGCACGGGCTCGTAGTCGAAGGTCCGCTTGGGGGCGCCCTTCCACTCAGACGCGGTGCTGGCGACTGTCAGGCCAAAGGACGAGAAGGGGTCCCATGCTGCCCAGCCCTCCATTCCGTAGTACATCAGGAGTCCGTCCGGGGCGGGCAGGCCCGCGGGAAGCACGAACCCGTCGTGCATGGTGCCGAGGGCCCCGTTCTCGTACTCCATGGACACCGCCGCAACGTCCTCGAGAGGCTCCTCGATGTACCCCACGGGGCGGCCGACGGTCGCCTGCACCGACTTCACCTCGCAACCCATTATGAAGCGCATGGCCTCCAGGTGGTGGCCTCCGAGGTGGTGCAGGATGCCCCCGCCCTGGGTCTCATCGCGGTACGAGAATTGACCGGGGTCACGGCCTCCGGGCCGCACCTGGCCCGTGACCAGCCGCGTCTCGATGGAGAGCGGCTTGCCCAGGATCCCCCTGTCGATGATGCCCTTCAGCTCCTTCATCGACGGGTGGAACCGCCACGGGTAGCCAGGGAAGACCTTCACCCCGTTGCGCCTGACCGTGCGCGCGAGCTCGGCCAGCTCGGGGGCGCGGCGCGAGAACTGCTTTTCCATGTAGAAGTGCTTGCCGGCCTCGGCGAGCTTGGTCCCGGCCGCGGGCACCTCGTTCGCGGGCAGGCCGACCATCGCCACGTCGAAGTCCGCGTTGGCGATCAGGTCGTCCAGGTCCGTGTGGATGCTGGCGTTGGGATCCTCGGTGCGCGCCGGCTCCAGCCGCTCGGGCTCGGTGTCCTCGAAGTACGCGACGACTTCCACGTCGTCAAGGCTCTTGAAGGTCTGGATGTAGCCGGGCTTCTCCGGCCCGATGCTCCCCATGTGTCCATGCCGCAGCCCTACCATCGCGGCTCTCAAAGTCTTCCTGGTCATGCAAGCTCCTTTAGGAAATGCGTAGAAAGTCCGCGGACCCTCCGGATTCTCCTACTGGGGGACCTCGACGAGGCTGTTCCCGGCCTGGTGCGACTTGAGCATCCCCGTCATGATCTGGACGACCCTGCGCGCCTCCTGGCCCGACCCGACGCTGCGTCCCGTGCCCCCTGCCTCGGCGAGGCCAATGAGCTCCTCGTAGGCAGCGACGTAGCCCATCGACTGGTAGCTGCTGACGAGCCCGATCGGCTTGATGACCTGCTCCACCTCGGCGCCGTCAGCGTCCTCCTTGGTGAGGGTCCCGTATCCGCCGTTGAGCGCGAATGAGATCTCTCCCTCGGGGCCGGAGAGGATGAGCGTCGAGCCGCCGTAGGTCTGCTTGTTGCACTGGTACATGGCCCGCACGCCGTTCTCGAAGAAGATCATGCCGCTCACGGCCGGGTCGTTCGCGGGGAGCTTGCCCCCGTCGCCCTTGTACTCCGTCCAGTGGTCGAACCCCTCCTCCAGCACGCCGCTCACGTGCGTGGGGTCGGCGTCGGCGAAGAAGGTGACGCCGTGCAGGATGTGGGTGCCGTTGCGGAACATCATCGCCCTGGCGCCGCCCTGGACAGCGACGATGGACGCGAGAGGCCCTATCGCCCCTTCCCTGATCATGTCCCTGATCTTGTGGTAAATGGGATCCCATGCCCTCGTGTGGCCGACGCTCAGCGGGACGTTGTTGTCCTCGCACGCCTGGATCATCCGGTTCGCGTCTTCCATCGTCGTGGCCAGCGGCTTTTCGCACAGGATGGCCTTGACGCCCGCGTTGGCCCCGTCCACGACCATGTCGCCGTGCCGGTTGTCTCCCGTACCGACGGTCAGGATGTCCAGGTCAGCCTCGGCAAGCATCTTCTTGTAGTCGTCGTAGGCTTTCGCCTCTGGCCAGGTCGACCCCCACGTGTCTGCGAACCTGTTGCGCATCTCCGGCACTATGTCGCAGTATCCGACCAGCTCCACGTTGTCCATCAGGGCGAGGCAGGCGGCGTGGGAGATGATGATCTCCCGCCCGAACGGCGGGCCGACCTTAGGTCCCTGCCATGCCGCCCGCGGTCCGGGAGGCTGTGGGGCCCCCGAAGTGATGCCGCTCAGTCCGATGATCCCGACACGATATTTCCGCTGACCCATTTCTTTCCTCTCCTGTCAAATTGGTGGGCACAGAGCCCGCCACAACCTACTTCCGTGCTACTCCAATGTCAATCGCGTTCGGTCACACTCGTTGGGCCTACCAGAACATGGGAACGTTGGTCTCTTCCTTGGTTATCATCTCCAGCACCGCGGGTTGACCCTTCTCGGTCGCGGCAACCCCGCGACGGATCGACGGGCCGATCTCATCGGGCGTCTTCACCACCTCGCTGTAGGCCCCGAGACCCTCGGAGACCTTGGCGTACTCGCCCGAGAAGCTGTTGCTGCCGTACTGCTCGGTCGCGTAGGGCATGTGGTGCGAGTAGTTGGTCATCACGCTGTTGTTGAGGACGATGGTCAGCGTGCCGATCTCGTTCCTTGCCGCCGTCTCGATGTCGAGTCCCGCCATGCCAAAGGCGGCGTCGCCCATGATGTTCACCACCGTCTTCTCCGGGGCGGCGAGCTTCGCTCCCAGCACCAGGCCCAGGCCGTAGCCAAGCTGAGTGGACTTGCCCCAGCCGAGGTAGCCGCGCGGCGTGACCGTCTGCCAGAACGGCACGAGCTGCTCCCTCGGATAGCCCGAGTCATGGGTGACGATGGCGTTCGCGGCATCGACATTGGCCGCCAGCTCGGTTATCACCCGGTAGGGGCTCAGGGGCACCTCGTCCGACCTGAGCCTCGGGCCCCACTCCTTCTCGAACTCGGCTCTGACACGGGCGATCTCGTCCACGACGCCGTCCACGTCGCCCCGGCCGTGCTCCCCTACCTGGCGCTTGACCTCGTCGATCATTTGCCTGAGGACGACCTTGGCGTCCCCGACTGCTCCCAGGTCGACCCGGTAGTCCTTGTTGACGTCCTCGGCGCAGTTCGTCGAGTGGGCAATGGTGACTCCGGAAGGCATCGGGGCGTTGAAGGTCGACATCGTGAGGCTCGTGCCCATGCCGAGCACGAAGTCGGTCTTCTTCAGATAGTGGTCGACCATCAGCGTCGCGCTGTGAGAGCCCGGGCCGAGAGCGAGACGATGGTCCTCGGGAAAGGCGCTCTTGCCCGCTAGCGTGGTCAGCACTGGGATGTTCGTGAGCTCGGCGAACTCGACCAGCTCGTCCGTGGCCTCCGCGTACAGTACCCCCTGCCCGGCGTTGATGCACGGGGCCTTCGCGGCGAGCATTGCCTTCACCAGGTCGCGCACGTCGTCCGGGTCCGCGCCCGACTTGTGCTCGCGAACCGGCTTGTACGGCACCTCATCGCCCGGGTACTCCTCGCCGCCGACGTCGGCGGGAATCTCCAGGAGCACCGGCCCTCGCCTGCCGTGCTTCATCAGGCTGAAGGCCCGGGCCATCATCTCCGGGATGCGTTCCACGAGATTGATGTGGCCGGACCACTTGGTGATCCCCCTGTAGTGGTCGATGGAGTCGAAGCCCGGATGGACCCCGATCCTGCTGCGCTCGGACCCGCCCGGCAGGAGCAGGAAGGGCACCGAGTCGGCGAAGCCCTGGGCCACGCCGCCGAAGGCGTTCTCGGCCCCCGGGCCTCGCTGCATGGTGAATACGCCGATCTTCTTGCCGTTGTGGATGCGGCTGTAGCCGTCCGCCATGTTGACGCCGGCCCGCTCCTGGCGGCAGATGATCGGCCGTATGCCCTCCTTCGCCCCCTCCTCGATCAGGTCCTGGTGTGGATAGGCCGTCATCCACTCCACACCCTCCATCTTCAGTATCTTCGCTATGACTCGATTGCCGTCCACTGCCGCTCTCCTTGGCCGCCGCGCGGCGCTGCTGTACTTGGGCTACCGGCGGGGAATTGTAGCACGTTCTTAGATTCGAAATCGCCCGCGCAGCAGCGCTGACATTCGGCTTCGATTCGCCCGTGGGTTGGCGCCTCTCGCCTTGACACAGCTACCGCGTCAAACTAGCATTTCAGTAAGGGTTAGGCCCGCGAAAGGACCGCGCCCGCAGGGAGAATCGAATGCCCAAGCGCTACGAGGAAGAGATCGAGGAGATCCTCAAGCAGGCGGGCGAGGTGGACCCCGGCCCGGTCAGGCGCCGCCGCAGCTTCCTCAGCCTTCTCGGCGCCTACATCGCAAAGCTGCTCGGCGGCAGGACGTGGGCGATAACTCCCGGCAGGGTCATGCTCGTCGCGGGCGTCGTGCTGCTGCTGGGGCTTCTGATGCCCTCCCTCGCGCCCGCAGGCATCTGGGCTCCCCTGGCCTGGGGCGGGCTCATCCTCTTCATCGTGGGCTACGCCATGTTCTTCATCCGACCCCGCAAGGTCGAGAAGCGGTGGCGCGGTCAGCCCATCGACGACAGCGACGAAGGGCTCTGGGCGCGGCTGAAGCGGCGCGACCGCTAGCTAGCCCCAACGACCGGGGCGTTTACGGCCCCGACATAGGTCAGTCCCTGCGACAGGCCTGGCACGCCCTTAACGACTTTCTCAAGCTGATTGCGTTGCGCCTGAACTGCCCCACCAAGACAGGGAGGGGAACCCTGCCTAGCCACCCCTCTGGATTCCGACCCAAGGCCGGAATGACGGGGTCGTAAGCCCGGTCCTAATTTACTGACTACCCTGGCACGGCCCTTGTGCAGGCACACCGTTGCTCAGGGCGAAGGATCTCGTAGGGGTCCCGTTCCTGCTGAGCTTGTCGAAGCACCCCGTGAGATAGCCCTTAGATAGAGCACTCTCCCTCGCCGCGCTCCATCTTGTAGATGATGGTCTTGTCCCAGTCCATGTAGGCGTCGATGGACTCGCGGTTGAGCTCCCGTGTCTCCTTGAACTCGTCGACCAGGGGCGCGAATGCCTTGGGCGTGACCCGCACTACGAAGTCCCTGAAGAGCTCGCCGTCGTTGCGGTTCTCCTCGTAGAAACCGATGATCCGCTTGAGGGCGTCGGGCGTCCTCTTGGCCGGGATGCGGCCCCTGACGCGCAGCCCTATGCGCGAGTCGCCGGGGGCGTAGCTGCCGCCGAGGAACAGCTCGTATGCGGGTACCTGGCCGCCCGGCGCCTTGGTCGCCGCGCCGTGGAACCCGATGTCGGCGACGTGGTGCTGGCCGCAGCCGTTCGGGCAGCCGCTCATCTTGACGTGCATCTGCTTCACGAGCGGGTCGGTGACCCCCATCTCCTCGATGCTCTCCCGCATCGCGCGACCCAGGCCCATGGACGACGTGATTCCGAGCTTGCAGCTGTCGGTGCCGGGGCAGGAGACGACGTCGGTTATCTCGTTCACGCCGGACTTGTTCAGCCCCAGCCGACCCAGCTCCTGCCAAACCTCGTGGAGGGCGCCCTCGGGCACCCACCTGAAGGCCATGTTCTGCTGGTGCGTGATGCGGGACCGACCGCCCGCGTACTTGCGGGACATGTCGGCGAGGTCGTGCCACTGCTCGGCCTGGAGGTCGCCGAGCGGGAGCTTGATGTGGACGACCTTGTAGCCCGCCTGCTTCTGGTCCTCCACGTTCGTCTCGACCCAGTGGTCGAACTCGGGCGAGTGGCCGTTGAGCGAGTAGCCCCCCGGCGGCGTCACGGGGGCGTCCTTCTCCTCGTACTCGATGAAGAGCAGGGGCGTCGGGTCGAAGGACTTCTGTGCCCACTCCTCCTGCAGCTCCTCCTCGACCATCTTCCTGAAGTCGTCGATGCCGATGCGGTCGATCAGGAACTTGATCCGCGCCTTCATCCGGTTCTTGCGGAGCTCGTCCGACCTGTGGAATATCCTGATCGCCGCTTCCGTGACCTTCAGGAACTCGTCGACCGCCACGAAGTCGTACAGGGTATCGGCGATGCGGGGCATTATCGACGTGCCGCCGCCGATGAGGAGCTGGAAGCCCTTCTCGCCGCCCCGCACCTTGGGGATGAAGCCCATGTCGTGGATGGCCGTGATCGCGCAGTCCTTCTCGCAGCCGGAGAAGGCCGTCTTCCACTTGCGCGGGAGTGCCTGCGTGTAGGGGTGCCTCACGAAGTAGCGCGAGTAGGCGGCCGCGTACGGCGTGACGTCGAATGGCTCGTCGGCGCACACCCCGGCGAGCGGGCAGCCCGTGACGTTGCGCACGGTGTTGCCGCACGCCTCACGGGTCGACAGGCCCTCGTCGCCGATGAGGCGCATGAAGTCCGGCGTGTCGGCCAGCTTGACGTGGTGGAACTGGACGTTCTCGCGCGTCGTGACGTGGCCCTTGTTCAGGGGCGCGTACCTGGCCGAGACGACGCCCAAGGCGTCCATCTGGTCGGCCGACAGCCCGCCGAACGGGACCTTGACCCTCACCATCTGGGCGTCGGGCTGACGCTGGCCGTATATCCCCTGCTTCAGGCGGAAGGCCTGGAACTCGGTCTCGTCCCACTGGCCGGACTGGAACAGCTTGACCTGCGCCTCGAAGTCGTCGATCTCCTCGGGGAGTATCTCGATGATGCTCTGGTTGCGCGGCTTCCAACCATTGTCTGCCATGTTCGTCCCCTCTTTGCGGGCTATGCCCTATGAATAACGCCCCGCTCGGACTTGAGCGGGGCGCGGCTGACTCATCCGGCGTCTGCGCCGGCCCCTAAGGAACCTTTGGTACATGCGCAGGTGAACGTGTTCATAGCTATAGTCGTCAATGTATGCCGAGTCTACCAGCGCGTATCTGAAGGTGTCAATCTGTTTGGGCCGTCCGGGCCCTAAACCCAGCCTACTCCCTAGGTAACCTGCAGGGTGGGCGACCTGGGCATCTCGATGACCTCCTCCTCGGAGAGGGGCACTGCGTCCTTCTGGTAGACCTGCACGCGGAAGGAGCCATAGTCAGGGATGAACATTCGCCCCTGGTCGTCCACACGAACGGCTCTCGGGCTGCGCAAGCGTTTCTGAGGCTCGATGTTCGCCATGTCGCGCAGCCTGAGGGGCTTGGCGTTGGCGAGCAGGTACGCCCTCCCTGATATCGACAGCGTGGCGTCGCCGATGAACGCCTCGATGTACCGCCCGTCGGAGTTGAACAGCACAACCCGGTCGTTCTCCGAGTCCGCGACGTAGATGTCGCCGTCCCCGTCTACGCAGATCCCGGCCGGCCTGCTCAGCTCGCCGTCGCCGGAGCCCGTCGTTCCCGTCTCGAACAGGAAGCGCCCCTCGGCGGTGAACTTCTGAACACGGTCGTTCCGCCAGTCGGAGACGTAGACGTCGCCCAGCTCGTCGACGTCGATGCCCCACGGCATGTTGAACTGCCCGGGCCCGTCGCCGAAGCTGCCCCACTTGAGGATGAATTTGCCGTCCTTGGTGAACTTCTGGACGCGGTGGTTCATGGTGTCGACGACGTAGAGGTTCTCGTCCGCGTCGTAGGCTATGCCTGACGGCCGGTCGAGCTGTCCGTCCCCGCTGCCGTGCTCGCCCCACATATTGATGAAGTCGCCTTCGGTCGTCATGAAGGTGATGCGGTGCAGGGCCTCGTCCGAGACCACGATGTTCTCGTCGCGGTCCAGGAGCATCTGGGCGGGCCACATCATCTGACCCTCGCCCGTGCCCACCGTGCCGATGTCGCCCAGGTTGGCGTCGTCGTCCCAGGCCACGCGGGCTATCTTCGCCACGCCGCCGGCGCCCTCGAACTTGCACAGGGCTAGGACCCTCATGTCGCTGGTGACGGCCACGTCGACCGGCCAGTCGACGACGCGCCGCATGCTCACCGTCTTGAGGTAGGGGAAGCCGGCCCTAAGCAGGGCGTATGGTCTGGCCATGATCCCGCGCGCCCTCTAGTTTGCCGCGACGAAGGGGCTGATCTGCTCGAACCGGCCGCCCACGATCTCGGTGGGCTCTATGTTCAGCCACTGTTCGAGGATGGTGCCGTAGATGCCCCTGAAGTCGATGGTGTGCGCGAGGTCCTCGCCGTTGGCCCACGTCTTCGGGTCCAGCGACGGGTACTCGCTGTACAGCCCGCCCTTCACCGGGTCGCCGATGATGAACGCGCCGCCGCCGGTGCCGTGGTCGGTCCCGCTGGCGTTGTCCTTGATGCGCCGTCCGAACTCCGTGAACACGAGCATCACCACGTTGTCGGATGCATCGTGGGCCCGGAGATCGTCGAAGAAGTCCGAGATTGCCCCGGACAGGTCGCTGAGAAGCTGCGGGTGGGTCGGTACCTCGTTGGCGTGGGTGTCGTACCCGCCGTGTTGCGTGTAGAAGATGCGCGTTCCCAGGCCGGCCAGGTGGACGCGTGCCACGTCGCGGAGGCTCTGGGCGATGGCGTTGCTGCCATACTCCACGTCGGACTTGTACATGGCCGGCGCCTTCTTGAGCTCGTCGGCGCCCTTCAGCACGTCCAAGCCGGTGCGCGCCAGGTAGTCCGTGACCGGCCCGGTGCCGACGGCGGGAGCGTACATCTGCTTGAAGACGTCGAGTGCCTCCTTGCGCTGGTCCACGTCGTCGATGCCGGTCATCAGCCCGTAATTCTCGAGGTCGCCCACGGACGTGATCGGAACGCCGGGGACGGCCAGGGCCCGGGGCAGGCCGCGACCGAAGTTGACCGCGGTCAGCACGTTCTCGCCCCTGGGGTCGATCTCGCGCGTTGCCCGTCCAAGCCAACCCTCCGTGCCGACCTCGACCGGCTCGCAGGTGTGCCAGATGTCCATGGCCCTGAAATGCGACCGGCTGGAGTTCGGGTAGCCGATGCCCTGCACGACCGCGACCGTGCCATCGTCGAACATGTCCTTGAGTGCGGCCGAGGACGGGTGCCAGCCAAACTCGTCGTTCATCGGCAGCACCTTGTCCGCAGGGATGCCGACCACGGGCCGGGAGTCGTGATAGACCCCGGCCGTGTACGGGATCAGCGTATTCATGAAATCGTTGCCGCCCGACAACTGGACGATGACCAATACAGGGTCTTTGCCGTTGTGACCGTTTTGCGCCATTGCCCGGACCTCCTGTGTCGCGGAACCCGTCCCCCTCTCGGGGAGCCGGACTTCCCTACCCGAACTGGTACTCCATCGACGATACTATCAGCTGCACCATCCTGACTATCCGGCGCCCGCTCGCCTTCTCGTCCTCTTCCGTGTCGAACCTGAGGGGGCCTTCCGATTCGGCGTAGGCCATGAGGGCCTCCCGCGTCTCCTCACCCACTGTCAGCGGGCCCACAAGGTCGAGGCAGACGGTCATGAATTCCTCGGGCGAAAGCTCCGACCCGCTTCCGGAAACCCGGCCGACGATCTCGGCGATACCGGGCTTGGACCCGTCGCCCACCTCGTTGACCGCGAAGTTCACCCGCTCGTTCAGCGTGCCCCCGTCTATCCACTCCTTGCCGGTGTGCCACCCTTCCACAGTCGGCGGGTTCAGGAGCTCCTGGCCCATGGCCGTTACTGCCGACTGGTAGACGCCGATCCCCGGCTCAGGCATCGCCTGGAAGCCGACCAGGTTCATCACGCCGGTGACCAGTTCCATGGGGCTCTTCACCCGCTGGAACTGCGCTTCCTTGAAGAAGTCGGACGTGAACAGCGCCCTCAGGACGGCCCGCATGTCGCCGTTCGACTCCAGGTACGCCGCGACGAGGGTGCGGACCGCCTCCGGATCACGGGGCGGCTCGATGGGCCATGCCGGCACCTGCGGCTCGTCGGCCACGAAGAAGGTGTACAGGTGGCGGGCTATGAATACGCCTGTCGCGGGCTGCCGGACGATGATGTCGATGATGTCGCCGCCGTCGAACCGGCCAGTCTCGCCCAGGAAGGTCTTCACTCCGTCGTCGTGCTCCTCCTGGCGGCGCTCGAAGCGGGAGTCGTAGTGGCCGTGGGGATACAAGGGGATGGGCTGAGCGAACGTCCAGCCCGTGAACGCGCGGGACGCGTGCTTGATGTCCAGCTCGGTGTAGCTGCCCACGCCCATCGAGAAGAGCTCCAGCAGCTCGCGTCCATAGTTCTCGTTCGGCTCGCCGCTCACGTTCTCGTTGTTGTCCAGCCAGTAGATCATGGCCGGGTCGCGCGAGAGCTCCAGGAGGATCGTGCGCATGTCGGACATGCCGACGCTGCGGAACATCTCCACCTGGCGGTTGAGTGTGGCGACGTGCTCGCTCTTGAAGAAGGCCGTGGCGAAGACGTGGTGCCAGAAGAGGGCCATCTTCTCCTGGAGCGGGCGGCCGGTCACCGCCATCCGGTACATCCAGCCTACGGCGGGCCCGTGGTAGCTGTCCCATCCGTAGTAGCGGTCGCAGAGGTCGGTCTCGACGTCGGGGAAGCGCTCGGGGTGCAGCAGGTCGTCCACCACGTCGCTGTACGGGCGGGTAGCCAGTGTCTCCAGCTCTCCGCGGGAGGCGCCGAATCCGGCCCGCCTCATCAGGTGTGCGGCGAGAGCCAGATCGCGATCACCCATGCCTGTTCACCCCCGAATGGTGTCTCAGGAATTTGCGCGGCATTTTACATCACGGCACAACCCCGCACAATAGCGGGGCGAGGGTCGGTACGCCATCTGCGGCATATGAGCGCCCCTATCCCATCGGGTGTTCTCTTGAAGGTACGGCGTCCGGCGTCATATGCTTAGCCAGTCAACCATGAGTATCAGCACCGACTACCTGGACAGCTGCATAGAGACGCTGCAGGGCGCCTTTACTCTCCTGCAGCAGCATGAGCCCGACGAGATGGTATACCGGATATCGCGCTCCGCCTGCGTCAAGGAGTTCGAGATCATCGAGGAGCTGTGCGGCAGTCTGCTGAAGAAGCGGCTTCGGGGGTACTTCGCCAGCAACAGGGAGGCCGACAGGCTGTACTTCAGGGACATCTTCCCCATGCGGCCAGGCATGGGCTGATTGCATTCGAGGTGTGCGAGCGCTGGCTGCAGTACCGCGACGTGCGGAACAACGCCGCCCACCGCTATGGGGAGGCCTTCGCTGACGACGTGCTGGCCATTCTTCCCAAGTTCATCGACGACGCCGCCGATCTATCACGGATCATTGCGGAGGAGCACTGATGACGACGCAGCTCCACCTGGAGCCCAGGCACCTGACGCAGCTGCAGGTCCTGCTTGGGAAGCACCTGCCTGGCGTGGAGGTCTGGGCATACGGCAGCCGGGTGAGCGGCATGAGCCACGACGGGAGCGATCTCGACCTTGCCCTCCGCGGCCCATGCCTGGAGCCGATACCGGTCGGGAAGCTCTCGGAGCTGACGGACGCCCTTCGAGACTCCACGCTCCCCTTCCTGGTGGAGGCACGCGACTGGGCGCGCCTGCCCGAGAGCTTCCGCGAAGAGATCGAGCGCGATTACTTTGTCCTTACATCGGGCGGATGATGAGTTGACTACCAAGGCCGAAAGCACACATGGGAGGGCGCGTTCGGAGATGACTGACCTTCTAGTTCGGAACGGAACGGTGTTCGACGGCTCCGGCAGCCAGTCGTTCGTGGGCGATGTCGCCGTGCAGGGCGGACGGGTGGAGTTGGTGGGCGACGCGAGCAGGCTGGGGGCAGCGCGGGTGATCGACGCGGCGGGGAAGGCCGTATCCCCGGGCTTCATCGACGTTCACAGCCACGCGGACTTCCCGATCTACGTGGACGGTCTGGCCCAGAGCGGCATCCGGCAGGGGCTCACTACCCTCGTGATCGGCAACTGCGGTCACGGGCCCGCGCCTGCGCCGGACAGGGAGCTGACCAAGGTCGTCACGATCGGCTACGACGAGGACTGGGGAATCGACCTGGACTGGACTACGTTCGAGGAGTACCTGGGGGCCCTGTTCGAGCGGGGCCAGTCGATGAACGTCGCGCCCCTGGTCGCACACGGGCCGGTTCGGCTCGCGGCCATGGGCTTCGACGCCCGCGCGCCTTCGGCAGCCGAGTTGGACACGATGCGGTCGCTCGTGGACGAGGCCATGTCAGCGGGCGCAATCGGATTTGCGACGGGACTGGAGTACTCGCCCGGCCAGAACGCTGTAGAGCCGGAGCTAATAGCGCTGGCGGAGGTCTCGGCGAGGCACGGAGGCTGCTACGCCAGCCACATCCGCAACCGGGGCGACCACTTCGAGAAGGCTGTCGACGAGGCCCTGAACATCGGGCGCGGCGCGGGCCTGCCGGTCCAGTTTTCCCATCTTGCTCCGAGGCCATACGCGCCCGAGGGGGCCTTCGACCGGGTGCTGGACAAAATAGCGGAGGCCCGCACGGATGGAATGAGGGTCGGCATCGACACCTTCCCCGACCCGTGGGGCCCGGCACACCTGACCGACCTCCTTCCGCCGTGGGTGCACGAGGGGCCGAAGGACGAGGTGGCCGCACGCCTGCGCGACCCGAAGACGGCGGACCTGTGCAGGGACTACGTCGAGCATCCCACCAACTTCCTCCTCAGGCTTGGCAGCTTCGACAACTTCTACCTGACCCACTCGAGGGCGCATCCTGAGCTAGTCGAGCGCACCCTGGAGGAGGCGTCCCAGTCCCTGGGACTCGACCACACCGAGACCATCCTGAAGCTCGCCGGGGACGACGGGGAGGACTTCGCCGGGGTGATAATCCGGCACATCTTCGCCACGCAGGAAGACCTGGACAAGCTCCTGATGGACCCGCACTGCAGCGTCGGCAGCGACGGCGCGGTCGCCTCGATGGATGGCACACTGAGCGGGCTCGTGATGAACCGGTCGAGCTACGGGTACGCGCCTAGGTTCATACGCGAGTATGCGCTTGACCGAGGGCTGATGAGCGTAGAGGAGGCGGTGCGGAAGATGACCTCGCTGCCAGCCGGGTCGGTCGGCATTCGTGACAGGGGCAGGTTAGCGCCCGGCATGGCCGCAGACCTGGTGGTGATGGACCTGGACGAGCTGCGCGACAACACGACGGACGCGGAACCCCAGGCTTACCCGAGCGGGATCGAGATGGTGATCGTTAACGGCGAGGTCGTCTTCGACGGCGACCACACTGGGCTGAGGCCGGGAGCCTTGACCGAGCGGGAGCGGAAGTCCCAGTGACCGAGGACCTGGCGTTTGCAGGCGTATTGAAGCTGCGGTCGCTGATCGCGAGCAAGCAGGTCTCGCCGGTCGAGCTGGCCGAGATGTACCTGTCACGGATCGAACGGCTCGACCCACAGCTCAATTCGTACCTGACGGTGACGTCCGACGAGGCCCTGCGGGCAGCGCGAACAGCCGAGGACGCAGTAGTGCAAGGCGGCCCGCTGGGCCCGCTCCACGGTATACCGGTCTCAATCAAGGACTCGGAGGACACGGCGGGGGTGCGGACGACCATGGGGTCGCTCTTTCACAAGGACCGCGTGCCGGACGAGGACTCGCTTCCCGTGGAGCGGATCCTCGGCGCGGGCGCGGTGATGCTTGGCAAGACGAACCTGCCGGAGTTCGGGATGATCGGCGATACGACGAACCGGCTGGGCGGCCCGTGCAGGAACCCCTGGAACACGGACCGCAGCCCTGGGGGCTCGACGGGCGGAGGGGGAGCGGCTGTTGCCGCCGGACTGTGCGCCATCTCCCAGGGGAGCGACGGCGGCGGCTCGATTCGCGGGCCGTCGAGCTTCTGCGGGGTCTACGGCATCAAGCCGACCCTGGGCCGAGTGCCGCGGCGCACTGGCACGGGGTTCAACCACTTCAGCCAGCACGGCCCGCTTGCGAGGAGCGTCCGCGACGCGGCCGTCATGCTGCAGGTTCTTTCAGGCTGGGACCCTCGCGACCACGCCTCCCTAAGGGATGCGCCCGATGACTACCTCGCGGCAGCCGACCGGCCGATCACCGGGCTCAGGCTCGGGTGGAGCGCGGACTTCGGCGGCTTCCCGGTCGACTCGGAGGTCATGGCCGTCGCAGGAAAGGCGGCGGCTGCCTTCGAGGAGATCGGCTGCACCGTCGAGGAGTACGACATCCGCCTGGACGCTCCCGCGGATACATTCTGGACCCTCACGTGCGCGGGCATCTACGGCGGCTTCCGGCAGTACCACGAGGAGCGTGCGGACGACCTGATGCCCTACACGCGCCGCAAGATCGAGGACGGCGCGAAAGTCACGGGGGCGGAGTACGCCGAGGCGCTGGGGCACATGAGCGTGATCAGGGCCGAGTTCCTGGACAAGTTCGAGCGATTCGACCTGCTCCTGAACCCGACGACCGGAGTCGCGGCGTTCCCGGCTGGCGAGCCGACGACCGAGATCGAGGGCCGCACCGTCGACGAGTACGAGGGTTACAACCCCTTCAACTTCAACGTGAACATGATCGGCCATCCCGCGGCGAGCCTGCCCTGCGGCTTCACGGCGGAAGGGTTGCCGATCGGGCTGCAGATCATTGGCCGATTCGGCGACGAGGCGAGCGTGATAGCGGCGTCAGCGGCGTTCGAAGAGGCGAGGCCGTGGGCACAGCACCGACCGCCGGTCTCTTGAGTGGGACGGGAGCCGCTACAGGAAGCGTGACAGCGAAAAACTCTCGATCGGCACTGACGTCTCGCCCTTGATCACCAGGTCTGCGACGGCGCGGCCTATGGCAGGTGCGATCAAGATCCCCTTCTTCTCCAGCGCGGCGGCGAGGTAGACGTTGTCGCGGCCCGGCACCCGGCCTATGATCGGGAGCCTGTCCGGGGCAACGGGACGCAGGCACGAGGTCTGTCCGACGACGGGCTGGTCCGCCAGCGACGGTACCATTCGCACGGCCCTCTCGACCAGCGTGTCGCGGGCCTCCGCAGTTGTCCGGTTGTCGAAGCCCTCGCGCTCCTCCGTCGCCCCTAGCCACACAAGCCCGTCCCTCTTGGAGGCGATCTGGACGGGCCCCACCATGTGCTTCCACAGAGGGGGTTCCATCTGCTGCAGATGTACAATCTGCCCCTTCAGCGGCCCGACGGGCAAGTCGAAGCCCAGCCAGCCGGACGCTACGCCGGCCCAGGGACCCGCCGCCAGTACAACCGCGTCGCACCCGATCTCGCCGTCGCGGAGCGTGACGCTGCCAGCGCCCAGACCGGTCACCTCACCCTCGACCAGCACAGCGCCGTGCGAGCGGGCGCCCTGTAGCAGCGCTAGGGTGAAACTGCGGCTGTCCAGAACCGCCAGGCTCTCGAGGAGTATGGCGCCATGGACACTGCCGTTGACCCGCGGCTCTAGCCTCAAGACTTCGTCCCCGTCCAGCCATTGCGCTGAGAAACCCGGCACGCCCCTCCACCGGGCAATCAGCCCCGCGGCACGCTCGGCGTCCTCTTCCGTCAGCATCAACTCAAGGTGAGGAATCAGCTCGGGCTGGAAGTCGACCCCGGACTGCTCCTCCAGCTCTTCCCAGAGCGCCAGGTGCGCCTGGTAGGAGAAGAGGCACATAGCCTCCATGGATCCAGGCACGCCCGTGCCTGTGAGTGGGTTGAGGAGTCCCACCGCGTAGCCCGAAGCACCGAACGCCGGGGAATCGCGCTCCACGATGGTGACCGGCAAACCCTCTCGGGCCAGGAAGTAGGCTGCCGCGCAGCCTGCCACGCCGGCGCCGATGACGACTATCATCGCGTGTCGATGTGCGGGTCGTGTGAGAGGTAAGTGGAGCGGGAGACGGGATTTGAACCCGCGACATCTTCCTTGGCAAGGAAGTGCTCTACCACTGAGCTACTCCCGCAACGCTAGCTGCCGGATGACCGCCGGCGCCCCGTGGTGCCGAGGGCCAGAATCGAACTGGCGACACCAGCATTTTCAGTGCTGTGCTCTACCTACTGAGCTACCTCGGCGCCTTTCTATCTTACGTAGCGCCCTTCCGGGGTGTCAAGAACGGCGGCGCCGCGCGGCGGGCGGAGACAGGCTGCTTCGACGTTGTTTCCGGGCCCCTCTGCGCCTTGACTGAGCACATACGTTACTGTAGTGTACATCCATCAAGTTTGGGGGCACTTTTGCGCCCCGTCGACCCAGAAATGGGAGGTTGTCATGGCTTCTACTAACGGCAACGGGCACAACGGCAGGAAGCTGGTCGTCGTGCAGCTTGGGGGCGGCAACGACGCCCTGAACACGGTTATCCCCTACAACAACGGCCACTACCGCGACTTCAGACCGGCGGTCGGCATCCCTGAAGACGACGTACTGAAGATTGACGGCGAGCTGGGCTTCCGGCCCGGCCTGGAGCCCATCAAGGAGCTCTGGGACGAGGGTAAGGTCGCGATCATCCAGGGCATCGGGTACCCCAACCCGAACCGATCGCACTTCCGCTCCATGGACATCTGGCATACCGCTCTTCCCGACGACGTGGGACAGGAGGGCTGGCTGGGCCGGGTGATCCGCGAGATGGACCCGACGAGCGAGAACGTGCTCACCGGCATCAACTTCGGACGCGGCCTGCCGCGAGCCCTGGGCGTCAAGGGAGTGCCGGTTGCGTCCGTGGGCAACCTCGATACGTACGGCCTCTTCCCGGACATGAAAGACGAGGCGCTCAGGAAGTACGCGCTCGAAACTTTCGCCATGATGTACGGCGGCGAGCGCGGCAAGGACGCAGTGCTGGACTTCCTGGGCCAGACGGGCCTCGACGCCATGAAGGGCGCGGACATACTGCGCACAGCGCCAGAGATGTACAGGTCCGGCGTCGAATATGCCGACAACCAGATCGCGAATGACCTGAAGAGTGCAGCGCAGGTGATGTTCGCCGACCTCGGCGCGCGCATCTACTACACGACCCACGGCGGCTACGACACGCACTCCGGCGAGCTCATAACCCACGCCCAGCTCTGGGGAGACCTGGCACCAGCCATCGGAGACTTCGTCGACGACGTGGAGGAGCACGGCTACGAGGACGACACGGTCATGCTGGTGTTCACCGAGTTCGGCAGGAGGATCAAGGACAACGGCTCGGGCACCGACCACGGCTCGGGCGGTGTCGCGTTCCTGATCGGCAACTCTGTGAAGGGCGGCCTCTACGGCGAGTACCCATCGCTGGCGCCCCAGGACCAGCTTGAGGGCGACCTTCACTTCAATAACGACTTCAGGATCACCTATACGTCGATTATCGAGGACTGGTTCGGCATGCAGGCCGCGCCGATAGTCAACGGCCACTTCGACAAGTTCGACTTCTTCAAGAACTAGCCGTACGATTCCATTGACCTGGATCGACGCTCACGTCCACGTCTGGACGCAGGACACCGCTAGGTATCCTGCCCCGGACTTCGACGTGTCGACCCTGGAGCCGAAGGAGTTCACGGCCGAGTGGCTCCTTCGCCACTGCCGTCCCTTCGACGTCAGCCGCATTGTGCTCGTCCAGGCCATCTACGGCTTCGACAACTCCCTAATGCTCGACACAGCCGACCGCTTCCCGGGCGTGTTCGGCATCGTCGGGTCGGTGGACCACAACGACCCGCACGTCGGGGGCACTATGGCCGGGCTGAAGGACCGCGGCGTGATGGGATTCCGCATAGCCGCCCAGCCCGGACGGGGCGACGGATGGCTCGACCACCCCGGCTATACCGCCATGTTTGAGGCGGCGCGCAAGACGGGGCAGACGATCTGCCCTCTCACCCACCCGGACGGCGTGCCGGACTTGGACCGAATGTGCGGCGAACACGCCGATACGACCGTCGTCGTCGACCACATGTCGCGCATCGGCGAGCTCAACCCCATCGACGATGAGGAGATCGGGAGGCTGTGCGCCCTAGCGCGCCACCCCAACGCCAACGTCAAGGTCTCCCGGCTGCACGCCCTCGGCGCGAAGAGCCCGCCGCACGACGACCTTGTCCCGATGATCGCGCGGGTCATCGACGCGTTCGGGCCTGGCCGCGTGATGTGGGGAAGCGACTCGCCCTACCAGGTGGTGTCCGAGAGCTATTCCGACTCCATAACGCTCGTGCGCGACCGCCTCGGCCTCTCTGAGTCCGACCGCCAGAGCATCCTGCACGACACGGCGGCCCGCATCTTCTTCCCGTAGCGACTCGGCACTACGCCAAGTACGTGCATGCTGTGCGAACCGCACTTCACCGGTACCCCATGTCCTTCTTCAAGTGGTGGGCCGCAACCGACCTACTGCTATAATTCAAGGGAATCGGCTATTCGGATGGAGGCCGACTATGACACACCCTCAGCTCCTCGACCGTGTAACCGTCGATCCTAACGTCTGTGGCGGCCAGCCGTGCATTACGGGAACGCGGATCTATGTTTCGATTCTCCTGGACTCCCTGGCGGAGGGTCTCTCGCCGGAGCAGGTCATCGATCACTACCCAAGCCTGACGACCGACGACATTCGCGCAGCCGTGGCATACGCCGCCGAGCTAACTAGGGAAAACGTCTGGAAGGTTCGCGCCACCGGGTGAGACTCAAGCTCGACGAGAACCTGTCACATCATCTGAAGCCGACCCTTGTCTCGCTCGGGCATGATGTCATGACCCTGAGGTAGGCGCGGTCTATCGTCAGCCTCCCTCGTCGCCGGGCGCTCAGTCGATCGAGAGCCTGAAGCGCCAGAGGGTCACGGCCAGGAAGGCGGCGGCGAAGAGCGCCAACATTCCCATCTCGGTCACGACGTCGCCGAACTCTGCCCCAAACAGCATCAGCTTGTTGAAGGCCGTGTTCGCCCATCCGTGGGGCGTCAGCTTGGCGAGGGACTGCATCCACTGGGGCGTGATGAACAGCGGCCACCAGCAACCCCCCAACGGAGCCAGGGCGAGCGACCCCAGCACACCCAGACCCGATGCCGCGTTCTCCGTCCTGACCACCGACGCCAGCATCACCCCGAACGCCGAGGACGCCAGCACCATCAGGAGGGAGATGAGGACCACCGCCGTTGGGGCGACGCCCAGGTCGATGTTGAAGACGAAAATCCCCGCTACCCAGAGCACGAGCACCTGCAGGGCTCCCCTGTAGAGCGACGACAGGAACTTGCCCAGGACGACAGACTCTCGCCGGGTGCCGTTGGACATGAGCCGTTCCAGGGTGTGGTTCCGCCGCTCCCTGACTATGGCCTCCGCGCTCATGGCGGCGGCGAAGAAGACGAACATGGTCAGGTAGCCGGGCAGTGTGAAGCTGGAGGCGGACCTCGGCTCGATGCTGCCAACCTGCTCGGGGACCAGCTCCACCAGCCCCGGTCCACCGGCCAGCTCAGAAGGGTCCAGACCTGCCAGGGCCTGCTGTCCCCCGACCTCGCCTACGACCGACATCACCTCGATCACGCGGTCGATCCCGGAGGCGATGGAGCCCGCCAGGGACCTGAGGGCCGCCTGCCTCCCCGCCGATGCGTCACCGAGCACGACTTCCACCTCAGCCGGCGGCTCCCCGAACAGCCGCGCGGTGAAGTCCCGGGGGAAAAGCACGAACCCGTCGATCTCGCCGTCATCAACCCACTGCACGGCCTGTCCGTACTCGGCATACTTGACTGAGGAGCCTTCTTCGCCCGTGAACGCATCTATGAGCACCCAGCTCAGACTGGCTCGTCCCTGGTCCTCCTGGGTTGAGACGTACAGCAACAGCTCGTCGTCCTGGCCTCCCACGTCGCCGAGCGCCAGCGAGAATCCAGCCACGAACACGAGAGGGAAGAGGAACGAGAAGGCGAGGGCGAACCGGTCCCGCAGGAATATCCTGGTGTCCTTGGCCGCCATCAACAGCGTCTGGTTGAGAACGGTGGCCATGCTAGTAGGTCCTGAAGACGTAGCGGGCGGCGGCTAGGCCAAGTACGACCACAGCGCCCATGATTGCCAGGCCAATTCCCTGCTCGGTTAGCCCCCCGGAGCCAGCCAGGATGTCCCGCAGGGCCTCGTAGGCGTGGCGGTTCAGGGTGAAGCGGCTGATCACCTCCATGATGCCGCCCTCGAACGGCACGAAGGTGCCGCCGAACGTCGTCATCAGCATCGTGAAGAAGACCGCGCTCCAGATGGCCTGGTCCCGCGTCCTGGCCAGCCCGGCGATGACCAGCCCGATTGCGCTCACGGCTGCCCCGAACAGCACCGCGTACGCCAGGGCCTGCACCAGCTCCCCGGGACCCGCGATGCGCATGACCGCGAAGCCAAGGAGCAGCAGCACGAACGCCTGGACAGCACCCCTGAGAGACGAGGCGAGGAACTTGCCCACGAACAGCTGGTTGACAGAGAGCCGACTCGTCATCAGTCGCTCGAGAGTCCCGTTCGTCCGCTCCACCACGAGAGACTGGGCGTTCAGGGAAACGGCGAACATCATGAACATAGTCAGCACTGCGGCCACTATTCCCACTGTGGGGTCGCCGCTCTCCTCCCCGGCGCTCTCCTTGACTACGACCGACGGCGCGCCATCTTGCGGCGCCAGGGCCTCTTCGATTCTGGCGGCATCCGAGCCGTCACCGAGCACGGACAGCACCATGCCGCGCACCGCGAAGCCGCTCGCGATGTCCTGCGCCACGCCGCTCACTATAGCCGCGGCGATCTGGCCCTCGTCGCCGCCGTGACCCCGGCGCTTCACCGCGATTCGGGTCGGCGCGCCAGATTGCAGGTCGCTCGAAAAGCCTGCGGGGATCACGAACGCCGTGAGTATCGCCGAGCGATCCAGGGCCGAGTCTGCATCCGCGCCGGTATGCAGCTCCACCGTAACTCCGTCCACCGACTCTAAACGTTGCAACAGCTCGGCTGAGAGCGGGCCGCCGTCGAGGTCGACGACGTGGGCCGTGATATTGACCGAGGGCTCGCCTCCGAAGGCGCCGTACATCAGGGCGAACATGACGACCGGCAGGGCGATGCTGAAGGCCATCTCGGCCTTGTCCGAGAAGTAGCGCTTGAGCTCGATGGAGGCTATGAGGATTGGCCGGAGCATCTAGTCGCGAAGGCTCCGGCCCGTCATGCTGAGGAAGACCTCCTCAAGCGTCACGTCGTCGCCCTTGCCGATGCTCGTCTTGAGCTCCGACGGCGTCCCGAGGGCGATCATCCTGCCGCCGTCCATGATGCCAATGCGGTCGCACAGCCGGTCGGCCTCCTCCATGTAGTGTGTGGTGTAGAGGACGGTCATGCCCTCTTCGCGCAGCCTGAGCACGGTGTCGAAGATGTGGTTGCGAGACTGGGGGTCTATGCCAACAGTGGGCTCGTCCAGGAACAGCAGCTCCGGCCTGCTCATCAGGGCAATGGCGATGTTGACGCGGCGCTTCATTCCTCCGGAGAACTTCCTGATGGCGTCGGACGCCCTGTCCGTCAGCCCTACCAGGTCAAGGTTGCCGGCCGCCGCCTCCTTCGCCTCCCGCCCGCCGAGACCGGCCATCCGCCCGAAGAAGACCAGGTTGTCCGTCGCCGAGAGCTCTTCGTAGAGGGCGAGCTCCTGCGGGCAGACGCCGATGATGTCCCTCACCTCCGAGGCCTGGCCGCGGACCGAGTACGACCCAATCTCGATGTCGCCGGCATCGGGCTCCAGCACCGTGGCGAGCATCCGGATGGTGGTGGTCTTACCCGCGCCGTTTGGGCCAAGCAGGCCGAATATCTCCTGCCGGCCTATGGTGAAGGAGACGTCGCTGACGGCCTGTACGGCGTCGAAGCCCTTGCTCAGGCTCGTGGCTACAAGGAAATCGCCGTCCGAGGTCATTGGCGTACCATGTGCGGGACGTGCATAGAGGAAACCCTTCGACTAAGTTTGCAGTGCAAACTAGTATACACGATTATGGTTCTCCCGTGCAGGTCTCCCCTGATCAGGTATCTCAGACATGGACAGTCTAACCTCAGTAGGATCCGCGCATCCATGTTTTGGAGAGCAGGGGATAGCCATCGGTCATGCTCTCCAGGGTCTCGTCCCTGACCGGGACGAAGGTACCGGTGGCCTCGGCGGCGGTCGACCCGTCGGGAAGCTCGACCCATCCCACGGCCTCGATCACGCCCCGGCGCTCGCTCTTTTTCTCGGCGAAGGCCCGCACCGTCTGGCCCACGTACATTGGCTTCCGGTATCGCACCTCCAGGCGAGCCGTCATCGTCCAGCGGCCCTCGATGAGCGAGATCCTGCTCATGGTCTCGTCGAGCAGCGCCGTTATCACACCCCCGTGCAGATAGCCGGGGAACCCCTGGTGCTCAGCGCGGGGCGTATAGGATGTGACGATCCTGTCGCCGTCGCGCTCGAACCGGAGGCGCAGTCCCGATGGGCTCCGGGGCCCGCAGGCAAAGCAGAGGCCGTAGTCCGTCTCGTCGTTGAGGGGGAGAGGCGTGGACAATCCTACTCAGCCGTGTACCTGATTCGCGGGTCCGCGATGCCCAGCAGGATGTCCGAGACGAGCGTCCCTACCACCGTCAGGATACCTACCATGAGGATGACAAAGCCTGCTAGGAACACGTCCTCGGTGATGATCGCCTCCAGCAGCAGCGGCCCCAGCGTCGGGAGGCTCAGCACCACCGACACGATGATGCTGCCGCTCACGAGGGACGGCAGCAGGTAGCCGGCCGTGCTGATGAGCGGGTTTATAGCCACGCGCACGGGGTACTTCAGAATGGCCCGCAGAGGCCGCAGCCCCTTGGCCCGCGCGGTGACCACGTAGGGCTTGCCCAGCTCATCGAGCAGGTTGTTGCGCATGATGCGAATAAGGCTGGCGGTGCCGGATGTGCCGAGGACGATGGCGGGCACCCACAGGTGGTTCACCAGGTCCAGGAACCGGGCGAAGTTCCAGGGAGCGTTCGCGTAGTCGGCCGAGTTGAGCCCGCCAACACTTTGGTCGAAGTAGGCGAAGGCGACGTACATCAGGACCAACCCGAGCAGGAAGTCCGGCACGGCGAGCCCACTGAAACCGAGGAACGTGAAGACGTAGTCGCCCACCGAGTGCTGCCTGACGGCCGAGTATATCCCCACAGGGATGGCGAATGTCCAGGTCACGATGACCGTGAAAGCGGTGAGCACCACCGTAAGCCACAGCCGGTCCTCCAGGAGGTGCTTGACGGGCTTTTCGATCTCCTCGTGTTGGACCCGGAAGGAGATTCCCAGGTCTCCCTGGGCGAGATTGGCCACCCACTTCAGGTACCGGATGTACTGCGGCTGATCGAGGCCGAGATAGCTTCGCAGGAGGGCTATCCTCTCGGGGTCCGGGACCTCGTCCCTGCTCTCGGTGACCTCTTTGAAGCGGTCAACCTGGTCCCCGGGCGGCAGCTCGATTATCACGAACGCCAGGACCGAGATCACCCAGATCGTGAATATCGACAGGAAGACTCGTCGGACAATGTAGGCAAGCATGATCGCCGCCCCGCACCATCAAGCTGCCCGAAACTTATCTTGGCCCGCGCCTCACCGTCAAGGAGAGAGGCGCCTCGCCAATCCCTACTCAGCCGTGTACTTGATCCGCGGGTCCACGACTGCCAGCAGGATGTCCGAGACCAGCGTCCCGACGACCGTCAGCACTCCGGCCATGAGGATGATGAAGCCCGCCAGGAACACGTCCTCTGTGATGATCGCCTCCAGCAGCAGGGGCCCCAGCGTGGGCAGGCTCAGGACTACGGACACGATGATGCTGCCGCTCACTAGGGACGGCAGCAGGTACCCTACCGTGCTGATGAGCGGGTTTATGGCGACGCGGACGGGGTACTTCAGGATGGCCCGCATGGGACGCAGTCCCTTGGCCCGCGCGGTGACCACGTAGGGCTTGCCCAGCTCGTCGAGCAGGTTGTTGCGCATCACTCGGATGAGTCCGGCGGTGCCCGACGTGCCCAGGACGATGGCGGGCACCCAGAGGTGGTTCAGCAGGTCGCGGAACCGGGCGAAGTTCCAGGGGGTGTTCGCGTAGTCGGCCGAATTGAGCCCGCCGACGCTCTGGTCGAAGTAGGCGAACGCCACGTACATCAGCACCAGCCCTAGCAGGAAGTCGGGCACGGCGAGCCCGCTGAAACCGATGAAGGTGAAGACGTAGTCGCCCACCGAGTGCTGCCGTATGGCCGAGTATATCCCCACAGGGACGGCAAAGGTCCACGTCACGAGGACTGTGAACCCGGTCAGCACGATCGTCAGCCACAGCCGGTCCTCCAGCAGCTGTTTGACCGGGAGGTCTACCTCATTGCGGTACTGGAAGGACAGCCCCAGGTCGCCCTGGGCCAGGTTCCACATCCACTTCGCGTAGCGGATGTACTGAGGCTGATCGAGGCCGAGGTAGCTTCGCAGCAGGTCTATCTTCTCGGGGTCGGGGATCTGGCGCCTGCTCTCCGTTATCTCCTTGAATCTGTCCACCTGGTCCCCGGGCGGCAGCTCGATGATGAAGAACGTCAGCATCGAGATCACCAGGATGGTGAACATCGACAGGAATATCCGTCGCACTATGTAGGCAAGCATTTCCGTCCCCGCAAGTGGTCCAGCCGCCCGAACTATATATATGCCCCCGGCTACCAGTCAAGACGTCGATGGCAGGGTCATGCGGCCCCTATCAGCCTCCTCACGGAGAAAGGCGCGTCCACCAGTCGAAGTCGTATGGCGCGCGCTTGACGTAGGTGAAGCAGTGGACGTTGCCCGTCCACCGGTGGTATCGGTCCCACCCGTCGATGGCGTGGACGGGTCCTGGCATCAGGGCGTCGAAGCCTCCCTGGAGGACGTCGGCGCCGTTCGCGTCGCGGGGGCCGTAGCCCTGGCCGAAGAATACGCGGCCGCCGGCCAGCTGGAGGTTGGCAAGGGCCGGGGCGAATGCGAAGGCGTCCTCGATCACCCCCGTGTCCGGTACGAAGGAGCCCATGAAGAAGTCCGGCACGCGGACGACGTTGATTTCCTCACCGGCCGCCTGGGAGATCCGGCTCACAATCTCATCCAGCCTCGAGGAGGCTTCCTCGTTGAGCGCCCACATTAGCGTGTCGTTGCGGACCTCGTGCACACTGATCACGGCGGGCACCTCGCGTCCCACTGCGTCCAGCCAGAACAGGGTGTCCTCGACCAATACGTAGCGGCTCGTATCGTCCGGGGCCTCGAACCACCTGCCGCGAGGGGCGGCGCTTATGCCGTCGATCAGGCCGGTGACCGAGTTGGCCGCGGAATCGCGGAACCCGCTGAAGCCCATGTCGGCGGCCCGCGTCGGCGTTTGCCACACCTTGTCTACGGTCAGAGTGCCCTTGCCGCGGGACGCGATCCGGGCCACCTGCCCGGCGCCCGTTCCCTCGTAGATGCGGACGTACTTCATCGAGTCCCATTCGGGCCGCCTGAAGTCCGTCCCATCGGAGTCGACCAGCTCAGTATCGGAGCCCCCCGGCGACGCCTTGAGGTCCAGTCCGCCGGCGGCCCGACCCCGTGCGAAGAAGACCGCATCCGGCGGCAAAGGCTCCAGCAGGGCGCGGGCCTGGGCCGGGTCTGCGACCACAAGGCTCCAGCCTTCCTCACCCGGCACAATCGCCAGCGCCTCGTCGACGTGGCCCACGCGCAGCCAGTCCACGCCGACCTGGAACGGCGCCTGGAGGCCCTGGTCGTCGAGGAACCGCAGCAGCTTGGGGCTCATGGTGTTGCCGACCACTATCCGCCCCAGGGGCCAGCGAGGTGTAGGCGGCATCAGCTCGATGTTGCCGCCCAAGTCCCCGGCGCTCGGCCCGTCGTCGATGTGGAAGTTCCAGAACCTGAAAAGCCCCACATCCGGGCCCAGAAGGCGCTCCCTCGGCCACTCGGGCGTGTCATCCTCCGTGCCGTCGGTCGTCAGCCGCGCCCTGGGAAGCTGGAGCACCACGTGGGTCTTGGGACGCCCCGGCGCGTGCGTGAAGCCTATCTCGACGTGGTCCTGTGTCCACTGGTCGCCGCCCGTGTGGTAGGTGTTCAGCGCGACCGTGTCCTGGATGAACGGCCTGAAGTCGGCCAGGCTGGAGTCCTTGCCCCACATCTCGACGGCCTCCTGGGTGTTGGGAAGCAGCACCAGCGGAGCAACCCTCAGCAGCACCCGGTCGGAGCCGAGATGCACTCCACCGGCGCCCGTGACCGTCAGCTCAAGCTCCAGCTCGCCCGAATAGCCACGATCGAACGTGCCTCCGTAGGCCATCGGCGCCGTGTAGCGGAAGAACAGCCCCTCGATTCCGAGTGTCGTCTCTCCTCCTGCAGTAAGGTGATCGGCCAAGTCCGTCGACACCGACCGCTCATTTGGGCCGCCCCAGAAGGCCTTGTTGCCAGGCTCTATGGCGTCGAACAGATGCACGCCCCTGACGTGGTCGAGCGACGGCACGCTGAGCACCACGGACTCGATGTGGCCGGGCTCCACCCCTTCAAGTCGCACCACGAGCTCCGTCAGGTCGAGGGCATCGCGGGGGCCGTCGATTGTGAAGTCCTCGGATACGGGCGCCCCTCTCACGTCGAAGTCGATGGCGTCCGGCCTGCCGTCCTCGCCGCCGTCGTCGTTGTCCAAGTTCACCATGAATATTGCGCCGCGTTCGGGGGTCCATGCGTCCTCGCCGGGCTCGTCGAGGTCGTCGTCGACCACGCCGTCGCGGTCGGTGTCCACGTCGAGATCGACCCTGACGGCGGAGGGATCGAGGGGAGCCAGCGTGGGCTCCTCGACCGTCATCGACATGTGGCATGAGGCCAGCGCCACGGCGGCCAGAAACATAGTTGCCGCGGCGAGTGGCCGGGCGAAGGGCGGGGATGCGTGGCTGTTCGGGCCTGGTGCTGACATGGGCAGAATTGCTCTTGGCAGGGCTAGAGCCCCCATCCCCCGTATCGGGTACGGGTCAGGCTCTTCGGAGGAGTCACCAAGGCCTTGCGAGGCCACATCAGGGTACTGAAATGGCGTCGTCTCTTGGCATGGTTGAGGCCGACCCCGCCCCAGGTCCTTCGTCGGGGACTCCTCAGGACGACATCGTGGGGTGGCAAAGCGCTGTTTCATAGCGATGACGGGAGTTATGCAAGGGTCTCCTCGGGGGAAGAGGTAAAGCCGCCTACCTGGTGTGTTCAGGCCTCACTGGGTGCATCGAACCGCCAGCGGGTGGCGTCCTCGGGGAACGAGGTCCAGGCGAAGGCCGTCCGGGGCGTTACCGAGTACAGCCCTCCTGCGGCCCAGGTGTCGGGCGCGGGGTCGTCGCCTAGGGACTTGTACTTTCCACTGTACGCGGCGGCGAGGCGCACGTAGAAGTCCTGGCCGGCGCCGTGTATCTCGCGGGCATCGCCGTGAAGTATGACCACGTCGGTGCCGCTCTCCAGATGGACGGCGACAGCGGGGTTGGCGGCGATGTTGCGCCCTCTTCTGGTCTCCGGGCTGCCGTCGAAGTGAAGTGTGCCGTCTAGCACGACTCCCCATACGGGTGTCGCATGTGGGCGACCGCCGGGGTCCACCGTACACACCCAGTAGTTGAGCGCGTCGGTGAGCCTTGTCAGCACATGGCTCCACGGCAGCATACCCTCGGGGCTCTCGGGAATGCCGTAGTCGGGTACGAACGGTCGACTGGCCCTGGGCTCGGTCACGCAGCTACCGGACGAGCTTTATGCGCGGGTCGGCGACCGCCAGCAGGATGTCGGACACGAGGGTACCCACAACGGTCAGCACGCCCGTCATGAGCACGATGAACCCGGCCAGGTAGACGTCCTGGATGCGTATCGACTCTAGAAGCACGGGGCCCAGGGTGGGCAGGCTGAGCACGACCGAGACGATGATGCTGCCGCTGACGAGGGAGGGCAGCAGGTACCCCACCGTGCTGATGAGGGGGTTGATCGCCACTCGCACGGGGTATTTCATGACCACCTTGGCGGGATGTACGCCCTTCGCCCTGGCCGTGACGACGTATGGCTTGCTGAGCTCGTCCAGCAGGTTGTTGCGCATGACGCGGATCAGCCCCGCGGTACCCGCCGTTCCCAGCACTATGGCGGGGATCCACAGGTGGTTGATGAGGTCCATCCACTTGGCGAAGTTCCAGGGCGCCTCCTCGTAGTCGGCGGAGATGAGGCCTCCAACGCTCTGGTCGAAGTAGGCGAAGAATACGTACATCAGCACCAGGCCCAACAGAAAGTCGGGCACCGCCAGTCCGCTGAAACCCACGAAGGTGAACAGGTAGTCGCCTATCGAGTGCTGGCGCACGGCAGAGTATATGCCCACCGGTATGGCGAAGGTCCACGTCACGAGCACGGTGAACCCGGTCATCACCACCGTGAGCCACAGCCTGTCCCCTATCACCTCGCGGATGGAGCGCTGCTGGAACAGGGAGTCGCACGGGTGGTGCCAGAGCGAAAGGCCCATGTCGCCGCGGGCGAGGTTGCCGATCCACTTCAGGTAGCGGATGTACTGGGGCTGGTCGGTGCCGAAGTAGGCCCTCCAGTGGGCGACGATCTCGGGGTTGTACTGGGTGGAGCCCACGGTCATGTACTGGTCCATGGCGCGTGTGACGGAGTCGCCCTCGGGCAGCTCGATGATGACGAAGGCCAGCATGGAGATGGCCATCACGGTCATGAAGGCCATGACGAGGCGGCGGGCAATGTACGCGATCATGCGCTGCCTCCGCTGCGGCTAGTACCGGCTAGACAAGAGTCTGGCCGCCTGCTCGAAGAACACCCTCACCCTAGCCCTCTCCCGTCGAGGGAGAGGGGATTCCCATCTCTCGACATCGCTGCCATATTCCCCAAGTGGGCCGGTGCTAGGCGTTGACGTACTTGATGCGCGGATCGACGATGGCCAGGAGGACGTCCGAGATGAGGGTTCCCACGACGGTGAGCGTCCCAAGCATCAGGATGATGGGGCCGGCCGTGTAGGTATCCTCCTGCTGAATGGCGTCGAGCAGTACGGGCCCCAGGGTAGGAAGGCTAAGCACGACCGACACGATCACGCTCCCGCCGACCAGGGACGGCAGGAGGTAGCCCACTGTGCTGACCAACGGGTTGATGGCAACGCGCACGGGGTACTTGAGGATCAGGCGCCAAGACACGGCTCCCTTGGCGCGGGCCGTGACTACGTATGGCTTCCCCAGCTCGTCTAGGAGGTTGTTGCGCATGACGCGGATGAGTCCGGCCGTGCCCGAGGTGCCAAGCACGATGGCGGGGATCCAGAGGTGGTTGATCATGTCGAACACCTTGCCCCAGTTGATCACCCCACCGCTTATCCAGTCCGTCCCGGCGTAGTCGGCGGAGAAGAGGCCGCCCACGCTCTGGTCGAAGTAGGCGAAGGCGAGGTACATCATAACCAAGCCCAGCAGGAAGTCGGGCACAGCGAGGCCGGTGAATCCCACGAAGGTGAACAGGTAGTCGCCCACGGAGTGCTGGCGTACGGCAGAGTATATGCCGACGGGTATGGCGAAGGTCCACGTCACCATGACGGTGAACCCGGTCAGGGCAATCGTGGTGAATAACCGGTCTCCTATCACCTCCTTGACCGCGCGCTGGTTGCCGAACCCTCCGTAGGGGACCATGGTCTGGCCGAGGTCGCCCTGGAGCAGCGCCGACATCCACTTGCCATAGCGGACGTACTTGGGCTCGTCCAGCCCCAAACGCAGCCGGAGCGCTACGAGCATCTCCTCCGCTACCTGCTCGCCGTGGGTCCGCGTGGTCCGGTCGTACATCCTGTCGATGGTGTCGCCGGGGGGAAGCTCGATGATGACGAACGCGGCGACGGAGATGACCCAGATCGTGAAGAAGGCGAGGATGAGTCGTCGGGCGATGTATGCGGCCATTCACGTCACCTCGCGGCGAGTGAGTCCATATATATACCAGCGGACGCGGCCAGTCAACCGGGGGCGGACAACTATCGAATCCCTGTAAGACTAAGTGTGAAGGCGTACAGGCTACTCCAATGGAGACTGGCTTCCAAGGCCCTGGGACTGGGTACCGGCTTTCGCCGGTATGACGGCGCCGGGGTTCGGGCGGCTGTTTTCTGCCATTGCCACGGGGCTCTCCCTTGTCCAACTACTATGGCTGAGCGCCCATCTAACCCTGGGAGCGGCCCTACTATGGCGCGGACTGCTTGGCGAGGTCGAGGGCGGTTTGGATGAGGGTCGGCTCTATTTCGGGGGTGAAGGGGCCGGGGCGCAGGTAGTACTTGTAGGCGCGGGCGGGCTCGTATCCGCCTTCGAACATGGCCGCTGACGTGCAGAGGTACCCCGAGTTGCCGTTTGCGTAGCCTAGGGCGAGGGTCATGTCGCCCTGTTCCGGGTCGGCGAGACCTAACTCCACGAGACCCCGATCGATGGACCAGCCTATCTCGACGAGGGTCTCGCCGGGGGTGGTGGCTATCCAGTGGCGGCCGAGGCGCAGCACGGCTACCTCGCCCGTCTCATGGTCCGGCAGGCGGCCGTCCCGCTCGATGGCTTCGAGGAGGGCGTCGGCCCAGCCCGCGTCGTCCGGGCCGGTCGCTGCGCGAAGCTCGGCCTCGCCGGGAACGTGGGAGTACGGCAGCATGACCTCGCGGGTCGCGACGGCGATGTCGTCCACGGGCTCGCACTCCAATCGCTCGGCGACGCCAACGACCTCGCTGCCGAGGATGCGTCCCAGCACGGTCAGCTCGTGGTCCGACGCGCCCCTGAACCCGCCGTCCGGGTTCAGCAGGTGTGGCCTGGCGTCGCCGAAGCAGCCCGGCAGGAAGGCGGCGACCGTGCCGCTCGGGGCGTATGCCGACTCGATGAAGCGGCGGGCCGCGCCGGGATAGTCGCCGCTGTAGCGCGTGTTCGCCGACATCAGGACGGTGGAGTGGCAGGCGAAGGAGAATAGCACGGCGACCGGGTCGGCCTGGGGCATGACGCTGCCACCGAGCGTGCCTGGGGCGTCAGATGCGTCGGCCCGGTCGAGGCGCAGCACGCGGACCCTGTGGTCTACCGCGCCCGACGGGTTCGCGCCGCCCACCGAGCCGTCCGGCTTGCGCAGGCGCCTATTGACGTTGAAGTCGGCCCATCCCTCGCCTGCGCCGACCGTCACATCCACCATCGAGGCGGCAGCCTCATCCACGGCGTCGCCCAGCCTGCGCTCCAGCCAGCCCAGGTACTCCTGGTCGATAGGCACGCCGGCCATGGCCTGTATCGCGGGCCCGGCGTGGGTGTGTGAGCATACGACGATGACGTTGCGGGCCGGGATGGGGCTTGCCTGGGCGGCAGCGTCGCGGATGCGGGCCACCGACTCGGCGTCCAGGCCCAGGAGATCGACCGAGACTATCGCGGCCGACGTCGTGCCGTCGTCGAGGGCGATGACACGGGCCTCCAGCGGGTCGAGGGTTCCGGTGGCCTTCCCCATGCGGTTGCCGTAGCCCTGCATGTACGACGGGCGTTGCGGGGTGATCGTCGCGGTGGCCGTGCCTGCCCTCAGAATCGTTCGCTCTCCCCTGTCAGACCGTCGGCGCCCCAGACCGCTTTACGACATTGCCAGCCTTGATGACCGTATCGACCTTGTGCAAGGCCCGAATGTCGGTGGAGGCGTCGCCATCGACGACCACCACGTCAGCCCTCTTGCCTCGCTCGAGGGTGCCGGTCTCGTCCAGCACTCCCAGGCACTCGGCAGACGTTCTCGTCCCGCTGACGATCGCCTCCAGCGGCGATATACCCATCTTCTCGACCATGAGGGTCGGGACCCATGCGTAGTCGTCGAATCGAAGGTAGTCCATACCGGAGTCGAGTCCGGTGACGAACTTGACGCCCCTGGCCCACATGTCGCGCATTATCTCGTAGCGCCTCTCAAGGTCGAACCCGCTGCCGAGGGTCCACTCCAGCCAGCCGGGCGCCCTCAACTCCCTGAGCGCCCCGGTCGCGGCGATGGTGGGATCGACGTACAGGCCCTTCTCCGCAATCTGGTCGGCCACGCCCGGGTCGTAATCGTAGCCGCCGTCGGGGTCCTCCGACATCCACGTCGCGTGGATCAGGTTGTGCACGCCGGCCTCGACGCAGTTCCGAACTCCGGACGCGGCGTGGCAATGGGCAGCTACGCGGACGCCGAGACGCTCGGCGTCTTCGACCGCGGCCCGCAGCACCTCCACCGGATACTGTGGCATGCGGGGGTTCGTGCGCGGCGTGAACCTGCCGCCCGTGGACATGATCTTGATCCAGTCGGCGCCAAGCCTGACCTGGCCGCGCAGGGCTGTCAGGACCTCGTCGAGGGTGTCGGCCTCGGTGCCGAACATGTGGCAGTGGCCGCCGGTGGTGGTGATGGGCGTACCCGCGACCATGAGGTGCGGCCCGGGGACGATGCCGGACTCTATGGCGCTCCGAATGGGGAAGGCGATCTCATTCCGGCTGCCGAGGTCCCTCATCGTCGTCACGCCGGAGCCCAGCGCCTTCCGGACCGCTTCGACGGCCCTCGCGACCAGGGCTTCGTGGGAGTCGGTCGCGAGGTCGTTGAAGGTCGTGGGGCTCGCGCTGCAGTGCATGTGGGAGTGCACCTCGACGAAGCCGGGCAGAACCGTGCCGCCGGGGACGTCGATCAGCTCGGCGTCCGCAGTCGACCCGAGTGCGCCGAACCGGTCGATTGCGGAGATGCGCCCGTCCTCGATGAGCACGCCATCGCGCCCGTCGGGAGCCGCGCCAGTGCCGTCAATTACCCTGTCAGCCTTCACTATGAGCTTCATTGGAGTACCTTCACCACCTTGGTTCCGGCTACGTAGTCGTGCAGGCACAGCCTGTTCCTGAACAAGAGGAACAGGGAGTCCACGATGAAGTAGACGATTGTCAACCCCAGCAGACCGTTCACGCCTGCCCTGAGCAGCACGTTCGTGACGAATCCGCCGTTCCTGCCAGTGTCGGCCCTGACGATCCGCAGGCCCATCAGCCTCTTGCCGATTGTCTGGCCGTGGGAGGACAGGAGCACGAGCTGCACAATCATTCCGAAAGCGCCGACGAGTATGAGGCCCAGCTGTATGGTCTCGGAGGCGGGCACCGCGGCAGGTATGAGGCTCGCTACTATCAGGGAGGCTGCTGTGAACGGCAGGTCGATCACCTTGGCGATTACCCTGCTCGAGAGGTCGGCGATTGAGGGGTCCGGGCGAAATATGACGCGCCCGCCCCCGAGGGGGGTCTCGCACCACTCGCAGGAGCGGGCGTCGGGGTGATTTTCTCGTTCGCAGCGCGGGCAGTCCATCGTATCGACAGCACTATAGCACCGCCCAAGCGATGCCGCTATTCCCGGCGGGAGCGCCTGTTGTGATCAGGCATTTGGGATGTGAGTCGATGGCATAGCGTCGGGGAGGGCGGGTTTGAAACCCGCCCCTACGGAGAGCATGTGCGGTCCTCGGCGGGCGGACACGCGGGTCCGCCCCTACATCGCCATATTGAGCCTCCCCGTGGCAGAAGGTTACCCACGAGGATCTCCTAGGAACAAGTTGACCGCTTTCGGGGGCAGTCCTAGAATGTCTGGGCCGTTCAACCTGCGCTGGGAGTGGAAATGGAAGAGCTATCTGGGCTGTCGCCGGCAGCGATCATAGACCAGCTTCACCGGAACGACGTGACTCACGTCGTGTGGCTGCCCGACAGCGAGACGAACTTCATGTACGAGCAGATGGCTGCCGACGAGTCCATCGACATCGTCGCCATCTGCCGGGAGGGCGAGAGTCTCGGGATCGCCGCCGGACTGTGGGTGGGCGGCAAGAAGCCGGTCGTCATGATCCAGAACACCGGCCTGTTCGAGTCGGGCGACTCCATCCGGGGGCTGGGGAACGACATCGAGATACCGCTCGTTCTCATAATCGGCTACCGGGGCTGGACGCGGCACGGAGTCACGGATGACTCGGCGGCCCGCTTCACGGAGCCGACGCTCTACGCCTGGGGCATCAACTACTACCTGGTCGAGACGGACTCGGACGCCGACCGCATTTCGGCAGCGTTCGAGGAGGCCGAACGCACCCAGCGTCCCGTCGCCTGCCTGATCGGGGCCGAGTACGGCTAGACGGCCTCGCCTTCTCCCGACATGGCTGCCTCGAGGGCGAGCACCTTGTTCAGCCGCCTCATGTGACGCTCCTCTCCGCTGAAGGCCGCGCCGACAAAGGCCGAGACGACCTCCCTCGCAAGCTCGTCGCCGACTATGCGGCCGCCTATGCAGAGGACGTTCATGTCGTCGTGCTCGACGCCCTGGCGCGCCGAGTAGGAGTCGTGGCACACGCTGGCTCGAATCCCGCGGACCTTGTTGGCGGCGACGCCAGCCCCTACTCCACTGCCGCACACGATCACGCCCCGGTCCGCCGCCTCGCGCGCGACGGTGTCCGCAACGGCGGCGGCGAAGTCGGGGTAGTCGTCGGCCGGGTCCATCTCGTAGGCGCCGACGTCGACCACGTCGTGGCCCAGGGACTCCAGGTGCTCGACTACGGGCTGCTTCAGGGGAAACCCGGCGTGGTCCGCTCCGACGGCTATTCGCATGCTGCTCCTGTCCGATGAGGGGGTGGAACCAGTGTAGAATCAGGCCGTGGCGTCAGTCAATCATGGCCTGATGGACAACTCCGCACCTCCATGAAATCAGCCGAGATGAAGGCATGACCGAGATTCAAGCGACCGGACAGCCAGAGGTGATGGGGCGCGCCTGGGTCGGCCGGGAACGGCTACGGCGGGACCTGGCTGAGATTGCGGCGTCTTCCGACTATGACAGGAGCGGGTACTTCATCTCCGCGACAGGCGCAGCGGTTACGGACGCCGTTGCCGCGGCCGCGATGGAGGCGCTGCCGGACCTGGGCACGGGCGCGGCGGTCTTCTGGGGCAGCCGGGCCGCAGTGGCTATCGCGCCGCCGTTTCCCATCGACGAGGAGCTTCTTTGCGATGGCGTGGAGGTAGGGCCGATGCTCGACCTGCTGTCACGCGACGTGACAGTGGGCGTCGTGTTGCTGCGACTGGGCCGGTATGCCGTCGGCGTCGTCGAGAATGGCAGGCTCGCCGCGTCCAAGTCCGATACCCGGTACGTGAAGAACCGCCACCGGAAGGGCGGCTCGTCCCAGCGCAGGTTTGCGCGGAGCCGGGAACGACTGGTGAGGGAGCTGTACGACAAGGTCTGCACGGTCACCGAGGACGTGTTCCGCCCATACGGCGACCGGATCGAGTATCTGCTGCTGGGCGGGGAACGCCAGACGCTGCTCGCCTTCTCAAAGAGATGCGGCTACATCGAGCGGTCTGGCATCGAGGTCCTGCCCCGCAGGCTCGATGTCGACAGGCCAGGGAAAGCCGCACTCGATGCCATCGAACGCCAAGTGTGGATGAGCAGGGTCGTCTATCTTGCGGAGCCGCCCGAGGACGAGGGACGGGCAACAAACCTTCCTGCAGCAGGGTCACATGGCTAGCGTCACGACACCAACTTGGCATGGTGCGGCCCTAAACTGCGTCTCCGGGTCGGCGGCCCCGGACAGAGAAGAGGGCGGGTTTCAAACCCGCCCCTACGGCCATGTCGCTATATTCACGGCGTAGTCACAACGTACTGGTACTACACCGCGGTGTAGCCGCCGTCTACGGTTAGGGCGGCGCCGGTTACGTAGGAGGCCTCGTCGGATGCGAGGTAGAGGGCTGCGTTGGCGACCTCGTTGGGGCGGCCCAGCCTGCCGAGCGGGTGGCGGCTCTCCAGCATTTCGCGCGTGGCCGGGTCGTCGGTGAGGGACTTGGTGAGGTCGGTCTCGACGAACCCGGGGCAGAGGCAGTTCACCCGAATGTTGTCGCGCGCGAGATCGACCGCCATGTTGCGTGTGAGCTGGATCACGCCGCCCTTGGACGGCGGGTACGGGTTGAGCGCGCCGCCCAGGCCGGGCGGGTAGCCGACCATGCCCATGGTGGATGCGAGGTTCACGATGGACCCGCCTCCGCGGCCCCTCATATGATCGACGGCGCAGCGCGAGATCAAGTAGGTGCCTCTCAGGTTCACCTCGATCACCCGGTCCCACACGTCGTCGGGGTCTGAGCCGGGCGGGAGGGCGTTGCGGGCCGTCACGCCCGCGCTGTTTACCACGATGTCGAGCCGGCCCAAGGCGTCGACCGCACCGTCGACCATGCCGGCGGCGTCGCTTGCGACCGACACGTCCCCGGAAAGTGCGACAGCCGTTCCGTCCAACCGCTCGATCTCCGACACCGTCTCTTCTGCGCTGCCCAGGGACAGGTCGGCGCAGGCTACGGCCGCGCCCTCGGACGCGAACAGCGTGGCCGCAGCACGTCCTATGCCCGAGCCCGCGCCGGTGACGAGGGCCGCCTTGCCCTTCAGCCTATTCATCTATAGGGCCTTTCCACTGTCGTCAGGGTCACTGTGGCCTGGCGCAGGCCACAGCCGACCAAAGGCGTCGTCTCCTAGCACGGTCGAGGCCGATCCTTCGACAGGCTCAGGACAGGCTCCCGCCCCAGGTCCCTCGGCGGAGCCTCGGGACGACACTGCAGGACTCATCGAACGGGGACTCCCGCGCGTTCGGCGACGTCCCGTATGTGCTGTTGGCCCTGCAGGGTGTCCTCGTATTCGAAGTGCTCGACGTGCACGGTGACGTCGTGGTCTAGCATGTCGAGCCGCCTGACCATCGCATCGAAGTCCATGAAGCCGGTGCCGGGCACGGCCTCGTCGACGTGGATGACGCCCATGCCCTTTGCGGCGCTGACGCCGCTGCCGCCGGAGATGATCACGTCCTTGGCGTGCAGGGCCGCGATGTCGCCGCCGAGCTCGTCGAACACCTCGTTTACCAGCGCCGTGGTGTCGAAGACCCTCTGGGGCCAGGTGAGGTTCACGATGTCGATGAGCACCTTGAGCCTGGGAGAGCCGGTGCGGTCGAGCATTTCGCGGTAACGCTCGACGGAGCAGAGGGGCGCCATGGCGTGGGGGTGCGCGGCCACGTCCCTGCCGGCGCGCTCGGCCTGCTCGGCAAGGCGGGCGACTGAGTCCAGGCAGCGCTCCCAGGTGGCCTCCGTCCACATTCCGGGCTTGCCCCGGTCGCCGTAGGTGGAGAAGCCGACGCAGTGGGCGTCCATCATGGTGCCGTGCCTGAGCAGGCGGGCGTAGTGATCCTGCGCGGCGTCCCGCTCGGCGGCGTCCTCGTGGTCGAAGCCGTAGTGGAACGCGCTGAACTCGCCGACCCGGATGCCGTTGTCGTCGAGGAAGCGGCGGGCGGCCTCGACCTCAACGTCAGTCCAGTCCGGGCGTGTGGACGCGCTGACGGTGGTGACTCCGAAGGCCTCGGCCTTTTTGAGGAAACGCTCGCGCTCTTCGTCTGTCCTGGGAAGGGCCACCGGGGGGCTTAGCACTATCATTTTCGATTCTCCTTCCGTACTTATCCGTCACCGGGATCCGACGGCGATAAGGGCCATGCGTCTCTCCAGTCACAAGTGCAAGCTTACACTCAACGGCACCGGCTCGCCTGTCTGATAGCGGCGCCAGGTTCCCTGGGAGTATAGGACGACGGAGCCATTCCCGACGACCCTCCAGCCGTCTCTTCCGCCAAGGCAGGCGACTCCCGCGTCCACACCGAGAACAGAGCCGCCTGGGTACTGATCTCCCGCAAGCTCGGCGGCTACCCCGTCCGGGTTGCTCCGCTCGTGGTGGGGAAGCACCGCCAGGCCGTCCAGGAGACCGAGCGCCGGGCGGACGCCCCCGTAGCGCATCCAGGAGCCGAGCACCATCGCGCCGGCGCTGGAGCCCGCCAGTACCGCGCCCCCGGCAATGGCCACCATGATTGCGTCGAGCAGCCTGGAACCGCGAAGCACCTCAAGCAGGTGACTCGGGTCGCCTCCGGTGAGGTACACGACATTCGCCCACGGGACGCGTGACGCCAACCCGTCGTCATAGGCGTCCCTGGGGTCGAGGACCATGAGCGAGTCAGCCTCTGCGGCGAGTCCTTCGAAGTACGAGACGCCGTTCGCAGCGGCCTTGGAGGGATTCTGCCGTGCGGCTGCGGTGGGCACGATGAGCACCCTGGGGCGGGTCGCACCGGCGACGGCGAGAATCTCCCGGTCCATCGGTTCGCACCCGGCCCTGAACTCGTCCCCGCCGACAAGGCCTATGGGCCCCATGGCTAGGTTGTAGCTCGCAGCCGGTCCAGTTGACCCGGCCAATCGAGGATGCGTCGATCGGCGGTTACGAGCTGATGGCCGTCCAGCGCGGCTGCAACGATCAACCGGTCGGCCGGGTCACCGTGCATGTCCTGCAGGAGGCCCGCGCGCACGGCAGCTCCACCGTCGACGGGCATCTCGACCAGTCCCTCATCGAGCAGGCCCTCGCGCCATGAATGGATGTCCGCTTGCAGCGCGATCTTCCCCCTGGCCTGCAGCATGGCGACTTCCCAGAACGTTATCGCCGATACTGCCGCCCGGCCGTCGGCAAAGGCATCGTCGATGACCACACGGGCGCGCCTGCCGAGCCTGCGGTCTCCATACAGCAGCCAGAGTAGTACCTGGGTGTCCAGCAGGTCAACGCTGCCCGTCCCAGTTCTCGCCGGTCTCGGCGTCCCACTCCACGTCTATGGGATCGCCGATGTCGTCAAGAATCAGGAGCCTGTCCCTGTCGCGCCCGAAGAGGGTTTTCGGCCTCTGGCGGTACGGCAACAGGCGGGAGACAGGGCGACCGTTCTTGGTGATGACGATCTCCTCGCCGCTCTCCGCGACCTCGTCCATGAGCTTCAGGCACTTCGCCTTGAACTCAGACGCCTTGATGACACGCTCGCGTGTCCTTTCGTTCGTATCGATTGCCAACTTCAGCCTCCCATGTGACCATTATTCTAACATAGTCATGACCATAGTCATATGGGGGCAGCCATTGTACATAGCGAGAATCACACCCTGCTAGAATCACAGTGCGATGCCAGCAGTGCCAAGCGCGGAAGAAGTGACTGTAATCGAGGACACCCTGACGGCGGAGCTTGCCGACGGGCGCACCATCTCTGTGCCTCTGGCCTGGTATCCCAGACTGGTCCACGCCTCACAGCATGAGAGAGAGAACTGGGAGCTCGTCGGTGGAGGTCAAGGAATCCACTGGCCGGACTTGGACGAGGACCTCAGCGTCGAAGGGCTGATCTTGGGACGGCCGTCGGGAGAGAGCGAGCGCTCCTTCAAGCGGTGGCTCGAAGCGAAGCAGGCCGGACGCAGTGTGGCTCTCTACGATCTGACAAAAGCCGACTAAGAGGCCGCAATAGAATAACCCCTAACCTTGTCGGCCTGACCTCTTGACAGGAGCCGGCTTCCCCCGGCGGGCGGACATGTGGGTCCGTCCCTACGTCATCAAGATTGAACGGCTGAGCTAGGAGACCTTGACGACCATTTCGATTTCGACGGGCACGTTGGCGGGGAGCGAGCCCATGCCGACGGCGGAGCGGGCGTGGCGGCCCTTGTCGCCGAATACCTCGACCATGAGGTCGGACGCGCCGTTGGCTACCGCCAGCTGGTCGGCGAAGTCGCTGGTACAGTTGACCATGCACAGCACCTTCACGACGCGTTCCACGCGGTCCAGTTCGCCCAGCTCAACCTTGAGTGAGGCCAGGAGGGCGAGGCCGACGCTCTTCGCGGCCGCGTATCCGTCCTCGATAGACAGGTCGTCGCCCAGGCGTCCGGTGACGAAGCTGCCGTCCTCGTTGCGGGGCACGTGGCCCGACGTGAAGACGAGCCCTGCGCCCTCAACGCTCACCGTCGACACGTAGTTGGCGACCGGTGCGGCCGCGTCCGGCAGGTTGTAGCCCAAGCTTGCTATTCGATCTTCGATGGATCCCACTGATAGTCCTCCATTCTCTGTTCTATGGCTCTGCACGGGCGGCCTGGTAGTCCGACTTCCTCGAAGTGAGGGGTAGTAGGCTAGCGTGATGCTTATCCGCGTATGGATAGGCGACCTGCGGGGACAGGGCGGGTTTCAAACCCGCCCCTACAAGACACCCCTCGATTCTACGATGTTGGACCACTAGTCGGTGATCTCTACTATCATCTCGATTTCGACGGGTATTTCGAAGGGCAGGCTGCTCATGCCGACGGCCGACCTGGCATGCCGGCCCGCGTCCCCGAACACTTCTACGAGCAGGTCGGAGCAGCCGTTGATGACGGCGGGGTGCTGGTCGAAGTCCGGCGGGCAGTTGACCATGGCCAGCAGCTTCACGATGCGCTTCACGCGGCATAAGTCGCCCAGCTCGTCCTTCAACCTGGCGATCTGGACCAGGCCCACGGACCTGGCGTGCCCGTAGCCCTCCTCGACGGTGAAGTCGCGGCCAACCTTGCCGCTGGGGATCTTTCCGTCGGGCCCGGGCGGCGGCCCGGCGCCAGCGGCGAAGAACAGGCCGCCCGTCTCGACTGCCGAGACGTAGTTCGCGACCGGCCTCTGCGGCCTTGGAAGCTCGATGCCGAGCTCCTTCAATCTCTGTTCGGGCGTGCTCAACTGCTCCTCCTTGTCACTCGACCTTGTTCCATCCTCACCCCGACCCTCTCCCGTCAAAGGCGAGGGGGTTAGAGCTTCTTTGATACTAGAATGGGAGTATGCGGGCCGGGTTCTCGACTGTCATCTTGTGTACGTCGTCCTCCGATATGCCCGCTTCGATCATGCGGGGAACGATGTTCTCTAGGATGTGGCCGATGCCGGGCCCACCGTACTTGGTGAGCCTGCTCTTGGCGAAGACGTCGTGGGCGAGCACGACGCGATCGGCGTATCCTGCATCGACCAGGAGCTTGACGTAGCCGATGCGCTGTGCGTCGCTCGGCATGTCTATCGGGCCCAGCGGATAGAACGAGGTCTCCCAGCCGAACAGGTCGTACTCCAAGTATGTCCCCCGCTGGGCGAACTCCAGCAGGGCGTCCTCGTCCAGCAGTGTCCGATCGAGGTGGCCCATTATCACCTTGCCGGGGTCGCCGCCCGATTCGGCGAGCACGTCGATGATCTCCCCGGGCGCCCGCAGGTCGCGGCCAGGGTGTATGAGAATGGCCGCCCCCGTAGCCTGCTGCGCCTTCGCTCCGGCGACCAAGACCTTGCGCTCATTGTCGGTGAGCGGCCACGAGCAGCCCAGCTCGCCGATGATCCCGGCCCTGATGCCGGTGCCGTCGACGCCTTCCATTAGCTGGCCGGTGATCTCGTCGGCCAGCTCCGACTCGGTCTTGCCATCCATGTCGCCCGGGTGGACTATGTCGACGTAGTAGCCCGCGCCCATCACGACGTTCACCCCCGTGAGCCGCGAGATACGCGCCAGCGCCCTCGGATCGCGCCCGATGCCGTAGGTCGTCGCATCGACTATGGTACCGCCCCCCTGCGCCTTGAACTGCAGCGTCTCGAATACCGCCAGGCTCTCGTCCATCACCTCCAGGTTGTCCCTGTTGCGGAATGGGTCGTACCTAACCCAGCCCAGGTTCTCCATGGTGACGGGAGCAAACGCCTTGAAGCGCTCGCTGGCCTCCTCGGGCGGGTTGAACATGCACGTGAAGTCGATGAGCAGGTGCTCGTGGGTCGTCGTCGGCCCCAGGTCCCCGGGGCTTACAGGCCCCAGGACGGTCTGCACAGATCCCGGCATATCAGTACCTCCTGCGGTGGATGGTCACTCGGACGAAGATTCTACAGCCTCGCGCCCCGGGATGGCAGGTCAAATCCGGCGGAAGGTCGGAATGACAGTCCCCGCCACGACGGTGAGTCCCACAAGCATCAGGCCGCTCAGCATAAGGGCGAACGGCGTGCCGGTCTGCTCCGCCACTATTCCGAACGGGATGGCGCTGAGGGGCATCATGCCGAATGTCATCATCGCTATGCTCATCACCCTGCCGCGCATCTCGGGGTCGGCGTGCATCTGGAGCAGGGTCATGTTCAGTGACATGAAGACTGAGCTAGCCAGGCCAACAAGTAGCAGTAGTGGAAGGGCGACGGCGTAGGACGTGGTCTGGGCGAATGCCGCGAGCGAAAGCCCCCAGACAAGGCAGCACCCCAGCAGCAACAGCCCGCGCGACTTCATCGTCTTCAGGCCCGCCACGAGCAGGCTGCCCGCCAGCGCCCCGATACCCATCGTCATCATGAGCACGCCCAGGTCGTCGGAGGCGACGTTGAGGGCCTCCCGGGCCCAAGCCGGCATCAGCACGTAGTAGGAGAATCCGAACATGACCGGGATGAAGGCCATGAGGATGAGGCTGCGCAGGACCGGGTCGCCGAGGGCGTATGCGAATCCAGCCTTCACGTCGCCGGTCATCCCCTTGCCGGACCTGCTGCTGACCTTCCTGCCGGCCATCATGGGCACCACCGAAAGCACCGAAATGCCGTAGATGGCCGCAACGAGGTAGAACACACCCCACGTGTCGATGAATACGATCAGGAACCCGGCGGCCGCCGGACCTCCGATGCGCGTCGCGTTCATTGCCGAGTTCTGCAGGGCGATGCCGTTCATCAGCTTTTCGTCGGGCACAATCTCCGACACGAGCGCCTGGCGGCTTGGCATGTTAAGGGCCATCAGCGAGCCGTTGACTACCCCGGCGACCATGAGGTGCCAGAAGGCGACAATGTCCGTCAGGTCGAGTGTTGCGATGGCAAGGGTAACGAGTGCGTTGGCCGACTGTCCGAGGATGACCAGGCGCCGCCGGGGAATCCTGTCGGCGAGTGCGCCGGCGATGATCGATACGAACATCACGGGCGCGGCGAACGACATCGTGACGAGGGCGACGGCCAGGGGGGAGTTGTCGGTAAGCAGGAGGACGAGCCAGACCCGGGCCACCATCTGCATGTTCATGGCGGTGAACGAGGTCATGGAGCTCGCCCAGAGCCATCGGAAGTCGGGGATGCCGAACGATTCGAAGGTGCTAGGGCCGATGCCCGGGAAGCGCATGGAAGGCTTTCAGGATACTGCGGCCGCGTCCGGGGCTGCGGATTTGTCCGAGCGAGGCTGCGGGGGACCGATTAGTGACACGTAGAAGCGTACACCCGCGCGGGAAGGCCGGTCAACGGCCCGGTTGCGTCAGGATGACTCAGAAGGCTGGGCGGCTATCGGGCGCACGAGCATGGACGTGTCAACTCCGGTAAGCTGCTGGGTTATAGCCTTCATCCCGGAACTTGCGGATGTCGAATGGTCCGGTTCCCGGCCGTATCTTGTCCCGCAGCCCCCCGAGAAGAGACAGATCGACCCGCCTAGGCCGCAGGATGAAGCCGTCGCGGCCCTCCAGCAGCTCCAGCTGGTCGCCGGGCCCCACACCGAGCGCGTCAAGTACACGCGCGGGGAATGTGACCTGACGCTTTGACGTGATCCTGACCAACATCACAGACACTCCTTAACCGCAAGTCTACCTTGGTAGGGAGTCACTCTATGCCATGTGCTACCTTGGTCTCCGACGATAGGAGGAGGACATGTCCGAGCGCAACCAATTACGTCGGCTTGCGTCGCTGATCAAGCAGAGGAATGCGGTCGACCAGGGAATCGCTGCCATCCTGGACCGCCCGGCTCACGCCGGTCACCTGGCGGATTTCATTGCCGCTAGCGTCTTTCGAGTCGCGCTGGTCGAATCGGCTTCGCAAAAGGGTATGGACGGTCATTTCACCGACGGCCCCCTCGCAGGACGATCAGTGAACATCAGATTCGCCTCCAAGAATGACGGGCTACTCAATGTGAACTTGGACTCTCCGCCGGACTGCTACCTTGTGATGACAGGGCCAAGGACTCAGCCGGTGTCATCACGTGGCACTACGAGCCCGTGGGTCATCTCGTCGGTCTTCCTGTTCGATGCTTCCGACCTCGTCCGAAGGCTGAATGAACGAGGCGTCAAGATCGGCATCGCTACCAGCGTCGCACGCCATTTCTGGGACAACGCCGAAATCTACCCGCGTCCAAGCAACCCTATGCTTCGGCCAACACCAGAGCAACGCTCGCTGCTCGAAATGTTTGGGGAGCGATAGGGCGACACTACCTCCAGTCGACGACTACGCCGAGGATGCTGAGGTCGCCCTGGTCGAGGCGGCGGTAGATGTCGGGGAGCTGCTGCCACGGGACGCGGTGGGTGATCATGGGCTCGATGGCGAGCTGGCTCCTGCTCAGCATGTCCACGGTGAGCCTCATGCTACGGTCACGGTCCCAGCGCCGGCCGGGGTCGTCGTAGCCGTAAGCGGTCTTCAGAGTGATGCGCTGCGACAGGTATGGGTGGCCCACGGGGTTGTAGTCGGGCCTGTCGACGTGAGTGGCGGTGACGACGACCCTTCCATCGCGCCGAACGATGTCCATGCTTGTCTGGATCGCCCTCCAGGTCGAAGCGGCCTCTATCACCATATCGGCTCCCTCGCCGTCGAATGCGTCGTCGATCGTGGACCTGAAACCGGCGTCGGCCGGGCTGGCTACGGCGTCCGCGCCCATGGCCCTGGCGATCTCCAGCCGGCGGCGGTCCAGATCGATGCCGACAGTGCGGGACCCGAAGGCCCGGCACCAGGCTACCGCGGACTGGCCTATCACGCCGAGGCCTACGACTGCGATATTCTCGCCCGGCGCGGGTTCCCCCGTCCTGAGTGCGATGTGGCCTACGCCCAGCAGGTTCAGCATCGCCGCCTGCTCCGTGGGTATGCTGTCCGGAAGCTTCAGGACGTCGGATGCCGGAGCCGCCGCGTACTCCTTGTGCCCCTCGCCCAGGAAGACGCGCCCGCCGACTTCGAGGCCCTCGACATCCGCCCCTACCTCGACGATCTCGGCCACCATTGAGTAGCCGCTCTCGGCCGGCCCGTCGGGGAACGGGATGCCCGGGTACTGCATCGTGCCCTCGTCGTCCACGGGGATCCGACGGTATCCGCGTATCTCCGTACCCGTGCTGATGGCCGTCACGATCGCCCTGGCCAATACCCCATCTCGGGGACAATCGGGGACCGGGGCGTCCTGTAACTCGACCTGCCTCGGACCAGTTACGACCAGCCGCTTCATGTCGCCCTGATCTCGCCGCGTGCAGAGCGTGTGGGGCGCAGCCAGGTCAGCAGGCCAGCCCTACCCTATTGCCAGTCGACGACCACGCCTAGGATGCTGAGGTCGCCCTGGTCGAGGCGGTGGTACATGTCCGGGAGCTCTTGCCACGGGACGCGGTGGGTGATCATGGGCTCGATTGCGAGCTGGCCGCGGCTCAGCATGTCCACGGTGAGCCTCACGCAGTGGTCGCGGTCCCAGCGCTGGCCGGGGTCCTCGTAGCCGTAGGCCATCTTCAGCGCGATCCGCTGCGAAAGGTAGGGGTGGCCTACGGGGTTGTAGTCGGGCCTGTCGGTGTGGCGGGCAATCACTACAACCCTGCCACCCTGCCTGGATATGTCCATGCTGGTCCTGATCGCCTTCCAGGTTGAGGCGGCCTCGATCACCATGTCCGCGCCCTCGCCGTCGAACAGGTCGTCGATTCGCGTCTGGAACTCACCGTCGGCCGGGCTGGCGACGGCGTCCGCGCCCATGGCCCTGGCCACCTTCAGCCGTCCGCCGTCCATGTCGATGCCGACCGTGCGGAAGCCGAAGGCCCGGCACCACGCAACGGCCGACTGGCCTATCACGCCGAGTCCGACGACCGCCACGTTCTCGCCCGGCGTCGGCTCTCCGGTCCTCAGCGCGATGTGGGCCACGCCGAGCAGGTTCAGCATGACCGCCTGCTCGGTGGGTATGCTGTCCGGGAGCTTGAGCACATCGGAAGCGCGGACGGCGGCGTACTCCTTGTGAGTCTCGCCCAGGAAGACACGCTCGCCAACCGACAGGCCCTCCACGTCGGCGCCCACCTCGACGATCTCCGCCACCATGGAGTAGCCGTTCTCGGTAGGGCCGTCGGGGAACGGCATCCCGCCGTGGAGCATCGTGCCCTCGTCGTCCACGGGAATCCAGCGGAACACGCGTATCTCGGTGCCCGTGCTGATGGCAGTCACGATCGCCTTCGCGAGTATGCCGTCGCGGGGGCACTCGGGAATGGGGACTTCCTCGAACTCGACCTGCCTGGGGCCCGTTACGACGAGGCGCTTCATACCGCTCGGACCTCGTCGCCTACGCGGACCGTGCCGCCTGTCACTATCGTTGCGAGCTGCCCGCGCCTTCCTTTCAGCTTATCCTGCAGGCCCGCGCTGACCTCGTCCATGCGGGCGCACGGCGTCGCGGGCTTCGTTACCCTGACGACGACTTCCGAGCCGAGGGCGACCTGCTGTCCGGGCTCGAGCGACTCCACGTCGAAGCCCGAGGTGGTGACCTGCTCACGGACATCGCCCGGCTTCAGCCCAAGCTCCGCCAGGGTCTCCGCGTCTATCATCAGCACCTGGTAGTCCTGTCTTCCCGGCTGTTCGGTGGCGTGCCGGTCGCCCTCTATGCCGTACCCAGCGACGAAGCGGGACTCCTCGAGGTTCTCGACCGGCGCGCGATGGGACGGCGTGACGTGCAGCGATTCGGTGCGTCCTGTGGTCATGTCTCCTCCTATCTCACCCAGTGGTGCAGCAGCGGCTTGGCGGCTTCGGGCAGCGTGTCGTACTCGTCCTGGGACATGGGGAACACGAGATTCCTTTCGGGCTCGCCATCGTCGTCGACCATGTCCTCGCGCTCGGGGGTACCGGGCACCAGGACGTTGACGTTCAGCCACCACGGAGCATACCGGACCGTGAGGCCGGCCCGGACCTCGTTTGTGCCGTTGGTGGGCACCGCGTGCCACATGCGGCTGTCGAATATGAGCACACTTCCCTGGTCGCCGGTGGCCTGGATGCGGCTCGGGTGGGCGGACAGGTTGTCCTCCCCGTAGACCTGGGTCCAGTTGTTGGGTATGCGGTGGCTTCCCGGCACCAGCCACGTCCCGCCGTTCTCGCTCGTGAAGGGCGAGAGCATGAATATCACCGTCAGCAGCATCGGCGTATCCGGGTACGGGGCCTCGATGATGGCGGCGTGCTTCTGGTTGAAGGGCCAGTCGGAGTGCCACCCCTGGGGGTTGCTCCCGGGGAGCCTGACGACTGGCGTCGATACGGTGATCTTGACGTGCCTGCCCCACAGCGCCTCGGCGACACCGACTATCCGGCGGTCGCTAACGTAGGGGGCGAGCGACTGGTTGACGGTGAAGAAGCTGCCCAAGACCCGGCGCTTCCCCTCCGGGGACCACGACTCGGACTCCTTTATCGTCGCTAGCACGCTCTCCCTGATTCCCGCCACCTCGCCGTCCGGTATGATGCCGGGGACTACCGTCCATCCGTCTTCCTTTACCCGGGTGACTGCTTGCTCGATGGTCATGGCGCACCTCCAGTCGTGGGAGCTTATCACCCGCGAAAGCGCAAGTCATCCCGCGTGGAGCCGGGTCAGGGCCTTCCAAAGTCGTCACGGATGTCACGAAAAGCAGTCTTGAAGATCCCTTGTCGTCGATGGGAGAAGGTTAGGATGGGTGTGACAAGCTTGCGCCGGTCCCCAAACCCCCTCACCCCCGTATCGAGTACGGGGCAGGCTCTAACCCTCTCCCACAAAGGGGAGAGGGGACTTTGGAAAGGGCGTGCAGCCGGGCTCGCTCGAATGACACCGCGCGGCACGAGGGGTATACTCGGGGCGATCGACTACCAAGACTGGGAGGTGCCCTATGGGCCGCGAACTGGCATCCGCGAAAGCTATGACCGAGGCCGGCAAGGCCTTCCTGCCCGCGCTGTCGCCCGAGCTGAGGGCCTCGGCGGCCTTCGACTTCGACTCAACCGAGCGTCACACCTGGCACTACATCCCGAAGGTCAGAGGCGGCGTGATGCGAGGCCGGATGGACGATGCCCAACTGGAGGCAGCCGACAGGCTGATGGCCTCGGGGTTGAGCGTAGTTGGCCTCGAGAAGGCGAAGGCCATCATCGCCCACGAGAGCATCCTGCACAGGATCGAGGAGTCGACGGGAGGGACGCGGTTCGACAGGAGTCCCGGGCGCTACTACCACGCGCTGTTCGGCGACCCGGGCGGGGACGCGCCCTGGGGCTGGCGCGCCGAGGGCCACCATCTTTCGCTGAACTACACGGTAGTGGACGGCGGCACGGTTGCGTCAACGCCGAGCTTCTTTGGCGCGAACCCCGCTGAGGTGAAGAGCGGGCCGGAGAAGGGGCTGCGCATCCTGAGGGACGAGGAGGAAACGGCGCGAGAACTCCTGCTGAGCCTCGACGACCTGCAGTACGACAGGGCCAAGATCTACCCTGTGACTCCCGGCGACATCGTCTCGCGGGCGAGCCCCAGGGTCGAGGTCGGCCCTCAGGCCGGCCTGCCCGCCGAGTCGATGACGGGGGACCAGCGCGAGATACTGATGCGCCTCATCGGGCTCTACGTCGACAAGCACTCTGACGACCTTGCCGCCAAAGCGATGGCCAGGATTGAGGCGGGCGGCATCGGGGGAATCCACTTCGCATGGGCAGGGTCGAGGCGACGGGGGCAGCCCCACTACTACCGGCTGCACGGCCCGACGTTCTTCGTCGAGTACGACAACATCCAGGACATGGCGAACCACATCCACTCGGTCTGGCGAGACACCGAGCACGACTTCGGGTTCGACCTGCTCAAGGCCCACTACGAGCAGCACCACGCGGCTTGACGGGATGCTGAGACTCGAGAAGCTCGCCGGATTCGGCAACGTGCGCATGGTCGAGGCGGATGTGCCGGAGCCGGGCGATGGCGAGGCCCTGGTCCGCGTCCATCGCAGTCTGATCAGCCGCGGGTCCGAGCTGTTCCGGCGCTACGTCCTGGAGGAAGCCGTTCCCCCGCACATGATGGGGTATTCGGACGCAGGCGAGGTCGTGGAGCCAGGGCCGGGCCTGGAGGGGCTGCAGCCAGGCGACCGTGTCTTCGTGGGTGGGCCCCACGCGCAGTACGTGAGCGGCCAGCCTCGCCGGCTTCCAGATTCGATCTCATACGACAGGGCCCCGTTCATCGGGCTGTCCACCAGCGCCGTGGCCTGGGCCCGGACGACGCCGGTGGAGCCGGGCGAGGTAGTCGTCGTGCTGGGCCAGGGCATTGTGGGCAATCTCTACGGCCAGGCTGTGCGGGAACGCCGACCCGGGCAGGTCATCACGGTGGACACGCTCGACCTGCGGCTGGAAGCTTCGCGGGAAAGTGGCGCGGACGTTGTCCTGGATGCGTCCAAGGCCGACCCGGTCGAGGAGGTGCGCCGTCTCACCGGCGGGCGCGGCGCGGACGTTGTGGTGGACTGCGTTGGCGGGCCGGCGGGCGTGAAGTCCTTCGAGCAGGCCCAGCGTATGCTCAAGAGGGATGGGGTCATTCACCTGATCGCCGCGTACCAGGGCGGCCCCAGGCCCGGCGCAGGGCTGCTGCCGCTGGACTCGAACATCATGATGAACAAGATGCTCGTCTCGGGGATCCGGACAGCCGAGCCGAGGAGCTATCACCAGAACTCGGCTATCGAAATGATCGAGGACGGCACGATCGCCGTCGACCACCTGGTGACGCATCGCCTCCCCTGGCAGCAGACCCCGGACGCGTACCACCTGCTCTACAACAAGCCCGACGAAGCTCTGGCCGTGCTCCTGGAGTGGGCTTGACCGCGTATTGGGCCGATGAGGCCGGTCGCGCCGGACTACACCAGTACCTCTAGCCCCTCCACAAGTGCCGCCGCCCTGAGCCGCTAATCGAGGCAGGCAAATGAAAGCCTACCACCCACATACTCCTGCAGCAGCAGGGCCGCGCTCAGTTGGCCCGCGTCGACCGCACGCAACGGGTGCCGCGACAGCAGCTCCTCAGCCATGGAACGAACGGCAATCGGACCGGCCTACCCGCCCGGCTGCTCGGGGTACTCAGGAACGAAGCCGCGGGGCTCCCAGGCGGGGAAGGCGTCTAGGGCCGGGGCGTCCGTGAGGCGGACGCGCTCGTTGGTGTCGACCTCGACCACGTACACGTCCGGCTCAACCCCGCCTCCGTAGGACGAGTACACGAGGTACCGCCCGTCCGGCGAATAGCTCGGCCGTTCCTCCGTGTCGTCCCCGGGTTTCCGCTGGATCGGCTCGATGTTGTCTCCGTCGGAGTCCATCGTATAGATGCTCGGCGGCGAGCCCTTCAGCCCGTACCGGATCGTGAGAGCCATGCTGTGGCCGTCGGGCGCCCACGAGGGCCATCCCACGAAGTGCCCATCGAGGTCCGTCCTGTTGCGGACCAGCCTGTCCTGGGCTCCGTCCGCCGCCGCTGCGGTGTAGATGGCCGACTTGTGCTCGTACGCGATCAGCAACCCGTCAGGCGACCACGAAGGCCAGCGGGTATTCACCTGCTTCGGAGTCAGGTTCCTGGGCTCGGTCCCATCGGCATTCATCACCCACAGGTTCGGCCGGTCGTCCCGATCCGAGACGAACGCGATCAGCTTTCCGTCGGGGGACAGCGCCGGCATATCGTCGACGCCCGGGGTGTCCGTCAGCCGCACGACGTTGGAGCCGTCCGCGTCCATCGCGTAGATGTTCCTGTTGCCGTCCCTGTCCGACGCAAAGACTATCCTGGAGCCGTCGCGAGACCAGGACGGATAGCTGTCGAGGCCGGGGTTGTTCGTGATGTTCCTCTGGTCCGAGCCGTCGGCGTTCATCACGTATATCTCCCAGTTGCCGTCCCGCTTGGACACGAAGGCAATCCGGGACATGGTCGAGTTGTCGACGGTCGGCGTCGGGTCCGCTGCCGGCGTCGACGAGCCGCAGCCCAGGACGAACAGCAGCAACGCTGCAAGCGCCGGGGCGAATACCTGTCTGAGCTGGACTCTGGCGGCGTCGCTTGTCACCGGAGAAACCGTCCCTCCCGGGGAAGTGTCCTAAGGAATTATCTCAGAACTACCTGTGCTGGCCAGAACTGCCCTTCGACAGGCTCAGGGCAAGCGTGTCTTCCCTTCCGTTCTCTATTCAGAACTCGTCGACGCGGGCTTTGAGATAGTCGCTAAGTGCCGGGGCGAGGCGTTGGGAATGGCGTCGGAGTCGGGGTGGGCAGCACCACGAAGTCCTGCTTCCTCTTCAGGATGTACCCTATCGCCTCCTCATCCAGGAAGTAGACCCACGGTTTCTGGGAGTCCCGTACATAGAACTCAGGCTCTCTGCCCTTCTGCAGGAACAGGAGCAGCACCCCGTTTGCGCTGGAGCCCTCCTTCACAGCAACGGAGATGAGCGCGTTGGGCTCTTCCCAGTTGAGCGCGGCAACCTCCTCCTCAGCGGGGAAATCCCGCGTCACGAGGCTCCGCAACTCCAACAGCAGGGAGCTCACCGCCTCGATGCTAGCGGGCTCGCTCCCCTCATCCGACTCGAGGAACCAGGCCGAGTTGATGAGCCTTATGGAGAACGACTCGTCGGCGTAGCTGAAAGTCACGGACTCGATCTCGTCGGGCGGCACCGCCGCGACGATGGGGTCCCTCCAGAAGTTGGAGTCCGTGCCGAAGGGTTCAGGGAACTCGCAGAAGAGCGAGTAGACCTCGACCTCGTCAGGCCGCCTCAGGTAGCACAGCCTGACCGTTGCGGTCCAAGGCGTGATCACCCGCTCGCCGACGGGGGCGAATTGCTTGTCCCCGACAATGAAGCGCTCCACCACCTCGCCCTCGCTCCAGAACTCCAGCACCGTATGGTTGTCGGGATGCACACCCATCAGGTCGTGGTTGGTCGCGTTCGTGGCGACGAGCTCAGCGTCGCCGATCCTGGAAGCGGTCTCCCACAGAGTCTCGAGCCTGACGGCTATCGCGGGGTAGGAGTCGACCCACCAGCCGTCGCCCCGCTTCTCGATGATGGTCTGCAGCTCGGCATCCCTCATCACCACGCGGTCTATGACTTCGGGTCCAAGCGGACTGACTTCTCCGAACTTCTTGATGCCCTCGCCCTCGGTCGATAGCAGCCTGAAGGCGATACCCATCACCCCCAGCACTATGACGACCACCAGGACGAAGCCGACGTACTTACCGCTCAACCGTGTATGCCTTTCTGGTCGTCCGGCGCCGCAGCAGGAAGCGCGCCAGTGCGAAGACTATGAGGGCGGCCGATACCCCGAAGATGTTGCCATACTGGATGATGTCGCGGTGCACGTCCGATGTGAACACCAGCGAGCGGACCACCCTGCCCTTCGACCGGATGGCCGCGAGCTGGTCCTCCTGGCTCAGCCAGTCGATCCAGTTGACGGCCAGCACCACGTGCTCCGGGAATCCCTGGACCATTCGCTCGGTCAGCCAGAGCGAGTCCGCCGCGACTATCATCCTGAAGGTGTTCTCGGGATTCTTCTGGCACTGCGGCTTATAGTACGAGCACCGGGTGCCGGTGACTGCCACGGCGAGGACGTGCTCGCCGAGGTCTTCTTCCGCAAACTCCTCGAGGGTGGACGAGCGCGGTGTAAGGTCCCTGAACGAATAGTCCGCAGCCGCAAACTCGGACGTGACCACCAGCGGCTTGATCTCCGTCTCTATCGTCTCGCCCGTCGCCTCGCCGAACTCGATGGAGCTGGTCCATGGAAATACCACGCTGTTGACGCCGCCCGATATGCCCTGCTCCTCCGTCCGGACTCGCGGCCAGAAGGGGTACGGCAGGTTGACGCCGCCGAACTGCGTGTTGAACAGGAGCGTCTCGTGGGAGCGCGTGTCGAACACCACGTTGTCCTGTACGAGCACCCCATACTCGGCCAGCCAGCCTGACAGACCCGTATTGGCCTTCTTTGCCCTCAGGGCCCTGTCGTCGACCTCCAGGGAGTCGACAAGCAGCAACACTTTGCCGCCCTCGGCCAGGTATTCGTCGATGGACGCCCGCACCCAGGGCGGCACTTCCTCGCGGGACCCTGGCACCACGAGCACGTCCGTGCCCGTGAACGAGTCCGCAGTGGCCCCTATCAACCCTTCATCCCGGTCGGCGTCGAGTTCCAGCACCAGGTGGTGACGCTCGAGCTGGTCGCGGAACGACTGCAGGTCTGCGTCTCTCGTCCACTCGCCGTGCCCGTGCATGAACGATATGGTGCTCGGACGCTTCTGGGACATCCTCCGGATGTTTGCCATGAGCCTGTACTCGAGCCCGTCGGTCGTCTCGACGAACGGCACGTTCTCCTGCCGGTTCGCATAGGTCATTCCCATGCCGAGATAGCCGACCTTGACCTTGAACTCACCGCCCGTCTGCTCGCTGAAGTTGATGGGCGGCACGAAGCTCTGCCTGGCCAGCTCGGCCGACTCCTCGTCCTTGTCCGCCAGGTATTTCACGAGCCTGACGTTGCCGTTCGAGACGTTGACGATGTCCTCCAGCAGGTCCTCCACGTCCCTCTGGGTGAGCGCCACCTGCACCGGCGGGTCCTCTGACACGAAGAGCCTGATGGTGACGACGTCGTCCAGCTCCCTGAGCAGCTCGACAGTCGCATCGTCCAGCGTGAACAGCTTGTTTTCCGTCAGATCCAGCCTGCCGCCGATGGAGCTTCCCGACCAGCCAACCAGGATGCTCAGCACGACCAGGCCACCAACCCCCAGCTGGAGATTGCGGTAGAGCGACGACCGACGGCTGACACTCTTGCCCCTGATCATCAGGTAGGACGCGCTCAGGAACGTCGAGACGAGCGCCACGAAGTAGACCACGTCCCTCAGGTCCAGCACCCCCCTAGCTATCCCCTCGAAGTGGGTGAGCGGGCTCAGGTCCTGGACCAGGACGGCCGCAACGGGCGGAATCGCCAGGGTGATGATCGGCATCCCCGCGACCATCAGGGCCACGATGATCGACAGCCCGATGATGAAGGCGACGATCTGGTTGCGTGTCAGGCTCGACGTGAAGAGGCCGATCGCCACGAACGACGCCGTGAGGAAGACGGTGCCTAGGTACTGGGCCAAGACAGCCCCGTTGTCGAAGTCTCCCGCGGTCTGCAGGCTGATCGGGATGACGACCGTCGCGAGGACGCCCGCGCCCACGAAAATCAGCCCGGCCAGGAACTTGGACAGCAGCACCGTCCACGTCCTGAGGGGCTGGGTAAGGAGTATCTCCAGGGTGCCGTCACGCTGCTCCTCGGCCACGAGCCGCATGGTGGCCGCCGGGACGAATACCGCGAGTATCCACGGGAGCAGCGTGAAGAGCGGCCTCATCGAGGCTTCCTGGGTTATCAGCGCCGTCCTGAAGAACATGTAGGCGGCTACGCTGACGAAGATGACCAAGAGGATGAATCCGGTGGGCTGGTCGAAGTAGCCCTTCAGGTCCTTGCGGACAAGGGCGGCGAAGGTCCTCATACTATCCCTCGTCGTCCTCGCCTTCGATTCGAGGTCCCTGGTCCTCGTGAGTCAACTGGTGGAAGAGGTCGCCGAGCCGGGCGGCCTCCTGGTGCAGCTCCCAGATAACCCAGCCGCGCTTCCTTGCCAAGTTGTATACCTGGGGCCTCACGTCTCTTTCGGCGGGGTCAACGGACAGGACGAACTTCTGGCGTCCCTCGGCCGGAGCCAGCTGGCGCACCTCCCGGATCTCCCTGATGTTGGCGAGGGCAGTCTCGACATTGTCGCCCTCCACCTCCAGGTTGACGTAGCGCACCCCGTGAGCGTCGGTCGTAAGCTCGTCCACGGTACCCTGGGCGACGATTCGACCCCTGCTGATGATAAGGAGCCTGTCGCAGGTCTCCTCGACCTCCTGGAGCACGTGGGTGCTGAGCATCACAGTGCGCTGCTGCCCCATCGTCCTGATGAGCTCGCGGATGGGGATCCGCTGGTTCGGGTCCAACCCCTCTGTGGGCTCGTCCATGATCAGGATGTCGGGCCTGTGCAGGATGCATCCGGCAAGGCCAACCCTCTGCCTGTAGCCCTTCGAGCAGTGGCTTATGGGCCGGTTGTAGACCTCCTGGATGCCTGTCTCATCGACGGACGACGCAATGCTCTCCCGCCTGGCGGCGCCCTTGAGCCCGCGGAGGTTTGCAACGAACTGGAGATACTCGTGCACGAGCAGGTCGCCGTATACGGGGTTGTTCTCGGGAAGGTACCCGATCAACCTGCGGGTCTCGACGTCGTGCTGCTGGTTATCGAGGCCCTCGACCATCACGCGCCCGCTGTCGGGGGTGTAGAAGGACGTGATGAGCCTCATGGTGGTGGTCTTCCCCGACCCGTTGGGACCCAGGAAGCCGACCACCTCGCCCCTCTGCACATCGAACGAAACGTCGTCGACGGCGACGTTGGGGCCGAACTGCTTGGTTACGCCTTCAACCTGGATGGTAAGCTCGCCGGCGGCACCCCGGGCCTGCTCACCATCCACGTCTTCCGGTTGGGCTGTGCTCTCGTTGACTTCGGCCATCGTACCTGCGGAACGTTCCCTTCCATACTAGCATACAGGGGGATTTGCCGGGGACGGGTGGCCTCGCCACGCGCCGGGCACGCTGCGGGCGGACACATGGGTCCGCCCCTACAACCTAAGGCGCCGCTTCACGAAGCGTTCTTCGTCCTCCCTGGACGATACCTCGCCGTCCAGCCGGGCCATCAGCAGCGCCCGCAGCATCTCGCCCACGGCTGGTCCTTCCTCGACGCCGAGCGCCATCACGCTTCGCCCGTCCAGCAGGGTAGCGACGCCCCGCAACCGGCGGAGATAGTGGTCGAGCCGGCGGCGCAACCGGGCGTCCCGGTGCGCCAGCGCCCACCCTTCGACAGCACGGTCGTCGACATCCTGCAGCAACCGGTAGACCTCGCTCGCCTTCAGGCAGTCCACCGTCAACCTACCGAGCCGCGACTCCAGCTTGCCAACGTCCCTGATGGCCCGTGCCGGCCCGGGGGTGAGGCTCAATCTCAGCGCCATGCTGTCCCTCGCAGCATCGCCGGCGTTCACCACCAGTGCGGCCAGGAGCACCAACGGGGACGACTGCGCTCCCCCGCGAAGACGGTCCGCGAGTCCGCCGGGGAGCGAGAGGGCCGGGTGGACTGCATCCAAGACGCCCAGTCCTTCAGCGAGCTCCAGAACTTCGGACACGCGCGCCTCGGCCGCGGCGTGCTCCATCTCGCGCCGTACCCTGTCTCCGCTGACCGAGTCCAGCCAGCGCAGGCCCTTGGCCAGCAGTCGCGCGGTGCCCTCTTCGATCTGGAGTCCCAGCCGGGCGGCGTACCGGACGGCGCGCAGTATGCGGGTGGGGTCGTCCTCGAAGCTCCGGGCGTGCAGGATGCGTATACGTCCGGCCTCGAGGTCGCGCCGACCGTCCAGCGGATCAAGTAGCTCTCCGAAGTCGTCGCCGTTCAGTGAGACGGCCATGGCATTCATCGTGAAGTCACGGCGCGGCAGGTCGTCGTCGATGGAGCAGGTGAAGGTGACCGTGGGCAGAGCCCCGGGCCGGGTGTAGGTCTCCCTCCGCGTCCTCGCCACGTCGAACTCGAAGCCCGCGGCCGCGACCCTGGCCGTACCGAATTCGGACCCACTGCTGGCGGCACCACCCAGCGCATCGACCAGGGATCCTACGGGGTCCTCGCCCGGGCCGGAAACTGCGAGGTCGAGCTCGGCGGGAGTTAGCCCCATGTGGAGGTCCCTAACGGCCCCGCCAACGAGGTAAGCCCTGGCACCCGAACGCGCGGCTGCGTCGGGCATGCGCCGCAGTAGTGATCTGTGGTCCCGGCTCAGGCTCCGGTCGAGGATCGTCGACAAGTCGCTCCGTCTCCCTCTCAGCACAGACGCTGGCCGCGAGCCCTCCGTCAGGCGCGTTCGATCAAGAGCTCGGCATCGGCGCCCAGGAAGCGGCCGACGTCGACCGCTTCCTCCTCGAGACCCGGCATGACATCCGGAGGCAGGTCCTCGAACGGGTTCACGGTTACGGCGATGCCCTGCCTCGTCCTCTTCCGCGACCAGACGCCCGCGGCTCTCCCGTCTACCATGAGCGTTGGGCGGATTATACCGCCACCCGGGTGGACACGGCGGGCGTGCTCGATGGGCACTCCAAGATCGCGCCCCTTGTAGCCAAGCAGGTAAGTGTCGAACGCGGGCAGCAGCCGCACGACCGGTCCCTGCGGCCCAGGGGCTTCGAGCCAGTCCTGCCGGTCCGAATGCATCCATGCCGGCGCGCCCTCGACCGAGACCTCGGTCAACTCACCGGCGACTTCTTCGAACGCAGCCCGCGAGTCCCTGAGCGGCAACCCGGACCACGCCGCGAGATCGCCGGGGCCTGCCGGCCCGTATGCCCGGATGTACCGGCGTGCAAGCTCGGCCAGGGGGTCGTCAACGCCGGGAGAAGGAGACAGCCACCGGTCGAGCAGGTCGTACGTGCTCTCTCCGCCGGCATCGGGGCCCAGGCAGACCGCACCTTGCAGGGCGGCGAGCCTGAGCAGGTGATAGGCGCCCTGCCCTTCGACCGGTATGCCTTTCCCGGACAGCCGCTCCGCGATCTCCGTCCGGCTCATCGGCCCGTATGACTCCAGCGCGTCCCGGAGGGCGGCAACGGCCTTTGCTCTAACATCCTCGGTCAGCCCGAGCACGTTGAGCCGCCGCCTACTCTTCCTGATAATCGTGGGGCCAAGAAGCGACAGCATCCACCGCACGTCCGCGGTTGCCATAAGATGCAACGTGCCGCGCATTGCCCAGGTGCGGACGACGGAGCGGTCTTGCGTGCGGGCCTGGTCCACGTCGCGTGCCGTGAGCCCGGCCGTCCTCACGCGAACCGACAGAACTTCCGCGACGGAGTCCTGAGCCTGCACACCGCAGATGTCCGCCACGACCTGCCGGATGCCCAGCGAGGCCCTGGTTTCCAGGTGCTGGGCGCGAAGGCGAATTCGCCGCGCCTCGTCCGCGGTACGGTGCGGGATCAGCCCTGTTTCTCGGCTATGGCGGCACGGGCGCTGTCGAGATACGCCTGCGCGCCGGCTGACAGCCACTGGGGGAAGGACGTGCTGACGAGGCGCGCCCCCTTCTCGATGTAGCTGGCCGCGGAGGCATCGGTGGCCAGCGCGCCTGCGACGCGGCCAGACGCGATGATCTGCGCGAGGGCCCGGTCGATGGTCGCCTGCACGTCGGGGTGGCCCAAGTTGCCATGGTGGCCCATGCTCTGGGCCAGGTCCCCAGGCGCAACGAAGAATACGTCGATGTCGACTTCCAGTATCTCGTCGAGATTGTCGACGGCGACGATGTCCTCGATGAGGATAATCGTCAGCACCTCGTCGTTGGCCTTGTGGTAGTAGTCGTCGACGCCTATGCCCTGGCGGCTCGTGTACGAGCCCCGCGAGCCAATCGGCGCGAACTTGGCGGCGTCGAGCACCGCGCGGGCCTCGTCCGCCGTGTTGACGTGGGGAACGCATACCGCCTGGGCGCCCTGGTCGAGGGTGCGGTAGATCACGCCGGGCAGGTTCAGGTTGACTCGGGCTATGGAGGTCATGCCCCAGAGGTCGGCGGCCCGCGTGAAATCGCGAATATCGGCGAAGTCCACCGGCCCGTGCTCGCCCTCGATCCAGATGCCGTCGAAGCCGAGCGGACCGAAGAACTCCACCAGGTCCGGCGTCAGCTCGCCCTGGAGTATAAGAGCGACCTCGCCGTTCTCCAGCTTCCTCTTTACCCTGTTCGGCCTGAGCTCAGCCAATGGCGCACCCCTCTCTCTGTCCTTCCGCGTAAAGCGGCCCGATTATAGACACGCCCCCATGACCGGTCAAACCCAGGGGCGTTGGCGCAGGGAGTCGGAACGCTGTAGTCTCTGACCATGAACGAGAGGATTCAGTTCTGCCAGCTCTGTGGGCAGGGGCTGGCCGACAGGACCATCGACGGGAAGCTCCGCCGCCATTGCGATGACTGCGGCCAGACCGTCTTTCTGGACCCGAAAGTTGCCGCAGTGGTATTGGCCCTGGTAGGCGGCAAGCTCGTCATGGTCAAGCGCGGGATGGAACCGCAGATGGGCAAGTGGGCCTTCCCATCCGGATTCGTTGACCGCGGCGAGGCCGTCGAGGATGCCGCGGTCCGCGAGTTCAAGGAGGAGACGGGCCTGGATGCCCGGCTGGAGCGGCTGATCGGCGTCTACTCAGCGACCGGCAGCCCCGTCGTGCTCGTCGTGTACAAGGCCGAGGTGGTGGGCGGCACGCTGCAGGCGGGCCACGACGCCGCCGACGCCGCACTGTTCGACCTCGACAGGCTGCCGGACATGCCCTTCCCCCACGATGAGAGAATTCTCGCCGACTGGCGAGCGCTGGGCTAGGTGGGGACTCGAGGGCCACTAAGGATGGCGGATCTGTCCCTTCCGCAAGCTCAGGGGAGTCAGGCTTTCAAGTAGTGCCCCACATCATGGTTGCGCTGGCGGAGCACTGCCCTTCGACAGGCTCAGGGCGAACGTCTTGCCCTCTTCGTGACGAGTTTTCGGATACCCAGCGAGTCGATCGCTACGCCGCTGCCTCCTCGAAGATTCGGACGAAGTCCTTGTACGCAACGGTGTTGTCGATATTCTGACACTCCAGGGCGTGAGGCGGGGTGCGCTTGTCCGTGAACTCCCACACAGGCGGACTGCTGAAGGTCCAGCGCCGCAGGGACCGGTAGTGTGGGGCCAGCATCGCGTCGGTCCGTTCGTCCCGCGACCCGCTGGGATAGGCGAAGTGGTCGGGCACAAAGCCCAGGTTGGCCCGGTAGGACTCGTTCGACCGCTCGATCTCGTCCATCATCGCCTCGGGCCCTTCATCGTCCAGCACTTCCGCCAGCTTGGGATGCGTGGCCGTGTGTGCGCCGATCTCCCAGCTCTCCCGCAGCAGCTCCTCGGCCTGCCGCCAGGTGATGCATGGCTTCTGCACTGCGCCCTCAGTCGATGTTCGAATCGCGGCCGGGAGCCCCCGCGCAGCCGCCTCAGTGCCCTCGCTGATCACGTAGCAAGTGGCAGTCATGTCCATCTCGCGCAGCATGGGCATGGATGTCGTGCGGGTGTCGAGCCACCCATTGTCGAAGTGCAGCACCGCCGCCCTCTCGGGCAACTCGCCCAAGCCCGCCAGCCAGTCGACGACTTGGCTCGTGTTCACGACCTTCCAGCCGTTGTCGGCGATGTACGAGAGGTGCCGGCGCAACTCCGACTCCTCTATCGTCCCCGTGGCCTTGTCGGGCGTGGGTTCGGTGAGGCGCGGGTCGCCGTCCGGGTATACGTGGTGGTAGACGAGTATGGGTACACGCTGGCTCATTGCGACTCCTTTGGGCGCACGACTTCTATCTCCTCGATCATCCGCGGCCTCGACTCCAGTGTGCGGTGAATGGGACAGCGTCCCGCGATCTGGAGTATGCGGTCGCGCTGATCGTCGGTCAGGTCGCCCTCTATCGTGATATGGGTCCGTATCTCCTCGTGTCCGGCGCCGGACTCGCCGGCTCGGCTCACCCGGCGGTGGCTGCTCTCGACCCTAACGCTCTCTATGGGCCATCCCTTCCTCCGAGAATACAGGAGGACAGTCATGGCCGTTCAGGTGCCGAGGGCCGACAGGAGCAGCTCGCTGGGAGTCGGCCCGAGACCATCTCCCCCCTTCCCTTCAGGCTCGTCGGCGACGAAGGCGTGATCGCCGGTTACGACAAGCTGCTGGAGGTTCTCAACGCTCTTCACCGTGACCGTCGTCATCATCCTCACTCCCTGTTGGTATGTCTCGCTGAGGTTGGGACGCCCCTTCGGCCCACACTACACCCGCCCTCGACAGGCGGCGGAGGCGTTGCATTGCGATTATCACCACTATGGCCAGCACCCCCAGTGACGAGAAGGCCGCCTGCCACTCCAGGTGATCGGGTACCAGGTCGAGGATGCTGCCGAACATCACCGGCCCAGCCGCGCCCCCAAGCAGCCCCACCGACGCCTGGACGGCCATCGTCGACCCCAGGCTGGCTGGGGGCGTCACCTCGACTATGCCGGTAGAGTATACGGCAGAATCGGCGGCTATTGCCCAGCCGTACACGGCGCTCAGAGCGACTATGAGCGGAACGGGGAGTCCCGCGGTCCACCCGATGATCCACGCGCAGCCGCCGCTGAGAGCGAATATCGCCGAGGCCGAGGCCGCGCGCCCCCACCTATCTGAGATCGCGCCTCCCATGAGAGGGCCCACGGCGCCCGTCATCAGTGCGAGGCCTCCAAGTGCGGCCCCTTCGACAGCGGCATCCGACGAGCTCATCCCCCGGCCGACAAGGACTCCGACCAGAAAGACGGGCAACCATACGCGGGCCGCAAATAGCTGTAGGGCATGGGCGGCGTACCCGAATATTAGGTAGCTGGCGGCGGAATTCCTGAACACCGCGATGTCTATACGGCCCTTCGCGCCGGGCTGTGGCTTGAGAGACCTGCCGCGGAGCAGGTACACGGCCAGGGGCAATCCTGCCGCCGCTGCCGCCGACACGTACAGGTAGGCGTCCCTCCACTCCAGCCCCGACATCAGCAGGCCCGTGAGGGCGAGTGATACGCTGTTCGCTCCGTACTGCGCCGTGACGTACAGGCCCATCGCGGCCCCGCGGCGCCTCCCCTCGAACCGCTCGGCTATGAGTCGCAGGCCCGGCATGTAGAGGCCCACAAGCCCGGCTCCGGCCAGGGCACGAAGGAGCACCGCTGTAGCCACCCCCTCCGCGACGACGGGGAAGAGCAGGTGGGCCCCCGTAGACAGGACCGCGGAAACTATCAGGATTCGCGTGGGGCCGATCCGGTCCGTGAGGGGCACCACGAACAGGGCGGACAGCACGTAGCCGGCAAGATAGGCGGAGTAGATGGCGCCGGCCTGGGTGTTGTTGAGCGCCCACTCCTCCCTGATCAGCGACAACGCTGCCACGTAGCTCGAGATCGGCAGGAGCAGCACGAACAGCATCACCGACATCAGGACCAGCCAGACCGTGTCCCCCGGACCAGTGCGTCCCTGTTCTCGAGGAGGCGGCGCGTCATGCGGGCCCGGTTTCACCATGAGAGCCGCACTATATCCATCGCCTCGCCGAAGCGTCAACGGCGACCAGCCCTACCTCCCCCTACCCGCCCCTTATCTGGGCGAGCATCCGCTTGGCTGCGAGCTCGAGGTCGGGGTCGTCGGTCAGCGAGAGAATCTCGTCCAGGTCCGCCGCTGCGCCGTCGGCGTCGTTGTTGAGCAGGTGCATCTGGGCCCGGGAAAGGTAGTGCTCCAGCTCGTCGGGCTCCTCCCGAATGGCCGAGGTCATGTCCTCGATGGCGCTAGCCAGGTCCCGCCGGCTGAAGTGGAGTCTCGCCCGGTTCACATACGCGTCAGCGAAGTCTGGAGCAATCTCGATCGCCCTCGAGAAGTCCAGCATCGCCTGCTCCGGGTCCGCCATGCCCAGGGACACTAGTCCCCGGTAGTTGTACGCCTCGTGCAGCCCGTCGTCCAGCTCTATGGCCTTGTCGAAGTCCTCCAGGGCGTTGTACAGGTTCTCGTGCTCCAGGTATGCGTACCCTCGCCCCACGTACGCCTCGGCAAAGTTCGGGTCGAGATAGATTGCGCGAGCGTAAGCGTCGCCGGCCTTCCTGACGCTGCCCTGGTCCTGGAGGGCCCGGCCCTTCTGGTACTCCAGCCGCGCCTCCACCTCGGGCGGGTCAGTTCGCCCCCCGCACGCGAGCGACCCAAAGAGGACTGCCGCTGCCAGTGCGGCCAACACCACGAAACTGGCTCTCATGCCCCAATGATACGCCATCGGGCCGTCACGGGAACCGCGGACACGCCTTCCGCGCAACGGCGGTCAGCGCTCGAACACCGGGATCGGCTCCCCGTTCGACACCGCCGTCAGTATCGCTTCCTGCCGGGATACGACGTGGTCAAGATCGAACTGGCGGGACAGCTCCCGGGCCCTGCCGCCCATCGCCTGCCCGGCTTCCCTCTCCTCGGCCATCTCCGCCACGACCGACGCCAGGTCACTCGCGTCGAGCGGGGTGAACGCTCGGCCCACGCCATGCTCGTTCACGAGGGCCTCGGCCTCGCAGCCCCTGCTCACGATGAGCGGCACACCGGACGCAAGCGCCTCGAAGACCTTGGACGGCATGGTGCCCGGCAGCTTCGCGGCCAGCGGCACAACCGCGGCGTCGCAGGACGCAAGTATCGACGCGACGACGCTCCTGGGCACGGTGTCCTCTAACCGCAGGTTGGTCACGCCCCGCTCATTGGCGAGGGTCACAAGCGACTTCTTGGACGGCCCATCGCCGACCATCACGAATCTCACGGACGGGTGCTCCCGGAGCCGCTCTGCAGCCTCCACCACGGCCTCGAGGCCCTGGAACAGGCCGTGAAGGCCGCAGTATCCCACTAGGAAGTCGCCCGGGCCGGCGCCCAGCGACCTGCGGACCTCGTCGCTCCTGAGCGAAGGACCGAACAGGCCCAGGTCGACGCCGTTGGCGACCACCGTGGAGCGCACGCCGGGGTAGCGGCGGGCGATCTGCTCGAGGGCGACGGGCGTGGGAGTTACCACTGCGTCCGAACCCCTATAGCCCATCCTCTCCAACAGCCGCAGGAACCAGAGAGTCGGCCCTCCCATCGGCATCCGCAGCCGGACGGCCACGTCCGGCCAGATGTCGGAGACGTTCATGACCACACGCCCGCCCGAGATGCGCCCGAGGGCCAGCCCCGCCGGGACCAGGAACAGCGGGGGGCTGTCGAACAGCACCACGTCCTGCCGGCCTAGCCCCCGCCACCCAAGCGCCATGCTCGACGCCACGAACGACAGGTAGCTAAGGAGCCTGGGAAGAGGCTTGGGCGACTCCGACGGGCGCACCCAGGTGCGGACGACGCGAACGCCGTCCATCTCCTCCTCGACGCGCAGCTTGCCCCGGTATCCGTCGAAGACCCGGCCCGTGGGGTAGTTCGGCATAGCCGTGATGACGGTGACGGAGTGGCCCCGGGCCGCCAGCCGGGTCGTGAGCTCGTACAGGCGGACCGCCGTCGCTCCCATCTCGGGGGCGAAGTTCTGGGTGAGTACGGTGATCCTCATGGCGCGGCGCAACAGCGGCCGGCGAAGGTCCGCAAGCGAATGTCCCGGCGCGGGGCGCTTGGAGTCACGGTCGGAGCCACACACCCCGGGAGTCGAGGACCCTCTTGCCTTCGAGACTGCCAGGGTCGATCTCCAGAAAGCTGCTGTGGTCGGTCAGGAGCACCACGACGTCGGCCGCGGCCAGCGCCTCCCGCAGCTCGACCAGCTCCATTGCGCCGTCCCTCCGCAGCTCTTCCGGGAGCGCCTCGACGTGGGGCTCCACCACCAGGATCGTCCCCTCGAACATGCGCCGCAGGCTTCGTACAACCGCGATGGACGGGCTCTCCCGAAGATCGTCCGTGTCGCTCTTGTATGCAAGACCGAGACATGCGACCACCGGGCGGTCCAGTCCGGAGCACATTTCGGCCACCCTGCGCGCCACCCATTCGGGTTTGCGGTCGTTCACCAGCCTCGCCGCCTGTATCAGGGAGGTGCGGCCAGGCTCCGAGTTGACGATGAACCACGGGTCTACGGGGATGCAGTGGCCCCCTACCCCAGGCCCAGGCCGGAGGATGTCCACGCGCGGATGCCTATTGGCGAGGCCTATCATCGCCCAGGGATCGACGCCGAGGGCATCGCACACCATGGAAAGCTCGTTGGCGAAGGCGATGTTCACGTCCCTGAAAGCGTTCTCGCAGAGCTTGACCATCTCCGCCGTGCGCGCGTCTGTCAGGTGGCACTCGCCTTCCACGAACGTTTCATAGAGCCCCCTGGCAGCTTCCGCGCAGGATGGCGAGACGCCGCCGATCACCCTGTCGTTCTCGACGAGCTCGGCGAGAGCGTTGCCCGGCAGTACCCGCTCCGGACAGTAGGCCACACGAACGTCGCTGTCGTCGCCGAGAGCGTGGGGGAATGACAGGTCGGGACGCAGCCCTGCCAGGCGGGCGCTTACGGCCTCCGTGGAGCCGACCGGTGAGGTGGACTCCACGACGACCACGTCGCCTGCTCGGAGATGCCGGGCGAGGCTCTCGACGGCACCGTGGAGTGCACTGAGGTCGGGGCTGTGGTCGGAATCGACGGGGGTCGGGACTGCAATGATGAATGCCCCGGCGGGCGCCGGCTCGCTCCCGGCCCGGAGCCTGCCCAAGGCGACCGCGTCGGCGACCGCCGCGTCCAGACCAGGCTCCCTGATCGGTGACTTACCCGCGTTGACGGCCTCGACTCGCCGCGCGTCGACGTCGACTCCCAGCACGTCCATGCCGTTAGCGGTCAGCAGCGCGGCTGTTGGCAGTCCCACGTATCCCAGGCCCACAACACACACGCTCCTGATGTTCTCAGCCACGTGTCAGGTCCTCCAGGATCCTACGGCTCGCATGGCCGTCGCCGAAGGGGTGGCGGACCCGCGCCATTTCCGAATGGGCCCCGTCGTCGTCCAGGAGGCGGGTGGTCTCGCCCACTATGCGGTCAGCATCCGTGCCCACCAGCCTGATGTTGCCCGATTCCACTGCCTCAGGCCTCTCGGTCGTGTCACGCATGACCAGCACGGGTTTGCCCAGCGATGGGGCCTCCTCCTGCAGGCCGCCGGAGTCCGTGAGTATGATGTGCGCCTGGGTCATGAGGTGTACGAACGCGAGGTAGTTCAGCGGCTCGATGAGCTCGATGTTAGGATGGCCGCCAAGGAGCCTGAACACCGGCTCGCGGACGTTTGGGTTCAGGTGAACGGGGTATACGATCTCCACGTCACCCCTGTCGCCGATCCTATTAAGCGCGCGGCAAATCTGCTCGAAGCCCGAGCCGAAGTTCTCCCGCCTGTGGCCTGTGACGAGCACGAGCCGGCGCTCCGGGTCGCGACCGGGAAGCGCCGCCCTAGCGCGATCGGCTAGGCCCGGCTCGGTCTGAAGGCGCCCGACCACGTGAAGCAGCGCGTCGATCACCGTGTTCCCGGTCACGACGATGCCGGAACCCGGCACGCCCTCGGCCAGGAGGTTTCGCCTCGCCGTCTCGGTGGGAGCGTAGTGCCGGTCGCTGAGGGCGTCGGCCACCTTCCTGTTCATCTCTTCCGGCCACGGTGCGGACATGTCGCCGGTTCTCAGGCCGGCCTCGACGTGTGCCACGGGAATCTGCGCGTAGAACGCCGCCATCGCCGTCGCCAGCACCGTGGTCGTGTCGCCCTGCACCAGCACGCGGTCAGGCTGGGCCTCGTCGAGCACGCCCCGCATCCCCTGAAGCACGCCGCTGGTAACGTCCGCGAGATGCTGACCCGGCGACATGACATCCAGGTCGTAGTCGGGCGAGAGGTCGAAGAGGCGGAGGACGGGATCGAGCATCTCCCTGTGCTGGGCGGTCACGCACAGGCTGTGATGGATGCCATCGGCCGCCGCCAGGGTGCGGGCGACCATGGCCATCTTCACGGCCTCGGGTCGTGTGCCTACGACGGAGAGGATACGCATGTCAAACGGCTGCCAGCATTGCTTGGAGAACCCGACCAGGCTATCGGTGTATGTTGCAGCACACGGGGCCTTACCGCAACTACGGGCCCGGCGACCAGTCGAACGTAATGTCCCATGAGCTCTCGACCAGGTCATGCGGACACGTTGCGACCACTACTGTCGCGGGGGTTATCTCCAGGTACCCGACCGAAACCCAGCCCTGGTATGGGTCGGTCTCGCCCCGTACGGCGGATAGCTCACAACCCTCGCCGCTGAACTCTCCACGCACCGTGAGACCATCCGCATATATCACGAATCCCGTGCCATCGACTTCGGGGACCAGGTCAGGGGCGAGGTGAAGATTGGACTGCCAGGACAAGTCGGTGCGATTGCTCACCCTGTCGTCTATCCCGAGCCTGACGCCTGGGACATACGATAGCTCGCGCTCGTGGTACAGGAAGCCAGGGCGGTCCACGGCACCCCTGATGACGAACCGGCTTTCCTCCACGATCAACGGCCCGAGGTGCGACTTCTCCGGGTCGATGACGTACGGGTCCGTGCGCTTGCCCAGAACGCTTGGGACATTGTGCGCCCGCGCGCTGAGTACGTAGCTGCGCGCGTCATCGTAGTTGTACCCGTATCTGCCGCTGTCGACGAAGATGTCCCTGCCCCGTTCCATGAGCACAAAGCCCAGGTCGTCGGCGTGCTTGTGACCTGTAGGGGCGGTTGCTCCGGTTACGAAAAACACGCTGGACTCTCCGGCGTCCGTTTCCGGAGGCGAGCGAACGATGGCATAGCCGGACTGGGTCAGGTCTCTGACAGCCCAGCAACCAAGGCCGTCCGGGAGACACTTCATCTCCACCGGGCCGGTAAGCACGGGCCCGTCGCCGTGGCTGTCCCCCACGCGAATCCACCGGCCATCCGGGTACGTCAGCCAAGGTGACACGGTGTCGGCAAGTTCCAGGACCTCCTCCACTCCGGACCGGTTGAACCTCTCGGCCACCCCAAGAGACCGGATCCTCTCAATCACCCAGCCGTGATAAGTGGGGGAGTTCTCCAGATGCACTCCTTCGTCCGAAAACCAGCTCCCGACTAGCCTGGCAAACTCGTCTCTCGCATAAGAACGAGCCCCCTTGCAGGCGTCCCTTGAGCCTACGACCGCGCAGAGGTCGTCCAAACCGAGCAGCTGGAACAGCGCATGATTGCCGCTGTGGAGAAACTCGGGGTCCATGAGCTTCTCTGCGTGCAGATCGGCCAGGGCCAGCAGGCGGCCAAGGTCGTCCTCACCCGCTTTCAGCTCATTGGTCAGGATGAGAGCCAGCAGGAAGGCCAGGCGGGAAGCTCGGACCCCGGTGGACTGGTCATACCACTGGAGGTCGCTCGAACGTCCCTCTTCGACGTGAAATCGATGCCAGTCCAATGCGATATCCAGGGGAACGGTCAGGGCTGCTGCATCGCTCTCCGTCCTGTATTGGTGAAGCCAGTAGTCCATGGGGCGCCACGCATGGAGGTGATACTGCCAATTGAGGTCCTCGAAGGGGTCTGCCGACCAATCGATTGGGATCGAAAACCGCCAGACCGGCACGTCGTTGCGGGGCCTGAAGATCCAGGGCGCGCCGGGGCTTCGGGACAGACTGAGTTCGGTAACTTTGGGCACGACCGGGGGACCAGTCTCTTGGAAAGCGCTCCCCTCAGCCGGTTGGGACTCTACATCCCCACACCCCGACGCCATCAACAGCAACGCGGTGAGCAGCCACAAAGCCGCGTGCCAAGTCCACGCGCGTGATGTGCGGGATGAATCCACAGAGAAGGCTACCTGGTCCACCAAAGTGACAGTACGCCGACATGTCCCACTGTACCTCGTTGACGCTGCACTCTATCAAGGCCCTCGTCTAGGGGCCACAGCCCTGCCACGCCATATCCTCCACATCTGGGCGGGAAGTCTCCAAGCCGTCAGTGGGTTCCTGGCGAGATTCACCAGGGCGTTGCCGGTCTGAAAGGAGACACTGTCGCGAGTCTCCTGAATACGCCGGCGCAGCGCCTTCGCTTCCGCTTCGAGAGCTGCGGCCCGTCGCGTCTCTCGTTGGAGGGCCGCTTCCCTGTCCCTGATACATTCTTCGAGAGATGAAGCTCGTCGTCTAAGGTATACGTCCGATGGCTGGCGAGACTGACGTCCGAGAACCAGGAAGATGAAATCCTGCTCGAGGTCGTAGCGGGGATAGCGGCCGAGCTTATCGATGAAGCGCTCGTAGAACGCCTCGTCAATTGGGGTCTTCGCAGTCCATTCCCTTACGACTTCGAATTCAAGCTGGCGCACGTACAGGTCATAGTGCGCAGCGGTGAGCTTGTTCACCCATGCAGACCTGCGACGGGTTCCGTGCCTTTGGAAGAACCGCAAGAACACGTCATCGTCGAACAGCAGATGCGGCCAAGGGAAGAAGACGTGCCGGTATCGATGTGAGGCTTTGGGCCCGCGGTACAAGTTGGCGCTAATGTATGCCAGACTTTCTCCACCCTCACTCAGCAATTCCTTTACGGCGGTGAGAGCCGCATAGGGATGTTCGATGTGCTCCCAGACTTCGAGCGCCACAATTCGGTCGAACGTGCCCAAGGCATCATTACTCGTCCGGCTGATGTCATGTACACGCAGGTCCAAGCCTTCGCTCAGGAATTCATCCCACTCAGGGTATCGACGAATGTCCAATCCCACTACTTCACAACCGTAGTCCCGTTTCAGGACGGCACTAAGATGCCCTCGCCCACATCCGATCTCCAGGACCCTCATCCCCCTCTCGAAGTTGAGGTCCTCGTTCACCTGCACGACCCGCTTCGCCGCAGCTTCGAGCCGGTCGCCCTCGACCTCCTGCAAGAATGCCGTGTGAGCAAGTACGGCGCTGTTTTTCGCGTACTCCTCGTTGAGCTCCACAAAAAGATCTATGTCATAGCGTATTTGCTCCACTCAGTCCTCCGAATCGATCTCGAGGCTTGACGGCCAGCCGACCGACCTCTCTGCCTGGTCGAATCCTACGGAGCAGAGGTGGGTCGTCAGAGCTCTACATGTCGGAGGTACGGTCCGGGGCGGCCATTCGTGCGCTGCAATGGTCATCTCTGGAGCTTCGGTGCGCGTACCTATCGCAGGCAGGATCCGCACCGTCATATCATGGCACGGTCGAAGTCGAGGCCGGACGTGTAGTCCCGGCACTTTTCTCGGAACTCAGCGTCGGAGATCTTCCAGGAGTGTTCGGACACCTTGTGGTCCCAGACCCGGAGGTAGTTGAAACGGTCCGTCGAATAGATCCGGCATCCGGCCCAGGCAGCCCTTTGCTGGAAGTCCGTGTCCTCACCTCTTACCAGCGGGGCGAACATCACGTCTCTGGCTGCGCTGGTCTGGACGAATATCGTGTTGCCCGCTACAACGGAAGCCGTGAAAGTGTGCTCCGGGCTGGTCTCCCTCAAGGCCGTGGCTTCGGCACCCACGAGGTACACGTAGTACGCCCCTTTGCCCACAATCTCGGCATCCGAGAATGAGGCCGCGAGAACATTGTCGGACAGGTAAAGCTCCCCGTAGTAGTCGTCGTCGTCCATCTCGGCGACGTACTTGCCCGAGGCCGCCTCGACTCCGCGGTTCAGGCAGTCCCCCAGGGTCGTGCGACCCTCGACGTGGATGACCTGCGCGTTCGGTATCGACTTCACGTCCCTCCTAATCGCGTCGACGTCGAACTCCGCGTTGTTCAGAATGAGGATCAACTCCCTGTTCTCATAGCGCTGCCTCCTGAAGTTCTCGAGGCAGTGAGCGACGTTCTCTGGCCGCATGGTGGGCGTCAGGACACTCACCGAGGGCTTCTCCGTGCCGAGAGGCGCCAGCCCGACCCTGCGAAATACCTCGTCAATGCGGTGCCGGTAAGTATGGTTCTCATGCACGTGCCGATAGGCCAGATGGCCCTCGCGCCTGCGGGCCTCCTCATCCCCAAGAAGCTCATCCAGGTGGCGGGCCGTGTCTTCCCTGTTCCGCGCAACCCTGACGTGCTCGGCGAGCATGTCGCTCATGCCCACGGACTCCGAGGAGATGACGGGCGTGCCGCATGCCAGGCTCTCGAATATCCTGCGGGCGAACATGGTCGGGGAGTCGGTTACGGTATTGACGTTGAGCATTACGTCGTAGCAGCGATAGGCGGTCAGCATCTCGTCGTAGGTCAACGTCCCCTTTATCGCATCGTTGTACTGCTCTGGAAAGCGGTAATCGGACCCGAAGTCCATCCGCGAGAGGTTACGATCGAAGATGTGAAGGCCGTGGGACATAGAGGGGTCCAGGAGCTGCCTGAGCGTCTCGGCCCGGCCGGGATACCTGCTCGACACCCAGCTCCCGGCAAAGCAGACCGGGTAGCTGGGCCAGTCCGCCTCCCTTGATGGATTGTGCAGCCTCGGCTGCGCTGCGAACGGCAGGGCGTACACCCGGTCGTGGCCCAGAACCTCCCTGTAACGTGGAATGCAGTCCGCGTCGGAGGTGAAGACGTGGTCGAACTCCCGGGCAGCACCGATGAAGTTATCGAAGTGCGGCGGGTCTTCCTTGTTCCAGAATACGGTCGGGATCCCATTCGAGCGGCAGTACTCCAGGATCTGGCGGAGCAGGTTGTCTTCCAGGCTCTCGTAGCCGACGATCCGGTCTTGCCATACGCCGTTGTTTCCCCTCCAGGCCGACTCGACGAAGAGGCATACCGGCCGCCTCCTCTCGAGCTGGGTGCGCCAGCTCCTGGGTGACATCAGCACGAGATCCACCTCATGCCGAAGGCAGTACTCGGTGAAAGTGTCTAGGATTGCCGCTACCGTCGGCCGGCCGGAGCCGGCAACCGGAACTGACAAGACGGGGAAGTCTATGAACTTCGTGGGATCTACGAAGGGTGCGTCGGGGTCGATGTAGGGTTCCGGCGGCGGGGCCCCGGTCGGTCCAGGAGCACTGGCCTTCTTGGCCGGAGGCTTCACCGAAAGAGAAGATTCCACCTGTGAGGGCTTCGTGCGGTACACCCGCAACAGGTCCAGGGGCAACTTCCACAGCGTCAGGGGCCGCCTCACCGCGTTCACCATAGCCACACCGACCCGGAACGACGTGCTGGCAAGCGTCGTCCGGAGCTGGTACCGCGTCTCCCCCAGCTCTCTCGACCTGGCCTTGACCTGGTCCTTAAGCTGTTCCAGCGCCAGGCGGTCCAGCTTGACCCGGAACTCCAGCTTCTTGATCTCCCCGCGGCTGGCATCCGCAGTGCGGCGAGCGACCCGGTCCACGTCGACCCGTTCCCGGAGCCTCCCCTGCAATCGCTCGATTCGGTTCTCCCGCATCTCCAACATCCGGTACAGGTCCGCATGTGAGGTCACCAGCGCGGCATCGGTCATTGACAGTAGGGCCTCGGCATCCATGCGCCGCCAGGACTCAAGCCCATTCTCCGACATGCTGCCAACGAAGCGAATTACGTTGTCCTCGACGCTCAACTTCTCAAGTCCCAGTCTCGGCCGCAGCAGGTCGACCACGTCCACTAGACTGAAGGTACGCCGGTGGTCTTCCCGAGGGTGCACCGCAAAGGGTGTGGTAACGACGATGCGTCCACCGGGCTCAAGGTGCACCAGGCCCATGTCCAGCATTGCGCCCGGATCGTGGGTATTCTCGAGCAGGTCCCCCATTACAACTGTGTCGAAGAGCCCGCCTACCTGCCCACCCTCTAGGAAGTCACCATGGACCAGCTGGACTCGTGAGCGCACTTCTCCCGGTTCCCTGGCGCACAACTCTCGTGCGAACTCCAGGGCGCCGTGATCCGAGTCCACCCCGGTGACCTCGAAGCCGCGCCTGGCAAGCAGCACCTCCAGGATGCCCTCGCTGCAGCCAACGTCCAGCACCCGCGGGCCGCGGGCCTCTTCGGCCATCCAGTCCACTCGGCGGCGCAGCCAGTCGCTCGTCGGTCCGCCATCGATCAGGCCGAGGTACACCTGCCCAACTTGGTCTCTGTCCGCGGACGCCATCGGTCTCCTTTGCTACACCATCGCGCGGCCGAGATCCAGACCCTGTGTCCGGTACCGGCACTTCCTCAAGAACTCGGCGTCCGGCGTACGGTCGGCGTGGTCTGACAGTTGACTTGATCGCATCCTCACGAAGTTGAAGCGGTCGGCAGAGTATATCCGGCATCCGGCCCGGGCCGCGGCGTGAAGGAAGTTCGTGTCTTCCCTGAGGGAAACTGAGTCGAATGGATTCTTCCTGGCGACGTCGGCCCGGATGAACAGCGTGCCGCCCGTCACGAAGAAGCTGAAGGTGTGCTCCCTGGTCACTTCCGCCAGGGCCATCGTGTCAGACTCCTCGAAGTAGGTGAAAAAGGCCCCCTTCCCTACAACGTCCGCATCCGAGAAGGATGCTGCCAGAACGGCGTCAGCCAGGTATCGCTCGCCGTAGAGGTCGTCATCGTCCATCTTCGCAACGTACTTGCCCGACGATGCTTCCACTCCCCGGTTCAGGCACTCACCCAGCGTGGCCCGTCCGTCCACGTGGAGCACCTGCACGTTGGGAATCGACTCGCTTCTCTTCCGGATCGCGTCCAGGTCGAACTCCGCATTGTTCAGGATGAGCACCAGCTCCTTGTTGTCATAAGTCTGTTTCGCGAAGTTCTCGAGGCAACGCGCCACGTTCTCTGGACGCATGGTTGGCATCAGCACGCTTACGGCCGGCCTGTCAGCGCCAATCGGCTCGATACCAACGCTGCGGAAGACCTCGTCCATGCGATGGCGGTAGGTGTGGTTCTCATGTACGTACCGGTATGCCAGGTGGCCCTCGCGGAGACGTGCTTCGTCATCGCCCAGCAAGTCCAGCAGATGGCCTACGGTCTCTTCCCTGTTGCCCGTTACCCTGACGTGTTCTCCCAGCATCCGGGTCATGCCGATGGACTCGGACGAGACCACAGGCGTTCCACAGGCCAAGCTTTCGAACACCCGGCGCGAGAACATCGTCGGGGACTCGGCTACGGTGTTCACGTTCAGCATCACGTCGTAGCAGCGATAGGCCGATAGCATCTCCTCGTACGTCAGGGTCCCCACGATGGCTTCCCTGTACTGGGCAGGGAAGCGATAGTGTTCCCCAAGGTCCGTCCGGGTCAGGTTGCGGTCGAAGATGTGCAGCCCCAGGGGCATCGCGGGATCCAGCAGAGACTTGAGCGCCTCCTCACGGCCGGGGAACCTGTTCTGCACCCAGCTCCCCGCGAAGCTCACCGGGTGGTTCGGCCAGCCTTCTTCGCGGGACGGATTGTGAAGCCGGGGCTGCGCCGCGAACGGCAGGACGTATATGCGGTCGTGCCCCAGGGCGTCCCGATACACGGGAACGCAGTCCGCATCGGAAGTGAATACGATGTCGAACTCACGGGCGGCCTCGATGAAATTGTCGAAGTGCGCCGGGTCTTCCTTGTTCCAAAACACCGATGGAATCCCCACAGAGCGGCAGTATTGGACCAGGTCGTGCAGGGGGTTCTCCTCTAGTTTCTCGCAGTCGACTATCAGATGCCTCCACTGCCTGTTGTTGCCGCTGAAGGCGGACTCCACGAACAGGAGCTCGGGCCGCGACTCGTCGATCTCGGACCGCCAGTTCTCGCGCGACAGCAGCAACAGGTCCGCTTCGTACCTGAGGGAATGCTCGGTAAACGTATCCAGGACTGCCGCTATTCGCGGTCTCCCCACGACGGATTCGGGAATAGACAGCGGCGGATAGGCGAGGAACTGGGAGACATCCAGGTCGAGCTCCTTGGGAAGGCGCCTGTATCGCTCGCCCATGTCATCACTGTCCAGCGCATCGATTCTTCCGGAGGACGCGGCCCGGTACAGTCGCAGGAGCTCGAATGGCAGCTTGAAGAGCGAGGACGGCTTCTTCGCAGCCTGGACCATCGCCGAACCCACCCGGAAAGAGGTGCTCGAATGCGTCGCCTGCAGCCGGTGCCTCAGCACGCGCACCTCGCCCGACTTTGCGTCCAGCCTCTTCTTGAATTGGGATGCGGCGGTCTTGTTCTGGGAGAGGGCAACCTCATCGACTTCCGCCTGCCGTTCGAGCTCCCGGACTCTCGCCTGGGAAGCCGCCAGCGCCGCTTCGGTCATGGACTGTACGGATCCGGCGTCCATGTGCTGCCAGGACGCCTGGCGGTCGTCCGACAGCCGGCCCACGAAACGGACATGCCCATCTTCAATCTCCATCGCGTGAAGCGCGAGTCTTGGCTTCAGCAGGTCGATGCTGTCCACAAGCCGCAGGGTCCGGCGATGGTCCTCTCCGTGGCCCGGCCCAAGGGCGATCGTGATGACTGCCCGCCCCTCCGGCACGAGGTACTCCAGGCACCTGTCCAGCAGCGCGCCCGGATTGCCGGCCTGTTCGAGGATGTCCCCCAGTATCACGGTGTCGAATGGGCCCTCCACCGGCGCGTGTAGATCGAAGTCCGCCTGGACCAGCTCGACGCGCTCGCGTACCTCGGACGGCTCCTTCGCCAGCAGCTCTCGCGCGCACTCCATTGCTTGCTGGTCGGCCTGTATTGCCGTGACCTCGATACCGCGCCGCGCTAGCAGCAGCGCCATGGTGCCCTCGTCGCCCCGGGCGGCCAGCACGCGCGGACCCTGGGCCTGGTCCGCCATCCAGTCGATGCAGCGGCGGCGCCTGTCTCCGGCAGACCCGGGTTCCTTCATCCCTCGATACGCCTGGGAGACGCGGTCTCCTGAACGCCGGCCGTGCTCGGCGTCTCTGGCAGCCGCATCATGAGTCATGACAAGACTCCTGCCGCGTTATGGGCCAAAATGGGCGAGGAGACTACCACAGCGAGCTCAGCGCGTCCCCTTGTACTCCTCCAGGACCTCATCCACGTCCCCGGACATGCTTACCCTTCCCCGCTCCAGGAGAATCGCCCGGTCGCAGAACTGCCTTATGACATCCTCGGACTGGGACGCGACAACCAGGGTGTTGGCGGACCCCATGAAGCCCTCCAGCCGCTCCTTTGCCTTCTGCTGAAATCTGAGGTCGCCCGCGCCGATGATCTCATCGATTAGCAGGATGTCCGGGTTGATCGACGTGGCGACAGCGAATCCGAGACGCGCGCGCATCCCATTCGAGTAAGTCCGGAGGGGCATGTAGATGTAGTCGCCGAGCTCGGTGAACTCCACGATTTCTGGGATCATCTTCCTGACACGCCCGTGAGTCAGGCCGAGGGAAACGCCGGAGAGCAGGATATTCTCGATGCCCGTGGCCTCCGGCTTGAGTCCCAGGGACTCGGCGAACAGCGTGGAGATCTTGCCCCGCGACTCGGCGGTCCCGTGTGTGGGGGGGAGTATGCCGGCCATGACCTTGAGCATCGTGCTCTTGCCCGCGCCGTTCAGCCCGATCAGCCCAATCTTCTCACCCCTGGCAATCTCCAGGCTGACGTCATCGAGAGCCGTCACCACCAGCATGGAGCCGCGGGAAAAGTTGAGGCGCCCGCCCACGCTGGCTTTCAGAGACCCAAGGCCGTTCGATGAGTACCGCCGCGGGGCCTTCCGGTACGTGGGAAGCTCCATGGTCAGGTTCGTGAGGCGGATCGCCAGATCTTCTCTCATCCTATCCAGATAGCCAGGCGCCGCCGTAGCGGACTGTACGTGGCCGCAAACAGCGCCAGCCCCATGGCATCCAAAGCCAGGACCAGCGTCCACGAGAGCGCCGAAGCGGTCTCGCCGGTCAGCGGCGCGCGGACGACTTCCAGGTAGTGGGTGAACGGGTTGAGTAGCGCCAGGAAGTCGCGGTTGCCCAGGCCCTCCGCGTACCAGAACACCGGCGTCGCGAAGAAGAGAAACCGCATCCCCGCCCGAATCATGTGGGTCAGGTCCCGGTAGCGGGCGCCAGCAAACCCGAGAAGCGGCACAGCAACCAGCGACCCCAGCACCAGCAGCAGGAGCCCGGGCACTGCCAGAAGCGTGTGCCAGCCCAGACTGACACCGCTCCATACCATGACGGCAACGAGGATCAGCGAATGGACCACCATCTTCGCCCAGTGCTCGAAGGCGTTCCGCAGCACATATGTAAAGAGCGGGTTATTGATGGACGAGATGGCCCTTGCATTGGAAACGAACACGGTCGCACCCGTCGTGAGAGTGCTGGATATGTAGGACCAGAGAATCACGCCGACCGAAAGGTACACCAGGTAGTTGTCGGCCGAGTGGCCCAGCAACTTCCCGAACAGCAGCCCCAGCCCCGCAATCCAGATGCCTACCACCAGGAGCTCCCACAGTGGCCCGAGGTATGTGCGGCGGTACCTGAGCGTGAAGTCGTACCAGCCGAGGGTAATCCACAGCGGCGGGCTGGCGAACGACCGGACGACATCGTCCAACCCGGCCAGGAACCCCGACCGCGACGAGTGGACTTGGACCGACAGAACTCTCAACGTCAATTTCCTGCTGTGGAGCGGCGGTGGCCGGAACTGGACACCGGACTGGGCTCTCGGGGCTTTACGGTTCCTTGCTGCACTGTGCGCCCATCCTAGCACGGGCCCCGAGAGCAATCCAGTTCTTGGACTTGTTCAAGAAGCAACCTCATCTGTCGAGCCACTGCCGCACTTTCGAGCCGGCCGTCGAAAGCCATTCATGCCGGCGTCTCTGCAAATCGAGAACGAGCAGCGCTGAACCGACGACTATGAAGGGCGTCATCGCAAGGTGATAGCGGGGCCTCACCTCGAGGAGAATGTGCGGCAGCGCGAGCAAGAGTGCGATCGTCCCCAGGGCGAGGAGATGGCTGGGACGACGCATCTCCCTGACGAGCATGACAACAAAGAGCAGGAGCGTGGCACGATACACACCGTCGAGGCTGGAAAGGGCCAGGTCCTGGGTCCTCGAGTTCAACCTTCCGTTCCTCTGCCTGTCTCCGGACGCCGCGACGTAGAGGCCGTTCTCCCTTCCCCAAAGCTGGGCCACCTTGTCCGACAGGGCAAACCCGACGAACCGGACGGGGTCGCGCGCTATTCGCTCCACCGCGATCTCCCGGGCTCTCCGGTCTGCTTCTGCGCGGGTGAGTCGATTCTCACCCGTATACCCGGCTAGCTCCACGTCGGCGGAGTTGTACCTTCCCATGGAGTCGAAGCTCGTGCCGAACAGGAAGCTCAGCGACCCCCACGGCGTGGATGTGATTCTCATCTCAGGTCCACCGAGTAAGGACACGGTGGGCCACAAGGCATTGGGTAGAACTGCCGGCGACGTGTAGGCGAAGGAGAGCCAGACCGCGACGAACGAGATTGCTACGATCGCACTTGCTGCGACACGGCGCCGAACACTCTGCGCACCGGGAATTGCGGCGCCATCGCCGGCTGCCCCGCGGTACGCAGCTCCCCCCACGGTGATTACGGCGAGGCACACCAGGAGTCCCACGATTCCATTCGTGCGTGTCAGGAACAGGCAGGCGGTCACGAACCCCATCGCTATGTACAGGTAGGGAGACCGGGGGCTGGAGGTCAGGTGTCTAGAGACAAGCCATGCACAGATGGCCGACAGGAGAAAGTAGACGGACTCGGAGCTGATTACCGGGGAGAAGACGAAAAAGGTGGGACACAACGCCAGGCAGAAGCTCAGGAACCTCGCATCCCGCGCGTCAGAGAAGAAGGGGCGCGCCGCCCAGTAGACGAATACGGCGCCGGCTGTCCAGGCTGTTGCGGACGCTATGTAGTTTGCCGAATGTGTGGGCCCCAGCAGCCGGTGAAACACAGCGTAGTACGCCACCGTAGGCGGAGACTTGGTGCTAAACAGCGACGAGAACACGCCTGAGCTGAGCTCGGACGCGTGTGTGTGAAACGCAGCAAAGTCGCTGACCGGCGCGCTCTCCAGGAAGAGGCCCCATAGGACCATAGCCAGAAAGCTAATGGGCAACAGGATCATGATGCGGACGAAGCGGCTCACCGCATAGCAGACGGCGAGCCATGCGACCCCCACGATAGCCTGTGTGGGGGAGATGTAACCCGTCTGGATGAAAACGTTGAGGAAGTACAGGAAAGCGAGACCGGCGAGGACGTGTGCGCCCGCCCTCAGGGCGAACGAGACCGCGGGACTCAGCACCGGCGGAGACTCACAAGTGCGGTAGAACGACCCTCCTGCCTGCAGGCGGCATCCTGTTCCCGATGAGTCATTCTGTCGCGTCCAACCACGATGTATACTGCGGACAGTGGTCCTTGAGAGGACAGTGTATAGCATGAAACGAGGGGAGACGCAGCACAATCGGCCTCGTCCACCTCGCGGGTCTGCAGCATCGGGAGCGTTGTCCTGACAGCAGCGCCAATGCACTCACCCTAGTGTCCTACGCCGTAGACCTCCACACCCACTCTCCCTACGCCCACGGCACCAGCAGGCGCCTCACGTTCGAGAACCTGGCGAAGTGGGCGCGCATCAAGGGGATCGACCTGCTCGCCAGCGGCGACTTCACCCAGCCAGTGTGGGCCGCCGAGACTAGGGCCAAGCTGCGCGACCTGGGCGACGGCCTCTTCGAGCACGGCGGCGTGCGCTTCATCCTGGGCACCGAGGTCAACTGCAGCGCGATGCACGCCGGAAGGCGGAGGCGCGTACACATCCTGGTCTTCGTACCGACGATGGATGCGGCCGAGCGTGTCACGTCCGCCTTGTCCACGAAGGGCAAGCTGGAGTGGGACGGCCGCCCTACCCTCCACATGACGGCCAAGGATCTGCTGGAGTTGCTGCTCGGCATCGACGAGCGGTGCTTCATTATCCCCGCCCACCTGTGGACACCCTACTTCGGCCTCTATGGCTCAAAATCGGGCTACGACTCCCTCGAGGAGTGCTTCGAGGACATGGCAGGCCACGTGCACGCCGTCGAGACCGGCCTGTCCAGCGAGCCCGCCATGAACTGGCGCGTGCCGTCGCTGGACAGCGTGTCGATCATGTCCTTCTCCGACGCCCACTCGCCCGAGAATCTGGGCAGGGAGCTCACGGTCATGCCGGGCGAGCCCAGCTACGAAGGCCTGGTCACAGCCATTGAACAGCAGGCCATCGACTATACCGTCGAGTTCTTCCCGGAGGAGGGCAAGTACCACAATTCCGGCCACAGGAAGTGCGGCGTTAGCATGTCGCCGGGCGAAGTGGCTGCCCACGGACCGCAGTGCCCCGCCTGCGGACGCAGGGTGACCCTCGGCGTCCTTCACCGGGTCGAGGAGCTCGCCGCCCGGGACGTCGCGACAGCAGCGGGACCCGACGGCCTCTTCCGCGGCGATGGGGGCCGCCCGCCCTTCAGGATGCTCGTATCCCTCAGGCAGATCATTGCCGAGGCCCTGGAGGTCGGACCGAACACCAAGACCGTGGCCCGCACCTACTCCGCGTTGATTGGCGCCATAGGCAGCGAGATGGATATACTGGTCGACGCGCCCACACGCGACATCGAACGCGCTGCCGGCGAGAGAGTCGCCGACGGGGTGGCCAGGGTGAGGCGCGGCGAGGTGTCGATAGAACCCGGCTTCGACGGCCAGTACGGTTCCGTCAGAGTGTGGCCCGAAGCATAGACTGCTGGAGGTCGAGGACTAATGACTGACATGGAGATCATGCTGCTGCCGGTTACGAGGGACGACGTCGCGAGAATCAGGGAGTGGCTGCAGGACGAGGACGTCGCCGAGAGCTGGTTCGGGCGCTATTCGTACGGCGACCCTGCCCACCTCGGGTACCACCCCGAAGAGATGGACGCCGTCTCGGACGAGGAGTGGAAGCGCATCTTCGACGATCCGGAGCACCGGATGCTGTCGGTGTACGTCGGCGACACCCACATCGGGGAGGTTCACGTAGCCATCGAGGAGGCGCTTGGAGATGGCCAGCTCTCGATCCTCATCGGCGAGAAGGAGAACTGGCACCACGGCTACGGCACCGCGGCCACCCGCGCCACGATGAGCATGGCATTCGGGATGTGGGGCCTGTACCGCCTATGGGTCGACGTGCCTGAGTACAACGAGGCCGCCCGCAACATGTTCATGCACCTGGGCTTCGTCCACGAGGGAACGCTGCGGAAGAGCCGGCCCCACGAGGGCTCCAGGTTCGACTCCGTGGTGATGGGCATACTCTCCACCGAGTACGAGGACACCTATGCGGAGTAGGCCGGCGCCGCTGTGTTACAATCCACGCGCCAATATGAACACTAGGGAGGTCCACCCCCGCAAATGACGTCGAACATAGTCCTCTCCAATACCGAGTACACGACCGTCGGCAAGCGGCCGGTCCGGCACGACGGCTACGAGAAGGTCACCGGGAAGGCCCAGTACAGCGCCGACATAATCCTGCCCGGCCTGCTGCACGGCATGGTCCTGCGGAGCCCCCACGCCCACGCGCGCATCAAGTCCATAGACACGAGCAAGGCGGAGGCCCACCCCGACGTTCGGGCGGTTGTCACGTCGAAGGACCTGCCGGACCCGAGCGGCTGGGACATCGGCGACAGGCACCTCAGCAACAAGGTGCTCGCCTCCGACAAGGTCGTGTATAAGGGCCACGCCATCGCCGGCGTAGCCGCCGCCAACCCCCACGCGGCAGAGGCCGCTCTCTCCCTCATAGACGTCGAGTACGAGGTGCTCCCTGCCGTCACCAGCGCCGAGGAGGCCATGGCCGACGGAGCGCCGCAGCTCCACCCCGAGTATGCCAACAACGTCTCGGACCACTCCCAGCTCAAGCTGGGTGATGTCGACGCGGCCTTCGACCAGGCGGACATCGTGGTCGAGCGGGAGTTCCGCACCCAGACGGTGCACCAGGGCTACATCGAGCCCCACAGCGCCACCGCGTGGTGGACCCCGGAGGGCAAGCTGACGGTGTGGTGCAGCTCGCAGGGCCACTTCCAGATAGGCGAGAACACCGCGAAGATACTGGGCGTATCCTCGTCCACGGTCAAGGTCGTTCCAATGGAGATCGGCGGTGGATTCGGCGGCAAGACGACCATCCACCTGGAGCCGGTCGCCGCCCTGCTCTCCCGCAAGACCGGGCACCCCGTGAAGATCACGATGAGCCGCGCGGACGTCCTGGAGGCCAGCGGCCCCACCGCCGGCTCCTATATGAATGTGAAGATGGGCGCCACGAGCGACGGCAAGATCACCGCCGCGCAGGCCGACCTGCGCTTCGAGGCGGGAGGCTATCCCGGCTCGCCGGTCGGGGCGGCCGCCCAATGCATGTTCTCGCCCTACGACATCGACAACATACTCATCGACGCTTACGACGTGGTCGACAACAAGCCCAAGTCGACCGCCTACCGCGCCCCCGGTGCACCGATAGGCTCATTCGCGGCCGAGACGCTGATCGACGAGCTGGCGGAGAAGCTATCGACTGACCCCCTCGATCTCCGCATCGCAAACGGCGCAAAGGAGGGCACGCGCAGGGCCAGCGGCGTCGTGAACCCCGTGATCGGCGCAATCGAAACGGCGGAGGCGGCCCTCAACCACGACCACTACTCGACGCCTATCGAGGGGCCCTACCGGGGCCGCGGCGTCGCATCGGGGTTCTGGATAAACGGCTCGGGCCCGGCGTGCGCAACAGCTAACGTGAACTACGACGGCACCGTCAGCCTCACCATCGGCTCCGTGGACATCGGCGGGACCCGCCCGGCTGCAGCTCAGCAGCTCGCCGAGGTGCTCGGGATCCCGGTCGAGGACGTGAACCCGCACATAGGCGACACCGAGGAGATAGGCTACACGTCGATGACGGGCGGCTCAGGCGCAGCCTTCAAGACCGGCTGGGCCAGCTACGAGGCGGCCCAGGACATCAAGCGGCAGATGATCGACCGCGCCGCGCTGCTCTGGGACCAGCCGGCAGAGGACATCGAGCTCAGCGACGGCGTGTTCCAGCACAAGTCGGACCCCGAGTTGAGCATCGGCTTCAAGGACCTGGCCGCCGAGCTTTCCTCCACGGGCGGGCCCGTCGTCGGCAGCGCGAACATGGACCCCCAGGGCGCAGGCAGCGCATTTGCCACCCACGTCGTCGACGTGGAGGTCGATGCCGAGACCGGCAAGGTGGAGATTCTCCGGTACACGGCCACCCAGGACGCGGGCAAGGCCATCCACCCCAGCTACGTCGAGGGCCAGATCCAGGGCGGAGTGGTCCAAGGCATCGGCTGGGCGCTCAACGAGGAGTACGTGATGGCCGACGACGGCGCCATGACCAACACCAGCTTCCTCGACTACAGGATGCCGACCTCGCTCGACCTGCCGATGATCGACACCGTCATCGTCGAGGTGGCGAACCCGAACCACCCGTACGGCGTCCGGGGCGTGGGCGAGGTATCGATAGTGCCGCCGCTCGCGGCCGTAGCCAACGCCGTCTACCACGCTACCGGCGTGCGCATGACCGAGCTGCCCATGAACCCAGCGGCAGTCCGCAAGGCCATAGGAGCCAACGGCAGCTAACCCACTGCGTCAACACAGCCCTCTCCCCGTCGAGGGGAGAGGGCGGCGCAATCGTCGTTCCTGCGGAGGCAGGAACCTAGAGAGCCGGTGAGGTGCGGGGCTCCTCGCCCCTCTCCCGTCAAGGGAGAGGAGTGAGCCTGTCGAAGGGGTGAGGGTGAGCCCTCCCCTCAGGACTCGATCACCCCGGTCCTGGCCTCCCGCGCCGGCTGAGGCCGCCCCGACTCGTCCCCGCCGATCCAGCGGTATGGGCGCGGGTACAACGCCAGCGACCTGTCCTCCAGCGGCAGCGAGACCGGCACGTTGCCCCACTTGGCCGAGAACTTCGCGGCAATCGCCACTTCCAGCGCCTGCCGCAGGTCGTGGCCGGAAATCGCCATCTCGCTCCCCGTCTCCACCGCCGCGATGAACGAGCGGATCGATGTCGTGAGGTAGCGGAACTCGCTCCACTCGAACGGCGCATACTGGTGGTCGACTCGCACGCGGTTGCCGTCCCCGTCGAAGCCCCTGTATATCTCGGGCGGCGCCCAGTCCCACCGCAACAGCGAGTCCGCGCTCCACACATCCACGCCGCGCCTTGGCGTCTCCATGCCGAAGACGGGGCACTCGATCCCGCTGCTCATCCTGAAGAGGCCGTTGATCGCCAGGCCATGGTCCGTGTCGCCGTCCAGGGCCTCCTGCGGTGTGCCCCACGCAGTCACTTCCGTGACCTCCGCATCGGCCAGGAAGCGCAGCACGGAAATCTGCTGGCATCCCCCGCCCGAAATCTCCAGCGCCCAGCGGTGGACGGCGGCCCCGATGATGTCGCCGAACTCGCCGCGCCTGATCATCGCCCCGGCTTCCTGCACCTCGCTCATCGCCCTCTGGAGATTGCCGCCGGCGTAGACGGCCCCGCGCGACTCGCACACCTCCACCATCCGGTCCGCGTCGGCGAGCACCGCCGCAATGGGCTTGTCGGTCGAGATGCCCTTCACCCCCGCCTCGGCGCAGGCGACGACCGCATCCTTGTAGAACTTGGTGGGAGTGATGATCGCCGCCAGGTCCGGCACGTCGTCCCTGAGCAGCGACTCGTAGTCAGGGTATAGCGCCTTCACACCGAATCGCTCCCCGACCGCCGCACGGCGCTCGGGATTGTGCTCGGCAATTGCGACTACCTCGGTGTCGGGGTAGGTCGAATACGCCTCGGCGTAGTGCTGCCCCATCCTCCCGCATCCGATGATTGCAACCCGATGGATCTTCTTGGTCATGTCTACTCCTTGTCCGTCGATTCGCTTTGCTCTTGTCCGCCCACGTTCACCAGGAAGAAGGTGTACTCCTCGGCCGTCTCGTACAGGCTGTCGTACCTGCCCGACTTGCCGCCGTGGCCCGCGCCCATGTTCGTCTTGAGCAGCACCACGTTGTCGTCCGTCTTCAGCTTTCGCAGCTTCGCCACGTACTTCGCCGGCTCCCAGTACGTCACCCTCGGGTCGTTCAACCCTGCCGTCACGAGCATCGGGGGGTAGTCCCGCGGCTCGAGCTGGTCGTACGGCGAGTAGGAGCGGATGTACTCGAACGCGGCCTCGTCCTCGATCGGGTCGCCCCACTCCGGCCACTCGATGGGCGTGAGGGGCAGCGTGTCGTCCAGTATCGTGTTCAGCACGTCCACGAATGGAACGTGGGACGCCACCGCGCCCAAGAGCTCCGGCGCCTGGTTCACCACTGCGCCCATCACCTGTCCCCCGGCGCTGCCACCTGAAATCGCAATCCGCCCCTCGCTCCCGTATCCCCGTTCGACCAGATGGCGGGCGACGTCCACGAAGTCGTTGAAGGTGTTCTTGCGCCTGTCCAGCTTGCCCGCCTCGTACCAGTGGTAACCCAGGTCGTCGCCCCCGCGAACGTGGGCAATCGCGTAGATGAAGCCGCGGTCCAGCAGCGACAGCCGCGAGGCCGAGAACGACGGCGGCACGGCGTGCCCGTACGACCCATACGCGTAGATGTAGAGCGGCGCGGTGCCGTCCATGGGCGTGTCCTTGCGGCGAACGATCGACGCCGGGACCTGCACGCCGTCGCGGGCTGTTGCGACGACCCGCTCTGTGACGTACCCCGACGAGTCGTACCCGCTCGGAATCTCCTGTACCTTCCGTACCTCCAGCTCGCCCGTGTCCACGTGGTAGTCGAACACCGTGCTCGGCGTGACCAGGGACGTGTACTCGAGACGCACGGTGTCGGTCTGGAACTCCTCGTTGTCGCCCGTGTGGACCGTATAAGTCGCCTCCGGAAAGGGCACGTATGTCGACTCACCCATGCGGTCGATCAGGCGCACCTGGTCCAGGCCTTCGATGCGCTCCTCCACGGCGATGAAGTCCATGAAGGACTCGAAGCCCCGGATGTGGTGTGAGTCCGACGGCTCCACTAGCGGCGCCCACGCCTTCTCCGTGGGATCGTCCGCCGGCGCGGTCGCGAGCCGGCTGTTCTTGTGCCTGTCGTTGGTGCGGATGACGAAGCGGTCGCCCTGGTGGTCCACGTCGTACTCATGCCCGGCCCGGCGCGGCGCGACCAGCAATGGCTCGGCGCCGGGATCCGATGCCGGGATCAGCCGGATCTCGGTCGTTACGATGTCGCCGGCGCCGACTACGATGTACTCCCTGGAAGCGGTGACGTACACCCGGACGAAGAACCCGGGATCGTCCTCAACGTACACGACGGCGTCCTGTCCAACAGGTTCTCCGAGCACGTGATGCCGCACTTCTCGCGGACGCCAGTTCTCGTCGACCACCGTGTAGAAGAACGACGCGTCGTCCGCCGCCCACACTGCGCCGCCGATGGTGTCCTCGATCTCCTCATCCAGCAGCTTCCCAGTGCCCAGGTCCTTGACCACCATCCTGAACCGCTCGGAGCCGTTCGTATCGGTGCTGTACGCCAGCAGAGAGCCGTCGTTGCTCACAGATACCGAGCCGAGGCTGAAGTACTCCAGGTCCTTGGCCAGCGCCGGCTCGTCGAGGATCGTCTGGGCATCGGAGGTAGGCCCTCCCCTGGCGTCCGGCCCGCCGGCGGGCCAGCGTTGCCAGACCCGGTACTGGCCCTCCTCCTCGAAGCGCCACTGGTAGTACCAGCCGTCGCGCCTCCACGGAACGCTGGACAGGTCAGGCTGCTGGCGCGCTTTGATCTCCTCGAATATCGCGTCGGTCAGCTCCCTGTGCGGCGACATCCTGGCCTCGAAGTAGTCGTTCTCGGCCTGCAGGTACGCCAGGACGTCAGGGTCCTCAACCGTCGGGTACGCCGCATCCCGCAGCCAGTGCCACGGGTCCTCGATCGTCACCCCGTGGCGCGTATAGCTATGCCGCCGCTCCCCGGCTACGGGAGGCTTTGATACCGTTGTAGAGTCCGACTTGTCGTCGTTCATAAGCGAAACCGTCGTCTGTCCAGATTGTCGCCGGGGAACTCATCTCTGCGGGCCCGCAACTCAGTTGCGGCTCGGTAACGATCAGTGCCCTTCTGTCGCCGTTGCTCACGGCTTGCCTTCCCGCAGAGGCGGCATTATACCCGGCATTGGCCAGACGCGAAACGCGAACAACGCTACCGGCCCTCCTCACTCCCCTGGGCAGCCGTTTCGATGGCCCCGGCGCCTGTCATTCTCTTCAGATACCCCAGCCATCCATCTATCTCCTCTTCGATGGAGTTGTTGCCGAGCTGGAGTATTGGGTTTCGATTGCGAAGCAGATCCCCGATGTGCCACATGGGCCAGAGCTGCACGAAGTCGCCGATCGAGTTCCTCTCGGCTGCCGACATCGGCCGGACAGCCTGGTACGCATCGATGAATGCAGCCCAGTGATCATCGTCGAACTGGAGCTTAACCAGGGCAAGGTCAAATGCGCGCCAGCCATATCCACAGAGATCGAAGTCGAATATCTTCATTCCCGAATCCGGGTGGTAGTGGATGTTATGCCAGCCCAGATCGCCGTGGATCAGTCCATAGGCTCCTCCTTCTGTGGGGGTCTGACTCACAGTCTCGCGTAGACGACCAGCTAGTTTCCGCAAGAACTCCAGGCTTCCCTTGCCACGGTAGGTCGGGTGGACTTCGAGCAAGCGCAGTGGCTCTTCCAGCAGGAAGACCAGGTCTAAGTGATACCGTGAGTGCTCACTGGAGAAACGATCCATCGCCAGGTGAAGTCTTGCTACTGTGCTGCCTAGCTCGCGCGCGTGCGATCCGCCCATGGTCTCCCAGATGTCCTCTCCCGCGGCGAAATCGAACAGCGCGACAAGACGGCGCTCCCCGTTCGACTCGAAACGCACCAGGCTCTTACCATCGACATCGGGAATAGACGCAGCAACTGGGAGACCCTGCTCTAGCAGAAAGTGGACCAGGTCCAATTCGAAACGAAAGTCATCTGCACTTCGTATGAAGTACTTGCCGTTCAGATAGAGTCTCAGGACGTACTTCCGTCCGCGGTCCTCAACCACGTAGTGGTCGTTCCCGCCCCGTCGTATGAAGGAGCAAGTCACGTCAGGAGACATGCCATACCTGTCGGACAGGAACGGCACCAGCGCTTGCGGTTCGATCTTGGCGTTTGTCATCCATCATGCTCCAGCGAACATGTAGGTGGGCAGAGACTCCCTCTTTCCCTGCCGCCCCAGCATGTCGAGCAGGTCACCCTCAGCAATAATCAGGTTGCGTGCATGTGCCGAGACCGCTTCTCCTTTCGAGCCAACAAGCTCCTCGATCTGATGCATGGCATTGTCGAGCTCCCACGACTCCCCATCCTCAAGGCCTCTTGACGAGTCGGTCACCTGCTCATCGAGGATGGCCCATCCCGCAGCCTCCGCCATCGATCGGGCTTGGCTGGGTGTGATGAGCGAATGTAGGTTCCCTATGCCATGCTCCGGCCAGTAGGAGCGGATATGGGCCTGGAGGAGAATCGCAGCCAGGTGAGGGACTTGGCTGACGCTCTGAGGGACTGGTTGCCACGCTGCATAGCCAAGGCGCTTGGCCCAAGGCCGTACCCGCGAGAATAGGTTCTCGAGCTCTTTGGGGGACGACATGTACCACGAGCTATGCGCGAAGACCGCAAGATCGAATTGTTCGCCGGGGAACTCCCACTTCGGATCAAGCAAGTTGGCGCAGGTATGAAATTCGATCCGCTTCCCGACCCCGGAGGACAGTAGGTCACCGTGCGTCTCCCCAAGAGAAACCGGTGCACCGTACCCTGGTGGGGCAATATCGGTGGCGACGACCTTGCCTCGCCCGCCTACTGCATGGGCCAGGACCGCGGTGCAGTCGCCCTGGCCACAACCAATCTCCAACACCCTGTCCCCAGCCTTGGGGCGCTAGAACTCGACCAGCGCCATCCTGTGCCGCAACTGAGCCGCCGTAGTGTGGCCGAAATTGCTCGCTATCTCTTCGAGCTGCTGCTCGACATCTGTCCAGTAACTTTTCTCTTCCTGACGCTTAGGTAGTGACACTCTAGAACTCCTTGGTGTTTAGGCATGTAGCCAAATGAAGGACGCCATGAGCCGGAAGATGGCTCATGGCGTCTCATTGGGAACGCGTCGTCGTCAGCTGTGTCGACGACAATCTATGAGAAAGACATGAGCGCGGCCTGGTCGCCGAGCTCATGCCGGTCTGCCTTCCTATGGGTCGGCTGTACGGCCGGCTAGGGATGCAAGCGGGTGCGAGCGAGGCGAGCAGGGTCGTATCTGGAAGTGGTGTACATGTTCCTGACCATTACTCACCTCCTTCGGCCGTTGGGAACCACGGCCAGATGTGCTTAATCAGGAGTCTACTCTGCGCTTGTCCACTGGTCAACGGCCTATTGAACATGGATTCTGGCGCTCTGGCAGTGCCAGACAGTAACATGTCGTCAATTCAGCCATTGGGAGAGAGCAGCGCCATGGAATCCAGATTCCTGCAGGTGGTGGAGCGGGTGGAGAGGATGGACGTCGAGGACAGGGACCTGCGCGCGAGGGGACTTCAGGAGAACCCTGAGGAGGGTCTGTGGGCGCTGCATCCCGACACGGCGCGGCTCCTTCACATCCTCGTGCAGACCGTCGGGGCGAAGCGGCTGATGGAGGTCGGCGTATCCCACGGCTACTCGACCCTTTGGCTCGCCCACGCCGCCCGTATCACTGGAGGACGGCTCACCGCCCTCGAGATCAGCGACAGGAACATCGGGATTGCCACGGCGAACCTGGCGGAGGCGGGACTCCTGGACGTGGTCGACTTCGTGCCCGGGGACGCCAGGGAGACGCTGAGGGACCTGGAGGGCCAGTTCGACTACATCCTGCTGGACTGCTGGGACAGGCTGTACCCAGAGATCATCCCGCACGTCATCCCGTTGCTGCGCGAGGGTGGCCTGATGACCACGGACAACGTGGACATGAACGACGAGCACTCCAGGCACTTCCGCTCGCTGCTCATGGCCTACGACGAGATCGAAACGAAGAACGTGCCCATCGGCCTGGGGGGCCTGGAGGTCAGCACGAAGCGCACCCCGGGCTAGACTGGCCCGCCTAGCTCCTGGAGGGCTCCTCCATCTCCTCCCTGGCCTTACGGGCCAGCTCCGGGAGGTGGTCGTCGTTGGCCATCCGCTGCTCCAGGTGCACCATTCGCGCCGGTCCCGCCGTCTCGACCATGATCGTGCCGTAGGCGCTCTCGGCCCAGAACCTGGCTATGCCCTCCATCTCTGCCCTGAGCTCGTCGATGTGCTCGTCAGCATACCGCTCCTGGAAGTTCAGCGTGAACATGCGCCGCCGGTCTCCGCCCCCGAACGACGCGTGCTTCAGAGAGTGGTTGAAGACCACCAGGTCTCCGGGCTCCGACTCCAGCGGCACCGCCGGCACGTCGATGCCCGAGATGCCCCAGAGCTCCTCCTGGTTGGAGATCTTCGACCTGGGAGCGCCCTTATGCAGCGAGTCGCCGAAGACATCCCCGACGTGGTGGCTGCCCGGTATCACCCGCAGGCAGCCCGAGTCGCGCCCGACCTTGTCCAGGTACATGGCCATCTTGATGGACGTGTACCTCCCCCGGTCGTACCCGTCGGAGTGCCAGCCCGTGTTCCCGACGTAGAAGTTCCCGTCGCTGGCCGTGTAGTTGTAGTCGTCCCCCAGGATCGATGCCGCTATGCCGTCGATTCCCGGGTGGTCCAGCAGCGCGGACAGGTACTCGTCCTTGTCGATGAACGGCAGCAGCGCCGACCTCTGCTCCCTGTCGTGCTCGCGCCCGTGATGTCCGCCGCCGTGGTCAGCCCAGACCTTCTCGAACCTTCTGGTGATCTCATCCACCTCGTCGGCAAGGAGTCCCGGGAACTTCAGAAAGCCAAACGTCTCGAAGAACCCAAGCTGCTGCTGTGTCAATCTCATGTGCCGCACTCCCCCTAACTATCGAAGCCCGGACTGCCCACCCAGCGCTTCTCGCCATCTCCTGTTCAGGAGCAGTGTATCCCAAATCTCGTTGAAGTCCAGTCTGTCCTTGGCGGCCCAGTCGACTCCATCGGCCGTCTCCTTCTTCAGCCGCGTCCGGTACACCACCGCCTGGGTAATCCCAGTCCTGCCGTCCACTGCCTTCATCCGGGCGCTGATCGTCACCTCGGTCAGCTCGTGGCCTGCGGTGAACACCGCCTCGTATGCGTCGCGCATCCACCGGTCGAGCTCGGCCTTGTTCTTCGCCACATCCTGATACTCGTCCCCGTTGATCTCGATGACGAGCTGGATTCCGCCCTGCCGGTGATTGCGGGCGTCCGGCTCGATTGCCAGCCTTGGCAGATTCTCCTCGGTCTCACCTGCGAAGAACTCTCGCGTGATGGCTACGAGATGTTCCTTCTGCTGGTCTATGGACAGCGACCCGTCTCCCGAAGGCTGAGGAGACTCCGCCGCGGGGGTCTCGACGGCGGGAGCCTGCGTCGGGGTTGCCGCGCCCGCCGTCGTGGCTGCGTGGGGAGTCGGCGTAGGGGCGGCCTGCGTCGGCTCGGCCGGCTCCTCGGTATCGCCGGAGCAGCCGACCACGGCCGTCACAATCGCGAGCGCGGCCAACAGGGTGAGTGCGCCATTCGCCTTCCTAAGCAACATGGCGTCCTACCTCCCTCGCGAGAGCTTGCCCATGGCCCAAATCCGCGTCGCGGCGTGTGGCTTCCCGGACGGGCCGGGAGGTTGAGCCTACCCGCCTTCCCTAAGCTCGGTCTTCCACGTGGGACTCAGGAGCAGCGTGTCCCATATCTCGTTGAAGTCCAGGTCCTCCTTGTCGTCCCAGGCGATGCCCTCCGCCGCATCGCGTTTGAGGCGGGTCTTATAGACGGTGATGGGCGCCTGGACGGACTTGCGTCTGTGCGACATCCCCATCATCACCGCGGAAATCGTTGCCTCGACCAGCTCGTAGCCCGAGGCGTATAGCACGTGGTACGTGTCCCGCATGAGGCGGTCGAGCTCCTCCTTCTTCTTGACCGTAGTCTCGTACTCGTCGCCATTCAGCTCGATGTTGACTACGATCCCGCCCCTGCGTCTGTCGTCCCGCACGTCTGGCGGGATGTTGAGGCGCGGGCGCTGGATATTGTTCATACCGGTCAGGTGGCCCTGCACGAGCTCCGAGAGCTTGACGATCTGCTGGTCCGTCGGCAGATCGGACTTGGGCTGCATCACCACAACAAGTGGCGCCCTCGTTGCCACGGGCGCCGGGGTGGGATACGGCGTGGGGGAAGGGCCGAAGTTCGGAGCGGCCCTTGGAGCTATCGTAGGAGCAGTCGCGGGAGCAGTCGCGGGGGCAGTAGTGGGAGCCGACGTAGGAGCCGGGGCAGCGGCCTGCTCGGGTGGCGATGCCGGCTCCTCGGTATCGCCCGCACAGCCAGCCAGCACTACCATCGCCGCCACGGCGAGTATAGCTACAGTTGTGACGCGAACACTACGAGCATTTCCCAGCATCAGGCCACCCCCTCCGCGCGAGACTTGAGACCGAGACCCACCGGCCGCGCTTTGCCGCGCCTAGCCCCCGGTTTCTTCCCTGAGCAGCCTCCTCCACTCCGGGCTGAAGAGGATCGTATCCCATATCTCGTTGAAGTCCAGGTTCTCCTTATCGTCCCAGTCGATCTCCTCGGCCGCGTCCCGCTTGAGCCTAGTCTTGTAGACGGTTATGGGGGCCGTGGAGGCTCCGCCGACATTCCGGTGGGCGGTGCCCATCATCACCGCGGACATCGTCGCCTCTGCGATGTCGTAGCCGGACGCGTATAGCACGTGGTACATCTCCCGCATCAACAGGTCCAGGCCCGCCTTCTTCTGGACCGTGGTCTCGTACTCGTCGCCGTTGAACTCGATGTTGACCACTATCCCGCCCCTGCGCCTGTCGTCCCGCACGTCAGGCGGCAGGTTGAGCCGCGGCCTCTCGATATTATTCATGCCGGCCAGGAATCCCTGGACAAGCTCCGAGAGCTTCGGGATCTGCTGGTCGGTGGGCAGGTCGGACTTCGGCTGCATCTCGACTACAACGGGAGTTGCCGCAACGACCGGGGCCGGAGTGGGATAGGGCGTGGGAGAAGGCCCGAAGTTCGGAGCGGCCGTAGGAGCTCTTGTAGGAGCAGCCGCGGGAGCAGTAGTAGGAGCCGCGGGCGCTGCAGTCGGCTGCGGAGCTGCTGTGGGCGCCGCCGTTGACGCGGCCGGCGGCGCGGACGTCGGCTCGGGCGCGGGTTCTTCTGAACTGCCCGAACATCCCGCCAGGACCAGCCCGCATGTAGCCAGCACGGCGATGGCCAGGACTACTCGTGATCGAGAAACACTCAATGCCATCACGTCACTCCTTTCGAGACCTGGGGCCGCGGAAGGAACAGGCCTCACCGCTTTACCCGTCATTCTGAAGCTCCCGCAGACCCTCGCGCCAGCGGGGATTCAGGACCTCTTGCCGCCACACCTCGTTGAAGTCTATGTCGTCCTTGTTCTCCCAGTCGACTTCATCGGCCTGGGCCTTGGTCATCTTGGTCTTGAAGACGACGATGGGCGTTATGGTTGAGGGCCCTACCTCCCTCGTAGTCACTTCCTTCTGTATGGCGGTGATGCTCACCTCGCCCAGGTCGGCGCATCCGGAGTTATAGAACGCGTCGTAGGCATCCCGCATCTGCAGGTCGAGGCGGTTCTTCTTGACCAGCAGGCTGTCGAACTCGTCGCCGTTGAAGTCGATCACCAGCCAGATGCCGCCCCGCCGGCTGTCCCGGGCGTTTGGGATCTGCTGAAGCCTCTCGCGCTCCTCGAAATTGGTGGTGCCCGCGAAGAGCTCGTAGGCAATCTCCACGAGCTTTTCCTTCTGTGCGTCGTAGTCCAGCCCCTCACATGTGCCGTGGTGCTGTGTTGGGTCCATGCTGGACGTGTACGCCCAGTCCGGGATCACCTCCGGCTCCGAAGCCTCCGCCTGCGGTGTGGCCTGGCTCTCAGGGGTCGGGGAATCGGCGGGAGCTGGAGCGGAAGTGGGAGTCGCGGCCGGGACCGGCGTTGGAGGCAGGGCGGCCGGGGGTTGAGTTGCAGGTACCGAGGTCGGTTCTGGCTCCGTCGCCTCCCCACCCGAACCTCCGCACGCCTGCAGCGCGATCAGACCCGCCGCGAGCAGCGCAATTGGGACCGCCCTGAACTTCCCTGCCAAAGCCTCCCAGACGCCGCGTCCACGATTCATCCGTACACCCCCAGCCCGTGAGCCTCCGGTCTACTGACTCTGCTGCTCCTCGTACTCCTGGAGGGCCTTCCTCCAGCGGGTGTGAAGCAGCATGGTGTCCCATATCTCATTGAAGTCCAGCTCTTCCTTGCTGTCCCAGTCAACGGTAGTAGCGACGTCCGGCTTCATCCTCGTCTTGAATACCGCGGCGAGGGTCTGGGTCATGGGCCCGATCACGCCAGCGCCCAGTGCGACCATGCGCGCCGAGATGTGGACCTCCTGCAGGTCGGTGCAGCCGGCGCGATAGAACGCCTCGAAGGCATCGCGCATCTGTACATCGAGGCGGGCCTTCTTCTGGGGCACGTTTGGCCGCTCGTCGCCATTGAACTCGATCACCAGCCAGATGCCGCCCTGCCTGCGGTCCCTGGCGTCCGGGGGATTGTGGAGCTTCGTCATCTCCGGGTCGTGCTCGGTCGTGCCGGCGAATATCTCGTCGCCTATCTCGATCAGCTTCGCCTTCTGCGCGTCATAGTCCAGTCCCTCACAGCTCCCGACGTACTTGGATGGATCGAAGCCCGAGGTCTCCGCCTGAAGAACGATAGGCCCAGTGGGCTCGGGCGTCGGCGTCGCCGTGGGCTCGGCCGTCGGCTGTGCCACCTGAGTAGGCCTTGCCGCGGGCAGCGGAGTCGGAGGGATGGCGGCTGCGGCGGTTGGCGTCGCGGCGGGCTGTTGCGCCTGCGCCGCCGGCTCGCTCTCCTCCTCGGACGACGACCCGCAGGACATCGCCCCTACGGCGAAAACGGCAACCGCCAACAACACCAAATACCTGGGTTTAGCAATCTCGGCAAGATGGCGGATCATCGTGTGCCAGACCTCCTGGAAGTGCCACATCCGGCGTCCCGTGGCCTGCCAACAGCAATGCGGTTCGGAGCGCCGGAGACAGCTAGTCGATTTTGGTCCTCGGGTCGAGCGCGTCCCGGAGTCCGTCGCCGACGAAATTCACCGACAACACCGTCATGCCGATGGCAAGTCCGGGAGGCAGCCATAGCCACGGCTCGTTCTGCAGGACGTGAAGCGACTGCGCGGAGTTCATTATGTTCCCCCACGTCGGCACCTCGAAACCGACGCCGTATCCCAGGAAACTCAGGCTCGCCTCCGAGATGATTGCCCCTCCAACCGTGAGGGTTGCCGACACTACAACGTAGGGCACGGTGCCCGGGAAGATGTGGACGAAGGAGATTCTCTTGGCGCTGGCGCCGAGAGCCCTGGCCGCAGTCACATAGTCCATCGCCTTCAGCGACAGGACCTGGCCGCGCACGAGCCTGGCCTTTCCGGTCCAGCCCAGCAGGCCTATGATCACCATCAGGTGGACCACGCTGCGCCCGAAGAGCGACGACACTATCAGCAGGAGGAACAACGTAGGCAGGGTCATGATGAGCTCGGTGAAGCGCATCAGCAGGGTGTCGATCCACCTGCCTGCGTACCCGGACACGATCCCTATCAGGGCGCCGATTGCGGAAGAAATGAGGGCAGCCACAACGCCAACGGCGAGGGAGATTCGGGCTCCGAACACTATCCTGGACCAAACGTCGCGGCCGGCCTTGTCGGTCCCGAGGAGGTGCGACAGGCCCGGAGTCTGTTGCGTGTTGCCGATGTCCGTGCCATACGCAGCACAGCTGCGAGACTGGACTTCTGGGAACAGCAGTCCCAGCACGCCATTGTCATGGTCGCGGACCAGGCCCCCAAGGCAGTCGAAGCTGTTCCTGTCGAGAAGGGGGGCAAAAACGGCGATCAGCACCAGTATGCCTAGCACGACGAACCCGAAGAGGGCCAGCCTGTGACGTCGGAAACGCCACCAGATGCTCATCCGTGTGCGGCGTGGGGCCTCGTCTATGATTCCTGCCACTGCTTCGGCTGTCGCCAATCTATCCTCCTAACACCTAGCCCTGCTCCTCTACCCTGACACGCGGGTCCACGAAGGCGTACAGGACATCCGCAAGCAGGTTGGAGAAGAGCACGAGGGTGGCCGTGATCATGGCAAGGCCCATGAGGATCGTGTAGTCTCGGTCGCTGATCGCCCGGATACCCAGCTGCCCCATTCCAGGCCAGGCAAACATGTGCTCGATGATGATGATCCCGCCGATCAGGCCCGGAAGGCGAAGTGTCGTGATAGTTACCAGGGGCAGCAGGGCGTTCCGGAAGGCGTGCCGCCCGAACACGATCCAGCTGTCAAGCCCCTTGGCCTGTGCCGTCCTGACATAGTCCGACCTCATCACGTCCAGCATGGCCGTGCGCATGTAGCGCATGTTCCCTGCCAGGGCTTCCAGCATCACCACAGCCACCGGCAAGGTCAGGTGGTGGGCGTGATTCAACAGGTGGGACGTGTTGAATGGGTCGAATTCGGTGATCGTGTAGTCGCGCATTCCGTAGGATGGGAACCACCCAAGTATCGCGACGAATATATAGAGCGCAAGTAGAGCGAAGAAGAAGGTAGGGATGGAGAACCCGAACAGCGCGACAACGCTGAACGAATAGTCAATGAAGCTATATTGGCGGAGCGCCTGGAATACGCCGAGGCCCGTGCCGATTATGGTCGCCGCCAGGAGCGACACGATGGTCAGCTCGATCGTGGGGATTATGCGGTCCCCGATCATGCTCATCACGGAAACCCCAAACTGGTACGAGTACCCAAAGTTCACGTCCGGGGGCCAGATCTTTAGGTTCAGGGCTGTGGGGATGATGTCCGTGGGGAAGGGCCAGGAGTCGGTGCCGGGTATCCGGGCCAGGCTAAGTGTTTCGCAAGTATCGTCTCTGGCCTCGCATGACGAGGAGAACGGGGACACCTCGATCAGCCACAGCAAATAGCGTTCGTGTATCGGCTTGTCGAGGCCGAGCCGGGCCCGGAGCTTGTCACCCGCGCCGCCTACGAAGAACTCCGGGTCGATCATCGCGTCGACCGGATCGCCCGGCGCCAGGTTGATGAAGGCGAACGTCATGATCGAGATAGCCAGCAGCATCGGTATGGCTATCAGGATGCGGCGTATGATGTACTTGGTCACTAGATGCTGCTCCTTGCCTTCTTGTCCTTATGTCTGGTGGGAGACAAGCCGGAACCGGGCCGTCCCGCGTAGCGGGAAGGAGGCACGTTCGACAAGAGAACCCTTCAGTGGGAGAGAGGGTACGGGTTAGCCGCTCCTCTCTCCCACCGTCGAGTTAGTTTTCTACCAGCTCGCCTGCCCGCATCGGGTCAACTGCTGCGGACAGACGAGGTAACTGTCTTGGCAACTACTCCTGGATCGACCACTGCTCGGGGTGGAAGCTCCAGTTGTCGTCGCGGCCGATGTGGACCGGGTAGACCTTGATCTGGCTCAGCTGCTGAGGCTTCGGAATGGGCTCGAGAATAGGCATCTTGAACCGCTTGTTCTTCAGCTTCACGCCGGCGCTGATCCACGTCCCCACGATCGGGAGGTCGTGCATCAGGTAGTCTTCCTGGATCATCTGCCAGTGCTCGGCAGCCTTCACACGGTCGGTGATCCTCATGCCCTCGTAGATCAGGTCGTCCCAACCGCTGTATGCCGAGTAGCCCCAGGGGTCGCAGCTAGGCGCGTCGCAGGTTACCCACCTGCCGCCCAGATACTGGCCGGGACCGCCCTGCGTGCCGCCGCCGCCGCCGTTCGACATCTCCCAGTCGTGGTCCGTGTAGAAGGACTTCGACCAGGCGGCGCCCGACTGTTCGTCGTACTCGATCTTGATGCCGCAGTCGGCAGCGTACTGCTTCACGACCGCCGCGCGGGCTCGCGCCTCTTCGTTACGGAACTCACCGGTCAGCATCTTGATGACCCGGTCGTTGTCCCAGCCCATCTCCTGCAGGAGTGCGCGTCCCTTATCGGGATCGTAGGGATACGCAGCCTCCCACTCGGGCTTCTGGTACCAGGAGTGCGTCAGGGGCGTCTGGACCAGCTTGCCCAGTCCATTGGCGTACTCCTCGAACATGGTCTTCCGGTCCATGCAATGTGCCCACGCCTGGTGCAGCCGCGGGTCGTTGATGACCGGCACTCTCATGTTGAACGACCAGCCGCCGGAGTGCGTGCCCATCGTCGCCCAAACGTCGAACCGCGGGTCGGCCAGCAGGGCCTCCTGCGCCTCTACGCTAACGCCGCCGCGCACGTTCGTGTCGACCTCACCGCGCTGCAGAGCGATCTGCGTCGCGTCGTTGGACGGGATGATCGACATGATGATCCTGTCGATGCCGGGCCTGCCAAAGTAGAAGTTGTCGAAGGCCGTCATCTCGAGGAACTGGTCCGGCACCCACTGGACGAACTCCCAAGGGCCTGAGCCGGTCATGACTTCCTTCCAGAATGCGTGCTCGAAGAGCTCCGCGTCCGGAATGTCGTCAAGCTCGTGCGCCGGAAGCACCGGCACGGGGGCCAGCCCGCACAGGTTGTTCAGGTCGTCCAGGAAGTTGATGCTCGGCGCTTCGAACTCGAGCGTGATGGTGAAGTCGTCCTCGATCATCACCCCTGCCACGCTGTCGGCCGAGCCCTCCTGGTAGGCCACGCCGCCCTTGACCGCGGTCATGGTGGCGAGCATCCAGCTGGACTCCTCAGGATGCAGGAAGCTCCTCACCGTGTACTCGATGTCCGCCGTGGTCACGGGGGTCCCATCGTGCCAGATGGCCGCCGGGCGAAGGTGGAAGGTCATGGAGGAGAAGTCCTCCGCCAGCGACCACCTCTGCGCCAGGTCGGGAGACCACTGACCGGCCGTCGGGTCGGCCTGCGCTATGCGAGACCAGATCCATGCGCCGATCTGGGCCATGTCGCCCCTGCCCTGCGTGTGCGGAGTGAACTGCGGCGACATGTTGGCCATGCGCACCGTCAGTACCTTCTCAGCCGCGGGTGCAGCCCCTGCGGCGGGAGCCGCGGGGATCTCGATCGCCCCAACAGCCTGCTGCACGGCACTGCCGACTGACTCGTCGACGATCCTCTGCACGTCGGCTGCACTCAACTGGCCGCCGGCAGATGCGTCGACGATCCTCTGGACATCCGCAGCCGTAAGCTGCTGCCCAGTCGAGTCCTGGACGATCTTCTGCACGTCTGCTGCAGTCAGACCGCCGCCAGCGGACGCGTCAACGATCGCCTGCACGTCGGAAGCCGTCAGCTGCGGACCCATCTGCGCCTGAACGGCGGCAGCGATCTCGTTCGCTGAGGGGCCCTCCTCCGTGGAGCCGCAGGCGACGACGCCGGCAAGTGCTATGACTGCCAGCAACGATACCCACAGCGCCGCTCCTCTCTTCAAGTTAGTAATCATCCACTAACCTCCTCGTAGTGTGGTTTCGGGCGGGAGTCTAACTGTTAAACACTGCTACGTCAATACCCTAGTATCTCTACAGCCTCGCCTGACCACACACACTTCGAGGGCAGACTGCATCGCACCGGCTATCTGACTTCCGCTGTAGCCCTCTGCCCCACAGGAGACTCAACGCTCTGGCGACCTGAACCGGTAGCCGACCTGCCATACCGTCTCTATAAAGGTATGTTCAGCGTCCTCGATCTTGCTTCTGAGTCTCCTGATGTGGACATCGACGGTCCTGGTCCCGCCCAGGTAGTCGTAGCCCCATATCCGGTTCAGGAGAGCCTCCCTGGAGAATACCCTGCCAGGGTTGCTGGCCATCAACAGGAGAAGCTCATATTCCTTATACCTCAGAGAGACCCGCCGCCCGCCTATCGCTACCTCGAAGTTGGCCGTATTGATCACCAGATCGCCCGCGCGCACGACGTCCTCATCCTCGAGGTCCTCCCTGCGCCTGATGAGGCGCTCGGCCCTTAAAGCCAGCTCCTCGGCACGCAGAGGCCCGAGGATGAAGTCGTCGGCCTGCAGCAATTCGTCCGTCCAGTCAGGGCTGTCCTGCGACACCAGGACGATCGACGGCAGCCTGCGGTCACCGCAAGCGCGCAGGCACGCCTTCAGACCAACCCCGGCTATGGGCCCGGCTAGGATGAGCACGACGGTGGACGGGTTGGCGTCGTCCACCGACTCCAGGTCCGACGGCGAGGTCATGAGCACGGGCTCGATGCCCCGACTCCGGAGCGGTTCGACGTACCTGCGCCACTCTTCGAATGGGACCGGCGCGGCCATTAGCCGGCTATGGTCGGGCGGTCGGTGGGCCCGTCTCCACCGGCACGCCGGTAGCGTTGCCCCACTCTGTCCAGGAGCCGTCGTAGTTGCGGACCCTTGAATAGCCGAGCAGGTACTTCAGGACGAACCACGTGTAGGACGCACGCACGCCCAGCCGGCAATATGGGACCACCTCGTCGTCGGGCGAAAGGCCCTGCCCCTCGTACATCCGCCGGAGATCCCCAGCGGGTCTGAACGAGCCGTCCTCCAGGGCGCCATTGTCCCAGGGAACGTGGACCGCGCCTGGGATCCGCCCCTTCCTGTATATGTCCGGCTGTGGAGTGCCGGGAGCGGATGTCATCTCGCCCGCAAACTCTTCGTACGACCGGGTGTCGAGCGGCCTGAATCCGTCCCTGCCCAGGTTCTCTGCGACGTACTCCTTCATAGCGCGCAGCGAGCGGTCCGGCGCCTCCGGCCGGTAGTCGGTGGTCCTGCGGAAGGCCAAATCCGGAGAGAGCGTCCGGCCCTCACTCACCCACTTCGCCCTCCCGCCGTTCATTATCCTTACGTCGGCGTGACGGTATATCTTCAGCACCCAGAATGCCCACGTCGCCGAGCGGTTGTTGCCGTCGCCGTAGAGAACAACCGTCGTCCCTCGCTCGATCCCCGAGCGGCTCATCAGTGCCTCGATCTGCCCCACGCCCGGTATGTCGCGCTTCAGCTTGTCCTCCAGGTCCTCGTGCAGGCTCCAGCCAACCGCACCGGGCACGTGACCTGTATGGTAGTCCTCCTTCAGGTCGGTGTTGACCTCCACCACGGCGACGGTGGGATCGTCCAGGTGCTCGGTAACCCACTCCGTCGACACTAGGACCTCGGGATTGGCATACGACTCGGTCATCGCCCCTCCTGTCATTCCGCCCACTTTTCGACTGCGTACGGGTCGAGCTCCAGGCCCAGACCCGGCTTGTCCGGGAAGGGAGACCACACGCCGTCCTTGTGAGCCGGTATCTCCGTGTACCAGGCCGCCTCGCACTCGTGCACTACGCCCAGGTACTCCACGACCTTCAGGTTCGGCGTGGCACAGGCCAGGTGGAGATGCACTGCCTGGAAGGCATGGGACGCTACCTTGAGGTTGAACGAGTGTGCCAGGTGGGCGACCTTCATCCACTCCGTCACGCCGCCGACCCTGCCCACGTCCGGTTGCGGAATGTCCACGGCGCCGCCCGCTATCAGCTCCCGGAACCTGTACTTGCCCGAGTCCAGCTCTCCCCCGGCGATGGGTATGCTCGTCCCGTGCCTCACCTCCGCCATGCCGGACGCGTCGTCGGTGAGCACGGGCTCCTCCAGCCAGCCCACCTGGTGCTGCTCGAACTCCCGCGCCATGTAAATGGCCTGTTTTGGGGAGTAACCATAGTTGGCGTCGACGTATATGGCCACGTCGTCCCCCAGCGACTTGCGCACGGCCGCCAGTCGCTCCAGGTCCTCACGCTCCGACTCGCCGAAGTCCTTGGCGACCTTCATCTTGACTCGCGGGATTCCCTGCTCTACATAGCCGTTCATCTCGGCCAGCAGTTCGGCCTCGCTGAAATTCGTCCACCCGCCGCTGCCGTAGATGGGCACCGTGTCCGTGTACGCCCCGAGCAGCCTGTAGAGGGGAAGGCCCACCGCCTTCGCCTTCAGGTCCCACAGGCCCGTGTCCACCGCCGAGAGCGCGCAGATGCCTATGCCCTTGTTCCCGTAGCTGCGGAGCCGCCAGTACATGTCAGACCAGAGCCGCTCGATGTCGAAGGGGTCCTGGTCCAGCAACACCTCCTTCAGGCCCGCCTCTATCACCTGGCGCACGCCCGGCGACGAGACGCCGACACCGAGTCCCTCGACGCCCTCGTCGGTCGAGATGTGGACGAACAGCTGCCCCCGGCCCGGGAACTGCTTGCTCCGCAGCGTGCCGTCCTGGACGGCGGGGACGTGCGGATAGTTGATGACGGTGGTAGTGACGTCGACTATCTTCATCGACTCTCCATGAAGCGAATAGCTGGCAGGGAGTGTAGTTTGCACCGGTCGCACAGTCAACGACGACGCAGGTCCCCGATACCCTCGCTCCGTCATACCGGCGTCCGCCGGTATCCAGTCGCCAAGCGCCAGAACTGTGTGAGACGAGGCCACACACACGTGGGCCGCGGGCCAACGGGAGGCACATCCCTCTCATCAGTATTGGACGGCTACCGCATCCTCCCACTGCTTGACACGCCCGCGGCCCGGCGTGAGAATTCTGCGGGCCGATCGTTCGAGGACGAGGTACCAGCATGGAGAAAATGGCTGCGGCAATCGTGCGGGAGCTCGGCCGGGTCGAGTGCGATACCGTCCCGCGCCTCGAGCCCAAGGACGGGCGGGTCCTCGTCCGCACCTCCCTCGCCTCCATATGCGGCAGCGACCTGCACATCGCCTACCAGGGCTGGGGCGTGACCGGCCTGCCCCTTCCCCCGGGCCGCCCGGGTCACGAGGGCGTCGGCGAGGTGTTGGACGGCGGCGGCACCGGTTTCCAGGCCGGGCAGGCAGTCCTCACCGTCCCCAACATTCACGAGTCGGCGACCTTCGCAGAGTACCAGCTCCTCGGCCCCGGCAACTTGGTCGCACTCCCGGACACGAAGCCGCTCACGCATCTGCTGATGGCCCAGCAGCTGGGCACGGTGATATACGGGTGCCGTCTCCTGCCGCCGCTCCGCGGCAAGACGGTGGTGGTGATAGGACAGGGCTCCGTAGGCCTGTTCCACGACTTCATCCTGCGCCGCCTGGGCGCTGAGCGCATCATCGCCGTCGACCCCATCCCCGCCCGGCTGCAGGCCGCCGGGAACATGGGCGTCGACGCCACGGTCCCAAAGACCGGGTCCGCTGCGACAGATGCAGTCCTCGACCTCACCGACGGCGAGGGCGCGGGCGTAGTCATAGACGCCGTGGGCAGCGTCGAGACGCTCAACCAGTCCCTGGCCGTGGCCGCAGAATGGGGCCGGGTAGCCGCCTTCGGCCTGCCGACCACGCCCGAGCCGGTGCCCTTCGACTGGGCTTCCCTGTTCCGCAAGAGTCTGACCCTGCACGCCGTCCACGGCGCACAGGACGAGCCCGGCCTGCCCGACTTCAGGACCGCTGTCGACCTCATCGCGAACGGTGAGATCGACATGTCGCCCTTCGTGACACACTCATTCCCGCTCGACCGGGTCGGCGAAGCCTTCGACCTCGCCGACTCGAAGGCGGACGGCGCTCTCAAGGTCTCCCTTACCTTCGACTAGCTCACTCCAGCAACGAGGCTCACATGCACGAACTGACCGTCGCTCAAGCCGCAGATTCCATCAGGGAGGGGACCACCTCCGCCGTCGAGCTGATGGAGGCCCTGCTCGCCCGCTCTCGCGATCTCGACCCTAAGCTGCGAGTCTGGGAGACCCTCGACGAAGATGCGGCCATGGGCGCCGCCCGTTCCGCCCAGGCCGAGATAGAGAGCGCCGGTCCCAGGGGCCCTCTCCACGGCGTACCGATCGGCATCAAGGACATCTTCAACACCAGGGGCGTCCGCACGGCCTCCGGCTCACCCATATACGACGAATACGTGCCCGACTTCGACTCCACCGCCGTCGCGAGGCTGAGGGACGCGGGCGCGGTCATCATGGGCAAGGCGGTGACGACCGAGTTTGCGTCGTTCGATCCCTCCCCCACACGCAATCCCTGGAGCTCGCGCCACACGCCCGGCGGGTCGAGCAGCGGCTCGGCCGTCGGGGTCGCCGCCCGGCTCTTCCCGGCCGCCCTCGGCTCCCAGACCTCCGGCTCCGTTCTGCGCCCCGCCTCATACAACGGCGTCGTTGGCGTAAAGCCGACATTCGGCCGCATCAGCCGCTACGGAGTGACCCCCGTCGCGTGGTCCCTCGACACCGTGGGCTACTTCACCCGCACTGTCCAGGACGCAGCCATCATGCTCGATGTCCTGGCGGGACGCGACCACCTTGACCGCTCGTCGTCCGCGGAGCCCGTCTCGAGATATGCGGAGGCCGCCGCCGATGCGTCGTCCGCCCCGCGTCTGGGCGTGGTCTGCAGCTTCTTCTTCGACTATGCCGACGACGAAACGGTCACCCACACCGAGGAGGTGCTGGGACGCCTCTCGGACGCGGGCGCCGGCATGGAAGACGCGTCGCCGTCCACCGACTTCGATGTCCTGCTCGCTGCCCACCGCACCACGATGAACGTGGAATCAGCCGTTACCCGGGGGGACGACTACCGGGCCCGGCCCGACGACTTCTCCCCCAACGTGCGCAGCTCCGTCGAATGGGGCATGCTGGCCCCCGCGACGGTATACATCCAGGCCCAGAGGCACAGGGCCGCCTTCAGGCGCGAGGTCGCGGCGCTGGCCTCCCAATTCGACGCGCTCCTCACGCCGTCCACGCCGGCTCCCGCCCCCAGGGACCTGACCACCACCGGCGACGCCTCCTTCCAGGCGCCGTGGACGACCGCGGGCCTGCCATCGATATCGATCCCGTCGGGCCTCTCGGCCTCCGGACTGCCTTTCGGCATCCAGCTGGTCGCCGCCCCATTTGCCGAGGCGGGCCTGCTGTCAGCCGCGGCTTGGTGCGAGGATGTCCTCGGCGTCTCCTTGGAGCCGCCCGTCTGAGCTCGGCGACGCCCTCACACTCGACCTCCGGCTGGGCTCAGGCTCGTTGACACCCGCCTATGGCCTCACTATGATTTAATCAGGCGCCGGGTCACCTAGCGCCTTGTGCTACATCTCGGAGTCCGCCCTATGGCTCGATATACCAAGAACGAAGCACGCGACTGGGCTTGGGAGACTCTCCAGGGCCAGTGGTCCACCCTCGTAACGCCTTTCTCGCCTGATGGAAGCGTGGACGAGCAGGGTCTGCGTGCCAACATCCGGCACGTCCGCTCCCTCGGCACCACGGGCGCGGGGTGCACCTGGGGCATGGGTGAATTCTGGGCGCTGACCGCCGAAGAGCGGACCGGCGTATACGACATTGTGGCCGACGAGGCCGGAGGCGAGTGGAACATCGGCGCCCATGTTACCCACACGTCCGCGTCCGACATGCTGGCCCTGGCCGACCACGCCGAGGCCGCCGGGTTCGACCTGCTCATCGTCGCCCCTCCGTACTTCGTCACCAGGACTGAGGAGCAGGTGGTCAACTTCACTCGCCTCCTGGCGGACCACACCAATCTGGCAATCATGTTCTACAACTCGCCGCAGTTCGGCATAGTCATGAGCGCACAGGGATTGAAGCAGCTCTGCGATATTCCGAACGTCGTCGGGGTGAAGGAGGCCAGCTTCGACAGGGACCTGACCATCGAGACGCACCGGCTCATCGGCGACACGGCGATAATCAGCGCGCCGGATGAATGGGTGCTCTTCTCAGGGCGCGAGCTCGGCTTCCAGCAGCAGGTGATGTTCGCCAACACGTCCGACTGGCGCTTCGACACGCCCGGTTCGACCCACTACGTCGACTTCATCGACAGGGCCACCAGGGGCGACATCGACGACGAAACGTACGCCGAGCACATACAGCCCCTCAAGGCCCTGTCCGACAGTTGGTGGCAGCGCACAATGCAGAAGCAGAAGGGCGCCCTGCCCGTACCGATGGTGAAGCGTTGGGGCGAGCTGATGGGCATGGCCGGTGGCGGCGTCAGGCCCCCGCTGATGGACATGACTGACGACGAAAAGACGGAGCTCGAGGCCGACCTCGCAGCGGTTAAGACAGAACGGCTGGCTGCCGTAGGTGGTGCATAGATGATATTGATGGTGAGCGTCCAGAACCTTCCCGAGGCGGAGCAGGCCCTCAGGGGCGGGGCGGACATAGTAGACGTCAAGAACCTGCAGGAGGCGCTCGTAGGCTCGGCTGAGCCCGGCCTCGTCAAGCAGGTCAGGGAGACCGTTCCGTCCGCACACCACGCCAGCGTGACGCTGGGCGTCGTGCCGAACCAGGCCGGCACAGTCGCCATGGCCGTCTACACCGCCGGGCTCCTTGACGCCACGTCCGTAAAGGTCGGCTTCATGCAGTCCGAGTACAGCGACGCCGTCGAGGTCCTCCAGGCCTCGAAGAGGGCCCTGGAAGGGTTCGAGACCAAGCTGATCGGCTCCCTGTTCGCCGACAACCACCTGTACGACGGGCTCGAGCCGCGGCGCATGGTCGAGCTTGCCAAGGACACCGAGTGCGACGGCTGGCTCATCGACACCCTGACCAAGGACGGGCGGAACCTCTTCGACTTCATCCCCGAGCCCGAGCTCCGCGAGATGGTGTACGAGGGCAAGGAGCTCGGCATGAGCACCGCGCTCTCCGGCCACCTCAAGCTTGACGACCTGGACGAGCTCGCCCGTATCAACCCCGACATCGTCGGAGTCCGAGGCGCTGTCTGCGCCAAGGGCGACCGGGTAGAGGGCGTCTATTGGGAGGCCGTGGCCGAGTTCAAGCGGCAGCTCGACGCCAGGCATACGGGCGAGATAGACGTGCGCGACGGTGCACACGCCGTTTCGGGCAACGGCGCCGGCAGCGGATGGATCGTCATAGACGGCACCGGCAAGTCCTGCGCCAGCATCCTGGCGGAGCTGACCGCGCAGGTCGAGGCGGACTCCCAGTCCTTCGTCGAGGTCGTCATGCCGGATGTCCTCAACACCTACGATGTGCTAGTATGGGCAGAGAACGGCGGTCACAACGTGCTCACCCAGCGCAAGGACCCCAACGGGATGACAAGGGTGCTTATCCAGCCCTGACAGTCCCGACCGCATACGCTTTCGCGAGGGCCAGTAGCTCAGCCGGTTAGAGCGCAGTCCTGATAAGACTGAGGTCCCTGGTTCGAGTCCAGGCTGGCCCACCACAGTTTGTCGTTGACAGAACCGGCGTGGAGATGGCCATCTCCTCAGCGTCCATTCCAGTCCATTCTCGCTGCTTGACTGTCCTGAGGCGAAGGGATTGCGTGGCGGATCTTGGCCTCGCCGGCGCCGACCACAATCTCCTTTACGAGCGACTCGATGAACGCCCTGCGCTCCGTCAGCTCGTCCTGGTTCAGACGTCCCGCCGGTTGCTCAAAGTCGTGCGTACTGGGGCAACTGGTATGGGACACTTGTGTGCTTCGGCCGTGCCGTTCTCCCGAATTGCACCTTCCCTGGGAGGCTAGCGGCGGTCTACGCTCTGCTGTGGATACGGCGCAACTTAGGCCTGTAAGCAGCCGGGAGTCGCGGGACGCCGTCGAACAGGCGGCAGTGAGCGACAGGTGTCGGGCATCGGATCGTGGCGACGATGCTTCCTGATATTACCTGATAAGAACTAATGCTGATGTGCCCCATTTATCACAACAATCTCACACAGGGACTCCTACAATTAGGGAATAGTCGTGTGTCGGGCCTCCAGCCGAGCTGACGCACAATGTGCCCCTCTGACCTTGTCAGGAGAACTGGAATGATCCCGAAGAGGTCAATCAGGCGGAGTCCAGCAGTATCCACGCCCTCAAGAACGAAACGGCCCGTGTACCCAGCCCAAGACATGCTGCCCCGTAGCGCCGTGATGGCGGCTCGCATCCTCGCAAGCCGTGCGCCGCTTCCCATGTTGCTGAAGGTGAGTCTGCCACTCTGCCTCCTGTTGGTCGTGTCTCTTTCCGATCTCGCCCCATGGCGAACTGCCGACGCCCAGGCTTTGAGCCCAGTCATCCACTCGGTGGACCCTGGGCCACCCCACTGCGTACTACGGGAATCGACGGAGACCACTGATCGCGTGCTCACCATTACTGGGGAGAGCCTGCTGATCTACCAGGAGCGAGCGCTGCAGTTCCTCCACGTAGCCACGGGGCAAGAGAGCCCCCTCTTTACCCAGGGTGTCGATTGGCGGCATCCTCGGCGAGTATACATAGACATGGCGCACGTGCACCGGCAGCTAGGGTCGGAGGCCCGGCTGCGGCTGAGGGCGCGAATAGCTTCACTGGGTTCTTCCCCGGAGGCGTCCAACTGGTCTGACGAGTTCATACTGGCGTACGACCGGTTCACCTGCGCGTCTCCCCGACCGTTCCCGCCAACTTCAGCCATACGTGGAGTCGAAGGCGATCTCTGGGCCGACATCGTTGTCGGGAAGCCGGACTTTACACAAGTAGCCATGAAGAGCGTCGTCCCGTTCAAGGTCAACAATCCGGCAGGAGTGGTGGTGGACCGCTCGGTCGATCCAGGCAGGGCATATGTCTGGGACTCCGGCAACAACCGCATCCTCGGAATAGACCTGGCCAAGTGCTACGAGGGGGACCCTCCCTGCTCCGCGGACATCGTCATAGGTCAGTCTTCGGGATACGACCATGCGGCATGCAACGGGGACAGCGGCGTGCAGGACTTCCCGATGCGGGCCCTCCCAACTGCGGAGACATTGTGTGGCATCCCTGGCCACTCCCTCAGTCCGTGGGAGACCCTCTCGTTCGTATCGATGGTAGTGGATCGCGATGGCAATCTGTACGTTCCCGACTCGAACAACCACAGAGTATTGAAGTACGACAATCCTTTTGAGAATGACTCGGTTGCCGATCAGGTCTGGGGTCAGGTTGACTTCACCGGCATGGTCTGTAATCAGGGGCTTTTGGAAAGTCCCACTGCGGAGTCCCTCTGCTTCCACTCAGGTCCTATCCGGACCGAGTTCTACTACGCTGGCGCCGTTGGGTCGGAGTTTCGTTTCGGGGCCGGTGTTGAGATCGACCCTGACGGCAATATGTGGGTAGCTGACACAGCCAACAATCGAGTCCTACGCTTTCCAGCACAGCCCGAAACCGGCGGAATCTCCACAACGGCTAACCTCGTCTTGGGCCAACCCGATTTCACTTCTGCGCGGCCCGGAAGCTCACTTAGCGACCTGCACGCCCCGTCCGCTGTCAGGTTCGACTCACAGGGCTGGCTGTATGTCGCCGACACTGCCAACGACAGGGTACTGGTCTTCAAACCACCGTTCGAGTCAGGTGGACGGGCGGCCACGACGTTCGGCTCCCAGCTCCATCGCCCGACATCACTCGAGGTCGATCCCCTGGGTAGAGGCATCTGGGTTGTGGACTCGGGCAACTACATGGTGGAGTTGTGGAACAGCACGGGCACCTCAGTCCTTTATGTGCTGGGCAAGGGTTCCTACGAACCTGACCGCACGTGTGGCCCCTCATTGGTCGGCGTGGACCGCAATTCTCTACCGTGCCCAATCGGTGGGAGCATAGGATTTGACGGTCGGGGAAATGTCCTCGTTCCGGTGTACTACGACACGGCGGAGGTGTTCCGCTTCCCCACATCGGGTTCAGAGGCCATTGGCAGCCGCCATGACAGGCGCTTCTTCTTCCCACCCTCAGAGGACAACCTCAGGGACAGAAAGGGCATCGAATCGGCCAGGGGAGTCGCAACCTGGAGAGACCAGCTCATAGTATCCGATATCAAGAGGCTTATGTTCTGGAATGGACTGGACACGCTCACCGATGGCCGCCCCGCAGACGGTGTTATCGGGGACGAGCTCGAAGTTGACGAGGGGACCTCTTGCTGCGGCAGGATCAAGGTGGACGAAGCTGGCAGACTATGGGTGCTGGCATTCGAAGGACGGTACTTCCTTGACGTATACCAACTCCCTCTGAACGAATACTCCGTTCCCCTCCACACGTTTTGGAAGGGGACAACTGCCTTTTCTGTGCTCGGAACGGACGAAGAGATTACGCTCGGACAGGGGATTCACGGAATTGCGCCGGTGGAAAGCGGCGAGTTCCTCTGGCTGAGCGACACAGACAACCACCGCGTCCTACGCATTCGCGACCCTATGACTGCCCCGGTTGTGGACGTGATACTCGGCCAGAAGGACGCCAGTGGCGATCAATGCAATCGGGGAATGTTCCCTGCGGCGGACCCGCTCGAAATCGAGAGCGGAGGGAACGCCGATATGCTCTGCTTCCCTGGTGCACTGACCATAGACAGGCAGGGGAACCTCTATGTTTCCGATCACGCGTTGGAGATAAACGGGAATCAGCGCCTCCTGGTATTCACAGCTGATTCGACTCCTGTCGCCAATTCGGAGACCATCTACGCGCCTGCCGCAGCCAAGGTATTCACAAGTTCAATAGTAGGCCCCAGCAATCTGTGGGCAGACCCCGAAGAACCCCGAGAAGTCTTCCCGAAGCACAGTCGGTCTTTCTGGGGCCGTTTTTCGGCAGCCACCTGGGAACCGGCCTTCGACAGCGAGAACAGGATGGTCGTGGGTTACAACGGGTACTTTGGCCCCAGGTTCGTGGGCGTCTACGATGATCCCCTCGGTCCGGACGAACTTCCAACATACTTCCTGCATGACTTCGGCTCGATGCACTACACGGCAACCTTCGACGACGACAACAACCTGTATGTGGGAGACATCAATCGCGGCAGAGTCCTCGTGTATAAGAATCCCTTCAACAACCCGCCGAAGCCGGCGGCGCAACCGCCTGGGGATGCTCCCATTCCCAATTACCCGGCTGCCATTCGATCAGTGAGCCCCGAGCCTCCGTCCTGTATCGCGCGCGGCTCGACTCGCCCGCACGAGGGTACACTCGATCTCCTGGTCCACGGACTTCCCGAACGGCGTGACCTCACCTTTGAGTTTCGTAAGGTCACGTCGGGCCGCCGGGAGTTCGTCGACGTGCGGCGTGAGCACATACCGCGTGACGGGTCACGCATCTCGGTCGATCGAAGGTACTGGCGCCATATGTGGGGGCACCTCGACAGGGTGGTGATGACCGTGCGGATTCTCGAGGGAGGCCGTGAGGGGACACCCATCACCAACTGGTCCCCCGCGTTCGTGCTTGCCGAGAACTCCGCGTCATGCCACGTCCAGTCGGCCAGGGAGCTCGGACCTCCGGCCATAGCCTCCGTAGCGCCGGGCGATGAGCAGCTGGTCGTTTCATGGACCGCGCCCGTTGAGATCGGCGAGGGGAGCATCATCTCCTACGACGTGCGCCACATTCCCACTGTTGCCGACGAGACGGTGAGCTCCAACTGGACCGTCGTGGAGAAGGCCAGGAGTGCTTCGGCCCGAGGCAGACTGGAGTACGCCATCACAGGTCTGGACGCAGACACTCGGTACGATGTCCAGGTCCGGGCGGTCGATTCCGAACGCGCAGGACCGTGGTCCAGGGCAGCGACCGGTGCGACGTGGAGTGCATGCATCAGCGGTGGCGCGGTGACGGATCCGACCAACGCGGGGCTCGTGTCCGACTGCAAGGCGCTGCTTGCGGCGGGCGATGTCCTTGCGGGCACGAGCACTCTGAACTGGTCGGTGAACATTCCTATGTCGGACTGGGAGGGAGTAACCGTTCGGGGTACGCCTCGACGCGTGACCCGGCTCTCCCTCCCCAACGAGGGCCTGGGGGGAATGATTCCGCCACAGCTGGGCAGTCTGTCCATGCTCACCGACCTGAACCTCCGTACCAACGGGCTGATCGGGCCCATACCTGCCGAGCTTGGCTCTCTCACCAATCTCGTGAGGCTGAACCTGCACACCAACCAGCTCACCGGGCCGGTCCCAGACCTGAGCAGTCTTGTCAAGCTGGAGGAGATGTACCTCACAAGGAACATGCTGACGGGCCCGGTGCCGTCGTGGCTGAACGGCATGACCGAGATGAAGGAGCTGTGGCTCTGGGGCAACGAGCTTACCGGCACGATTCCCGATCTCAGCGGCATGACTAGCCTGGAGAAGCTGAAGCTGGCGGCCAACGATCTGGAAGGCGGGGTGCCCGAGGCTTCGGCGCTGCCGGCCAACCTGCGGTGGTTGATTATCCAGGAGAACCCCCTGGGCGGCACGATTCCCGACCTGAGCGGTATGTCGAGGCTGGCTGTCCTGTGGCTGCACACCAACGACCTGACGGGCGAGGTCCCTGCATCGCACCTGCCTTCGAGCTTGACAAGCCTGAACCTGCACTCCAACCAGTTGAGCGGTCCGATTCCGGACCTGAGCGGCCTGGACAAGCTGCAGTGGCTGCGACTTCAGAACAACCGGTTGAGCGGCCCGATCCCGTCCACCCTGGCCGACATGGACAGCCTGACGAGGCTGTGGCTGCACGAGAACATGCTAGAGGGTCCAATTCCCGCGGCATTGGGCAGCCTTACCAAGCTGCAGCGGCTGTGGCTGAGCGACAACATGCTGTCGGGCGAGATACCGGAGGAGTTGGGCGAGCTGAGCGGCCACTCGCTCGTTCAGTGGCGCCTCGCTGGCAATCGATTCACTGGTTGCGTGCCAGCGGGACTCGTGAAGGTCGATGACACCGATATCGATCAACTAGGCCTTGTCGGCTGCGTAGGATCGGGTAGGGCCGCGTCTGTGTCGCTGGACAACGTGACGGGCGGCCCCAACGGGGACACCAACACCGATTAGCTGAGCTGAGCGAACCGACCGCTCAGAGAGTGGTTCCACGCAGACCTAGGGCAGCGGACTCCAGCGTAGTCCGAGTGCGACAGCGGTGAGGGCTAGAAGGCCGCCGATGGCGGTGAGCAGCGCAGACACCTCCATGCGCACCTTCTTCTTCTCGATCTGGACGGGTATGGTGGAGAAGACTTCGAGTAGCTCGTCCGCGCTCTCCGCAAGGTAGTACTCGCCTTCGGTGATCTCGGCGACGCGGGTCAGAGTCGGCTCGTCCAGCCTGAGGAAGTTACCCGGTCCAAATCCGCCGCGCCCGAAGCCCCCGAAACTCCTGCGCCCGAAGCTGCCGAATCCCCCCTGGCCAATGCGCCTGTTGAACGGGTCGTCTCCAAGCTGCTCGTCCGTGCACCTGAGCACGGCCGGATTCTCCGTGCCGAAGCCTATCGTGTAGACACGAACTCCCCTGTTCCTGGCTGCCCGTGCGGCCGCCACCGGACTCACGCCCCGGTTGCTCGCCCCATCGGTCAGCAGGACGATAAGGTCCGGCTGCAAACCCTCTTCCAGACCGGCGGCTGCAGCCCCTTCTTGCGGGGGGATGACGTACACGCTTGCGGGCGCAATGTCGGGGTTCACTTCGGCAAGCGCGTCCAGCGACCGGGCGATGGCGCTGCCCACCGCGGTGGCGCGCGCCGTCGTCAGGTTGGCCACCGCCTCACGGAGCGCTTCCCTGTCGGTCGTCGGAGGCACGATAAGCTGGGCGAAGCCCGCAAACGCCACTATCCCCACCCTGGTCCCAGGCTCCTGGCTGTCGATGAACGTCTCAGTCGCCTCCTGGGCGATGGTGAGCCTGTTGGGGTCGACGTCGTCGGCGCACATGCTCAGCGAGACGTCCAGCGCGAGCATCACCGTCGTCCGGCTAGACGCGACGGTCACGTTCGCGAATGGGCGCGAGAGGCCCACGAGGAGCAGCGCGATGGCAAGCGCCATCAGTGCGAACGGCACGTGGCGCCTCCACCGGAACCCCCCGGGCATAGCCTGTCGTATCAGTGAAAGGCTCGAGTAGTGGACGGCAAACCGCCTCCGACGCCTCAACACCAGGACATACGCCAGCACCAGCAGCGGTATGACCGCTAAGACGAGAAGGTAGACAGGCCAGAGCAACCCCACGGAATTACCTCCTGCTACGGCACGCGCCCGAACCAGGACAGCGACAGCGCCCCGCCCGCCAGAAGCAGCAGCGCGCCGACCCCTCCCAGGGCTGACGTTACCTCGACCTCGCGCGATTCGACCACGAACTCCGTCTCCAGCTCCTCGTACACGGCCGCCACGTCGCCGGTGTCCTCCACCGCGAAGTAGACCCCTTCCGTCAGCAGCGCGATCTCCTGCAACACGGGCTCGTTCAGCTGAGTGAACAGGCTGAAGCCGTCGACCTCTATCGTCGCCCCCTCCACGGTCCCAAGTCCAACCGTGTGTACACGCACCCCCCGGTCGATGGCCGCTTGGGCGACATCCAGGGGGTCGGGCGGGTTCGTGTTCTCCCCGTCGGTCAGCAGCACGATTAGAGCGGGCGCAAAGGCGCTCCGGGGCTCTGTATCGGACTCAGAGGTCTGTTCCGGCGAGCCCGGCCCGGCTCCGTCAGGCACGATGAGATTCAGGGCGGTCAGCACTCCCTGGCCCAGAGACGTGCCGCTGTAGGGTTCCAGGCGGTCGATTGTGGCATCCAGCGCATCCCTGTCGTCGGTCGGAGGCTGCACCACCAGTCCTCCCTCGCCAAACGCCACGATGCCGACCCTGGCGGAGGCGGGGCGTCCGTCCACCACATTCTTCGCGGCCAGCTTCGCGGCATCGAGCCTCGTCGGCTCGACGTCATCCGCCGCCATGCTGGACGACACGTCGACCGCCAGTACGACGGTGCCCTCCATCCGGGGCAGCGGCAGCGCGAGCTGCGGGCGGGCCGAAGCCACCGCCAGGAGCGCAATACCGGCCAGGAAGACGATGGGCGGGATATGGCGCCGCCGTCCCGCCGGCGCGGCGCCCCCCTCACGCACTACTCCCATGGCGCCCAGGCTCGCCTCGGCCACGTCCCGCTTGCGCTGCAGGCGCATGTACAGGTAGGCGCACACGGGCAGCCCCAGCAGGGAGACGAGGACCCATGGCCAGATGAAAGACACCGCTGCTCTCCTACCCCTGACGCTGCCGGGCCCTGCCCCGCAGCGAGGCGAATCGAAGGACGGCCAGCACCAGGTCCTCCTCCGTCGACAACCTCAGTTCGTCGACGCCGGCACGCCTGAAGGCCTGCGACAGCTCCGCTTCGCGCAGCCGCGCCGCTTCGTGGAACCGCCGCCTGAACCCCTTGTCGCTCGTGTCCACGCTCATCTGGGCGCCCGTCTCGGAGTCCTCGACCACCACGACGCCCACGTCGGGCAGGTCCGTCTCTCGCGGGTCCCAGAGTCGCACGGCCAGCAGGTCGTGCTTCCTGTTGAGACGGTCCATGGCCCCCTCCCACCCAGGCATGCAGATGAAGTCGGACACGAGGAAGATGAGCGAACGCCGCTTGATGCCGTTATGGGCGGACTCAAGCAGCGTTGCCAGGTCCGTCATCGCCCCGCCGGGCGACGACTGCTGCCTGTGGATGTCATTGATCAGCCGCAGCACCTGGAGGCGGCCGCCGCGGGGTGGAATCGCAACCTCCACGTTGTTGTCGTACAGGATCGCCCCCACGCGGTTCCCGTTGCGTGTCAGTAGGCGTGCCAGCACACCCACCAGGTCGACCATCACGGACTCTTTGTGCCGCTCCTGCGAGCCGAAGGCCATCGAGGGACTCAGGTCTAGCAGGAACCAGGCCGTGACCTCCCGGTCTTCCAGGTACTGGCGCACGTACGGCATGTCCATGCGAGCCGTCACGTTCCAGTCGATGTGACGGATGTCGTCGGGCGGCTGGTACTCGCGCAGCTCGGCGAAGTCGAGACCGGCGCCCATGAAGAGGCTGCGATAGTCTCCGTGGAGGATACCGTCGAGCCGGCGCACCAGCTGCCAGTCGAGCCGATGCAGTATCCGCTCCGGTTCCTCTATGTCGCTAGACAGGACGGGCGCCCGCATACTCACGCAGAGGTACCTCCGGCATCGGGACCGCTTCCATCAGCCTGACAAGGATGTCGTCGCTCCCGACGTTGTCCGAGAGCGCCTCGTAAGAGAGCACCAGCCTGTGCCTCATCACGTCCAGGGCCACGTCGCGGACGTCCTGCGGCAGCACGTAGTCGCGCCCTCGCACGAAGGCCAGCGCCCGGCCCGCGATGATCATGTTTATGGACGCGCGGGGGCTGGCGCCGAACAGTATGTAGCGCTCCAGTTCGTCTAGCCCGCACACTTGCGGCTGCCGGCTGGCCGTCACCAGCTTGACCGAGTACTCGATGAGGGCGGGGTCCACGTAGACGCTATCGGCCCGCCGCTGCAGGGCCATGAGCTGTTCGGTATCGAAGACGGGTTGGACGTCCTGCAGCGCACCCGTCATTCGTTCCACGATCACGAACTCTTCAGTCGCGCTCGGATAGCCCACGACCACCTTGAGCATGAATCGGTCCACCTGTGCCTCGGGCAGCGGGTAGGTGCCCTCGGACTCGATTGGGTTCTGGGTCGCCATCACCAGATATGGACTGGGCACCGGGTAGCTCTCTCGCCCTATGGTGACCTGCCGCTCCTGCATGACTTCGAGCAGGGCGCTCTGGACCTTTGCGGGGGCTCGGTTGATCTCGTCGGCCAGCAGCAGGTTGGCGAAGACGGGCCCCAGCGAAGTGTTGAACTCGCCCGTCTTCTGGTTGTAGATGCGGGTGCCCACCAGGTCGGCTGGCATGAGATCGGGCGTGAACTGGATGCGCTGGAACTCCCCGCCTATTGCCTGGGCCAGCGTCTTCACAGCCATGGTCTTCGCCAGCCCGGGTACGCCCTCCACGAGGATGTGCCCCCTCGACAGCAGAGCCACCACCATTCGTTCGAGCAGGTGATCCTGCCCCACTATCACCTTCTTGACCTCGTACAGGACACGCTCCATCGGCTGGCTGTTGCCGTTATTGCTCATATCTCATGCACACCTCTCGGTCGATTACCGCGCCGGCCCTCCGGCGCCGCCAATTGCCTGGTCGATCGGCACTGCGAATCCTATACCAACAAAGAAATCGTCCCCGGTCGGGTTGATCAGGCCGGTGACGATGCCGACGACCTGTCCCCCGCGGTTCACCAGCGGACCGCCCGAATTGCCCGGATTCACCGCCGCGTCGAACTGGATCAGCCCCCGGAGCGGCTCCTCCCGGTCCGACGGCCTGAATTCGCGGTCGAGTCCGGACACGACGCCCGCACTCAGCGAGCCCACCAGGCCGAGCGGGTTGCCCACCGGGAACACCTCGTCGCCGACGCGCATGGACGAGGGGTTGCCAATCGTCGCCGGCACGACGAGGCCGGGCAGCGTGTCGGGCGTCAGCACCGCGATGTCGCTGTCCGGCTCCACGCTGGCCACCGTGGCGGATGTCTTGGTGCCGTCCGCGAAGGAGAGCTCGACCTCCGTTGCACCCTCGACTATGTGAAGGGCGGTGAGCACCGAGGCATCGGCGTTTACCACCACTCCACTCCCGATGCCGAAGCCCTCCTCTTCGCCCACCTTGTCCGTCTGCACTATGACGAGGGACGGCAGTATAGCCTCGTAGACCTGCGCCGAGATTGCGGGGGCAACCGGTTGAGAGTCCAGGGCCTCGGCAACCGCCTCATCCACGTCCAGTGCAGCGACCCGCTCGTCATCGGCAGGAGGGGACCAGAAGAGAGACCAGGCGAGCAATACCAGCACTCCGCCAAGTGCGGCGAGGGCCAGCGCAGTGGACCTTTCGTCCAGGGACCGCCAGAGTCTTCTCCACGCCGTCGGCCCCGGAGCGGACCGGTCGGGCGCCGTTCCCTCAGTCTCAGGCTCTTTGTCGTGAATGGCCGGTGGCATCGTTCAGTGCGCCGGGGCTGCCCTCTACTATACCTACGACCGGCGTCCGCACTTGGAGCACAGCCCGGCCGTCGGATCGACGGGGGTCCTGTTCAAACCTAACACAGCCGCGTGAAGAGAGTGTGAAGGACTTGCGAACCCCCGTCGCGTTGAGCCGGAGCCGTTCCCCGACGGCGACCTGTGGGCCGAGCAGGGCCGAACGCCCTTGACCCGCCCCTGCGTTCTCGCTAGCATTTGCTTAGAGGGGTGGATCATGAAGGTACAAGAGCTACCGCGAAGGTTTGTCACCAGCAAGCTGGCCATCGGCGGGATCGCCGTCGTGTTCGCCTACGTGGTGCCCAAGGCTGGCATAGCCTGCCCGATCTGCGGGAACAAGGGCGTACACCCCTGGGAGTGGGGCAGCGTCGTAGGCATCTAGCCCTCAGCTCCGCCTCCCTGCCGGCGAGTATCACGGCCTAAGTCCGTGCGACCCCGGGACGGGAGTTCCCTGAACGGCGGCGTACCGCGTCGGCAGAGACTTACGGCGACGTGCGGTCGATTCCTGCCCCGCTCCTGCCGCCGGCACTCCTCCAAGTCCACCGCCGCCATTGACGACGACCTCAGGGCGGCCCTCATATCAGCACTAGCCAGGCGGCATACGCCCTGTCGCGCGGCTCACGTGCTCCCTAGCGGCACGAAGGCCGTCGCGTCAGCGACCCTGGAGAATCAGTCCTTCCCGACCTGCTCGGGCTTCGCAAGGCGGTAGCCCACGCTCGGCTCCGTGAAGATGTAGGACGGGTTCCTCGCATCGTCGCCCAGCTTGTAGCGGAGGCTCTTTACGAAGGAGCGAAGCACGCGAAGATCGGCCGTGCGGTCGTCTCCCCATACTCGCTGCAAGAGCTGGTCGTGGGTCAGGACACGCCCGGCGTTGACGGAGAGCTCGGACAGCAGCTTGTACTCGGTCGGCGTGAGCTGCGCCGGTCGGCCGGACACGTTGACGCTCCGTTCCACGTAGTCGATGGCGATGTCGGCCAGGAAGAACGGCTCCGGTTGCCTGGGCATCGCCCGCGCGCGCAGCGCCGCCCTGATCCTGGCGACGAGCTCGGTGGGCGAAAATGGCTTGACCACGTAGTCGGAGGCCCCCTGCTCGAAGGCCTTCGTTATGTCATGCCCCCTGCCGCGGCCCGAAAGAACGATGACGGGCACTTCCAGGATTCCTGGAATGCGCTTCATCAGATCGAATCCGTCGGCCCCCGGCAGCACCAGGTTCAGCAGAACTAGATCGGGCTTCTCAGCCTCCAGGAGGCGCTCCATCTCCTCGGGGTCGCCTGTCAGGATCGGCGAGTACCCCGCTTCCGAGAGCGTGCTGCGGACGTACCTCAGCACCTGGGGATCGTCGTCGACAACGAGAATTCGTTCCGACCCCGCCGACACCTCCAGGATCGCGGACTCCGAATCGGGGAACACCCCCGGACTACCGTCGACCTCATCGACCGTCGGGATCGTGAACGTGAAGCTGGTGCCGAGGCCGTGTCCGTCGCTCTCCGCCCAGATGCGTCCCCCATGCGCCTCTATGATGCCCTTGCAGATAGCCAGACCGAGCCCGTACCCTCCTGCCTGCCCATCTCCGTCATCGCCTTCGATCCGGGAGAACTTCCTGAACAGGTGCTGAAGACGGTCCGTGGGAATCCCTCTTCCGCTGTCCGTGATCGACACGGCAACGTAAGGGTCGTCACGCGCCGCCGCCACCCTGATCGGGGACCATTCGTGGGAGAACTTGGAGGCGTTGGTCAGGAGGTTGTGCAGGACCTGCACAATCCTCTGGATGTCCGACCTGATCGGTGGCAAGTCCGGCGCCAGGTCCACCTCTATGGTGTTCCGATACCCCCCGCTTAGGAAGGCATTCCTCGCCTGGTCGATCAATATCGCCACGTCCGTCTGCTCGGTGGCAATCGACAGTGTGCCCGCTTCGATCCTCGTTAGATCGAGAAGATTGCTGATCAGGTCCCGCATGTGGTCGGCCTGTTCCTCGATGATTCGGAAGAACTGGCGTGTCTCGGCGGGGTCGAACGGGACCGAGGCACGGAGCGCGGTGGCAGCCGCTCCCTTGATGGACGTCAATGGCCCTCGCAGCTCGTGGCTTACCATGCCAAGGAACTCGGCCCTCAGCCGTTCCAGCTCTTCCAGCGGGGTTATGTCCTGGATGGTCGCCACTGCCGACTCGACCTCCCCATCGCTCGAATAGATGGGCGTAGTGTTGATAAGGGTGCTCACCCTCTCCCCGTTCGGGAGGCAGATCACCACCTGCTCGGCATGCACAGTCTCTCCGGCCTCTAACGAGCGCTCCAGGGGCAGCTCTCTGCGAGGAATCTCCTGCCCATCTATGCGGCGGTAGGTCATCATATTGCAGTGCTCTTCGAATGAGCGGTCCTGAGTGCGTCCCCCACCGATGATCCTGCGCGCCTCCCGGTTCGACTTCACCACTTCCCTCGTCCTGGCGTCGAACACCAGTACTCCCACCGGAGACGTGTTTACAAGGGCTTCGAGGTCGGCCTTGGCCCGCCGTTCTTCGCCATATCTTCTGGCGTTTGCAATGGCCATCGCCGCCTGCGTGGCGAACATTTGGAGGGTCTCTTCATCGTCAGGCGTGAACTCCCGCCCATCTTCCTTACCGGCAAGGTAGATGTTGCCTCCGACACCGTCGCCGCCGCGGATCTGCGTTCCAAGAAAGGTCTCGATGGGCGGGTGGTGCTTGGGAACGCCGACGGACTTCGGGTGGCCTGAAATGTCCCGCAGCCTGACGGGGCCGTCGACCTCGTTCAGGTATCCGAGCATCCCGCGGCCGCTGGGCCAACTCCCGATCCTCTCGCGCTCTTCGGGAGTTACGCCCGATGTGATGAAGTCCCGTACACGCCCGGAGTCGTCGGGGATCAGGATCGCTCCGTACCTGGCGCCCACCAGCGACCGGGCCTCGTCCACAACCTCCTGCAGGACAGTATCCAGGTCCAGGTCCTCGCTTATACGCAAGATGGCCTCTGTCAGCCTGGAGATACGAGACCTGAGCGTCTCATTCTCTGCCCTGAGGAGGTCGCGGTCCATCAAGACTTCACCTCATGCCCCGACCGTGAATAGGCACAGAGTGTACCACGATTCACAACTGCCCCTGCACCGAATTCCATGGCAGTCTGAGTGTGAGCGGGGCAACCGTTCGCAGCTCGATCTGTCAGTGTTGCAACCGAGTCTGGGGCGTACGACAATTGCTCGAAGCTGGGCCGGAACGGAGTCACTCCGGGCAGGTCCAGGGACCGCTGAGCCTTGCATAGTTAGTGAGACCCAAGGAGAGCACATGGCGTTCGATCCGGCCGTGAGGGCGGCCATCATAGGGTGCGGTGTTGCGGGCCGCTCGCGTATACGGACGATCCTGGCGGACTTTCGCAACACGAGCATCGACGTGGTGAGCGAGCCATCACCGGAGGCTTACGCGGAGGCGGCCGCCATCTTCGAGGAGGCGGGAAGGCCTGTTCCGCCGAACGTACCGGACCTCGACCGCCTGCTGGGCGAGCATGCTCGCCGCCTCGACGCCGCGTTCATCGTCACGCCCCACGTGCTGCACTTCATCCAGGCCAAGGCCTGCCTGGAGGCCGGCCTCGACGTGCTGCTCGAGAAGCCGATGGTGATGAACGTCCAGGAGGCCCGGGGGCTGATCGAGACCCGGGACCGCACCGGGCGAACACTGGTCGTCTCCTTCCAGGGCAGTCTCTCTCCCCACATCCGCAAGGCCGTGAAGATGCTCCGCTCGGGGGACCTGGGCCCCGTGCAGACCATCTCGGGCGTCATCTGGCAGAACTGGGGCGGCGACTTCCGAGATGGGTGGCGGTGGGACCCCAGGGTTTCCGGCGGAGGCTTCATGTTCGACAGCGGCGCCCACATGCTGAACACCGTATCCGACCTAGCGGGCGAGGACTTTACCGACGTCTGGGCGCTCTTCGAGAACGACGGAGCCCCGGTGGACATCAACGCCGCGATCATGGGTCGCCTGGAGTCCGGCATCCTGGTGACGATCCACGCCTCCGGACAGACGGCCCCTTCGTGCGCGTCGGACATCAGGGTGTTCTGCACCAGGGCGGCGCTGCGCACCGGCGCCTGGGGAGAGTCGCTAGAGATACTCTATGCCCAGCCGCCAAACTGGCAGGAGACGGGCATCAGCCGCGACCAGGGCTGGGAGGTCGTCCCGGTGCGGGAGTCCCGCGGGGTGTGGGAGGAGTTCCTCTCCGCCCGCGAGGGGCGCATCGTCAACCCCTCCCCCGCGGAGTTGGGGCTGCGAATGGCCCACCTGTGGGATGCCATCCGGGAGTCGGCGGCACGGGATGGTGAGCCGGTCCGGCTGAAAGCGAAGCAGTAGTCCGCGATCCAGGAGGGACCGAAATGTCTGAGCTGCCGCGAGTAACGGTCTGGAACGAGTACCGCCACGAGAGGGAGGAGGAGGAGATTGCGGCCATCTACCCGCAGGGCATGCACGCGCCCATTGTCGACTACCTGTCCGCCAGGGGTTTCCCTGTTCGCGTGGCCACCATGGACGAGCCTGAGCACGGCCTGACCGACGAGGTACTGGCCGAGACCGACGTGCTGACCTGGTGGGGCCACAAGTCCCACCGGGAGGTCGACGACGCAGTGGTCGACCGCGTCTACCAGCGGGTGCTGGACGGCATGGGGCTCATCCCCCTTCACTCCGCACACTTCTCCAAGATATTCAAGAAGCTGATGGGCACGAGCTGCGGCCTGTACTGGCGCAGCATCGGGGAGAAGGAGCGACTGTGGGTGGTGAGTCCCGGGCATCCCATCGCCGAGGGGCTGGGCGAGTACTTCGAGATACCTCGCGCGGAGTCATACGGCGAGCCCTTCGACATACCCGAGCCGGACTCCCTGGTGTTCATCAGCTGGTTCGCGGGCGGCGAGGTGTTCCGGAGCGGGTGCTGCTACAAGCGCGGCCGCGGCAAGATCTTCTACTTCCGCCCCGGCGACCAGGCGTACCCCATCTACCACCAGGAAGAGGTGCTGCGCGTCATCGCCAACGCTGCTGTGTGGGCTGCGCCCGACAGCGGAGTGGATGACAGGCCTGACCGGACCACCATCAAGGGCATCAACCGGCCTGAGCCACTGGAAGACCTTAGCTGACGCCGGTCCCCTGGTCGCCCTGGGGCGACGGTGGCCCGGAAGGAGAGACAGACATGAACACCCTGGACAGAAAACTCAGGATGGGCATGGTGGGCGGCGGCAGGGACGCCTTCATAGGCCCCATCCACCGAATAGCTGCTCAGATGGACAACAAGATCGAGCTGGTCTGCGGGGCCTTCAGCAGCACGCCGGAGAAGTCCATGCTCAGCGGACAGGACCTCCTGCTGCACCCGGACCGTGTCTACGGCACTTACGAGGAAATGATCGAGACGGAGGCCGCGCTGCCTGCATACGCCAGGATGGACTTCGTAGCCATCGTCACGCCCAACAGCACACACTTCCCCGTGGCCGCCGCCGCACTGGACGCTGGATTTCACGTCGTCTGCGACAAGCCGATGACGATGGACCTGGCGCAGGCCAGGGAGCTGGAGCGGAAGGTGGCCGAGACCGGCAAGCTCTTCTGCCTCACCCACAACTACACCGGCTACCCGATGGTCAAGGAGGCGAGGGAGCTGGTGTCGGCTGGCGAGTTGGGAGCGGTCAGGCGCGTCGTCGTCGAGTATCCGCAGGGCTGGCTGGCCACCCGGCTGGAGGCCGAAGGCATGAAGCAGGCCGTGTGGCGCACCGACCCCGCCTTGGCCGGGGCCTCCTCGTGCATGGGCGATATCGGTACGCACTGCGCGAACCTGGCCGAGTACATCACAGACCTGCGCATCGCGGAGATGTGCGCCGACCTGACCACCTTCGTCGGCGGGCGCGGCCTCGACGACGACGGAAGCGTCCTACTGAGGTTCGAGGGCGGCGCGCGGGGCGTGCTGTGGTCTAGCCAGGTTGCGGCGGGCGAGGAGAACGGCCTGCGGATCCGCGTCTACGGTGAGAAGGGAGGCCTGGAGTGGCAGCAGCTTGAGCCTAACACGCTGATCGTCCGACACATGGACAGGCCCACTGAGACCCGGAGGACGGGGACGAGCTTTGTGGGCGCGGCAGCCGGGGCCAACGTCAGGCTACCGGCTGGGCATCCTGAGGGCTACATCGAAGGGTTCGCCAATATCTACAATAGCTTCGCCGACGCCCTCTCGGAGGTCGTTTCAGGCGGCCACGTGGACGAGACGGCCGTCGACTACCCGAACGTGAGCGACGGCGTCAGGGGCATGGCGTTCCTGGAGGCAGTGGTACGCAGCAGCGGCAGCGACCGGAAGTGGGTCCAGGTGCCCGCCTAACGGGCCCGAGAGGAGGATGAGATGACCAGACCAGTCACACTATTCACAGGGCAGTTCGCGGACATACCCCTGGCGGAGCTGGCCCCGAAGGCAGCCAGTTGGGGCTACGACGGCCTCGAGCTGGCGTGCTGGGGAGACCACCTGGACGTCGACCGCGCCGCCGCGGACAGCGGCTACGCCCAGGGCAGGCTCGAGCTCCTGGCCGAGCACGGGCTGAAGGTCTACGCCATCAGCAACCACCTGGCCGGACAGCTCGTGTGCGATCCCAACGATGACGCCCGCTCCGACACCTTCGCGCCTGAGCGCTATCACGGCGACGCTGAGGCCAAGCGCTCGTGGGCCGTCGAGGCGATGGTGAACTCCGCCAGGGCGGCCCGGAACATGGGGCTCGACGTGGTCAACGGCTTCACCGGCTCGTCCATCTGGCACATGATCTACAGCTTCCCACCGGTCAGCGCCGCGACGATCGACGAGGGGTTCGCCTACTTCGCTGAGATGTGGGACCCTATCCTGGACGAGTTCGACAAGTGCGGCGTCAGGTTCGGGCTCGAGGTGCACCCGACCGAGATCGCCTTCGACATCGTGACGTCCCATCGCGCCCTCGAAGCCGTCGGCCACAGGGACGCCTTCGGGTTCAACTTCGACCCCAGCCACCTGCACTGGCAGATGGTGAGCCCGACCAAGTTCCTGCGCACCTTCCCTGACCGCATCTACCACACCCACATGAAGGACGCCGCCATCACGCTGGACGGCGAGTCGGGGATACTCTCGTCCCACCTCAACTTCGGCGAGCCGGGGCGCGGATGGGACTTCCGCACGCCCGGGCGCGGCCAGATCGACTTCGAGGACATCATCCGAACGCTGAACGCAATCGGGTACGAGGGGCCTCTGTCGGTCGAGTGGGAGGACGCGGCCATGGACCGGGAGTTCGGGGCGGCGGAGGGATGCAGGTTCGTCAAGTCCCGGCAGTTCCCGCCGTCCGACCGTGTTTTCGACGAGGCCTTCGGCGAATAGCTAGACATGCGCGTACACTAGCCGCCGCGCTCTTCGGGACGGTCGATCGGCGTTATTAGGCCATCTGACGGAGAGCCATGTCTCTGAACGTGCCTTCCTCCGCCATCAGCTCGTCGAAGGAGCCTTGTTGGACCACCTGGCCATTCTTCAAGACGTAGATTCGGTCTGCCCGGCGAATGGTGGAGAGGCGATGTGCACTCGCTATCCGGGTCACGGACAGTTTTTCGATTTGCTCCATCACGCTGGATTGAGTCTCGTTGTCCAGCCAGTTTGTGGCCTCGTCCAAGAGAATCACTCTCGGGTTTCGCACTAAGGCGCCGGCCAACATGATCCGCTGCGCCTGACCGCCGGAGAATGCGGTGGAACCCTCCGATGTGACGGTATACATGCCCATTGGCATTGCCTCGAGATCCTGGTCCACTGAGGCCAGACGAGCAGCGCGCCATGCATCCTCCACGGTCAAGTCGTTGCCTGTTCCGATGATGTTGTCCAGCACCGTCTGGGGTCGCAGTGAGGCATCCTGCACCACCGTGCCGACGCCATTGCGCAGCGCATGCCGGTTTAGCCGCTCCAGGTCATGCCCGTCGTAGTACACCGCACCGGACAGGGGGCTTTCCAGCCCCAGTGCCAGGCGGAGCATGGTGCTCTTCCCCGAGCCGGACTCACCCACAAGCGCAATGAACTCGCCGGGGCGGGCATACAGTGATACGTCCTGGAGGACGAGGGGGCCATCCTCGGTGTATCGGAAGGTCACGTGGTCAATACGCAGTTCGCCCTGCAGCTCCAGCACCGGGGCGTCGGCAATTGACCTCTTGGGGCGCTCTGCGAGAATGGGCGCGGTCTGTTCGACGGTAGGCAGGATGGCTGCAATGGCGGAGAAGGACAGACCGAACTGGACTACCGCGCCGTAGAAGATCATGAACGCGGCATACATCGCCAGAAAGCTGCCGATGGGAAGCCCATGCTCGCTGCGCTCCAGGGCCACCGCGAACAGTCCTGCTACGGCCAGGTACGGCGCGGCGGAGACGAACGCTATCAGATGCTCGTTGAGACTACCCAACTGCATCTCGGCCTGCTTCTGCTCCCGGTAGTGTGCCGCCCACATGGCAAACCCCGACTCTTCCGCCCCGGCGACCCTCAGCTTGGCCACACCGCTGATGAGCTGAAGCAGCACGCCTGTCAACCGGCGCGAGGCGGCGAGTAGCCGGCGGTGGTGCGGCAGCTGCCGCACACCTATGTACAGCGTGACGGCGAGAGATGCTACACCTACGCCCAGGCCAAGCCCGCCCAGCGCTGAATCGTAGACGAGCATCAGGACAGAGGCGGGGAGGAGGAAGATGAGCGTGAGCATCGATCCGGCAACTACGCCTGCCACCCTATCCCGCAGATGCTGAAACCCCAGGGCCCGGCTTCCCAGGTCGCCAACGGTGAAGCGCCGGAAGAACGATGAAGGGAGGAGCAGCATCCGGTCCCACAGGGCTGCGCTGATGCGCGCGACGGCTCGGCCCTCCAACCGCATCAAGGCGGTCCCTTTCACCATCTGCGCTAACGTAAGAACCAGCCCTCCCATCACCATTGCCGCCGTTAACATCACCAGAGCGCTCAGATCGCCGGACGGCAGCACCTGACTCGCAATAGCTCCCAGAAATGCCGCCGGCGCCAGCATAGCCAGTCCCGACAGAATTCCCGCTCCCACCAAGCGCGCCAAATCACTCCGCACCCTGTGGAAGACCATCCCCAACAGCGAGGCGGCGTTGCTGGTCTGTTCGTCCGGCAGGGGGCAGTAGAAGAAATAGGCGGTTCCGTCCAGCAACGCGGCGCGCTGGGCGTTTACCCGCACGGACCGCGAGGTGTGGGGATCGACCATCAGGTATCGCCCGGAAGCGCCCGGAATCAACGCCACAGGAGCGCCGTCTTGCTTGTACGAGGCAAGCATGGCCCCGCTATCGCTCAGCCACCAACGCTGGTTATTCTTGAAGGCAACGCGACGGAAACGGACCCCCGATACGTTGAGGATATCTTCCAGCGTCGTGTCTTCGCTGGAAGAGGCCCGGCGTTGCGCCTGCGTCGAAGCCCGAAAAGAGATCCCTTCATGTCGGCCAATGCGCCCCAGCACGCGCAGAAGGCCTGAATCATCCTCGGTCGGAAGCTCACTGCTCAGGACGCTGAACAGGTTCCGTCGCGCCCGTTCAGCGCTTCTCCGGCGATACCGGGCGCTGGCGGTCTGCAGGTTGGACACGTCGGCCAGAAGCAGCGCTCGGTTCGTCCGGTCGGCCCTCATGGCCAGGCAGTTGAACTCGGCCAGGGCCGCAAGCAGCCGCCCTTCCCCATGCAGCTCCGATGTGCTGATCGCCTTTACCCGGGCCGTTCGTCCCTGCACGACCCAGCTAAAGGCGGTGATGGGAACCGGGAGGGACTTGGACTGGTCCAGTTCCTCAGTGCCCAGGTATTGCATGTCCCCGCTTTCGCTGAATGCCCATGTCACGCCGTGCTGGACAGCGATGGTCGTGCCGCCGGACACTTCGTCAGCGCCGTCCAGTGCTAGCTCCAGGTCAATTTGCGGTCGGAACGTAACGTCGCCTGCAATGGACTCAGAGAGGTCACTGACCCATGTGTTCGCCTGCTCGACCATCTCGGCCTGAAGATCGGCCGTGGCTAGGGCGTCGAGGGGAATCCGCCGCAGCTCTGAATCCGGCAATCCCTTAGCAACCAGTACACTCGGACCCGCCTCTTCGGCTGCGTTGAAGAGCAAGCGTCCCGACCCGGCCCGCAGCAGGTGTTTGAAGTCGGTTGGAACGCCATCCTCCCTGAGCCTTGTTGCGAATACGTCCACTGAGCCTTGGACAACGAACCAGAGGGTGCCCGGGTCCGAGAGGCGGATGGGGCGATTGCCGCCGCCGATAAGTCGTTCTCCTTGAGCAAGCGCAAGTTCCAGAAGCTGGTCCGCCTGGCGTCTCTCCGGCGTCACGCTATCCAATGCGCCTACTCCGCTTCCATAAGCCGGTAGTAGAGTCCCTTGTCGTCGTCCATAAGTTCCTGATGGGTCCCGCGCTGCACTTCCCTTCCCCTCTCCAGCACTACAATCAGGTCGCAATCGCGTATGGTGCTCAGCCGGTGGGCCACGATGAGACAGCTGCAGCCACGCCGTCGGAGGGCTTCGTCGATGCGCATCTCCGTAACCGGGTCCAGCGCGCTGGTAGCCTCGTCGAGAATCAGCAGCGACGGATTCCCCACGAGAGCGCGGGCAATCTCGAGCCGCTGCCTTTGACCTCCACTAAAATTGCGCCCACCCTCCTCAACGGCGGAATCGTAGCCGTAGGCTCTGGCCAGGATCTCCTCATGGATGTCAGCATCCTTCGCCGCTGCAATCACATACTGGTCCGGAATCTCCGGGTTCCACATGGTGATGTTCTCGCGGACGCTCGCGGCGAACAGGAAGATGCGCTGGTCAACCATGGCCACGGAGTTGGTCATGAGCTCACGGGGAATGTCCGTGCGGGGCTGGCCGTCCAGCAGGATTTCTCCGCCCCAGGGTTGATGGACGCCCGCTACCAGCAGGGCCAGCGTTGATTTCCCCGATCCCGTAGGGCCGACGACGGCAACGCGCTGGCCGGGTTCGACAGTAAGACAAAAATCATCGAGCAGCGGCTCGCGCCCTGCCTTGTAGCCGAAACGCACGTTGCGCAGTTCAAGCTGGCCGCTGAGCCGCAGCTGCTTGGCGAACGCTCCATTCCCTTCGCTGGGCTTGCCGTTGCGTCTCTGGAAAAATCGGTCTTCGGGGGCGTCCAGAACATCCTCAAGCCGTTGAAGGTTGGCTTCCAATATCTGGAACAGGTCTGAGAATTGGACGAGGCGGCCAATGGGCAAAAGGAAGTTGGCGGCAAGAACGTAGAGGCCCATCATCACGCCCAGGGTCATCTCTCCTTCCATCACCCGCCAGCCTCCGATGCCCAGAACTGCGGCGTTGCTGGCGATCAGGAACAGTCCTGGCAACGAGGAGATCACGTGTCCAAGCTCGGCAAAGCGTTGCCGCGCCCTTAGCTCACGGGCCTGGTAGCCGGACCAGTGGGCAAAAAAATCGTTCTCGGCGGATACCGCCTGTATGGAGTCTATGCCCCTCAGTCCGTACATGCTGATGCCCTGCAGCTTGCCCTGCTCGCGTTGAAGGCGGCGGTTCTCACCCACGCGAGACCGGGTTATCAGGCGTATGATGACCACATCTGCCGCGCCTATGGCGGCGACCACGCCCGCCAGCACGGGATCGTAGATGAACATGACCACCAGGAACACGGCACTGGCGGTTAGCTCGATCAGGACTCCGACGAACTGCGTCGTCGCCACCACGGCAATCTCGTCTATCAACTGCACGCGCGAGGCCAGGTCGCCGGAGAACCGCTGGGTGAAAAAGCCCATCTGCAGCCGGAACAGCCGCCTGATGAACCGGTCCGCATGGTCCACCGACAGCCGCACCGCAAGAAGTCTGAGACAACGCTGCCGCAGCCAGGTGAGTAGATAGACCAGCACGCCGGACACTGCAAGGCCGGCGATGATAGCCGTGCCCCAGTAGGGAGGCTCCTCTCCACTCAGCACGTCGTCAACGAAGACGCTCAGAAGCAGGGGTAGGGTCAAAGCGGGAATCGCAAGAAGCAGTCCGCACAACAGGGCGAAGGCCAGGGGCCCGGTGACTTCCCTGAGCCAGGGCCACAGGCGGGGCAGGATGCCCGGATGGGCGCCGCCGGTCTGGAAATCCAGCCCCCGACGGAAACTGAGTGCAACGCCGGTAAAGCCCTCGTCGAACTCCTCGTCGTCAATCACGCGGTGGCCGTTGGCAGGATCGTTTACCAGGTAATCTGGGCCTCGGAACCCCTCTAGTACCAGGAAGTGGTTGAACTCCCAGAATATGATCAGCGGCAGGTCCATGTCTCGGAGCTGCTCCGGCTCTCTTCGCCACCCTTGCGTCTCCAGGCCATACTGCCGGGCCGCGCGAGTGATGTCGGCGGCGTCGCAACCGTCCCGGTTGACAGCGCACGCCTCTCGGAGCTCCTCCATGGAGACCCAGCGCCCAAAGTACGCGAGCACAATGCCGAGGGAAACGGCGCCGCACTCGGTCTCCTCCTGCTGGAGCATCAGAGGCGTATGCACGCGCCGCCGCCTGGTCAGGGACGGTACCCGTATCATCCGCCGCTCCCGGACGCTAAGAGGGACACCAGAGACTCACGCCCCAGCACAATGCGCAATGACGCTGCCGCGCCGTCAGCAGGGAGAACGTCAGGCTCATTGCCGGCGAGGACCACTCGCAGCAGATGCGCTTGTTCAGGTATGGCAAGACCCTGGTCCGCGAGCCACATGGGAGGCGTACGCGGTCGCGCAGAGACCTCTGCAACCTGTCCCTGCAAGACATGCCTGCCGCCATCGCCGGGACCGCCAAGAGTGACGCGAGCCTCCATACCGGCGCTGAACTTTGCGGCGTCACCTGGTGAAATGAAAGCCACCACCTCCGGCCGGCTTGTGGACGCTGCACGTACCAGGCCCACAGAGGCGCCTACATTCACCGCCTGCCCGGGCGCCAGGTCCAGCGCGACCACCTCGCCTCCGTATTGGCTGGCGACCTCAATCTGAGCTGTGGATGACGCGGCCGGTCCGCCGACGATCAGGGCTTGCAGCAGCTCGATCCGGGTCTCTTCTTCCAGCCGACCGCCCTTCTCCAGGCCACTCAAGATTCCGACAATCACCGACTCCAAATGCTGCGCGTCAGAAGGCCGAATATGCGCGATGGGTTGCCCTGGCGCTACGGTGTCCGTCGCCTCCACGAAGACGGCCTCAACGGTGCCCGACGCCGGGGCAACCAGGTAATGGCGCTCACCCGGAAGCACCAGTGCCGCCTCCAGGGACATAGTGCGTTCCACGCGCCCGAACACAGAGAAAGCCATCAGCGCCAAGACCATCACGCACAGCCCGGCCACCATCACCCACTCGTGGGGCGCGGTGATCTGCAGCCGGTCGTCCAGCGGTTCCTGCCGACCACGCCGCCGTAACGCCCGCTCGCGAAACATGCGGTTGATTAGCAACCTGTAGCCTTCCCTTGTTATCCGTGGGCGGGGTGGCTGAGATCAGTTCGGGGTCCGAAGGGGTTGGCGGGCGGACCGCACTTGACTATCGAGGCTCTACCGGGGACTACCCTTGGTGCACCCTTTTCTGGGAAGAAGGAGCTTCACCTATCTCGGCGGGTAATTCGCAAATGGGTCTTCTTCGTATTCGTCACCCTGGCCGGCGGCGATCAACGCCAATTCATCCTCGGTGAGGTGAACGGCCGGCAGGACCAGGTGGGCGATATTGCTGCCGTCCTCGTGCACTTCCACGTTTACGCTCTCCGGCATGGAAAATCCGAACTCCCCCAGGATTGCGGCCTTGGGATCCGCGAGCAGCCTGGTCCGGAAGCCCTCGTCCTCCTCGGCCCTGGCGATGATTTGGGCCTGTAGCCCATCCAAACTATTCGTTGCCATTACCTTAGTCCTCCTATGATGACCTGGATTGTGCGGGGTGCACGAGGGCGTCATATCTTGCGGATATGCCCTCCAACTAATCTACCATAATAGATGTAACGTATATATGACTATTAGTTGCTATTAGGTAACTTTTTATAAACATTGGCCGACTTCGGCATAATTCACCCTGTTGGCGCCAATCCCTGCGTCCCCTGAGAGTGGGATCGCGGTTACGACGACAGGGGAATCCCGCCGGGGTTCAGGATGTGCCGCGGGTCGAATTCCCGCTTCCACTCCAGCATCCGCGCCCACAGGTCTCCATAGTGCTTCTGCCACTCCTGGCGGTCGAAGTCCAGCCAGCCCGAGAGGTAGCGCTTGCCGCCCGCTTCGATGATGCGCCGGCTTTCCCTCGCCAGAATCGGCAGCACCTCTTCCATTTCCGACGGCGGCGCTTCTATGAGGATGCCGTACCCCATCAGCATCTCTCCTTCCGGGCGCATGAACAGGGGCGCCCTGAACCGCTCTCCTCTGAAGGGTCCGAGCATTATTCGCGCCTCGCGCGCCACGGGGCCGGGAAGCTCGGAGGCCACGTCCGTCATGAATTGCGGGAAAGCATCCCAGGGCAACACCCCCTCGGTACATGGATGAGCCTGGCTCCAGTCGTCGAACCACTTGACGAGGCGTGAACCCGCCCCGCCATTGGCTCTCGGCCTGGTCCAATCGAGGCCTGCCTCGCTCCGCAGGGACCTCGTCTCCTTGTGGGTGACGAACTCCAGGGTGGGATAGTCGGAGCGGCTGGCAAGGAGAGTATGCTGGAGACCGCTCAGAATCTCCTCCTCGAGTGGGGGCGTCTCGTCCCACTCCACGCTCAGATAGACGACGAAGACATGGTGGGCAAACAGCTCGCCGGACAAGACCTGCCACAGGTCTCGGGCGACCGGCGTGCACCATCCGTCGATGTACTGGAAGCGCTCGTCCCGAGCAAGCACCTCGAGGTCCTGCATCAGGACGGGGATGTCCTCGTATAGGAGTCCATACGATCGCACGTTGGGCAGCGCTTTGCGCAGCCGGAGGCGCGCTTCGGTAATCGCGCCGAACTGTCCGAGTCCACAGCGGGCGCAGTCGAACAGAGCGGAGTTGCTGTCGGCGGAACAGCGCAGACGCCGGGCGTCGCCGGTTACAACTTCCAACTCGGTTACATTGTCTGCCTGGGAGCCGTAGGTGTGGGAGGTTGTGCTGAGGCCGGCCACCGAGAGTGTACCGCCCACCGTCACGCTCAGATGGGTGGTGAGAGCGGGCGGCAGGTATCCTTGCGCGTAAACCGCGTGGACCAGGTCACGCCAGGTGACGCCGCTTTGCACTCGTATCTCGCCGCCTTCAATATCGCCGATCCTGTTGAGTCCCTTTGTGCTGAGAAGAATGCCGCCTTCACTCAGGGATTGACCGCTTTGCGAATGACCCGCGCCTTGAACCGTCAGCGGAATCCGTTCCCGATTTGCCTGACGGATGATCTCCGCCACTTCACTCACCGAGTTTGGGCGAGCCACGGCCAGGGGCTGTTTTCGGACAGTGCGGCCAAAATCGCGGCTGGCAGCCTCCAGCGTCTCCTCATGTCTATCGAGCTTGGAAAGGTCCATCACACTCATATCCGCGCCGCGCAGACTGGATGCACGCATCGTCGATCATTGGGCGGGGAACAACGGAGACGGCGTCACTGGCTTGTCCGCCGCACGTCCATGCCAACGTAGGCCTTTGAATAGACGGCGCCCCGGTCTATCACGACCTTGAAATGGTTGGTGATCTGGCGGACCTGGTACATGCCGTCGCGGCCGAGGAACATGTCCAGGCGTGGCCATTCCCGCAGCCCATCGGCCTTGGCCGGCAGGCACCAACCTCTCTCCTCCAATCGGTCGATCGGCAACTTCCATCCCGGGCGGTCCAGCCGGAAAGACTCGCGCCTGTGAGAACCCTGCGTTCTCTTCCGGGTGAGTTCGAGATCGAAGCGCGGGAGCACGCCCTCCCGGGTTATAGTGATGCCAAGTCCGCAGCTCGGCGAAACCAGCCCGGCAAACTCGGAGAGTATGGCCATGACCTGCGACGGATCGCCGGGCCATCGAACCCGCCTTAGTCCTTCAGCGAGTTTGGCGCCGTCCACGCCCAGGGCCACCAACCGGATGGCCCGCTCGGCCCGGCCCGGCATTACGCCGGCGTGAGACACGTACACGCCGCAGTCTGCCAGGGCGGAGCACGCCTGCTCTACGTGGCGGGACTCGGCGATGTCCGGGGCCCAGCCGGATACTGACCGCAAAGCGGCAACCAGTGCGGCAGGGTCCTCGTACAGCTCCACCGGGTCGGGCTCCGCGTTGCCGCCAGATACGAGGAAGATGCCCGGAACGCCGTACTGCCCCGGGGGCGATCTGGAGAGGTCGTACTCCAGGATTATCCCTTTCCCAGTGCGAGTGAGGAATGAGTCGGGGTGGCGAGCCTGCTCGTCGAGAAAGGCTGTGAAGTCGGTCCCTGCCAGCCCCACAGCCGCTTCTTCCGTCAGACGACGGTAGAACTCGGCGAGGGGGGTGTGGGGCGCGGAGATCACGAAGAAGTCCGCGGTGGGAGCGGGGTCGGATAGGTGAAACTCGAACCCGAAGCGCGAGTCTGCTGCACAGACAGGCAGGCGGTTCGTCAGCGGTTGGAGTCTCTCCCACCCGGAGCCGCCGAGCAGCGCGGCGGGGAAGAGGCTCCGCAGGTCCTCCAGCAGGCTGCCGAACGAGCTGTACTCAGCGTTCACGATTTCCCTTAAGACTCTTCCTGGGCGCGCTCTCACGAGCGGAGCGTTTACGAGAAGCGCTCTCGTTCAAGTCTCCGGCGAGTCCCGACAGGTGGGTGGAGCTGGGGACCGGTCGTGCCATAGGGCGGTGGTCACGATATGTTGACGGTGTCCCAATTGACGTCGACACCGGCGGCGACCTCGGCCAGTTCCTCTTCAGTGAGCCGGTCGGTCATGGGCAGCACCATGTGGGCCGTATTGGCGCTGTCCTCATGCACCTGCACATCGAACCCTTCAGGTATGGATACCCCAAACTCCGCAGATATCACGGACTTGGGGTCCGCGACCAGGCGGGTCCGGAAGTCCTCGCTCTCATCCGCCTTGGCCACGAGGTTCGCCTTCATTTCGCGCATAGTCATGGTGGTTGCCATGGTTTCACCCCCTTCTTAACTGCCTCACAGGTTGCCCTAGACTCTATAGACGTCGACGCCCGCGGCGATCTCGGCCAGATCCTCTTCAGAAAGGCGATCGGTCATGGGCAGCACCATGTGGGCCGTGGTGGCGCTGTCCTCATGCACCTGTACGTTGAACCCTTCAGGGATGGAAACCCCAAACTCCGCGGATATCACGGACTTGGGGTCGGCGACCAGGCGTCTCCGAAAGTCCTCGCTCTCATCCGCCCTGGCCACGAGCTGTGCCTTCATTTCGCTGATCGTTCGAGTTGCCATGGTTTCACCCCTTCGTTCGCTTTGCCGCCTGTCACACCCCTTGGAGCTCCAAATGATCGCGCACGGGACGTCGCAGGCAGCTCGTCCACCAACCGCGCCGGCTAATTCAACCTGGGAAGTCCTGCTCCGGCGACCTGGGCGGCGGTCCGGAATGCATACCTTCACCACCGGCAACCATCTCCAGCTCCGACTCGGCGAGAAGATCGGATGGCGGCAGGATCAAATGCCTGGTGGTGACGGTGTTGTGGTGCACCTGGATGTCAAGCCACTCGGGGAGGTCAATGCCAAACACCTCCGAAATCGCGGCCTTGGGGTCATCGATAAGCCGGGCCCGAAAGCCCTCGTCCTCCGCGGCTGTCGCCAGGATGCGAGCTTCTATTTCACCCGAATACGAGGACGCCATAGCTTCAACCTCCACTTTGCTTGCGAAGGCACCCTCGTGACTCTACCACAATATGTGTAACCTGGATGTGACGATTGGCCTGATTCCCTATGACCATTTGTAACGATTCGCAAGGTACGGCACAGTTGCTCCCCGTTGAGGCCAATCCGCGCGTCCAAGCTTCAGCGTCTTTGGCTGAACGACAGCATGCTGTCGGGCGAGATACCGGCTGAGCTCGGCGAGTTGGGTGGCCACTCGCTCGTCCAGTGGCGCCTCGCAGGCAACGAGGCCCTCCAGATCCGCTCCTCCGAACAACACGAGCCCCGCGCCTCCTCTCCCAGCTCATGTCCACCTTCCCCCAGCCTATGGTATTCATCGCAATCTTCATCCACATCTGGGTATATCAGCCATATGAAGTCCGGGTCTCCTTGTCTGACGGGAGCGCAGTGCTGCACGGCAGCCAACACCTTGTTCCATGCGTGGCCAACGGCACAGAAATCCATGGGTTCACTCATCTGGCACCACTCTGGAGTGGCGTCGTATAGCGCAAATGCAGGGGGATAGTGGAGGCCCACGGGGGGCGCATCAGGGCCGAGAGCGGCGGGCCAGGCCGCGGGACGAAGTTCACCTTCACCATACCGGTGGCCGAAGAGGCCGAGGCAGAACTCTCCCGTTCATCGCCCTGCTCTCGCAGGAGAGAGAGGGAGTTGGGCAGCGTTCTGGTGGTGGACGACGATCCCCAGACCCTACGGTACGTCCGGGACACGCTCACCGGAGCGGGCTACGACCCGATAGTGACTGCGGACCCGGAAGAGGCCTTGGTCCTGATGGAAGAGAACCGGCCAAGTCTGGTCCTGCTGGACATGATGCTGCCGGGCGCCGACGGGATCGAGCTGATGAGGGACATCCTGGGGGTTGCAGATGTGCCCGTGATCTTCCTGTCCGTCTACGACCAGGACCAAGTTCTGGCCAGGGCCTTCGAGCAGGGGGCCTCCGATTACATCGTCAAGCCCTTCTCGCCAACGGAACTGGTAGCGAGGGTCATGGCAGCAATGCGCCGGCTGGCGCTGCCGTACCGGACCGAACCTACCAGACCCTACGTCCTGGGCGACTTGACCATAGTCTACGGCGAGCGCCGCGTGACAGTGGCCGGTTGCCCCGTGAAGCTGACCCCAACGGAGTACGACCTGCTTGTCGAGCTCTCGAGCAGCGGCGGTCGGGTGGTGCCTCACGACCATCTGTTGCAACGGGTATGGGGGCCTCAAAGGTCCGGCGGCCTGCGGACCTTGCGCACGCACTTAGCGAGACTCCGACGCAAGCTGGGAGACGATGCGGAGAACCCTACCTACGTCTTTGCCGAGCCTCGCGTCGGCTACCGGATGCCGAAAGGGGCCGAGCCGAAATCGGCGTGACCATGGTTGTTACGTCTCTCCGCTGTCTGGCAGACCTGTGCCAGCGAAGTTCGCTCAAGAGTAGCCAGTTAAGTGGACCTATACGTTCGACAGGACCCCGCCGGCGGCGCTTGGGTCGCCGGCGCCTATCAGCCACCGCCCGAAGTCGGCCTCTAACTTCTGCGGCTCCGCCACAGCCGGTTGGTGGGCTAGAGGGGACTGTACTGCGAACTTTGATTCAGGGTACTTAACTGACACCAAATCCTCGGCGGGGATGCCGAGGGTGAACCGGACGTTGTTGCCGCCGTCGATCACCACCTGGTCCAGCAGCAGTTTCAGGATGTCCTTGCGCTGCTCGTCGGGCACTTCGTCGAGACGGTCTCCGACCTTGCTGGCCCAGGCCAGGATATTCTCCATGAGGATGCGCTTCTCGGCCAGCGCCGCCTGCTGCGCCCGGTAGTCATCCAGCTCCCTGCGGAGCGTCTCCAGCCGTTCGGTGATGAATTTGCGCTGGTGGTCGAGTTGGGCCTCGGTGATCTTGGCCGAGACGTATAGCCTGATGGCCCTGTCCTCCTCGGACTGGACCCTGTTGAGCTCGCGCTCGGCCCTGTCAATCTCCTTCTCCCAGCCGTCGTCCTCCTGAGAGCCCAGCGACTCGATGCCGGCGACGATGAGGCCGGGGTTCTGCAACATTCTCTTGACCTCGCTCCAGACGAACTCCTCCAGCCGTTCGGCCTTGATGAAACCCGGCCTTCGGCACTCCAGCTTGTGGGATGTCATCCCGCCGCAGCGGTAGTAGCGGTGGGGAGGGTCGAGGGTATAGGCGTAGCGCTTCCCGTTGTAGTACTGGGACTTTTTGCTCTGCGCCCTGCCGTGGAGATACAACCCGCACTCGGCGCACCTGACCATGTGCTGGAGGAGGTAGAAGGTCTTGGTGTTGCGCTTGGAGTGGCTGAACCGCTTGAACTTGCGCGCCTTCACCCGCTCCCAAGTCTTCTCATCCACGAGAGGCGGGAACGGGATGCCTATCCAGGTGTCCTTGGGGTTCTTCGTTCCCTTCGTTCCGTCCTCGGTGGTCACCCAGCTGCTCTTGCCGTACCAGTAGGTGCCCCTGTAGGTCTCGCTGCTCATCATGGCGTGGACTCGTTCCTTACGCCACTTGGAGCACCTGGGCGGCAGGGGCGCGCCGTCACGCTCCAACCCCAGGACGATGGCGGGAGCGGTCATGCCCTCGTCGGCGTACTGCCGGAAGATTCGGCGGACGAACTTGGCCTCTGGCTCGTAGACGTAGGGGTTGCCGTGCTCGTCGACGCGATAGCCGTAGGGCGGCGACCCGGTGGGCAGCCTGCCCTGCTTGGCCTTGCCGCGCTTGCCCATCGAGGCCCGCTCCCTGAAGTTGTCCAGTTCGATCTTGCCGATGGCCGCCATGAGTCCGAAGGTCTTCATGTCGATGGCGTCCATGACGGCCTCGATGCCGATGCGGTACGCCTCGACGACCTCCATGAGGGCGGCTGCGGGGTACATGCCCCTGCTGAGCCGGTCGGACTTCCAGCAGACGATGGTGTCGAAGCGCCCCATCCTGGCGTCGGCGAGCATCCTCTGGAACTCGGGACGCTTCTTGGACCAGCCCCTGCCCACCTCCTGGTAGCGCGCCACGACGGCCATGCCCCTCTCCTCGCAGTAGGCTTCCATGTCGCCCATCTGCTCGGAGATGGATGTCTTGTCCTCCTCGGCCTGGCTCTTGTCGGAGACGCGGGCATAGATGGCCGCTCGCTTCTTGGGCACGTTTCTATCGTTTCTTCTCGCCATGAGTGCCTCCCATCAATCTCTCAGAAACTAAAAGAGACCCGCCTCCTGTCGGGAGCGGGTCTGCTGGTAGTACAATACCGACGCACTGCCTGCCGCCGCAGGTGGGGCCACGGCCCGGGGTGTTTGCAGCATCGCCGGGCCAACTTCGTTCTCATGATACCGCGCCTGATTGGCCGGCGTAAAGGCTCCAACGGGCAACTGGTCATTCCATCGCCGCGTCGCTGCGGTCTGGCGAGTCAGCATTGGGAGACGGCAACTCGTCGTCTGCCAGCCGTACCAGGATGGTGAACAGGCGGCGCAATCGCTCCTCGGCGTCGGGACCGGGGTTGAAGTCGATCCCGACAACCCTCATATCCGGGGCGTCGCTCTCGCGGTCTCGCCGCTTCGTCCTGTGCTTGGTGTCTCTCAAGATCGCAACTTCTCGTGGCGTGTTCAGCATGTTCGACGCCGAAGGCGAGGTCGTCTTCAGATAGCGAACAGGCGTGCTCCTGTCAGTGTGGGCGGTGGGGAAGACGAGCTTTATCCCTCGGAAGGGGCTTTCACGCATGAAACTCGACGGGGAGCATCGCAGGGCCTTGGAGGACGGGGCGTGGCCCTATGCCAGGGGTGGAGCGCCTTACGGGTGCTGGGAGGGCCGAAGCAGCTTGGCCGTCGGGAGCAGGTGGCCGAGACCCCTGCTATCGGCCAGTTCTTGGAGGGCCAGCAGGTGGTGCATGTTGGGTAGGACGCCCCGATTGCGCCATCGCCAAAGGTTGAGGGTGCTGGTGCCCAGGAGCCGGGCGATCTCGGCCCACGGCAGCCCGGACGCCTCCTTGAAGTCCTCAAGGCCCTTGCCGAAGTCGCCGGTCAGGACGGGCATCGTCTTCTGTCGTCTTCCTCGCTTGCGAGACATGCGTTACTCCTTCCTGAGGGGGTCCAGGAAACCCTCTCCCATGAGGATTCCCAGCCCTCCCGGTATCCACGGCGCGAGTTCCACCAGGGAGTGGTGTGCCCCGCCGGATGGTTTGGTTCCCTGTGTCCACCTCAACACCTGCTTGAGCTCGACGCCCAGAACGTCGGCGAACTCCTCCCAGGTGAGACCGCTGGCCAGCTTGAGGCGGATGAGCCGCTGGGGGAAGTCGTCGGGCAGGTCCCCGCTCAGAAAGGGCGCGAGTCTGCCGTCGATGACCGGATCGCCGGGATACGCTGGCAGGCGGGGAGAGCTAAGCGCTGTCGTCATTGGGATGCTCCAGTTCGAATAACTCATCGAAATCCTCCACTCCCAGGACCGCCCGCATCCGCCGTCTGATGCGCCCGGACGGGGCGCGGCCTGTGTTGACCAGGTAGGACAGGTAGCCGGGGCTGATGCCCACCTCGCGGGCCAGCCAGTTCTGGGAGCGGTCCAGCATTGCCAGCCGCTCCCAGAGGGCTCTCGTCTTGAGCAGGACGACGGTGCGTTGCATGGCGGTCTGGGGTTCTCACCACCACAACGATGACGCGGCCGCCACAAGACCCAACACCAGCCTCGGCACCATCTCCCGCCATCCGGCCTGGGACCTGCCCAGGTGCTCGCTCACGATGAGCGAGAGGCCCATCCAGCCCAGGATGACGACCAATGCGCCCGACGTTATGGCCCAGACGACCATCCACGCCTGCTGCACCAGTGGAGCGGCGTAGGTCAGGTCGGCGGGAGTCCCGGTGAGGATGTCGCTCATGGAGAGGAACTCCTCCGGCAGTTGTCGGCGTCCTCGCCCGAGGCCCGCTCCACCACCCCGCACAGCGTCCCGTGGACTCCCTCGATCACCCAGCCTGCGAAGGCCCTCGCCCAGCGGGAGGGGTTGAGGGCGGAGAGAATCTTGTCCCAGATGCGTCCCGGCTCGTGGATGGGGACGACGGCGTAGAAGTCTCCACGCTTGCCGTCCTCGGCGTGGGCCAGCATGACCAGCAGGTAGGCCCTGTCGGGGTCGAGGTCGGGCTGCTCGTCCAGCTTGGGGTACTCCTAGGAGTACTCCCAGCCGTCGCTTCTCTTCTTCTCGCCGCCCCGGACGCGGTACATGGCGGATATCCAGTCGCCGGTGTCGGCGTCCCGGACTGCGTAGAAGAGGTCCTCAAGCTCGCGGTCGAAGATGGGTCTTGCGACGAACTCGCCGCCCTTCTTGCGCTCCACGAATTCCCGGTCTTCGTTGACCAGGGTTAGCTCGTTAGCGGGGGGAGACTGGGCCAGGACGAGGTTGCTGGTGGGGATGGACACAAGCGCCGCCAACACCAGCGCGGCGACCAGAGGGATCAGCCTCCTGGCTCTTCTAAGGGTCCGCCGGATGGTCGAGTGTCCTTCCAAGTTGATGCCTCCTCACGGGTGGAATCGCGATGATTTGCCATCGAGTGTGGAGGGCCGAAAAGACGAGCGTTATCCCTCGGAAGGGGTATTCATCCGTGCAACCGTTTCATTCGTGATAACCCCTTCCAGGGGATACCCCGCCAAGGGGTCGCCGTGATGTCATGGGGTAGTACAGGGAAACGCGTCCGTGTACATGTTGTACATCTGGGCGGTTTGCAAAGCTGGAACAGGGGGAAAGCAGCCCCTACAGGACGTGAAAAGCGAACACTTTTTGTCAGGGGCCGGTTGCGACGGGCTGGTACATAGCCCGTAGCTGAAGCGGTACATGTTGTACACCCTGAGAGAGTTGGCAGCCGTGTACAAAACGGGTACATGTTGTACCGGAGGAGGGACTGATGGAAGCGAGTGAGGTGGTCGGGACTGAAGGTAGAGACGCCGAAGAGGAGCACGTCAATCGCCTCATGGCCCTGCTGCACGAGGTGGTGCGAAAAGAAGGGAGTCGCAAGGGAGCGGCGCGGGCGCTGGGAATAGACCGGCGGACCGTGGGGGCCTGCATGGATGGCGGGGGTATGACGTGGCGGCTCAGGGAGACCCTGGAGCGGGGTCTCAGGGATGGGGTGGGGTCGTCCGCCGCCCGTCATCGGAGGCGTCACGACGCGCTGGAACGGCGGGTGGAGAAGCTGGCGAAGGAGCTTCACGAGGGTCTGGATGTCGTCAGGGGCGAGGTCAAGACCCTGGGTGAGGAGCAGGGACGGGCGTTGGCCAAGATCGAGGGAGAGCTGACTCGCCTGGAGACCACGAGAGAGTCCACGGCGGAACCGGCAGAGGCCCAGGACGCAACCGGAGACGCGCCGGAGAAGGCCCCGGCGACGGACAAGCCGTCGGCGAGGGCCAGGTACCCGAGGCGGCTGTACCCCGAGCTGGTGACGAAGGAGCCCGCGCCCGACGACGAGGAGGTCTTCGGCGCGGCGTGGCCCCTCATCGAGGAGTGGCGCGAAATCTGGAAGGCGGGGCACGTGGGCACAGGCAAGGGCCTGGCCTGGCTGGAGACCGAGGAACGGGTCCGTAGCCTGGAGGTTGCCCTGCTCGAAGAGTACGGGATGACCCTGCCGCCGGAGACGGAGCCGCTGCACGGACTCTACCGAAGCACACAGCTCACCTGGCGCAGGGACACCCTCTGGGAGGTCCGCAGGGCGCTGGCGTGGAGATACCTGCTGTGGAAGGCGCTCACGTGCGGCCTGTGGCGGAGCCGCTGGTGGCCGGCGCGGCGCGCTTAGGGTTTCGTGGAACTGGACAGAACACTTTGGGCGGGGACGCCGTGAAACCCTTCCATCCGCTCAACCGTTCGGCAATAATGGAGTCAGTTTCAGGCTTTTCCAGTTGTTTCGTGCCGAGAAACCTGGAGGGTTTCCGTCCCCCGAATCCGGGACAGGCTGCGTAGGATCGAGCACCGCGCTCTCTGAAAGCCACCCAGGGGGTCAGACCGGAGGGATTGAGCATTGCGCTCTCCCGAAGGCAAACCCCGGAGGGACACATTCGCAGCGGCAGAGGCGAGTTTCGCTTCGGCCCCTCGGACACCTAGGCCGGAGTGCGCCCGTCGCAAGTCGGCCAGGCACTCACGAATGCGCGGCTGTCCCGGAGCCCTTACGCCCCCCGACCGGTCGCCTCGTCCCCCATGCTGGCCGAGTCACGCTCAGCCGGGATGCGGGATGGGCCTGCGTCAGAAGATTCACCAAGTTAGCGGATACGAAGCTCAAAGCACACGAAGGAGGCATAGAAGGCATGGAAGCATTGCGGACACACGAAATCGAGCAAGGAGGCGAAGGACACATGGAATCGGCAATGACGGGCATCGACGAAACGACGGGATTGGACGTGAAGGAGATTTACGTGGGGCCGAGCGCGCTGTGGGTTGCCAAACAGCTGCCGCATCGGGTCAGGTTCCACGACGGCTGGTTCTGGACGACGGCGACGTGCCACAGCCGGCAGGACGACGGCCTGGCTTTCCGGCAGAGACCCGACGGCGAGGGCATAGACGCGCGCTGCCACACCGGGGACTGTTCTCCGGATGTGGCTGCTTCTGCCCTCGGTGGTCAGGCAGGATGGCCGATCCGGTGGGCCTACGAGCCCCTGGACGGGAAGATCGACCGGCTCTGGTGGATCAGGTACTGGCCCCGGTGGCGGCTCGAATCGTACGCAGTTGCGGCGCTGGCTTTCGCCGTGCCGCTGCTCCTCGGCCATGGCCCGGAGCGGCGATCCTCGCCGTCCTCGCGTTCACCGTAGGGGCGTTGCTGACGTTGATACAGCAAGCGCGGCGACTGTCGAGGAGATTCCTCCGCTGACAGTCCCGAAATACACACAACCCGCACCAACACTCAAGGGGTCGGCTCCGGTTTGGAGTCGGCCCCTTCTTCTTTGCCCGCAAGCGGGCGCGGATCGACGGCAACAAAGCAGATGCACAAGGAGGTGCGTAATGACGACGGCAACGGCAGCAGTAGGCACTTGGACGATGGAGACCACAGAGACGATGCGGCCCCGGCGCAGCCTGGAGGAACTGGTGGACCGGGTGTTCGCGGCGATGGGATTCACGGGGGAGACGGAGACTCAGCCGGTTGAGCGGAGCGCAACCCGCTCCATCCACGAGGCCCGACGGCTCAGGCAGGCGGGGGACGTGGACGGGGCACTGGCGGCGCTGGGCAGTGCGAACGTGGCGCAGGCCACGCCGAGGGAGGCTCGCTGGGCCTTCTCCGAGTGGAAGGCATTGGTGAAGCGGCGGTTCGGGGACCAGAACGCCGTGCTCTACAGCCAGGGCACGGGCAGGGCCTCGGCGCTGGTTCCCCACGGCGACGGGACGCTGGAGGTGGCTGCGGTCCTGGGGATGCGCTGGCGGCCCGGCAAGCTGGTCTCGGAGCGCAGCCTCCGGGGCCTCCAGCCTCTCGTATCGAGTACGAGGCAGGCTCTAGCGAAGGCTTGCCCTTGACCCGGCTCTCCGCACCCTCCTCGGTCGCATCGGCGGCGCGGTTGTTCTTGCAACCCGGGCGAGGACGCGCTGCCTTCTTACACCTGCTTGCTTGGGCCGAGTGCGCCGCTAGCTAGCGCTCCCCTCGTCCCGGCTCTCCACGCCGTTTCACACGTCGGAGCCTGACCGCTCCGCCCCCTTGCTTGCGGGACCCAGTCCCGCACCACCCATCCACTCACCCACCCAGGAGGAACTATGCCCAATTCACGACGGGCATTGACATTGCCCGCACACGGCTTCCCCACGTAGAGCCTGCCCAGTACAGCGACACGGAGGACGCCGCAGCCGGCCATCGGCCACAACGACAACACAAAACCCACGGAGACAGTCCCGGCCATTCGGGACAACCAATTCGAGCGGGACTGTCTCCACCCCACGGGGGTGGTAGGCCGTCCCGCTTCTTCATTCCTAAAGGAGAAGCGACATGACGACGGCAGCCACCACGACGATCAACCAGACCAGGAACACGAAGACAACGACGGATGCGGCAGCGACCGAAGAGCGCAAGGGGAAGCCGGAGAGCGAGCTCAGGGCCGTTGCCAGGAAGCGCGGTCTCACCCTGAAGGAGCTGGCGGCTCTGATGGGCGTCAGCGCAAGCCACCTCTCCCAGGTCGGCACGGGCAAGAAGCCCTGGACCCCCAACCTGCGGGAGAAGGCGATTGCCGTGCTGGGAGAGGTCCCCGGCCAGGGCATCGTCTACCGCCAGACCAGTGAGGTAAACAGCGAAAGCACGTTTATCCGCGAGACCGCACGCAACCAGGGAATGACCATGCTGGAACTGTCCGACCGGTCGGGAGTGAGCTACGGCTACCTGACGCAGGTGGCACGAGGCCGCCGGAACATGGGACCCAAGGTGCAGGCCAGCATCGAGTCGGCGCTTGGGGTGGCGGCCAGGGTCGCCCCAGCCCAGCTCGCCAACCGCCAGGGTGACGTGATCGAGAGTGAGGCCAGCAGCTTCATCAGGGAGACCGCCCGAGCCCTCGGAATGACCATGAGAGAGCTTGCCCAGAAGGTCGGCGTGTCCGCCGGGTACCTCAGCCAGGTGGCCAGAGGGCACCGTAGCATGGGGGTGAAGCTCCAGGCCAGGGTCGAGGCCGTGCTTGAGGGACGTGCGAAGGTCGAGTCCGCCCAGTGCCCCGACGTAGACCGGCAGTTCATCTGGGAGCGGATGGACGAGTTGAACGTGAGCCAGAACGAGGTGGCGCGCCGGGCGGGCATCAGCTCCGGCCACCTCTCCCAGATCATGAACGGCAGAAGCACCCCATCAGCCGTGGTCCTCAGGAAGCTGCACGGGGCGCTGTTCCGGCGGACGCAGGCCGATGAGCGGGTGATGCCCGTGGCGTTGAAGGTCCTGGGCTGGAAGAAGGGGGAGCGCAGCGGCATGGTGGTGCACGGCGCTCGCGGACGCGACGGTACGGCCAGGGGCGGAGCGGTGCGCGTCGGTGGGCGCGTGCCCTGGGGCGCGGAGGTGGAGTACGCCTTCCGCACCGGGTACGACGGCGCAGGGAAGGTGTCCGTGGACCACGTGGTCGCCCCGGGCTACTCCGCACTGCTGACACAGCCGGGGGCGGCGACCGCTTAGGGCGACTCTGAACAAGTCCTTGCCGACGGTGGCATAATGGGGAATCGAGCGATCCAAATGCAGTGGAGGATGCCATGGCCGACCAGCCCTCGTTCGCCGACCTCGACTACGAGCACAAGCGTCACAAGACGCGCAGGGAGAAGTTTTTGGAGCAGCTTGAGGCGCTTGTGCCCTGGGAGCGGCTGGAGCGGCGGATCGAGCCACACTATCCCAAGGCCGGCAATGGACGCAGGCCCTACCCGCTGTCGGTGATGCTGCGGGTTCACGTGGTGCAAGTCGTCTACAACCTGAGCGACCCCGGGATGGAAGACCTGCTGTACGAGGCGGAGTCTGTGCGGCGGTTCACGGGATTGAGGCTGTCGGAACCGATACCCGACGAGAGCACGATCCTCCACTTTCGCCACCTCTTGGAGAACCACGAGTTGGGACAGGGGCTGTTCGAGGAGATCAAGGGCTACCTGGCACAACAGGGCGTGATGCTGAAGCAGGGGACCATCGTAGACGCCACCATCATAGATGCGCCGTCGTCGACCAGGAACAAGGCGAAGGAGCGCGACCCCGAGATGAGCCAGGTGAAGAAGGGCCGGCAGTACTATTTCGGCATGAAGCTGCACATAGGAGTGGACGCTGAGAGCGGGCTTGTGCACAGCATGGCTACGACCCCGGCGAACGTGCACGACGTGACCCAGGCGCACGAGTTGTTGCACGGCGAAGAGCGTGCGGTGTGGGGGGATTCCGGGTACGTAGGTGTGCACAAGCGTGAGGAGAACCGGGAGTTTGACGTGGGGTGGTACGTGGCGATGAAGGCGGGAGCGAGGCGGAAGTTGGAGCCTGGGAGTGCTCAGGCGGTCGCGGAGAAAGTGAAGTCGTCGATTCGAGCCAAGGTGGAGCACCCCTTCTGGGGCGTGAAAGGCATGTTCGGCTACGCAAAGGTGAGGTATCGAGGCTTGGCCAAGAACACCGAACGGCTGGCGCTGCTGTTGGGGCTGTACAACCTGAAGCGAGCCCGGGGATTGGTGGCCGGTTGAGTCGAGTAGTGGGGGCGAAGTGCGTCCAAAATCAGCCCAGACCCCTCGAGCCAGCGACAGCAGGGGCAAACAGCCCCCAAATGACGGCAAAACCGTCCAAGAGTCCGCTCAGAACCCCCGCACACGAACACTGGCACACGACAACAACTTGTTCAGACTTGCCTTAGGTACAAGAGAGGGAGGCTATCCGAATTGGATGGCCTCCCTCTCTACCGGCATGTATCCCGCTCTCTTTGCGTTTCACCAAGTCCGCATCAGCACCGGCGCGTTGGCGTCCAATGGTCGGCAGCCGAACTGCCGCCTTCAGCCCATGGCCCCCGTGGGGACGCCGGCCGGTTGCTTCTAGTCAATGATGGTGATGGTGAGCTCGGTGGGCTCCTCGACGGTGTAGCCCGGGCCGTTCAGCACCCGGAGGATAACCGTCTCGCCGCCTTCCCGCTCCTGGTCTCGTATCGGGTCGAACGTGAACCTGGCCCAACGGAAGCCCGCTTCCCTGTCGGAGTCGTGGGGGGATAAAAGGGACCGGACCGTGAAGGTGTCGCCCACCTTCTCGATCTGACCGTGTATGTTGAACAAGCGGAAGTCCTCGTCCAGGGTTGCCGTTCCGCCGACGTACTGGAAGATCACATCCCCCGCAAAGTCCCCGGTCACGTACCACGTCGGGATCCGCGTATGGCCTTCGTAGACTTCAAATTGTGTCGAGCCCTGCCCGTGGGCATGGGGATGGTCGCGACTGGCCACCGGGGTGTTCTCGTCCGCGTCGTTGTCCACGATGGTCAGCGTGTACTCCGTGGGCTTGTCCTGCGACAGGGAGTACCCCGTGCCGGGCTCCAGAGTCAGGACGACCACCTCGTCGGCCTCGTTGAGGTTGTCGTCGGTGATGGTCACCGTAAGCTCGGTTTCGAGCATCCCCGCCGTAATCATAACGCTGCCGGGAATGGCGCTGTGGTCATCGGTGTTGTCAGAGCCGATATTGGGCGGGAAGCTGACGCTGACGCCCACTGTCACCGGATTGTCCGTCTGCCCGTCCAGCCTGACCCGCACCACGTGCGTGCCGGCGCCCTCGCCCGGCTCGCCCGAGGCCGCCGTGAAGAATACCTCCGGCGCGTCGTCGTCCAGGATGGTCAGCTCGTAGATGTTCGCCGACATATCGAGGGCGTAGCCGTCGCCGCCGGTCAACGTCAGCGTCAGAGTCTCATCTCCCTCGGCGTCCGAGTCGTTGAGGATGGTTATCGGCACGAAGGCCTGAGTCTGTCCGGGCGGGACCGTGACCGTGCCTGAATCACGGATGGTGAAGTCGTCGCCTGGGCCGTGCTGGCCGTGCACTCCCTCCGTGGACGTGCCACCAACGGTGTAGCCGATGGTGATGGCCTCGTGGGGCGCAGGCTCCAGGGTGATGACCGCCCGGTGCGTGCGGCCCGTCTCGCTCACGCTGCCCTCCGCCGCCGCAAAACCGACCACGGTCCTGTCGTCGTCCAGGATGGTCAGCGTATGTATGCTGGGATCGCCCACGTTGTTTCCCGAGCCGACCCGCAGCGTCAGAACCACAGTCTCGTCCGGCTCGCTTTCGCCTACGTTGGGAATGATCTCCACCGGGATGTGAACGTGGTCATTGCCTGCGTTCACCTGCACCGTGCCATCCGCCCGGTAGTCCCGGTTGCGCGTGGCCGTACTGCCTGCCAAGCCGTAGCTCAGGGTCAGGTTGTCTGTGGGCACAGGGTCGAGGTTGACCCTCACGGGGTGCTCGGTGTCCGCCTCCATGATGCTGGATGCATCGGAGGCGAAGCTGGCCCTCGGCCGGTCGTCGTCCAGGATGGTCAGCGTGTGCGTCCGAGTCGTCCCGAGGGTGTAGTCCGAGCCGTTCCCCAGCGTCAGCACCACCGTCTCGTCGGGCTCGGAGTCGCTGTCGGGGTTGATGGTTACAGGGATGTCGACGCTGTTGATCCCGGCGGAGACCGTCACCGACCCGGAAGAGCCGGTTAAGCCTTCGATGCTGTAGTCGCCGCTCTGAGCCGTGCCGCCGCCAACGGTGTAGTTGATGGTCATGTCCTCGGTGGGGGCCGGGACCAGGTTGACGGTGACGGTCTCGGACCTGTCGGACTCGCCAACCTCGCTATCGGCCCGGGCGAACTGCGCCCCGGGGCCGTCGTTGTCGGTGATGGTCAGCGTGTAGCGGGACGGAGTTCCCACGTCGTAGTTCTCTCCCGCGCGCAGGTAGATGTCCACCCACTCATCATCCTCGCTCGTACCGTCGTCGCTCAGCCGCACCCGGATGGGAACGCTGCTTTGCCCGGGCCCGACCCAGACCGACCCAAAGCCGTTGCTCAGGCCGCCGATCGTGAAATCCTCGCCGGCCTCGGCGACGCCCCCGATCTGGTACCTGATGGTGGTGGCGGCATGGGGCGCCGGAACCAGGTTGACCACCACGTCGTAAGTGCCATCTCCCTCGCTCACGGTGGCCGTGGCCGGGTCGTCGGCGAAGGACACCTCGGGATTGTCGTTGTCCCTCACCTCGACACTGGCCGACCGGTCCGAGGACACCGTGTAGCCCTCGCCGTTGTTCAGGGTGACGAATATCTCCCCGTCGGCGTCGTCGGTATCGTTCCCCACGGTGGGCACGGTTATGGTGGCGTGGCCACTGTTGCCTATGGTTGCCTCCTTCCGGCCCAGATCCCCGGCGGCTACGTAGCCGCCACGCTGGATCACCGTGTAGCCAAAGGTGAGACTGTCTCCGGCGGCGGGGGCCGGGGAGGCGCTGACCGTGAATTGGGCGGCGTCGCCCTCGTTGACCGGATCGCCGCCCCGCACCGACAATCGCGGCTGGCCCGGGATCTCGTCGGTCGCCATCACGGGCTCCGACCAGAAGCCGGGTGTGCCGTCGTTGTTCACCGCCCGCACGGCGTAGCAGGTGGGGGTGTCCGGGTCTATGGAGTAGTCCAGGTGGATGGTTATACTCCGTTCCACCACGGCGTCATCCTCCCCGGGGGTCTGGCACGGCGCCGGGGCCGACCACACCTCGTAGTGCGACACCACTAGGCCGTGCACCGACTCCAGCTCGTCCCACAGCACGATGGCTATGGGAGGGTCGGGGTAGAACTGCGCCCGCAGGCCGTGCGACTCTCTCTCGCCCGTTCCGGTGCGGGACTGGATGAAGGCTTCGTTGTTGTCGTCTACGTAGTCGAAGTAGTCGGTGGAGTGCCAGCTGTTGCCGGAAGTCGCCTCGCAGGCCGTCTGGCTGGAGGCGTCCACGTCGTTGCCGTCGCCGTCAATGCAGACGGTGTAGTCCCTGGCCTGGGCGATGCTGGCCTGTATGTTCCAGTCGCGGACGCTGGTCCCGAGGGTCAGCGTCCGCGTCGGCAGACCCGGGTAGGTGACAGGCAAAGGTTCGATGTTCCAGACCGCATCGCAGAAGCCGCCATTGCAGGACCCTTCCAGTTCTTGGTACGTTCCGTCTGTGAAAATCGCCTCCGCGTCCTGGGGCACGCCGGTGAGGGTTACCTTCACCGGGGCCGCGTCCGGGCCGTTGTTCACCGCCTCAATGGTGTAGGCTCGCTGGTTCGATACTACCAGCGGACTGGCCCCGCCGTCCCGCACTGCCAGTTCCGCCGCGGGGCCTACGTGGAAGGTGTAGGTTTCGGTGTCATTGTGGGCTGTGCCGGACTTGGTAGCCCCGACGGTTAGCTGTACTTTATACGTGCCGAGAGCACTGAATTCCAGGAGGCTAGCATATGGATTGTTTGTTGTGTTAGGGGAAAAATTCACCGGCCCCAGAGAGGTTTTTGTATCCGCGTCCAGGAGGACGAAGGTTCCAGCGTTACCGCCCAGGATCGAAAACGCACCGGGCCTCTGCTTCGGCGACACGTCACTGAGCGCAAAGGTGTATGCGCTGTAGTCTCGCGACAGGAAGGAGAAGGTGGCCTCGACTCCCGGTGTGTCAGGAACGCTTGCCCTATGGTGTGTCGTCTTACCAGTCCGCCATTTCCCGTCATGCCTTCCCTGGGGCTCCTGGATTTGCACTATGACTGTTTCGGGCTGATAGTAGTAGCCGGTTTCTCGTTCCACCACAAGCTCCACCGTATCGGCGCTGGTGCAGGGAGTGGACGTGGCGCCGCCGCAGTCAACGTAATCGAACAGGGCTGTTTCGCCCTGGGTCAGAAGCTCCTTCCCCAGGCACGCGGTGGCGGTGTCATTCTGCCGCTTCAGGGGGTCGTTGGCGAACCAGGGCGTGACTCTGACCACATTCGCCGTCAGGCACCGCTCTTCCAGGGGCAGGTCCGCCAGGCTGTCGGCGGTGAGGTTGACCGCCACCGGAAGCGACAGTTTCACACTAGGGAGGATGGTGCCTATGTTCCAGATCCCGGTGGACGTATCGAACGTCGTCGCGCCGAACGCGGACGGCGGGTCCGGCTGATTCGCGGCGAAGGACAGGCCCGGCGAAAGGCTGATCTCGACCTGCACATCGAACAGAGTATGATCCTGACGTGCAGTTAGGGGACGGTAACGTCTGTCGCTGACGTTAATGTCACGACTAATGGCAGCCACCGTGAAGGTCGTCGCTCCCCCCGGCCGCGGGAGCCTGTCGGATATGCCGGGGACGTCAATGCCGACGTCCCCGTTGGTGGCATAGGTCCTCCCATTTCTGAAGTGGCCCCTATAACGGTTCTCAACGACCCAGTGTTCCGTGGCATTGTTGAACCGGAAGCGCGGCAATTCCACCGGGGTTGACTCGATGATTTCGGCATAAAACCGCTGCGGCACCCACTCCAGTCCACTAGTTGCTCCCGGCACATTTCTCAAGGATGTCGCCCCTCCCCTCACGCTGCCCCCGGGCGGCAGGTCCCTGATGGTCCATATCCTCGTAGTGTCACCGCGGACCGGATCGCTTATGGTAAACCGCACCTTTACGAGACGGGCATGCATTCCTGGATGAGCCCCGACGGTCTCGTTCTTCACCGTAACCACCCAGGCTAAGGGAAATGTGTCATCATATTCGGATGCAATAGTCAGGTCGGCAAGGGGGGGAAGGGAATCGTCAACCTGCTGGGCGTGGGCAGTATCCACCACGCCGGCTGCGACAATGGCTAGCAAGGCGACCAGCGTCGTCGCCAGGCGAAAGAGGGTACGGGATGCTAATGTCATCTGCTTCCTGTGAGTGCGGGGCATCTATGGGCTGATTACTGCGGGAGAGGGGCGCAGGCATTAAGCCTGGTCCCCGCTCCCTACCCCTTCCCTCGTCGAGGGGAAAGGGACTTTTGACTTTTGCAAAGCATCAGGACGGGCTTCGACAGTACTATTGCGGGCGGCGGAGAAATGCCGCCGCCCGCAATAGCCGGGGTCGCTAAGGGTTCCAGGTGATTGTGATTTCGTTCGAATTCACGAACGTTGGAATCAAGGAGTCTTCGTTTGCCCACTCTACGGCCGCTCGGTACGTCTTGGTCGTCGTGGTCGTTGGGAGCGGCGGTGAAAGCGAAAGGGACCAGGTGGGACCGGCGTCAGCGGGGCTGAGAACATCCCACACAACGCCTGTTTTCTCTGCCCACAGGTAGGCGGTGGGCGTCTGGCCCTGTCGTTCCGGCGTCGGCTCAAACCACGCGGTGAAATTCACCTGGTCGTCAACATCCAAGGATGTCCGGTCAGCCTGGATCTTCAACCCCGGCTCCTGGTCCTTCAGGTCTATCCTGACGATCAGGACGTCGTCCGCGTAGGGGTTGAAGTTGTCTTCGTGGTCCACCCTATCGGTAACGCTGAGGTTGAGATCGTAGGAGGGCTTCGTCTCGTAGTCCAGGCTGGCGCCGTCCGCCACCACTACCTGGACGGTGTGCGGCTCGGTGGACGCGACCAGCTCGAAGTCGCTATGGCCGGGCCCTGTCAGATCGTAGTAGAGCACATCCGCGTCAGCGTTATATATCGGTATCGGGTCGCCGACCTTGACGCCGCCCGGGGAGTTCTCCTCAACCTCGAGGTTGACGCCGAATATCGGCGGCTCAGTCTCGTCGAGATCGCTGCCCACCTGGATGGTGTAGCGGTAAACCTCGCTCGTCTCGGTCTCGTTGGAGCTGATGGCATTCCAGTCATCGCCGGGGAGAGGCTTCTTGACGTCGCCCAGGAGGTGTACCCACAGCAGGTACGTGCCGGGCTTGGTGAAGACCCACTGCAGCGCCCGGTACTCGTCGGGGGCCAACTCCATGACGCCTTCGCCGGGCTTGGCGCTGTCCCAGACGAGTTTCACCCCCGTCTTGGGGCTCTCAGCCCTGATATTGGGGGCTTCGTAGGCGAAGAAGTGTGGCACGTCGGTGGGGTCTGCCGGGTGGCGCTCCACCACGAACTTGTAGCGCATGGACGAGTCCCAGCGCTCCTCGTCCAGCAGGAGGGTGGAGAAGCCCATGCCCAGGTCGGAGGCCTCGTCCGTGCCGGTAGTGCGCGGGTCGTCTAGCCGCAGCCACCAGACACTGTCGCCTGCGTTCACGACTTCCCCAAGCCTGGGGTACTCTGCCAGCGACAACTCGCCGGCATTCGCCTCGGTGGTGGAGGCGACCGTGGTGGTTGCCAGGTGCTTGTCCAGCACGTGTATGATGGCTTCTTCGATGTCCATCCCGCCTTCGCGGGCGGAGCGGATGGTCGTCTCCGTCACATTCCCGGACCCGTCGTCTGTGCTGGTTGCGACCATCTCGGGCGGGCACTCGTTGGTATGCAGAACGCCGACGCCGTCCGTGTCGAGGGACACCACGCCGTTAGATATTGTCCGCCAGTAGGCGTCGAAGAGGGCGTAGTGGCCGGTGGTTATCTCGTGCGGCTCTTCCATGAAGGCGGTCCCGGCGCCGGGGCCGCAGGGCTGAGGGTCGTCGTAGGTGCTGAGGTTGGGGTAGCGGTCGGTGTTGCCGGTGCCGGTGTTGCCGGTGCCGGGCGTGTTCGCCCACGTCGGGTTGGCGGTGAAGACCACAGCCAGGAAGACTGCGGCCACCGCCGCCATCGTAAGCAACGGCAGGGTGAGCTTGAGGCGCCTGGGCGCCTTGGTGAACGTTTCCATGATTGTTGTATCGTCTCCTTTTCTAAATCTTCCGTGTCCGTTTTCCCGGTGATTGGTCTTGATGGCACGCCTTAAGGCGCGTCTGGGTATCCTACATTGGTACGTCCCTCAGGCGAGAATGCTCGCCGCTGCCGACACCCTTCCTCCAGCGGCGGGAACCCTCCCTGCTGGAGTGAACATCCCGGCAGGCAGCGGCGGGCGAAAGGAAAAAGCGACCCTCCCTGGAACATGACGGTGATGCTCCCGAAGGATCGTTTTAGCGGCGGGCAGTAACGAAAAGCTACCCGATGCGGATTGTCGGAGAAAAGTCGGGGGGGGGGGGGGCAAAGGCACAGGCGGACTCGGGCGCTACCGCACTCTCTCCGCCTACCGGGCCAAGCACTGTTTCACGTCCCATGCGGCTGCTGGCACGCAACCTCGCATCAGCCAACGCAACGTCGTTATTGACTTGCATACCCATGCCTGTGTTGATACATAGTCTCATTATTGGCCAACAAAAAAGGCGAAGGCGGAATCTGCCTGTGGCCCCGATTCTACAGGGATTTTCCCCACGCTGCCAAGAATTCCAAACTGCAACAAGACATCCTCGTTACTGATACAGTATTGATACTAAATATCCTTACGCGACAAGACCATAATCTATCTTCTATGCCGTTGTCAATAGGATCGTTTTCTCGTTTTCTCGGGTTCGGGGCTGCGGCCGGACTGGGTCGCAGGGTCTATTAGAGGAAGACGCGGGCGCGGGCGCGCCAAAGGGTTACGCTCCCTGGCCCCGAAGCCGCTCCTCCAACTCCTGGACACGGGCTTCGGCTGCCTCGGCGCGGGCCTGCTCTGTGTCGGCGCGGACTTGCTCTGTGTCGGCGCGGACTTGCTCTGTGTCGGCGCGGACTTGCTGCGCCTCTGCATGAGCTTCCGCCGCCGCTCGCGCCTGACGCTCGCCTTCAAGGCTGGCGATGGGACGCCCCGTCGCAGGGTCGTGGAACACCAAAGCTCCACCCTCCCACCTCAGGTACAGGTTCAGCGCAGGACTGTATCCCTGAAGAACTCCATCGGACACGGTCTCTATCGGTATGGGTTCGTATCGACCCTCCACCAGCCGATCCCCGGCCAAGTTCGCCCCGTGATACTCCCCCGTCTCGTCGAAACGCCAGTACTCAGTGATCCCCAACCGCGCGTAGTCATCGCGCTTCTCCCCCACGTCCACCCGGCCCGTGCTCCGCGACGCCACCTCCAGCACGAAGTCCGGCACCTTCCCCTGCTCCGAGATAACGTAGGCGTTGCTCCTGCGGTACGCCTCAGGGTCCACCCCGAAGGCTACAAGGAGGTCCGGGTATCGCAGTCCGGCCATGTCCCCGGTGACTATCGGACTGACGTAGCGGTCTCCGGCCACCAGCGTCGTCTCCCGGTTCCCCAAGTGTATCGCCAGGTAGTGCGCGCTTCCCGTGATCGTCAGATGGTCAAAGCTGGTCATCTTGTCTTCCGGGTCTTCCGGCGGGTCCGGAAACACGAAAGTCTCCCGAACCTGCGGCGTCCTGGCAAATGTGTCTGGCGTCGTCATATCTCACCTGACAGTCGGCCCAGAGCCTGCGCCAACTCCGGCCAGCCGGACCGGCGTAACCACTCTTCGGCTCCTCCAACAAGGTATTCTTCCACGAGCCACATTCTACTACACCGTCCAACGCTTGAAAAGAACTCTGGACCGGATATGCGTCAATAGCACACCGGGGCGAACAGTCCGACGACCCCATGGTTGTCTGCTCTGCGCGGCCGGCCCTGCATGCTGGTATATCCTACTCACTTGGAAGGGGGCGGCTGCAAGTCCACAGACCAAGAGTGCCGGAGCCTTTGGTACCTATTGAGAACTGCGAATGTTCCGCTGGGAGGTGACTCTATAGGGAAGGGGTCTGTCTGCCCCGAATAAGCCCCTCACGAACCTCTTGCTCACCGGGGTGAAGACCATTCTAGCCAGAGTCACAGCCAAAAGCGAAGAACTCTCACGGATCTGCTCGCAAATTCCGTCACCAGTGCCACCACTGAACCAGACTCCATCACACCAGCGCAGCAAACTGATTCTCTCAACGTGGACCACGAGTCCCAGGCACATGTACCATCGGAAAGAGCTGGGCTGAGAGATGTCGAACGTTTCTGCGCGACCAAGTACAACACTAAGAGAATGAGAGGACCACGGGTGATGATTGAGCGGTGCAGAAGGAGATCGATAGACTAGTCAATGTCCAGAACCTTCAATGTCCAGAGTCTTCAGCCCAATCCAGGCTCCAGACACGAGGGCCGCAGTGGTCCAAAGTATGTTCGGGAAAGGTAGGGAACCTCTAGCTGCGTGAAATGTTTCGACTGATCTCGTCCCTTGCCTCCTTACATTGGGCGAGCAACGCCTTGTCTTGGTGGTGACCCATCTTTAGGTGCGTTGGGAAGTAGACCTTCAGCCGTAGTTGGTGAAAGATCAGTATCCCATACCCTACCCACAGCTCCTTCGTAGAGGACAGACATCCATATGATCAACCATGGTACTACTAGCCACAGTAGTGCAAACAGGAAGGGAAGAATGTACGCACGATTGGGTAGTATGGAGTCCTCTGAATTGGGGTGCAATTCGGAACGTTGATGTCCGCTGTATAGTCTCACCATCGAAACCACCCAAGTAGTTGCGTTGACGCATAGTATAGTGAAGACCATCATCGATATAATGACGTCAACGTTTGTGAAGTCCCAAAGATGTTCTTTCCCTGGATGACTAGCAAAGGCAACTATCAAGTTCAAAACTATCGAGCAGAACCATACCACATATAGGACTATGTACCCTGTCCACAAGAGAGCTTCAGGCAATTTCATTCCATACATCCGCGCGATCAGATATATCCAGGGGAGCAAAAACAAAGTGGTATACACAGCACCAATAGCAGCATAGCGCCCGCGAGATCGTCCGATTGAGGGAGCTCGTATAGCACAGGCAAGTGCGGCAAATGGTGCCCATAACGGGCCGACCAACATCGTGAGAGGAATAAAGAACGGGAGAGCAATAATCCCAATGATTATCGCAAAGACGACCACCTCAACGATCGAAAGAGTACTGAGGTCTCCACCTATCAATTTGCCCCATCCTGTTCGATTCGCATCAATACTCTCTCGTGACAAGCAAGGCAGGTTCTTGCTTGATCGTAGAGGTCGTCAATGTCGGTAGGCTGTCAGCACTTGATGCCTTGAACCCTGTTGAACCGCTTTTCAGGAAGTCTGCCACTGATTGCCCACAGACAATATCACATAACTGATGAGCAGCCAGGCAAACGCTAGAGCAAATGGAATGACGTACCTAATGTTGGGAAGAGTCTTAGTCCATGACTCATCAAGGTTCTCTTGAGAATCGTTCCTTGCCAGTAAGGGGGTACGCTTGTCGTTGTCACGTTCAGCATCTCGTAACATTTCAAGGGACACGATACAGGTAATGGCGTTGATGATTAGCAATACCCATATCCACTCTTCTCCCGCTGTTGTTGGAAGTGCGGCGAACAGCATGAAGACAGTTGACCCAAGCAGCCAAACATAGACGTATAGTACCCCATATGTGATGCGCAATAGGGGTTTCGGTATCGAAATGCCGTGTATTCGCAATATGAGATAGATCCATGGTAGAAGAAACAGGACCGAGTATATCGCAGAAACCACTGCATAAAGCTTGACATCGAGACCTTTAGAACGTGCAGAAAGAGTGCATACTATAACTCCAATCGGTGTCAGCACAAGGCTGAGTGCTGCGATAAACACCGAACCAAAGATAACAAATATGGAATGTAGTCCCAATACAAACAAGATATCGAACACTGTCTTCTAGCCTAGTCGAAGAACGATCCTGAAATACTGCGGAGGGTACCCTCCACTCCCATATTCTCTATTCCTCGGTACGATGTGTACTGTCAACTGTATTTCTAGCTCATCGACCTCAACGAGAGCAGGGAATGTAGAGAAAAAATCCACAGAATTCACAGTGCCAGGTACTCTATTCTCGCAGGAATACCGAATCGCCTTTTGTCTCTCGTCATACAAGCCAATCGCGCATAGAGAGTAATGATCAACACTTCCAGTCGGCGCGCAGGTGCCTTGCTCGAATACCCACGTTACTCTGAAAGACCAACCACTCAGTTGAATAGCTGTAGGTGCTATGACCTTTGGGTTAGTACAATTGACGAACCGATAGGCACTATCAACGTTTGAGAGGTCATCTTTGGTTACTGGCCAACCTTTGTCGTTGCCATAGGCGACAGCGGGATAATAGATCCATGAAGCCATGGACTCCTTCGGCAATCGACATATTGAGTTTCGGGCTTTCTCAGTAGGATTCTGGCAGCCGTGCTTCATTATGTCAGCCCTGAATTTCAAATCGGCAAGAGCCTTGTTGCGCGGGTTCCATGCCTCATCGAGTTCAGTGTCCCACTTACCGTCTTCCGCTATCCCTGCTAACCGTTGTAGGCCGTATCCGACGTCGTGTTTCAAGCATGAAGGCACAGGACCGTTTAGCAATGTCTTCAATCCTTCGAATGGAGCACTACATCTCCAGTCGCCATAGTTGATCCAGTCGAACCTACCACTTGCCTTCAGGGCATTGTTGTCTATGGTCTTGAATGATTGGGCTACCCAAAAGCCATGTGGTGTAGAGAACACTAGGCAGTTTAGGACCTTCAGTTTATTCGCCAGCGTCAAGCGGTCACCATCTACACCAGTTGGCAAACAGTCAAGCCCGCCTTCTGCTCCAAGAGATACTGGTGTAGTCGGTCCCGCTGACGCCCCCATAGTTCCTCCCGCCGTTGATCCGTAAAGTGGAGCATTCAGCGTTCCTGGTTCTGGGACAGCAGCTCCCAAATGCGCGAGTTGCCTGAGGGCGTCTGGATCTCCCACGTTCGCCTCGAATTGGCTTCCCTGAGGAGTTTCAAGCAGTGAGGAGTACTCCGCTTTGGTAGTCTTCAAATTGGCCAGTTTTGAGTTATAGAGGCTTTGGTTCGTGCTAAACATTTTCGTAGCTTCTGTACTGCATACACCGGTTTCCATCTTGGCCTTGGTCTCACCGGCATAGTGCTCCAGAATGTCGTCGAACGAAGTGAATGTTGGGGTTGGCGCAGTCGAAGCACCGCCAACTCCAGCCGTCGGGGGTGTCGATGTCGCGTTTCCTCCACCGGCGCCTGACGCTCCCCCAGTGCCGGTGTTCATGCAATCGACCAGAGCCTTCTGTGCGGAGACGTAGGTCGAGTCTTCCGTAACTGCCTTCTGAAGCGCAGTAACCATCTCGGCCACGATCGCCCACTCGTCCCAGGTCACGTATACGGGCTCCGACACAACTGACGACGCTGAGGCGTGTCGCACCTGGACTCTGAACTTTCTCGTGCCCCGAGTGGTGAACGAAACGTCCCTGGTCGCCAACGTAGTGCGAGAACCGAGATTCGTCCATCGGCTTCCTGAACCCTGCTGCCACTGGTATGTCACGCCAGACGGAGCGTCCGCAGTCGCCGTCAGCGTAATCTTTCGCTTGCTAGCGTCGCCGGATTCCGGGTTTTCGGGAGAAGCAGCGACGGTTACGACGATAGATCTCCACTCAACCGCGATCCAGGCTGAACTCTCCGTCTCGCCGGACGTGTACGTGACCACGACCCTGAACGTCCGCGTCTGCGCGCTCGTCGACCTTGTTGAGTACCGCCGCGACGTGGACGCGGTGCCGAGATTCGTCCACTGTCCGTTGGACCACTCCTGCCACTGATAGGAGGATGCGGTGCCGTAGGAAGAAGGCGAAGAGGCCCTCAGCGTGACTCGCTGTCCCGTGTACGGAGACTCAGGACTGCTTGTGATCATCGATGGAGGCGTTACGGCGACGGTGAATGGAGTCGCCGTAGCGACCGTAGCGCTGCCGACAAGCAGGGTCGCACTGACCGTTCCCCCGCTCGTGTCGCATCCGTACAGAGTGAGGTAAGTGGTGTGCGACGAACGGCCCGCCGGCACCGTCACATTGTCCATTCTGTCGGTACAGAGACTGTCGAAACCAAGGTCGGCGTTGTCCATCGCGACTCGGATAACGTAGCTCTTCCTTGAATCCAAGTGTGACGCCATAACTCTGAAGACGGCGGTCCGTCCTTCTTCGACGGCGGTGGGAAGACCGAGTATCTCCACGGTCGGCGTACACGGGCTGGTCGTTCCGGTAATGGTCGCTGACGGCTTGCCGTAGATGGTGGAGAAGGGTGAACCGTCACCGCGGGCACGGACGCGGTAGTAGTACGTCGTGCCGCACTCAAGCCCTATGTCGTCGTTCCTTATGGTGCCGGTCGTCGGGAAGCGCACGGTCGACCAGGGGCCGGAAAGGGAGTCACTGCGCTCCACCTTGTAAGCCGCAGCATTTGTTACGGAGTTCCACGACAGCCTTACGACGCTCTGATTGGATGACGTGACCTTGAGCCCCGTCGGGGCCGAAGCGAGATTCGAGGGGTTGGTGCAGGTTCCCGTGGTCGCGGAAACCGTCCCTATCGACGGACTACCGTAGTCGGTGGTGTATGGCGATCCGTCTCCTCGCGCACTGATCCTGAAGTAGTAAGTGGTGTTGCAGTCCAGCCCGTATGCGATGTAGTTGGTGCGGCTGAGTTCGGAGAACGCGGCTGCCCACGGACCTTCCGCAGCGGTGCTGTACTCGACCATGTAGCGGTACCCATCAGTAAGCGTGTCCCAGCTCAGAGAGACGCGGGTCTCGGTCGTTGCTGTGACGCCGAGTCCGGTTGGAGCCGGAGCGTCGTACGGGGTTGGAGAATCCTCAGGGAGCTCTATCGCGCTGGTGAAGATACTCCAACTACCACAGTCTGTACGGTCTAGCGTTCGGCAGTTTCTGGCGCGAGCCTTGTACCAGTGGCCCTTCGCCTGATAGTCGAAATCTGCTGGGGAGAAGGTAGCGCTTTCAGTTGCGACGCGAGTGTAAGAACCGTGCTGTTCGTCGGACCGGTAGAGTTCGAACTGGTAGAAGTGTGGGGCCTCGCTCGGCGTGAACGCCACATCGAGGTCCTTGTCGTTCGGTTCGACGGTGATGCTCAGACCGGTGGGCGGCGAGAGGGGTTGGAGTACGGCGGACCGAAGCTCGATCGCGCCTGAGAAATCGCTCCAATCCCCACAGTCGGTTCTGCTGGACGTTTGGCAGTTCTTGCCGCGTGCCTTGTACCAATAACCCTTGTCCTGGTCGTTGAAATCGGCCGGGGAGGTGGACGCGTCCACCGTGTGAGCGAGCGTGTAGACACCTGTTTCGCTGGTTGAACGGTGAAGCTCGAACCGGTAGAAATGAGGTGGCCCGCTCTGGGTGAACGTTACTGCGAGGTCGTCATCGTCGCCCGACTCGACGCCGAGACTCAGGCCGGAAGGGGGTTCAAGTGCGTCCGGGAGAAGTATGGAGTCCGACCACTCGCTCCAGTCGCCGCACTGGGTCCGGGAGCTTGTCTTGCAGTTTCTTCCTCGCGCCTGGTACCAGTAACCCTTGGTCTGGTCGTCGAAGTTGGCGGGGGACACGGAGTCGTTCTCCGTGTCCGCAAGAGTGTAGGTCCCGGCCTCTGTTGATGAGCGGTGAAGCTCGAACTGGTAGTAGTGGGTAGACTCCCCACTCCGGGTGTACGTCAGGTCCAGGTCATCGTCGTCTCCCGTCTCGACACTGAGACTCAGGCTGGTGGGAGGGTCGAGTGTAGACGAACTGGTCTTCCTCGACACGCTGGTCGAGGACTTGCCGAAGGTGAATGAGTAGGGGTTCCCGTCGCCACGGGTGCGAACGCGGAAGAAATAGGTCGTGTCGCCTTCCAGACCATCTACCGTATGTGACGTGCCAGAGTACACGTAACCGTCGATGGTCCATTTCGATGATCCGCTCTTGAGATACTCGACTCTGTAGGCGCCCGCGTCGGGCACAGCTTTCCAAGTCAGGCTTACGCTCTCTTCGTCCGAGCCGGTGACCTTCAGTCCGGTCGGAGCAGGCGCTCTGCATTGACTGGTCTTCCTCGTCACGCTGGACGACGGTGAGCTGTAGGTGAATGAGTAGGCTTTTCCGTTGCCTCGGGCTCGAACCCGGAAATCGTAGGATGTGTTGGGACAATCCAGACCGTCCACCTCGCGGGACGTGCCAGAGTACACGTAACCGTCGATGATCCATTTGGTTGATCCGCTCTTGCGGTACTCGACTCTGTAGGCAGCTGCATTGGTTACCGCGCTCCAACTCAGGCTCACGCTTTCGTCGTCCGAGGCGGTAACCTTCAGTCCGGTGGGTGCGGACACGATGCATAGGGCGGTCTTCTTCGACACGCTGGTCGACGGGGTACCGTAGGTGTAGGAGTATGTACCCCCGTTGCCACGGGCGCTGACCCGGAATTGGTAGGTTGCGTTGCAGTCCAGACCGTATACCGTGCGTGACGTTACTGAGTATGCATAACCGCCGATGATCCATTTGGTTGATCCGCTCTTGCGGTAATCGACCCTGTAGGCAGCGGCATTGGTCACCGCATTCCAGCTCAGACTTACGCTGTCGTCGTCTGAAGCAGTGACTCTCAGTCCGGTCGGAGCGGGAGCGGTATCAGCTTGTCCGCTAACTCCTTCGCCGACTGGATCGCCTGGTTGGCCCGGATCCACGCCGGGAGGCAGGTTGTCCGGTCGGCCACCCTGCCCTTGAACCCCGTCTTCTTCCTCTTCAACCGGGTCGCCGGGTTGGGCGGAGTCCACGCCGGGAGGCAGGTCGTCCGGTCGGCTATCCTCCCCTTGATCTCCTTCTTCTTCCTCCTCAACCGGGTCGCCGGGTTGGGCGGAGTCTAGGTCCGGCGGTGGCGTTATGCCCTCTTCCACGCCTGGTATGGTGGGCGGCGTCTGCGCCTGAGCCATGGGCGCGGATAGTAAGGCGAGCAAGACCAACCCCACAATCGCCAGGGAAAGTCTTCCAGGCCGCAATCTATGAGAAATACCTACCGTCATAAGCTCCCTTGTGCGTTCTATGTGATTCTCCTAGAAGGCGGATTCGAAGCGACGTATTACTTATCAGGTGCAGGATTCACTGTCAATCTATGAATCCCACGGTGTTATGAAGCCCATTGACACTTGACAGTTGCCCACGACTCCCTGTCTTCGCGACTCTCGACACACAACCCTTTCCGCTTGTGATTCGGTATAGCTGGTAGGCATCATGGGAGTGCACCACTCAACCGTTCACCACACACTGCCCCACCTGCTTGCAGAGGGCATCGTCGGGCGGGTGAGCTACGGTACTAGATATCTTTCATCGAGCAGGAGATACTGCCTTACGGCCAACTACCTAAGGCAGGGTGACGAAAACCTTTGGTTTCGAGACTCCCACGGACTTCGCAAGGGCCTTCCCCGTGTTCAGGGAGTGGCTGGCACTCCCGATCCGCCGAATGAACGCCGTGACCGTTGACCACCGACACCCTCCACGACGGAAACAGCGTTGTTTCCCTGCCTGCTTACCGTGCTTGGTGATCGTGCCCCCATCGTTGTTCGGGCAAGATAAGTTGTGCTCTTCTGCACGAGATAAAGGACGTCATCCTAAACTACCGTGTCCCCTGGTTCAGTTTCCCGTACTCCCCGGAACGCTCTAGGAACGCGCCTATGGACCCTCTTCGCATGGGCTAGCCCGATTTCAGGACGGGAGCGACCCGAACGAGAACGACCTTCTTCACGCCTCCTTCGTCCGATCCAACGGTATATACGCCAATTCGCGTTCTTCATCACCAGCGTTCCCCCACGAACCTCCACACCAAGAACAGATAACGTCCTGAGTCATCTCGCATTCGTCTAGCCAGCCGTTGCCTTATTCCCAGAGGCAAGTGCCACCAGAACCGCACACTGGACACCGATCTTCGGACTCTTTCTCTAGTGCCAAGCGAGTCTCCCTCTAGAGCTAGGAGCGACTATACCATCTCGCACACTATGACGCAAAAAAAACTGGCCGTTGCCGGGATGGCCGGGCGTGCAGGCCCACCTCCGACAGAGCCTGCGGTTGGGGGAGATGCCGTTGAACGCACCAGCCACCGCCAGCGACAGGATGGCTCGGCGTTGAGGTCCGTCCGCCGCACCAGATCTCCTGCGCTGATGTAGGGGCGGTGCCTTGCCCTGCCTTGCCCTCTCCTCGATGATTGGGGGCACCGCCGTTGCTAATCAACCCACTAACAGGCCAAGCGAGGCCCTGAACCCCGGCGGAGTCGAGGTCCTTCGCTTCTTGACGTTCCTCGAAGCAGAACTCAGAATCTACTGCCTGTCTCGCTTTCCGATTCCTCATCAAGTTCCCGGATCGTACCTGCGATGCTATTGGACTCCTTGAGTCCCCCATGATCTGAGGGCGTAGCGATCTTGGTCCGCCTTTGTGACGCGTGGGTCTGATGCCAAAGCGCTCAGCGCATAATCGCGGCTGCTGCCTTCCTGTATGTGGGCCATTAGCTCGTCAATGGTCGCAGGCCGATCAAGATCAGCAAGGGCAAACGCAAGCCGGTCTCGTACGGACCTGCCCCAACGTACGAACTCTCCGTCGAACTCACGAATTTCGGGATGGCGGATCAGCCAATCTCGATGAAGGGATGCACTAAGGCCCCACGCCGACAATTCCAGCCTCGCCGCTTCGAGGTCGATCCGTCCAAAACCGTCAGCTCCTAGTAGTATGCTACGAGTGGGATCGTCAGCTTGACATCTTTGATGCACCAGCCATTGGCCATCCACCAGATAGGGGCCCGCGATACCCAATAGAATGGTCCGATAGTCGTTATTGCCCGGCGGCGCTTCAAGAAGGTTCTCAGCCAGACCACAGGGGGCCGCCGCCCCAAGGACGTGGCGGAGAGTACTGGCCCGCCAAAGGATGGGCCTGGCATCTTCTCCTGCAACGAAGCGCCTTAGCTTTCGCCAGACGCGCGCCTCCAGCTGCCGTGTTCGTTCAGGAGAGACTCCAAACTTCCGGGCCAATTCTGCCAAAGTGAGGGGTTCATCTCCACGGATGCGATGCCTAAGGATGACCGTTTCGCGGTCGTCCAGCCCTTCGGACCATGAGTCTAGGATTGCGTACGGGTGTGGTAAGGATGGCGACAAACTTGCCACACGGATTCCAGCAATCGCGTTCCACTCCTGAACTGACCTATCGCGAGCCATCGCTGCGAGGATTGCCTCCCCCACCGATTCGGCATCAGTCTCTGACTGAGCCCAACCCGCCAGCAGTCGCATCGGTTCCATAAGGGGCGAAAACGTTTTCATGCGTCTTCGGCACGCCTGTTCCACGGCCCATTCAAAGGCAACACGGTCGAACTCGGCTTCTCCAGCTTCAATCTTTGCGATGTCCACATCGGTGAGCTGACCGCGCTCGGCGCTCTCCATTACGCAGAGTACCTCGATGGACATCGTCATCCCGACTCCCCGCATGCGTACAAAGTCGCCCACAGACACCGGGCAGATCACCTGGTCATCCTCTCGCCTGGCGCGACAGATCGCTTCAATGGCCTGCATCGAAGGGGGACGGATGGGGAGAGCCTGTAGCCAGGTGAGCGGAACACCAGCGGGAATGAGGGTCTCATTCAATAGGAGGCCCGACATACCGTTCACCATGTCTCGGATGATTTTCCTTCCTTGCCCCGAAAGATCATCCGGGTTGCTTTGCTCGAGAATCTCGGAACCGAGTTGGTCGTACGTCAGAGTCATACCGAATAGTAGGCTCACTTCCGTAGGAACTTGAACAGATTCGAGATGTTCTCGAATACGTGCCGGGACTATCGGACAGCCGGGTCTTCCCCAAGCGATAGCCTCCGCTGGGGGGCCGTACACGGTCCCGTCGGAGCTTACGAACCCAGGTATGGACTCAATCATAGGTACTGATGTCTCCCGAACTCACTCGTGACAAGCAAGGCAGATTCTTGCTTGATCACAGAGGTCTTCGCTGGCGGCAGGCTCGGCATCTGGTCTGAGCGTGTTCTTCTTCCGGCCTTGCCACTCCAACTGGAGGCGTTGGCTCCAAGTGAACGGAGTTCAATGCCTGTAGTGCTTCTCTCACAGTTCCTAGCCTCTTGAAGAAGTTCTGTGGGCGTCGCTACATGAAAAAAGGCTCACTCTATCTTCTAACGGGGAGCAGAACGGCGCAACCATGAAGAGCTCGAGTTCGCAGGCAATAGGAACGGCATCCACCCGATGACGATGCTGTCAACTCAGTGGGCTTTCGTGGCGAGACATTGAGGAACGAGGGTATCGGAGCATGCCAGACCCTGAGGCGGGTCTCATGTGCAAGCCCTCTTGAGGGCACATGTTCAGCCTCCGACTGAACGAGGTCACGTTGAGACCGCCACGCTATTGGTCTATGATTCCATGTCAAGGAAGACGGGAGGAGAGTGCACATGCCGACTCTGGAGCTTGTTTCGATTCGGGACGCCAGGCTGGAACTGTCTCTGTCCGGAAAGCGCGGGGCAACAATGAGACAGTACATGGGCTACATCAACCAGTTGGAACCTGGGCAGGCTGGCAAGCTCACTCCAGACGAGGGAGAGACGACGGCCGCCCTTCGACGACGTCTCGGGGCCGCAGCAGAGCTATTGGGCAAGAATCTGGTCGTCAACCGCCAAGGCGACGCGGTCTTCTTCTGGGGAGATAGCGAGACGCCCCAACCCCGTCGACGTCGGCGCAGAGCCAAGGACGAGTAACAAGGGCAAGTATCCCCTTGGGTGACCGGCGTTCGATCCCGCTAGGCGGCGTAATCGAGAGGACACGCGGAACTCGGCGACAACAAAAAGAGGCTGCATACATCGCCGCACGCGGGGAGGGCACCGCATCCCGAGACCCTCCTCCAGCGATGGGCCAACCCCGGCAGGCCAGCCCGTTTCGACACGCTCCTGAAGGAGTCCTGCTCAGGCTAGTCGTAACGGCCCAGACAGTCGAACGCGGTCGAGGGGCGATTCGAGGAGTGGTACGCGGCATCGGTGGACGGCAGGACCTACCAGCTCGACGAGCACCTCGGCAAGGGTAACACCTTCAACTCCTCAGAACACGATACGAACAGCGTTCGCATGGGACGACTAGCGCAGGCTGGTCGTCATCGGTTACATCGGCCTGCATCAGAGGAACCGGCGCTCCTGAACTCGGAGGCCGGGGCCGCGTGGGGGTCTCCGTCACCTACGTCATCCCAGCGGAATGCCGGTCAGTTGATCATCCTCCGGACCTCTTCCACCTGACTGTCGCTAATGATCCTGAAGACCTTGCTCGACGGATCATCCGCCGCCTCCCCCTGGACGGCCATGCGCCCGTTCTTGAGGGTCACGAGCTTTGGGTTCTTGATGGCCACCTTCCTTCTCAGCTTTACGGAATACGCAGTCAACTCGACCATTCCACTCTCCATGCATACTGGTATATTGAATCGGTATGAGCAAAGTCTCTCACAGGCGTGCCAGGGTGTCCATACTCGCACCGGTTCGTGCTTCACTGAATCGTCTCCTTCCCAAACGCAAGAAGGGCAGCCTGCGCTCCCAGGGGAGTGCGTAGTAGGCAGGGCAGCTTGCCGCCGTTCTCCGAGGGTTGGTATAGCGGCGGGTAGGACTCCACTACTCGCCGCGCTATCGCCTCCTTGTATTTGTCGATGAAGTCTCCGAGGTTCATGTCTTCTCTCCTTGACAAGGATGTCGGTAAGGATGTCGCCTCCGAACATGAGCGAGGCCCCGCCGTCCTGTAGTGGGAGTGAATGGGGACTCCTGAGAGCGGTTGGGGGTGGGCCTTCCATGCCGCGACGCCAGTCATCTCGTCGCCGTGGCGGGCGAGGGCCGGAACCGTGGTCTCGACCCGCCCGCCACCCTCCAATGGCCGCTTCCGCTCAGGCCGCTTCCGGCTGGGTCAACATGGCGGAGATGGGCGGCGTCACCAGGTGTTCCATCGACACATGTCCCTTGCCATCGTACCCGGCGCGGTAGGCGAACTCCGCCTTCGCGCCCCAGGGCATGTGACCGCCGACTCGCACCGCGCCGCCCCTGGCCGTGCCGTCCCTCCCGCGAGCGCCATGCACCACCATGCCGGTCCGCTCACCCTTCTTCCAACCCAACACCTTCAGCTCGGCTGGCATCACGCGCTCATCTCCCTTCGTCGGCTGGAACAGCGCCCCGTGCAGCTTCCTCAAGACCACGGCCGACGGGTTGCGCTGGCCGTTCATGATCTGGGACAGGTGGCCGGAGCTGATCCCGGCCCGGCGGGCCACCTCGTTCTGGCTGACGCCGATGTTGTCCATCTGCTCCCAGATGACCTGCCGGTCTATGTCGGGGCACCGGGCGGACGCGACCCTCGCCTGCCCCCCAAGCACAGCCTCGACCCTGGCCTGGAGCTTCACCCCCATGTGTTTTTTCCCGCGTGACACTTGGCTCAAGTACCCGGCGGATACACCGACCTTCTTGGCCAGATCCCTCATGGTGATGCCGAGGGCCCGGGCGCGCTCACGGATGTAGCTACTGCCGTCGCCGTCGATCACCTCTCCCTGTCGGTTGGCGAGCTTTGCGGGGGCGACCCTAGCCGCCACCCCAAGCGCCGACTCGATCCTGGCTTGCACCTTGACGCCCATGCCCCGGCGGCCACGAGCCACCTGGGTGAGGTAGGAGTAGCTCACGCCTGACCGGTCGGACAGCTCCAGCATGGTCATGCCTATCTCCCTGGCGCGTTCCCGAATGAACGTACTCTCCGACTCAACCTCTCCGCCCTGACGGTAGACGATGCCCTGTCCGGGGACCTCGCCTAGGACGGCGATGGCCTTCTCCCGCAGGTTCGGGGTCCAGGGCTTCCTTCCCGTGCCGACCTGGGAGAGGTGGCTTGCGCTGACGCCCATCAGGGGCGCAAGATCCTTCATGGTGAGCCCCCGCTTCCTGGCAGCGGCCCTGAGCTCGCTCTCGGGATTCCCCCTGCCCTCGGCGGATGTTGCCTCACTCGCCCGTTTCTCCGTCTTCGTCCGGTTGGTCGTTGTTGCGGTTGCCGTCGTCATGTCGCTTCCTCCTGTGAATGAAGAAGCGGGACGTCCGCCGGCAACGCCGGAGACAGTCCCGCTCGAATTGGCGTCCCGAATGGCCGGGACTGTCTCCGTGGGTTGATGGTTGCTGCGGCCAAAGGCCGGTGCGGCGTCCGCAAGAACTCCGTGTGCGGGGCTGGCCCGAAGGTCAGCTACGGGTCAGGCCCCGTCGTGCATCGGCCACAGGTCTTCTCGGCGAACCGAGTCGAGGAGAGGGCCTTGCGATGCGTTTGCGGTTAGGGAGAGGCGGGTAGGAGCCCGCAGGGTTGAGCTGCGGACTGAGGATCGGGGAGGCCCGGACACCCTCGTGTGAACTGCTGTCGGGGGGGCGAGCCGCCCTCTGCAAGCAGGCGTTGAACGTCCCGGGCTACGTGACAGAGGCTATAGCCATCGCATTGCCCAAGGGCGACCCGCCTTCAGTTCAGGGAGTCCAAGTGAACGTGGACCGTGACCGTCACGTGTCCCCCGCGAGTGGACTCAGCCCCCTGAGGCTACGCGCCGAGACGAGCTTGCCGGGCTTCCAGCGCATGCCCAGGACCGCCGCCGCCTCAAGCGTCCCGTCACCGTTGGGAACCAGGGCGGCCGCCCGTCCCGTGCCCTGGGCATAGAGCGCCGCGCCCTGGCCAGCGAACCGCCTCTTGACCAGCTGCTTCCACTCGGAGAAGGCCCACCGGGCCTCCGTCGGCGTAGCCCTCGTCATGTCCACGCTGGCGAGGACATCCAGCGCGCCATCGAGATCCCCCGCCTGCCTGAGCCTCCGCGCCTCGTGGATCGAGCGGACTGCGCTTGGCTCCGCCGTCTCCGCGTTGGCCGCGAACAACGCGTCCATGAGTCTGTCGACCAGCTCCTCAAGGCTGCGCCGGGGCCGAACCGCCGTCTCCATCGTCCGATTGCCTGCCACTGTCGTTGCCGTCGTCATGGTCATCTCCTTTCGAGGTTCTCTTGCTTCCGTGACTTCCGATTCGACTGCCGATACCTGTGTCTTCAACCCCTGCCGAGTCCTGTGCTGCATCGCCCTGACGTGTGCGCAGCTCCGCCCGAGGGATGCCATCGAGCGCGGCTGCGTGGAGAAGAGTGCCGACCGAGACGGGGAGTCACGGGACGGCGTGAGGGGAAAAGGGCGCAGCTCGGCCTGGGTCCAGGGGAGACGCCGGGGAGCCGCGACTGGGGGAAATGCGAATCGACCGAGGGACGTCCGCATGACGAAAGAGTTTGGGGGAAGGCGACGAGTCCTGCCGGTGCCGAGGATATCGGGCCGGGGAGCTGCGTCGATGGGGGAGCGACCGGGCTGCGAACGTGACCGCAGACTCCGGCGCGTCGTGTGGGGAGCCTCCGGCCAAGTCATCGCTCGACCGTGCCGCAGGCATGAGGAACCGGACGGAGCGGCAGTCCACTCCGACCGAGGTCTGCCCGTACTCGATACGGGGCGTCCCTGCTTTCGAGGCGGTGTGAGGAGAGCGGTGCTCAGTTCCTCAACGCATCACGCAGCGGGAAGGCGCTTATCCCTGTTGGGCCGACCGTTTGGAGAGCGGCGCTCGATCCTATGCGGTCGTTCCCGGGCCTGGGAATGGACCCTCCAGGTTTCTGTGGCGGGAAACGCTGGCAAAGCCTGAAACTGAACCCAGTATCACCGATGACGGACGCGGCTGGCAACGGAAAAAGGCTTTCTTTCCCGAATCGCTGCCCGCGTTGCGCCAACGATGGGCCTCAGATTGACCTGGGGCCTAGCCCCGCCACAGGTTGAAGGTCAGGATCCGCCGAATCCACCGCCTGACGTGCGCCCAGACGAGCTCCCTGCGCACCCTCTCCAGCGTCTCCGTCCGCCAGCGTACCTGCGACCTCCGTTCGAGGCTGTCCCAGCGGTACGTGCCGGGAGGCATCGTCAGCTCGTGCTCGCCGACCAGGGCGATCTCCAGCTCCCGGAGCCGCTCCTCGTTGGTCAGCCACGTCACGCCCCGGCCCTCGGCCGGGTGGCTCGTCCGCAGCCTCCGCCACTCGTCCACCAGCGGCCACGCCTCGCCGAAGACCTCCTCGTCTCCGGGCTGAGGCTCCATCGTGATCACCGAGGGGTGTGTCTGCCTGTACTCTTCGTAATGCCTCCTGCTGCGGGATTGGCGTTCTTGGTGCGCGTCAGTACCGTCACCATCTCCGGGGCGGGTCGTCGTCTCAGTTGACCGCTCCTCCGCGCCGCCCGGCGACTCCGTCCACTCCGCGACGCGGCGCTCCACCTCCCTCCGGACGGCCTCCTCGATCTCTCCGCCGATGTTCCCGGTCCGTCCTTCCACCGCCTCCAGCCTGCCCTCCAGCTCGTCCACCCGCTCCCTGACCTTCTCGAACGCTTCGATCTCCCTCGACAGCAGCACTTTTTCTAAAGCGTCCGACAACCGGGGCGTCAGTACCCCTGAGTCGAGCGCGGCCGTCAGGGTCTTGTGGTTGACCCCCAGGCGCTGGGCGGCCTCCAGCTTGCCCCGCTTCATCAGGTCGTGCAGCAGGGCCGTCAGCCGCACCTTGTGAAGGCTCTCCAGGTTGGGCGTGTCGTCGCCATCGAGCAATTTCTCCTCCATTTCTCTCCTCCTTCGCAATCCGACTGCTGAAACTCCCGTAGCTGACAGCATGACGATTGGCCGCTTCCGAAAACGGAACTTTCGTAGCTGGCAAACGGAAGTCCGCCCCCCGAAGGCCCGCTTCCGAAAACGGAACTTTCGTAGCTGCCAGACGGAATCGACGCCGGAACCGGTACCGGAACCGAAGTGCTGCCCGCCATTGTCCTGTAGGGGGCCTTTCGGCCCGGTTCAGCTTCAACATTCCCCCACTTCCGTTTTCGGAACTGCGTGATTTTCCTGTACACGTCCATGACACCACGAACGGCCCCTGGATTCCCATGCGACATAACGGGGGGTGCACGCGCCCCCGGGGGTGTGCTCACCCCCCGTTACATCTCGTTGGAATAGCCTCCCCGGCTCCTCACACTCGATTACACGAGCTTCGGCTCGACATCCTGCGAGGAGGCGGCGACTTGTCAACGCAATCGAGAATCGGGCCGGTCCGGCCCCCGAGACTGATGTCCCTGGCGGCTTCGCTGCTGCTGGCCGCGCTCTTAGCGGTTCCTTCGAGCGGCACGGCGTTCGCCCAGGCCCCACCTGACGGCATCGTGCTGGTCAACGCCGACCGGGACTTCGTGGAGCGCAAGAAGGGGGGCGAGTTCGTCGCCCGTCCCGTATTCGACCGGGAGATCGAGACGCTCTACTACGCCGTCCGCGACGCAGACACCGGCGACTGGCTGACGAAGATGTACCGGGTCAAGGGTGGCGAGAAGCGGCGCAGCGACGGCTGGGAGTACGGCTTCGAGTACCCGGCCCTGAAGGAGCAGCCCGACCTCGACCCCGAAAGGCCGTACCTGCTCGTCATGCTCGTGAGCAGCAGCGGCGAGTCGGCGGCCTTCCACGCGGTGATCCCCGTGCACCGGCCCGGCGGCCTGTGGGACCGGGTGCTAGGAGCGCTCGACCCGTCTCGCTGGGCGAGGGCCTTCGCCACATGGGTGATCGAGGGGGTGCACGGGACGCTCTGCGGCGTCGTGGAGCGGGCGAGCGGCGTTGACGCCGCAGAGTGCCGGGGAGGGCAGCCGTGAGCGACATCCTCACCGGGACTCCCCCCGAGCTGACCTACCTCCATCCGCTGGTCCGCCAGGCGTGGACGGTCGTCTGGGCCGTCGCGTCGGGCGCGCTGGTGGTCATCCTCGGCTGGATGGGCCTCTCGCTGATCATGTCAGAGCATCTGGGCAGCCGGCAGGCGGGGTGGCGGGAGATGATTCCCCGCCTCGTGCTCGGCCTCGTGGCCGCCGCGTCGTCGCTGTGGTGGTGCGCGCTGGTCATCGACGTGGCCGACGCCGTGTCCGGCTTCGTTGCCGCGTCGATGAACGTCACCCCCGGAGACCTTCTCAGGGCTCCTTTACAAACATTCCTCACGGCCGTGCAGGCCGGGAGCGTGGGCATGGCCCAGCTGTTGGCCCTGCTCTACCTCGTCTACGGCTTCTTCGTCCTCTACGTGATCGTGCAGATGGTGCTGCGGTTGGCCCTCATCGACATCCTGCTGGCTCTCGCTCCCATCGCGTTGGGGCTGTGGATACTGCCGCACACGGCGGGCTGGGGAAGGCACTGGCTGCGGCTGTTCATGACGACGGTGTTCCAGCAGGCGGTGCAGCTCATAGCTCTCGCATTGGGGTTCGGGTTCCTGGAGCAGTTTGCCCAGATAGCGGCCTTCGAGCCGGTGCAGGACCTGATCTGGAAGCTGCTGATGTCGCTGGCCTTCGTCTACATGGCGACCAGGGTGCCCTCGATGCTCGGCAACGCCGGGACCTTCGACGCCTGGCTCTCCACCCTCTACTTCGGCATGACGCTCCCCGCGTCGATCGTTCGGTCGGCGAGGACCGTCGGACTGATGGGCGGCGGAGCGGCCGGGGGTCCCGCCGTTGCGGCAGGTGTGATTGCTGCGGGCGCGGGCCTGTCGGCTGCGGCGAGCGGCGTCAGCTCCGCTGCCTCCATGTCCACCCCGTCCGCAGGGGGAACCGGCGGAGGCGGAGCGGCCCCCAGGAGCGCGGGCGAGTAGCCCGCACGACGACAACCCAGGGCGCCGGCGGAAGCCGCGCCGTTCGAGACGCGAAGGAGGCCGGGCGATGTGCCGGTAGGACCACGGGATGCGGCAAGACCGACGAAACCGACGAAGACAGGGTGAACAAGAACACCCGGAATGAGAGAAGGGGAAAAAGAAATGGAACAGTTGACGCAGACGATATCGAACCTGGTTGGAATACTGCTGGGCGTCGTTGGCGTGGTGGGCGTGGGTTTCTTCGTGTTCGGAGCATACCTGTACCTGACGGCCAGCGGATCGCCGCAGCAGATGGAGCGGGGCAAGAGCGCGATGATGACCGCCCTGGCCGGGATCATCCTGGCGATGGTGGCCTACGGGGTCGTCGAGCTGGTGATGAACGCCGTGGTGAGTCCGCCCGTGGACATCGACGTTCCCGACCCGGCCACGCCGACGCCCACTCAGTAGCCCAAGCCGGACACAAGGAAGGGGGGAAGAAAATGAGAGAGCACGAGGTTCCGACCCATGTGCAGGCCGAAGACAGGGTGCTGCTGTGGCTGACGTTCCCGCAGGTCGTGGCGTTGATCGCGGTGTGCGCCCTGTCCTACGGCGCGTACAACTACGCCCCCGGACCGTCCGAGCTGAGGATCGGCTTGGCGGTCCTGTTCGGCCTGTTCGGGTTCGCGACGGTGGTAGGGAGGATTGGCGGGCGGCGGCTGCCGCTCGCGGCTGCCGACCTGCTGAGGTACCGGCTGGGGTCTCGGCTCTACGCCGGGGCTGCGTCCCAGCTGTTGAGGAGCGGGCCGCCCGCGCCGGTCGAGAGCGGTCCCGGCCCTCTGAGCCTGATGGCGAAGCGGAGGAGGCGCCGCGCAGGGCGCAGGCTGCGCGCAAGGAAGCGCAGGGACGGGGAGCGGGATCGCCGCAGTGGACGGAGGCTCTTCCGTCCGCACGGATGGTTCGGCAAGAGACGCAGACGCGCGGTGGACGGGAGGACCGGCGGCAACGCAACCTCGGCCTCCCACTCTCGCCGGGGGAAGCTGCTGAAGACCTGGACGCCGGTGCTGGCCGCAATCGCCCTTACAGCGTCGGCCTCGACTGCGCCGCAGGCGGCTATGGCCGACGGCCACTGGCCGGACGAGATCGAGTTCGAGATGCCGGAGCCGGTGCCCGGTCGGAGGATACTCGTAGAGGGCCTGACCGTAACGGGTGACAGCGCCGCCGTCACCCTGCGCGCCGCCGCCGAAATCGACCTGCGGGTCCGCGCCTTCGGGGGCAGCGAGGGCAGTGCCCTCCGGTTCTGGGGATCGGCGAGGCTGGCCGAGGGGGAGCGTATCGACTACTCGCTCCCCCTGCACGGCCCCAAACCGTCCTTCACCTTCTCGTGGGAGGACGAACTTGGACAGGCAGGGGCCGTCAGCCTCAAGGAAGCACAGCTTCCTTTTCCCCTGCCGTTCGCGGAGGGTGAGCTCTGCGACCTTCGCATGACCTCCCTGGGCTGGACGCCGGGGACCGTCAGCGGAGTGGTCGAGTCCGAGTGCGTGACGGAGATTGAGGAGCCGGTCGAGCTTCAGACGGTGGCCGGGCACGAGAGCGTCATCGAGACGGCTTTGATGAACGCCGAGGTGACGAACATCGCCGGGACGGTCGCAGCGGCGATGGACACATCCCAGGTGAGCGTCCCCTTGGTTCCCGACGGCGAGACTCCTTTCTCCCTGGCCGTCGCGGAGGGCAGGGCCATCCATGCGCTGACCGTGGACGCGAGCCTTGTGGCGTCACTCAGCATTCCCGTTCCCCCGCTGACGCAACTCACCCACCACCCTGAGCGTACGGAAAAGCGCACCGAGACGGTGAACCTGTACAGGCCGGGAACGACCGAGACCGTCAGCGAGACGGTGACGGTGACCCACGAAGACGGCACGCAGACGCAGCACGTCGTCACGGCCACGCTGTCGATACCTGGCGAGACCGTTCATCGGGACGTGACCCTGACCATCGTCCACCCGGAGCGCGTCGAGGCCGAGGTCATCGAGCGGGAACCCATTACGGGAAGCCGCGAGGAGGCCATCTCGATGGCTTCTACCGTGGAGGCAGACGACCCGTTCCAGGTCTTGGCACTGCCGGAGCCTGAGCCGGAGGACCCGCCCGCCGAACAGACACCAAGCGACGACGGGCTGAGGGGCTGGTTCGACCGGCTGGGATGGGAGTGGCCGTGGTGAGACGCGTATTGACCGGAGCGCTTCTGGCCGGGTCAGCCCTCGTGTTCACAGGGGCCACACCTGAAGAGGAAGCGATGCTTGCGGCGTTCGATCGGGCGCTGACCGCGATGGCCTACGCCGCCTCAGGTCTCTGCGTCTTCGCCATCGTCTGGGCGGGCTTCGTGCTGATGGCCGAGGGGAGCGAGGAGCGCGGCGGCAGGGCCAAGGGCGCGGTCGTCCTGGCCGTCTTCGGCCTCGTGCTGGTGCTGTCGGCCAAGGCCGTATCCGCGCTCCTTGTAAGCGGCATCGTACCCACTCCGTGAGATCGATACAGAGGAGAACGCCGAGTTGAGAAAGCTGATTGAACGACTGACGAGACGCGGAGCGGCGATGCCGCCGGGCGGGTCCGCTCCGCAAACGAATGAACCAACTGAAACCGAAGAAGGAGAGCGTGGGCTCCTACCGCCTGGGTTGCCGCTCTTCTTCATGCTATCGCACCTGGAGGACGACGGCCCGGTGCGACTCGACGGCGTGAAGCTCGGCGTGTGCGAGTTGATGGGGCTCGAAATAGACGAGCCGAAGCTGGGGGCCTTCGCCGGGGCGCTCAACGCGCTTGACTTCCCGGTACAGCTTCTCATGAGACAGCACCCGCCCCGCCTGAGGGGGATGCGGGCCAGTCTCAGGGAGGCGCAGCCGCAGGGCCTGCCGCCGCAGACCAAGGCCGCCGCCGAGTCCCTCCAGCGGCTCCTGACGGACCTGGAGACACGCGACGGCATTCTCGACCGGCGCTTCTACGCCGTGTGCGAGTTCCCCCGCATCGACGAACTGAGCGGCCTGCTGGCCAGGGCGGGGCTGTCCGTCCATCCCCTGAGGGGCAGACAACTCCGGATGCTTTTCGTATACGCCTGCCTCGGGGGAACACCTGCGGAGTTCGACGAGGAGACGCCCGTCGAGGTGGAGATCAACCGCCGCGAAGTGCGCATAGGAGACCGGCTGGTCCGCTCCCTCCACCTGGGCAAGTGGCCCCGGTCCCTGGCCCCAGGGTTCCTCCAAGGGCTGATGGCGGCAGGCGCGCCCATGGACCTGTCCGTCCACCTGGGGCCGATACCCGCCGAGCAGGCGGCAAGGACGCTGGAGTGGCAGAAGGTGAGGTTCGAGTCGGCCCAGTCCCTGTCGCTCAAGCGGGGCCGCACCATGTCGCCCGAGGCGGAGATCGCCCTTGAGGACGTGACCCGGCTCAGGGACGAGGTGCAGCGGGGCCGCGAGCGACTCTTTCACACATCACTCTCTGTCACGCTTCACGCGAAAGATGAGGACTCTCTAAAGGAGATGACGCAAAGGGCCAAGGCCCACTTCGCCGCCACCTTGGGCAAGCTGGACGACCTGGCCTTCCGCCAGCGCGAGGGGCTTTTGTCCGGGCTGCCAGTAGCGTTGAACGCCGTGGCAACGTGGAGGACGTTGGACACGTCGTCTCTGGCAAGGCTGTTTCCCTTCTCGCCGCCCGACCTGGACACCCGCAGCGGCACCCTGTACGGCATCGACATGCAGGCCTGCTCCCCCGTGGTCTACGACCCCTGGGACGGCACCCACCTCAACGCCAACACCGCCGTCCTCGCAAGATCGGGAAGCGGCAAGTCTTTTGCGACGAAGCTCGGCGTGCTGAGGGGACTGACGCGCGGCGTCACCGCCTACGTGATCGACCCCGAGGGCGAGTACGCGGACATGGCCCGTGCAGCGGGCGGCAGAGTCCTCTCTCCCGGAGTTAAAGGCCAGGGCATGAACCCCTTCGTCATCGACCGGGGGGACGACGAGGAGATGCTCCAGCGCATCGGCAGCCTGAGGCGGCTCATTGAGGTGATGGTGGGGGAGAGCCTCGGCGCGGAGCGCAGGGCCTCCCTCGACCACGCCCTGGCGGGCTACTACGCCCAGCCCAGGGAGCGCACCGGCTTCAGGGACTTTTACAAGTATCTGCAAGAGAGCGAGGCGGGAGACCCCGATCTGGCCCGCCTGCTGCGGCCCTTCGCCACCGGCAGCCTCAGACACCTTCTCTCCGACGAGGGCGACGACCTCCTCTCCAACGAGGCCCTCGTCACCGTCTTCGACATTCGGCTGCTTGAACCGGAGCTTCGCCCCGCAGCGGCGATGGTCTGCACCGAGACGGTGTGGGCCGCTGCGGCGCAGAACCCCAAGCCCCGCCTGCTGGTGGTGGACGAGGTGTGGAGCATCATGCAGCACCCCGAAGGCGCCGCGTTCATGGTCAGCATGGCCAAGCGCGCCAGGAAGCACCGGCTCGGCCTCCAGTTCATCACCCAGGACGTCCAGGATCTTTTGTCCGAAGACTCCTCACGCACCATCACCGGCCACTCTGGTCGAGCCCTGCTCCAGAACGCCGCCTTCAAGCTGCTGCTCCAGCAGGACGCGGCGGCCATCGGCACCGTGGGCGACGCCTTCGACCTGCCCGAGGACCTCCAGCGTTGGCTGCTGTCGTGCCCCAGGGGAGACGGCCTTCTGATCGCGCGTGGACAGAAGTTCCCAGTCCGCATCGAGGCCACCCCGGAGGAGACGGCAGTGATCGAGTGGAGACCGGGAGCGCACAGACGGAACGACGAGAAGGCATAGACAGACCGATAGAGAGGAGGACGACGCGAAGGAACCAGTGAGACCGGCGAGAAGCGGAGCCATACGGATAGGAATGGCACACAACCAATTCAACAGAGAAAGAGAGGAAAGAAGAATGAAAGTGAACCTGAAGAAGATACTGTTCGGAGAGCGTAAGGACAAAAACCCCGTGCTGCTTGCGGTGACGCCTCCCCGCGAGGGGGAGCGCACCCTGCTCGGAGCGCTGTCGGACCTGAACGACGGCGAGCGGGTCGTGTCGCGGCTCATGCTCAACTCCCTCGGCCCCGACTGGTCGCAGGGACACCTCGAGAAGGCCCACAGGCGTCCGGTATCGGAGCCGAGAGATTCGACCTACTCCAACCAGGTGCGCCACAACCAGTCCGACTTCGCGAAGCTGGCGGTCCTGGGAATCGCGACCCTGCCAGCCCTCCAGGGCTACCTGTGGGTGCGGGCGGGCGAGACGTGGAAGGCGGTTCTGCTGGGCGCGGGCATAACCGCCGCGCTCACCGTCGCCGGATGGGCCTGGTGGCGCATCGGGAAGTGGCGCTCGCGCGTCTACGACCCGACGCTGATCAAGGAGAAGGTCGAGCGTATGGCCTTCAGCGCCGAGCTCCAGGTGACCGCCGTCCTGCCCCCTGGAGGGACGACGGAGCGCGCGAAGGCCGTGCTGGCCCCCGTCGCCGCCGCGTACCGCCACTACGACCACCCGGCAGGGGCGCGGTTCAAGGTCGGCAGGGTGCGGCCCGTCTCCGCCCCCAACATGTCCCTGCACCACGCGGGCGGAGGCCTCTTCGGGAGCCGCAGCGTCCTGGGGGTTCGGGAGGCCGCCACCCTGTGGCACCCGCCTGGAGCCCATGATGAGACGCCCCTCGTGGCGAGGTCGGGGGCTAAGGCGCTCATTCCCTCCGCCAGGGGCGTCAAAGGAGGCGCTCCGGTCGGCGAGACGACGGCAGGCAGGCCCAGGGAGATACGTCTCCCCGACGACGTGCTGCATCGCCACCACCTCTACGTCGCACGAACCCGCATGGGCAAGTCCACCCTCATGCAGCACCTCATCGTCCACAGGATGCGGGAGAAGTCTGCGGGCAGGGACGATGACGCCATCGTCGTCGTCGACCCCCACGCCGACCTCGTGGGCGCTCTCCTGGAGCACGTCCCAGAGTCCCTCGTGAGCAAGGTGCGGCTCATCGACCTGGCCGACGAGCGGGGAGCCCCAGGCGTCAACCTGCTCGACACCCGAGTCTTCTCAGACCGCGACCGCACCGCCGACTCGGTGGTGCGCATCGCAAAGGGCCTGTGGGACCAGTGGGGGCCGAGGATGCAGTCGATCCTCGAACAGACCGTAAAGACCCTCCACGAGGCAAACGAACACCCGGACACGAAGGCGGACGAGCAGCTGACCATCCTCGACGGCCTCAGACTGATCGCGGACGAGACCTACCGCACCGGGGTCCTGACCAGGGTCTCCGACCCCTACATGCTGGAGTGGTGGAAGAGGGACTTCGGCAAGTGGAGGGGCGAGACCCGAGCCGACGCCCTGACCCCGGTGCAGACCCGCCTCTCGTACTACGCCTCCTCCAAGCGGGCGCGGGCCGTCCTCGGACAGTCCCGCTCCACCATCGACATGCGTACGCTCATACGGGACGGCGGGATCCTCTTCGTCTCCACCGCCCAGGGGGTCGTAGGCAGGGACGTGGCCTCCCTCGTGGGAGCGTCCCTGCTCAACCTGGTCGACTCGGTCATCCGCGAGCAGGGCGGCCTGCCGCCCGGGCAGCGTCGCGGAGCGCTGGTCGTCGTCGACGAGATGCAGTCAATGCCCGGCGTGGACTACGAGTCGATGCTCTCAGAGCTCGGCAAGTTCGGCGCGTCCTTCATCCTCGCCACGCAGAGCCTCGCAAAGCTCGACGACCTCTCGCCCACCATGCGCGACACCCTGCTCGCCAACGTCGGCTGCCTGGCGGTCTTCCAAGTCGCCGGTTCTGACGCCCGCGAGCTGGTCTGGGAGCTCGGCAGGGACAGGGTGACCGAGGACGACATCGTGTCGCTGCCGGTCCACCAGTGCTATGTCCGCGCCACCGTCGGGACAGAGCGCATGGACGCCTTCTCGATGGCGGTCGGCAAGCCGGAGCCGGGAGACCCGGAGAGGGCGGACCGCGTCCGCGCCGCCTCGTCATCCTACGTCACGACGGACGAGGAGTTGGCCGTGCAGCAGGCCGAGGCGCGCGGGAGGGTGAAGGAGTTCCGCAAGATCGCCGAAGACCTGAATAATAGAAAAGGGCAACAGCCCCCGGCGGACGGGTCGAAGGACGAAGCGCCCGAGGACCCCGACCAGAGGCGCGATCAGCGCAGCAAGCACACCAAGCCCCCAACCGACGACGCCAACCATGAGGCGTCCGCCGAGGAGACCGAGGGTTGAGGCCCGACGGCTGCGGCGCCGAGCTCCTGAGGCGGCTCGCCGCCATGTCCTTCCTCGACCGGCTGGAGATGGCCGCCGTCTCAGGCCGGTCGAGGGGAGCGGTGTACGAAGCGGTCGGCAGGCTGGAGCGTGAGGGTCTGGTCGATTCGGTCGCCCACGCGGCGGCCGGGATACCACCGACGCGCCGCTACTGCCTGACCGCCGCAGGGCTCCACACCCTGGCACGCGGCGAGGGGGTGACCGTCGACGAACTGCTCCTGACCCGCCCCGTGTCCGAGCAGGGGCGGCGCGTCCTGATGGAGAGGCTCGACGCCGTAGGAGTTATCTACCGCCTCGCAGCCGCCGTATCCAATGCCGCCCACCCCATACGCTTCAGGTGGTACCGCGCCATGTCGATGGACGCCGCTATATCCCTCCCTGACGGCAGGACACTTGCAGTCGTCAGGCAGGGACTCACCGCCGATAGGACGGCCTTCGCCAAGCGCCTCTGGCGGCTATACGAAGAATTTCGGCCAAGCGCCGTCCTCTTGCTTATGCCCGACGAGACCAGGCTAAGACACGCCCGCAGGCTCATGGCACGGTCGCCCTCCATCGCATTCCTCGCGCTTGAGAGAGACGCCGCGTCCGCAGGGGCGGGAACCGCCGTCTGGCGGCCCCCGGTGGGCTCGGCGATCCTCAGCCTTCGGGCGGTGCTGGCCCACACGACGCCGCGCGGCGCGTTGCCCTACGAGAAGCCGCTTGAGAGGGCGTCCCTCCCCGCAAGCATCGTCGATGGCAACGCGGAATGGGACGTGCCAGACCATAAGCTGCCCATCATCCTCAAGACTACGGAAAAACGCGCACTCGACCTGCTCTCCGACTGGCCCTGGATAGCGCCCGCCCATCTCGGCGAGCTGCTGGGAGTGAGGCGGTCGAGGCTCTCCGAGGTCATCCGACGACTGAAGGAGTTGGGACTCGCCGTCGACCTCCACGTGGAAGGGAGCCGGCGACTCGCCCTCACCGACCGGGGGCTGGCAGCGCTCGCCCGGAGGGACCGCGCCGCCGTGGGCGCGGCCAAGAAGCGATGGAGCGTCCAGCCCATCGACCCGCAGGCCCCGCTAGACTGGCGGAACGTCGCAGGCGGAAGGAGCCGACAACTGCTCAGGTACGCCGAGCACACCGACTCGGTGCACTGGTTCGCCGCAGTCCTCGAAAGACAGGCGCACTCAAGGTCGCGGCAGGTCGTCCAGCTCGACCCGCCGCGACGCGCTTCGAGATACTTCCGACACGACGGCCGTGTGCGCTCCGTCCACCCCGACGCCTTCGGCGTTCTGAGCAGGGGAGACGACGCCTGGCCCTTCTTCCTGGAGTGGGAGCGGAGAGCGGTGCGACCCGTGACCATGGCCGCCCGCATAGCGCCGTATCTGCGCTACTACTCCTCCCGCAAGCCCACCGACGACCACGGCTCGCAGCCGCTCGTCCTCGTCGTATTCGAGGACGAGATCGCACAGACCCACTTCCTGCGCGTCGCACGGGACGAGATGGAGCGGACCGGAGTGAGCGTCCCCCTGCGCGTCTCCCACAGGAGCCTGCTGGAGAGGGTCGGGCCGCTGGGACGCGCCTGGCGCACCACCGACGGCGCGGAACCCGGCTACGCCTTCCAGAGTTGAGCCGATTCGCCTATCCTAAGCGGGGGAGTACGACATGTCCGCCGAGCAAGGAATTGAAGAACACACGCACGTGGGAGAACCGCTGAGCGTGATCTTTCGCCAGATGGACTTCGGGTACGTCACGACGGTCGTCGGCCGCGCCCTGGAGTTCAGAGGGGAGGCGTCCGAGAGCGTTCGCAGCGCGCTCGCATCTTCCATTCGCAAGAGCGTCAGGTTGGATGGTTTCAAGGACCCGAGCAAAGCCCTGCCCCAGCAGATCAGGGAGCCCATCATGTGGGAGATACTCGAAGGGGGCGACGACAAGCTTGCCGGAGCGGTCCTCAGGACGTGGGCCGAATCCCACGCAGCTCTGCACGACCTCGCGGTCGAGCGTCTGGGCGCTCTGGACATTCCCGCCGAGTATCCTGACTTCAAGGAGAGTCGATTCAGATCGCAGTGGCCCAGGGACGAGTGGCTGAGCGAGTGCGAGGCGTTCACCGACGATCACGACGGCCTCGAATTCGACGACGTCGCCCTGATGCTGTGCTACGTGTCGGGCAGAATCCCGGAGCCGTCTTACGACCATGACCAAGACCCCGAGATCGAATCTCCAGTGTTCTCGAAGTGGCTCGACGAGTTGAACGAACTTCCTTTGGACGCACTCGAATGGACAGAGCTACCGAAACTGGTCACGGCTCTCTTGAGTATGAACGCCGACAATGTGGTCTCACGCCATCGCGCCATGGTCAATGACCTGGAACGGAAGGCCGCCGATGTCACAGGAGGGTTCGAGGCCGAGTTGCGGTACCTGGACCTGGACATCGGATCATGGACTGAGAGCGCCGTGGAGCGGGTGACAGCGGTCCCTGAGGCGCTCGACCTGATCGAGAAATTGAACGACCGGCTGGAGGAGTACCGTCCCGTACGTCCACAGGGGGCCACGCGGAGCGAAGAGGCGGCCCGCTCGGACGCGCGGAGAGAGTCCGAGGAGGCCATCCTCGGCGTCGCGGCCAGGTGGGAGCGCCTGATGGAGGAGCACGAACTCCGAGACGACGAGCCGCACGAAGTCGATTTCGACCCCGGCGATCCCGACGCGGACACGGGTGGGGGAGGCGATGGCCGGACCGAGGACATCGGGCAGCCCTCCAGCGAACGCGGCGCGGGTGAATCGGACGCCGCCGGGAATGCTGAGGAGCGCGACTCGCTCAGGGCCGAACTCGATCAGACCAGGAGAGACCACGATTCGCTCAGAACGGAGGTCTCTCAACTCAGGAAGGAGAACGCCGGATTGCAGTCGGACAGGACGCTGCTCGACCGAGAGAGCAGCGATCTGAAGAATGAACTGTCCCGTGCCAGGAAGGAGTCGGAGTCATGGCGCAGGGCCTACGTATTCGTGAGGAGGAACGAGGCGGACGCCGCAGGAGGGGAACCCGTACCGCTGCGCAGCGTGAGCGACGCGCTCGCACTTGCGGAGAAGACCTTCCCCGACCAACTCCTGTTCGCGCTCAACTCCAAGTCGGACAGGAATACGCCCTTCCGGAAGCCGGACGAGGTATTCGACGTGCTGGCTTGGCTGTCAACCGAGTACCACAGACTCCGCGCGGAGCCTGGAGCGAATCCCGACTTCAACAGGCTGGTCAAGGAAGCCTGTCCCGGCTGGTCCTACAGCCCGGGTCAGGCCGAGGTGGCAAAGGAGCAGTTTGCCGACTGGTACACCACCACGGTCGACGGCAAGACATACGATCTCTATCCCCACATCGGCAAGGGAGCCAGCTTCGACCCTCAGAACACGATCCGAATCGCCTTTGCTTGGGACGACGATCTGCGCAAGGTGATCGTCGGGTACGTCGGCTTGCACCAGAGGAACCGCCGGTCCTGAGGCCCGCTCGACATCTCTCGAAACCGCACCGATAGGAAGAGCCCGCAACGCCCTAACTCGCTGCGAGCTCTTGCCTCGGAACGGGGACGACCAAGAACCCCGATGGAGGAAACGTGCAGAAGATACACAGAGAGGCCGAACGCGGTCAAGGCCAATCCCAGACTCAAGACCTGACCAATGGACGAACCGATTCGCCGGGGCCGGGGCCGCCTAAGCCCCCCGACTGGGTTGCTCAGCTTGACGAGAGCAAGATCGGCAGCTCGAACATCCGCCAGCCGTACCAGAGGACGGTCAGCGACTCCGGCGGCAGAGCGGGCTCGTTGTCAGGGGCGTGGAAGTAGACGAACGCCTCGTGCGTCTCTCCTCTTTCCAACATGACGCCTCGGAACGAGTCGGGAAGGTCGGGACCGTCTGCATACCACGGCAGAGGCTCCCACAGGGAGTGCAGGCGTCCGAACTCGTCAGGGGCGGACGAGAGTTGGAAGTCGAGACGTTCAGCCTGCAACCCGGCCTCGCGGGAGGTTATGCGAAGCCTGACTCGCAGAGTCCGCTCGTCGTAGGCTTCCGGCAATCCCAGGACAGTCAACTCATACGACGGCTCCGCCCTCTGCTCCGTGTACTCGAACACCTCCACGGCATCACCCACCCTCACCATCCCGGGGACGGGCACGTCCCACCATTGGGACCTCTTGAGCCTCTCGGAGACGCCGTCCACCAGAGTTTGGCCCCATATCGTTCCCAGCGACCCCTCGTCGAACCGGACTCGCTCCGGCACCGGGATACTTCGGTCGAGCTCGACCATGACGATCTGCTCGGTGTCATCCAGATAGTGAAGCTCGGTGAAGGGCCTGTCTGACAACGAGCTCTCATCCGGCCCAAAGAAGAGATATCCCTCGTGCGACCCTCCCTTGACGAGCGCAAGGTCGGCGGGAAAGGTATGCCGGGGTTCCACGTAGGTGTTGCCCCAGTCGACCCGTCTGCCGTCCCCATCCTCGTCGGTCTGCAAGAAAGCGCCTATGGAGGGTACATCGCTCATTCGCCATCTCGGAAGGACAGAGGTGATGCGCACGGGGAGCCTGACCAGGGTGTCGCCGACCGGTTCCGGCGGACCCAGCACGGTAACCGCAAAGGGCGGTTCCTTCCAGCTCGTCTGAAGCTGTACGGCCTCTCCGATTGCGGCTCGGGTCTCCGGCTCGGCGGCACGGCTCTCTTCCGGGACGCCGCCGATGTCCCACTCTCCATCCTCCAATAGGCAGTACACCAGAACACGGTCTCCGCATCCATCTTCACCCGGGTTCATCAGCTGACTGCGAGACCTGTGAACCTCGCGAGCCAGGTCTTCCCGTGTTCCGAGAAGCAGCGCCAGGGCGAGGTCAGTCAACTCATCGACCTCCACATTCGTCCGGACCACCGCCGCAGCCCTGTCGGGACTGAGCACGTGGGCCTCCACCACCTCTATCCTCGTGCTGCGGAACCGCTCGGCCCGGTCGGAGTCCCAGTAGTCCTTCACCAGCAGGTTGTAGTGGCTCTCGACGATTTCACTCCACTTTGCCGAAAGGCTCCGCGCTATCTCCTCCTCTGCATCACTGTTCGAAAAGCGGAGTCGTCGAAGAACCACAGTCAGCCCCTGCCGAATGTCCTCCTCGATTCCGGCAGGGGTATCGGACTCGATCCCCCAATAGTTGCGCTGAATGTCGAAGGGCCTCCAGAACCCGTCTACGAACTCACATCCGACGAGCACGTGCAGGGGAGAGAGCAGGTCTTCGTCCTCTCGTCTGATGGCCTGATCCACCTGGCGCGCAAGGCTTTCGGGTACGCCGAGCAGAAGCCCAAGCGCAACGTCGGGCAGCCGCCGGAGACTGGAGTTTGGGCGAACGAACGCAATAGCCTCGCTGTTGTCCACTCGTTTGACGAACACGACGCTTATTCTGACGCGTTTCAGGCTCCGGGCTTGGTCGGCAGGCATGTGGGGTCCGTTCTGCCGAAGGTATTCTTCGACGAGTCGTCGCCAGCCGTCCTGCAAGCTCCACCCAATGTCGTAGTCGGAGTGTTCCGCCGGGTCGTCCGAGAGTCTGCGGGGCAGCTTAGGCAGCATGATGAACAGCAGCCACCTGAGCATCTGGCGGAGGCTCTCCAACTTTAGCCCCTCTCGTCCCAGCGGTTGTGGTCTAGCAGCTTGCGCAGATTCCAGGCGCCGATGACTGTGAACATCGCCGTTCCGGCTAGCGCAAGCCAGAACGTCCGGTCCAGCAGGAAACCCAGTAGGAGCATCGCGGCAAAGGTCCAATCTATAGCTATCATCCACTTCATGGCCTTGCGGGATGTGATCAGGGGAGCAGCACGAGTCCGGTCAATGGGTTTGAGGAACCTGAATGCGAGGGCGAGGAGAAGACTTACGAGTGCGCCGCCCGGAAGCAAGACGATCCAGAAACCGAGGTCCTCCGGTGTCAGCCCCAGCGCATAACCTACAGCCGGGCAGACGAGCCCAGCAATACCGGCGGGTACGGCAACCCGCCAGCGTTCGTTGTCCCAGAATATCTCCTTGATGATCCTCATCCGAATCGCCGGCCCAGGGGATTGATCGTCCAGCCACAGGCGAATGGTACAACCGCTCGTCAATCTGAGGCAATCACTCCAAAGCCGCGTGAGAGACGAGCCAGGCCAGGCCGTCGCCTAGATACAAAGAGAGAGGAAGGCTCATCAGCGCGGAGCCTTCCTCTCTTCCGGTCTCGCTCAAGCTGCCTGGAGTCAGGCGGCCTTGCACTCTGCGGCCCCTTGCCTCCCGACGGCAGGGAGCAGGATGTGGAGCAAGCCCATCTCGGCGGCGAGGTTGAACAGGTCGATCAGGTGGCCGGGGTCAGGCTTCGTTCCCCTGTTTCGCCAGCGCCGCAACATCCGATTGTCCACGCGCAGGAGGCGGGCCAGCGCGCGCGAGGAGAGGTCCGCCGCCTTCATGAAGCACTCCAGACGCTCAGGAAAGTCCTGCGGGAACCGCGACGGCTTGATGTGATAGACGAACCGCTGGCGGCGCACCGCCTCGCTACTTCCTTTCCCTGTAAACCACGAGCAGGTCGTCGTTCAACAGCGCGCCCAGCCCGCCGGGCACACGCGTCGCCAACTCCACCAGCGACAGCATGGCTCCGCCGTTGGGCCATCCGCCGTCACGCCAGTACTTCAACTGACGAGGGTCAACCCCCAGGCAGACGGACATCCCCTCCCAGGACAGGCCGGTGATCTCCTTGAGGGCGATGAGCCTATCGGGAAAATCCTCAGGCAGCAGCGACACGCCTGGGACGAACAGCCGCGACGGGACATGGCGTTCCCTACTCATCGCAACTCACCACGACGAACAGCTCGTCGAACTCGGAGCAGCCGAGGGCCTCCATGAGACGCCGGCGCATTGACGGCGAGGGACATCGCTTGCCGTTGATGAGGCGTGAGAGGTGGCTGGAGGAGATGCCGAGCAGATGGGCCAGCTCGTTCTGGCTCATGTTGAGCCTGTTGAGGCGGTCCCAGACCGCCTCGGCCCTCAGCATCACCTTCCTGGCGGGGCGCTTACCCGGCACGGTCGGCCCCTTTCACAGGGGTGCCGCCGCCGGCCTTACCGCCGCTGTCGGCAGCGTCCTGCTCGATGAGTGACTGGAGGTGGGCGCGCACGATCATGCGAGCCAGGATTCTCAAGCCCCGCAGGCGTATCGCCTCCTGCTCTTTCGTGAGACGCGGGTCTCTGCTCAGGTCTCTTGCTCTCATGTGGCGCAGCGCCCCCCGCATGGTGTATGATTCGTTGTACAGAACTAGTGTCCTGTGTTGGGCTAGTCTAACAGCAGCGCGTATACACAGGCAATATCAAACGACCATCGTTGACAAAGTGTTTACTCTGGTGTAACAATCGTTGACCAACTATTGACCTCCAATTTAGCAGGAGAATGGATGTGACACAGGAGTTGAACGGGGAGGCGGCCATGAACGAGGAGACCGACCGCGGCGAGACCATCGGTCAGATGCTCAAGCGTCTGCGTGGAGACACCAGCCTGCGGGGAGTCCAGCGGCTCAGCGGCATCTCCAACGCCTACCTGTCGCAGATCGAGAAGGGCCTGCGCCAACCGGGACCCAAGGTGCTCAGGCGGCTGGCAGCCCTCTACGGCGTCGGAGCCGGGGAGCTGTTCAGGAAGGCCGGGTACCTGGAGCGGGATGCGGAGGAGCCTGAGGCGAACGAGACGGCCGACGTGGAGAGGGCGTACCGGTACGTGCTGGACGACCCGGTATTCCGGGTGGGGACAAGGCCCAGGGGTCCGCTCTCCATCGAGTCGAAGCGCTTCATCGTCGAGTTGTACGAGCGCTGGAGCGGAAAGAGGCTGCTGTGATGGGCGAGGTCACGCTGGACGGCTTCTGCCGCAGCCTCATGGATGGCCGCGCCCCCAGGGTGAGCCTGCACCCGACCGGCGTCGCGCCGGAGTTCGTCGACTTCTTCGGCCTCTCGGCCTTCCCCGACATGGACGAGATCACCGCGCTGCTCGAGGGCGCGGGTGTCGGCATCGTCGTACGCTGCTTCGAGACGCGGGGTCTGAGGGGCTATCACACGGGAACGAGGGACGGGAACTATCAGATCCATCTCGACGCCTCGGAGACTGAGGAAGCCCGCGAGCAGACGGCGCTCCACGAGGCGTACGAGATCGTCAGGAAGCGGCTCCGCGACCTCCATCCGCAACTGCGAGTTCCCCAGGACAGGAACATGTGCCGGTTGGCCGACCGGTTCGCCGCGTCCGCGCTGATGCAGCCGTACTGGTTCTCGCTGTTCGCGGAGGCGTCGGGGTTCGACGTGGTGGCCCTACAGAGGAACTACGGGAGGGCCTACTCGTCGCTGACGCTCCGCCTGGCCGAGGTGATGCGCCACCAGCCGCTGCTGGCGGTCCTGTACGAGCGCAAGGAGGAGGGAGACCCGCGCGTGTGGGCGGCCGGCCATACGCCCGGCGACTTCAGCGCCAAGGTGGTGGCCCGGACGCCGGGGTTCAGGCTCAGGACGGTCAGGAGGCCCCTGTCCCGACTGCGGGGTCTTCTGCCTCGACGGAGCGCTCCCCCTGCACAGTGCTCCGTGGCCGAGAGGGTGATGCTGACCGGCAGACCCGTCCACGTGGAGAGGGTGAGCGGGTACGACCTGTGGCGCAACGACGACGTGACGGTCGCGGCGAGGCCCGTCATATGGCACGGGCGGTTGGCCAAGGTCGCCGTAGTGGCCGTGCCGTACCGGGACCGGTCGGTGATCCGGCAGCAGCTTGCGCACGCCCACTTCGAGCGCATCCCGCACGCATATCAGGTGCTCTGACGATGAACGGGGATGTAGGGGAACGCAGCCGTAATGGGGCCGAGCAGAAGAGCCGCACCGGCTGAGCCATTGCAGGATAGAGAAAACGAGGAGGCAATCCATGGACGAAGAACACGACGGAACGAGTGAACGGGAGCCTTGGGAGAACCGCGAGGAGTTTCGCAGGACGATTGACAGCCTGGATCACGAGGAGCGCCGGCGTCTGCTCAAGCGCCTGAGCGCAGACATCAAGGCCAACCCGGACGATGCCGTCGCCCTGTCCGTCAGGGGCATGCTCCACATGAAGCTAGGAGACGACCGCCGGGCGGAACAGGACTTCAGCAGGGTCGTAGCCCTATGTCCGGGCGACGCCGAGGCCCACGGATACAGAGGTTTTGCCCGGGCCAAACTGGGAAGGCACCGTGCAGCGATCTCGGACTACGACACCGCCATCCTCCTCGACCCGGACGACGCCACAGCCCACTACAACCGGGGGGCGTCCCTGGCCGAGCTGGGCGACTTGGCGGGAGCAATCCAGGACTTCGACACCGCAATTGAGATAGACCCCAACGACGCCGACCCCCACTACAACAGGGGATGCGTCCACGCCGCGCTGGGCGACTTGCAACGTACTGTGGAGGACCTCGGCAGGGCCATCGAACTCGATCCCCACCTCCCCAAGGCCTACCACAACCGGGGCGTCGCCCACCGCGACCTCGGCGATCTCGACAGGGCCATCAGGGACTTCGACCGGGCCATCGAGCTCGAACCGCTCAACAACCTCTCGCGCTACTCACGGGGGGTCTCGAAGCTCAACCTCGGAGACTTCCACGGCGCGCTCACCGACCTCGACGCCGTCTTGGACCTCGACCCCGACAACGCCGACGCGCTGCGCAGCAGGGGGGTCGCCATCGGCAGCCTGGGGAGACACGCTGCGGCAATCAGGGACTTCGACAGCTCCCTCCGGCTCGATCCCAACAATCCCCTGACACTCACCGCCAGGGGCCTTGCCCATGCCAACCTGGGGCTGTACGAGGAGGCAATCGTAGACTACACGAAGGCCATCGAGATCGAGCCCGCCGACGTCAAGTTCCTATACGAGAGAGGCGTGGCACACATGCATCTGGACGCCAACGATGAGGCCATCGACGACTTCAGCGCCATCCTCGACGTCGAACCGGACAACGTCGGCGCCCTGTTCGCCAGGGGCATGTCCCGCATGTCGCTGGACAGGAACGAAGAGGCGATAGAGGACTACGACACGCTCATCGAGATCGCCCCAGACGATACGGAGGCGTACTTCGGCAGGGGGTGCGCCTACGTCAGGATTGGACTGACGCGCCGGGCCGTAGAGGACTTCGGCGCGTCCATCGCCCTCGATTCGAACAACGTCCACTCCCTGCGGAACAGGGCGATGGTCTATCTCGACCTGGAAGAGCCGGACAGGGCAGTCCCCGACTTCGACAGGCTCATCGCCCTCGAACCCGGCGATGCCGTCGTCTACCGATCCAGGGGGATGGCGTTCAGCGACCTCGGAGAGCATGACGCTGCGGTCCGGGACTTCAGCAGGGCCATCGAGCTCGACCCGGACGACGCGGGGGCCTACTTCGAGAGGGGACTGACCCGTGTCGAGCTTGGAGAGTACCAGGGCGCAATAGAGGACTTCGACCGGACAGCCAGGCTCGACCCCGACCACCCGTTCGTCGCCCACGAGAGGGCTGAGGCCGTGAAGATGGCGAAGAGCCGCGCGGGAGAGGACGGCTCCCCTTAGGGGTACAGCGGCAGAGGTCAATGGTGGAAGGCCGGGGTTCGCGTGGTGTATAGTAAGACATACTAAGACCAACACGGACAAAAGGGGGGAGGACGTGCCGGAGAGAAAGACCAAGACGATCACCTTCTCTCTGCCGCCCGAGATGGCGGAGGAAGTGCACGCCGTAATGCGGGAAGAGGGACGAACCATGAGCGAGCTCATCCGAGAGGCCCTCAGAAACTACATGCAGGAACAGAAGTGGCTCAGGGCCATCCGGTTCGAGAGACTCAGAGAACGAGAAGAAGAGGCAACAAGGAGGAATGACGAATGAACGACAAGCAGCGGGAAGACTACACGCCAGTGGCGCTCTACGCCAGGGTGTCCAGCGACAGGCAGGACGTCGACCTGTCCGTGGCCGCCCAGATGCGGGCGCTCAGGGACTACGCCGACAAGAACGGCTACATGGTCGTGCGCGAGTACATCGACGAGGCCGAGAGCGGACGCATCGCGGACAGGCCCCAGTTCAGGAAGATGCTGGACGAGGCAGCCAAGCCCGAGGCCCCTTTTGGGGAGATTCTTGTTTGGAAATTCTCGAGATTCACCCGCAAGCGAGAGCATGCCGTTGCCTTCAAGTCCATGCTGCGCAGGCGCGGCATCCGGGTCGTCTCCATCACCGAGCACGCCGACGACTCCCCCACCGGCAAGCTCATGGAGGCCATCATCGAGTCGGTGGACGAGTTCTACTCGGCAAATCTAGCCGAGGAGGTCCGGCGCGGCATGCGCGAGGCCGCCTCGCGCGGCTTCTGGATGGGCACCTACGCGCCATTCGGCTACCGCAAGGTCTATGTCGAGGACGGAGCCAAGTCACGCCCCAAGCTGGAGCCGAACCCGCCGGAGGACGCGGTGGTCAAGCGCATCTTCGACATGGCCCTACAGGGCATGAGTTCGCTCGACATCGCCAAGACGCTCAACGCCGAGGGAGTCTCAAGCCCCAAGGGCAAGCAGTGGCTCAAGAGCACCGTCCACACCACTCTCAACAACGAAGCCTACACCGGCGCTGTCGTCTGGGGAGTCAGCGCCAAGGACGGCGCTCCGCCTGTGCGCGTCGAGAAGGCGCACCCCGCACTCGTCTCCAAGCGCAAGTTCCGGCAGGTCGCCAGGCTGTTGCAGTCACGCGCGCCGAAGAGCGTCCATCCCCGCCGGGCCTCCAGCCCCTACCTGCTGAGCGGGCTGGCCAAGTGCGAGACGTGCGGCAAAGCTCTCACAGCAGCCGAGGCCAAGAGCGGCAGGTACACCTACTACGTCTGCCACTCACTGCTCAAGAAGGGCAGGGGGACCTGCGATACCCCCAGGCTCAACTCGAAGAAGTTCGAGCGCCTGATAGTAGAAAACATCCGAGACAATATCCTTACCGAGTCCAACATCCGAGACCTGGTGAAGATCGTGGACGAGGAGATGGACGGGATCGCCCGCGAGCAGCGCAAGAGGCTGAAGGTCGTCGAGGAGGAGCTTGAGGACGTGAAGAAGCGGCTGGGACGCATCTGGCACGCCATCGAGACGACCGATATCGAGATGTCCGACGCCTCGGACCGCATCAGGGAGCACCGGGAGCGCAAGGAGAAGCTGGAGGCCGCCGCAGAGGAGGCCAGGGCCATCCTCTCGAAGCGGAGGGTGACGCTGGACAGGGTGGAGACGATCACGGCCTTCGCCCAGGACATGAGCGAGTACCTCAAGACGAGCGATCTAACTCAGTCGCGGGCGTTCATACGGTCGTTCGTCAAGGAGGTCGCGGTCAGACCCGGCAGGGCGACGATCCACTACACAATCCCAACCCCGGAAGATAGTCCCATAGGTGGCGGAGACATCGCAGAGGTCGTACTCAATGGCGGAGTTATGAATATGGGAGTCGTGAGTGGAGATAGGGGGACTCGAACCCCCAACCTCGGCATTGCGAACGCCGCGCTCTCCCAGTTGAGCTATATCCCCACGACCTTCCGATTATAGCGCGGGCGTGAGCCTCCCGTACAGGGCCCGTGCCCGTTCTCGCAGGCGTCTTGCGACAGGCCCACAGCCGAGCCTAGCGCCGGCCGGTGGCCTCCATCGTCCGTTAGCGGGATTTGCGGGCCCTTTCGCGTTCGAGCTTCGGGCGGGCGCGGCACCCCCAGGCCAGGACGCACTCGCCGCACCGCGGCCGCTGCGCCTTGCAGACCTGCCGGCCGTGGCGTATCAGGTACATGTGGAAGGGAAACACGTCCTCGGGCGCGACCATGGGCTCCAGGATGTCGTGAGCCTTGTCGGCGTTCACCTTCTCCCCGATCAGGCCGAGCCTCTTCGACACCCGGAAGATGTGCGTATCGACCGGCATTGCCGGCAGGCCGAACGAAAAGCACAGTATGATCGCCGCCGTCTTGGGCCCGATGCCGTTGAGCCGCGTGAGCCACGCCTTGGCCTCGGGAAGCGGCATCTCCGCCAGGAAGGACAGGTCGAACGAGCCGACCTCATCGCGGATCTGCAGCAGGATGGACTTGATGCGCGGGGCCTTCTGAGCTGCCAGTCCGCCCATCCGTATCGCCTCTTCGATCTCCTCAACGGGCGCCTCCGCTATGGCGTCCAGCGAGTCGAAGGTCGACATCAGGTTGTCGAATGCGCGCTCCGAGTTGAGGTCCGAAGTGTGCTGGGAGAGGATCGTCAATACGAGCTCCGGCGCGGCCTCGTACCTTGGGGTCCACTCGCATGGCCCATAGACCGGCCCCAGGAGGGCCATCACGTCTGCGGAGGAGACGCGCCGGCGCCTGGGTCGGCGTGGCGACTTCACATCCATGGGGCCAAGGCTACCACTGTCGTCGCCGAAAGCGTAGGCCCGATCTACTTGACAAGCGTCTGGAGGCTCGCTTACTTTCGCCAGGGGCGGCGCTTTCCGCCCAAAGTACGCCGGAGCCGGTGCGACAGGGCAACCTTGACCATCACCGAATACCTGAACACCCTTGCCGAAGACGGCGATGCCCTGAAGTACTCGGGACTTCTGCAGCTGTCGGACCTCTCGTCGGATGAGTCCGACGAGTTCGAGGACGCCTGGCCCGCGGTCTCCACGCAAGTGCGGCGCGACATCCTCGGCAAACTCACCGAGCTGGCCGAGGACAACCTGGAGCTCGACTTCAACGCCGCCTTCCGGTCCTGCCTGGCCGACGGCGACGACGGAGTTCGCGAGCTGGCGGCGAGGGGGCTGTGGGAGTGCGAGGACCGGAAGATCATCCGGCCTCTCGTCGGCCTGGTGAAGGGCGATCCTTCGGGCAAGGTCAGGGCGGCCGCCTGCATAACCCTCGGCAGGTTCACCGCCCTGGCGCAGGACGGCAAGCTTAGCTCCAGGGACGAGGAGTCCATTCGCTCGGCGCTGGTGGCGGTGATAGAAGGCCCGGGCGAAGAGCTCGAGGTCAGGCGCCGGGCCGTCGAGGCGGTGGCCTCCCTGCCGGCCCCCGGCGTGGAGGAGATCATCAAGGAGGCGTATGCGAGCGGCGTGCCCGAGCTGAAGCAGTCCTCGATATATGCCATGGGCCGCTCGTCAAACACCGTGTGGCTCCCCATCGTCCTGAAGGAGATGGAGGACCCGTCGCCCCCGGTCCGCTATGAGGCTGCCGGCGCGGCCGGCCTGCTGGGCGACGAGAAGGTCGCGCCGCACCTGATTTCGCTTCTACGAGACGACGACCTTTCGGTGCAGATCGCCGCGATATCCGCTCTAGGCTCCGTTGGCGGCGCGCTTGCCAGCCAGGCCCTCCAGAAATGTCTCGAGTCGGACGACGAGACCATCGAAGAGGCGGCGGACGAGGCCCTCCGCGAGATCGAGTTCGACGAGGACCCCCTGTCTCTCACCTTCGACGTGTAGGCCCGGGCCCGCCGTCAGGCGATCGGCACCTCCACCCTTCGCCCGGATGCCGCCGACAGGTACGCCGAGTAGCTGACCGCCACCACGTCTCGCCCCAGCACGCTGTCCGATATGGGCTCGCCACCGGACACGGCGCACTCGCAGAAGTCCTGCATCTCGTGGGGGAAGCCGTTCATCCAGTCCTCGTCCGGGTTGCTGAACTGCCAGCCCGCCTTGGTCTCCACCTTCTCGCGGATGTACTCGTCCCCGAAGGTCTCGTTGTCCGGCGCGTAGGCCAGCAGGGCATTGTTCGGGTTGATGTTCACCTGGATCGATGCCCGCGCGGCGTACACCGTGAGCAGGTTCTGTATGCCGCCGAGAACGATGTCCGCCGAGTTAATCTGGGCTATCGAGCCGTCCTCGAAGGCCACGACCATCATCCCCCAGTCCTCGCAGTCCTTCCACCCGGTCCGTATGGTGTGCTCGGCCTCGCTCTCGAACGCCTCGGTCTTGGTCAGGTTCGCGACGGCGGCCACCACCCACTCGGGGCGGATGCGCCGACCGAGGCGCCGCTTGCCCTCCTCGTACTTCAGGTGAAGCGCCGCGCCCAGCGAGTGGCAGCCCTTGTTGTACAGGCTCCCGCCGCCGCTCGTGCCCCACACCATGGCGTAGGGCGAGTGAGTGCCGCTGTGGGACTCCTCGCCCACGATCCGCAGGATGGGCGTGTCGGCGGCGTCGAGCAGCCGCCTCGCCTTCTGGACGCCCGGCGCGTAGATCAGGTTCTCGGCGTACATGATCGTGCGGCCCGAGTCCTGCTCGGCCTGGATCATCCGGTCGGCGCTCTCCAGCCCGTCCTTCAGGCACTGCCGCCAGCCCTCGTCGTCCTGACCCGGCACGAATGCGCCGGTGAACGGCTTCTCGATGACAGCGTGCTTCCCTGCATTGAGCGACCGGACGACCATGTCCTCATGGAACTTGTTGGGCACGCATGCGTCCACCATGTCCACGTCCGGGTCGTCCAGGGCCTCTTCTAGGCTCGAGTACACCTTCTCGTACCCGTGTTTCTTCGCGAAGTCGCCGCGCCCCTCGGGCCGAGGGCCGTAGACCCCGACCAGCCGCGCTTCCACTCCGATGACCCGCTTGTACGCCTCGGTGTGAAAGTCCGCCGCGAAGCCGTTTCCGATCATCGCGATTCCAACTGTCTGCTTGCTGGTCCCCATGCTGGCCTCCGGTAGTGCTCCTTGTGCGGGGCAGAATGCTACCACCTCCCGCGACAGCCTGTCGACGTTCGCAACCGTCATACCGGCTAGAGGTGTGACTTGAGGAAGCTCGAAGAGTTGTATAATGCCGTGCTTGGAGCACACATCCACGAGATAGGTGACTGACAAGTGACACGACGGGCCCTGATCACCGGCATCACCGGACAGGACGGGTCGTACATGGCCGAGCTTCTGCTCGGCAAGGGGTACGAGGTGCACGGCCTCGTCCGCCGCGCCAGCACCGTCAACACCTCCAGGATAGACCACATCTACGTCGAGCCCCACGAGCCCGGCGCCAGGCTCTTCCTCCACCACTCCGACCTCACCAGCGCGGACATGCTCACCGGCCTCCTGCGAGAGGTCGAACCTGTCGAGGTCTACCACCTGGGCGCCCAGTCCCACGTCGGCGTATCCTTCGAGGAGGCGGAGCACACGGGCGACGTGACCGGCCTCGGCACGACCCGTGTGCTGGAGGCCGTCCGCAGCAGCGGCATCGACACCAGGTTCTACCAGGCCTCCAGCTCCGAGATGTTCGGCAACGCCCCGCCGCCGCAGAGTGAGCTCACACCCTTCCAGCCCAGGAGTCCCTACGCCTGCGCCAAGCTCTATGCATACTGGATGACCTCCGTGTACAGGGACGCCTACGGCCTCTTCGCCTGCAACGGCATCCTCTTCAACCACGAGTCCCCTCGTCGAGGCGAGACCTTCGTCACGAGGAAGATCACCATGGCCCTGGCGCGGATCCTGGCGGGCAGGCAGGACAAGCTCCACCTGGGCAACCTCGACGCGAAACGGGACTGGGGCTACGCCCCGGACTACGTGCAGGCCATGTGGCTGATGCTCCAGCAGGACGAGCCGGGCGACTACGTGATAGGCACCGGGATCACCCACTCCGTGAGGGAGTTCCTCGAGGCCGCCTTCGACTACGTGGAGCTGGACTGGCGGGAGTACGTCGAGTTCGACGCTCGCTATATGCGTCCCAGCGAGGTAACCCATCTCATCGCCGACGCCTCCAAGGCCAGGGAGACGCTGGACTGGGAGCCGTCGGTCACGTTCGATGAGCTGGTGAAGATCATGGTCGATGCCGACATAGCGCTGCTGGCGGAGGGCCACCAGCAGTAGGAACTATCTCAAAACTCCTCCGGCGAGTCCCTGGCCCGGGAAGACCCGTTCGTCCTGAGCCTGTCGAAGGACAGTTCTCAGAGGCGCGTACGGTATTCGAGATAGTCACTAACCTAAGAGCACAGGGCAACGAATCGAGGCACAGAGGAGAAAAATGAAGACCTACAGGGCGGCGGTCATCGGCTGCGGACGCATGGGCGGGTTCATCGACAACGAAGTTGTGGGTACGCCCGGACACGTCCCGCCGTACTCCCACGGCGGGGGCTTCTTCGCCTCCGAGAGGACCGACCTCGTGGCCTGCTCGGACTTCCGGACCGACCTGATGGACGCGTTCGGCCGGCTGTACGACGTGCCCCCGGAGGGCCAGTACACCGACTTCCGGGAGATGGTCGCCGAGGAGAATCTCGACATAGTCAGCGTCGCGACTCACGTCGAGCACCACGCGGAGGTGGTCATAGCCCTGGCCGACGCCGGCGTGAAGGCCATCTTCTGCGAGAAGGGCCTCTCCCCGTCGCTGGGCGAGGCGAACGCCATGGCCGAGGCCTGCAACCGCAACGGCGCGATACTCAACATGGGTGCCCAGAGACGCTACCACCCCGGCTTCCGGAAGATGAAGGAGATCATCGACAGCGGCGATCTGGGGCCGGTCCAGAACCTTGTGATGGCCTACGGGGCAGGGCTCTTCGATCACGGCTGCCATGTCATGGACCTGCTCACATATCTCATCGGCGACCCTCACGCCGTCTGGGTGCAGGGAAACGCACCGGTCTCCGAAGCGGTCCGTGACGGCAATGTGTACAGCGACGACCCCGGAGGCGACGGCGTCATCCTGTTCGAAAACGGCGTGACCGCCTACCTCCTGAATACTGGGCGCTACGAGTACCTCGTCAACTGCGAGGGCGGCGCCGTGGGCACCATCAACGACACCCTCGGGTTCTTCCTCCGGAAGAAGACGGACGGCCCGCGCACTCTCGAGGAGGTCCCGTTCCCAGACTTCGAGATGAGCAGCCCCACCGTCAATCTCATAGAAGACCTCGCCCGCGCCCTCGATACCGGAGACCCGCCGTCGGGCGGCATGGAGTCGGCCCGCCACGGCGTCGAGATCATGGTGGCGATCCTCGAATCGCACCTCAGGGGCGGCGAGCGCATAACGATGCCCCTGGAGCACAGCGACCTGCGCATGCACCGCACAAACCGCGACCCCTGGCAGAAGGGCCCCCGCTGGCGCGAACCCAAGTTGAGCGTGTGACCGGGCAAACACCACTCACTGGAGAATAGACATTGGCCACAACCTCGATTCGCATTGAGAGCAGCGACGAATTTCCCGGCGGTCCCGTCTCCGCCTGCTTGGAGCTTCCCCCCGGCAGCGGATTGACGCTTGTGGATGAGTCGTCGGGCTCCCTCAGGCCCGCCCAGGTCGACGGGCCGGGCCGCATAACCTGGATCGAATGCCCTCTCGCCGCCGGCGAGTCCAGGACATACGCCGTGGAGTCCGGATTGGCAGATGGCGCAGGCGTAAAGCTCACCGACTCGGGCGAGGGAAGTCTGGACATCACCGTCGGTGGCGAGCCGTTCACCAGCTACCGCTATGGGGCTGAGTGGTTCCGGCCGTACTTCCACCCGGTGCTCGGACCCCACGGCCTCGGGGTAACGCGCGGCTTCCCGATGGTCCCGGACGTGCCCGGCGAAACGAACGACCACCCGCACCACAAGGGCATCTGGAGCGCCTACGGCGAGGCGGCCCACGTCGACAACTGGGCCGAAGCCGAGACGTCCGGACGCACCCTGCACAGGGGGTTCGAGTCGGTCGAGTCGGGCCCCGCGTTCGGCAGGTTCGTAGCCCTGGGCGACTGGGTCGGCCACGACGGCGGCGCTCCCGTCCTGACCGAAAGGCGGACCATCACCGTCTACGCGACAGCCCCGCACAGGCTGGTCGACTACAAGTTGGAGCTAACGGCCGCAGGCTCGGACGCGCTGTTCGGCGACACTAAGGAGGGCGGGTTCATCTCGATCCGGGTCGCAACGTCGATGGACGTGACGGCGCACGGCCGCCTCGAGAACTCCCGAGGCGGCGTCGGCGAGTCCGAGGTGTGGGGCAAGCGGGCTAAGTGGTGCGACTACTCCGGCCCCGTGGAGGGCAAGACGGCGGGCGTCGCCTTCCTGGAGAGCCCGAGCAGCTTCGGCCACCCGACGTACTGGCACGCCAGGGACTACGGCCTCATGTCGGCCAACCCCTTCGGCCTCTCCGAGTTCCTGGGCGAGGGCCACAATGGCGACTACGTCCTGCCTGAGGGCGACACCATCGCCTTCAGCTACCGTGTCTACATCCACGACGGGGATGCTGGGGCGGGCCAGGTCGAGGCAATGTACCGCGGTTATGTAGACCCGCCCAGCGTCGAGTTCTCCTGAGCAGCCATGAGCTCCTTCCCCCTGTGCCTGAGGGGAGCCCAACACCCCCCGACCAGTAGAGCTGGCAAGGGAGGCTGACATACCAATTGGAGCCAGGACTTGTGCTGCGATCCTCGTTGTGGGGATTCTTCTCGCGGGCGGATGTGGGCCGGAGCAGCCGACCGTATCCCTGTTGGAAGCCATCGACCAAGGCGATTCGGAAGCGGTCCAGGCTCACATGGAGTTCGGCACCGAGCCGGACGAGACCTTCATTCCCCCGGAGTACCCCTTCGTCGGAGCGTCCGCGCTGCATCTGGCGGTATTGAAGGACGACGAGGAGATCGTCAACATTCTGCTGGACAATGGAGCGAGCATCGACATCAAGGCCAGGGAATCGTTCAGGGGCACGCCCCTCGATTGGGCGGCCTTCTGGGGGGTGAGGGACATGGTGGTGCTTCTTGTCGAAAAGGGCGCTGACATCAACTCAGTGACCGTACTGCGGTCCACGCCCCTCGATGCGGCAGGAGCCGACAATCCATTCGTGGCTGCCGGGCAAATGGAGCAGTTCCTCGAGAACCGTGAGTTCATCAGGGAATACCTCGCCGCCAATGGCGGGAAGTCGGGGCTTGAGTAGGACCGCACAGATGCCCTGAGCAGCGTTATGCCCGGTGCCCGGGCCGTGCGTGGGTGATCAGTAAACTGGAACACGATTGCCCACTCCGTCGTTCCTGCGAAGGCAGGGACCCAGAGGGGCGGCTGGGCGGGGTTCACCTCCCCGGCTTGGGGCAGCTCTCCGCGTCTCCTTTCAGCAGACGCTCTCAGCGCCTGATTGTGGCCAGGACGTACCGCGTCACCAGACCGTCCAGCCCCCGTCCACAATCAGGTTCTGGCCTGTGATCCACTCGCCCGCGTCCGACGCCAGCAGCGCCACCGCACCCTTCAAGTCCTCCGGCTCGCCGCCACGGTTCATGGGAATGTTGTCGGCGCACCGCTGCACGAACTCCGGCCTCGCGTCCGGCCTTGGAATCTGGCCGGGGCTGATACAGTTCGCCCGCACTCCGTACTCGCCCAGCTCCCCGGCGAGGTTGCGCGTGAAGTTGATGATCGCGCCCTTGGACGCCTGGTAGGCCGGCCCGCCCCGGCCGAAGCCTAGGCCCTCGTAGAACCGCTTGTCCGACGTCAGCGAGCCGTGAATCGACCCGATCGTAATGATCGAGCCTGACTTCCGCCTCACCATCACCTTCGCCGCCGACTGGGCGCTCAGATAAGTCCCCTTGACGTTCAGCTCCAGCGTGGCCGTGAACTCGTCCACTGAGCCGTCCGGCACGTGGGTGACGGGCGCCGCGCCGCCACCGGCATTGCACACCATCACGTCGAGTCTGCCTGCCGACTCGACGACCGACTCCACCAGCGCGTCGACCTGCTCCTCGACCGTCACGTCGCAGCCGCGGCCCGTCACGTCCAGCCCGTCACTGCGCAGCTCCGAGGCGACCTGCAGGCACAGCTCCTCACGCCTGCTGGCGATCACGACCGACGCTCCCAACTCGGCCAGCGAAGTCGCCATCGCACGGCCCAGGTGCGTGCCGCCCCCGGTAACAATGGCGGTGCGCTCCCGCATGTCGAAGGCATCTTGTATCTTCATATCACGGCATCCTTCCTGCGGGCTTCTCCCCTTCCGGGGACACACGCATGACCTCCGTCATACCGGCGCTAGCCGGTATCCAGTCTTCTCGTCCTGGGAAAGGGGTTCTGCCAAGGGCTCGGCCGATATGGAGGGACCTGGCAGCAACGTTCGGTGATCGGCCCAGTCATATTGGGACATGGTCACAACCGGAGGCCTGGATACCGGCTAGCGGTTGGCAGCAAGTTCTTGCTCTTCAGTTCTTCGGAGCGCACGGCTCCGGGTTAGAATGATCAACCGATCCCTTTGTAGCCGACTGTGACGATTGCTCCTATAACCGAGACGGGGGTGATTCGCTCACCGTCCGTCAGCTTCTCGACAGCCGCCCACTCTTCCGGCCTCTGCGACAGGTCGATCTCCTCGTACTCCACTTTCAGGTCTGCAAGCTCACCCTTCAGAGCGTTCGAATAATCGCAGTCTGGGTGGGTGTAGACCTTCATCATCTCGGCCAATGCTCAACCCCCTGGGTCGCGCCTCGTCACGCCGCCCATTCTAGCCGAGCGTTAATGAGACTGCAAAGCCGGGACGCGGGCGCGGGGACCGCCACGCTATCTGCGGCGGCTCATCGGTGTCTCATGGGATGTGATACATTTCCGGCTCCAGACCAAGGGGGAGGTCGTCGTGAATATCATCTGGATAGTTGCCGACACCTTCCGCCGGGACCACATAGGCGCATACGGCAACCCGACGATTCGGACTCCATCCCTCGATGCGCTGGCGGCCGGGTCCATCAGGTTCGACGGCCACTATTCGGCCGGATTTCCCACCATGCCCACCCGGGCGGACCACCAGACGGGGCGCTGGACGATGTCCTTCATGGGGTGGGACGCCCTCCCCGTGGGAGTGACCACCCTGGCGGAGATACTGGCCGGTCACGGCCTCCACACGGCGGCGTCGGTCGACACGCCTTACTACCTCCGGGATGGGATGAACTACGACCGCGGCTTCCAGACTTTCTTCATGAACCCCGGGCAGGACACCCTGTGGTCGTTGATTCCCGAGCCCGGCTACCACAACGAGGCGTTGGACATCAGGGACCGATGGCACTATGAGTCGGACAGGAACGCGCCGAAGACATTCATGACTGCCATCCAGTGGCTGGAGCGCCACTACAAGGAGGACTTCTTCCTCTACGTGGACACGTGGGACCCACATGAACCCTGGGACGCCCCGGCCTACTACACCGAGCTCTACTGGCCCGGCTACGACGGCGAGCTGGTGCTTCCGCTGTACGGAAACTGGCACGATGTGCCGGGCTACACGGAGGCACAGCTGCGTAAGGGGCACGCCACCTACTGCGGCGAGATCACCATGGTCGACACGTGGATCGGCTTCCTGCTCAAGGCCGTCGAGAACATGGGCCTGATGGACAAGACAGCGATCATCTTCACGACAGACCACGGCTTCTACTTCGGGGAGCACGGCGGCCTCTTCGGCAAGATGAGCTCCGACAGGTACCCGGACGGAACGCTCCGGCCATACGACGAAGCGGGTTCCCAGTGGAGCTACTCCCCGCTCTTCGAGGAGATCGTTCACCTGCCCCTCCTGGTTCGCGTCCCCGGGGTGCCTCCCGGCGCGTACGGCGGACTGAGCTCGGCGATCGACGTGATGCCAACGGTGCTCGATCTGCTGGGCCTGGACATCCCGGACTTCGTCCAGGGCCGCTCGCTTGCACCCGCCCTGAGCGACTCCGCGCGGGCAGGACGCGACTATGTGGTCAGCAGCATCCCTTTCGCCAATCCGGGCGACGCGGTCCAGTCGGTGGACAACTTCCTACGCGATCTCAAGGACCCTCCGGTCACGACCGTCACCGCGGGACAGTGGAGCCTGCTATACAGCCCTGCCCCCGGCGTGTCCCAGCTATACGATCTGGCAGCCGATCCCCAACAGCTCGACAACGTGATAGAGAGACACGCGGACGTAGCCGGGGATATCCACCGGTTGCTGGTCGAGTTCATGCGCGAGACCAAGGTGCCTGACCGCTTGCTGGAGCCCAGGCTGGAGCTGCGCATCTAGATGGGCGCCAGGGGCAAGGGGTACGACCACATCATCGTAGGCGCGGGTTCGGCGGGCGCTGTATTGGCGGCACGCCTGTCCGAGGATCCCAGCAGGTCGGTCCTGCTTCTCGAGGCGGGAGCGGACTTCCCCTCGCCGGAGCGCATGCCGGACTTTGTGAAGTACGCCTACGGGGCCGGCACAACCCTCTGGGACAGCGGGCACACCTGGGACTATCGCGCCAGGGCCACGGATCTAGCCGAGATAGACATCCCCAGGGGACGAGTCGCGGGCGGCTCCAGCGCCGTAAACGACGCCCAGTTCCTGAGGGGGATGCCGGAGGACTTCGACCGGTGGGCGGAGTGGGGCAACACCGAGTGGAGTTTCGACAAGATGCTCCCCTACATGAGGAAGCTGGAGGCGGACCAGGACTTCCAGGACGAGCTACACGGCTCGGACGGCCCCATAAGCTGCCGAAGGTTCCGGCCCGACGAGTGGGGGCCCCAGCAGCACGCCTTCTACCGGGCATGCCGGGACGCCGGGTTCCCCGACTGCGAGGACCACAATCGTCCGGGCTCCACGGGTGTGGGACCTCTCGCCTTCAACATAGACGGCCGCGTGCGCATGAGCACGGCAATCGGCTACCTGGACCCGGCTCGCAATCGGCCGGGGTTGACCATCAGGCCGAACTGCCATGTCCAGGGCATCATCTTCGACGGGACCCGAGCCGTTGGCCTGCGTGCAGCTAGCGGCGATCAGGACATTTCCGTCTACGGTGAGGAAATAGTCCTCTGCGCGGGCGCGATAGGCACCCCGCAGCTCCTCATGCTCTCGGGCATTGGGCCCGCAGACCGGCTTCGGCAGTTCGAAATACCCGTCCTGCGGGACCTCCCTGGAGTCGGGCGCAATCTTCGAGACCACCCGGACGTGCCAATGGCCTGGCGTACCCGCGAGGGGTTCCCGCTGGACGTGGACCAAGTCGCGACGGGGACAGTCACCCTGCGTTTCACGGCCTCGGACTCGCCCTTCGAGAACGACCTGGTCATCTACATGGGCAACTACGCGGCTGCCAGGCCGATGAGAGGCGCGGACCATATGCGCCCGGTGGGCGTGGGTGTGAGCCTCTGCCTCTACCTTGCCCTGAGCCAGGGCGAGCTGCGTATCCAGTCCAGCGACCCTAGGCAACCGCCCTACTTGGACTTCAACCTCCTGGACGACCCATTCGACAGGTCGCGGCTGCGCGAAGCCATCAGGCTATGTGCCGGCCTGTTCAGGCACGAGGCCTTCGACGGGATAGTCGAGGAGCGGGTCGCGCCGCCGGACGAAGTCCTGACCGACGACGATGCCCTGGACTCCTGGATGCGGCGCGAGGTGATCACGGCGCACCACGTGTCGAGCACCTGCAAGATGGGGCCTTCGAGCGACCCGATGGCCGTAGTGGACCAGTACGGGAGGGTCTACGGAGTCGACGGCCTCCGTATCGTCGACGCATCGATCATGCCCGACACGGTCCGGGCGAACCTGAACCTGACTGTAATCGCCATGGCCGAGCGCGCGGCCGACTTCATCGGGAGAAGCTAGCCCGGAAAGCAGCCCGCGGCAGGGCTGGACCTACACCACGGTCTCCTTGTCCACCAGCGTCTCGGCCTTGGCGCGGTCGTCGGCGGATAGAGCTACGATGGTGTGGTCGCCCCTGCGCTCTACGATGTGCAGGCTCTGTATGTTCACACCGGCGTCCTTGAACCTTTCTGCGACCTTCGCCAGGGAACCCGGCTCGTCCGGCAGCCTCAGGACCAGCGAGTCGTCCGAGACCGTCTTGAAGCCAGCATCCGTCAGCACTCGCAGCGCGTCGTCGTAGGAGTCGGTGGTCAGGGTGATTACGCCCTTCTCGTCCAGCCCCTCGGCGCTGATCGTCTCTATGTTGATTCCCTCGTCGGCGAGAGTCCTGCTGATGTCTGCGATGACGCCGACTTCGTTCCTTGCCATTACGATTATTCTGTTCAACCTGCCACCCCTTGTCCTCTATGTTGCTCCAGGCAGTCGTCGACCACCTCGTCTACCGTTTCCCGTGTCACGTGCGGCATGGCTATCAGGTGCGCTATGCCCTCGTAGGGGGCGAGCTGCCACTTGCGGACCACGTCGTCGGCCGGCTTCGGAAACACAATCGTGACCGAGTTCCTGTTCCGCCACGCCGGTATGCCGCTGTCGTTGAACCGGGCCACCGCGTAGTCCGCCACCGCCAGGCACTCGGTCACTATCTCGCGGAAGCCGTCTAGCCCGTGCCGGTTGAGAGCGTACCACATCATGAGCGGCGTAATGGCGTTGCGCGATCCCGTCAGGGTCGTGTCCAGCACCCCCACGTACTCTATGGAACGGGCGATCCGCGCAACGTACTCGGCCTTCGTCAGCGCTACGCCGCACGGCAGGGGCGAGCCAATCATCTTGTGGCCGCTGATCGCGACGCTGTCGAACCCAGCGTCGAAGCCATACGGCTGGGGGTCCTCCACGAATGGCAGGATCATGCCGCTCAGCGCCGCGTCGGCATGAATGTAGTAGTTCGTGATAGCCAGGTCGTCGAGAATCTCGCGCACCCTGCCCACGTCGTCTACCGCCCCCTTCATAGTCGTCCCGATGTTCGCGGCGATGATCACGGGCGCGTCGCGGTTGATCCTGATTGTCTCGCGCAGGTCCTCGTAGTCTATCTCACCGTTGTCCTGGCTCTTGATCATGATGTTGCGCGCCTTCAGCACCCGCAGTATCTTGACCACGCTGTAGTGGGTGTCCTGCGAGAAGTAGACGACCCCCTCGGGGTACGTCTCGCGCCCCATGTAGAGCCCGTACATGTTGCCCTCGGTGCCCCCCGAGGTCACGTACCCCCAAGCCTGATCCCGCGGCAGCTGCATCAGGTCCGCAAAGGTGCCGACGACCTCCCGCTCCATCTCGTGGGTGTTGCTCTGGAAGTTGCTGTCGTGGAAGGGGTCCCCGACGTTGTTGGCGCAGTAGCTCAGAAAGGGCAGCAGCGCGGAGTAGTCGAAGTCCTGGTTGCAGGGATAGCCGACGAGCCGATCGCCCAGCTCATCGAAGTCCTGCAGCAGCGAATCGAGCCGCTCCTGGATCTGGGTCCCGTCGTCCATCACTTGCTCCTCCCTTCCAATCGCCTGTATCGAGGATAGCACAGGTGTGCGAACCATTTCAATCGATTCCCACCCGGAACCCCCGCGCAAACGCGCCAATGGGTCCTGTGCTAAAGTATCGGCGGCCCACCTGCTCGGGCCTCCTGAGTATTGCTGGTGGACGCGCGTTCCCGGAGGGATGTGGATTGATAGACCTGGTCGGAGTTTCCAAGCACTACCAGATAGGGCCCGTCGAGGTGCGGGCGCTGGACGGCGTGGACCTCAACGTGGCGGACGGTGAGTTCGTCGTCGTCCTCGGCCCGTCGGGCAGCGGCAAGACGACGCTGCTCAACATCATTGGCGCACTCGATACCCCCACCTCCGGCAGCGTCTCGGTCGGAGGGCGCGACATCACCGCCGCGTCTCGCTCCGAGCTCTTCGTCCTCAGGCGCCAGACCGTCAGCTTCATATTCCAGAGCTTCAACCTCTTCCCGGGCCTCACCGCGATCGAGAACGTCGAGTTCGGCATGGACGTGGCCGGGAAGCGGGGCAGCACAGACCCCCAGGCGGTCCTGGAGTCCGTCGGGCTGGGCCACCGTACCGACCACTTCCCCCACGAGCTGTCGGGCGGAGAGCAGCAGCGAGTCGCCATAGCGCGGGCCCTCGGCACTGGGAACCCGGTGCTGCTCGCCGACGAGCCTACCGGCGAGCTCGACTTCAGGACCGGCGCGCAGATCCTCGAGCTGCTCATCGACCAGGCCTCGGCCGACCGCGCCGTCCTGGTCGTGACCCACAATAGGGAAATCTCGCGCATCGCCGACAGGGTCGTGGAGATGAGCAGCGGCACCATCATCAGCGACGGCCCACCCGAGGGCGGCAAGACCCCCCTCTCAGAGCTGCGCTGGTAGGAGCGGCCCCCACGCGTCCGCCCTCAGGACGAGCTCGCCGGAGTGATGTAGGCGCGCGCCGTCTGGAACCCCGCTAGGCGGGCTCGGCTCCTACCACTTGCTGGACTCTTCCGCGTACACGTGGTCGGGCATCCTGTACGAAATCCCCGCCTCGTCGAACATCGAAGCCTCCAGCAGCGACGTGAAATTGCTGAAGTTCCGGTTCCGCATGCCCCTGGGCACCAGCTTGTCCAGCACCCGCTCGTACTTCGCCTGGATCCTGAACCACTCCAGCACTCCAAGCGTCTTGCCGGATGGATACCTCAGGGCGTCCGACAGCTCATTCCCGATCAGGGCGCGGGAAACGCTGAACACGTACTTCGAGAGGCTGCTGCGAGCCTCCGGGTCGTCGATGCCTATCACCAGCGGCGCTGAGTTGACCAGCGAGTGGGCCATCGATGCCGCTTCGGGCCCTGGGTCCGGCTCGCACAGCCGGCCGGCCTCGAATATCCTCAGGGCATCTTCCTCGGTCTTGTACAGGATCGTCTCCGGTATGCCCATCAGCAGGCCTGAGTAGCGCCAGACGGCCATGAAGCTTGCTCGCTCCTCATCGTTGAAGACTGCGCCCAGGCTTTCCATATGCTTCAGCAGCCTCGCCGAGAACGCGCATATCGAAAAGCCCACGTGCGCCGCGCTGATCGGCTCGCCCCACGCCTCCCGGTCCCAGTCCTCAGACTCATTCAATAGTTTCCTGACCTGCGCGTGTACCAGCCGAACGCGTACTGACAGCTTCCAGCCGTCACCGCCCCTTTCCATGCCCCCCGGCACGAACAGCTCGATCATGTGGCGGTTGTTCTGCTTCAGGCGCCTGACTCCCGAGTCCCGGACCCGCCCGGTGATGAAGAACGACTTGCTGATGTTCGTCGAGAAGCCTTCGACCAGCACTCCCCCCACGAACGCTCCCAGCACCAGCCTCGAGTTCCTGTGGAACATGCGAATGCCGGGAGTGAAGGCATCGAGGTCCACCCAGGCCGGCGGCGACTCCATCTCGTCGAAAAGGGCCCTGAGCGCCGGCGGAGCATCGTCGAAGGCGTCCTCGTCCTCCTGCTCCATCAGGGCGCTGATGAACAACGTCGCCTCCGCCCTGTTGAGTGTTGCCAGCTCCTCGACCGCGGCGTCGGCTGTCGGATCTGCGATCGTCGTGTGGGCGACATAGTTCGCCGCGATCTCAGGTTCGAGGGCGCGGGCCTTCTCATAGCCCGGCGCGTAGTCGGAAGGTATTTGCACGCGGCTATTCCGTGTCCTTGGCTCCATGGACGGCCGGCTCTTCGGGGGCCTCCACTCGAAGGTCGGGCAGCCAGCCCAGCCATGGCGGCAGGTACCAGTTCCCCTTGCCGAGCACCTCCATGCTCGCGGGCACCAGCACCGACCGAACCAGCGTAGCGTCCAGCAGCACTGCTATGGCCAGCCCGAAGCCCATCAGCTGGTTGACGACTGTGTCGCCTGCAGCGAACGCGCCGAACACCACCACCATGATCAGCGCCGCGCCGGTGATGATCCCCGCGGTCGAGCGCAGCCCGTACGCCACCGCCTCCGTGTTGTTCTCCGTCTCGTCGTAACGCTCCCTGATCCGGCTGAGCAGGAACACGTGATAGTCCATCGACAGCCCGAACAGGATGGTGAACAGGAACAGCGGCAGCCAGGCGTCGATGACCTCCGCGCGCTGGAAACCGAACAGGTCGGCGCCCACGCCCTTCTGGAACACTATAACCAATAGGCCGTACGTGGTGCCGACCGAGAGCAGGTTCATGATGATCGCCTTGATCGGTATGACGATCGACCGGAACACCATCATCAGGATCAGGAAGCTGAGACCGAGCACGAAGACGAAGACTATCGGCGTGTACAGGTCGACGATCCCATAGAAGTCCGCCGTCTCCGCCGTCAGCCCTCCCACGTACACCGTAGCCGGAACACCGTCGAAGGCCGCTGGGATCATCTCCTCCCGGAGCATAGCCAGGTGACCTGTCGCCTCTCGGCTCGACGACTCTCCTGGGAACGGCAGCGTCAGCAGGGTCAGGTCGCCCGCCTCATTGACCTCCGGTATCGGCGGCACAGGGAAAACCGGCGATTCGACGATGGACTGCTGCAGCCTGGCCGTCGCCTCCTGCACCCGTGGGTCGTTCGTGTCACCGTCGATCACTATCTCCGCGGGGCTGAGCACCCCGGCTGGGCTCACCTCCCCCACGGAGAACTTCTCCTTGAGGACGATGAACGCCTTCTTGGTCTCCGCCTTGTCGGGGAACGTGTTGACGTCGTTCAGCCCCGTCTGGATGCCGTCGATGCCCAGGACGCCCACGTTGAAGTAGAACAGGGTCACCAGCACCATCGGAACGGCGATGGCGAGAATGCTGACGACCGGGTATTTCGTCACCGCCCTTGTGATCGACTCCCAGAACCCGTGCTCCGTCTCCTCAGGGGTCTTGATCGCGAACCTGGCAAGGAAGCGGATCGACAGCAGGTCGACCTTCGGCCCGAGCAGCGCGAGCACGGCTGGCAGCAGTGTCAGCGTCGCCGCGAGCGAGGCGATGACCACGAGAATGGCCCCCAGCGCGAGCGACTGGTAGAACGACGCTGGGACTATGAGCAGTCCGATGAGCGCCAGCACCACCGTCGTGCCGCTGAAGAACACCGTGCGCCCGGCGGTGCCGCCGGTCTTCGCGACGGCGTCTCTCGGCGGCGTGCCGCGCGCCATCTCCTCCTTGAAACGCGACACGATCAGCAGCGAGTAGTCGATGCCCACCGCCAGCCCGATCATCACCACCATCAACGTGACGAAGAAGACCAGCTGGTTGAACTGGCCCACGACCGCCACTGCCGCCATCGCGACGATGATGGAAACGATCGCGAGGCCCAGCGGCAAGAAGGTGGCCACAACGGCGCCGAACAGAAGCAGCAGCACCAGGAGCGCTACGGGCACCCCGAACCGCTCTCCCTTCTGCAGGTCCGACTCAGCCAGCTCGTTGTTCTCGTGGGCCACGCTGGCGTCCCCGCCGATCAGCACCAGGAAGTCGTCAGCCGCGTTCGCCTCCTCCACCTTGTGGACCATGTCCACCACGTTGGCCGTGGCCTCCTGGGACGTCCCGGACAGCGTGTAGTGCATCAGGACCGTCTGGCGGTCGGCGGACACCAGCAGCGGCAGCAGGCGCGCCATCTGCTCCTGTGGAATCAGCGGCCCGGCCTCGATAGCCTGGTAGTAATGGTACAGCGGCTGCCCGTCTATGCCGCCCGCTATCGTTTCGGGCCCCAGCGAGGCTATGTCCTCGTGGACCGCCTCGACCTTGGCGCGGAAGGCCTCGTCGTCCACCGTCAGCGTATCCGACTGCACGATGACGATCTCGGCCAGCTTCTCCGGGCCCCGCAGCCTCTCGTCGAGGAGTGCCGCCGCCCGCTCAGACTCGTACCTGCCCGCGAGCCGGAAGTCCGTCGTCGTCGCGCTCGGAAGCAGATTCTGGATGAGGCCGAGCGCTATGACGATCAGCACCACCCACGCGCCGATGACCATCCACGGCCTCTGCGCGCTGAAACGGGCCAGTTGCTCAGTCAAGACTGCAAGTCCTCTTGCCTATATCTGGGTGTGTGGCGAAGCCTCGCTCTTCGACCGGGTCCCGCTTGCAGGTCCGGCCATGCGGGGACGGCCTCATGCGGAGGCGTCCTCAGCGTGACGGGCCCTGCTGGGGTCGGGTCCAACTCTTATGCGCATCGCCTAGAGTCTCTGTAAGCTTGCTCACCGCTCAGCATACCACAGCCGCTGGTGTATAAGACTTCACTCTCGCCCATTGACACCCTGTTGAGCACCCATTCACGGCAGACGGACCTGCAGCAGGCAGTGAGGGCAGCGACCGCAGGCTGACCTTGCCGCGACAGCCAGTCGGGGAGACACAGCGAACACTGGCCTAACCCCGTTTCTCTGCGCTACACTTGCTTGGTTGACCGTACCAGGCACTATGGCGTCAGGAACACTACAATCGGCGGGCATCGCGCGCCACACAACGTGGGCGGCGCGACTCGTGGTCTTCGCAGCCTTCTTCGACCTCTTCGTTCAGTTCCCCACGATTGCGCCTCACGCCGAGGGGCTCGGGGCGTCGGCCGCAATGGTCGGCATCATCGTCGCTGCCTACTCCTTCACCAACCTGTTCGGCAACCTGGGCGCAGGCTTCGTGCTCGACAGGTGGGGGCGCCGCACGCCGCTGGTTGTCGGCATGGCCATCGCCATCGTCGCCGTCCTCAGCTACTCGCTGGTCCAGACCCCGGTGCAGATGATCGCTGCGAGAGCGGTCCACGGCATCGGTGCCGCCGTTCTTGCTCCGGGCGCGTTCTCGATAATCGGCGACAGGGCCGCGTCAGACAGGTGGGGGCAGGCCATGGGCCTCACCGGCGCCCTCATAGCAATCGCGGCCCTGGTAGGCCCACCGGTCGCGGGCATCTTGAGGGATGCCTGGAGCGCCGACGCCGTCTACATCGTCGACGCCGCGCTGCTCTTCACCACCCTCATCGTATTCCTTCTCATCACGCGCGACTCCTCCACGTCCGCCTTGAAGGCTGCTCCATCACCTTCTCCCAACACTCTGACGTGGCGGAACCCCGGCCTCTGGTCGGCCTACGGCGCGGCGTTCGCCATCACCGTTGGAATAGGAGCGCTCGTGACGCACCTGCCCCTGGTGCTGCAGGACCAGGGAGAGACCGCCGCGCGGACGGGATACACCTTCGCAATATACGCCCTCGTGGCCATGATCGTGATGGCCAGCCCGATCAGCCGTGCCGGCGACCGGTTCGGACGATTCGGCCCTCTCATCCTCGGCCTCCTAGGAGTTGCCGCAGGCCTGTCAGTGCTAGGCGTCTTCACAGGCTACGCGGCGATTGCCGCCGGCATGGCCGTATTCGGCCTCGGCTACGGCCTGGTATTCCCGGCCGCCACCGCCCTCGTCATCGGAGCGACAGGCGCAGACCGCCGCGGAATGGCATTCGGCATCTTCTACGCAGTCTACTCCCTGGGCGTCGTGGTGGGCGCTTCCGCAAGCGGGCGCCTGTCGGAGCTCGGTGACAACTCCGTCGGCCTCCCTTTCCTCGCGGCCGCAGCCGTAGTCATCGCCGCCGTCCCCGCGGTAGCAGCACTGAGGCGCGCCGCAAGAAACCCCCAGCCCTAGCACGAAATCTCTACGGCGCTCGGTACTACCGTCCACGCCGTAGGGGCGGGTTTGAAACCCGCCCTCCCCGGCACAGCCCTGAGCTTGCCCTGATCTTGTCCAAGGGCCTCATACGGGCGAGCCTGCTCAAGTTCGTTCGCCCCGTACTCGATACGGGGGCAGTGCTCCGCCGGGCATCCCCTGAACTCGACCAAGAGCCTGCCCCGTACCCAGATACGGCGGACTTTAGTGAGGAGCCCCCACGCCGATCGCCTTCTTCCCAAACCTGCTAGACTACGCCAACCCTGGTCCCCGGAGGCCCGCACCATGTCACGCCGCACCCTGGGCAAGCCCACAGGCTCCTCATATTCGCTCGGCATCTCCGTATCCCACGGCCGGCTCGTCTTCATATCCGGAATCGTGGCCATGGACGAGAACGGCAACGTGATCGCCCCCGGCGACATGGAGACCCAGACCCGCCACATCTTCGACCGGATGGATGACCTGCTTCGGGAGGCGGGCGCGGACTTCCGGGACGTGGTCAAGATAACCACCTACGTGACCGACATGTCCCAGTACGCGGCCTTCTCCAAGGTCCGCGGCGAGGTCTTCCAGGACGGCTACCCGGCCAGCGCCACAGTCGGCGTCAGCGCCCTCGTCTTCGACGGCCTGGTCGTCGAGGTGGAAGCCATAGCGGTCGTGTAGGTCCTCTCGGGCTGGCAATGGCTGACGAAGTAGCAGGCAAGGCCCCGCGCTACCTCCCAGGCGGCACCTACTCCACCATCGCTCACGACGAGCGCTCGGCTCCCGAATTCCTCTTCTCCCACGGCAGCGGCGCATACCTCCACGCGGCCGACGGCCGACGGTTCCTCGACGTGATGCTCGGCCACGGCTCGCTGCTCCTGGGCCACAGCCACCCTGCCGTGGTCGAGGCCGTCAAGCGCCAGGTCGAGCTCGGTAATACCTTCACCCACGTCACCGGGCCCGCCATCCGGCTTGCCGAGATGATCGTCGAGGACGTGCCCTGCGCCGACAGCGTCCGCTTCGTCAACTCCGGCACCGAGGCGGTCATGCTGGCCCTACGGGTCGCCAGGGCTCACACGGGCCGGGAGAAGGTCCTCAAGTTCGAGGGGGCGTACCACGGCTTCGCTGACGGCCTCCTGTTCAGCACAAACTACGGCCGGGCAGACCGCTGGCCGGACTATCCTCATCCCGACCCGGACACGCCGGGCATCCCGTCCGGCCATGCACAGGACATCCTCATCGCCCCGTGGAACGACATCGAAACCACCCGCGAGATCGTCTCCGGCAACCGTGACGTGCTGGCCGGCATCATCGTCGAGCCAGTCATGCGCGGGCTCGCTTCCCGACCCTGCTTCTTGGAGCGGATCAGGGAGCTGGCCACCGAAACTGGCGTTCCGCTCGTATTCGACGAGGTCGGCACAGGCTTCCGGCTGGCCCTCGGCGGCGCCCAGGAGTACTACGGCGTGACGCCCGACCTCGCCACCTTCGGCAAGGGCCTGGGCTCCGGCTATCCCATCGGCGCGGTCGCAGGAAGCGACGAGCTTATGCGCCATCTCGACCCCGCTTCGCCGGACGACGAGCGCGTCTTCTCCCTCGGCAGCTTTCACGGCAACGCCGTGTCCGCAGCCGCGGCCGTTGCCACTGTCGAGCGCCTGCGCGGGCCCGGCGTCTACGAGCACCTGGGCGGGTACGGCGACCGGCTCAGGGACGGGCTGGAAAGCCTGTTCCGCCGCTTCGACCTGCCCGTGCAAATGACCGGGGAGGCCAACATCGTCGAGTGGCTCTTCACAACCGAGCCCGTCACCGACTACCGCAGCTCCCTCGCCACCAACCGCGCCCTGAAGGACCGCATCGGCGCGGAGATGCGCAGCCACGGCATCTTCGGCGGAGGCGGCCGGCTCACCTCCTCCACCGAGCACGGCGAAACCGAGCTCGTCCTCACCCTCGAAGCCATAGAGGCGACCCTCACATCCCTACGCGACTCCGGCAACCTCCACGACCAGGCCCAGACAAGTCCCTAGTCGTTCGCCCTGGGCCTGTCGAAGGGCGGTGCTCCGCGCCGCGAGGCCTCACAACCGTCCCGGCAAGAGCCGGACTCCTGCGAGCAGGAACTGTCCCCAATCCAGTCCCTTTTCCGTATACGAACTCTACCCCTCTCCGGGTATAATACGCCGCCAAGAGGGCACTGCCGGGAGGCCACACGCATGAAGCTCAGATTCGTCGAGGAGATCATCCTGCTCCTGCTCGAGGACGAGGGCGGGAGGTTCGTAAGGGTCCCCTCCTGGTCGATGAACTACGCCCTGGCCGGAGCCGTGTTGATGGACCTCGCCCTCGAGGACCGCATCGACACCGACCTTGAGAGCCTGGTCCTGATCGACTCCACTCCCACAGGCGACGCCCTGCTCGACCCAACGCTGGCGGAGATCGCGGCGAGCGAGAAGCACGACACCCGGCACTGGGTCGAGCACATCGCCGAGCGCGCCGCCGAACTGCAGGAGGGAGCACTCGCCCGGCTGGTCGACCACGGCATCCTGGAACGCCACGACGAACGCCACCTGTGGGTCTTCCGGTCCAGGCGCTACCCGTCCGTAGACGGCACCGCAGAGCGCGAGGTCAAGCTGCGCATCATGGAGGTGCTCTTCAGCGACGAGATCCCCGACCCTCGCGACATAGTGATCATCTGCCTGGCCGACGCTTGCGGCATATTCAACGAGCTGCTGTCCCGCCGCGAGATCGAGAGGGCGTCCGACCGCATCGAGCAGGTCCGCAAGCTCGACCTCATAGGCCGCGTCACCACCCAGGCCATCCTCGACATCGAGATGTCAGTCGCCGCCTCCCTCCAGGGTCACATCTACTGACCCTTATTCTTACCCCCTCCCTCGATGGGAGATGGCTGGGCCTGTCCTGAGCCTGTCGAAAGAGTGAGGGTGAAGGCCCCGGCGTTGCAATCACTTATGCAACGTCATAACATAGCCCCCAATTCCTGTGGGAGGACGCAGGGGAATCGCCATGGCGAACCAGCGGATTCAGGGGTACTACACCTACTTCTACGGCGATACCCACGAGCCGCCTGAAGAGCGGGTGCTAATCCCCGGAGCCGAGGCCGTCGAAGATCCTCTGCACATTGACTCGGATACCCGCGTGAGATACTTCCGCGAGAGCATCTACCCGTACTCCCACAGGATGGCCCACGAGGACTATTACGCGGAGAAGTTCCCCCTGCAGATCGAGCTGGTCAAGCTGCAGAAGTGGCTGAGAGAGTCCGGTGAGCGCGTGATCATCCTGTTCGAGGGACGAGACGCGGCTGGCAAGGGTGGGACGATCCGCCGCTTTATGGAGCACTGGAACCCGCGCGGCGCGCGCGTGGTCGCCCTCGAGAAGCCCTCCGACGTCGAGCTCGGCCAGTGGTACTTCCAGCGGTACATCCGCCACTTCCCGACCGCGGGCGAGATCGTCCTCTTCGACCGCTCCTGGTACAACAGGTCCGGCGTAGAGAGGGTGCTCGGCTTCGCAACGGAGCGGGAGTACCGGCTCTTCATCCGGCAGGCCCCCGTGCTCGAGAAGATGATCGTCGAGAGCGGCATCCACCTCATCAAGCTCTACTTCTCGGTGAGCAGACACGAGCAGTCCAAGAGGTTCGAGCAGCGCGAGAGGGACCCCCTCAAGCAGTGGAAGCTCAGCGAGATAGACCTCATCTCCAAGGACAAGTGGGACGACTACACCAGCGCGAAGGAGGCCATGTTCCTCCAGACCCATACGTCCGATGCGCCTTGGACCATCGTCAAGTCCGACGACAAGATGCGCGCCCGCATTAACTCTATGCGCCACGTCATCTACACCCTCGAGTACGAGGGGAAGGACATATCTGTGGCCCGCCGAACCGACCCATCGATCGTCGCCTCGGCCGGCGACATATACCTGCGCGAACCCCAGCGGGTCCAGGCCGCCTCGTGACAGGCGCATTGACCGGACACAGGCCGCCGGGAGGCGTGCACTGAGCATGACGCAGAGCGGCGGCCTCCTGTGGTCCGGCGAACACTGGATCGCATATCTCCGACAGCCAGGCGAGGAGTCGAACTGCGCCGCCGTCGGCGTCTACCACACCCGCTGGAGCCCTGCCGGCGAGGGCAACGTCGCCCTCATTCATATCGAGGGCGAAAACGGCTTCAGCGCCGCCGTCGCCGACAACCGCGCCGTCTACGACTTCACCATGGAGCGGGTCCGCGCCGCCGCGCCCGACGACCCGTTCAACGATCTCGACCTGCCCCTCCTGGACGGCTCCGTCGTCAGGGGCGGCGACGTCAGGTCGGCCCCCTACTGGCTCATCACCGCCGGCGGCCGCACGGTCGTCGCAACTTGGTCCGACCTCGTCACCCCCTTCATCATGACCGGCAAGCCGCCCAACGACCGCGGCGTGGCCGTAGCCTTTTCCGTCCTCATCTTCAGCGACGGCGGCTCCATCGCCCTCGACGGCGAACAGGCCCCCGGCGCCCTCTACACCAGGGAGGGCTGGAGGCGCATAACCGGCCCGAACGGCCCGGCGAGCTCATTCTGCTTCGCCCTCTCCGAGACCTACACAGCCGAGTGACCCCAACACCTCGCACTACCGAGCCCCACCTCTTCCCCCCGAGGGTGACTCTTCCCCCTCTCCCTCGACGGGTGAGTGTTGGGGTGAGGGTGAGCTCCCCTTCCACGAACACGGAGGCACATAAATGGACCTGACCGACAGGGTGGCGATCGTAACCGGCGCGGGCCGAGGCATCGGGCACGGCATCGCCACCGTGATGGCCCGCTGCGGTGCGACCATCGCCGTGGCCGATATGAACCTCGATGACGCTTCCAACGTCGCCGCCGAGCTGGCTGACATGGGCCGCGAGTCCATGGCCATCCAGGCAGACGTGACCGACCAGGCTGGCGTCGATGCCATGGTCGCGGCCGTCATCGGACGCTTCGGGCGCATAGACGCCGTCGTCAACAATGCCGGCATCATCGCCGCCCCGGGCTGGGAGAACCGGGCGGAGCCCGACGAGACCGACTGGGACATGCTCTACGAGGTCAACGTCAAGGGCGTCGCGCGGGTCACCGAGGCCGTCCTCCCCCACATGCGCGAGAGGCGCTACGGCAAGATAGTGAACATCGCCTCAGTCGCCGGCAGGATCGGCTCCACCACCAGCGCGCCATACTCCATTTCCAAGGCCGGCGTCATCAGCTACACCCAGGCCATCGGCCTCGAGGAGGCGAAGCACAACATCAACGTCAACGCCGTATGCCCGGGCCTGCTCTGGACGCCCCTGTGGCGGCGCATAGCCGTCCGCTACGGCGTCCACCGCGACGAGGACAAGGGGCTCACCGACCGCGAGGTCTTCGACAAGTACGTCAAGGAGCGCACGCCCCTCGGCAGGGAGCAGACCCCCGAGGACATCGGCAACGCCGTCGCCTTCCTGGCATCCGACGCCGCACAGAACATCACCGCCCAGGCCCTGAACGTAAGCGGCGGCTCCCACATAAACTAACCGCGCACTACAATCGTCGTTCCGCGGAGGAAGACCCTTGTACAACCGTCACGGGTGCCTGGGGCACAGGTATAGTCGTCGTTCCTGCGAAGGCAGGAATCCAGAGGGGCAGAGGGGCAGCGGGGCAGGGTGCCCTCCCCGGCTTGACTGGGTTATGCATAGGTCTCTGGAGGCGGGAACCCATTACAGGCGTCGCATATCGATGATGCTTTGGAAGGGCGTGCCACCCACCCGTCCAGAATGGGTGAAGGACTCGAAATTCTCGCCACGCCGTAGGGGCGGGTTCGAAACCCGCCCTCCCCTCGGCACAGTCTGATATCATCACCCCATACAGCGGATCACCCAACATGAACACACCCCACGCCAACTCCATCTTCGTCGCCGTCATTACGGAGGTAATCGCCTGCCCGTCTTCCGGGAGGACCTAGCTGTTCGATTCATTCGCAATCACCTAGAGAGCCTCCCGTTTCTGGGAGGCTCTTCTGCTTCTTGGAAGATAGAGAGGAGCAACCATGCCCAACTGGTTCGAAGACGAAACGTTCTGGGAGAAGCTCTACCCGTTCCTGTTTACCGGCAGCAAGCTCGAAGCCGCCGGGGTCGAAGTCGACAGCGTGCTCCAGCTTGCCGGCCTCGAACGGGGCGATGTCCTCGACCTCGCCTGCGGGCCCGGGCGCCACTCGGTCGCCCTCGCAAAGAGAGGCTTCCGCGTCACCGGCGTCGACCTCTCCGCCTTCCTCCTGGGAAAGGCCAGGCAACGCGCCCGCGCCCAGCACATCGACGTCGAGTGGGTGCAAGAGGACATGCGGCGCTTCGTGCGCCCGGAGGCCTTCGATCTCGCCCTCAGCCTCTTCACCTCCTTTGGCTACTTCGAAAAAAGGGACGACGACCTACAGGTCCTGAGGAACATCCACAGGAGCCTCCGAACAGGTGGGACACTGGTCATGGAGATCGCAGGCAGGGAAGCCCTAGCCCACAGGTTCCAGGCGACGACCTCGAAAGAGCTGGACGATGGCAGGCTGCTCGTCGAGCGGCACGAGATAGTCGACGACTGGACCCGCATCAGGAATCACTGGATCGCCATAGAGGATGACACAGCCACCACGTTCCGGTTCGAATTCAGGGTCTACTCCGGCCAGGAGCTGAAGAGCCTGCTCTTCGACGCCGGTTTCGCCGGCGTCAAGCTCTACGGCGCCTACGACGGCCGCCCGTACGACCTCCACGCCGAGCGGCTCGTCGCCGTCGCCCGCAGGCAATGAGACGCCGGCGATTGCTTTGCATGACTTCTCGGGATTGCCTATAGTGTGATTTAAGTGTGAGGGTGCCGAGGCCGTTGGAATGAAGAGCATAACAATCTCCGTCGACGACGAGACCTACCGCCTGTCCCGTGTCAAGGCTGCGGAGGCTGGGACCTCGGTCTCTGCACTGGTTCGCGGCTACCTTGGAGCCCTGGTTGGCATCCGAGCCGAAGGGACGGCGGAGTCGGTCGAGCCTCAGGACGATGAGTTCGAGCGTCGTCGCCGCCTCATGAACAATGTGATCGAGGAGATAACAGCGAACGGCGGCGGACTGCACATGGCTGACAACCTGCCTCGCGAAGCCTTGTACGGCTTGGACACATAGCCCAGCCCCCTACGACAGCCGCTTCCTGCCCGTCTCCCGCTCGTACAGATCCCACGTCCGGTCGTTGAACGGGTAGTACCGGCCCGGTGAGCACTCCTCCGCCTCCAGCTTGGCCTTCACGAAGTCCTCCACCGCCATGTGCTCCTCGGCCCTCGCGACCACCTCCTCGGCTATGGAGGACGGAACGATCACCACGCCGTCGTCGTCCCCGAGCACCGCGTCGCCCGGGCGCACCAGCACCCCGCCGCACTGGATCGCGTCGTCCACCTGCCAGGGCAGGAACTCCGCCCCGCCCTGCTTCGCCGTCAGGCTCGCCGAGTACACGGGGAAGCCGTACTCCGTCAGCGATCTGCTGTCGCGCACTCCGCCGTCGGTCACCAAGCCCGCTGCCCCCAGCTGCTTGAGGCGGAAGAACTTGATGTCGCCGCCAACCGACGAGAACTGCCAGCCCATCGCGTCGATCACCAGCACCTCGCGCGGCCCGCACTTCTCGATGGCCACGTACTCGGCAGACAGATCGTCCTTCGGCTTGTCGGCCTGTAGGTCCGGGCGCGCCGGCACGAAGCGCAATGTCACGGCCCTGCCGACCATCTGCTGGCCGGGGTTCAGCGGAAGCGCCCCCTCGACGAAGGTCATCGGCCAGCCCATCTTGTACATCGCGTCGATCGCCGTCTGCGTCGGTATCTTCCCCAGCGCGTCCAATGTCTCGTCGGACACATGCGGTGCAGTCATGCCAGCCCCTTGCGATAAGCGTTGAGCCGCAATTCTACCAGCCGCAACATGCCTTGTTTGGCGTTGGGTCGGGCCAGTTCCGCGAACCCCCAATCCGTTCGCTTGACAGCAGCCGAACACCCGTGCTATTCTGTCTCCAGAAGGAAGGGACCAGATGAGCCCGAGCCCCTCCGGGTCTGCTCTTCGTCGGGATGGAGCAGGCACCGAGGCGTTCTAGAGCGCCTTCGAGGTAAGCTCGGTCACTCGTCCGGAGGCGTAACTGTGGCGTCTACCCCCTTTCCGGGTGCGGTGAAAGCCGTATTGCCGCGCACACCCTTTGGCTGAACAGTAAGGTCGCTGGGTCTGCGGAGATTGTGGATAGGGGGCGGCGAACTACCGCCGCTTCAGATACGATCCGGGGCGCGTCTCCCAGGGACCCATTGACCGTCGCATTGTGATCACACCGCCCGCCGCGAGAGCGGGCACTGTCGAACATTCCGGCTCCGCGAGGCAGCGGGCCAACCCGACAGGGACGCGCTCCGGCCCTATCGAACAAACCAAGAGTCCCGACAGAAGCAGAACAGGAGGAGCCAACCAAACAAGCACAAAGTAAGGAACCGAGGCGAGGGCATCGCCGAATCACCGTGACAGCCGCACGACCGACACATCTGCGTAGGGGCGGGTGGGACCGAGCTCAAGCCACGGAACCCCGATTCGTTCGCCCTGAGTTTGTCGAAGAGGCTGCTCCGTACTTGATACGGGAGCAATGCTCCGCGGCCCGATGGCCCCCCTTCGCACCTCCACGCTCCCGCGCCGCTCCGGCCCGACGATACGCCATGCCTGAACTCTCTGGCGCCCTCCCTATGGACACGAACGGCGCCCATTTGCTATTATCGCGTTGTCGGCCTGGTGCTGCCGAGGTGGTGGAATTGGTAGACACGCAGCGTTGAGGGCGCTGTGGCCGCTAAGGCTGTAGGAGTTCGAGTCTCCTCCTCGGCACCAACCCCCTCTCTGATAGCTGAAAAGCCCTCTGGCCGGCCCAAGTGCCGACCATTTGCCGACATTGATTTCCTGTTCCGCCTGCATCCCCACTCGCAGCTAGACCCGGCCGCTGCTTTGACCGTGGCCGTGGTCACGGTCGCCCGGGAGGGTGGCTAGTGACCCGTCGATTCCCAGCCAAGGGCCTTCAGTCAGAAGAGGCGGCGGTTTGACAAGCCCCAAAGACATCGGAGTGGTCGGGGCAAACCCCACCAGGAGCGGTGCTAAAGTGCGCCACGTCGAATTAGCGCAGTACAGGATCGAACTCGATTTGGGCCAGTTGGTCACACTGAGCGTGCGTGGTCGCGGCGACCGCATGGACGATGAGGAACGGCAGCTTGGGAAGGCCGTATCCGGCAGGACCTTATACTCGCCTACGACCACAATGCCCCTCCTCCTCCGTGTCCACGTAGATGGGTATCGAGCGTCGTCAGAAGGATGCGCCGTCGCTGAGCCGCCGGTAGGCGGGCCGATCCGCGAGTGAGAGGGACTACTCGTACTCTACCAGCCCTGTGCGCCACTTCGATATCAGGTCCCAGTCGTACTCGACTCCGAGTCCAGGTCCCTGCGGCACATGGAATTCTCCGTTCTGATCGCAGGCGTCCAGTTTGTCGCTATATCCGTCCTTGTACACTGAGACGTAGTTTGTGTTGGGAGCCGCTGGATGGCCCGACAACTCGTAGAAGTTAGTGTTACGGATGGCAGCGATGCACTGCCGTTGAGCCGGGCCGGGACTGTGGAACTCTATGTCGATGCCCAGTCCCTCAGCAGCGTGGGCGAGCTTCATTGAACCTGTGATGCCATCGTAATTCACGTCCCCTCGTACGAAGTCAGTGGCGCCGGCCACGATAAAGTCCACCCGAGGCTCCAGAGAGCGCACGTTCTCCGTGATAAGCAACGGTGTCTTGACTAGCTGCCGCAGCTTGCGGTGCGCGAACTGGGATATGCCGCAATCGGCGTAAGGGTCCTCGTACCAGAAGTAGCCCTCCTCGTCGCACGCGCGCCCGACTGCGACGGCCTCGGCGAAGGTCGTCAACGCATTGAAGCAGTCCAGCATCATCGCCATCTTGCCGCCCACGCGCTTTCCGACGGCGTGGACGGTAGCTATCTCGCGCTCAGCGGTCGTGTTCTCCCAGCCGTGGATCTTGAAGCCGGCATAGCCTAATTCAAGGCACTGCTCGGCGAAATCCGCGTAAGCTTCCGAACTGTTCAACCCGCCGCTATGGCTGCTCTCCTGTCCACGCGCGGTGGCGACATATGTGGGGAGGCTCCTCTTGTACCCTCCAAGGAGCTGGCTGATAGGGGCGTTGTGGTATTTGCCAGCCAGGTCCCATAAGGCAATGTCTACCGGCGCCGTACCGATGCGTGCCCGCACTCGTGTCGCGCGTTTGGCTTCGACGTAGATGCGCTCTCTCTCCAGTGGGTTTTTCCCTATCAGGTGATCGAGGAAGCTTGGTAGATTGGCATAGTCGACCGCGCTCCCCCCTACATATTCCCCCGTGACGCCTATATCTGTGAGAATCCTCAACGCGTAGGCCGAGCGCGAGTAGCGGTCGCCAGGTGCGTGGACAGCGCGACCCTCTCCAGCCATCGTTTCCGCCAGCTCGAACTGGAATTGGTGCACCTCCAGCTTCGTTATTTTGGGTTCAGTCATCGGCCGTCCTCATTCTTAACTCCTTTCCCATTCCTTTAGAGTCGCGCGAGCGAGCCCAGTTGTGGCCCACGCGCTCGACGGGCAAGCGCCGCTGCGTCGAGGGCTAGTCCCGTTGGTAGACCTGGAACCTGTGCCTCTTGCTCTCGGTGACGTAGAGCCGACCCTGCTGATCCAGGGTAACGCAGACGGGCTCCCAGAAGAGGGACTCCGATTGGGACGCCGCATTGTAAGGTGTGTCGAGGTGAGGCGGCATAGTTGGGGTCAGATTCGACCTCGACCGAGGCTCGCCCTCATCCGGATTGGCGGCAAAGAACTCCTCGGCCCACTTCGACAAGGTGGCCTGTCCCCGCAGCTTTAGCTGGAAAACGCCATCGGGGTCGAGAACCTGCACCCTCTCGTTGCCCCAGTCGGCCACATAGATATAGCCGTCCCTGTCCACAGCCACGTCGGCCGGCCGGTTGTACTGGCCGTCCCCGTCGCCGCTCTCGCCATAGCTGGCAAGGAACCGGCCATCAGGGGAGAACTTCTGGATGCGGTCGTTCCGCCAGTCGGCCACGTAGACGTTGTCCTGGCCGTCGACGCCCACGCCCCACGGAAGGTTGAGCTGGCGATCGCCATCGCCGAACTCGCCCCACCCGAGCAGGTAGTCGCCGTCAGGTGTGAACTTCTGCACCCGGTGGTTACGCTGATCTACGACGTAGGCGTTGTCTTCGGAGTCGAAGTCGATGCCCGAGGGGCTGTTGAGCTGGCCGTCCCCGTCGCCCTGTGCACCCCAGTTGCCCAGGAAGTTGCCCTCCGTGTCAAAGATGGAGACGCGGTGGTTGAACTCGTCCGTCACGTAGAGCCTGTCTTTGCTGTCGAAAGCCATGGCCGTGGGAAGACGGAGCTGTCCGTCCTCGGAGCCCGGCCCGCCGGAAAAGAAGCCCAGGAACTCCTCATCCATATTGCAGACGCAGACCCGGATCTGCCCCCGGTTTACGACGAAGATCCGCCCGTCACTGCTCACGTCCAGGCCCACCGGGTTGAGGAAGCCGCGGCCCCCGGCCCCCTTTCCTCCGAGGCTAATCACACCAATCGTCTTGACGTACTCCAGGCTGAGGGTCTTCGTGGCAGGCTGCGTACTCATCTCGGACTCCATTCTCGACGGCGGACTGACGACCGTGAAAGATGTGGCGGCCCCGCTCACGAGGCACGCTGGGCCGCGACGTAGAGTGCCGATCAGGCGAACTGGAACTCCGGGGTCGACGCGATCAGGCCGAGGAGCTCGCCGACCCTCCGCTCGGACTCATCTCCCCGCCGACGCCCCGCGAGATGCAGGTCCCCACGCTTGGCCACGTAGGCGGTCAGAGAGACCCGTGTCTCCTCGGACACGGGAAGCGGCCCCACGAGGTCAAGACATCGGTCCACAAGCTCATCGGGAGGCAGAGTGCCGCCATTGTCCGTGGAGAGGCGTTCGATGATCGCGCGGATTCCAGGCTTGGACACGTCGCCCAGCTCTTTGGACGCGAAGTTGACCCGCTCCATCATCGTGCCGCTATCGAGCCACTCCTCGCCCTCATGCCACCCCGAGACGTCGGGCGGTCTCATGAGCGCCTGTCCCATGTACGAGGTCTCGAGCTCCACCCTGTCCATGTCTAGCGTGGGCTCCCGGTAGCTTCCCGATAGGCGGGCGGCCCCAACCACGAGCTCCACTGGCGCCTTGACCCGCGCGAATCGTGCCTTCTCGGACTTGAAGTAGGGTGAGCTGAACAGAGCGCGCATCACAGAGCCTATCTCGTATCCCGAATCGAAATACGCCTGCACCATGGCCTCGACAGCCTTCTCACCTTCCTCATCGACCTCGTCCGCCGCGAAGAACTGGAAGAGCCGCCTGCATATGAACCGAGCCGTCGCCGGCTGGCGAACGATGATGTCGATGACGTCCTCGCCATTGAATCGGCCCGTCTCGCCGAGGAAGGTCTTCTGCCCGTCGTCGTGATCCTCGGGGACGTACTCGTAGTGCCAGGCGATCCGTCCGTAGGGCGAGAAGGAGTCCTTAAGCCCCTTGGCGGTCATGTAGTCCACGTTCCCGATCGTCCAGCCGGTGAAGGCGCGGGCGCACTCCTTGACGTCCTGCTCGGTGTAGCTGCCCATCCCCATCGTGAAAAGCTCCAGCAGTTCCCGACCGTAGTTCTCGTTTATGGCTCCAGTGTGGTTGTCGCTGTTGTCCAGCCAGAAGATCATCGCGGGGTCTCTGGAGAGCTCCACCAGCAGGTGAGGGAAGCTACCCAGGGAGTGCCGGCGGAAGGTGTTGAGCTGGTTGATCTGCGTCCTGGCCTGGTTGCCCTTGAAGAAGGAGGTGGCGAAGAGGCCGTGCCAGAAGAGGGTCAGCTTCTCCTCGAGCGGGCAACGGGTGGTGATCATCCGGTACATCCAATCCCTCGTCCCAGCGTAGACCCCTTCGTCCGCCGCCACGTGGTAGCGACGAATGACATCGTCTGGGATGTTTCCGCAGTCGCGAGGGTGGAGGAGGTCCTCTACGGTCTCCTCATACCCGTTGGCGACGTGAGCCTCCAGCTCGTCGCGTGTGGCGCCAAAGCCGGCGCGACGCATCAGATGCGCCATCAAGTCGAGGTCTTCGCTGCTCATCCTGGCCCTACTGATCGGCCCACCTCATCGTCTATCTTCAGTACGCTGTCAGCCTCGCGCGCGATAGTTAAGGCGGGCGTCGTAGTACATCCCGTTCGTGTAGGGGACCAGCGTGTTGAGGTAATCGTTCCCCCACCCCCCGATAGTTGGACCACCACTAGCTTGCGCTTACCGTTGGTCGAAGCGATGCCCTCCTAGCGGCTATAAACCACGCCTCTATCGCAACTCGCGCTGCCGGACCCTGGCACTGACAAGCTAAAAAAGATCGTATAACAAGCGCCCTGGACCGTCAATGAGCCCGCCCCCAGGACAATCGCATTTCACTGGGCCAGTACCAAGAGTATGCTGCAGTTGCTATGTGAAGATCGGTTTGTGGTACACTGCCCTTAGGATGCCGATGGAGAAGAGAGCGATACGGCTAGCGAGTATGCGGATAGGCACAGCGGATCTGCTGACCATAATGCCGACAACGGCGACGGCTGCCGACAGCCCTGAACTGCCATCCACAAGCAAGAGTGACAGAGGCGACGACGCCCACAGTCACAGACAGCCTCTCACACCGGGCCTGCCCGGATTCTCCTCCTCGGCACCAACGCCTTCCGAGGCGACGTAGCCAAGTGGTCTAAGGCGGAGGTCTGCAAAACCTCTATTCGGCGGTTCGAATCCGCCCGTCGCCTCCAGACCCTCTCAACTTGCCCCTGACGTGACCCCACACCCCGATCCCGCGTCGGGAGGTCTCCTGCACAATCACCAGGCGCGCGCACCCGCGTGCCTTAGGTCGCAAGTATAGTCGTCGTTCCTGCGAAGGCAGGAACCCAGATGGGTGGGAGGGAGGGAATCCCTGCCCAACGCGACTGCGGTGTGAAGGGGTCTCAGCAGGTGGGACCCAGATGGTCAAAGTGACCAGACAGGCGAGAATCTTCCCAGATCCCTACTCGTACGGCACCCCGTAAGTCCCCTCGTGGGCAATCTCAGACAGCGGCCTGCGCCTCTTCCCCCGCGGCGTACGCGCCCGGTATCCGAACGGCAGCACCGTGATCAGGTGCGTGGACTCCGGGACTCCCAGCAGACCCTTCACGCCTCGCTGTTGCTCGGCCGTCGGCAGCCCGACGAAGCACGTCCCCATGCCCTCTTCCCAGGCCACCAGCTCCATCTGTTGCAGGGCGCGCCCCGCGTCCAGCTCCGGCGAGTCGGCTCCCTCCATCAGTATCGCTATCGCCAGCGGCGCGCCGGCGAGGAACCGGCCGCTGGTGGCGATCTCGCCCAGCCGCGCAAGCACATCCCGGTCCCTGACGACGATGAAGCGCCAGGGCTGCCGGTTGCGTGAGCTTGGCGACCACCGGCCCGCCTGCAGGAGCTTCCTGACAACCGGCTCGGGCACCGGGTCCGGCTTGAAGTCGCGGACGGTCATCCGCTCTCGCACGTTCTCGTATACGCTCATTGGGTCACCTCCGCGGAGCGGTCGACCCACTTGTAGGCCGCCTTGGCGTTCCCCCACAGGAACTTCTCCGCCGCGTTGTCACCCTTCTCCCGGAAGTACCCCGACGTTATGGCGAGCTCCTGGGAATAGGGGCCGATCTGCTCGACGTTGGGCCAGTTGCTGCCGTAGACGAGCCGGTCCTCGCCGAACGCGTCCCACAGCACGTCCAGCGTCGGCCTGTAGAAGTCCACGTCCTCCGGCGCGGGCAGCACGGCGCTGTGCTGGAGCACCGCCGACACCTTGCAGAACACGTTGGGCCGCCGGGCTATCCGCCGCATCACGTCCGCCCACTCAGGGTTCGCCGCCACGCCGTCTATCGGCCTGCCCGCGCCGATGTGGTTGATGACGATCCTGAGCTGCGGGACCGCTTCGGCCAGGACGAACAGACCGTCCATGTCGTACCAGCCAAGGTGCGCGTCGAACTGCAGGTCGCTCTCGGCGAGGATCTCCGCGGCCCTCAATACGGTGGGCGTCGAGTAGTCGGAAGGCTCGAGAGAGCGCGGGCGAATGCCGCGAAACAGGGGATTGGCGGCGAAGCGGTTCACATGGCCCTCGAACGAGGCATCGCGCATGTCGAGGTTGCCGGAGAAGCCGACTATCAGGGGCTCGTCCGCTGCCATGTCAAGGATCCACTGGTTGTCCTCCACCCAGTGGCTGGCCTCGACGACCACCACGCCGGTCACGCCCAGCGGTGCGGTGATGCCCTTGAAGTGCAGCGGCAGCACCGTCCGGTACAACCGCGACTCCTCCTGCGGGTCCGGGTACGGCGCGCCCTGGGGTCTCGTGGGATCGATGAAGTGGACATGTGTATCTACGATCATGGGCGCACCTCTCTGCTACGGCGCCATTGTACTCCAGGGAGAAGCGAGGCGACTGAGCGGCCCGCGCCATACCGGCACTCGATGTGAGAAGAGAGCCGCTAGAACCTCATGGCGTCGTCGTCGAACCACTTGTCGATGAGGTCGTTCAGCGACCCGTCTTCTTTCATGGACTCGATGGCCTTGTCCAGCTTGTCCTTGAGTTCGGTGTCGTCCTCCCGGACGCCGATCCCTACGCCGGAGCCGAGGGATACTTCCGGACCAACGACCTCCAGCCTGTCCCCGTTCGCCGCCATTGCCTCTTGGGCGAACTCGCGGTCGACCAGGGCGGAGTCAGCCTCCATGCTGAGGACTGCTTCGACGAGATCCTCGGCCAGCTCGTACTCCACCAGCGTCGCACCCGCCTCGGTCAGGTAGTCGGCGTGGATCGTGGCCACCTGCGCGGCGACCGTGCCGTCGACCGCCCCGTCGCCAGCGCCGGCTAGGGCAATGTAGACCGACGGGGTGGGCGGCAGGTACGCCTGCGTGAAATCGATCGTCTCGTCGCGCTCGGCGGTGATGCTCATCCCGGCCATGATCGTGTCGTAGTCGCCTGCCACAAGGTTGGGTATGATCGTGTCCCACTCGTTCGTCACCCAGGTGCACTCGAGCTCTGCCCGGCGGCACAGCTCGTCGCCCAGCTCCCGCTCGAAGCCGTCGACCTCGCCGTCGTCGCCGATGAAGTTGTACGGGGGATAGAACCCTTCGGTCCCCATCTTGACGGCCTGGGGTCCGCCGCACGCAAGGCAGATGGAGACGAGTGCGGCAATCGCAAAGACCGGCTTGAGCATCTTCATTCCAACCTCCACTTCCAGACCCGGAGCTCGTTGCTGCCCTCGATTCGCCCATATGTTACTCCTATCGGGTCGGGGTTGTGGGCTGCGACTTCCCATGCCTTGCCTCGGATGTGCCGCGCGCCTAAACTTCCTTCGCGCCAGGTGGCGGCCGCACCCAATAGAAGGACATCAGCTTGACAGTACCTACCGCAGCAGTCTGGAAGATCCCCAAGCCCCTCTCCACAGACAGCATCCGGATGGACGACGACGCCAGCATAGTCCTGAGGCGTCATGGGAACCCGGAGGGTCCCCGGCTCGTCCTGACCCACGGCAACGGCCTCGCTATCGACCTCTACTACCCGTTCTGGTCGCTCCTGGCAGCCGACTTCGACCTGGTGGTCTACGACCTCAGGAATCACGGCTGGAACGACGTCGGGGCGCTGGAAGACCACCACTTCGATGCATTCGCCCGCGACCACGACCGCATATCGGAGGCTATCGTCTCACTCTACGGCGAGAAGCCCGCGGTCGGCGTCTTCCACTCCATCTCAGCCCTGGCCGCGCTGCACATGCCATCGAGGGGCAGCAACTACTCGGCTCTCGTACTCTTCACACCCCCGTTGTGCAACGCGGGCTCCCGCTACGGGGCGTTCGAGTTGCTGTGCAGGCGCACGGCCGACATGCTGCGAGTGAGAACGCCGTGGTTCCAGGCCAGGGAGGAGCTTGCCGACCTTCATACGTACCTGCACTACTTCCAGCTGGCTGTCCCGGGCGTCTACGAGCTCGTGGCCAGGACGACCCTCACGGAGTCCAGGACCGGCATGGGCTACGAGCTCCGGTGCCCCCGCGAGTACGAGGCCCAGATCTGGGACGATGCCCCGGGCCCTGCTGTGTCCGTCGACTTCGGCTCCCTGCGATGTCCTATCAAGATCATCGCGTCGGATCCAGCACTGGACCCGGACCGTCCGCCGTTCGACTACAGCGACGCGAACGCCGCAGGTGTCGAGCATGAGTTCATGCCTGGGGCTTCGCACTTTCTCCAGCTCGAGAAGCCCGAGGAGTGTGTGGCGACGATGCTGAAGTTCCTGGAGAGGCACGGCATCATCGAGTCTCCGCTGCTTCCAGCACGGTCCTCAACATGAACCTCTCGGCGCCCGAGTACGACTTCGTCGTCGACGAGGACGTGATGGTCCCGATGCGCGACGGCGTCCGCCTGGCGACCGACATCTACCGGCCCGCCGTCGACGGCCGGGCTCTCCCGGGGCCGCTCCCCACCATCCTGGGCCGCACGTCGTACGACAAGCGATGGCGCGAGCTCTGGGTCGAGCCGGTCGCGCACTACTTCGCGCCGATGGGATACGCGGTCGTGCTGCAGGACCTGAGGGGACGCCGCAGGTCGGAGGGCGCCGGCCAGTACTTCCACACGGCCAACGTGCGCGAGGGCGAGGACGGCTACGACACCGTCGAGTGGATAGCCGACCAGCCCTGGTCGAACGGCCGCGTGGGCATGACGGGCAGCTCCCACGGCGCCCTTGTCCAGACCGTCGCATCGCTCACCAGGCCTCCCCACCTGACCTGCATCTGGGCGGACGTGACGCCCACCAACATCTTCGCCCACGAGGCCCGCGAGGGCGGCGCGATGTCGTTCTGGATGTTCTCCGCGCTGTTTCTCCACACCCACGACGCGCCGGAGATCGCGGACGACCCCGATGGCCGCGAAACCGTCCTGGACGGGTGGCGGAGGATGCGCGAGCTGGTGCAGTCCATGCCCTTGAGGCCGGGCGAGACCCCGCTCAGGGCCGTCCCCAACCTCGAGAAGACCTTCTTCGACTACTACTACCGCGGCGAGTACGACGAGTTCTGGTCGATGGAGGCGTGCAACCAGGAGCCGCACTTCCACAAGGCGGCGGACATCCCCGGCGTCTTCTCCGGCGGGTGGTACGACTACTTCGCCACCGCGACGACCGGCCAATACGCGGCAATGGCGGCCAAGAACGGCACATCGCAGAGGCTGGACATGGGGCCGTGGAACCACAGGGGCCGCAGGAACGGCCACACGTGGGCGGGCGACGTCGATTTCGGCCCGGACGCCGCATACGGCATCGAGGGCTACGGCCAACAGCGACTGCGCTGGTTCGACCGCTGGCTGAAGGACATTCCCAACGGCGTCGAGGACGATGCACCTGTTCGCATATTCGTGATGGGCGGTGGCACCGGGACCCGCAACGCGGATGGACGCCTCGACCACGGCGGGCGGTGGAGAGACGAGCGCGAATGGCCGGTTGCCCGGACCGAGCATACGAAGTACTACCTTCGAGCGGGTAGAGGACTCTCGACCGGGACGCCGGACGCCGAAAGCCCCCCGGAGTCCTACGTCCACGACCCCAACAACCCCGTGCCGACAATCTCGGCCACGGGCGGCGTGACGGAGCTGCTGCCCTTCCCGGAGGGCTACGACCCGGAGACCGGCGACCCCAGGGACTACACGCGGACCATATACCCTGAGGGCGGCTCCCACCAACAGGAGTCTCCCGACCTGGTGGGCGCACGGCCCCCCTACCCGCTCCTGGCCGACCGCCCCGACGTGCTGGTGTTCCAGACGGAGCCACTGGAGGCGGACGTGGAGGTGACAGGCGGCATCGAGGTCGTGCTGTGGGTCTCGTCCTCGGCGGTCGATACTGACTTCACCGCCAAGCTGCTGGACGTCTACCCGCCCAGCGAGGACTACCCGGACGGCTACCACCTGAACCTCTGCGACTCCATCCTGCGCGCCCGGTACCGCAATGGCTTCGTGCGAGCCGAGCTGATGGAGCCGGGCGAGGTGTACAGGGCCAGGATTCCCCTGCCGCCGATCAGCAACCTGTTCAAGGCGGGGCACCGGATCAGGCTGGACATCGCGAGCAGCAACTTCCCCAAGTTCGACGTGAACCCGAACACCGGCGAGCCCATGGGCAGGCACACCCGCACCGCAACGGCCCGGAACAGCGTGTATATGGAACGCCACCGGCCCTCTCACGTGGTGCTGCCGGTCATCCCTACGGAGTAAGTAGCCGGCGCGCCGAATTCACTTGGGCTCGAAGGGGTCGTGGCGATGGAGACCGTGGCCCGTTCGGGAGGGTAGTGATGAAGTGATGAAGACGCGTTATGATAGTGCATCATGAGAACGACTATCTCACTTGACGACCAGCTTGCCAGGCAGTTGCGCAGGGCAGCCGCAACCAGAGGCATCAGCATGAGCGCGTTCATTGCCAGAACGCTGGATGATGCTCTGAAGCGCCAAGAACCATCTGAGCCACCTCCGTTCAAGTTGGTGACCGTGCGTGGTGCACCCCTCCCCGGGGTTGACCTGAGCCGGCCTAGAGCACTCGATGTACAGGACGACGAGGCCAGCTTCAAGCGCCTCGCCCGCTGACCTCTAGATGCTGCTTCCGGATGTGAATGTCCTGATATATGCGCACGTCGAGGACTCGGTGCCCGATCACGCCGAGTACGCAAGCTGGCTCACCCGCTTGGCAGCGGGGCCTGAGCCTTTCGCCCTCTCCATCCTCGTCCTGTCAGGTTTCGTCCGGGTAGTGACCAACCCTCGGATCCTCGGCTCGCCATCCACGCTCGATCAGGCGTTCACCTTCGTGTCTTCACTCGCGGAACGCCCGAATGCGCGCATCGTGGGACCCGGTCCTGACCACTTGGCCATACTCGAAGAGCTGTGCCGCGAGTCCGGAGCCACTGGGAAGCTTATGGCCGACGCACAGCATGCGGCAGTCGCCATTGAGCACGGATGCACGATGGTGTCGGTCGACTCCGACTTCAGCCGATTCCCAGGACTCCGATGGCGGCATCCTCTAAGTCCCGAAAGAGCGTAGTGCCACCTGACATTCCTAGATAGGCTAGCGCTGGGTAGTGGGTGCATTCTGTTTGCGTACCTACGGCTGTTGTAGTAGCCTCCGCACGACCTTCGCATAGGAGTCCACCATGCCCTTCGATACTCTTATCACCAACGCAACGGTCGTGGATGGCACGAACTCGCCCCGGTACGTAGCGGACGTCGGCATAGAGAACGGCAAGATCGCCGCGATCGGCTCTCTCGGCGAGGCCGAGGCGGGCCGCAGGATCGACGCGAGCGGGCACGTCGTCGCTCCCGGGTTCATCGACATGCACACCCACTCCGACCTGACGCTGATCGACGACCCCGGCGGGGAGAGCATGGCCTACCAGGGCGTCACGACCCAGGTCACCGGGAACTGCAGCTACTCCCCTTTCCCGATGGGCGACCTGGAGCCCCAGCGGATGCGAACGGTCATGGGCGAGATATTCGAGACGCGGCAGGAGTGGCGGTGGAGCAACCTGGACGAGTGGGCGTCGGTAATGGAGACGCAGGGCGTCAGCCTGAACGTCGCGCCGCAGGTCGGCAACACGCCGCTGCGGGCGGCATGCGGCGCGCTGGACGACCGGCCGGCCACGCCCGAGGAGCTCGACGTCCAGAAACAGCTCCTCGCCGAAACGATGGAGCAGGGCGCATTCAGCCTCTCGACCGGCCTGTCCCTTGCGCCCTCGGGTTACGCGCCCACTGACGAGATCGTCGCGCTCGCCGAGGTAGCCGCGAGCTACGACGGCTTCTACGTCACGCACGCCCGGGCAATGCCCGGGTGGCACATCAAGATGGTGGAGGAGGCAGTCGAAATCGGACGGCGCGCGGGAATCCCCGTCCAGTTCTCCCACCTGGCGATTACCGACCGGCGCTACTACGGCTACGGCCCCCAGATCGTCGACGTCATCGAGCGGGCGCGCGACGAGGGCATCGACATCACCTACGACATGTACCCCTACACCGCCGCGGGCGCCGGGCTGAACCAGCTCGTGCCGCTGTGGATGCAGGAAGGGGGCATCCCGATGTTCATGGAGAGGCTGGCCGACGCCGACCTCCGCCAGAGGGCAATCGCCGAGATGAAGGAGGGACGCGCGGGAGGGATCCCGCCTCTCTGGCACATTCACGTCATCAGCAACACCAACTCCGAGGAGAACAGGGGCCTGATCGGGTACAACCTGGAGGAGATCGCGGAGATGCGGGACGTGGAGCCCGCCGAGGTCACCCTGCAGCTGATCGAGGAGGAGAAGGACGGCGTCATGGCCGTCGTCCACAACCGCGTCGAGAGCGACATCCGGTTCTTCCTGGGCCACCCCCTGGGCATGATCGGCTCGGACGGCAACGCAATCTCGCCGGACGGCCACTACAAGGACTTCAAGCCCCATCCGCGCTTCTACGGCCCGTACCCCCGCATCCTGGGCCGGTACGTGCGCGAGGAGCCCGCCGTCCTAACGCTGGAGCAGGCGGTCTACAAGATGGCCGGCTTCCCCGCCCAGCGCATGGGATTCAAGGAGCGCGGCTTCGTGAAGGAGGGCCTGGTCGCCGACCTAGCGGTCTTCGACCCGGACACCGTCATCGACAACGCCACGTTCGAGGAACCGCACCAGTACGCAAGCGGAGTGCCCTACGTCTTCGTGGCCGGCGAGGCAATCATCGACGGCGGGAAGCACACCGGCGCCCGACCCGGAAGGGTCCTCAGGAACGGCAGGGCGTAGGCTGGCACCGGATAGAGAGAGCGCAAATTGGCTGACGGGAAGACGCTACTCGCTCACCTCGCACCTAAGCTTGACGATCATACTGAGAACATCGCGGTCGAGGCCCTTGGCTACATCCTGAATTCATCTGTGCCGGTCGTGCGCGCTCTCGAGGAGGTACTGCGGACAGGTGGCACAGAGCCGGGCTCGATTTCCCATACCCGAACCCAGTACAGCGACGAGAAGGGGCGCCCGGACCTCTCGTGCTTGGACGAGTACGGGGTGGAGCGAGTGTTGATCGAGGCGAAGTTCTGGGCCGGTCTCACCGACAACCAACCGATCGCGTACCTCGACCGCCTGCGGGCGAACCAACCGTCGGCGCTCCTGTTCGTTGCGCCAGCCGCCCGTATCGAACCGCTCTGGGCCGAGCTTCTGAGGCACGTGGCCGAGTCGGAAGAGTTCGAGTTGGGAGCTCGATCTGAACAGGAGAATCTCCGGAGCGTCATAGTCGGCGACGATTGCCGACTAATCCTGACCAGTTGGAGGGCCTTGCTCGAACGCATGGCTTCACATGCAAGCGCCGCCGGAGACTCACGCGCAGAGACCGATATCCGGCAGCTTCTCGGGCTCACCCAGCGGCTGGACGAAGATGCTTTTCTGCCTATTCGATCGGACGAGTTCGGCGCGGAGTTTCCCCGCCGAATAGTTGGACTGCGGCGTCTCATCATCGACGTGGCCGGGCGTGGACGCGATGCTGGCTGGATAGATACTTCAGGCCTCCAAGTCAGTGGGAATTGGTACGGCTTGGGCCAGAATATGCGACTCGGTCGTATAGGCCACGAGTTTGCCTTTGTATGGTTCGGGTACAACTTTGATCACTGGTCCCAACACAGGGATACGCCCATGTGGCTTGAGCTTGGATCCCAAGACTGGAGGATTGGATCCAAAGAACTGGAGGAGGGTGGGCTGGAGCGCCTCGAGGTGCGTCGTAGGCTTCAGTCTCTCCAGCAGGAAGCCCCTCCGGGAATCATCGATGGAGGTGACCGCCTGCTTGTTCCAGTCTTTCTGCTGGCGGGCGTAGAGTACACGGCAGTTGTCGATAAGGTGACAGCACGGCTGGAAAGCATCGCGGGGATGATTGATCCGCAGATGTGACCCCGTTAGTCCTATAATATATCCGCACACGCTCGAATCGCTCCGCCCGGTGGAGCGGATTCCTGGAGGAGAACCCGATGGCGAAAGTCGATACACAAGACCTGCGTAATGTCGTGCTCCTGTCCCACGGCGGGGCCGGCAAGACGATGCTGGCGGAGGCGATGCTGTTCGCGTCCGGCGTGATCAACCGGCTGGGCAAGACCGACGACGGCAACACCACGTCCGATTACGAGCCCGAGGAGCAGAAGAGGACCACCAGCGTCCAGACCTCGGTGCTGCCGTGCCCTTGGAAGGACCGAAAGATCAACGTCGTGGACACGCCAGGCTACGCCGACTACCGGGGCGAGGTCAGCTCGGCCATTCGCGTGGCCGAGTCGGCCATCATAGTCGTGGACGCCACGTCTGGGGTCGAGGTGGGCACGCTGCAGATGTGGCAGATGGCCGACGAGCTCGACATGCCTCGCGCCATCTTCGTCAACAAGATGGACCGCGAGAACGTCAGCTACGAGAACACCCTGGATGCCCTTACGGAAGTGTTCGGCCGCAAGTGCCTCGCCGTCCAGCTTCCCGACGGCGCCGAGGCGAGCTTCTCCGGGGTCGTAAGCCTGCTGGGAGACGGCAGCGGCGTGAAGGATGAGATGCGGGATGCCTATGACGAGCAGCGTGAGAAGCTGCTCGAGGCCATAGCCGAGGCCGACGACGACCTGATGATGAAGTACCTGGAGGGCGAGGAGCTCACGGACGCCGAGGTGGCCCAGGGACTGAAGCAGGGAATCGCAACGGGCGACATCGTGCCCGTGCTCTTCGGCGCGGTGGGTTCGGGCATCGGCGCCGCGGAAGCGATGGACCTGATAGTGGACTCCATGCCCTCTCCGGCAGACGGAAAGCCGGTTGCGGCCATGGCGGGCGACGAAGAGATCACGTTGACGGCCGACATGGGAGGCCCGCTGGCGGCCCAGGTACTCAAGACGTCCGCGGACCCGTTCGTGGGGAAGCTCTCTTACATCCGCGTCGTCAGCGGAGAGTTCAAGAGCGACCAGCAGGTCTGGAACGCCACCCGCGGCGAAGCGGAGCGCGTCGGGCAGGTCTACGTCGTGACCGGCAAGGAGCAGGAGGCGGTCCCATCGCTCGCTCCTGGAGACATCGGGGCGGTGGCCAAGCTCTCGTCGGTCCTGACCGGCGACACCCTGGCCCAGCGGAACAACCCCATTACCCTGCCCGCCTTCACTTTCCCCACGCCCGTCTACCAGATGGCGGCGTATCCGAAGTCCAAGGCGGACGTGGACAAGATCACGACGGCGCTGGCGCGCGTCACGGAAGAGGACCCGAGCCTCAGCGTTCAGCGGCAGCTGGACACAGGCGAGCTCCTGCTCGGAGGCCTGGGAGACGTCCACGTCGAGGTGGCGGTCGAGAGAATGCAGCGCAAGTTCGGCGTCGAGCTGGAGCTGCGGACGCCGCGCGTCCCGTACAAGGAGACGATAACCCGCCAGACGCAGGTCGAGTACCGCCACAAGAAGCAGTCGGGCGGACACGGCCAGTTCGGCCACGTCTACCTGGACATCGAGCCCCTCGAACGAGGCGGCGGGTTCGAGTTCGCCGAGAAGGTCGTGGGCGGGTCTGTGCCCCGCGAGTACATACCGTCCGTCGAGAAGGGCTGCAGACAGGCCCTGGTGGGAGGCGCGATATCGGGATTCCCGGTGGTAGACGTCAGGGCGACCCTGTACGACGGCAGCTTCCACTCGGTCGACTCGTCCGGCGTGAGCTTCGAGATCGCAGGGAGTCATGCACTGTCGGACGGCATCAAGCTGGCCGGCCCCATCATCCTGGAGCCGGTCATGCGCGTGGACGTCCGGGTGCCGGACTCGGACGCGGGTGAGGTGATGGGCGACCTGAACGGCAAGCGCGCGCGGATACTCGGCATGACTCCCCAGGGGGACGGCACTACGGTGGTCGAGGCCGAGGCTCCGCAGGCAGAGATGCTTCGCTATGCGACGGACCTGCGTTCCCAGACCCAGGGCCGGGGATCGTTCACGATCAGCTTCGACCACTACGACCCGGTGCCCGGGCATATCACGGAACGTATAGTCCAGGAGGCCGAGCAGCAGCGCGAGGCCGACCGGTAGAAGCGCGGGCAGGCACGACGGCGCGTCTCAAGACGGCGCCAGCCTGTACTTGGATCCCACCAACGGCGTCATCGCGCCGGAGAGGTGCATTTTGGACGGCAAGGACTTCCTATCTATAGCCGACCTGTCTTCCGATGAGGTGGGGCTGCTGATCGAGAGGGCCGCGCGGATGAAGGGCGGCCCCGCCGAGCAACCCCTGGAGGGCAGGACAATCGCACTGCTCTTCGAGAAGCCTTCTCTGCGAACGAGGGTCAGCTTCGAAGTGGGCATCAGGCGGCTGGGGGGCGACTGCTTCCACCTGGGCGGACCGGAGGTGGGGCTGGGCGAGAGGGAGCCCGTCCCTGACGTTGCACGGGTGCTCGACCGCTGGGTCGACGCCATCGTTGCGCGTGTCAACTCCCACGAGAGCCTGACGCTGCTGGCGGAGCACACGACGGTGCCCATCATCAACGCGCTGTCGGACGTGGAACACCCCTGCCAGGCGATGGCCGACCTGCTGACGATCCTGGAGCACAGGGGTCGCCTGGACGAGCAGCGAGTCGCCTACGTGGGTGACGGCAACAACGTGGCGGCCAGCCTCGCGCTGGCGTGCGCGTCGGTCGGCGCAAGTTTCGTCATAGCGTCGCCGCCGGACTACCGGGTAGACGGCGCGACGTGGGAGGAGGCGGAGCGGCGGGCAGCCGCGAGCGGCGGGAGCGTGGAGTGGGTGGAGGCGCCGGAGGATGCGGCGAAGGACGCCGACGTGGTCTACACAGACGTGTGGGTCAGCATGGGCCAGGACGCCGAGAGCGAAGCGCGGCACCGGGCGTTCCAGGGCTACCAGGTCAGCCCGGGGCTGATGGGGCTGGCCAAGCCGGGCGCGGTCTTCATGCACGACATGCCCGCCCACGAGGGGGAGGAGATCACGCCCGGGATGCTGGACCACCCACAGTCCGTCGTGTTCGACCAGGCCGAGAACCGCCTCCACGCCCAGAACGCCGTGCTCGCCTACTTGTTCGACTGCGCGGACGGCAGGGCCTCCTGAAGGACACGCCCGCGCCGCCCGCTCGCCATGAGCGCTTCTGAGGGACGAATGGCCGCAAGCGGAGTGACGACATGACCAGTGCCTCCAAGCCAATCGTCGCTATCGTAGGCCAGCCGAACGTCGGCAAATCGACGCTGTTCAACAGGCTGACCGATACCAGGCCGTCGATCGTCTCGGACGTCGCCGGAACGACACGCGACAGGGTCATCGCAGACGTGGAGTGGGGCGAGCGGCTGCTGACCCTCGTCGATACGGGCGGGCTGGATGAGTTCCCGGCAACGGAGCTGTGGTCCAGCGTGCGCGACCAGATACAGGTCGCCATCGAGGGCGCGGACGTGGTCGTGATGCTCGCGGACGTGACCGCCGGGGTCACCGCTCCCGACGAGGACGTGGCCCGCGTATTGCGGCTGTCCGGCAGTCATGTGGTCCTTGCGGTGAACAAGGCCGACAACGAGCTTCGCGAGGCGGACGCGGCCGAGTTCTACAGCCTGGGGCTGGGCGAGCCGACGCCGATCAGCGCATACCACAACCGCGGGGTCGACGACCTGATGGCGCGGGTGCTGGACCTGCTGCCCGTGGGAGAGTCGACACCGGGCCCGGAGGCGGACTTCAGGCTGGCCATAGTGGGCCGGACGAACGTGGGCAAGTCGATGCTGCTGAACTCCATCCTGGGCGAGGAGCGGGCCATCGTGAGCGACGTGCCCGGCACGACCCGGGACGCCCTGGACACCCTCGTCACCGTGGACGGGCGGACCGTCCACCTGATAGACACGGCAGGGTTGCGGAGAAGGGGCAGGATCGAACGCGGCATCGAGCAGTTCAGCGCCATCAGGACGATCAGGGCTATAGACCGCGCGGAGATCGCGGTGCTGGTCATGGACGCGGCTGAGCTGGCAACCACCCAGGACACCCACATAGCGGGATACGTGCTGGAGGCCTACCGCGGCATCCTGCTGGCCGTCAACAAGTGGGACCTGGCGAGCGGACTTGGAATGACGCAGGAGGAGGCGGTCATGGAGGTCCGCCGGCGCTTCAAGTTCGTCAGCCACGTGCCGGTCTGCTTCACGTCCGCGCTCGAGGGCACGGGCGTCTACGACCTGCTCGACCAGGCTGCGGAGGTCCACCGCAGATGGAGCATGGGGCTGCCGCGCTACGATCTGCGCCGAACGGTCCTGAGCGCGGTGGCAGCGCATCCTCCCGCGACGGGCAGACGCAGGCTCAAGTTCTATGGAGTGACACAGGACAACTCGCAGCCGCCCAGCTTCACCTTCTACGTGAACAACTCGGACATGGTACACTTCGCCTACCGGCGCTACCTGGAGAACGCCCTTCGCAGAGCATACGGCTTTGAGGGCGCTCCACTCAGGATGCGTTTCAAGAGCAGGGGGGAGCGATAGTGGAAGTTGTCGGCTTCGCCGTATTCGGGTACCTGCTTGGGTCTCTGCCGTTCGGCGTGATTTTCGGCCGGCTCTTCGGGGGCGTGGACGTCCGCGACCACGGAAGCGGCAGCACCGGCATGACAAATGTGCTGCGCACAGCCGGTAAGCCCGCGGCCGCCCTCGTACTGCTCCTCGACATGTTGAAGGGCGCGGCTGCCATAGTCGCCGCCAAGCTGATTACGGGGTCCGCCGGTGTAGAGGTAGCGGCCGGCCTGGGCGCGATATCAGGTCACATGTGGCCCGTCTTTGCGGGATTCAGGGGCGGCAAGGGCGTCTCGCCAGGATGGGGCGGGCTCTTCCCGCTGGAGCCGATTTCGGGAATCGTGGCGGGGCTCATCGGCGTGACCGTGATCGCCGTGAGTCGATACGCTTCGCTGGGGTCGCTCGTTGGCGCTGTGTCGGGCTCGGCGATCCTTGCGGCGATGGCCCTGCTGGGCGGGACGCACGACGTCTACGCACTGTACGGCATCGTGGGCAGCGTCCTCGTAGTGGCGAAGCACAAGGACAACATCGCCAGGCTACACAGGGGTGAGGAGCGGCGGTTCGGCTCTTCACCGGACGGCGCTGGAGAACAAAAGGCGAGCTGGAGCAGGGTCCTTCGATGGCCCAGGTCGGCGTAGTAGGGACGACGACCTGGGGGACGACCCTAGCCATAATCGCAGCCCGGACGGGTGTGGACGTAGGGCTATGGGCCCGCACCCAGGCCGAGGCCGATGAGATACGCAGCACCGGCGAGAACCGCCTCCTCCTGCCGGGGGTCAAGTTGCCGCCGGCCGTCAGCGTAACGGCGTCCCCCCAAGAAGCCCTGGATGGGGTCGATCTGGTGATCATCGCCGTGCCCTCGCGGACGATGCGCGCCAACGCCCGCGCCGTGAGAGACGCGATAGCCCCCTCCACCGTGGTAGTCAGCGCGGCGAAGGGGCTGGAGATCGACTCCGGGAAGCGGATGAGCGAGGTGCTGGCCGAGGAGCTGCCGCAAGTCCGCGAGAGCCTGTGCGCCCTCTCAGGGCCCAACCTGGCCGGGGAAATCGTGGCGGGGAAGCTGACCTCCACTGTCGTTGCGTCAGCCAGCCAGTATGCTGCGAACCGGGTCCAGGCCGTGCTCACGTCTCCCCTATTCCGCGTGTACACGAACAGCGACATAGTCGGCGTGGAGCTGGCGGGCGCGCTCAAGAACATAGTCGCGCTGGGAGCGGGGGTCTGCGACGGGCTCGATATCGGCGACAACGCCAAGGCCACGTTCATGACCCGCGGGATCGTCGAGATAGCGCGGCTCGGGGTGGCCGCCGGCGCGGACATGATGACCTTCGCCGGCCTTGCGGGCATCGGCGACGTGATGGCGACGTGCTCCAGCGCGCTGAGCCGCAACCACTACGTGGGCGAGCAGCTGGCGCGAGGCAAATCGCTGGATGAGATCGTGGGTTCGATGACCCAGGTGGCGGAGGGCGTGGATACGACGCGCGCCGCCCTACGGTTGGCGGCGTTCCTCGGGGTGGAGATGCCGATCACCCAGGTCACCTACGACGTGCTCTTCGAAGGGCTGGAGATCAGGCAGGCCATCGCGGACCTGATGGGCAGGGAGCCGGTCTCGGAGTGGTAGGGCATTGCCCAGGACGCGGCCGCGGTCGAGACTCTATCGGGTCCTGACTAGCCTGAGAGCAACCCAGTCGCCGTCCACGTCTACCCGTTCCAGGTGGAGCCCCGTCTCCTCCAGGCGCTGCACGACGGGTCCCCGCGCCTGATCCAGGATTCCTGACGCGACGACCCTCCCCCCAGGCCTTGCGGCCCGGGCGATGCTGCCGGCGAGGCTGCTTATCACGGTGGAGGATATGTTCGCGACCACGACGTCGTAGCCGCCGGGCCTGAGGGACGGATAGGGCAGCGTGCCTTCGTCAACCCTAACGACGGTGTCCACGCCATTCTGCCGGACGTTCGCCATCGCCGTCTCCACGGCCGTGGTGTCTATGTCGAGCGCGAGCACTTCGGAAGCGCCCAGCTTCGCCGCTGCGATCGACAGTATGCCGGAGCCGCAACCGAGGTCCAGGACTGAGCAACCGGGCGTTACGCTCTGTTCGAGGGCTTTCAGGCACATGGTCGTCGTCGGATGGTGGCCCGTCCCGAAGGCCATGCCGGGATCGAGCTCGATGACCACGTCGCTCTCCGCGGGCTCGTAGCTGCGCCACGTGGGCACTATGACGGTGCGCGAGCCGACGTGGAGGGTGTGGAAGTGCTCACGCCAGCTGTCCTGCCAATCGGCCTCGTCCACTTCGCGGCTGCGGAGCCTGGAGACGGGTCCGAGCTGGGCCATGAGCCTTACGCCGACGTCGATGCTCCCTTCGCGGGACTTCGTGGTCGGGCCGACAGGCAGGTACGTCATGACCCTGACGTGCTCGGAGACTGGGGGCGACTCTCCTTCGTCGGGGTTGAATCCGCCGGGCTCCTCGACCGCCACCCCGGCGTGCCCGTACTTCAGGAAGAGGGACGTGAGCGGCTCCACGAACTCGCGGGGCGCGCGAACGCTGAGCTCCAGCCACTTCCTCATAGGGAGAAGCCGGTACGCCGCCGACAAGGGCGGGTTTGAAGCCCGCCCCTACGTGGGAGGGACCCGGCGCGACACTGGCTATGAGGGCGGGTTTGACACCCGTCCCTACTCCCCGCCAAGGGAGTCCCTGAACTTGTCGAACCAACTCCTGTCGCCGGCATCCGTCGTCTCGCCCAGGCTTTCCGCAAGCTCCTCGATCAGCTCGCGCTGGCGGTCGGTGAGGGACCGGGGAACGTCCACGACGACGGTGACCAGGTGGCTGCCACGGCGCTGTTCCCTGCCCAGGTGCGGGATACCCATCCCGTCCAGCCGCAGGACGTCGCCGGTCTGCGAGCCTGCCGGGACCTTCAGCTCTCGCTCGCCGTCGAGGGTAGGCACCTCCACGGAGGTCCCCAGGGTCGCCTGGGCGATGTTCACGTGCAGCGAGGCCAGGACGTCGTTGCCGTTTCTCTCGAACAAGGGGTGAGGCTTGACGCGAATGACGGCGTACAGGTCGCCGGGACCGCCGCCGCCAACTCCTGCCTCGCCTTCGCCCGAGAGCCTGATCTGCGTGCCGGTCTCTATCCCCGCGGGAACGGATATGGCGATGTTTCGTTTGCGGGCCTCGGTGCCCGCGCCTCCGCACTTGCCACACGGGTCGCTCACGACCCTGCCCTCGCCCCCGCACCTGCCGCAGGTCGAGACCTGCATGAACTGGCCGAATATGCTCTGGGCGGCCCGGCGCACCTCGCCGGTGCCGCTGCAGTTCAGACAGGTGACAGGGCTGGTGTCGGGCTCGCTGCGGGTGCCCATGCACCTGCTGCAGACCTCGGTGCGCCTGATCTCGCGCTCCTTCTCGACTCCGAACGCGGCTTCTTCGAAATCCAGCATCAGCGTGATGCGAAGGTCCGCGCCTCGCCTGGTCGTCGACCGGGTCCTGGCACCGCCGCCGAAGAAGGCCTCGAAAATGTCCCCGAACCCGCCGAAGTCGGTGAATCCCTCGAAGCCGGCGCCGCCGTTCGTGTTTACGCCCGCGTGGCCCAGCCGGTCGTACCTGGCGCGCTTCTCCGAGTCGGTCAGCACCTGGTAGGCCTCGTTGACCTCCTTGAACCGCTCCGTGGCGTCGGGGCTCCTGTTGCGGTCGGGGTGGTACTCCAGCGCTAGCTTCCTGAAGGCCTTTCGGACCTCCTCGTCGGAGGCGGTTCGGGGCAGCCCCAGGATCTCGTAGTAGTCTCTCTTCTGGGTGGTCATGAAAGGTCGTGCAGTGCAGCCGTTACTGGCCGCTCACGCCTCCCACGAGCTCGCCCATGACGTCGGCCATCAGGTCGACGACCGAGACGGCCTTCTTGTAGTGCATCCGCACCGGGCCGACGGCCGCAATGGTGCCGGCCATCTGGCCGGGCACTCCATACCGGCTTATCACGACACCCATGGGCTGGAGCAGGTCGTCGCTGTTCTCGTGCCCGATGATGACCTTCACGAAGGGCGCATCGGGAGCCTGGTCTAGGGTCGCCTGGGCAAGCCTTCCGTCCTCCACCGCTTCGACGAAACCGGCCAGGGCGTCCCTGTCCGCGAACTCCTGCTGTGCGAACAGGTTCCTGAGGCCGTCCACGTAGTGGTCCACCCTGCCCGTGCGGTCCTCCTCCCTCAGAATGTCGACCGTGGCCTGCACCAGCTCTTCTTCGAACTGAGTGAGCGCTTCCCCCTGCGAGTCTATCTCCTCCCAGGAGAGGCCGCGCACGAGGTCCGTGACACGGTTCGCGGTGGTGTCGAGCTCCCCATCGTCCAGGGGACGGCTCAGCGGAATGAGCTGCCTTCTCAGCCGGGCCTCGTTTAGCACCACGATGAGCAGCGTCTGGAGGTTCTGGAGGGGGACGAGGCGGACCTGCCTCACGCGCGACTCCGGAGCCCTCGGGAACGTGACGATTGCCACGCTGCCCACGAGGCCGGCCAGGACCGCGGCGGCGAATTCGGTCCATTCGTCGATCTCTCTCTCCACATCGATGAAGCGGTCCCTCATCGACCGGCGCTCCGACGCGACGATCCTGTGGGACATGGCGACGGTCTCGACGTACGTGCGGTAACCGGGGTCCAGCGGCACGCTTCCCGCGGAGGTGTGCGGGCGCGTAATGTATCCCCCCTGCTCGAGGCCGGACACGTCGTTCCTGATCGTGGCCGAGCTGACGCCGAGGTCGTGGGTGCGGACGAGGGTCTGGGAGGCGATGGGCGCACCCGTGTTGATGTAGTCGTCGACTATCAGATTGAGGATGTTCGTCGCCCGCTCGGTAAGCATCCTGTCCACCAATCGTGGGCGCTCCTCGATAGGAAGATTCTGAGTTGGCGCCTACCTTGAATCTAGCACCCGCATTTCGGGAGTGTCAACTGCCAAAACCGGGCCAGCTCATACCGCCGCTGGCGATCCGGCAAGGGCCCCGGACACGGAGGACTGCCCCGGTGTGTCATGGGCGGCTCCGGTGCTGTCCCTGTTCTCGGCCAAATGGGTGAACCAAGTACATTCGTTGGCGATTGCGCCTCCCAGGGCTGTACAATTGAAGTGCGGCGCACCGGGGAAGTGTCGGAACTGGCAGACGAGCATGATTTAGGATCATGTGCCGAGAGGCGTCCGGGTTCGAGTCCCGGCTTCCCCACCATTTTTGACGGTAGACAGAACCGAGCCGTTCAGGGCCATCTCCTCGGCGTTTCTCCCTCCTACCGGTCCATCCTGAGGCATGGGGATGGTGTACCGGAGGAGGGCGTTGTCGGGCATGACGACGATCTCCTTGACGAAAGACTCGATGAAGGCCCTGCGCTCGGTCAGTTCGCTCTCCTTCAGGAACTCGCTCATGTCCTGGGCATAGGTGGCGATGGTTTCCACGTCGTCCAAAACCTCCCTGCGCTGGGAGAGGATGGTCCTGGCCTCGGCCGCCGAGTCCTCAAGGCGCTGTTGACGCTCCCGGTGCTCCCTGATGCGTTCCGAGGCGTCGGCCATGTCGAGGTCGGTGTTCTCCACCAGGTGCCAGACGCGGCCCAGCTTGCGCTTGACCTCATCAAGCTCGGCCTCGATGGTCTCCAGCTTCTGCCGCTGCTCGGCGGCGACCCCATCCATCTCCTCGTCCACGATCTTGACCAGTTCGGTGATGTTGGACTCGGTGAGGACGTTCTCCCGTATCCTCTCCACCACCATCTCCTCGAAGCGTCGTGCGTTGAGCCTGGGGGTCGTGCAAGCGTTCTTGCCCCGCTTCATGATGGACTGGCAGACGTAGTAGGCGAACTGGCCGCTCTTGGCGTCCTGGCCTGAGAGCGCCCTGTTGCAGGACTTGCACCTGACCAGCCCGCTGAGCAGGTAGGAGCTTCCCACCCTGCGAGGGTGCGTCCTCTTCGGCGCGCGGGAGCGCATGAGCCGCTTGACGCGGTTGAATTGGGCCTTGGAGACGACGGCGGGGAACGCCTTCTCTATGCGTACGGGGTCGGACTTGACCTTCCCTGTAGTGCCCCAGAGCAGCGTGCCCGTGTAGACCTCGTTTCTGAGGATGAAGTGGACGCCGTTCTTGGACCAGAGCTTGCCGGTGGCGCTGGCGATGCCCTCTGAGTTGAGGGTGCGGGTGATTTCGGTCATCCCGGTGGCCGACTCGGCCATGTCGAAGATGCGCTTGACGACGGGAGCAGTGTCCGGGTCGATCTCCAGTGTGGGTCTCTTCTTGGCCCCGTCCTGCACCATGACGCGGTTGTAGCCGTAGGGCGTCCTGCTGGCGACCCAGAAGCCTCTGGAAGCGGCCTCCCGCATCCCACGGCGAACCTCTTCCGCAAGATTTTCCGAGTAAAACTCATCGACGGACTCGATGATGCCCTCAAGGAGCCTGCCTGTGGCGGTGTCGTCGGCCTGCTCGGTGATGGAGACGACGCGGACGCCCTTTCGCCTGAGCATGGACTTGAAGGCGACGGCGTGCTCGCGCTTTCTGGTGAATCTACTAAATTTCCACACAAGGATTTCTCTAAACGGGGCCTCGGGCTTGGCGGCCTCGTCGATCATCTTGCGGAACTCCGGGCGGTCGGCGACGCGCCCGCTCTCGGCCTCGTCCACGTACTCGCGGACGACCACGTAGTCGTTCTTATGGGCGTATTCCCTGAGCGCCCGCAGCTGTGCGGCCACGGACAGGTCCACGTCCTGTCTGTCGCTGGAGACCCTGGCGTAGAGGGCCACGGGGGTGTAGTCGCTTCTATTGTTCATCTGTGAGTCCTCCTCCTGTTTCCTGTCGTTCCCGTGGGCCACTACTAGCCTGCAACACCCGGCATCGTCGTCATCGAACCCGTGTCTTCCCCAAGCGCGCTGACCATTTCACGCGGAAGGATGCCCTCGATCTGTTCAGCCTCGGAACGCTCGGCGTGGTAGAGGTCCCAACGGAGTTGCAGGTTCATCCAAAAGCCGGGCGAAGTGCCGAAGAACCTAGAGAGCCTCAGGGCGGTGCTTGGCGTGACCCCCCGCTTCCCTCGGACGACTTCGTTGACCCTCTGATAGGGCACGTGAATGGCATTGGACAGGTCGCGCTGAGTCATTCCGAGGGGCAGCAGGAACTCCGTCAGAAGCATCTCGCCCGGATGCGTAGGCTCTCGATCGGTGGGAATGCGTACCATGCTCATTCTCCTCTTCAGTGATAGTCGGTGATTTCGACGTCGGCGGGTCCGGCAGGTGTCCACGTGAAGCAGATTCGATACCTGTCGTTGACGCGAATACCGTGTTGCCCGCTTCGATCTCCGGCCAGCCGTTCCAGGCGGTTGCCGGGAGGTATTCTGAGGTCTCCCAGAACGGAGGCGGAATCGATCTGGTCAAGCTTTCGATGAGCCACTCCCCATATCGGCATGGGACATGCCCGCAGGGCCGCTTGAGTGGATTGCCCGTTGAAGATGTCCTCTGTACCGCCGTCTCTGAATGAGACAATCATAAGTACATAATAGCACGGCTTTCGTGCTATGCCAAGATGCTAGCTTCACGCGGCCATCTCCAACGAGTCTGCCGGGGATAAGGTTGGGCGGGACGTTCACCGCCTGCCCTCGCCGTCATCCTCTGAGTGAGCCGCGTTCCTGCGCATGTGGGCGCGGACGGCGACCTTGGCCAGGATGCGCAGCCCCTTGCGTATCGTCCTCCGCTGCTGAGGAGTATAGGACTCCACCGGCCTGTCGGAGGATGACTCGGGAGCATCCCTCCCCGGCCTCTTCTTTTGCCGGTTCCTCGTATCTTCTCTATTGGTGTCTTTCATGTTGCCTAATCTCAGCGGCGGTTCGTTGGGCCGCTGGCCTCTCGTTACAGGTGTATTGGGTGGCCGCCGGGCACGGACGGATGGGTGCGAGCGCCCGGCGGCGTTGTGGTGTCCTACCCCGCCGCGCCGCCGATGCGCCGGTTAGGGCGCCGGCGGGGGGTGCCGGCTAGCTCCTGAAGTGGGTCATCCGTAGCTCCTCCCCCAGGAGGATCGGAAGGCATCCGATGCGGTTGGCGAAGATGACCAGGGTGAGCATGGAGCCTCCGCTGGGCGCCCAGCCCTTGAGCCACCTTCGCAGCAGCTTGTAGTCGATGCCGGTGACCCTGCACAGGCCGCGCCAGGAGAGGCCGCTGGCCTCCTTGAGGCGCACGAGCCGCTGGGGGAAGTCCTCGGGCATGTCGGCGCCCTGAAGGGGCTCCGTCCCGCTCCATCCGTCGATGTGATCGATGTTGGTCATGTCTATCCTCCATGTCGTAAAGCTTTGGGTTGTTGTTCCCAAGGCCATGTGCATCCGGCGGCGGATGCGACCGGAGGGCGGTCGCTCCCCACGCGCCGACTTCGACATGGGACCGGGTCTGTCTGTATCGACCCCGGCGGGCCGGTTCCGGGAGGTGATCACCGAAGTGAGCCGTCTCCCGGGGCCGCCGCGTCGAGCCGGACGGCGCTCCGTCCTCCGCTCCTCCGGGGGCCTCTTGCTATATCGTTATCCGGTGAACGCATCGGCTTTCCATCTCCTATCGGGTATTGAGCGGGAGTTTTCGCGCCGCTCCCCGCGTCGTTCATTTCGCTTCCGTCGGCAGGGACTGGGGCGGCTCCCATGCGGCGTCCGGGGTGCGCCAGGCGCGTCCCAGCGGTCCCAGGGAGTCGATGGCTTCTTTGTGGGAGACCCACAGGGGGACCGTGACCCGGCTGGCCTGCATCCGCTCCCTCGCCACGCGCAGGAAGTGGGTGGCGGCGATGTCGTCGTCGAAGACGATGAGCACGGCGGGTCTGGCCCCGTGGTCGTCCATGGGCCTTTGGGACGAGTAGTAGCGCAGATAGGGCGCGAGCCGCGTCGCCATCGTCGAGGGCCGAACGGCCCTTCGCTCCCACTCCAGGAAGAAGGCCCACGTCTCTTCGGCCCTGCGCAGGACGCCGAAGGCGTCGGGGTAGACGGCGCGCAACCGTTCGTCGTGGCGGAAGTGGCGGGACGCCCTCCTGGGCGGGTCGAGCTGCGCTATCTCCCAGCCAAGATGACGGGCCTGGGCCGCAAGCGCGGACAGAAAGACGTGGACGGCCTCGGTGTGCTCGATGTTCCTGAGAAGCTGGCGGCTCCTGCTGCCGGTGAGGTTGCGCCACTCGAAAGGCCCTTTGGCGTCCTCCGGGGCGACGCTCAATCTCCTCCTCGCCGCCGCCACCGAGGTCCTGTCCCTGCGGGCGAGGAGGGCCAGTCCCCGGTCGGTGAGGGCCAGCCGTCCCTCCGCTTCGCGGGGCCTGACGACGAGGCTGAAGCCCTCCAGTGGATTGATCAGCTGGGAAGCCCTCTGGGGCGAGACGCCCAACAGACCGGCGAGTTCGCCGAGGGCGATCCAGGGCCAGTCGAATACCAGGTCGAGGGCGCGCTTCTCGGCGGGTCTGAGCGTCACGGGCAGCATGTGGTCGGCCATGTCGGCTACCGTTCCCATGACGGGCAGGTCTGCGGGGACCGACGCCAGTCCGGGCTGCGGCTCCCCCGGAAACGCGCCGCCGGGGTCCGTCCTGTCCAACGAATAGCGCAGGCTCACGGCTGCGTGGACCTGGGCCGGAGTCCAGATCGGGGCGTCTACGTCGGCCATGACCGTCTCGCGTTCGACGGCCAGGAGGGACGGAACGTCTGTGGTCGAGAGCATCCTGCGGGCGTGCCTGAGACGGACGGCGTCCATCGTGAGGATGAGGACGACTCCGGGCATGGGTTCGTCCTTCAGTCGCCAGAGGCGCTGGGCGAAGACCGAGCGGTCGGCGGTGGGTCCCTGCCTCACGATGCCGACGGTCCTGCCGTCGGGAAGTTCTATACCCGCGTCCAGCTTGGATGAGCGGTACCAGCGGAAGCGCAGGGGGTAGGCAACGTCGGAAGCGAGAGATGCGACGTGGTATATGGAAGCCAGGGCGTCCATGCGCTCCATCAGGCTTCGCCGCCACTCGGCGGAGACGGGGTGTGTACGCACCAGGTCGTCAAGCGACATCCCGTCCTCATCTGCAAGCCTGCGCAGCCCCGCCCCGGTGAGGTGGAACCTGCGGGAAGGGGGAAAGGGATCGACGGCGTGGAGCACGGAGTCGCAGAGGCCGCCATTTTGCAGTCTCTCTACGGCCTCGTGGACCGCGCCCTTGGACCGGCCCGTGACCGGGACCATCTCCCGGCGATTGAGGTAGGGCATGTCGGCCAGGATGCGGATGATCTGAGCTTCCAGTCCCGCGGGTCTCATTCTCCGACCTCCTCGTCCTCTTCGTCGGTGTGGTTCTCGGTCGCCTGCTCGTCGTTCTCCTCCCGTTCGGCCTGCTCCAATGCCTCGACGCCTTTGTGAAATTCGTCCACCTTCCCGTGGCCCTCGGCGTCGGCGTAGTCTCCCTGGCGGGCCGAGACGGTGTAGCCTTGCGTAGCTGCACGTATGCGGTCGGCGACCGATGGGTCTCCTTCCTCAGGCTTGCGCACCTCCATCGAGAAGGCGGGCATCCGCTCGGTGCCCACGGTGGCGCGGACGTAGCAGTGGTGCACGGGCAGGGACACGATGTCGTCCTCGGACACCCGGTCCTTGCCAAGCTCCCACACCAGGGTCCTGGCGTCTGAGCCGGCCACCTGGAAGACGGCGAGGCACCCCACGTTGGCGAGGATGGTGTCCCGCATGGTGCGGGAGAGGTCGTCCAGCTTTGCCAGGCTCTGGGTGGCGAGGATGAAGGACGCTCCGAACTTCCCAAGCTCGCTGAGCATCGACTCGTAGTCCACGCCGGGCATGGACTGCATCTCGTCCACGACGACCAGCGCGCCGCGACGTTCCCTGAGAGATAGACTTCCCTGCTCCCGTATCACGGCGTCCACCAGGTTCAGGAGCGACGCGCCCACCAGGGCGGCCACGTCCCTGCCCACGACCCCCTGGGAGGTGGAGACCAGCAGCACGCCGCCGTCGTGGATGGTCCTTCTCAGGTCGATGGTGGAGCGGCGCTGTCCCAGGATGGCCCTGGCCCGCTTGGAGGACGCGTAGTAGGAGAGACGGGTCTGGACGGGGGCCAGGGCCTCCGCCTTGTACTGGCGGCCCCACTTGCCGAAGTCCCTGGCCCACCACTCCAGCAGGTAGGGGTCGGAGACCCTCTTGCGCACCTGCTTGGCGAACTCATCGTCCGAGAGCAGCTTCAGGCCGTCGAGGATGGTGTACTGCTGTTCGGCCTCCATCTGCTCGTTGGCCTCGTGCAGCGTCTTGACGGTCTGTTCCAGGATCGATTGCATCCTCGGCCCCCACTGGTCCCAGAGGCCCTTGGCCACCCGCACCACCGAGTCGGCGGTGCGGTCGCGGTCTGCGAATATGCGGGTGTCCAGCAGATTGACGCCGGGGGAACGGCTCGCGTCCGACAGGTCTATCAGCCTCACCCTGTCGGCTATCTCCTTCGGGACGTGTTCGAGGATGCCCGCCACCAGGTCGGTGTGGGGGTCTATGACGACGATGGCGTCTTCGTCCCTGCCCGCCGCCTTCTCCCGCATCTTGTGAACGACCACGTGGTGCATCAGCGTGGACTTGCCCATACGGGTGCGGGCCACGTAGAGGTGGTGACGGCGCAGCAGGTCGTCGGGGAATCTGATCTCCCTCTTGGTACCCGCCGTGGTGTCTCCCACCAGCGCGCCGCCCCTGACTCCCTTCGCCGACGGGCTGAGCGCCCGTGCGCCGGACCGCTCCACCAACGGCGTCTCGTTCCCCGCTCCCGGCGGGTGCCAGAGGCAGGCGGCCTCCCGGACTCCCAACACGCTGCGCCTGCCGAACAGGCCGGGGCCTGTGGGATGCAGGTTCTCCGGGGCGGGAGCGACGGGCCTTACCTTGCTCACCTTGAACCTCGCCCCTGCCGGGTTGTCGAAGTGCCGGTAGGCGGCGGCAACCCTCCTCATGAGCTCCTCGGCCCGCTCGCGCCCCGTGTCGTCCGGCATGATCGCCGTGACCCGTATCTCGGCGTCGAAGGCGATGCGGGAGACCTTCTCCCTGATGAGCAGGGGGTCTTCGACCCGGTTCCTCGCCTTCTTGAAGCGGTGCCATGCCCAGCCACCGATGCCAAGCCCCAGGGCCGTTCCGATGCCAAGCAGCACCGTCTTCCACGTCTCGCCGTCCTGCACCCACAGGTAGCCCTGGAGGGCTGCGAGAGCGCCGACGCCGAGGACGGCCATGGTCACCCCGTCCATCTGGAGGGGCTTGGTCTGGTAGGTGTAGGACGGCTCCCGCTGCTCCTGGCCGGGCCGCTTGTGGGCCTTCTCCATGTGGTGCTGGGACCAGTCGGGGCCGAGGAGTTCAGCTTGAGTTGAGCACCACGCGCTCCCCCTCGTAGAGGGACGACAGCGCGCCCATGAGGGCGATCAGAGGGTCGGAGCCGGGGTCGAGGAGGTCGTCGTCCCGGAAGGTTCTGAGGGGCACGTACTCGGGGCCGTCGGCCCTGAGCGTCATCGACCACGCCTGCTCGCCGTCTCCCAGGCGCAAGGGATCGTTGTTTGGGTCCACCTTCTCTATCCTGGCCTGGGGGTAGTGGGCGGCGATCTGGCCGCGTACCACCCGGTCGTCGATGCACCGGGCCATCAGCGTCACGCCGTCCATGTCCCCGGCAAGCTCCAAAGAGAAGGGCTCAGGCACCGCGATGGACTGGAGGAGGTTCTCCACGCCCAGCAACGTCCGCTCGCCCGTCCTCGGCGGCGTCACCGCAAGCAGCGCCGGGGTCTTGTCGGGGCCTCCAAACAGTCTTCGTATCGGGTTCTGTTTCATTTCTGTTACTCCTCCCTATGTATGGGTCTCTTCTGCGTTTTCGCCGTCCTATCGCTGTCCGCCCGGCCTCCACTCGATCACTGCCGTCTCCTCCGGGGTGGCCTCGATGCGGACGGGGAATCGCTGTCCCCTGGCCAGAAGCAGGCCGTCGCCGCGCGGGCAGGAGAGCAGCCACCTCTGGAGGTCTTCGGGCAGGTCGAAGGCGTCACCCACGGTGCCTATGGCCGCCGCGTCCTGCTGCAAGAGCAGCTTGAAGGCGGCGTTCTGGAGAAGCGCCCTCCCCGAATGGCCGGTGATGGTCCTCGACGAGTCCTCGGACAAAAGGTCCTGGACGTCCTGGGTGATGAACTGAAGCCCCAGCCGGTGTTTCCTGGCGCGTTTCGCCATAGACACCATGAAGGCCGCGCCCTCGGGGTGCTGCATGATGCTCCATACCTCGTCACCACCAGCAGCCTCGGCTTGGGGTTCTGGGCGGGCCGCCGCCCACACCGTCTCGGTGCAGACCATCGCCGCTGCGGGCCTCAGCTCTGGTTCGAGAGGCGAAGATCGAAGACGGTGACCAACGCCTCGTTGCCGAGCAGGTCGTCCCCCTCGTCGGAGAGCAGGTTGCGGAGGCTGCCGGTGGCGAAGGGCCTCAGCAGGTGGGCTATGTCCGGGGCCTGCCCTTCCAGGTATGTGTAGAAATCGCGGAAGCCTGTGCGCTCGCGGTGTTGGGCGTAGTAGCCCGCCAGGGCGTGGTCTAGGGAGGCCCTGCGCTCCGCTCCGAGGCTCTCACCCACCATGACTTCAATGAGCCGCCTCAGGCTGCCGATGCGCTGTAACAGCTCCTCGTCGTCTCCCCGGTCGATGACGAAGGGGTTCATGCCCTGGCCCTCAACTCCGGGGGACAGCACACGGCCTCCGGCGGCGCGAGCCATGTCCGCGTACTCCCCTTCAGGGTCGATGACGTAGGCGGTGACGCCGCGCGTCAGTCCCCTGAGCACGCCCAGCTTGGTTGCGAAAGACTTGCCGCTGCCCGACCGTGCGAGGACTGCGGTGTTGGCGTTGAGATGGGTGCCGTCCCAGGGGTCGTAGACCACGGGGGAGCAGGCCCGCATGTCGATGCCGTAGAGGGTGCCGCTTCTTGTGTCCAGGTCCGGCGGCGAGAAGGGGAAGAGCCTCGCAAGGCTGGACGTGTCCAGGGTCCGCCACTCGGCCACGGCGTTCAGGGCCAGGGGCAAGGTCGATAGCAGCCCCTCCCGCTGCCTGAACGCCAGGTTGTCCAGCTTGCCGAGAGTGGCGGCAAAATGGGCCTTGGCCCTCTGGGTCATCTCCTTCAGCGACGCCTCGTCCTTCGCGTGGAGGGTCACGGATAAAGAGGAGTGAAATAGGCGCTCCCTGCCCCTCTGCACCTCGTCCCTGAGCTTGTCACGTCCTCCAGGGCGATCTCGGCCTCCGGCGACATGGTGCGGCCACGCTTGAACGAGAGACTCTGCGCCGATTCGAACCTGACCTTCTGCCACTCCAATGTCCTGGCCGCCTGCTCGGCGGGGATCGGCCCAGATGAATGGACAGGTCCATGGGCGCTCCCGCCGCCATGAGTCCTTGCAGGAACCCGGGGCCAGCGATCTCGGCCACTTGCCCAGGTGAAGGGAGCGGATGAGATGCGTGCCAATGCGCATGTCGCGCCGGTTGACCTGCACCTCGATCTCTTCGTTCTCGTCCACGTCAACAGGCGAGCCACCCAGGGCTGCGGCTACAAGGAACATTCGAAGCTGCCTGCCCCTGAGGGGGTGGACGGAGAGTCCGGCCCTCGCCAGCAGGCCCCGCAGCTCGTCGATACGGGAGTGCTCGCAGACGGCGTAGAAGCGCCGGTCCAGGATGCCGTCCCGGGTCTCTAGGTCGGTGAGCAGGCGCCTGAGCGACTCCGATGCCGCTCTCGTCTGCGGCGGCAGGTCGTCGGGTTGGGCCTCTTGCAGCTTCTCCCGCAGACCGCCAAGGCGCGGCGGGTGCTGGCGCATGAGCAGCTGCACCGGGAAGTCGAGGGCGTTGAGCGCCCCGGCGAAGGCCCCAAGCTTCGGCTCGTCGATCTCCAGCCCCATCACCTCGCACACGCCCAGCTGCACCCCGTCCAGCCGCACCGGGCCGTCCTCGCCCAGGTGCGACAGCATGAAGAACAGGGGCAGGTCGGGCGGGAGTTTCGGCGCGGGCGGCTCCGACGTGGAACGGGTCTTCGTTTCGGTGTTCGCATTGCGCGTCTGAACATCGCCCTCCTCTGAGGGATGCCGCTCTCCGCCTCTCATCAGGTTCAGAAAAAACTCTTTCACTTCGTTCGCTTCCTTTTCTCACTAGGGGACTGGAATGGGGATGACGCCGTGGCTCAGCAGCGCGGCGACGCCCTTGGCGGACAGAACCAGCACCAGGCCGATGACGGCCAGCACCACTGCGGTCTTGGCCCTGCCGCCGCCACGCTCCTCCGCGCCCTCGGCCATCAGGACGAAGCCCGCCAGACGACGGCGAAGACGGCGAGTCCGGCGGCGGCGTAGGCCATTGCGGTCAGCACCGCATCGAAGGCGGCCAGCATCGCCCGCTCCTCGGCCGGAGCCGCGCCGACGGTCGCCAGCGCAGCCCAGGCAAGGAGGATTGCCGTCCATGCCCGTCTCACCAGGGCCACTCCCATCCCAACCGGCGGAACCAGTCGGTCAGGTCGCCGCCGGGCGTCTGCTCGGCGGGCGGGGCCTCGGGCTCAGGTTCCGGCAGAGTCAGCGCCGCAAAGGCGTCGTCGGAACCGATTTCGGAGGCCAGGGATAGCGTTTCTTCCCTTGTCCTGGTGAGAGGCGCTCGGTCGGTCGTCTCGGCCTTGACGTGCTCGGGGTGGACGATAGTGAGGGTCACGTCCCTCTGCACCGTCTCGCCGGGCACCGACAGGGTGGCCGAGACGGTGTGCTCCGTGGTCGTTCCGTCATCGCTGGTGACGGTCACCGTCTCGCTGACTGTCCGGGTCGTCCCGGCCTGTACAGGCTCACCGTCTCGGTGCGCTTCTCCGTCCGCTCCGGGTGGTGGGTGAGTGTCGTCAGCGGAGGGATGGGGATGCGTAGGCTCGCCTCAAGGCTCACGTCCAGGCTCACGGCGTGAATCGCCTCGCCGGTGGGCGCGGCGAGCCGGAAGCTCGTCTCCCCGTCGGGGACGAATGCGACGTTCGCGGTCGATGCTCCCGTCGTGGCAACGATCGTTCCCGTGATGGCAGTCACCCCGGCGTCCATGAGCGCCGTCTCGGTGACGCTCTCATGTCCGGCCACCGTCTGAAGCTCGACTAGGTGCTCGACGGCATCAACGCAGTCGGACTCGACGACGCCGGTGACGGACCCCGGCGTCCAGCCCAGGGATGTAATGCGCAGATCGCATAGCTCGCCTTCAACGACTGGCAAGGGATAGGGAATCTGCTCGCTCTCGACGGTGAGCGCTCCCGCCTGTCCCAGCGCGTCCTCCCAGGAAACGGCAAAGGAGGGCATTGGTCCGTTGAGGGGCAGCGAATAGTCGATGCTCTCTCCCTCTGTCAGCGTCGCCGAGCCCCAGAAGCGGAGGGTCGTGCCCTGGCCGCCGCCAAAGGCTCTCACCCGGATGTCCAGGTCGGTGGCGGCTCTGAGCGTCACCGCGGCCCGGTCGCCGGAGACGGCGAGGGCCTCTACGAACACCCTCCGCCCGTCCACCGGTTCCGTGACCTCGAAGTCGATCTCGTCGCGCCATGGCTCGTGTCCGTCGGCAAGGACCG
>CBDBQI010000003.1:0-345894 GCA_965209165.1 Dehalococcoidia bacterium
CGTCGCGGGTCCCGGCGATAGTTAGACGAATACCGGTCGAAAGCTCCTCGACGCTCACGTCCGAGATCTCCCTCAGCGTCGTTGCTTCCGTCAGCTTCACGTGACGACGCCGGTCGGCGTCTCGATCTTCAGCTCGGATCCTTCACACGAAGTGATCGTCCCGAAGGCTCCACCGCCGAAGCCGGCCGCGAAGCCGCCAAAGCCCGCGCCTCCTGCAGCACCGCCCGCCGCCCCGGCGCCTGCCGCCGCGCTGGCACCAGCCGTGCCTCCACCCGCAACACCGCCACCCTGCGCCGCTCCGGCAGCCGCCTGGCCTCCGCCCTGCCCTAGCTGGCCGCGGATCTGCTGCCTCAGCCGCTCGGCGGCGGCCTGGTCGACCTGACCAGACTGCGCCTGCTGGCGGAACTGGGCGAACGCAGCCGCAGCGCCTTCAGGCAATGCGGGCGCGTCCGCCGCTGCGGAGTCCTCCGCCTGGTTCTTGCCCACGACGGTCCCCCGTAGAAGGCGCCGCCCACCACGCCCACGAATGCCAGCGTCAGCACGACCAGCACGATGAACGCCTTCTTGTTGCCTTGAGCTTTTGTGCTCTGTTCAACGGGACTATTGCTCAACTTCGCCTCCTGTCACTACTACTCGTACCTCAACGCTTCGATAGGATGCAGGTTCGACGCCCTGACCGCCGGATATATGCCGAAGAAGAGGCCTATCGCCACCGACACGACTATCGCCAGTATGGTGATGTCGCCGGTGACGACCGTCTGGAAGGTCTGGCCGCCCAGCTCCCTGTCGTCCACGAACCTGGAGACGCCGACGCCGCAAACGGCTCCCACCAGGCCGCCGCCGAAGCTCAGCAGGACCGCCTCCAGCACGAACTGGGAGAGTATGTCCGCTTCTTCGCACCCATGGCCTTCCTAATGCCGATCTCCCGGATGCGCTCGGTCACCGAGACCAGCATGATGTTCATGATCCCAATCCCGCCCACCAGCAGCGATATCCCCGCAATCACCCCCAGGAACACGACGAAGGTCTCCTGCGTGTCGGTCAGCGTGTCGATGGTCGCCTGCTGGCTTGCTATCGTGAAGTCCGGCGTGTCGGTAACCCGGTGGCGGAGACGAAGTATCGTGTCGATCTCGGCGATCGCCGTGTCGATCAGGTCGACGTCGACGGCCTGGACGTTGATCGAGCCGACGGTCACTTCGCCCTGCACGGTCCTCTGGGACTCGAGCCTGTAGTACGCGGTCGTAATCGGTATGAGCGCGTAAGAGTCCAGGTTCCCGAAGGGCGAGCCCCCGCGGCTTTCGAGCACGCCTATCACGGTGAAGTGCCGGGGCGACCCGGTGCCCGTCCCAATTCTCACGGTCTGGCCCACGGGGTCGCGGAAACCGAACAGCGTCTCGGCGATCTCAGGGCCCAGCACCGCGACCTCTGACCTGTTCTGCACCTGCACTCCGCTGATGAACTGCCCGGATCCCATCTCGTAGTTCCGCACCGACAGGAACTCAGGCGTGATTCCCAGCACCTGGCCGAAGGTGCTCTCCCGCCCGGCGACGATGGTGCCTGCCAGCGAAATCTCCGGCGCAACCCGCGCGACGGACGGGGCCGCCTCGGCGTCTACCAGCGAATAGGCGTCGTCCAGGGTCAATGACGACCCTCCCTGCCCTCCGCCGGAAGGTCGTACGAACAGGAGGTTGGTGCCCAGGCCCTGTATTGTGGCCGTGACCTGGGCCTGCGCGCCCCGGCCTACCGACATCGTCGAGATCACGGCTGCCACGCCTATGACAATCCCCAGCAGTGCCAGGATGGTCCTGAGCTTGTTTGCGCCCAGCGAGGAGATCGCGGTTACAATGACCTCGAACGGGTTCAAGCCCTGCCTCCTGACCAGTCTCTCGCTCTGGCGGGCATTGGAGCTGCCGTGGCGCGGTCATCCACGACTACGCCGTCCCGCACGGAAACTATCCTGTTGGTGTGATTGGCAACATCGCTATCGTGAGTGACAATCACGACGGTCATACCATCGTCCGAATTGAGCTTCTGGAGCAGGGTCATGATCTCCTGGCTGGAGGTGGTGTCTAGGTTGCCGCTGGGCTCGTCGGCCAGGAGGACCGAAGGCTCCTTCGCCAGCGCCCTCGCTATCCCGACCCGCTGCTGCTGGCCGCCCGAAAGCTCCGTGGGCCGGTGATTGACGCGATCGCTCAGCCCAACCCGGTCCAGGGCCGCCAGTGCCCTTCGCCGCCGGTTCTTCTTGTTGCCGTAAAGCATCGGCAGCTCCACGTTGCCAAGCGCCGTCAGCCTGGGCAGGAGGTTGTATGTCTGGAACACGAACCCGATCTTCCGGTTTCGTATGTTCGCGAGGCCGTTGTCGTTGAGCGATCCCACGTCCTGGCCCTCGAAGTGGTAGGTGCCGGAAGTGTGCGCGTCGAGACAACCCAGGACGTTCATTAACGTCGACTTGCCGGACCCCGATGGGCCCATGATCGACATCAGCTCGCCCTCTTGGATATGGATCGAAACACCGTTGAGGGCGGCGACGTCGATCTCACCCATCCTGTATACCTTGGTAACGTCTTTCAGGTCGATCATATTCCTTCTCGCCGCGAGGGTAGAGTGCCGGGGCCAACCCTATTCAACGTTGCCCGCCGCCACCGCCGGTTGGCGGCCTCCTGAATCCACCGCTCACCCCTCTGAGGGCGCCAAACCCACCAAACCCGGATTGGAACGATGAGTCCCTGGTCTCCAGTACGACCATTTCGCCCTCATTGACACCGAACTTGACGACCGCCCAAAACTCATCGGTGTTGCCCAGGGCTATCTGGCGGCTCTCCAGCGTCCCGCCGCTCATCACCTGGAGCTCAGGCTGCTCGAAACTGCCGAACAACGCGTCGATCGGCACGAGCAGGACGTTGAGCTCCTCCAGGATGACAACGGAAGCTACGGCGCTCATGCCCTCCGGGAACTCAAGCCCCTGCGTCTCGACCTCGATTGTGATCGGGTAGCTCACCACACCTTGCTGGTTGGTTGCCTGGGTCCCGATGTCGGTCACCGTGGCCGACAGCACCTGTCCAGGGAACGCGTCCATAGACACGCTGGCCTGCGCTCCCATACTCACGAAGAGGACGTCGATCTCGTCTATCGTGCCGGCAACCTGGACTACCGATGGGTCCACCATGCCGATAGCCGCAACGCCGAGCGAAACTTCCTCGCCCTCTTCGATCCGGACGTTCGTTACAATACCGTCCCACGGAGCGGTGATGACAGACTCGGCCAGCCGTTGGTGAACGGCGTCGAGGGCCGACTTGGCTGCCGCCACGTCCCCCTCCCTGAGAGATACTACGAGAGGGTCGGCGCCCGACCGGATCTCATCCAGCCTCTCACTCAGGTCGTCCACGTTAGCGGTGGCTAGCGCGAGCTTCTTCCGGCTCTGGTCCAGGTCTGCGGGGTCCGGGCCGGCCAGCAGGTCCGACAGCTCAGCCTCGGCAGCTTCCAGGTTGGCCGCAGCCAGCTCGGCCTTCGCCCGGGCCGAGTCGACGTCGGCCTGCTCGGGCGAGACGAGCGCAGCCAAGTCGGCCTCCGCAGCCTCGAGATCGGCCGTCGCCAGCTCTTCTCTTGCCCGCGCGGCATCGAGGTCGAGCTGGCTTGGGCCGGACCTGGCCTCCACGAGGTCCGCACGCGCGTCCTCGAGGTTGGCTGTGGCCAGCGTGAGCTCCGCCCTCGCTGCTGCCACGCGGCTGTCGTCCTCGCCCGGCTTCAGGTCGGCGAGCTCGGCCTCGGCCTCGGCCAGCGCGGCCGCAGCTACGTCGACCTGGCTTCTCCGCTCCTCGACCCTGAGACTTGGCGGGTTGCGAAGCTCGTCCAGGGCCGTCTGCGCGTCTCCATGTGCATACGTCGCCGTGTCCAGCCGGTGGCGCGCGGCATCCACGGCCAGCGCGTCGGGCCCCGCCTGTAAATCGGCTACCCTCTCTTCCAGGTCTGCGACCGTCTCCTCTGCCCGCTTCACCGCCGTATCCCTCTGGGAGAGCGCCTTCTCGGCCTCCAGCTCGAGCGTCGCCAGGTTATCGCTTGCGGCCCTCCGGCTGCTCCAGGCCTCTTCGAGATCGCGCATGACGCAGAGATTGCGGCTTGGCTCATCGTCGTCGCAGGTGGCGGCGATGTCCTGGGGGTAGAAGTGGAGCCAGAAGTAGATCACCCCCTCGTCCCAGCGGGTCTCGGGATCGTCGTTGCTTCCCTGCGCAAGGAATACCTCCGGCCTGATCGACCGCGCTCCCGGCGCGAACAGGGCCTCTATGTCGGCGCCCCACGCATCGAGAACGGCCCAGGGATCCATGGCACGCTCATCGCCGGCGGGCGCGGCTCCGAGCCATCCCGAGAACGCGGACGCATACTGCTCGGAAGCTGCCTCCAGTGCATCACTGGCGTTCTCGAACCTGGCATGCCAGTCGTCCTCCGCCAGGATCAGATCGACCTCGGCTTCGTTCAGCGATGCCCTGGCCGACTCCAGGTCCGAAAAGGCATCGGCGAGAGCGTCTTCGTCCGGCCCGGCCAGCAGCTCTTCTAGCGCGGTCGATGCATCCTCCAGCTCCTCTTTCGCACGCGTCACTGCCGCCTCCGCGGCCGCTACGCTGCCGCCCGGAGGACCGAGAAGCTCGGCGAGAGCGTCCTGTGCGTCCTGGAGCGTCCGCTCGGCAGCGGTCACCTTGTTCTCGGCTTTCGAGAGCACGTCGGCGGGAGGAGAGAGCAGGTCGCGAAGAGCCTGCTCGGCATTGCCGAACGACTCCTCTGCCATCGCAACCGCCCTCTCGGCCTCGGCGATCGTCTTGTCAGAGCGAGTCAGCTCCGCCAGGGTTTCCTCCGCGGCTCTCCTGGCTATCAGTGCGTCGGACACGGCGGCATTGGCCCTGGCGATTGCTTGGGGATCGCCCGACAGCAATGCGTCCAACTCTTCGTCTGCCGCCAACTTGGCCGTTAACGCATCCGAGACTGCTGTCCTGGCCCTGGCGATGGCCTGCGGGTCGGCCGTCTGAAGCTCGGCAAGTGCATCCTCGGCAGACTTCCTGGCAACCAGGGCGTCGGCCACGTCCGCCTCGGCCCGGGCTAGGTCGACGGCCGAGTAGGGGTCGCGCGCTTCGGCCAGGGCATCCTCCGCATCCCGTAGCTTGCCCTCGGCCTGGACCGCGGCCCTTTCGAGCTCCGCAATCGTCTCGCTGTCGAGCCGCGCGAGCACGAAGCCCGCCGGCACCCTCTGCCCGGCCTCCACCGCTACCTCCGCGACGGTCCCTGCGGTCCCGAAGCTCAGGCTGTCACGGTCCTTGTACTCCAGGCTGCCGCTGACCGAAACCTCGTTTACGAAGTCACCGCGCTGCACCGCCACGAGGCGCTGGCCTTCTCCCAGGTCCGTGGAGTCTTCGGCAGTCAGCTGTGTGTAGCCGAAATATCCCCCAACGGCGGCCACAACGACTATCCCCACGAGGACCGCGATCTGCCACAGCCTGATGCTTCCCAATGCGTCGAGTATGCTCGTCAAGTGTCCCTCCCTGAATGTGCCCGCTCAGACTTGTTGAGATAGGGACCCCGCCTCGTGTAGGGGCCGCCGTGTAGGTAGGGGCGACTCGCCGAGTCGCCCTTCCACGTTGGGGCCCCATCAAACCGGAGCCGGGACATCCTTCTCATCAATACTGAACAGTTCCCTGGATCTCCTGGTGGCATCAATGGGCGCCGTCGACTTCAATCGCGGTGGGCAGCTCCAACGTGAATGTGGAGCCCCTGCCCATCTCACTGTCTACGCTAATGGCTCCGCCCTGCGCCTCGACCAGCCGCCGGGCTATGGTGAGGCCCAGTCCTGCTCCCCCCGTGGCCCTCGCCCTTGAGGGGTCCACCCGGTGGAGCCGCTCGAATATGAGGGGCAGGTCGTCTTCCGCTATTCCCTCGCCGGTATCCCGCACGGCAACGCTGACGTCACCGGCCTCGGTCTTGCCCATGTGTACGCTCACCCGGCCTCCCCCTGGCGTATGCCGTATGGCGTTGTCCAGGAGATTGCCGATGATCTGCTGTGTGCGTTGGCGGTCCATCAGCGCCAGCGGCAGGTTCTCGGCCGCTTCGACTGTCAGGCCGACCCCCTTCGCTTCGGCGCGGGCCCGGAATGCCTCCGCGGAGCGCCTCGCTGCCTCTTCCATCGAGTCCGGCCTGATGTCCAGCCGCAGATCGCCCGCCTCTGCCCGCGCGAGCAGCCCCAGGTCGTCCACGAGATGCGTCAGGTGGAGCGTCTGCTCGTGCAGCATGTCGAGCGAAGCGTCTCCCCTGTCCATGAGGCCGTCCCGCATGGCCTCGATGGTCCCCTGGATGTTCGACAGCGGCGACCTCAGCTCGTGCGCCACGTCCGCCACTAGGTTGCGCCGCTGTGTCTCGGCGCGCTCCATGCCCTCCGCCATGGTGTTGAATGTTCGCGCCAGCTCGCCCACCTCGTCCTCCCTCTGGACGGAGACGCGCTGGGACAGGTCGCCCCTACCGAGCCGGCGGGCGGCCCCGGTGAGAGTTCGCACCGGCGCCAGGGCGCTGTTCGACATCATGGTGACGAGAATCAGCCCCCCACCGCCCGCGACGAGCCCTGCCCAGAGCAGGGAGCGGTTGACGGTCTGGGATAGCCTCGACAGAGGGGGTTCGGTCAGTGTTGCCGGCAGGTCGTCCGGCGACACAGTCAATTCGCCAACTTCCAGCTTCTTGTCGGCGATGATGGCAGCCATTCTGGCATCCGCATCGTGCATGATGCCTCGAGGAGGCCGCGCGCGGCCGGGCGGAGAGCTCTTCTTGTCGCCCCAGGAGTCTCCGACCACCTGGCCGTCATTGTCCTTCAGCACCAGCCTCTTGCCGTACACCGGTCCGACCCTCTCCAGGAAGGGTTGCACCTGGTACCAGCCCTTGTTTCGGGCGTAGTGGTCCTCCAGGGCAACCTTGAGACGAGCAACCCTCGCCTCAGTCGACAGTTCCTGGATCCGCGTGACCTCCCTGTCGGCGGCATAGCCGACGTACAGCCCCACGGAGCTTAGGGCGAGCGCCAGCGCCGCGACAAAGCCGACCATCAGCCTGACCTGTAGGCTGGACAGCAATCTACGCATCGCCGAACCTGTACCCTACCCCGTAGACCGTGTGAACGTACTTGCGCTCCTCGGCGCTGGCCTTGTGGACCTTCCGTCTTAGGTTGGAGACGTGGGCGTCGACCGTGCGGTCGAACCCGTCGAAGTCGTAGCCGAATACCCTGTCTATGATCTGGTCGCGTGTGAAGACACGTCCGGGCTCGCGGATGAACATCTCCAGCAGGCTGAACTCGGTCGGCGTTAGGGAGATGGGGGCAGCGGCGATGGTGACTTGCCGGCTCCTGGTATCGATCTCCACCTCGCCGTGAGCCAGCTTCACCGGTCCATTCGCCTGGGCTTCGCGCTTCGTGCGCCGTAGGACCGCCCGGACCCTCGCGGCAAGCTCCCTGGGGCTGAACGGCTTCGTGACGTAGTCGTCGGCCCCGAGATCGAGGCCCTCCAGCCGGTCCGTCTCGTCCACGCGTGCGGTGAGCATCACGATGGGCACAGAGGACTCTTCCCTCAGGGCCCTGGTGATCTCCATCCCGTCCAGGCGCGGCAGCATGAGGTCCAGGACGACGAGGTCGGGACGGGCTTCCCGCGCAAGCTTGAGTCCGGTTACCCCGTCGGGGGCGTGGGCTACCTTGTGGCCGTCCCTCCTGAGATAGAGTCCGACAAGGTTAGCCGTATTCGCGTCGTCCTCTACTATCAGGACTGTGCTTCCCATTCCACCGCCGTTCCTGTTCAGGTTCCTCGTATGTATGTTAACCGAGCAACCTTGAAGAAAGTATGAAGGGCGATGTCCGGGTACCTGCGCAGACTTGATGAGATGGCAACCCCGTCGCACTTGGGTAGGGTCTTGTAGGGGCGACTCGCCGAGTCGCTCTTACACGTTGGGCCGCAACCGAATCGGAGCCGTGGCTACATGTCGATCTTCAACTCGCCCGACAGGTACGACTCCGGGTCTTTCTCGAATGCGCGCTTGCACCCGGGGGCGCAGAAGTAGTAGGTCGTCCCTTCGTATTCCCAGGAGCCGCCCGGCGCCCTGTCCATCTCGACGTCCATGGCGCATACGGGGTCCTCAGCCGTGGGTCCGCGCTTGCGGAACAGGGGTATCTTCATGCTGCCTCCCAGGTCATCGACGAAGATCGAAAGTGCGAAGCCTCAATGAGTTGGACACCACGGTTACGGAGCTGACTGCCATCGCGGCGGCGGCCAGGATGGGGTTCAGGAACCCGAACTCGCCGAAGACCGGCCCAAGCGCGTCGGGCACGCCGCTCGAGAAGAATGGGTATAGCACGCCCGCAGCTACCGGAATCAGGGCAACATTGTACGCGAAGGCCCAAAAGAGGTTCTGGCGTATAGTGCGCATGGTGGCCCGGCTCAGGGCGATTGCCGACGCGACGCCGCGTATGTCGCCGCTCACGAGGGTGACGCCGGCCGCTTCGATAGCCACGTCCGTGCCCGTACCCACCGCGATGCCGAGGTCTGCCTCGGCCAGCGCGGGCGAGTCGTTGATTCCATCTCCGACGACCGCCACCGTCTTGCCGCTGCGCCGCAGGGCTGCCGCGCGCTCGGCCTTCTCGCCGGGCAACACGCCCGCTATCACCTCACCGATGCCGGCTTGGCGGGCTATGCTCCGTGCCGCCTTCTCGTTGTCGCCGGTCAGCATAACAACGTCCACGCCCAGTGCCTTGATGGCTTCGACGGAATCGGCTACTCCCGGCTTGATCGTGTCGGCGACGGCGATAACCCCCCGGGGGGCGCCGTCCACGGCCACGAAAGCTACGCTGTTGCCCTGCTGCGCCAGCCTGTCCGCCCGTTCACCCAGGCCATCCAGGGCGATGCTTCGCTCAGCCATGAGGGCCCGGTTCCCCACGAGCACCTTCGCGCCATCGACGTCAGCCTCGATCCCGTAGCCTGGGACCGACTCGAAGTCAGTTACCCTGAGAATTCCCAGGCCTCGCCCTTCGGCCTCGAGAGCAATCGCCCGTCCAATGGGATGCTCTGAAGCGCGCTCCACCGAGGCGGCCACTCTCAGCAGCTCATCCTCGCCGATGTCCTGGGCAACGATTTCCGTCACCGCCGGCCTGCCCTCGGTAATCGTCCCCGTCTTGTCCATGAGCACGACCTGAACCTTGTGCGCCGTCTCGAGCGCCTCAGCGTCCCGGACAAGGATGCCGAACTCGGCTCCCTTGCCAATGCCGACCATGATGGCGGTTGGCGTAGCGAGCCCGAGTGCGCACGGGCACGCTATGATCAGCACGGCAACCGCGGTCATGATCGCGTAGACGTACGACGGGGCCGGTCCCATGGCGAGCCATACAACGAAGACCAGCGTCGCGACGCCTATGACGACCGGCACGAAGTAGCTCGCCACAAGGTCAGCGAGGCGTTGGATCGGCGCCCTCGAGCCCTGGGCATCTTCCACCAGGCGCATGATGTGGCTCAGGACGGTGTCTCTGCCCACGCCCGTAGCCCGGAACGTGAAGCTCCCCGCGCCGTTCACCGTCGCGCCGTAGACCCTGGCTCCCGCGCCCTTCTCCACCGGGACGCTCTCACCCGTCAGCATAGACTCGTCGACCCACGAACTGCCCTCGACCACCTCGCCGTCGGTGGCGACCTTTTCGCCCGGCCGGACCAGCACGAGGTCTCCCACGACCACGTCTTCGATTGGGATGTCGGACTCGACGCCGCCCCTCATCACTCGCGCCGTCTTTGCGCCAAGACCGGCCAAGGCCCTGAGGGCGCCGGACGCCCTGCCCTTCGCGCGGGCTTCCAAGAAGCGGCCGAGCAGCACGAGGCCGATGATGGCCGTGGATGTGTCGAAATAGGTCTCGCCGCGGCCCTGGCCAAGCTCGGCCGGGCCTCCGAACACGGCCGCGTACACGCTGTAGCCGAAGGCCGCGGACGTGCCCACCGCGATCAGGGTGTTCATGTTGCTCGTGCGACCCTTCAGGGCGCGCCACGCGCCGGTGTAGAACTGTCCGCCCGCCCAGAACTGGACGGGCGTGGCAAGGGCCATGAAAAGCAGGGCCGGTTCGAAGGGCAGCATGTTCCTGAGGGGAGCCGTAGCCATGGCTGCCATGATCACAGCCGCAGTCGCAACGCTGGTCCCGGCCTTCCACTTCAGCGCGCTCAGGTCTGCCGTGGCAGGCGGGGCGTCGCCGTCCGCCGCAATGCCAAGCAGCGAGTAGCCAGCGTCGGTCACAGCCTCACGGAAATCAGCCACACTCGCGATGGCCGGGACGTACTCGACCGTCGCCCGCTCGGTCGCCAGGTTCACTGTCGCACCGCTGACGCCGTCGACCCCGGCCAGCGCGCCCTCGACGTGATGGACGCAGGCGGCGCACGTCATGCCGCCGATGCTAAGCGTTACCTTCTCGGCGGCCTGCCCATGGCTATCGCGGTCTTGCGTCACCCCGCACCTGCCCGCACTGCGACTAACTCACATACGAGTATAGCACCGGGGGACCCCCTCAGCGGATCTCTCGGCCGCAGGGACGGATGTTCAGGTAGACGCGGCGCGACACCTCGACGAACCCAAGCCTCGCGGCGACCCGTAGGGATGCCCTGTTGTCCTCGCCTGCACTCCAGACGGGCACTAGACCTCTCTCCTGTATCCGGCGTGCCACCATGGATCCTGCCGCGGAAGCGAAGCCCCGGCGGCGATACTCCTCCCGGGTCGCCACGCCGATGTCCGCATATCTCGTAGTCACCGCATTGGTGTGCGCCAGCCCCACCAGTCGGCCCTCGATAATGGGCCCCGCGGCGAAGCCATCACTTAGAAGGTCCTCGAACGTCGCAAATCCTGTCCCCTTCGCGTCACCCCTGTACACCGTGAGCAGGCACACGTCGTCCAGGCCAAGCTGCCGGACCTCCGGGACAGGCACGTCGGCGACGGGACCGGCGAGCGTGTGGTAGATGTCGCCGTAGAGCTCGACTTCTACACCCAGGTGCTTCTCAGCCAGCTCGGCGAGAGGCGCGGCGATGCCGGCGTCGACGTTCGGACTCATCCTCTGCGAACGCCAGTCGTTCAGCGGGCGAAGCAACTCTAGCATGGCGGCTGGGTCCCTCCCAAGGCCCCAGGGCTCGGATCTCAGTGTATGGGACTGGACAACGGCTGCGTCAGGACAACTGAGCCCACCGGCTAAATGGGCATCGGCCAGGCCGCGCCGCAGGAGGTGGACAGGGATGGCCGTCTCAGGCCTGACATCAAGGGCGTCCGCCAGGTCGTCGCGCTCCCGCTGCGTCGTCAGCAACGTCAACTGCACCTGCTCAGATCAGTGAGGTGGGACCCCTTCGTATGTAGGTAGGGGCGACTCGGCGAGTTGTCCGTAGACGTTGGACTGCGAGCCACTTGGAGTAGACACTCCATCTCGTCAATGCTGAGCAGCAACGTCAAGTTGCACAGTTACCCGATCTTCTGGAGCTTGGCGAAGCTCTGGAGCAGGCGCTTGATCCCCTGGTTGTCTGCGAAGGCGACCGTTATCTCCACGTCGGCCCCGGACGGCTTCGTGCCCGTCACGATGCCCTCCCCGAACTTCGCGTGACGCACCTTGTCGCCCGTGGCGAGCTCCGGTAGTGATTCAGGTTCTGCCGCGGGCCTGGACGCAATGCGGGCGCGTCTCGGCGTCTGCTTGGGGCCGTTGACCACTCGCGGAGGATCCTGCACGGGACGCTTCAGCGTTGTCACCCCCTCCGTCAGGCCCCAGCGGATGCCGAAGTCCGTCGAGGGGGCCGAGGAAGTCCTGTCGATCAGCCTGTCGGGTATGTCGTCCAGGAAGCGCGAAGGCACGTTCGGGCCGTACCCGCCCCTGAATCCCCGCCGCGCCGCGTGGCTCACGTAGAGCCGGTCCTTCGCCCTCGTAACCCCGACATAGGCAAGGCGGCGCTCTTCCTCCATCTCCTTGGGGTCCCCGTCCTCTATCGCCCGGATGTGGGGCAGTAGTCCCTCTTCCATTCCGACCATGAACACGTCGCGAAACTCCAGCCCCTTGGCCTGGTGAAGGGTGATGAGCGTGATCCTGTCCCGGTCGTCCTCCAGGTCATCCGTGTCGCTTACCAGGCTCACGCGCTCCAGGAACGCCGTTAGCGCCTCGCCCTCGTCGCTGTCGGCGAACTCCCCAGCGGTCGCCTTCAGCTCGTCCAGGTTCTCCAGGCGCTCCTCGCCTCTCTCCTCGTCTTGGGCAGCGTACTTCAGGTACCCCGTCTGCTCCAACACGCTGTCGATGAGCGCTCCCAGGTCCTGCCCTTCGCGGCCTTCCCTCAGGCCGAGTACCATGTCGCGGAACCCTGCGAGAGCCCGGACGGCCCGCGGCTGCAGCCCTCCGAGACCCCCGCCGGTGCCGACGCCGTCTATCGCCGCGAACATCGAGACCCCCATCTCCCGGGCCGCCTCTACCAGCTTCGCCATGGTCCGCTGGCCGATGCCGCGAGACGGCACATTCACGACGCGCGCAAAACTCACGTCGTCGTCGGGGTTCGAGATCAGGCGCAGGTAGGCGACTGTGTCCTTGACTTCCTGCCGCTGGTAGAAGCGCAGACCGCCGACGAGCTGGTAGGGCACGCCGTAACGGGCGCACGCGTCCTCGAAGGCCCGCGACTGCGCATTCACCCGGTACATCACCGCGATGTCTCCCCGGTCGTGGCCCTCCTGCCGCACGAGGCGCTCCGCTTCCCTCAGCACGAGCTGCGCCTCGTCCCGCTCGTCGTACGCGTCCAATAGCACGAGGGGCTCGCCTCCCCCATTCTTCGTCCACAGCTTCTTCTCGACCCTGCCCTCGTTGGCGGCGATCACTCCGCTGGCCGCGTCGAGGATCGACTGGGTCGAGCGGTAGTTCTCCTCCAGCACGACGACCCTGGCCTCAGGGAAGTCGTCCTGGAAGCTCTGCAGGTTCCGGACGTCCGCGCTGCGCCAGGAGTAGATCGACTGGTCGGGGTCTCCCACGACGCACAGGTTGCGGTGGACCTGGCTGATCTGCCTGGCGATGGCGTACTGGGCGACGTTGGTGTCCTGGAATTCGTCCACCATGAAGTGGACGTAGCCATCTTGGTAGCGCTCTGCAATGTCAGGCACGTCCCGAAGCAGGGTGTGGGCCTTCACCAGCAGGTCGTCGAAGTCCAGAGCCGAGTTGGCATGCAGGACCTGCTCGTAACGCTCGTAGGTGCGGTGGACTACTTCGTCCCAGTAGCTGCCCTTCCCCGCGCCGAACGCCTCCACGTCGACTAGCTTGCTCTTTGCGTCGGATATGGCCCCCAGGACCGAGCGCGGGTTGTGGTTCTTCGGGTTGACGTTAACCTCTTCCATCGCACCCTTGACTACGGCCATCTGGTCGGCATCGTCGTAGATCACAAAGTCGCGTCTCAGCTTGACTCTCCCTGCATGGCGTCTAAGCATTTGCGAGCAGAAGAAATGGAATGTGCTAGCTATGAGACCCTTGTTGCGCATACCCCAGCCAAGAAGTGGTGCTATTGGGTCGTCCTCGCTACGTCCAAACAAACGCTCGCGCATTTCCCGCGCCGCTCTGTTGGTGAAGGTCACCGCACCGATCCGGCTCGGCCAAATATCGAATTGCTGCACGAGGTACGCGATCCGGCGTGTGATAACACGTGTCTTCCCACTGCCTGGACCCGCGACTATCAGCAATGGGCCGTCCCGAGTGGTGACGGCCTCCAACTGCCTTGGGTTGAGGTCTCTTAGGGGATCAGCGCGTTGGGTGTTGGAGGGCATGGGGGTGGCGCCCATTATAGCAACGCGGGCCCGGGGCGGCGAAACCTTGCGTTGCGCCGGGCATAGCTTGAGCTGGGGGACGTGCCTGCACACTGGTACGCGATAAAGAAAATCGTAGCGATTAGGCCCCGAAATGAAGCAAAAGGGGGCTCGCACTCCGGCCTTGATGGTAGAATTGAACGCGACCGGTGACTTGCGGCTGAAGTGGGAGGGCGCGTGACATGACCGGACCGGAATCGGCAACACCCGACTACACGTTGGGCTACGGTGAAGCCATCGTTCAACGATGGAAGGGGCACACCGTGGACAGCCACGCCGCTCATCTGATCCCGTACCTGAAGCCAGGCCTTCGCGTTCTTGACTTCGGCTGCGGGCCCGGCACCATATCGGTCGGCCTGGCCAGGGGCGTGGAGCCCGGCGAGCTGCACGGAATCGACATGGAGGAGTCGCAGATCGAGATAGCGAGGTCCATCGCCAAGGCAGGAGGACACGACAACGCCACATTCCATGTCGGCGACGTGACCGATCTTCCTTTCGAAGACTCCTTCTTCGACATGGTCCACGGCCACGCCATTTTCACCTACGTTCCGGATACCCAGGCGGCCATGGCCGAAGTGAAGCGGGTCTTGAAGCCCGGAGGCATTATCTCCTGTCGTGAAGCGATCTTCCGATACTCGTTCCAGGCGCCGAGCTTCGAGGTCCTTGACATTGGATGGCTCATGTTCGCGGAGCTCATCGCAGCCGACGACGGCCATCCTGATTTCGGGAAGGACATCAGGCGACATCTCGTCGAGGCCGGGTTCACCGACATCCGGGCGAGTGCCTCCTTCAATCACTACAGCACGACCGAAGACATCGCTGACCTGTCCACCGCCATCGAGGGCTGGTTCCTATCGGCCGAAACCGTGAGGGCGGCGCAGGCATACGGCGTGGCAGAACAGGTGCATTTCGACAGGTACCGCGACGCCCTCGACCGGTGGAAGACCCACCCGGGAGCCTTCGGCGCCATAGCATATGGCGAGGCCATAGCCCGCAAGCCGTAGGCCTCGGACGGACCGTCAGCGTCACTCCGGCCCGCAGGCAGGATTCCTGATCGTCGAGTCCTCTCCTACGTCGAGTCCTGTCTTGCGGCGGTGGCCGGCGATGGATGCCCCCCTCTGCCGGCACGATGGCCTGATCGACTCTGCTGCAGGGAAGCATGATTGGCGACTATCTTGGAGGCGATGGACGCGAACGCCCGCAGCTCCTCCTCGCTGATGCTCTCGGTGAGCAGGGCTTCGTATTCACGTACGCGCCAGACGAGCTGGGATGTCAGCTCCTTTCCCTCTTCGGTCAGCCGCAGCATGATGACCCGCCTGTCGCTTCGAAGGCGGCGCCTGCTGATAAGCCCCATATCGACCAGCCTGCTCACCATGCGGCTTATGCGGGGGGCGTCGGAAGGAAGGACCTCACTCATCTGCGTGGCGGTGCACTCCACCCTTTCCATGCAGACTCTCAGGAAGCTGAACTCCAGGGTGGATAGGTCGTAGGGCGCAACCTCGTCCGCCATCCCCTTGTCCACCACGTTCACCAGGCCGGCTATGTACGCCCCCAACTCAACCGGCTGCCTCTCCGGCTGATCATCCGGACTGCCCTGAGACTGTCGCTGCTCGTCTGTCATTCTTGGCCGTACCGTGATAGTAACAAGCAGCGCCTCTTAGGCAGATCAGCCGGTGGGTGGAGCCCCCTCGCGTGATACGCCCCTGCGCCTGCGCCGGGCGACCTTGAGACGGGCCTGGGACCTGCGTAGCGACGCCACGGCCCGCTCCAGGTCCATGTCGGCCGGGGCGGACTCGATGCGCTCCTCGGCCTTCCTCAGGGCGGCCTCCGCGCGCTCCTCGTCGATCTCGTCGGCGCGCTCGGCCGTGTCCGCCAGGATGGTCACCTTGTCGGGCATCACTTCCATGAAGCCGCCGCTGACGACGATATCGCTCTCCTCGCCGTCGCTCAGGACGCGCACCTCGCCGGGCTTGAGCACCGTGAGGAGCGGCGCGTGGTGCGGCAGGATGGCCATCTCGCCATCCAGGCCGGGCGCAACCAGCACATCGACATCTTCAGAGGTTACGAGCCTCTCGGCGGTCACTATGTCGAGTTGAAGCTTGGCCAATGCTAGACCTCTGCGGCAATCCGTGCGGCCTTCTCGACCGCTTCCTCGATGGGGCCCACCATGTAGAAGGCCTGCTCGGGCAGCTCGTCATGCTTCCCATCGAGTATCTCTTGGAAGCCGCGGACAGTTTCCTTTACGGGAACGTACCGGCCTTCTTGGGCAGTGAACTGCTCCGCCACGAACATTGGCTGGCTCAGGAATCGCTGTATCTTCCGCGCCCTGGCGACCGTCTGGCGGTCCTCGTCGGACAACTCCTCGACTCCCAGGATGGCGATGATGTCCTGGAGGTCCCTGTATCGCTGCAGCACCTGCTGCACCCCACGGGCCGCGTCGTAGTGGTCCTGCCCGACGATCGACGGCTCCAGGATCCTGGACGATGACGCCAGCGGGTCCACAGCCGGGAAGAGAGCCTGCTCGACCAGCGACCTGTCCAGCGACACGACCGCGTCCAGGTGGCCGAACGTCGTCACGATGCCGGGATCCGTGTAGTCGTCCGCGGGAACGTAGATGGCCTGGAAGGACGTGATCGACCCGGCCCCGGCCGAGGTGATCCTCTCCTCCAGGTCGCCCATCTCCGTTGAGAGGGTTGGCTGGTAGCCCACGGCCGAGGGCATGCGGCCCAGCAGCGCGGAGACTTCCATTCCGGCCAGGATGTACCTGTATATGTTGTCGACGAACAGCAGTACGTCCTGCTGGCGGGTCTCCTTGAAGTACTCCGCCATGGTGACGCCCGTCATGCCGACGCGGGCGCGGATACCCGGCGGCTCGTTCATCTGGCCGAACACCAGGACCGTGCTGCCGAGCACGCCCGACTCCTGCATCTCGTGCCACAGGTCGTTGCCCTCGCGCGACCGCTCCCCGACTCCGGCAAAGACCGAGACTCCCTCGTGCTCCGTGCCGATGTTGCGGATGAGCTCCTGGATGATGATCGTCTTGCCGGTGCCCGCGCCTCCGTACGCGCCGACCTTGCCGCCCTTGGTGAAGGGCGCGATCAGGTCCATGACCTTAATGCCCATCTCCAGCATCTCGACGTCGGTCGCCTGCTGGTCGAAGCTGGGAGGCTGCCTGTGAATGGGCCACTTCTCGTCCGACTCCACCTCTTCGAGGTTGTCGATGGTGTCGCCGAGGGCGTTGAAGAGCCGCCCCAGTGTCGGGTCGCCGACGGGCACCGAGATCGGCTGGCCGGTGTCAGCGGCCTCGGCCCCCCGCTTCAGCCCGTCGGTCGGACCAAGCGCGAGACACCTGACCCAGTTGTTCCCGACGTGCTGCTCCACCTCGAGCACGAGCTTCTCGCCCTCGATCTCAGTCTCCAGGGCGTTGAAAATGCCCGGCATGGACTCGGAGGGGAATTCGACGTCGACTACTGTGCCGATCACCTGGGTTACTTTTCCGTTGGCCATCCTGTCTCCCTCGATGGTTCCTGTTCTATTCGGGGCTGTCCTGGGCGATCACGCGCCCACGGCGGCGGCCCCGCCCACGATGTCCAGGAGCTCGGTCGTGATGTTCTCCTGGCGCGCCTTGTTCATCTCTAACGTCAGGTCGACGATCATGTCGTTCGCGTTGTCCGTCGCGCTTCTCATGGCGACCATCCGGGCCGACTGCTCGCTCGCTATCGCCTCCAGCACGGCGTGATAGAGCTGCATCTCCACGAATCTGGGCAGCAGCTCGGAAAGCACTTCCGCAGCGTTCGGCTCGTAGATATACCCTACGGCCTGCTCCGCGGGCAGCTCCGCGGGCGTGACCGGCAGCAGCGGCTCGACGACCGGCACCTGCAGCGTCGTGCTCCTGAAGTCCGCGTACACGACGTGGACAGCGTCGGTGCGCCCCTCGGTGTAGTCGTCGATCACTATCCTCGTGATGGGCGTGATATCGAGCAGTGTCGGCCGGTCGCCCAGGTCCGAGAACTCCGCCTGCACGTCCTGGCTGGAGCGCACCATGAAGTCCCTGCCCTTGCGTCCCACGGCGACGATGCGGGCGGATCCGGGCTGGTCGAGTATGAACTGGGCCGCGGCCCGGTTGATCTTGCTGTGCAGCCCGCCGGTAAGACCGCGGTCCGGCGTGATGAGCACCACCGACGTCTTTTCGGGGTCCCTGCGCTGGAGCAGCGGATGCAGCATGTCTTCGTCGTGCGGCTGGGCCGCTAGATCTGCCAGCAGGCTCCGCATCCTCTCCGAATATGGCCTGCCTCGCAGGGCCATCTCCTGGGCGCGGCGCATCTTGGATGCGGCGATCATCGACATGGCCTTGGTGATCTTGGCCGTATTCTCGACGCTGCGAATGCGCCGCCGTATGTCTCTTACGCTGGGCATCTGTTCTGTCTAGTAGGGGACGCTCGCCTTGAACTCCTCGATGGCCGAGGTCAGGCTGGCCTCGGTCTCGTCGGTTATGTCCTTGTCTTCCTCTATCTGGGAGTTGATCTCCGGATGGCTCGCCTCCAGGAAGCTATGGAGTGCCTCCTCGAACGCGCCCACCTTGCCAATCTCCACGTCGTCCAGGTGGCCCTTGGACAGGGCGAACAGGATGGTGATCTCCTGCGGCAGGTTCAGCGGCCTGCTCTCGTTCTGCTTCAGGATCTCCACGGCGCGCTGCCCCCGTTCGAGCTGCGCCCTCGTGGCCGCGTCCAGGTCGGCGGTGCCGAACTGCGCGAATGCAGCGAGCTCCCTGTACTGCGCCAGGTCCAGCCGCAGGCTTCCCGCCACGGACTTCATGGCCTTCGTCTGGGCCGTGCCGCCCACCCGCGATACCGACAGCCCGGCGTTAACGGCCGGCCGCACGCCGGAGTTGAACAGCTCCGGCTCCAGGTAGATCTGTCCGTCTGTGATCGAGATCACGTTGGTCGGAATATAGGCCGACACGTCTCCGGCCAGCGTTTCTATGATGGGCAGGGCGGTAAGCGATCCGCCGCCCAGGTCCTCGGACAGCCTTGCAGCCCGCTCCAGCAATCGGCTGTGGAGGTAGAAGACGTCGCCGGGATATGCCTCGCGGCCTGGAGGCCTCCTCAGCAGCAGCGACATCTGCCTGTACGCCCACGCGTGCTTCGACAGGTCGTCGTAGATGATCAGCGCGTCCTTGCCCTGACGCATGAAATACTCGCCGATGGCGCAGCCCGTGTACGGCGCGAGGTACTGCATGGGTGCGGTGTCGGAGGCGTTGGCCGCGACGACGACCGTGTGGTCCATCGCGCCGTACCGGTCTAGCAGCGCGACCGTCTGGGCGACCTTGCCGGCCTTCTGCCCTACCGCGACGTAGATGCAGAGCAAGTCTCCGCCCTTCTGGTTGATGATCGCGTCGAGGCAGATGGCCGTCTTGCCGGTCGCACGGTCCCCGATGATGAGCTCCCGCTGTCCCCTGCCGATCGGGACCATCGAGTCGATGGCCTTCACGCCGGTCAGCACCGGGACGTTCACCTCCTGCCTGGCCGCTACACCTGGGGCGATGACCTCCACCGCCGCGTTCTCGGCAGTGGCTATTGCGCCCTTCGCGTCGATGGGAGCGCCAAGCGCGTCGACGACCCTGCCCAGCATGCCGTCCCCCACGGGGATCTCCATGACCCGGCCAGTGCCTCGCACCTCGGAGCCCTCCTTCACCGCCTCAGCCTCGCCGAGCAGCACAGCGCCCACGCCGTCCTCCTCGAGGTTCAGCGCCATGCCGGTGATGCCGCCCTCGAACTCGAGCAGCTCGTTCGCGCCGACCCCGGACAGGCCGTGGACCCTGGCAATGCCGTCCCCGACCTCGATTACCGTGCCGACGTCCACCATCGTCAGCTCCTGACCGAACTCCTCGATCTGGCGCTTGATGACGGAGGCTATGTCTTGTCCTCTAACTGCCATTGTTACTCCTCGACTGTCAATAGTCCCGCTCGTGCTGAGCTTGTCGAAGCACTTTGGAGATAGCTGCTAAATCTGCTCCACCAGCTCCCTGCGCATCTCCCGGAGCGTCGTTCGGACGCTGCCGTCGATCACCCTGTCCCCGACCCGTGCGACCACCCCTCCGACTATTGTCGGATCGACGGCCACAGTGAGTCTGAGGGGCTTGCCTACTATGTTCGAGAGGACTTCGTTGACCTGCGCGGCCTGGGCCTCGGACAGCGGGACCGCGGACACTACCTCGCCACGCGCTATCCCGTTGTGCTCGTCCACGAGGCTGCCGAACTCGTCCGCGATGTCGGGCAGCAGATGGGCCAGTGACCGGCCCGCCAGCACGGCGAGCAGGTTCCGGGCAAGATCGTCCACCGAGTCCCCGAGAACGTCGGAGATCATGCTTACCTTGGTGCTCACCGGCACCTGGGGAGCGTCGAGCAGCTCGGCGAGCTCGCGGTTCTCCAGACCCGTGGCAAGGACCCGGAGGTCTTCGGTCCACACGTCGACGGCGTCGCGCTCCAGGGCAATCTGGAAGACTGCCTGGGCGTACCGCTTAGCTGAAGCTGTACTCGCCATGAACTACCCCACCGTAGGGGCGGGTTTGGGACCCGCCCTCTCTCTGACTTGGGACACCCACAAGGTCAACCCCTGCCGTTTCCGGACCGGGGCGCGCTCTCCAGGAAATCGTCGATCAGGTCCTTGTGAGCGGACTCGTCCAGCGACCGCTTGGCAACGCGCTCGGCGGCGCTGATTGCCAGGCCCGCGAACTCCTGTCGCAGCTCCTGCACCGCGGCGTCCCGTTCCCGCTGGATGTCGGCCTCGGCGCGGGCGCGCTCCGCCGCGATCTCTGTCCTGGCCTTCGCCAACTCTTCTTCCCTGAACCGGTCCGCCACCTCGCGGGCCTGGGAAATCATCGCCTGGCCCTCGGTCCGGGCCTCGTCGAGCTGCCGCTGCATGTCCTCGCGGGACGCTGCAGCCTCCTCGCGGGCCTTCTCGGCAGACTCGAGGCCCTCCCTTATCTTGGCGGAGCGCTGGTCGAGCATCCTGAGAATCGGCTTGTACAGCAGTATGTACAGTATGCCGAACAGGACGAGGAAGCTGGCAAGCTGCGTGACAACTCCCGGTATCGTTATCCCTAAAGCACCCATATCACGTCAAGTCCTGACTACCGCCCCGCTGCGCAAAGCGCGGCAGGCGGTCGGATGTGTCTTCGGGTCGGCGTGCTAGACGAACTTGATGATGACCGCGACGACCAGCGCGTAGATCGCGATGGCCTCCGTGAACGCGATGGCCAGGATCATGTTCGTCTGGATCGGCCCCGCGGCCTCCGGATTGCGTCCCAGCGACTCCATCGCCTTGGCCGCAAGCATGCCGATGCCTATGGCGGGCCCAAATGACCCGAGGCCGATCGCCAGCCCGGCGGCTATGTCCTGAATATTGCCCTGGATACTATCCATCGTTACCCACTCCTTCTTTCCTACTCTGTGTGCTTTCCGATCCCTAGTGATGGTCCCCGCCGTGGCTGATCGTCGCAGTCGAAGCGAACACGAGCGTCAGCATGGCGAAGATGAAAGCCTGGATGAAACCGACGAACAGCTCCAGCCCCAAGAACGGTATGAGACCGACCAGGGGTATCAGGAACGCCATCGCGATCAGGAGCACCTCGCCGGCAAATATGTTGCCGAAGAGGCGGAAAGTGAAGCTGATCACCCTGGAGAGCTCGCTGATGCCCTCCAGCAGGCCGACGAACAGCCCGATCGGCCCCTCCTTGAAGTTGAGGAACTTGCCCACGTGCCCAAGCCCCAGCGCGCTGAGGCCCCAGTAGTGGACCATAACCATCGCGATGATCGCGAGGGCCAGCGGCGTGTTGATGTCGGTATTGGCGCTGCGCAGGAACGGAATGATCACGCCCGCCCGCTGCCCCTCTCCGATGCCTTCTTTGTGTTCGTATTGCTCGGCAGTGATCTCGCTGTCCACCGATCCGAAGGGGAGGTACGCGATGGCGCCCGCATCTTCGAACACATGCACCTTGAGAGTCGAGAGGTCGAGCTCCTTCCCTGCCGCCTCGGCCGCGTCCTCTTTGTGGTGGATGAAGTCCTTGGCGGGCTCGAACCGGCCAATCGTACCGAAGCCCGGGAGGATCCCCAGCCAGTTGGAAGTGAGCACGAACAGGAAGATCGTCATGAAGAGGGGGAAGAAGCGCCGCGCCTTCTCCGGACCGGCAACGCTCTCGGCAATGCCCAGGAACGCCTCGATGACCGTCTCCAGCATACCCTGGAGCCGGCCCGGGACCTCGGACATCCTGCGCGTCCCGAAGTAAGAGAGCAGCGCCAGCAGGGCGATCGCAATCCATGCCGTGAGCATGGTGTTGGTGATCGAGAAGCTGCCGATGATGGGCTTGGCCGTCAGCGGCTCGGCCTTGAGCTCGATTATCGTGAGCGGGGCGCCGAGGAACCCGCCGCCGAACTCGTGGCCTAGCGCGCCTCCGACGAGTCCGACAAGAAACAGGATGGCCAACGCGACCAGGGCGGTCAGTACCTTGGGGTTGGCTAGCAGACGGCCCACTATGTCTCGCTCTGGTCCGCGTCCGACCTGGATACGACGGCCATCAACATCCTGTACGTCCCTATTCCTGCGATCGCCAGCCCCCCGGCAAGTCCGATCATCGCCATCAGGGGGCTTGTCTCCAGCTTATCGTCCAGCCAAAGGCCTCCGAACACCCCTCCCAGCAAGCAGAGGGCAACGAACCATCCAATGCCCAGCAGTCTCAGTACGGTGCCCATCCGGCCTACCCGAAACGGGCCCTCGCCAAACGCTTGTGCATTTTATCACAATCGAATTTCAAGGGTCAACGCAAAGCCTCGCCCGCACCTACTCAGACCTGATGAGATGGGAACCCCGCCGTATGTGGGCGTATGTGGGTAGGGGCGACTCGGTGAGTCGCCCTACACGTTTGTGCCGCCGGCCAATTGGAGTAGGCACACCCATCTCATCAATAATGAACAGCCACTCCGGCCTACCTGGCCGTCAAAACACTGCCCCGTTGCCCACTGCGCTCGAAACCGTATTCAGTCGTTCCAGCTCCCCCGCTTCCAGCTCCCAGCCCAGGGCCCCGAGATTGTCGTCGAGCTGCTCGATTGTATCGCTGCCCGATATCGCCACGGTGATCTCCGGTTGGGTGAGCACCCAGTTGACCGCCACCTGCGCCATCGTCTTCCCGCGCTCGGCCGCGATGTCACGCACCGCATCCATCACCGCTATCGTCTGCGGCGTCAGGGCGTCCTGGAGACTCTGGGCGCGGTCTTCCCTGCTCCACAGCGAGCCCTCCGGGGCGGAGCCGTCCGTGCCGTACGCGCCGCTCAGGAGGCCCACCGCTAGGGGGCTGAAGGCCATCGCGCCGAGGCCCTGGTCGCGGATGATCCCGAACAGCTCCGTCTCAGGCCCGCGCACCAGCAGGCTGTACTGGTTCTGCAGGGTGATCAGCGGGTCGGCCCCGATGCCGTCCTGCACCCATAGCATCTTGCAGACCTGCCATGCAGCGAAGTTGCACGCGCCGACGTAACGCACCTTGCCCGACGACACCACGTCGTCCAGCGCCCTCGCGGTCTCCTCGATGGGAGTCTCGTCGTCCCAGCCGTGGAGCAGGTAAACGTCGATACGGTCCGTCTCCAGCCTCCGCAGCGAGTTTTCGATCTCACGCAGGATGTGGTACCTGGAGCTGCCCTTGTCATTGGGACCGTCCGCCACCGGGCTGTGTACCTTCGACGTGATCACAACGTCGTCGCGCTTCTTCTTCAGGACCCGGGCCAGCACCTGTTCGGAAGTGCCGCGCACCCGCCGGTCGTCCCCCAGGCCGTATATGTTGGCGCAGTCGATCAGGTTCACACCTGAGTCGATGGCATGCTCGATGAGCCGTTGCCCCTCCGTCCTGGAGTTCTGTCCTCTGAACCCAAGACCAAGGGCGATGGGCGACACCTTGACGCCCGCGCTTCCGAAGTTCACATACTCCAAGAGACCGCCTCCTCGATTGCTATCGGCCGTTCGCTGGCCGGGTATGCTGCGCCGGCAAGGATGTATACTGGTTGCCCTGTATGCGCCAAACGAACCCAGCCGAACTCATTGCCACTACCCGCCAACGGCTCGATGGTATCTCATTCCCACGCGGATAGCGAGATGCCCGCGTCAGGCGGGACAGCCCCTCCGGTCGCCGCATCACAGCCCGCGCAAATGGGACTGTTGGCTGCGGGGGCCAGGGCGCTTGGCATAGGGCTCGACGACGTTCAGATCGACCGGTTCCAGCTTTACCATAGGGAGATCCTGTCCTGGAACCGGAGGGCTAACCTGACGCGCGTCACCGATCTCGACGAAGTCCAGACGCGGCACTTCATCGACTCGTTGAGCGTGGTGAGGGGACTGCGTCCCGGCGCCTTGGGCGCAGGTACGAAGCTGATCGACGTGGGCAGCGGTGCGGGCCTCCCCGGCGTGCCGCTGAAGATCGCATTCCCGGCGTTGACACTCGCCCTCCTGGAGGCGAACGGCAAGAAGGCGGAGTTCCTCGCGGAGCTTGCCCGCACACTAGAGCTGGACGGAGTGACCGTGGTGGGAAGCCGTGCTGAAGACGCAGGCCATCGCGACGACCTCAGGGAGGCATTCGACGTCGTGGTCTCGCGCGCGGTGGCCCCACTGGAAGTGCTGGCGGAGCTCACCCTGCCATTCTGCCGGGTGGGAGGCGTCGCAGTAGCCCAGAAGGGCGCGGACGTCGGCGATGAGCTGGACCGGGCCGGGAGTGCCATCGCCACCCTGGGCGGGGGCGAGTCCCGAACGCACGTGATCACCCCTCCCGGTAGCGACGTTGCTCGCAGCCTCGTCGTTACCGACAAAGTCACGCCGACGCCGGCCAGGTATCCGCGGCGGCCCGGCATTCCGGCGAAGCGGCCGCTGTGATCGACGGCAGTCCAACACGCGACGAATCACCCCAGGAGGGCCTGGGGACGACCCTGCGGCGGCGGCTTCTGTCCGTCCCCACGCTGACCTCCCTGGCGATCGCCGCGCTGTTCGTCCTGTTCCTCGCCACCCGGTTCGATTTCGACTGGGCCAAGACATGGTCGAACATCCGCAACATGGACCCGGCCCTGTACACGGCAGGACTCGCCGCCTACTACGTGAGCTTCCTCCTGAGGGGCATGAGGTGGCGCCTGCTGGTACAGAACGCCGGCCTGGACTCGCAGGAAGGCGCTGCCCTGCCCTCGACACTGCGCTTCGCCCAGCTGATAGTCATCGGGTGGTTCGTAAATTCCATTGTGGTGCTGCGAATGGGCGACGCGTACCGCGCATACGCTCTCAGTCGTGAAGCGAAGGTCGGCATGGCCCCGAGCCTCGGCACCATCCTGGCCGAACGGGCGACCGACGTGTTTGCGGTCCTGGCGCTGGTCGCGATCGGCGTCGCCGGATTCTCCGCTTCCGGCGACGCCAGCGTGGTCGTGCGGCTGCTGCTGGCCGCCATCCTGCTCGCCGGGGCCCTGACGGCACTGCTCCTGGCCATGAAGACATTCGGCCTGAGGTTGTCGGCGCGCCTCCCGTCGGGGCTCGAAAGGTGGTACCGCGCCTTCCATGAGGTCGCCCTGGGAAGCCTGAGGCGCCTCCCCAGCGTGATGGCCCTTGGGCTGGGCGGATGGTTGCTGGAGGCGGCTCGGCTGTACCTGGTTGTCCAGGCCCTCGACCTGTCCATCGGCTGGCCCCTCGTCCTCGTTGTGGCGCTCGGCCACGCGATACTCAGCACCGTGCCCACTCCCGGGGGCGTGGGTGCGGTCGAGCCCGGAGTGACCGCCCTGCTCGTACTCGGTCTCGAACGGAGCGACGCGCTGTCCGTCACCCTCGTGGACCGGACGATCACCTACTTGAGCGTCCTGGTCATCGGAGGACTGATCTTCCTGCTATGGCAGTCGTCGATGGCACGCAGAAATCGAAGGCGAGGCGGGTGATACCTGCTCAGACTCGATGAGAAGGGAAGCCGTCGAGTGTAGCGTAGGGGCGACTCGTTGGTAGGGGCGACTCGGTGAGTCGCCCTTCCACGGTGAGGCCGCGAGCGAATCGGAGCCGGGACTTCCCTCCCATCAATTGTGAACACTTACGACGGGTGAAATCAGGTTGACCGCCTCGGCCGTAGGTCGTACACTCGCGGCGGTCGCAGACTGAACTCAGCGTGCGCACCCGGAGGTAGCATGTCCAAGCAGGTCAGCCACAGCGTCAAACGACCCGGACGGGTAATGGGGGACCCCGACGTAGAGATCCCCGTAGCAGAGGACTTGGCCACCGTCCCGGGCATACCGCTCCGGCAGGTGGACGTGTCCTTCTACAGCCGCATCGAGCCCCTGGAGAGCCAGAACGTCGAGAAGGGTGCCGACCGGGACTGGGTGTGGACCGTGTACGAGGACGACGTGGCCGAGTACATCAAGGGCCACGACGAGCGGATGAAGCCGTTCATCGACACCGCCCTCGTATCGGGTGACGTCGAGCCGGCGGAAGCGCGGGCGGATGGGCAGGACCTCACGGACGACATCCGGAGCGCGGCCCGCGAGCTAGGCTTCGGTGAGGTAGGCTTCACCAGGTTCGACCGCCGTTACGTCTACGAGAGCAAGCGGCGCTGGGTGAAATACCCCCACGCCATATGCCTCGCGCTCGAGCAGGACTACGACCAGACCCAGAGCCTTCCCAGCCTCGAAGCGGAGTATGCCCACTACGGCACCTATGAGATCGAGAGCGCGAAGGCCGATACCTTGGCCGACGTGATCCGCAGCCGCGGCTACCACGCGCAGATCCACAGCCCCCGCGACCCGAGCGCCGCGGTGATACCCATGTTCGTCGCCGCGGGTCTGGGCCAGCTCGGCGCAAACGGCCAGCTCCTGTCGCCCCACTTCGGCTCCAGGGCCCGGCTGATGATGATCACCACGGACGCCCCTGTGACGTACGACGAGCCGGTCGACTACGGCATACACGGCTTCTGCCAGAAGTGCCAGGTCTGCGTGAACCGCTGCCCGGGCCGGGCCCTCGTGAGGGAGCGTGTCTGGTGGCGCGGCGCGGAGAAGAACAAGCTGATCTACGACCGCTGCCGGCCCGTCATGGCAAAGTACGAGGGCTGCGCGGTCTGCATGAAGGTGTGCCCGATCCAGAAGTTCGGCATGCCCGCCGTCATGTCCCACTACGTCGAGACCGGAGAGGTGCTCGGCAAGGGCACGGACGAGCTGGAGGGCTACACCCTCCACGACAAGGGCTACTTTGGGCCGGGAGAGCTCCCGCACTTCGACAGGAGCTTCTTCGAGTTCCCCCACGGGCGGCGCGAAAACTGGCTATTCGAAGAGTTCAAGAAGCGCCTCGCAAACGAGGAGACCCCCTCGACTGAGGACCTCCAGGATTTCGCCGTCGGCGTGAAGCAGGCGATGGTCAAGAGCCGCATAACCCGCGACGAGTAGATCAAACCCGTCGTGTGACTCTTCCCCCTCTCCCTCGACGGGAGAGGGTTGGGGTGAGGGTGAAAGCCCTGTATGCAAATAGAGAGCCCAGGGATGTCGACTACAGAATTGGAGAGTAGAAATGGTCGCTGACACCAAAGTTGACCTCAAGCGTCACAGCCGCGCCGTAAGCGAGGGGCCGGACCGGGCCCCTGCCCGCTCCATGCTCCGGGCCGTTGGCCTGGGCGACGAGGACATGGACAAGCCCTTTGTGGCAATCGGCAACCTCGCCAGCGACGTCACCCCCTGCAACGTCCACCTGGACCGGCTGGCAAAGAAGGTCAAGGAGGGCGTCTGGGCCGCCGACAGCGTGCCCTTTATGTTCGGCACGATAACGATCAGCGACGGCATCTCCATGGGCACTGAGGGCATGAAGGCCTCCCTCGTGAGCCGCGAGGTCATCGCCGATTCCATCGAGACCGTGGCGTTCGGGGAGAGCATGGACGGGCTGATCGTCGTCGCGGCGTGCGACAAGAACATGCCCGGCGCGATGATGGCCATGGCCCGCCTCAACCTGCCCTCCATGTTCTTCTACGGCGGCGCGATCCTGCCCGGGCACTACAAGGGCGAGGACGTAAACATCCAGGACATGTACGAGGCCGTCGGCTCCTGGTCCCAGGGCAAGATGAGCCTCGAGGACCTCCTGGGCATGGAGCGCGTAGCGTGCCCCGGCGAGGGCGCGTGCGCGGGCATGTTCACCGCAAACACGATGGCGTCGGCCATCGAGGCGCTTGGCATGTCGATACCCGGCGCTTCGTCAATCCCCGCGGTCGACCCCAGGAACGAGGACCTGGCAGCCAAGGCCGGCGAGGTCCTCTACTACCTGCTGGAGCACGACATCAAGGCGCGTGACATCCTGACCCGCGAGGCATTCGAGAACGCAATCAGGGTCGTGCTCGCCATGGGCGGCTCAACAAACGCCGTCCTGCACCTGCTGGCCATAGCGCACGAGGCCGACGTGGACCTGGAGATCGACGACTTCGACAGGCTCAGCCGCACGACCCCGTACATCACCGACCTGCGTCCGGGAGGCCGGTTCGTCATGTCGGACATGGACAAGGTCGGCGGCGTGCCGGTAGTCATGAAGGAGCTATTGGGTGCGGGGCTCCTGCACGGCGATGCGCCTACGATTACGGGCGAGACCATCGCCAAGAACCTGGAGGCGTTCGATGCCGAGCCGGATCGCCGGGTCATACACCCGGTCTCCGCGCCGCGCAAACCTACCGGCGGCCTCGCCATCCTGAAGGGCAACCTCGCGCCCGAGGGCGCGGTGATGAAGGTCGCGGGCACCTCCCACCTTGAGCACAGGGGTCCGGCAAAGGTCTACGACGGCGAGCGCGCCGCTTTCGACGCCGTTGCCAGGGGCGAGATCCAGGAAGGCGACGTCCTCGTGCTGCGGTACGAGGGTCCCAAGGGCGGGCCGGGCATGCAGGAGATGTTGGCCGTCACGGGAGCGATCATGGGGCAGGGCCTCGGCGACAGCGTGCTGCTACTCACCGACGGGCGCTTCTCAGGAGCCACACGCGGACCGATGATCGGCCATGTAGCACCCGAGGCACAGGTCGGCGGCCCGATTGCGCTCGTACGCGAAGGGGACATCATCAAGATGGACGTCGAGACGCGCGAGCTATCGGTCGAGGTCTCCGACGAGGAGCTGGCCCGCCGCCGCGAGCAATGGACCGCCCCCATGTCCAGGCACACGACCGGCGTCATGGCCAAGTACGCCAGGCTGGTCACCTCCGCCTCCAAGGGCGCCGTAACCACCTGAACCCGCCGGGACACCGGAGCCTTCGCATCCGTCATACCGGCGAACGCCGGTATCCAGTCCCCTTGAACGAGATGCCAATAACTAGGCCGCAGGGGCGGACCCGCGTGTCCGCCCTCCCGCAACCCAGCGTCGTCATACCGGCTTGTAGGGGCGGGTTTGAAACCCGCCCTCCCCACGACCCAGGCCTCGATACGGCCCGCCAGACCCCTTCGATCAGCCCCGGTCCCGCCGTGCCTCCGCCAGCATCGCCGCCATCAGGTACCGGTTGAACCCCAGCTCCACCGCTCTCGCGGCGTCCGTGTCCGCCTCACCGTCCCTCCCCAGATGGGCCGCCGCCGTAGCCCGTCCGGCGTGCGACTCGGCGTCCGTGGGCGAGAGCACGATTGCCTCCGAGTAGTCGGCAAGCGCGGCTTCGTAGCCATCGTTCTCCATGTGCGCCGCCGCCCTCCTGCCGTAGGCTCTCGCCGCGATGGCATAGGACTCGACATCCGCCGGCGCGAGGCCGGTCGCAACTGCGAGGTCGGCTATCGCGTCAGAGAGGTGAGTGATAGCCGCGTCGAATCCCCCCTTGTCGGCGGCGAACCTGCCAAGCTCGTAGTGGGCGGCGCCGCGCCCCCGGTAGGCAGCCGCGGACTGCCCGTCGACCTCAATAGCCCGGCTGTAGTCCTCCAGCGCGTTCTCGGCCTTGAATTGCTTGACCCAGGCGTCTCCCCTGGCAACGAGCGCGCGGATGTTGCCCGGTTCGGCGGTCAGCGCCGTGTTGAAGTCGCTGATCGCCTTCGACGCGTCGCCCCGCTCCAGGTGAGCGAGGCCTCGGGCAATGTACGCCTGGGTGTTGGACGGGTCCAGTGTGATGACCCTCGTGTGGGTGGCTATGGGGTCCTGACGGGTCAGCCCTTCGGCGAACTTGAAGTCCAGTATTGCCTTCTCGCGCTGGCCAAGCTCGTACAGCACAGAGCCCCGCTCGATAAGCGCCTCTACATTCTCCCTCTCCAGGAACAGGGCGCGGTCGTAGGCGCCCACCGCCAGGTCTAGGTCGCCCCTCTCCCTGTGCACGTTGCCGCGCTTGGTGTGCGCTTCCGCATTCTCGGGGTCGAGGCTGACGGCCCGTTCCAGGTCCTCCAGCGCGTCGTCGAGAAGGCCCAGCTTCGTCCTGGCTTCGCCACGTCCCACCAGGGCGCCTACGCCATTCGGGTCGAGCTCCAGGGCGAGGTCGAAGTCCGCTACAGCCTCGTCCAGCCGTCCGGACAGCATGAGGGCACGTCCCCGGTCCAGGTAGGCCAGCGGATCGTCGGGCGCGAGGTCGATGGCCTTCGACAGGTCCGCCAGTGCCCTGTCCAGCTGGCCCAGCTCTACGAGCGCCCTGCCCCGGTAGGTGTACACGATGCCCTGCCCCGGCCTGAGGCGGATGGCCTCGTCGAAGTCCGCTATCGCATCCTCGGGCCGGTCGGTCAGGGAGCTGTAGTCCCCGTACGACTTGTCCCCGCTCAGGTTCATGTACGCGTAGCCGCGCCTCAGGTAGGCCTCTGCGTTGGTGGGATCGAGCCTGATCGCCTCCTCGAATGCCGCGAGCGCGCTCTGGAATCTGCCGGCGTTGCTCAGCGCCGTCCCGCGCAGGTAGTGGGCGTCGGCGTCGGAAGGCAGCAGCTTCACCAGCTTGTCGTAATCGTCGATGGCATACTGGCAGGCGGGGCCGGGACGGCACAGCTGCGGCCGGTCGTCCTCCGGGTGGAAGAGGCTGATGTGGACGTACGCCGCCGCGCGCTTCCGCAGGACGTCCGCATTCCCTTCATCGAACGCAAGGGCGGCTGTGAAGTCCCGAATAGCCGCTGAGTAGTCCCCCTCCTGGAGACGGCTGTCCCCCCGCGCTGCGTACTCCGCCCCGGACAGCAGGTCGCCCTGCTCCGGCAGCTCCTCGCGGACAGCCGCCGGCTCGGCAACGGTCTCCTCATTCGAGCATGCCGCGGCGGCCAGGACCAACGACAGTATCAGGAGCGCCGCGAAGGTTCTCATGCCTAGTCGGCTCCGAGTGCACCGGACTTCAGGTTGAGGCGTGTCTGAATTCGAAGCTCGTCCCTCTCGCTCATGTGAGGCACGTAGTTCTCGATGAACTCTCGCAGGGTCTCGTCCGGGGTAGCGTCGGTCGTGTCCAGGGTGAACTTGTACCGCAGGAGGGAGTGGCCGTAGTGGTACTCCATCCGTTCGAGCACATGCTCGACGTCCTCGTCTCTCAGCACGGTGCGGGCGTGGGGAGCCGTTCTCATCCGCTCGCGTATCGCTTCCGGCGTGGCCTTCAGCAGCACCAGCACCGTGTCGGGCGCGGCCTCGATTATGTCGGTCTCGATGTGCCTGGCGAACGACTCCCGGTCGCCGTACTCCCCCTTCCGTCCATAGCCGTAGTAGAGGGGCGCGTAGACAGCCTCCTCGATGTGGAACCCGATCATGATGTGGTCGGAGTCGCGGTACAGCTGCGGCATGAGGTGGTAGTGGAACTGGTAGCGCTGGAACATCTCCTTCAGCTCCGGGCCGAGGGACATGAACTTCGCCATGTCCTCCTCCGAAATCTCGTCCCAGTGGCCGACCCACGGAAGGGTGAAGTGGTCGTGGTAGCGCACGATCCCCTTGGGCGTGGGCGGCCCCATAACCTCGTCGCGCCAGTCGACGATCTTCTCCACAAGAGTCGTCTTGCCCGTATACTCCGATCCCACGATTATGAGCCTCACGGCATCCCCTCCATCGCTGGCATGGTCAGCCTTCGTAGGCAGCCCTTTGCCGCAATCATACCATCGCCGCCCATTCGCCCGGTTGCGCGGCCAGAGTTGCCTACTCCAGCGTAGCGGTCCGCTTTGACAGGCGAAGTTGGCGTGGCTATAGTGAATGCCGGAACACCTGCCAAGGAGGCTTCGTGATGGCCGATTCCGACGTTGCCCTGATGGCGCACCTGATGCGGCGTGCCGGCTTCGGCGCGTCCCTCGACGAGCTCGAGACCAGGACAGCCAACGGCTACAGCAAGACCGTGGAGGAGTTGCTGCATCCCGAAGAGCAGCCCGAGGTGGACATCTACGAGCTCCACAGGTATCACCCGTGGACATGGAAACCCGGCACACTCTTCGGCATGGGCCATGCAAGCTGGACCTACCGGCTCCTAAATACGGAGGCGCCGCTCCAGGAGAAGATGGCGCTGTTCTGGCACTGCATCTTCGCGACCGGCGTATCAAAGGTCGACCACTGGGACGAGATCGTGGACATGGTCGACATGCTGCGCGAAAAGGGTATGGGACCCTTCCGGGAGATCCTCATCGAGATCGCCAAGAGCCCCGCGATGATCTACTGGCTCGACAACAACGAGAACCACGCCGACCGGGTCAACGAGAACTGGGGCCGCGAGCTGCTGGAGCTCTTCTCCATGGGCGTCGGCAACTACACCGAGACCGACGTGCGGGAGTGCTCCCGCGCCTTCACCGGCTGGACCATGGAGCCGAAGCTGCCGCGCTTCCCCATGGGCCGCTTCGACTGGTTCTTTGAGTATCGCCCAGACGACCATGACAACGGCGACAAGTCCTTCCTCGGCCACACGGGCAACCTGGGCGGGGAAGAGGTGATCGACATCATCTGCCGCCAGCCTGCCACGCTGCGCTTCATCGCCAGGCACCTCTACAACTTCTTCGTGGCCGACGAGGCCCAGGTGCCCGCGTGGTCGGTAACCCCGCCGCGCGACCCGGAGGCGATCGACACACTGGTCGAGGCCCTGGCGGAGTCCGACCTAGACATCCGACACACGCTCGGGGTACTGTTCAACTCCGACTTCTTCAAGGAAGCTCGCTTCAGCAAGATGAAGAGCCCGGCGGAGGTCGTGATCGGCACCCTCAGGGTCGCCGGCGGCTCGAACTTCCCGAGTCCCGGGTTCGGCAACCTCTCGCGCCAGGCCGGGTACATGGGACAGGAGTTCCTCAACCCGCCGTCGGTCGAGGGGTGGCATACGGGCGCGGAGTGGATCAACAGCGGCTCCCTGATGCGCCGCACCAACTTCCTCGTCGAGACGATGAGCGACACAGACCGCCCCGGCGTCGCCGCCATGGTCGAACGAATCAGGCAGCGCGGCGAGCTCTCCCCCGAGCAACTCGTCGACACCTGCCTCGACATGATGGGCCCGGTCCAAGTCGACGACGCCACCCGCGGTGAGCTTGTCGAGCATGCTTCCGCCCAGGGCCCGGTCACGTGGAACGGCGCAAGCACCAACGGCTCGTCCGACAGCCGCGTAACCGAGATGCTGCAGCTAATCGCATCCCTGCGCGACTACCAGTTCGCCTAGCGTCCTTCGGCCTCCGGCGCAGCCTGGGGCTACTTGACCAGGCGGCGGTGCAGCAGCGCTGAGGCCACCGGGATCAGCACGGCGCTCATGCCCATCACGTAGAGGGCCGACAGCAGGTGCGACATGTCCAGGCTGCCGGTCAGGAACCCCCTCGCCAAGTGCACGGATGGGGTGAGCGGCGTGGCCCAGGCAACCGGCTCCAGCCAGTCCGGCAGGACTGAGATGGGGAAGAACGCCCCGCTGAAGAAGTAGAGCGGCGACGCCACCACCGTGAAGCTGAGGGACAGGATGTGGATGTTCGGGGCGAGCGCGGCGAATATCAGGCCCAGCGCTCCGAACTGGATGCCCACGAGCGCAGCCGCAAGCAGGACCCCCGCGCCTGACAGCGAATCTATCCACCCCAGCGCCGCCGCGACCACCCCGATGCACGTGGCCGTGATTATCGCCCTGCTCATGGCCCAGGATATGTCCCCCATGGCGACCTCGCGTGTGCTCACAGGGGCTGTCAGGGTCGTCTCGTAGACGCCCTTCTGTATGCGAAAGAAGGACCCCCACGAGCACTCGAATATGGCGTGGAACATGGCGGACCCGGCTATTACGCCGGGGGTGACGAAGCGGGCATAGGGTAGACCTTCGATGTCGTCCACCAGCGTCCCTATTCCCACCCCTATGGCGAGGAGGATCACGACGGGCTCTACGAAGTACCAGGTGATGGAGGGAAGCCAGGTGTGCCTCAGAACGAGGGCATGGCGGAACCAGATCCCGGCGATGCTGCGGGGCCTGATGCCTCCGATGTACGTGCTCTGCGCGACGCCCATCATTCGTCTGTCAGCTCCCTGCCCGCCACCGACAGGAACACGTCCTCCAGGTTCGAGGGCCGGTAGGACACCCGCACGCCCTCGAGGCCTGACAGGTCTGGTCGGCCTCCGCTCGGTGACGTGACCGTGATGACGGCGCCTGCGTCCCGATAGTCGAGACCGGCGTTGCCGATCCAGTCCACCACGTCTCCCCGCGCGCCGTTCGACACCCGGACCTGCGCCACCTCCTGCCCGGCATGCTGGCTGACCAGCTCATCCGGCGCCCCTTCGGCGAGAATCCTGCCGTCGTGCATGATGGCCAGCCGGTCGCACAGTGCCGAGGCCTCGTCCATGTAGTGAGTCGACATCAGTATCGTCACACCCGCCTGCTTCATGGTCTCCAGCTCCTGCCACACGCGGTTGCGCCCCTGCGGGTCCAGGCCGGTCGTGGGCTCGTCGAGCACGATGACCTGCGGCTTGGTCATGAAGGCCCTGGCAATCGCGAGCCGCCTCTTCATGCCGCCGGACAGGTTGTCGATCTCGTCATCCGCTCTGTCGGTGAGATCGAAGTACATCAGGACGGCGTCCGCCCTGCGTGCCGCCTCCGCTCGCGAAAGCCCGGCGATGAAGCCGTACACAATCAGGTTGTCCCTGGCGCTCAGGTCCGTGTCGAGGCCGTCCTGCTGCGTCACCACTCCCAGCACGTGGCGCACCTCCCTGCCCTGGCGGGAGACGTCGATGCCCGCCACGGTCAGGTCTCCGGCGGACAGCGGGGACAGCCCGCTGATCATGCGCATCGTCGTGGTCTTGCCGGCGCCGTTCGGGCCCAGCAGTCCATACGTCTCGCCGCGCCGCACCTCGAACGAGACATCGTCGACCGCTGTGACCTCTCCGAACCTCTTCGATATGCGCGAAGCGCGAATGACTACGCCGTCAGTCTGACCGTTCAAGTGTGCTCCTCCGGCGCCGGAACCGATCCTCCCAAGCGTGCCTATCAAGAGTCACACGGCTATACGACAGCCCGCTAGGAATCTCCGCCCCTCACAGCGGGGCAACTGGGGTCACACGCTGAACAGGATATTCAGCACGTCGCCCTCTTGCACCTCGTAGGTCCTGCCCTCCTGGCGAAGGAGTCCAAGGCTTCGGGCCGCCGCGATGCTGCCGCACTGCTCCAGGTCAGAGGCGGCAATCACTTCGGCCCGGATGAAGCCGCGCTCGAAGTCCGAGTGTATGCGCCCGGCGGCGGCCGCCGCCCCAGTGCCGCGGGGCGCCGTCCAGGCATGCACCTCGTTGTCGTTGCCGGTAAAGAAGGTGACCACGTCGGCGGCCTTGTGGGTCAGGGCGATCATGCGGTCGAGCCCCGACTCCCCAATCCCGAGGCCGTCCCTCATCTCCATCTCTTCATCAGGCTCCATCTGGGCAAGGTCCATCTCCAGTCCGCCGCACAGCACCGCAGCCTCGATCATCGTTCCTTGGAACTGAGTTGAAGCACGGGCCTGGAGCTCGGCCGACTCGCCCAGCTGCTCCTCCCCGATGTTCACCAGGACGATGACGGGTTTGGCGGACAGCAGTCCAAACCCCGCAAGCACCCTCTCCTCGTCGGCCGCGAGGCTGGCGCTGCGCATGGCCTCGCCGGCTTCGAGCCGCTCCTTGAGACGCGCGAACAGCCCCTGCTCTTTCAGAATCGCGTCGCGCTCAGCCGCCCTCGCCCCCTTCATCCCCTCGGTAAGCCTGGCGAGCCTGCGGTCGATCATCTCCAGGTCGGCGAAGGTCAGCTCCAGGAGCATTGTCTCGGCGTCACGGAATGCGTCCACCGAGTCGTCTACATGCACGACGGACTCGTCCTCAAATGCGCGGGCCACTATGACCACGACGTCGACCGCCTGCACCCGGTTGAGGAACTCCCCCGATATGCCGCGTCTCCGTCCGAACCCGTCCGGCGGCGGAGGCAGGTCGATATACGATACTTCGGACGGCACGACCCTCTTTGGCTGGTAGACCGTAGCCAGGGCGTCGAGCCTTGAGTCGGGTACCTTGGCCACGCCGACGTTGGGCTCAGCCCGTCCGCCGTACCCGGCGACCTGCGCTGCGCCGCGCGTCACCGCGTTGAACACTGTGCTCTTGCCGCTCCCCGGCAACCCGACTATCGCGACATCCATAGTCGTTACTCCAGTCCCCTGCGCGCCCGCTTCATCCAGGCCCTGAGGGCCGTGTTGGACCTACCGGCCAGCAGCGAGAGCGCCATCATCGCGTATACACGGCTGCGCCGCACCCTCGTGACTCTATCCGCGTCGAGCCACGCCTCGCTGCGTACGAGCTCGGACAGGGTGCCCAAGGCCAGCAGCAGCGGCCACAGGGCCGCGAGACGCAGCCTGAGGCAACGCCTCGGGATAGCCAACAGGTACTCCTCCGCAGCAGCGACGTGGCCCAGCGCGATTTCGATGCTGGCTGACATCGCGGGGCGTGCCGCGTCGGAACTCGCCCTGTCCAGCAGGTCCTCAGGTCCCAGGCCCGCCTTCGCGAGCATATCTGCCGGCACATAACAGCGTCCGATCCGCAAATCCCTGGGCACGTCACGCAGCACGTTGACCATCTGCAGGGCCTTGCCGAACCGCACGCCGAGCTCGGACATGTGGGCTCGGTCCCACTTCCTCAAGGCGGGCGTGTGAGCCGCGGTGATGTCAGTCCAGAACTCGCCGACGCATCCCGCCACCAGGTACGTGTACCGGTCCAGGTCCTCCAAAGAATCGAGTGCCGCCAGCTTCCCCGAGCCCTCCGGCGGAAACGTGGTCAGGTCCATCTCCATGCCCTGTGTCAGTGTCACGACCACCCTGCGCACCCGTGCCACATCGGCAGGCTGGAGCGAGTCGAGCAGCGCGAATGCCTGGGGCAGGCTGCCGAGCAGCGTGAGATGCGCGTCGGCACGATCATCCCCTGCCCCACGGACGGCCGGCTCGATCTCCGAGATCGCCTCTGGAGAAGCGCCGCCCTCGACCTGAGCGCGGAAGAGCAGCAGCAGTCGCAGGCGGTCTTCGGGCGCGAGCAGGGACGTGTCAGCGATGGTATCCGCCGCCCGCGCCAGCAAGTAAGCCAGCCCGACGGGCTCCCGCAATTCAGTCGGCAGTACCCTGATCGAGAGGTAGAAGGAGCGCGAGACACCCCGGAGCGTGTCCCTCAGCAGGCGGCGGCGCTCACTTCCCGTAACTGGCTGATGTCTCGTAGAGGCTGAGGTCATGCTGGCACAAGTCCGTCCTCCTCCGATCTCCCTGGAGAGGCTGGGCGCCCTTTAATGGTACCGCTGGCCCGAGGGCGGAGAAAGCCTCAGCCGGACGTCCGATCCAACTGCCCGGAAGTCTTGGGCAGCCGCAGGAATAGGAGCATGGCGACCGCCAGCAGCGACACGGCGCCCCCGTACAAGAAGGCGCTGTGTATGCCGAAGCGGTCCACGAGGTACCCCGCGAACCACGGCGAGAAGGTACCCAGGAACCCCGCGCCATATATCAGCGACACCACCGTCGACTGCACATTGCCGCGGGCAACGTCCATCCCCGCCGCGATGAACATATGGTGCAGCGGGAAGCTGAAGGCCCCCTTGGCTATCACCAGGAGCATCAGGATCAGTCCGGCTTCTACCCCTGCGAATCCGAATGACAGGAGGGCAACCGCGGCGACGCCCGGCAGAAGCACCGCCTTGCGCCCGTAGGTATCGGAAGCGTGCCCGAACACCGGCTGCGTGACGAGCCCGGCCACCTGGGACAGCGACAGGTAGACGGCCACCCGAAGCTCCGAGAACCCCAGGTCCTCCCTCAGGTAGACGGGCAGGAATCCAGTCACCGGCGCGTCGCCCGCGCTCCTGATGGCCGCTATGACCACGACGAAGACCATCACTGGATTCTTGAGGACCTCGCCTATGGTCGAGAAGTATGCCCGCGTCGACGCCGACTGTGGGCTGCTGCTCGTTATGGAGCGCATCACCGCCCAGATCAGCACTCCGGCCAACAGGGCCGGCACGAGACTGATCTGCAGGACTCCGCGCCACGAAGCCAGCCCCAGCAGCCCCGCAGTGACTATCGGCCCCAGCACCTCGCCTGCGTTGCCACCCATGCCGTGAAGGGATATGGCGAATCCCCGCTTGTCGGGAAAGTGCCTGGACAGCTCGCCCAGCGCCGGGGGGTGGTACAGCGACGGGCCCATGCCGACCAGCAGCATGGCTAGGAACATGACGGCGTACGTTGCCGCATGGCCCGCGATAAAGAAGGAGATGCCCGTAGACGCCAGGGATATGCCGAGCATCAGTGCCGCCCTGTTGCTGAAGCGGTCCCCCAGGTAGCCGGCCCCTACCGTCGTGCCCCACGACGTGATCTGGTTGGCGGTAAGCAGGGCGCCGAACTGCGACCCCGTCAAACCCAGCCCGATCTTGATCTCGGGCATGAGGATCGCCCTCATACCTGAGTTGAAGACGTGCTTGATCGCGTGCCCGGCAACGACCACGACGGCCAGCAAATTCCGGCCCGGCGCAATCGCGGGTGCACTCCGGTCGGCGGATCCAGGGACGGCTCCGGTCGCCTCCCGTTCAGCCATTGGACAAATGCGCAGCGGTTGTGATATCGTACATATGTACGAGCCAGGCGGGACTTTCTGCGAAGGTCACTTCTGGCTCGTTTCGTTTGTGCCGACCCCGTTCGACGGCAATGAACTCGTCTCCAAGCGCGATGCTCACGCCGACGGCTCGGTGAAGGGCAGCACCCTGGCGGGGTTGTCGACCAGTATTCGCTGGATGGACTCCTCGGTGAAGCCGCGGCGGCGCATCCTGGGCACGATCGACTCCAGGATATAGGCGTAGCCGTAGCCGCCGTACTTGATCAGCTGGTTCTTGTTGCATACGTCCTGGGCCACGACCACCCTGTCGCCGTGTCCCTGTTCGATCACCCAGGCAATGTCGTCCATGCGCCTGGCATCGCTCGGCATGTCGATAGACAGGTTGTAGACGTACAGCGACTGCTCCTTGCCGAACAGGTCCCACTCCAGGTAGCAGCCCGTGTCGGCGATAGCCTTGAGGGTTTCCCTCAGAAACACGGTCCGGTCGACGTGGGCCATGATTGTCCTGGACAGGTCGGCGCCCATCTCCTGGAGTATTGCAATGATCTCGAGCGGCGAGGCCTCGTCCCGCCCCGGGTGGATGAGCAGGGGGGCTCCTGTCGCCGCCTGGGCCCTGCCGGAGGCGCGAACGACCTTTCGCTCGTTGTCCGACAGCGGGAAGTTGCACCCGACCTCGCCTATGATCCCAGACCTGATTCCCGTGCCGTCCACACCTATCGTGACATCCTCGACGATCTTCTCGAAGATCTCGTCCTCAGTTATCTCAGACATGTGGGACGGGTGGCTGGAGCCTACGTAATAGGACGAGCCCATGATTATGTTCAGCCCGGTGGCCCTGGCTATTCGAGCGAGGCCGACGGGGTCGCGCGCGATCCCCATGCTCGTCGCGTCGACGATGGAGGAGCCGCCGTGCTGCTTGTACAGGCCGATCTCCTCGATGGCCGTCTGGATGTCCAGGAGCTGGGCGTCGTCGCGGTTCGCGTACCCGTAGTGCTTCAGGTACCCGACCGTCTCCAGCGTGACCGGCTTGTAGTAGATCTCCCGCAGGAAGGCTTCGCTAGGCGGCTCTCGATGAAACGCAAGGTCGATCAGCAGATGCTCGTGTGTCAGCGTAATGCCCAGCTCATCCGGGTGGATGGCTCCCAAAACAGTCTGCACCAGACCCACGTTGTCGCCGGTCAGCCGTGCCTCCGTATTCTCGAGCCTGGGACTTGCCGTCGTCATTGTACCTCCGTCCCGACCCCTCGCTCCCGCGCAAGCTGGTATACGTGGTACCCGGCCGCGATGTCCTCCAGGCCGATGCCCTGGGATTCGAACAGGGTGATCTCGTCCGGAGAATTGCGCCCGGATGTCAACCCCGACACAACCTCCCACAACTCACGCACCCTCTGCCATGTCAGCTCTCCCCGCTCTACGGGATGGATCAGGTCCGCGCACTCAATCCGGGCTTGCTCCACGTCGTCGGCGACGATCACACTCGCCCGGGCGACCGCCCTGCCGTCGAGCTCCCGGCGAAGCCAATGGTTCACTCCCGCGGCGTTGACGTGCGTGCCGTCCTGCAGCCACTCTCCCTTCAGCACCGGCGAAGTGGCCGAAGTTATGACCGCCACGACATCCGCATCGGACACGCACTCCTCTGCGGAGTCGACCGCCGCTACTTCGATGCCGAGACTCACCGCCATCCTTGACGCGAAGGCCTCGCGCCGCTCCGGGGTCCTGCTGTAGACCCGGACCCGCTCAACCGGGCGCACTCGGCATATCGCTTCGAGCTGCGTCTCGGCCTGGTAGCCCGACCCGATGACCCCGACAGTTCGCGCATCTGGGCGCGCCATGTACTTCGTCGCGACACCGCTGGCGGCTCCCGTGCGTACCTGGCCCAGCCTGCCGGCTTCCATCACCGCAAGCAGCTCTCCCGTCTCGGAGTCACTGAGCTGGACGTGGAACCGCGTGCCTCCCGAACCGAAGCCACCGTACCACTTCATCCCCGTGACGCCAGTGGACCTGTCAGCAGCAGCCATGAAGTGGAGCATGCCGCCGCCCATCCGGATGCGCCGCCTCGGGCTGTTCGAAGCGGTGCCGGCCGCCTGGTGCCTGAACCCCTCTTCGAGCACTTGGATGGCAGCATCCATCGTCAGGAGGCCGTCGACGTCCCGTTCCGTCAGGAATAGCGCCACTCGATTAGCTCCGGTCAGTCCGCCAGGCTGGGGAAGTGGTTGAGGGGGCCGTAACCTCGTCCGATTGGGGCCGCGTGCCGGATCGCCTCCGTGACATACCGCTTGGCCTCGGTCACAGCCTCGCGCACGCCCATGCCCTTGGCCAGCCCCGCCGCGATGGCCGACGCAAAGGTACAGCCCGTGCCGTGGGTGCTCGTCGTCGTTATACGGGGGGCAGTGAGTACCTTCATCTCGTCGCCGTCATAGTAGATGTCCGACGCGGGGCCGTCCAGGTGTCCGCCCTTTACGACTACGGCATCAGCGCCCATGGCAATGATGTCCCTGGCAGCCTCCCGGGCGCCGTCCACGTCCCCTATGGCGCGTCCGGTGAGGACCTCCGCCTCAGGGACATTCGGCGTTACCAGGGTGGCAAGCGGAACGAGGAGCGTCCGGAGAGCGTCGACTGCATCCTCGCGCAGCAGCCGGTCCCCGCCCTTCGCGACCATCACCGGGTCGACGACGAGATTGCCGATACCGGCCCCGCCAATCCTCCTGGCCACCGCCTCGATGATAGCCGAGCTCGACAGCATCCCCGTCTTGACGGCGTCGGCGCCTATGTCCGACATGACGGCCTTCATCTGGGACTCCACGAGGCTCACCGGCAGCTCCAGCACGTCGGTCACGCCCTCGGTATTCTGCGCTGTGATTGCCGTCAGGACCGATGTGCCGTACACCCCATTCGCGGCGAAGGTCTTGAGGTCGGCCTGGATCCCGGCTCCACCGCCTGAGTCGGAGCCCGCTATGGTCATCGCCCGTGGAACTGGAGTCATGCTTCCTCGCCCGCGCTTGGTAGAGGCCGACTACTGCGGAGCACGCCGCCCATCCTCGCTCTCGGCTTCCTTGGCCCGGCGACGAATGATGTCCTGGAGCACGCGGACGCTGCGGCCGACGACTCGCATCTCCCGCTTCTTGCGCCGCTTTCTCTCTCGCCTCTCGCCCTTCGTCTCATCCATCGCTCTGACGGTAGATGATACATCAATCTGCAATCAGCTTGACCTGCTGCGAGAGGCGGGAGAAGTCGTACTCCCCAGCCCCCCTGTTTGCCGAGACGTAGTTGAGCACCAGGCTGAGCACAGTAGAGACTCCGAGGGCAGCCCCGAAGCTGTAGAGAGTGCTCCCGGACAGCGGCAGTGAGTTCCACGCGCTGAAGTCGGGCAGAGGGAAGAGCAATGCGCCAACCACGAGCCCCACGACGCTGCTTACCAGCGCGTCCAGGGCACGGAAGCTCCGTGTGTACATGCCGAAGAACACCGGGAAGAGCACGGCTGCGCACACGAGGTCGGCTATGAGGAACAGGTACAGGACGCTCCAGCCTTGTGATGCGACGATAATGGCCGGTATGATCAGCACGGCCGTAATGACCCTGGACGAGCGCAGCAGAGAGCCGCCCGCCAGGTCCGGCCTGTAGCGCGCTAGGTCGCTGGTTATCGTGCTGGCGATGCCGTTCAGGAGCGTGTCCATGCTGCTCATCACCAGCATCAGGGCCAGCAGTAGCACGACCACGGCGGACCACGCCGGCATCGCATCCACTATCAGGGAGAACATCGCCACCGAGTCGTGCGCCTCGGACGCGCCCCTACCGACCGCCAGGATCCCGAATACTCCTGTCACTATCACCAACGGGATGCTCACGAGGCCTGCGATCAGGAAACTGCGGCGGAGGGTGGTGTCGTCACGCACGGCGTACACCCGCTGCCAGTAGCCCTGGTGGAACATGTTCGCCGCCAGGACCGCGATTATGAGGGTGATCCCGAACTCGATACCGCCCCTGTATGATGCCGACAGGAGCTTAGGGTTATCCTTGGACACCGCGCTGAAAGCGTCACCGAACCCGTTCAGGGCGGATGCGGCCGCCGCCAGGACCAACAGCAGCAACGGGATGATCACGTAGAACTGGACCCTGTCCGTGAACAGCGACGCCCTCATGCCCCCGTAGGCCGTGTAGGCCACGGTCAGCAGCCCCACTATCAGGGCCGTCACTCCAAGCTGGGTGTCCGCAATCAGGTCGAATGCAAGCGATATGCCCGTGAGCTCCGCTGACAGGAACACGAGCATGTAGAAGACGACGACGCACAGGATGAACACGTACATGACGGGCCCGAACCTGTGCCACACGTACTCCGTGAGAGAGTGGCCGTCAGGCATGAGCTGCCGCATGCGCGGGCCGAGCAGGATGAATGCGACGAACGGGGCTGCTGCGCCTATCGCGTACCCGACGATCCCCGCCATGCCTGCCCACGTGCCGGTCTCGGCAGGAGTGAAGAGTATCCACGCCCCCATGCCGGATGCGACCAGGGTTGCGGTGGCGAGGCCGAGGCCCGCCGTGTTGCGCGACACCAGGTAGTCCTCGACGCTGAGGGCCTTCCTCCGTACGTACATCACGCCCGCCGCTACGAACACCGCCGCAGTGCCAAGTGCAATCAACGCGGCCAATACGCTGTCTATCATCGCCGTACCCCCCAGCGTGTCGTGCAAAACAAAAGGCCACCCGAGTTGCGGGTGGCCTGCGATTGCGCCTGTGCGCGTCTTCCCTTCGCTGGCATTACCCAGATCAGGTCGAGGGGTCGTCCCGCACATCGGGACCTCTCAGCCTGGAATATCCAAGCTCCCCCAGAGTCTATGTCTTGCTGGGCGGCAGTATATCAGACGCTAGGAGACCTTGCCAGCGCACCGATCCAGCGGAGACCTGGCTTCTAATTCTATGCCCTCGTGAGCCTCATGCCGACTGCGCCGCCGCCGCCGTGGCATACGGCCGCCACGCCGGACTCTAGGCCGCGCCTCTCAAGGGCATGTAGCAAGGTCACCAGTATGCGGGCGCCGCTCGCGCCGATGGGATGGCCCAGCGCAACGGCGCCGCCGTTTACGTTGACCTTGTCCCAGTCCCAGTCCAGCGCCTTGCCGTTGGCGACTACCTGCGCCGAGAACGCCTCGTTCACCTCGAACAGATCCACGTCGCCTATATTCATAACTGCCCGCTCCAGGAGCTGCCGGATCGCCTCGGCGGGAGCCTCGAACAGCCTCGCAGGCTCGTTCGCTACGAACTTGTGGTCCTCGATTGCGGCGACGGGCTCCAGGCCCATTGAACGGGCCGCCTCCTCGCTGGCAATGACGAGGGCAGCGGCCCCGTCCGATATCTGCGAGGCGTTCCCGGAAGTCACTGACGTGTACGGGTAGAAGGGTGCTGGCAGCTCCGCCAGCCCCTCGATGCTCGTATCGGGGCGCGGCCCTTCGTCGACCTCGACGGTCGTGGCCTTCCTCCGCCCATTCGCTACCACGGGGGTGATCTCCGCGGCAAAGCTGCCGTCCGCCGTTGCCGCCGCGGCCCGTCGGTTGCTCCTGACCGCAAACTCGTCCTGCTCCTCACGGGTCGCCTCGAACTCGGTCGCCGTGCCCTCCGCCAGCGTGCCCATGTGCGTGTCGTTGAAGGAGCACGTCAGCCCGTCGTGGATCATCGAGTCTGCCATCTTCCAGTCGCCAAGGCGCCGGCCCGACCTGCTCCCCTGCAGGATATGGGGTGCACGGCTCATATTCTCCATCCCGCCGGCGACGACAATGTCCGCATCGCCCGACCGGACCATCATCCCCGCCAAGACAACCGCCATCATGCCGGACGCGCACACCTTGTTCACCGTGAGCGCCGACGAACTCTCGGGGATTCCTGCTCCGATTGCCGCCTGTCGAGCGGGGGCCTGGCCCAGCCCGGCCGAAAGCACATTGCCCATGATCGTGTAGTCGACGTCGCCGGGTTCTATCGAGGCCCTTTCGACCGCGGCCTGGATCGCGGCTGTCCCTAGCTCTGTCGCCGGGACGCCGGACAGCGCCCCGTTCATCTTGCCAATCGGGGTCCTGGCGCTACCGAGTATCACCGCCCTGGCGTCACCCATCTCAGCTCTCCATCACCTGTTTCACCGCGGCCAAGGCGGTGTCCACGTCTTCGCTCGAGATCTCGTAGTGGGTCACCATGCGGATGCGGCCATCGATATTGAAGCAGTGCACCCCCCTGTCGCCCAGCGCAGTCACGACGTCATCGACCGGCCTGTCGAGCGTGTCGAAGAAGACGATGTTGGTCCTGACACTCCCGGGGTCGACGCCAACGCCGTCGATGTTGGCCAGGCCCTCTGCCAGACGACTGGCGTTCGCGTGGTCCTCGGCCAGCCGGTCGACCATCGACTCGAGGGCGACGATGCCCGCAGCGGCCATCAAGCCGGTCTGGCGCATCTCGCCACCGACGATCTTCCGCTGTTTCCGGCCCTCTTCGATGAACTCCTCGCTGCCGCACAGTATCGAGCCAATCGGACAGGCCAGTCCCTTAGACAGGCAGAATGACACAGAGTCGGCGGACTCCACCACTCGTGAGGCTGGGACATCGAGCGCCTCTGCCGCATTGAACAGCCTCGCCCCGTCGACGTGGAGCGCCGCGCCGTGGCGCTTCGCCGTCTCGGATACCGCGTCGGTATACGAAAGCTCCAGCGGCATACCGTTGGTGGCGTTGTGGGTGTTCTCGATGCACACGAGGCTCATGCTTCCGCCGGACTCGGCCTCGTCCTTCAGGGCCAGCTCCACGTCTTCGAGGGGGAGCATCCCGTCCCGTTCGTCTGTCATGCGCACGGCGACCTGCCCGTAGGTCTGGTGCCCGTGGGCCTGGTCGACGCTCCAAGACATATGCGACCTCCGGCCAATGAGCATCGCGTCGCCCGGGCCAACGTGGGAAAGCGCCGCCACGAGATTGCCCATAGAGCCGCTGGACACGAAGAGGCCCGCCTCCATCCCAACCCGTTCGGCCGCAAGCGCCTGGAGCCGCTGCGTCGTGGGGTCGCCCTCGAGACCGTCGTCGCCGACCTCGGCCTCGTACATCGCCCGCCTCATCTCGGGCGTCGGCTTGGTTACCGTGTCGCTCCTGAGGTCTATTCCATTCACGCGAAGGCCTCCGTGGCCGGGCGGCAGAGCATCATGCCGGGGCTTCCACCCTGCCCTGGTCTGCTTCAATGGCCTGCTCCATGGCCGCGACGGCCACCTCGATCTGGTCGTCGTCCGGCTGGCGCGTCGTCAGGCCCTGGAGTGCGATGTTGGGAATCGTGATGAGCTTGACCAGGGGGTTGGAAGAGTGGAAGCCGCTGAACCGGATTAGCTCGTAGCTCACCGCCGCAACGACCGGAACAAGCACGATGCGGGAGAGTAGCAGCCACCACAGCGGCTCCCTCCCAACAAAAGTAAAGAGCGCGATCGCCACGACCATCACCGTCAGCAGGAAGGCCGTGCCGCATCTGGGATGAGCGGTCGGGTACCGCCTTATCGACTCCGTGTCCAGCGGATCGCCGTTCTCCTGGGCATGCACGGTCATGTGCTCCGCGCCATGGTACATGAAGACGCGCCTGATCTCGTCCATCCTACCGATGAGCACTATGTACCCGACGAACAGGCCCAGACGTATCAGCCCCTCCACGAGGTTGCTGAGCAGGTCGGAGCCCAGCGGCCCCTCAACCAAGCGGCTAGCTACCACCGGCAAGAGGAAAAAAATTCCGATCGCGAACACCATCGAGAAGGTGAGCGTCGCCGCCATCTGGCCCTTTCCGATCTCCTGGCCCTCTGCCTCTGCCCCGACATTCGCGGAGTACATCAGGGCGCGCATCCCAAGGGTCAGGGTCTCGGCCAGCACCAGCACGCCGCGCAGCACCGGCACCCTTCGTAGCCGGCCCGTGTAGAGCTGGCCGAGCGGCTCGCACTTCATGGCGAGGGTCCCGTCCGGCCTGCGGACGGCGATGCTCGCGTGGCGCTGTCCGCGGATCATGACGCCCTCGATTACCGCCTGTCCCCCGTATGTAGGTGTGCTGGATGCCATCGTGTTCGTGGTAGCAAAAAGGGGTGAGAAATCTCACCCCTTCGGCTGGATCATCGTCGCGCGTCCGGCTACTGGAGGTTGAAGCGGCGCTTCAGCCGTTCTACCCTGCCCTCCGTGTCGACGATCCTCTGCTCGCCCGTGTAGAACGGGTGGCACTGGTTGCAGATCTCGATCCGCAGCTCTTTCTTGGTCGAGCCGGTCGTGTACGAAGCCCCGCACGAGCACCGCACCACGGCTTCCGGGTAGTAGGCCGGATGGATATCGGTCTTCAATTCAGCGCCTCCTCCAAGGGGTAGACGCTCGCCCTCTTCTTGTCGCGCGTCTGGTGCTCGAAGCTGACTGTGCCGTCGATAAGGGCGAACAACGTGTGGTCCTTGCCCAGGCCGACGTTGGTGCCAGGCACGATTCGGGTCCCGCGCTGCCTTACGATGATGGACCCCGCGGTCACGTATTCGTTCGCATAGCGCTTCACGCCTAGGCGCTGCCCTTTGCTGTCCCGGCCGTTCCTTGTGCTTCCGCCGCCCTTCTTATGAGCCATCGTTGTCCTGCTCCCCGGAGCCGGCAAGGGATATGCCGGTCACCTTCAGTTCGGTGTATAGCTGCCTATGCCCGGTGCGACGGCGGTACCTGACCTTGGGCTTGTACTTGAACACGACGACCTTCTTGCCCTTGCCATGTCCCACAACTTCGGCGGTCACGCTTGCTCCCTCTACAGTGGGCGAGCCCAGCATAACCTCGCCGTCGCGCGAGATCATCCGCACGTCTCCAATTTCCACTTGCCCGCCGTCGGACTCGTCGATGGCTTCGACACGAATCGTGTCGCCCTCAGCCACCCTGTACTGCTTGCCGCCCGTTTCTACTACCGCATAAGTTGACATTGCTTCACCCTGCCGTCCATTGTAGCGCGGCCCATTCTCATAGCACAAGCGAATCTGCCCGGGCCCGATCCGGTACTTCCTGGCATGTGGCGCGAGCGGCTCCCAGCGGAGGGCCCAATTGCTCCGGCACCTCAGCCCATCTATGCTCTTAATGGCAACACATCGGAGACGCAGACGCAGTGAGCGCGCACAAGCCCAACATACTCTTCATCATGGCCGACGATCTGGGCTGGGGAGACGTGAGCTACCACGGCTCGCCCATACAGACCCCCAACGTGGACAGGCTGGTCGAGACCGGGGTCGAACTCGACCGCCACTACGTGCAGCCGATGTGCACGCCCACCCGAGCCGCGCTGCTCACGGGGCGGTATCCGAGCCGGTTCGGGCCCCACTCAACGGTGCCGTCCAACCACCCTGTGATGTCCGACGGCTACGAGACCCTCGCAACGACCCTGCGCAACGGAGGCTACCACACGGGCCTGTTCGGGAAGTGGCACCTGGGTTCCGCACCGCCGTACACCCCAAACGCGTTCGGATTCGACTGGTCGTACGGAAGCCTGGCGGGTGGAGTCGACCCATACAACCACCGCTACAAGCGCGGCCCGTATTCGCGCACCTGGCACCGGAACGGGGAGCCTGTCGACGAGCGCGGCCACGTCACCGACTTGATAGTCGACGAGGCCGTTGAGTGGATGGAGTCGCGGACCAACCCCTGGTTCTGCTACGTGCCGTTCACAGCCGTGCATGTGCCCGTAAAGGCGCCCCAGGAGTGGCTCGACCGCTATTCGAACGGCGAGTACGACCCCGACGCTGCGAGAGACCGGTCGTACCGGGAGTACGCGGCCTATGCTAGCCACATGGACCACGCCGTTGGTCGCCTCATCGAGTCCCTGCGCCGGACCGACCAGGTCGCGAACACGCTCGTCATCTTCACCTCAGATAACGGCGCCCTAGACAGGAACACCATTGAGCAGGCCCAGCAGTATCCCGGCTACCAGGAAGCGGAGCCCAGGCTCGGCAGCAACCTGCCCCTGCGCGGCAAGAAGGGGCAGCTCTACGAGGGCGGTATCCGCACCCCGTCGCTCATGAGCTGGCCTGGCACCCTGGAGACCGGCAAGGTCACTGCCCCGATGCACATCTCCGACTGGATGCCGACTCTCACCCGGCTGGTGGGTTGCGAGCCGGACGACGACCCCCTTTGGGACGGCATCGACGCGGGGGCGATGCTCGGCTTCTCCTCGAGCTCAGGGCGGGAGGACAGGACCATATACTGGTGCTTCCGCGCCAACGAGATGGCCGTACTCTCAGGCGGACTCAAGCTAATCGCCCGTGAGCGGGAAGATGGCAGCTTCGAAGACGTGGAGCTCTACGGCATCGAGGCCGATCCCTATGAGACGGCAGACCTGGCCGCGACACGCCCCGAAGCCGTCCGGGATCTCCTGGAGCTCATGAGCGAGGAGCGGCGAAAGGACGGCAGCGCCGCACGGCCGGACGCGGCGGAGGCCAAGCCGGTCTGAGAGCGAATACCGACGTGACGGTTACTTGGTGAGTGCGACATGTGCGGCAGATATAGCCTGATAGCCGACCTGGGAGAGCTTGCGCGCAGGTTCGAGTTCGACGGCGACTGGCTGGCATTCGAGTCCGCATACAACATCGCGCCCACGCAGGATGTCTTGACGGTTGTCGGAGGCGAGACCAGGCGTGGCGGCTTCATGCGCTGGGGCCTGGTCCCCTGGTGGGCGAAGGACCTGTCCATCGGAAGCCGTATGATCAACGCCAGGGCGGAGACGGTCGCCGATAGGCCCGCGTTTCGAGACGCCCTGAGGCACCGCAGGTGTCTCGTGCTCGCCGACGGCTTCTACGAGTGGCAGCGGACCGGCAGGGCCAAGAGGCCGATGCGGGTCACCATGCGTAGCGGAGAGCCCTTCGCCTTCGCTGGCCTCTGGTCGACCTGGAAGGACCCCGACGGCAACCGCATACCGTCATGCGCCATCATCACGACTGCATCCAGCGACCTGCTCGCGCCTGTCCACGACCGCATGCCGGTAGTCCTGCCCAGGGACATGGAAGAGTTCTGGCTCGACCCCGAAGTCGAGGACCCCGACGTGCTTGCCAGCGCCCTCACCCCCTATCCGGACGATGCGATGGAGGTCTTCGAGGTGTCGGATCTCGTGAACTCGGCGGCCAACGACGGCCCCGAAGTCATAGCGCCGCTAGAGGGACAACCGCGCAACACCCTTCTCTAAGTGCTGCGGGCGCCTACCGGCCGGCCGCCAGCGTTTCGTATCCCCACTGCGCCAGGCGCAGACCTATGACCACGGCCGCAAGACCGACTGCGACCTGCAGCACCACGTTGGCGGATGCGGCCAGGTAGGCGCCGTCTCGAATGAGCTTGATGGTATCGATCCCGAAAGCCGAGAAGGTCGTGAACCCCCCGAGCACGCCGATCACCAGAAACGCCTGCGCCTCGGAGCTAAGGGGCTGCCGGGCCTCCCCGTACCCCGCGGCCAGGCCGATTACGAGGCAGCCCGCCGCATTCACCGCCAACGTGCCATAGGGAAACGCGCCGTCACCGGTCGCGCCCTGTACCCACGTCGCGACAAGATAGCGCAGCGAAGCCCCAATCAGGCCCCCCGCCCCCACCATGAGGAGAACCATGCCCGGACCTCCTTCTTCGACTCAACCCCGCTTGCTCTATCGCCGCTTCGACCGGCCCCGTTTCTTCGGAGGCCGCGCGGCCTCGTAGTAGCGAATCCACTCGTCGATAGGCGTTCGCGCGACGGCCTCCCCAATGAGGTCGAGCGGCAGATCGTCGAGCTTCCTGAACCGCACGCAGGACTTCCCCATGTCGAGCCTCTTGCCGGTGGCCTTGTAGCTGTCTACGAACCACTGCTGGGTCTCTGGGTCGCCGTAGATGTTCATGAGGTGGACGGACACGTAGCTCTTCTCGGAAGCTATGGCGGCGTAGCTTAGGGGGTGGCCATTGTAGGTGTCCGGGTACCTCTCCAGCGGCACCGAGTAGGCGATCATGCCGAAGTCCATCATCTCCTCGTAGCCGTCTGGCAGATTGGCGAGGATGACTTCCCTCACGGCCGAGACGGCCTCACGGCGCTCCGGGGTCAGCTCCTCCAGGTACTCGGCCACGGTCGTCGCGTCGCTCTTCACCTCTCCGTCTCCACATGACCGGCGGCTACCACAGCCACAGCACGGTCGCTTTCATAGAGTCGCTCAGGCGCAGCCACATCCACCTGTCCTACGACAACATGGGGGACGTGGGAAAGCTCGATGTTCTCCAGGTCGTCGTCGTCAGCGCCTTCCAGATGGAGCTCCAGGGACTCCCGCGCATTTGCCAGGGCTTCCTCTACTGAGCTCCCTTGGGTCGTGCATTCAGGAAACAGAGGAATGAAGGACACATATGAACCGTCCTCACCCGGGTACAGGATCACGGTCACCTTGTGAGACTTCATCTATAGGACCTCCTCGGCCACCGCCTCGAACTGTCTTCGGGAGATGCCTGCCTGCTTAATGATCGATGAGAACGTCCTGGGATCTACTTCTTGCTTGACGACTGGCACTGTGACTGGGTTGCGGCCATCCGGCTTAGCGAGCCTCACATGGCTTCCTCGCGTCCTCAGCGTTTGCCAGCCTTGCGCTCTCAAGACCCGAATCACCTCTCTAGACCTATACCGTTTCGGCATTAAGACCGATCTGCGTTACCTAGTGGTCCACTTTCAGGATACTCAGGAAGGCTTCCTGGGGAATCTCGACACGCCCCACTCGCTTCATGCGCCTCTTGCCCTCAGCCTGGCGCTCCAGCAGCTTGCGCTTGCGCGTGACGTCCCCGCCATAGCACTTTGCGAGCACGTTCTTCCGCAGAGCCCGCACTGTTTCGCGGGCGAACACCTTGCTGCCCACCGCCGCCTGGATCGGCACCTCGAATAGCTGTCTGGGTATAAGATCCTTCAGCCGTGTCACCAGCTCCTTGCCCCTGGGGTGCACCATGTTCCGGTGCACGATCACCGACAGGGCGTCGACCGGCTCGCCGTTGACCAGTATGTCGAGCCTGACGAGGTTCTCGGTCCGGTAGTCGCCCAGCGAATAGTCCATCGAGGCGTACCCCTGCGTCCTGGACTTCAACTGGTCGTAGAAGTCCACGAGCATCTCAGACAGCGGCATGGCGAATTCGAGCATGACCCGCGTCTGGGACACGCCGGGCTTGCGTCCATTCCCTGCCCCGCCGTCCACCGAGGCGCCGTACTGGACGTACTCGGTCTTCTTCAGCTCGCCCCGGCGGTCCGTCACCAACTCGATCATCGTGCCAATGAAGTTCGCGGGGGTGAGCACGGTAAGGTCCACCCATGGCTCCTGGACCTCTTCGATCCTGTCGGCGGGCGGGAGCTTCGCAGGGTTGTCGACCTCGTGTATATCGCCGTCCGTCGTCATGACCTGGTAGGCCACGCTGGGAGACGTCGCCAGCAGGCTAATCTCGTACTCGCGCTCCAGCCTCTCCTGCACTACTTCCATGTGCAGCAGTCCCAGGAACCCGCAGCGGAAACCCGAACCGAGCGCCAGGGAGCTTTCGGGATCGAAGGACAGAGCCGCGTCGTTCAGCCGCAGCTTCTCGAGGGCGTCTCGCAGCTCCAGGTAGTCCTCCCCATCGGCCGGGTACAGCCCGGCGAAGACCATGGGCTTGAGCGGCCTGTAAGTGTCGAGAGAAGAGTCCGCGCCGCCTTCCGCCAGGGTCAGCGTATCCCCAACGGGCGCGTCGCCGACCGTCTTCAGCCCGGTCGCGATGTAGCCCACCTCCCCGGCCCTGAGGCCGTCGACCTTGGTCGGGTTCGGCTTGAAGCAGCCCACTTCCAGGGTGTCGCTCTGCGCGCCGCTCGACATGATCTTGATTCGCGACCCGGCCGGGGCCGTCCCCTCGAAGACGCGGACGTACGCCACCACGCCCTTGTAGGGGTCGTACTTGGAGTCGAAGATCAGCGCTCGCAGCGGCTCGGCGTCATCACCGCCGGGGGGCGGTACCCGCTCGACGACCGCCTCCAGTATCCCGTCGACGCCCATACCGTCCTTGGCCGAAGCCATCAGTATCTCGTCGTCCCTGAACCCGAACGCCTGCTTCACCTCATCGGCGACCCGCTCCGGTTCCGCCACGTCCAGGTCGATCTTGTTGATGACCGGGATGACCTCCAGGTCGTGCTCGATGGCCAAGTAGACGTTGGCGAGGGTCTGGGCCTGGATGCCCTGGGTGGCGTCCACGACCAGCAGCGCCCCCTCGCACGCCGCCAGACTGCGTGAGACCTCGTATGAGAAGTCGACGTGGCCCGGCGTGTCGATCAGGTTTAGCTGATAGCGTTCGCCCGACCGCGCCTCGTAGTCGAGCCGGACTGCCTGGGCCTTGATGGTGATGCCGCGCTCCCGCTCCAGCTCCATCGAGTCGAGGTGCTGCTCGACCATCTGCCGTGCGTCTACGGCGCCGGTGATCTCTAGCAGGCGGTCGGCAAGCGTCGACTTGCCGTGGTCGATGTGAGCGATGATGCAGAAGTTGCGGATGTGTGTGCGGTCCACCATCCGATGGTAGCATACCGTACACCCGCCCTATGGTAGGATTGTGCCAAGACAGGCAACCAGGAGAGGACTCATGAGCGATGCAGTTCGACGGGCGAAGGCGGTCTGGGACGGCGACCTGATTTCCGGCACCGGGGTCGTCAGCGCCGTATCTAGTGGCGCGTTCAATGAGATGCTGGTCTCGTGGGCGTCGAGAATCGAGGACTCGGGAGGGCGCACCAGCCCCGAGGAGCTCCTGGCATCGGCCCACGCCTCCTGCTTCTGCATGGCCCTCTCCGCAGGGCTTGGAAGAGCCGGCACTCCGCCGAAGAAACTGGAGGCCAGCGCCGAGGTCACCTTCCAGCAGATAGAAGGCGGATGGAGAGTCTCGTCCAGCTCGCTGGCAGTCAAGGGCGATGTTCCAGGCATCGATGCTGAGACCTTCGCGGCGGCGGCCGAGGCCGCCAAGGACGGCTGCCCGATATCGGGCGCGCTCAAGGGCAACGTCGAATTCAGCGTGACCGCGGAGCTCGTCAGCTAGCATCGCCCGGCTGCAAGGGCAGAGAGGAGACTGAGCATGGGCATGCAATACCAGGCGTATTCGGTCCCAGACAGGGACAGCGTAAGCGCTATCTACACGGATGCCATGGCGCGCATGTACGGCCTTGTCGCGCTCGGCATAGTCACGACCGGAGCGGCGATCTGGATAGGCGACAGGGCCGGCGTGGGAGAGGTGATCTTCAGCTTCGGGATAATCGGGTACCTCCTTGCAATCGGCGTGCTGTTCGGCACGCTGATCGCAGCCCAAAAGGTCGTCTCAAGCGGGAACACGGCGCTGGGCACGGTGCTCTACCTCGCCTTTACCGGCATGGAGGGCCTGTTCCTCTCGCCCATTCTCCTGAGATTCACCACCGAGACGATTGGCATGGCATTCATGCTGACCGCCGGCGTCTTCGTCGCCATGAGCGCCATCGGCCTAACCACGAAGCGGGACCTGTCGAGATGGGGCCCGATCCTGTTCATAGGGCTGATCGGCCTGATCGTCATTAGCCTGGTGAACGTTTTGCTAATCCAGTCGGGCATGCTGTTCCTGCTGATCAACCTGGCGCTGCTTCCCCTGTTCCTGGCGCTGACGGTCTGGGAGACGAAGCAGATGAAGGAGCTGGCGCAGCAGGCCGCAGTTTCCGGCGACACGCTGGCGGCAAACCAGGTGTCTGTCATGGGCAGCATCGGTCTGTACCTGAACGCCCTGAACATCTTCATCATCCTGTTGAACCTGTTCGGCATGTTCTCCGACGACTAATGGGGGTATAATCGCGGAGGCTCTGCCAGCCCCGCCCGCTTGGCGCAACGAGGAGGCCCAGCCATGAAGAACGGCCACAAGGACCCTGTGCTCGTAGTAGTACAGCTCACCGGCGGCAACGACTACCTGAACACTGTAGTCCCCTACGCCAACCCCCTCTATCACGACTACCGGCCGACCGTAGCGATCTCCGAGGACCGGGTGCTTCGGCTGGATGATGAGGTCGGCTTGCACCCCAAGATGGCCCCTGTCCGCGACCTGTACAACGAGGGCATGGTCGCCATCATCCACGGAATCGGCTACGCCAACTCGCCTCGATCCCACTTCCGGTCGATGGACATCTGGCACACGTGCGAGCCGGACAAGCTCGGCACCGAGGGCTGGCTGGGCCGCGTGACCCGCGACCTGGACCCCGACAAGGAGAATGTCGTCACCACCGTCAGCATGGGCCCCAGCATGTTCCGCGCCCTCTCCCTTCCGGGCGTCCCGGTGGCCTGTGTGGAGGACCTGGACAGCTACGGCCTAATGACCGGCATCTCCGACAGGGAGCAACGGGAACGCATCGTCGAGCGGTACAAGCGCCTCTACTCGCCCGCCATAGGTAGCGGGGCCGTGATGGACTTCCTGGGGCAGACGGGGCTGGACGCCCTCAAGGGCGCGGACATACTCAAGCAGGCCCCCGAGCGCTACTCGTCCACCGTAGAGTATGCCGACACGCCGATCGCGCGGAAGCTGAAGGGCATCGCGCAGATCCACCTCGCCGGCCTGGGCACGCGCATCTTCTACGCCGACCATGGCAGCTTCGACAGCCACTCGAACCAGCAGGGCATGCTCGACACCCTGTGGGACGAGCTGTCCGCCGCCATTCGCGACTTCTTCGACGATCTGAGGCAGCACGACGCCGCGGACAACGTGCTCATGATGCTCTTCTCGGAGTTCGGCCGCCGCACCCACGACAACGGCTCCGGCACCGACCACGGCGCAGCCGGCGCGGCTTTCCTGATAGGCGAACCCGTCAAGGGCGGGCAGTACAGCGAGTACCCCTCGATAAGGCTCGAGGACCTGGAGCAGGGCGACCCCGTACCCAACTACGACTTCCGGGGCCTCTACACGACGATACTGGAGGACTGGATGCGCATGGACCCGGTCCCCATCGTCAACGGCACGTTCGAGAAGCTGGACGTGGTGGCCGCAAGCTAGGAAAGGCAAAGCGCGATGCTCACCCAGGTAGTCGGCTCCAGGGTCTACGACTTCTCCTATGCGGCGGGGCGCCGTGACCTCGCAATGGTCATCGGCGTTGCCGTGTCGACGGACGACACCGTGTACCTCCTCACCCGCTCCAGCGAGATCATCCCCGACGCACCGTGGGACCGGACGGGCAGCCCCTCCAAGGTAGGCAAGTACACCGTCGGGCCCGAATGGGGTACCGAGGAGCTCATCAAGGAGTTCGGCAAGTACGGCCAGGGCGACGGGCAGTTCATCTGGCCGACCGGAATCGCACTCGACAGCAAGGCAAACGTGTACGTCACCGACGAGTGGCTGAACCGGGTCGTCGTGCATGACGCCGACGGCAACCTCATAGGCCACTGGGGCGAAGCGGGCGCAGGCCCGGGAGGGCTGAACCGCCCGTCGGGTATCGCCTCGGACTCGGACGACAACTTCTACGTCGTGGATGGCGCGGCTCACCGAGTCCAGAAGTTCACGGCAGACGGCACATACCTTTCCGGGTGGGGCGAGTACGGCAGTGCAGACGGACAGCTCGACTCACCATGGGGGATCACCGTAGGCCCCGACGGGAGCATCTACGTCGCCGACCACAAGAACCACCGCGTCCAGAAGTTCGCACCCGACGGCGGCTACCTTGCGACGTTCGGCAGCTACGGCTCAGGCCGCGGCGAACTCAACCGCCCATCGGATGTCGCGGTCGACCCGGATGGCGACGTCTACGTCTGCGACTGGGCCAACAACCGCGTCCAGATCTTTGATCCCGACGGAGAGTTCGTGACGAGCCTAAGGGGCGACGCGCAGCGGATGGCGATGTGGCAGCAGATGATGGTCGACGCCAACGCGGACGTCATCAAGGCACGCCGACGCGTCTACACGCTGGAGCCGGAATGGCGCTTCGCCCTGCCGGTGGGCCTGGAGTTCGACCCGCACCGCTCGAGGATCATCGTGGCGGACACCCAGCGCGCCCGCATCCAGATCTACAATAAGGTCGACGACTACATCGAGCCCCAGTACAACCTCTAGCGGCTTCCGCCCTACACTACGCGCACTGGGGATCGTTGGGGTCCCAGCGCTGGAATCCGGGATTCTCCGACTCCGCGAGCTTGGCGCGCGCCTCGCGCCACAACTCCGCCCACTCGCCCGCGTCCCTCAGCTCCGACTCCGGGTTCGAGCGGCTGCGCGCCACGAACCCGGGAAACCACGAACGGCCGGTCGCGTCGCCCGTGCGGTTGTAACGCAGGTCGAAGCTCCACCTGATCTCGTCGCTGACGTTGGGCAGCGACGCGTGCATGGTCAGCCTGTCCATGAACAGGACGTCCCCCTTCTTCATGGGGACTGGCACACGCTCGCCGACCAGGTGGTCCTCAGGGATTCCCTGCTTCTTGGGATCGCCCGTATAGCAGTGCAGACCCAGGCCGCTCTGGTGGCTGCGCTTCCCAACGACCAGGCACCCATTTTCCTCGGTCGCGTCAGTGATTGGCAGCCAGACGGTCAGGATGTCCGAATCGTCTGCCTCATCGGTAACCACTCCCAGGTCCTGGTGCCAGAAGGTGCGCCCCGACAGTGACCCCATCCTGGCGGACTCGGGAAGGAAGCTCTCAGGCGGCTTGATGCGGACGTGCTGCACGGGGTTCGAGAAGATCTCCGGGCCGATGAACCGCTCGACGGCGTCCAGCAGCTTCGGATTCCTCAGGAGCTCGAACACGGCGGGGCCGTGGTGCATCGGGGTGTCGTGGGCGATGTTCTTCTGCGGCAGCGAGATGTCGATCGAGCCCGTGTAGGAGCCCTCGGTCTCACGAGCGATGTGGCTCAGGCGCTCCCCGAACGGCATGTCCTCGTAGGTACTGCTCAGGGTGCCGTCGGCGTGCCACTGCCCGGCCAGGCGATCGAGCAGCTCGTCGTACTCGTCGATCACGGGCTGGATGTCCTCGTCCGGGTCCAGGATACCCTCTCCCACGAAGTAGCCGTCCTGCTCGAACTGATCCAGGTTCGCCTCGGTTATCGTCATCTCAAACTCCTGAATGGTGAGTCCGCAGCGTAGGTTATAGCGCCGAAATACCGGCGGTCAATCGGCCCCCACCGCCGATCCCTGCGACTTCCCTGCAATGCCATTCAACGAATGAACGCACGCTCCACCTTGGACAGCGCGGTGACCATGTCCCCAATCTCTTCCTCGCCCCAGCTGTCGTGTACGGGCAGCCTGATGTAGTCCCTCATCACCGCCTCCGCATTGGGGCACGGGAACTCGCGGTCGCCGTCTCCGTGGTAGTCCGCGGACGCCCAGGGATACCGGCTCGTCCCGAACACCCGCCGCTTCTCGAACCACTCCATCCTGTGGGGCATGAGTCCCCACCCTATCTCGCTCGCCGGGACACCCTCGGCCGCGAGGGCCTGCACGAAAGTGTCCCTGTCGCACTTCAGCCGCCCCACGTTGACCCTGACCGGCAGCCACCAGTACGACGGCGACGCCCCGGGTATGGCCTCAAGCACCGTGACCGACTCCAGCCCCAGGTCCGTGATCCCCGCCTCCAGCGAGCGCACGACCTGGCGGCGTCGCGTAACCTGCCCCGGCAGCTTGACCACCTGGGTGCGCCCTATGGCACCCGCCAGGTCATTGAGGTTCACGTTCAGTGACGCGGATTCGTTGGTCGATCCTTCTGGCAGGAAGAACGGCTTTCCCCTGTCCGACGCTCTCCGCGACCGCTGGTACAGCTCCTCGTTCTGCGTGAAGACGACGCCGCCCTGCCCGCCCGTGTTCATGTGCTTGTCCCACATCGTGGAGACCGTCGCCACGTCGCCGAACGTGCCCACGTACTTGCCGTGCAACTGGGCCCCGTGAGACTGGGCGCAGTCCTCGATCAGGGGAAGGCCGTGCCTCTTGGCCACCTCGGCGATGGCCTTCACGTCCGCCGGATACCCGGCGATGTGGGCGACCACTATCGCGCTCGTGTACGGCGTCACCAGCGCCTCGATCTGCTCGGGGCCGGGCGACAGTCTGCCGGGCGCAACATCGGCGACAATCGGTATGCAGTTCAACAGGGGTATGGGCATCATCCCGCCGGGATCGGTCAGGCAGCCGACGATTACCTCCGTGAACGGCTCGACGCCAAGCGCCTTCAGTGCCACGTACAACGCGGTCGAGCCGGAGCTCACGCCATCGACGAACCCGCCACCCATGAAGTCCGCAAACTCTCGGCAGAAAGCCTCCTCGGAGGGCCCGTCGTACTTGAAGGGCTCGCCGGTCGAGATGCTCTCGTCGAACAGCGCGTCCACCGCCGCCTTGTCGTCGCGCCCGAACCGCACGCGGTCAGGCCAGGGTCGCTCCCGGACTCTTGGGCCGCCATTGAGCGCAAGGTCGGATTCCGTCACGGCACGTCTCCATCGAGGATCGTCGCCAGCCTGCCCGGGTCGATGTTGCCGCCCGACACCACGCACACGACCCTGCCGCCGCCCGCCATCCCTGCCAACGCCGCCGCGACCGGGACCGCGCCTCCTCCCTCCGCGATCACGTGGTTGCGGCTTGCGAGGACGCGCACGGCTTCTGCCGCCTGCGCCAGGTCCACCACGAGCGACCCATCCAGCAGTCTCCGTGCCAGGGCAAACATCTCCGGCTGCACAATCGGCGAGCCTATCGCGTCCACGAAGCTGAGCGAGTAGTCGATCCTCGTCGGCTCGCCCGCCTCGAAAGCGGCCGCTAGGGGCGCTGAGGTGGACGCCTCTGTCGCATACACCTTGGCGTCCGGCCTTGCGGACTTGACGGCAGAAGCGATTCCGCAGCACAGGCCCCCGCCACCATAGGCGGCCACGACCGCGTCCATATCCGGTAGGTCCTCCAGTATTTCGAGCCCGATGGTGGCGTTGCCCGCCATGACCGACGGATCGCTGAACGGGTGAATGAAGCGGCCGTTGGCGCCGGGGTAAGTGCGGGTGGCGAATACGCGCGCGAAGTCCTCGAACTGCGCCTTCAGATAGCTGCCACCGAGCCGCTCGATGTTCGCCAGCTTGGTGTCCGGGGCGTTCTCAGGCACCACCGCGGTCATCGGGACGCCCAGATCCCTCGCCGTCCATGCAAGCGCCTGGGCCGTGTTGCCCGCGCTCACAGTCCACACACCGTCCGCCAGATCTTCCTTGGGAATCTGCAGCACCGCATTCGTGACTCCCCGGAGTTTGAAAGAGCCTACGGGCTGTAGGTTCTCGAGCTTCAGGAACACCTCCCCTGGGGCGGAGTCCAAGTTGAGCGGGACGAGCGGCGTGCGCACAACCCTGCCAGAGATGCGGCGCCGCGCTCCGTCTGCTTCGTCCGGCGATACCGGCTCGTGGCGAATGGGTGAATGCACAGGCTCTGCTAGTGGCCGGGCACGCCGCCGCGCAGGATCTCGGCGAGCTTCTCGGCGTCGATGTTCCCGCCTGAAAGGACACACGCGATCTTGCCGTCCCCCGCTCCACCCGATAGTGCGCCCGATACCGACGACGCGCCGGCGCCCTCGGCCACGACCCGTGCCCTCTGCGCCACGAGCTTGACTGCGCTGGCCGTCTCTTCCAGCGTAGACACGACCGAGCCGTCCAGCATCTCCCTCGCCAGCGGCCACACGTCCTCGAACACGATGGGCGAGCCTATGCCGCTCACGAAAGAAGTGGGGTGATCGACTTCCGTCGGTTCACCTGCCGCCAGGGAAGCCGCAAAGGCCGGACCAGCCTCCACCTCGGCGGCGTACACGCGGGCTTCGGGCCTGAGAGCCTTGACCGCCGACGCCACGCTGACCGCGAAGCCGCCGCCCCCGTACGGCACGAGCACCGCGTCCACGTCCGGCAGGTCCTCGACGATCTCCAGGCCCACCGTCGCGTTGCCGGCCATGACCTTCGGGTCGCTGAATGGGTGCAGGAACAGGCCTTCCATCCCGTCCCGCCGGTGGACGCGGCAAATCTCCAGCACCTCCAGCCACGGCACCTTCACGATGTCCGCGCCGAGATCCCGAATGGCGTCGAGCTTGGCGTCGGGCGAGACGTCCGCCACCACGCACACGCACTTGAGCCCGAAGTAACGCGCCGCCCACGCGACCGCCAGGGCCATGTTGCCCGAGCTTGCCGTCCAGACTCCGCGCTCCAGCTGGGCCTCGTCGGCAAGCCTAATTGCGTTGACCGCGCCCCGCAGCTTGAATGCCCCGCTCGGCTGGAGGTTCTCGAGCTTGAGATAGACCTCGTTGCCGAGAGACTCCGAGTCGTCGAGGTTCAGGCGCACCAGCGGCGCCCTCAGCGTCACGTCCGCGATCCGCCCCTGCGCGGCTCGCACGTCTTCGATGGGCACTCGTTCCAGGCTGCGAGTAGTGGTCATCACCAGCTTTCCAGTGTATTCGTAGCGTCGGGCGAAAGCCTATCACAGCGCTCCTAAGGGCGTCACGGTTGCCGGATGGAAACAGCGCTCGTGGGTTGACGAAGGACGCATGTGCTTCTATGCTAGCGACATTACATGACTGTGTATTTCGTCCTCCAGAGGGGGCCTTATGCCATCGACCGAAGCAAGAGCACAGGTGTCGAAGCCCTTGTCTGACGTTGACGATGAGGCCAAAGTGGCATTGCTGGCCCGGCAGGAGCTGGGCAAGGAGTTCGAGGACGAAATCATCGAGTCATTCATGGTCCGCGTGCAGGACGCCATCGATGCCAGGGTAGAGGCAAGGGTGCGCGAGTCTCTGCAGGGCGCCCCCTCACGACTCCGGTTCGCGGCACCATCGAACGGGCGTATCGCTGTTGTCCTCGGCTTCGTTACCGCGTTCCTCATTTTCGGCATTCCCCTGGCGGACATAGCAGGCGGCTTGATGGCTGCGATCAGCGTCATCGCCTGTATCGCTCTGGCCGGTTTCGCCCTGGTACTCCCTGAGCGGGAATCGCAATCCGAGCTGGGGCCCGGCAAGGACCCCAACAGAATCGGAGACTAGGGGCGAGAGGGGCCCAGCCCTCTCTCACCGAACTGGACACACAAAGACGGCTTCCCATATCCTATCCCGCGCTGTGATTACCGATTCGAGGGGGTAGAGTCTTGGCAGATTTCAAAGTTGTCGCTTCCGCGTTGCCCGGCAGCGCCTGGACATCGACTTACGAGCTGGAGATGGAGACGCTGCGGCCCATCGGCGCTGAGATCGTCGTGGTGGACGCCAGTTCCAACGACGAGTACATAGCGCAGGCCAAGGATGCCGATGCCATCATCGCCGGGCGCAACCTCACCAGCGAGGTCATAGCCGGGCTGGAGGCCTGCAGGGTCATCGCCGTTGGGAGCGTAGGCACCGACAGCGTCGACGTGGAAGCCGCCACGAGAAGGGGCATCCCTGTCACCAACGTACCGGACACCTTCATCGAGGAGGTCGCCGACCACACCCTGGCGCTGATGCTGGCCACCTACAGGCGCATCACGCTGATGGACAACATGTCGCGCGACGGCCGGTGGTCGGAGGGCAGGCCCTACCTGTACAGGTTCCCGCGGCTGATCGGCCAGACTCTGGGGCTGATTTCGTTCGGCCACGTGGCCCGTGCAGTGGCGAAGAGGGCCGCGCCTTTTGGATTCCAGATACTCGCCTACGATCCCTACGTCGAAGAGCTGGTGATGTCCGACTACGGCGTCGAGCCGGTCGGGCTCACCGAGCTGCTTCAGCGCTCGGACATCGTCTCGATGCACGCTCCCGGCACCCCGCAGACCGAGAAGATGCTGGGCGAGGAGCACTTCCGGCTGATGAAGCCGCACTCGCTCTTCATAAACAACGGGCGCGGCTCCACCGTCGACGAGGCCGCACTGATCCGCGCCCTCGAGGAGGGGTGGATCGACGCGGCCGGGCTCGACGTGCTCGAGCAGGAGCCGCCCGACCCGGAGAACCCGCTGCTCCACATGGAGAACGTCACCATCAGCCCGCACGTCGCATCGGCATCGGCCAGGTTCGACCCCCGTAGGCGGCGGCGCGTCGCAGAGGAGATCGCCCTCGTGCTTTCAGGCCGTTGGCCCATGGCGTGCGTGAACCCGACCGTGCTGGAGAGGACAGATCTGCGCCGCTGGCAGCCCTACTCGATGGAGCGGGGCCCCGCCAGGTAGCAGATGGCCGGGACGGCGCCCCACCCCCCGACCGGGGACTCGACTCCGGCATCCGCCGGAGTGACGGTCGAGAACACCCTGCTCCGCATCACCGACCTCGTGACCGGTCGGCACATGGCCGTTCGCATGGAGCCTGGGGAGAGCGGGCTCGCGGTCGGCGAAATGCTCGACCGGTACGTGAAGCACGCCGACGTAGCAGCCCTGCTTGCCCAGCGGCGCATCACGGATGAGTCCGTCGATGCCCTCCACGCCACTCAGGACTACGTATACCGTTGCTCCGACGACGGCACTCTCGGAGATATGTACCCCGGGCTGGTGCTCCGTCAGGACGAAAGGCTGCTTGAGCCAGACGAGGTCCCGCACGGCGTCAGTCTGGAGTCCGAAGGGCGAGATGTTCTCCTGTTCGACATCGAAATCGACCGGGAGAGCGTCGGCTACGACCGTAACTGGCGCGGCTTCCACCGAAGGCGCTGGGACCTCTATCCCAACCAGCACGGCGCTTTCGTGTCAGGCTGCCTGGAGGCCCAATATGGCCCAGCCGGGGCAGACGACGTCCTGCAGCTGAACTCGCCTGGCAGCAAGCTGAAGTTGGTCGAGGCCGTCGCCCGCAGGATCTGGACCAGCGACTTCGAGAACTACTCCCGGTTCATGGGCCGCAAGCTCGTTTACAAGACGGGCGACGAGACCGTGCGGAACATCATGGATGGCGCGGGCGGCATCTGTTCGGAGAAGGTACAGGCGCTGAAGTTCGTCACCGATCGCTACGGCATCGAGTCCGAGTACCTCATCGCGGGCCCGGACGTGCCCGGCCCGGTCCCTGAAGCGCAGCTCCGCGAGATGCTGACGACCTTCGACTTCAGGTTTACCAGGCGGCACATGCGCTACTGGCAGCACGCCGCCCTGCTCTTCAACATCGACGGCGAGGCGGCTCTTGTCGATGCCACGAACGGGAACATCCCCTTCGTATTCGAGCGGAACGAGGCGGCGGAGCGCCTGCTCGGCTACGAGAACAAGCAGGCCCTGCACGTCAGGATGGCCCTGAGCCCGGAGGACTTCTACTACCACAGGGTACCGCAGGACATCCCCGAGGACCTCTACTTCGCCATGGAGGGCTGGATACCCGACGTCGACCTGGTGCAGGTCTTCGACAACGAGCTGGGCCTCTGCATCACCAATGGATTCATGGTCGCGCCTCTCGTCTACAGGAGTGACAGGGCCCTCGAAAGACTCAGGAGGCAGTATCTGGCAGCCGCAGGTCAGGCTGGCGTCGAATGCGTCGTGGACGCGGAGTGGAGCCTCGAGAGTGAGATCGGCCGGCGGTTCACAGCCGCCCACGAGGCCGTCGCGGACAGGGTCCTTGCCTGCAAGGAGCACCTCCTGACCAGGTACAACGACTGCCACGGTCCCGGCCACGAGGCTGGCCTTGTCGTGATGGCACTAGGGCCAGCCTCAGATACGCGGATCGCTCGTCCTGAGCCTGTCGAAGGGCAGTGCTAGACCAGTGAGGGTGGGCTTAGGGCACCCTGCCTAATCATCCCTACCCTTCGACTCACCTCGAACTACTGACAGCACCATCGCCGTTACCGTGAGGGCTGCCGCAACCAGGTACACCCTATGTATGCCCGCCACGAAGGCCTCGCGGAGGCCCTGACTGCCGCTCTCCGACACCGCCGCAAGGCTCGGCTCATATCCCAACGATGCCATGGTGAACGCTACTATGGTCGTCGCGATGGCGATCCCGGTCACGTTTGACGCCGTTCGGGTGACGTTCAGGAGCGCGGAGACTATGCCGTACCTCTCCCGCCCAAGGCCGGTCGTGATGGCGCTCGTGTTCGTCGACGAGAATGTGCCCATGCCCGCGCCCGACAGCGCCATGCCGATCATCACGTGTACGGCCGACGAGTCCACCCCCAGTCTGGAGAACACGAGCATCGCCGAGGCAGCCAGGGCCATGCCCGCGGCGGCCAGCCATCGCGTGCCGATGCGGTCTGACAGCCTCCCGCTGATTGGTCCCATTATCGCCATCAGCACGGAGCCCGGGAGCATCATCAGCCCGGCGTCCCTAGCCGAGTAGTCCAGTACCTGGATGAGGTAGAAGGGCATGAGGAAGAATACTGACGAGCTCGCCAGGAACGACAGCGACCGCGCTGAGACGCCTATGGAGAACAGGGCCGTGCGGAACAGCCCCAGGTCGAGCATCGGCTGACTAGTCCGACCTTCCCAGAAGACGAACGAGGCGATCGTCACGACGGCAAAGATGAGGCCCAACACTACCTGCGGCGACGACCATCCGAGCCTGTAGGCGCTGGTCATGGCCAGCAGGAAGGACACCAGCGCGGCCGAGGAAAGCACCGCACCCGTCCAGTCGAAGGAGCTTCTCCAGGACCAGGCGCTCCGAGTCGGGCTGGGGCGCTGCAGCACCAGCGCCGCCGCGATGAACGCCAGTAGGCCCACCGGGACGCCCGCAAAGAATACCGCCCGCCAGCCGAAGGCGCTGACCAGCAGCCCCCCGATGATTGGCCCTGTCACCGACCCGGTGCCAATGATAGTCATGTACATGCCGATGGCCTGGCCGCGATCCGACCTGGGGAAGACATCCATGATCATCGCTATCCCATTCGCCTGGATGGCGGCGGCGGCTACTCCCTGCAGCACCTTGGCGACGATGAGCGCCTGGAAGCTCTGGGAAGCGCCTCCCAGCGCTCCCAGGACGATGAACCCGATCAGCCCCGACATGAAGACGCGCTCCCGCCCAAGCATATCCGAGACCCGGCCCATGGGCAGGAGGAGCGCGCTGGTGCTGAGGATATAGCCCAGCACGATCCACTGGGCAGTGGGGATGTCCAGGACGAATCGCTCGGCGATACGGGGGATGGCCAGGTTCACCCCGGACTGGTCCATCACGGTCAGGAATATCCCCGTCGCTATGGCGCAGTACGCCAGCCACTTGTAATGCGCGCTCGCGAGTATGCGCCGTGATGGGCCGAGGGATACGCTCATCGCCGCCGAGTGTAGCGGCAGTTTCGGAGGGCGGTCAATCGACGATGCGCATGATGTTGTACATGTGCATGTACAGCTTGGCGGCTTCACGCACATAGTCCAGGAGCCCGACCTCGCCGGCGTCGCCCACGTGGACCTGGATCTGGCGCTGGAAGAACGAGAACTCCGTGTGGTACACGTTCTCCTCGTCCAGCACGGCGGCGAGCCTCCTCGACTCCTCGGATGGCACCAGCCTGTCGGCGGTGTCGTGCATGATCAGCACCCGCGCCTCCAGGTTCTCGATGCCGGCGCTGGGCGAGATGGCCTGGAAGAAGGCCGCGGTCGCGGGAGAGAGCTCCGCGACGACCAGGTCGACCTCATCGTAGGGCACCCCATCCAGCAGCCTGCGGACGGCCAGCGCGTCTGGTGCCATCTGCTCCAGGTCTCCCCCAGGCGACTTCCCTTCGACGTATAGCCGGGTAAGCAGCCTGCGGTCGTCATCGGACACGACCCCCTCTATCAGGTGGTCGCGAAATACGCCGTAGGTGAGCTTATCGGGTTCCCAGGGCGACGAGTAGCCCACGTCGAAGCGGCTCCTGCTCCCGATGGCCTTCGCGAACTCCTCGGCGTCGTAGTACCCCGCAAATGAATTGACGAAGCTCACGTCGCTCCGTATGCGCTCGTCCTGGGCGGCCACCATTGCCAGTGACGCGCCCACGCATATGCCGCCCATCCCAACGCGGTCCGGGTCGACGTAGTCGAGCGACTGGAGATGTTGGAAGGCTCGCACCAGCACGTCGACGTCGTCCACGGCGATGCGGTGGGTCTCCTGTGTCTCCGACCACGGGATCATGACCACCATGCCCGACCGCGCCAGTCCCTTGCCAAGCGCGACGATCCTGGGATCGTATCGCCCACCCGGAACGACTCCCTGGAAAAAGACCACCGCGCCGTGCTTCCCGTCGCCTCCGGGCCTGTAGATGTCCGCGACGCCGGGCCCCGACGCCGTCTCGAACGCGACCTCTTCCTGCACCGGCTCCCGCGAGAACCAGGACTGGGGCTTGACCGGGAGATCGGGGAGCACCTCGGGTATGAACATTGCCGCGCGGAAGGCCGCCCTGCCCTGCGGCGTCACCAGGACCAGGAGCGCGAGGACAAGCACGACCGCGGCCAGCGCAATCAGTGTGCCGCGTGCGAACCTGAGTAGCCGTCGGCCCCAGCTCATCCTCGCCCCTCCATCAGACCCGCATCACTTCTTCAGTCGTGAGGGACCAGCCGCCCCATGCCGCGCCGCAGTCCTGGCACGAAGCCTCGCCGGGCACGACCTTCGCGCTGCACCCGCACCAGAGGAGCCACCCGCGAGTGTCGCCGGGAGGTGGAGGCACTCCGAACCCCGCAGCATCCATGATGCCATAGGTCATCTTCATGACTTCGACGGCGTCCTGCCCTGAATTGAGCGGCTGGGTGTCCGTCTTGACGCAGTCGATGAAGTGGCGCATCTGTGCGGCGACGGTGTCCACTGCCGGCAGCTCCTCGACGACCTCCCCATTCCGCACTATTCGGCCATTGCCCCTGCCCGTCTGATCGATGAATACCGACCAGCCGCCGCCATACGCCGTGAAACGCTCACTGTGCCCGCCGGTGCCGTGGCTGGCCGTCATCTGGCCAAGCGCCCCACCCTCAAAGCGCATGCTCGCCAGCAGGTTGCCCTCCTGGGTCTCGTCGTGCATTTCGCCCTGTGCCGCGATCTCGGACGGGATGCCGCACATGAAGTGGAGCGGGTTGACGACGTGTATCCGGACCAGGGCCAGGTATGTCGGGCCGGGCCTTACAAAGTCAGCCATCACCACCTCGGGCCCGTCGGCTCCGAAGACCTCCTTCGCCCTGGTGAGCCCGAACGTCCGGTTCCAGGCGACCATCAGGTGTCTGCCCGACCGGTCCGCCGCGTCGGCCATCGCCTGTGTGTCCTCCACTGTGTAGGCGGGAGGCTTCTCGACGAGTACGTGCTTCCCGGCCTCGAGGGCTGCTATGGCCTGGTCCCGGTGGGCAAGGTCGGGCGTCAGCACCAACACTGCGTCGAGGTCGACGTTCTCCATCATCTGGCTGAGCAGGGTGAAGGTCCTGTCCACGCCGAACTCGTTGGCGGCGTCATTCAGGCGTCCTTCATCGAGGTCCGCCAGGGCTGCAACGGTCACGTCGTCCAGGGCGGCTGCAGATCTCGCGATCTGGATGCCGCGGTGTCCCACGCCTACGACTCCGACTCGTACCTTCATGGCTGCTCGTCCACCTCCAGGCCGTGTTCGGAAAGGATAGAGCGCATCAGACAGCCCGATTCGACATCCGGCCCAGGCTGGAATACTGCCGCGTTGATGCCCAGATCGACGGCTGCGGCAATGTTGGCCTCGTTGTCGTCGATGAATAGCACTCGCTCGGGCGTCAGCTCCAAGTCCGCCAGTATCGCCAGGAAGTATGCCGCTTCGGGCTTCTTGTGCCCTATCTCGCACGAGTAGAACTCCCTATCGAACAGCCTGCGGTAGCCGAGGTCCTCGGACATGTAGCGCGCCCTGTAGCGCATCTGGTTCGAGGCGAGACAGCACACGACCCCTTCGCTGCGCAGATCCCGGACGATGCTCGCGACGGCCTCGTCCGTCTGTATCTCCTTGGAGGCCTGGACGAAAGCATCTGTATGGTCCGGCTTGCCCCACTTCACCAGCAGACCGGACATCGTCTCCTCGAAGTTGCCCTTGCCAGTCAAGATCGGACTCTCCGCCTCCCAGACTTCGTGGTAACGCGACTCGGCTTCTTCAGGCGACATCGAGAGAACGCCGGTAAGCAGGGAGTGCAGCGTCACATCCTGGTGCTGGAGGACACCATCCGCGTCGAACAGGACGGCTTCGACCGTCATCGCAGTCCTCCTGGCAACTTGCGGTACATGCGCGACATTGTATAGCGCGACGGGCCCGCCTGCCGACCCCACACTGCGGGGTGCGTAGGGACGACTCGCTGAATCGCCCTAGCTCGTCTGTGGACGGTCTCGTATTTATGCAAGTACAATCCCGCACGTTCGCTGCTAGGAGGAGAGATGGACACGCCCCTGGTGTACGTCCTATGGGCATGTGCGGCCTATCTTCTGGGCTCCGTGTCCTTCGGCGACATCGTGGCTCGTCTGGCCGGTTTTCCCATTAGGGACACGGGCACCGGCAACCCCGGGGCGGCCAACATATTCCGTGAAATGGGGCCGAGGTACGCGGCCGCCGTCATGGCGCTCGATCTTGCCAAGGGCCTGGCCGCGACCTTGCCCGCGCTTCTGCTCGACCTGTCCGCCTGGGCCGGCGTCGCCGGGACCGCTGGAGTGCTCGCCGGGCACTTCCTGCCGGTGTTCTGGGGGTTCCGAGGCGGCACAGGCATGGTGGTCGCAATGGGAGCCGGCGCGGGGCTCATCCCACTCGGCGCGCTCGCAGCCGCGCCCATCACACTGATCTTCCTGAAGTTCTCGAAGAACGCCGGCTACTCGGGCCTGTTGTTCTTTCTGCTGGCCTCCCCCATAGGCTGGTGGCTTCACGGCGACCCGGCCGGGGCCATCGTCACCCTAGCCGGGGCAGGAGCAGTCTTGGTCAAGAGCAGGATCCAGTATCGCAGCAAGTTGGCAGCTAACTGAACACAGCGATCCCGGGCCAGTCCTGATTGGCTACAGCGCCCTGACTGCCCCCTCGAGGATTGCCGTAGCCTCTTCGTAGGTCGTGCCGCGCTCGAAGGTGATGGGCGAGCCGAAACGGACCTCCACGCTTCCTCTGCTGAACATCGGGAAGCCCGTGGGCGAGCCGATCTTCAAGACCTCCAGCTTTATGGGCACGACGGGTATGCCCGACTCAAGGGCCACCAGGCCCGTGCCCCCCCTGAAGGGCTGCATGGGGCCGCCGACCGTCAGCTCGCCCTCGGGATAGATGAGCACCGACCACCCGTCGTCGAGGATGCGGCCCATGTTCTCCAGGCTCGCCCGCACCGCCCCCTCCTTCGAGAAGGGAAAGCCGTTGCCAATGAGCGGGTGGGTAATGCGATACGCGGGATTCTCCCACAACTCTTCCCAGGCAGCGATGGCAAGCCGTCTGCGATGGCGCAGCGGCATGGCCTTGATGAGCAGACCGTTGTCGAGCCGCAGGCAGTGGTTCGCCGCAAACAGCACGGGACCCTCAAGTCCCTCCAACTGCGACGCTCCCACGACTCTGAAGCCGTACAGCAGCCTGAGGGTCGGGAATATCACGACACGCTGGATCGCGCCCCGGAGCGGCCTGCACCACCAGCTCATCCCCCACCGCACGAACTTCTTCTCCTCGGGCGTCCGGGAGCCCTCGTCCACCATCCTTGCCAAGGCGGCGACGGTGGTGCCCTGCTCCATTGCAGACTCTTCCAGGTATACGCCCAGCTCCTCCTCGATTGCGGACAGGAGCTCGACCCGCTTCAGTGAGTCCATGTCCAGGTCCCCATCGAGCGTCTTCTCGTCGGCAACCTGGGCGACCGGCACCTCGGCGATCTCGGCGATCACACCCTTCAACGACGGCCCCTCCTGCGCCGCTGGCTGGCGCGCCTGCGAGTCGGACTTCCCTCCGTCATCGCTGAGCAGCATGTCGGTAAGCAGTACCTTCTTGACCTTGAGCGTGTGGGTGCGTGGGAAGTCCTCGTCCGGCCAGACCGTGAATCCCCGCACCCGCTGGTGCTCGGCAAGAAGTCCGTTGGCCCAGGCAACCGCGTCGGGGGCCTGCGCGGCGTCAGGGATGATCAACGCGGCATGGACCTCCGGGCCCGACGGGCGCGGCAGACCGACGACCGCGGCATCTTCGACCGCATCGTGCTTGACCAGCATGGCCTCGATGTCCTCCGGGTAGACGTTCAGGCCGCTGCTGAGGACTATCATGTCCTTCTTTCGCCCCTTCAGGTGCAGGTAGCCTTCGGCGTCGAACTCGCCCTGGTCGCCCGTCTTGTACCAGCCATCCTCGAATGAGGACGCGGTAGCCTCGGGCGCGTTCCAGTAGCCCTGCGTGACGTTCTCGCCGCGAACGAGGACCTCGCCGTCGTTCGCAATCTTCACATCGACGCCCGGCACCGGCGGTCCCGGCGAGTCGTAGCGGGGCCTGGACTGGTAGTGGCACGTGATCACGGGTGAAGTCTCGGTCGCCCCGTAGCCCTGCACCACGTCGACGCCGAGCAGGTTCCACTTCGCTCCCAGGTTGGGGTCGAGGGGCGCCCCTCCGGCAAAGATGAAGGAGAGCTTGCCCCCGAGCTTCTTGTGCACCTGGCTGAACATGACCCGGCGCACGGGGAACGGCGCAAGCGCCGCGACCTTCATCAGCTTGGCCCAGAGCGCCTCCTTCCCCTGCCTCCGGACCTCCCGCTCGATGCCTTTCATGAACAGGTCCAGCAGCTGCGGAACGAGGACCATCATCGTGACGCGGCGCTCCTTCATGGTCCTGAAGAGCACGGTCGCCTGCCGCGCCGTCGGGTACGCAACGTTTGCCCCCGCGTTCATAGGCACCAGCAGACCGCCCATCTGCTCCAGCATGTGGCTCAGCGGCAGGATCGACATCATGCGGTCGGACGCCTTGCCCGGGGCGACCTGGACGACCGACTCTATGTTCGCGGTGATGTTCCGGTGCGTGAGCATGACGCCCTTCGGGTCTCCCGTCGTCCCGGACGTGAACATCACCTCGGCAAGGTCGTCGGGCCCTATGTCGACCGGGGGCGGAGCGGCCATCTCCTCCGAAAGCGCCTCAAGCTCCTCGAAGTCGATCTCCGGGATGCCCAGCTCACTGTGGTAGCTGGGCGTTACTCGCGAGACGAACGATAGCTTTGCGTCCACCCGTGACGTCACGTTCTCTACGAACTCGCGTGGACTCCGCAGATCGATCGGCACAACGATTACTCCGGCGCGCAGGCAGCCGAACATTGCCAACACCCACTGCGGACAGTTCGGCCCCCAGATGATGGCGCGGTCGCCCTTCGACAGGCCGCGCGACTGAAGCAGCGCCGCGATGCGCCCCGCGCCTTCCCAAATGTCGGCGTATGACCAGCGCTGGTACCGGAACCCGGGCCTGAAGAGCAGCGCATCCCGGTCGCCGAATTGCTCTGCGCGCTCCCTCAAGAACTCGACAAGCGTCGCCTCTACCGAACCGTCCTTCGTCATTCAGGCCTCCCGACCAATAAAGCGCAGTGGTTGCGGATAATAGCAGAAGTGCGTCATAGGAACCGTCAAGATCTGGATCGTCTTGCGTCGCGGGCCGCAGGGGCCCATGCAGGAAGGGTCCGGCGGATTCATGTGTGCCATCTCAAGCCGTGCGTGCTAATATTTACACGCGATGGAGACAAGCAGGGGGCGGGTAAAACGGAGACTTGAGCGGGATGGCTGGTATCTGGACAGACACGGTTCGAGCCACGACATATACAGACATCCAACTATCAGGGGCATCGTCACCTTGCCCCGCCACCGAGTATTGTCCACCGGGATGGCCAGCACGATAGCGAAGAAGGCGGGATGGGCAGAGTAGGAGGATACCGTGATCCGATATCCAGCACTGATAGACGGTAACGATGGGGCCTACGGTGTGGTCTTTCCGGACATTCCCGGAGTCGGTGCGATGGGCGACACTGTAGACGAGGCCCTCGTCAATGCGGAGGCCGCGCTTCGGGACTACGCCGTCGAGACTGAGAGAGACGGTGAAGAGCTCGCAACCCCCAGTCCTTTCCAGCACGTCGAAACTCCGGCGGGGAACCAGTTGGTGTCAATTCCACTGATTCGACCGTCAGGCAGGAGCGTCCGGGCCGGCTTGACTCTGGAAGAGGATGTCGCCGAGTTCATCGACAGCGAAGCCCGAAGACGCGGCATGACGCGCAAGACGTACATCACGTGGGTGGTCCGCCGCATCGCCGCCATGGGCGGTTAGCTCAACGCAATTCGGCGGCGGCCATCCTCTCGACCAGGAGCTCCAGCTCCCTGTGTGCGTTCTCGGTGAGCGGCGGGTAGTGGCTGAAGCATATCGTGTGGAAGTCCAGGGGAAGCAGCCTCGCCAGCGACTCGCGGGCCATCCGGTTGTCCGCCGTGACCTTCTCAGCGGCAGGACCCAACCTGCCGAATCGGCGCTGCATAGCATCCCCCACGACGACGGCGCCCATCGACGGTATGTAGTAGCAGGTGCTGCCGGGCGTGTGCCCCGGCGTATGGACCGCCTGCACCTCCTCCGCGAACGGCAGCACGTCGCCATCCTCCAGGGGCGCATCTACCTCGACGCCTTCGCCGTACAGGGCCCTCACGATGGGCCGCGTCACTCCTGCAACGAACTCGTTCTGGTACGGGTCGGGCCTCGGCTCGATGCCGGCGATGACCCCCGCATCCAGCCGGTGGGCTACGATCCTGGCGCCCGTCGCCTGGGAGAGCCTTGGGAGTCCCCCAGTATGATCAGGATGATGATGCGTGATCGCTATGACCGTCACCTGCTCCGGCCTGACTCCCAGCGCTTCGAGCCCCCACAACACTATGGCGGTGCTTCCCTTGGCTCCCGCGTCAATGACCAGGGCGCTCTCGCCCGCAGTGACGACAGTGACTCGCGACGCGACGGCCTTGAGCTGGTCCAGGCCGGGGGCTACCCGTATCGGGATTCCGAACCTCAACACCGGCCCAAGCTCTCAGGCGGAGGTTCGTGCATTCTACTGCAGGGGGGAGAACGACGCCGGCAGCAGTATCTTCGAGTCCTGTGTCACCAGCCTCGCCGTGGTCGGCGGCGGCCAGATGTCCCTCTCCCGGGCCTCCTGCCGGACACGCAGTCGCTGCTCGAACGTCTCGTACGCCCACATGTGGGCAAAGTTCCCTGTCCCTCCCGACTCCCTGTACCAGCAGCCGATCAGCGGAGACAAGCCTTCCCTGGCTTCGATCCTGTCACCCCAGGCGCGAAGGATCTCTGGGATGTCCTCGGGCGGGTAGGTGTAGGTGCGCAGCTCATAGAGAGGCCCGGAGCTCTGCGGACTCAGCGGACGCATGAATGGCGCGGGAGTATACAGGTCAGACACCATGGACACGACCAGGTCGCCGGTGTCCGGCGGCCACACGCCGGCGTTCTCGGCCTCGGCCCTGATTCGCCTCCGCTCATCGATGCTGCCATAGGGCCAGATGGCTACGACCTGGTTGATAGGCCCGATCTCCGTGTAGAGATGCGCCGCCAGCGGCGAGAAGTCCAACCTGCCCTCCAGCTTCTCGGCAAACCGCGCTTGGTAGTCTGGCACCATCGCCGGCTTGATGTTGTACGTCCTGATCTCGTAGATCATTGTCTCACTCCATGTTTGGGTCTTGAGGGTTGTAACCGGTGAGCGACCGCCTCCGCCAAAGCCTCGTCATGCCGTTCCGAAACCGGGCTCAAGGCTCGCTGCGCAGAACGTCCAACTCCGGCGAAGCCCAGGTCCTCCGTGGTTACGGTGTGATTATCCTCATCGGTTGCCTTGCGTGGGTCCAGCATATGAGTGTCCCCATCCAAATGCATGTTGGGTACCGTCCTATTCGCAGCTGCTGACTGTGCACCGAATACACCATACCATCATGAATGGCCCCTTCAAAGGGTTGGCTGGTCGGGTTTGCACCCCAGCGGAGCCGTCTGCTAGAGTGCTGCCAACCCAGCTCAAGGAGAGCCAATCACATGGCAGCCAAGTACAAGGTCGCGATTATCGGTACGGGTCGAATGGGCGGCCTGATCGAAGACGAAATTCCCAGCAACGCATACTCCAGCCCATACGGTCACTTCAGCTCCTACGCCTCCATCGATGAGACCGAGGTGGTGGCCGTCGCCAACAGGGGCGAGGAGCGGCTGGCTCGGTTCAGCAAGCGCTTCGGGGTAAGCAACATATACCTCGACTACCGAGAGATGATCGAGAAGGAGCAGCCCGACATCGTCAGCGTGACCACGGCCTCAGTCCACCGGGCCGCTCCCATCATCTTTGCCGCCGAGCACGGCGTGAAGGGCATCTATTCCGAGAAGGGCCTCTGCGCCTCCCTTGCGGAAGCCGACAACATCCGCGACGCCGTCAAGTCCAACGGCGTCGCCTTCAACTGGGGTTCCATGCGGCGCCACCACGACGGGTTCGTCCGCATGGCCGCAGCGATCGCGGACGGCGCTATCGGCGAGCCCCGGTTCGTCGTCATGCCCACGTACACCGACATCATCAAGCACCACCCGCACACGATCGACCTCGTACAGATGCAGATCGGGGACCCGGCGCCGCTCTGGGTCGAGGGCACCCTCGTCCAGAAGGGCGATCTGCTGGAGAGCGGCCAGTCCGCCACGCGCCCGCGGTCATACCCGGACTACGACGAGGCCAGCCACAGCTTCGTTCCTCCGCCGGGCGAGGAGATCGCTGACCCTATGGTCGGCCACTTCCGCGTGGGCTATGAGGGCGGCGTCGAGGCCACGTACCTGCCCATAGGCAGCCTGGACATCGAGGTGTACGGCACTGAGGGCAAGGCTTACTCCTGGGAGAACGGCTCGTTCTTCAAGATACGGCGCTCCGGCAAGGGAGCCTCGTCCGTCGAGGAGACGGAGATCATCCCCACCGGCGACAGCCCGACGGTTGCGACCATCCGCAACATCATCAACGAGCTGGAGACCGGCGAGCGGACCACCGGCAACATCGACGTTACGATGCAGGCGGTCGAGACCCAGTTCGGTATCGCCCACTCTCACCTGCAGGGCGGCGCAAGAGTTACCCTGCCCGTCGAGGACCGCAGCCTCTACATTCCGGGCGGCTGATCCGCCACTACTGGGACCATCACTCCCGTCATACCGGCGGAAGCCGGTATCCATCCCCGGCTGCGCCCATGAACACCGGTTGGGCCGCCGCCCTGACCTCCGGACCAATTGACCGGCTACTTGAACTGGAAGGCGTACAGCTTCGCGTCGTAGGTCTCGATCCTGAGGCGGACGGCCCTGCCCGCAAGCTCGCTCACGTCGGCGCTGCCGCCATACGTCACTGGCATTCGAACCGAGTTGCCGTTGATGGTGTCGCAGTCATCCCTGGAGAATCCATCTATAGGCGAGCCATCCGGCGTCTGGATCTCGACTGACGCCGTGCCTCCTGCACTCGTGTCGACATTGAGCTCCAGCGTGCTCCCGTCGAACACGATCGGCGGCGTGACCAGCCATCCGCCCTCGTATGGCGTGTCGGCCGAGATGAAGCCATCCAGCCGCGACTCGTTCACGTAGATGCCGTACTTGATCTCCTCGGACTCCTCGTCGAACTGGTGCGAGTGGTTCCGGTTCGAGCCCGAGCAGTAGTTCCAGAGCGCGTCCCCCACCCTCACGAAACCGGGGGCCGTGTATAGCTGGCGCGACCTGGCCCCACCCTTCAGTCCGACCCTCAGGAATGGCCTCCGGCCTGGGGCCTGGTCCCAGGATATGCCGTCGCGGCTCGTCAGCAGCCGCACGTCCGAGGTGTCCGGGAAGTTGACGTGCATGTCGCCGGCCTCGTCTCCCTCGGCCTGGACAACCTCGACGCACTTCCAGTGGTAGAGGAAGCTGGGCAGCATCAGATAGACATCCTCGGCGAACGGGTACTTGCAGGCCGCGTTCGTGTAGACGTCGACGTATCCGCCCAGGCGCTCGGCACACTCCTCAGGCGGGCTGAACCGCCACTCGGAAGCCTCGGCCCTGTACACCTCCTCCATCTCCGACCAGTCATGGAAGTCGGTGGACTCGATCCTGCCTATGCCCCGCACGCGGAACCCCATGTACGGCCTGCGCGTCCGCCCATAGCCCACGTACTTGCCAAGCCGGTCGTCCCAGAACGGCACATTCTGCGTGTCGCACTGCGGCACATCGATCTGGTCGGGGTAGACGTTCCAGTAGATGCCGTCGCTCGAGTACATCTGCCAGAACGGCTCCTTCATACCTCGTGCCCGGTCTTCCGGCGGGATGTCGCGGACCTTCGTCCAGAACTTGTACCGCTCCTCTTCAGGGCAGTCCGGGTTCGTGTCCAGCATGACAGTGCCGCCCTCGGTCTCGCCGCGCGGGGCGTCGGGCAGGCGCGGGATAACCACGTTGTTCGCCAGGCTCCCGCAAATCTCGACGTGCCCGATCTCGGGCTTCTCCCAGTGAATGCCATCGGTCGACTCCGCATACGCGACCCCGCGCGTGATGCCGGACGGGTCGCCGTCCGGCGGCGTGAAGTCGTACCACATGCGGAACCGGTCGCCCTCCCTGATAACCGTGTTGTACCCGCCGATCCGCTCCTCCCACGGCTTGTCCTGGACTAGGACCGGCTCCTCGCTCATATACGGCGGGTTCATCGTCAGCTCGACATCCTCGCTCCGCTCGATGAACCGCTCGTCAATAAACAGCTGCTTCCGATTCCCAACATCGAGGGTCCCACCCGCGCCTGAGTTCTCTTTCGTAGCCATGCACACCTCCCGTGGAAGCTCATATACTACCCTAAGCCGACCCGGCCCATCCGGTGTATGATGCGCGAGTCCAATAGGAGTAACGGGGAGATCCAAATGACCATCGATCCATACCAGAACAGGCAGCTATTCATCGACGACGGCGCGATTTCCGAGACGTGCTGCATCGTCAAGACGCTCAACCGCCCGGTCAAGTATGCCGGCAACCCGATCCTCAGGCCGTCCATGCCGTGGGAGAGGGACGCTGCATTCATCGGCACGGTCATGCGTGACGACGACGGCTCATTCCGGGCCTGGTACCAGGGCTGGTTTGAGGACCGATACCCGGCGTGCTACGCGACATCGATGGACGGCATCTTCTGGCACAAGCCCGACCTGGGATTGATCGAGGTGGCCGGGACCACGTCGAACAACCGGATCATGGAGGAGGCGTGCGTCCCCAACGTGATCCACGATCCCAGGGACCCCGACCCGGACCGGCGCTACAAGATGCTGTACTGGGACTTCTCGATACCCCGACCGCAACCGAAGAGGCCCGCGTCGGTATCCGTGGCTTTCTCGCCGGACGGCATTCGCTGGACAGAGTTCGAGGGAAACCCGGTCCTCACAGGCACCGGCGACACCCATTCCCTGCTCGGCTGGGACGAGAACGTCGGGAAATACGTGGCCTACGTCAGACCGGGGCGAGACGCGGACAAGGGCATCAACAGGCGGCTGATAGGACGCTCGGTCAGCGACGACTTCACCAGATGGAGTGAGCCGGTGGTCGTACTCGAGCCGGACGAGGACGAGCCAGACCTCGAGTTCTACAACATGCCGGTCTTCCAGTATGAGGGCCTGTACCTGGGCCTGCCGTGGGGGTACTACACCTACCCCGAGGAGCCCCATGGGAGGATGGGCGGCACGATGGACGTCCAGCTCGCGGTCAGCCGTGACGGCGTCGAGTGGTCACGGGCAGGTGACCGGCAATCGTTCATCCCAATAGGGCCGCGTGGCAGCCTCGACCAGGGCATGGTAGCGTGCGCCAAGGAGCCGGTGCGAGTCGGCGACGAGCTCTGGTTCTACGGGTCTGGGTCGGACGGCGACCACGGTAGCAGGCACAGGAACGGGCGTGGATTCCTGAGCAAGCTGCGCCTAGACGGTTTCGTCTCGCTCGACGCGGGCGCCGAGACCGGCTGGATGATCACGCAGCCGTTCGAGTGCCAGGGCGGAGATCTGGAAGTCAACGCGGACGCCAGGGGAGGCGTGCTGGAGGTCGCGGTGCTTGGCGCGGACGGAGTGCAGGTCGACGGGATGCGGCACATCGACTGCGCCACCTTCGACGGCGACTCGGTGCGCCAGCGTGTCACGTGGGAGAACCACGTCTCCCTCGATCACCTCAAGGGACAGACCCTGCGGCTTAAGTTCTACCTCACCGCGGCCAAGCTCTACTCATTCGGCTTCGCGGGAGTGTAGATCCCAGAGAGGCGGGCTCGTCTGACGACAAGCCCAAGAGGCCATTGACGGCCTTGGCCTTCGACCGTCCGGCTGAGGCCTATGCCCCCGTGTACTTGATTCGCGGGTCTACTATGGCGAGAAGGATGTCGGAGATCAGGGTGCCTACTACGGTGAGCGTGCCAAGCATCAGGATCACGAAGGCTGCCAGGTAGATGTCCTCATCCTGGATCGCGGTCAGCAGCACAGGACCGATCGTGGGCAGGCTGAGCACCACAGACACTATGACGCTGCCGCTGACCAGCGAGGGCAGCAGGTACCCCACCGTGCTGATGAGCGGGTTGATCGCCACGCGCACCGGGTATTTGATGATCAACCGCAAGGGCCGTACTCCCTTGGCCCTAGCCGTGACTACGTAGGGTTTGCCGAGCTCGTCTAGCAGGTTGTTCCGCATCACGCGTATGAGGCCGGCGGTCCCCGAAGTGCCCAGGACTATCGCAGGTATCCAAAGGTGGTTGATCAGGTCGACTAGCTTCGCTAGGCTCCAGGGCGCATTCTGGTAGTCGGCCGAAAAGAGCCCTCCTACGTTCATTTCTAGGTAGGCAAAGAAGATGTACATCAGGACCAGACCCAGCAGGAAGTCCGGGACCGCCAGGCCGCTGAAGCCCAGTAGAGTGAACAGGTAGTCCCCTACCGAGTGCTGGCGAACGGCCGAGTATATCCCTACGGGAATGGCGAAGGTCCAGGTCACAACGATGGTGAATCCGGTCAGCGCGACCGTCGTCCAGAGCCGGTCTCCCAGGATCTCCTTGACCCTCTGCTGATAGGCGAGCCCAGCGCTCTGGGAGCCGAACGCGCGGCCCAGGTCGCCGTACCGCACCATCCGCCAGACCCACATTCCATACCTGACGTAGATTGGCCGGTCCAGCCCGAGGTATTCGCGAAGCTCCTGCAAGAGCTCCTGGGCATACGATTCATCCGAGCCGACGTTGTGTATGGTCCGCTGGTACCGCTTCGACGCGAGGTCCCCCTCAGGCAGCTCGATGATGGCGAACGCGAGCATGGAGATCATGACGATGGTGAAGAAGGAAAGGATCAGCCGCTTAGCGATGTAAGCGCTCATGATGGCCTCCCGTGGCTCGCCCTAGTCGGACGTCTCGGTGACCGTGATATGCCTGCGAACCGGCACATCGACCAACGACTGAACTATACCGCTTGGCCACCTGACGGTCAATCGGTCGACCCTTTCGGCTGAGCCGAGGCCAAAATGGGCCGGCCTCATGTGCTGGCTCATGAAGCTGCCTCCCCCCGATACCTCCCGTATCTGCGTCCTTCCGTCCGCTTCCAGGGTGATCCTTGCCCCGATCCCGTCCCTGTTGCTGTGGGTGCCAGCAAGGCTCACCATGAGCCAGTTGTTCCCCGTGCCGCACGTGTTCCTGAAGAGCTTGGCATGGCCGCCAAGGTTGCCGACGAGCAGGTCCAGGCAGCCGTCCCCGTCCATGTCTAGGTATGCGAGCCCCCGACCCACACCGTCGTCGTCTGCGCCGCTGCCGTCGGAAACGTCCTCGAAGGTCGCGTCTCCCCTGTTGTGCAGCAGCTTGTTGTGCTGCCGCTTCATGTAGGCAGGCGCGTCCTGGGGATTGATGGTCGGCTTCAAAAAACCGCTGACTATGTACAGGTCCTCGAGCCCGTCGTTGTCGTAGTCGAGGAACGCCGAGCCCCAGGTCACGCGCTTCTCCACTCCGATCATGGCGACCTCAGTCCCTGCCTCAGCCGAGACGTTTGCGAATCTAGCACCATCGCCCCTAAGCAGCACGCTTGCGCCGACGTTCGTCACGAACATGTCGAGCCGTCCGTCCAGGTTGTAGTCGCCCACAGTGACACTCATCGCTTCGATGGCTACGTCCGCGCCTGACTCTTCAGACACGTCGACGAACAGCCAGCTATCATCATCAGCCTGACCGTCGTTCCGCCACAGGACGTTCGGGTTCGTGAAGGTCCCCCAGTCGTTGGCGACGTACAGGTCCGGGTCGCCGTCGTTGTCGTAGTCCAGCCAGCCGGGCTGGAATCCTGCACCCCAGAGATTGCCAAGCGGCTCGCCATACCTGCCGCGGGAAGGCGGGAGCGTGTGGCCGAGCAGCTCGGTCACGTCAGTGAACACGCCGTCACCCGAGTTGCGGTAGAGGACGAGACTGCGGACCTCCTCGTGAAACGTTCCTTCCACCAGAGTCTGGGACGTGAGCTCGCGGAAGTGGCGCACCACCACCAGGTCCAGGAGGCCGTCCCTGTCGTAGTCCCCCCAGGCGCAGCCGGTCGACTTGAGTGACGGGTCCGAATCGTCTACGCCGGCCAAGGTCGATGCATCGGTGAACGTCCCATCGCCTTCGTTCCTGAACAACCTGCTGGGGCCGTGGTTGGTCACGTACAGGTCCTGGTCGCCGTCGTTGTCGTAGTCGGCGGCGCATCCACCGTTCGAGTGGCCGTCCGGATCGGCGGCACCGGCCTGCAGTGCTACGTCAGTGAAGGTGCCGTCGCCGTTGTTCCGGAAGAGTGCATTCGGGCCCAGTGAGTCGGTTAGGTAGGCGTCATGCAACCCATCGCCGTTGTAGTCGAAGACCAGTACGCCCCCGCCGACCGGCTGCATCTCTGTCAAGTCCTCGTGGTGGCGGAATGCCAGGCCCGCCAGCTGGGTAACGTCGGCGAATAGTGGGCTGTCGGACCCGGCCGTCACCCCAATGCCGGTTGACGGCGACGGGAGGGGCGGCGGTGTGACCCCGCCGACGCAGCCAACGGCGACCGACAGGGAGAGCGCTATGTATGCTACGCACGACTTCATGATCAGGGCGAGTCCATACAGGTTGAACGATTGGCCTGAATCCGTATAATACCGAACACAAAGCCGGGTCTGTTCCGCGAATCGGACGCACCGAACCCTCGGAAGGCCAGCGGAGGTGACAGCGTGATTGGCTACATAGCGCGCAGAGTGATTCTGTCGGCGTTCACCATATGGATGATATCCCTGCTGGCCTTCGTCATCATCGAGCTGCCTGAGGGCGACCTTGCCACCAAGCGCTACGCCCGCACCGTCCACGTAGTCGGCGAGTCGGAGGCGATGGCCCAGGAGCTCCTGAAGAAGTTCCGGGAATACCTGAACCTCGACAGGCCCATGTGGTACAGGTACAGCCACTGGATGTGGCGGATGATACGGCACGGCGATTTGGGCCTGGCGTTCGGCGCGCCCGGCGGCGGACTCGCCTATCAGGAGCCCGTGAAGAAGATTGTCGGCGAGAGGATATGGACGACCATTGCCCTAACGGGGTTCACCATTCTTGTCACGTGGACCTTCGCAATACCGGTGGGCATATACTCGGCCGTAAGGCAGCATTCCGTGGGTGACTACGTCTTCACCTTCATCGGGTTCAGCGGGCTGGCGGTCCCTGACTTCCTGCTGGGCTTGGTGCTGATGTACATCTTCTTCGCTTACTTCGACATGAACGTCGGGGGACTCTTCTCAGCCGACTACGCAAACGCGCCGTGGAGTGTGGCCAAGGCCATAGACCTGATCAACCACATGTGGATACCGGCAATCGTCCTGGGTACGTCCGGAACCGCCGGGCTCATCCGTGTAATGCGGAACAACCTCCTAGACGAGCTCGGCAAACCCTACGTCGTCACGGCCAGAGCCAAGGGCGTCCGGTCATGGAAGCTGATCCTGAAATACCCGACGCGGGTGGCCATCAATCCGCTCGTCAGCACGGTCGGATACCTGCTGCCATCACTGGTCAGTGGCAGCGTCATCGTCTCGGTGGTGCTCAGCCTGCCCACCATAGGCCCGGTCCTGTTGACGGCAATCTGGGACGAGGACATCTACCTGGCGGGCTTCATCGTCCTATTGCTGGGCATCCTGACCGTCGTGGGCACGCTCATATCCGACATCCTGCTCGCGATAGTCGACCCGAGGGTGAAGCTCACAAACCAGTAGCAGGGAGCCTAGGTGGTGATGGCCGATTCAGGCAAGACATCTTGACATCAGCCCAGGAAAGCATCATGATGTCTCCATGAGGACCACACTAACAATAGAAGACGACCTGGCGCGGACGCTTAGGGAGCGAGCGCTTCTCCTGAATCTGCCCTTCAAGCAGGTAGTCAACGAGACGCTGCGCCGTGGCCTCTCGCCCGCTGTGAGGGAGGAGCCTGCCCCATATCGAGTCGTCCCGCATCATAGCGGGTTCGCTCCCGGCGTCGACCCACTGAAGCTGAACCAGCTCAGCGACCAACTCGAAGTCGACGAGTTCGTCCGACGCCACAAGGGGTGATAGTCCCGGACATCAATCTCCTGATCTACGCCTACAATGACGGGTCGCCGCTACACGACCCCGCGAAGGGCTGGTGGGAGGGTTTGGTCAATGGTAACGAGCGTGTCGGGATTCCCTGGGTCGTGTCGACAGGCTTCGTAAGGCTGATGACCCATCCCAGGATTCTCGACCGTCCCGCAGCCCCGTCCGAAGCAGTCGAGTACGTGAGCCAATGGTTCCGTTTTCCGCACATTGGGCCGATAAACCCCGGTTCCGAACACATCCTCCACTTCCGGCGCAATCTCATCGCCGCCGGCGTTGGAGGCAATATGGTCGCAGACGCACACATCGCCGCCATCGCAATGGAATACCAGGCCGAGGTCCATTCGAACGACACTGACTTCAGCCGTTTCCCGGGACTCCTCTGGCGAAACCCCCTCTGAGGGACCTCGGTGGCGCGCACGTGAGACCGCTAGGCTGCCCGGCGACTGAGGAACGACACTCGGCGGAGTCCGTGCCCGTCTCTTACGTGTACGTGGCTCGCTACCAGTACTCCGATGTCGTGTTCCAGAACGACAACCAACTCCGCCTCTTACCCAGAATCGAGCTGGGACAGACCGCATTGGGGTCGGAGGTCTGGGTCCTCCCATTTGGTGTGGGAGAGACTTTCCGCGACCGTTTCGGCAACTTAGTCCAGAGCTACCGGGTCACTGAGCATCACACAAGCTTGGTAGTAGCGACTGCCGGCCTCGTCTCGCTAGCGCCCGAGCCCCCGGCATTCAACGAGGTTGTCTTGGCAAAGGCAGTGGAGGCGCCTGGCAATACCGAGTTCACCGCGCCCACTGAGCTGATCGAGCCTGGAAGCGTCGCTGAACTCGCCCGGGACATCGCGGGCAGGTCGCGCGAGCTCCTCGAGACGGTAAGCCTGGTGAACAGCTGGGTCCACGGTGAGGTCCGCTACATCAGGGGACGGACCAGCGTAGAGACTACGGCAGAACATGTCGCGTCCACAAAGGAGGGGGTGTGCCAGGACAAGACCCACCTTGCACTGGGACTGCTGCGCTCGATGGGCGTGCCGTGCCGCTACGTGAGCGGGCTCATAGCTGGTGAGCAGGGCGAGACGCACTCCTGGCTGGAGTTCCTGCACCCCGAGGATGGATGGCTTGGAGCGGACCCGACCCGTGGGGCGATTCTGCCGCCCGCCCAAGACTACGTCAGGTTCGCAGTTGGCCTGGACTACTCCGACGTATCCCCGGTCGCCGGCAGCTTCATATCCGGCGGCGGGACCCGGGAGCACGCGGTAATCTCCACTTCTGAGTTTGGCGAGCGCTCCCGCGGCCTGGAGGATGCCCTGGAGCTGCTGGAGAGTGCCTACGTGGTGGAGTCAGGACCAGCCGTCTGCTGAGCGGCGGTAGGCCTTCCGGTACCTGCAGGCCCTGGCTACGGTGCTTGGGGCCCTAGTCGAGGGGATCCCTAGACGGAGTAGTCGAAATAGGCGGCAGTCACCAGATTGTGCAGGTCCCGGCAATGGTCGCTGACCTGCCGCAGGAACATCTCGTGGTCCCCCTGGTCCGGCCAGTAGTCCCGGATCATCGCGCCGACCCTGTCGACAAGGCGCCTTGCCGCGGTCCCGGACCCCAAATCCGGGCCGGGGGCGAGACCGGCCAGCTCGGCGGTCGCGGCATCGATGGACTGGCAGAGCGAATTGGGAAGCATCGGATCGGTGACGAGGAGGTCCATCACTCTGACCATGTGGACCTCGACGCTGTATTTGCGGCTATAGGCGTCGAAGGCGCGGTAAGCCCGGAGCAGGCTCGTCCAATCGTAGTCGGAGTCCTCCGCCGACTTCGATACAGAAGCGAGTTGGGCCTTTAGCAACGACGTCGAGAGCTGCGCGCGCTCTATGAAGCGCCCCAACTCCATGAAGCGCCAGCCGTCATCCCGGTACATCGTGGAGGAAGCAATCCCTGTGAAGGTATTCATCGCCGCCGCCATCTCCGCGTAGAAGCTCTCTGGTGACGTTCTCCAGATGTCATGAAGTCCCAGATTCTGGTTCCTCAGATATGTGAGATTCAGGGACGTCCACATCTCCTCGCTAATGCAGTGGCGCATCTGCCGCGCGTTCTCGCGGCCCATCGCGAGACAGCTCCACACCGAGCTGGGATTCAACTTCTCGAACGTGAGGTCGTCGGCGAGCGTGTAAGAGTCCGCCAGGGTGAAATCATCGTCGAAGTCGATCTCCAGGATTCCCCCGGGCGGCTCCCTGCCTATGGTGGAGTAGAGGCGCCGCCAGCCGAAGTAGATCTCCCCGACGGGCCGGTCGACCAGGGCCGCTGTCTGCAACTCCAGCAACCGGGACAGGTGCCGCGTCCGCTCCAGGTAGCGGCCCATCCAGTAGAGTCCCTGTGCGCTTCGGGAGAGCATGCGGCTAGTCCTCCAGCACCCAGAAGTCCTTGCCGCCCCCACCCTGGCTGGAGTTCACGACGAGACTCCCCCGGCGCAGTGCCACCCTGCAGAACGCCCCGGGCACGATTCGGGTCTTGCGTCCGTGAAGCACGAACGGACGCAGGTCCACGTGGCGCGGCTCGATGCCGCCGTCGACGAAGCACGGAGACCGGGAGAGAGCCAGGGTCGGCTGAGATATGAAGCCGGCGGGATCGGCCCTCACCTGTTCGGCGTACTCATTCCTCTCCTCCGGTGTAGAGTGCGGGCCGATAAGCATCCCGTACCCTCCCGACTCCCCCACCCGCTTGACCACCAAGTCCTGCAGGTTATCGAGCGTGTACTCCAAGTCCTCGGGACGCCGGCAGAGGTAGGTCTCGACGTTCTCCAGGATCTGCTCCTCTCCCAGGTAGTACCTGACCATGTCCGGCACATAGGCATAGACGCTCTTGTCGTCCGCAACGCCTGTGCCGGGTGCGTTTACCAGGGCCACATTACCGCGCTTGTATGCGTCTATGAGTCCCGGAACGCCAAGCAGCGAGTCCGGGCGGAAGACAAGCGGATCGACAAAGTCGTCGTCGACGCGCCTGTACACAACGTCGACGCGCTGCAGGCCCGTAGTGGTGCGCATGTACACGAAGCCGTCCCTGACCAGGAGATCGCGGCCCTCCACGAGTTCGGCGCCAAGTTCGTGGGCCAGGAACATGTGCTCGTAGAATGCGGAATTGAACACACCCGGCGTCAGCAGAGCGATGACCGGCTCCGAATCTCCTCCCGCAGGAGCCATCTCACTCAGGGTCTGCAGCAACACGCGCCCGTAGTGCTCCACGTCACGCACGCGGGACCTTCGATAGAGGCGGCGCAGGCTCGACTTCGCCGCCTTCCTGTTGGCGAGCATGTAGGACACGCCCGAAGGTACGCGCAGGTTGTCCTCCAGCACGCGGAAGCCATCGTTGGTGCGGACAAGGTCGGTCCCGCAGATCGAGACCCATGTCCCGTGGGGAGCGGAGAAACCCTCCATCTCCTGCCGGTACTGCGGGCACTCGCTTATGACGTCTTCGGGAATCACGCCGTCATGGACTATGCGAGGCTTGCCGTACAGGTCCTTGATGCGCGACTTCCCGTACACGTCGTCCAGGAACAGGTTCAGGGCCTTCAGGCGCTGCGTGAGGCCCACTTCGAGGCGCCGCCACTCCTCGCCCGACATCACCCTAGGCAGGCAGTCGATGGGAATGATCCGCTCGTCCGCCTCCTCATCTCCGTAGACCGTGAAGGTAATCCCCTCGTCTGAGAACGAGCGCGTGACCCGCTCCTGGATGGCGGCAAGCTCCTTGGAAGAGAGCTGCGTCAGGGCTTCGTGAAGCGGCTCGCAGTGTCCCCTGGGAGAACCGTCAGGGAGGAACATCTCGTCATATACCGACGGCTCTAGTTCATAGGTATCGAAGTCCACTGCGGCAGTTTACCTCTTCATCGACGGCGTCGTACCCTGGCCGCTCACTGGGGCCTTCTCCTGGCAGTGCCCCTCGTACGGCCGGGACGCCCTCGCGGAGCCGATGGCGCGCCTATCTCACATTTCCGCGGGGCGGCAGCTAGGATAGAGACTACCCGAACCCCAGTCAACGGCTGAGGCGTGCATGGGTTCTCCGCAACCATGTGGCCGAGGAAACTGAGTCCGGCGGACGCTCAATTCGACGCTGTCGCAATTTCCTCCAGCGAGAGCTCGATCTCACCCCTGGCCGAGGTGTCGCCCTCGACTTCGAGAGCGGCGCTGAGCGCGGCAAACGCGTCCGGCCCGCCTATACGGCCCAGCGCCCAGGCCGCGTGCTCCCTCACCAGGGCGTCGGCAGACCCTAGCGCACCCGCCAGCGCGGGGACTGCGCTGGCGTCGCCGATGTTGCCCAGCGCGACGCAGACGTTGCGCTGCAGCCCGACCCGTTTGGCGCGCTTGATGGGGCTCTTGCGGAACCGCTCGCTAAACCCCTCGTCATCGAGGTCCAGGAGCGGGATCAGGGCGGGCGCACCGAAGTCGTGCCGCTGGCGGAAGGCTGGCTCCAGGCTCCCGGCCGCCTTGCGGTTGACCGGGCAGACGTCCTGGCAAATGTCGCAGCCGAACACCCAGTCTCCGACCAGCGGGCGCAAGTCCCTCGGTATGGAACCTCGCAGCTCTATTGTCAGGAACGAAATGCAGCGCCTGTTGTCGATCACGTAGGGCGCCACGATTGCCCCCGTCGGGCAGTCGTCGATGCACATCACGCACTCGCCGCAGTTCTTCGCGAGCGGTTCGTCGGGCTCCAGCTCCAGGTCAGTCACGACCTGGCTGAGGAAGACCCATGAGCCGTGGGTCTGGGTCAGTATGTTCGTGTTCTTGCCGAACCACCCTATACCGGCCCGCTCGGCGGCAGCGCGGTCGTTCATCGGCCCGTCGTCCACGAACACCCGCGTGCGTACTTCCCTGCCGGCAATGTCAGACAGGTCGGCCGCCAGCTGCCGCAGCTTCGCCTTGATCACGTCGTGGTAGTCGTCCCCCCAGGCATAGCGGGCCACCTTGCCAGTGGGCCCGGGGCTTCCGGGCTCGGGACTCCCCGTGTTGTAACTCGTGCCCAGCGAAACTATCGACCGTGCGCCCTCCAGCAGCAGCCCGGGACGATTCGCCCGGCGGACACGCTTCTCCGTGTACCAGTGCAGCCCGTCCATCAGCCCGCCGCGGATGCGTTCGGTCGCCGCCCGTTCGTCTCTCAGGAATGGCTCCGCCGACGCGAAACCCACGAGATCGAACCCCAGGGCCCTCGCGCGCTGCCTGACAGCGTCCTCTGTGCTTCCCATGTCCTCCACAGTCTAAACCATGACCCGGCGGTCTGGCTTGCGCGGCCCGCTGTGAGGGTATTCGGGGAATGCGAGTATCTGCGCCGGTCTCATTGGTATAATGAGAAACCTGTGCAGACAAACACGCGCTACAGCCGCTGACGCCCTTAGGTCCGTCGTCGAGCATGGTCGGGAGAGTCGCAATGCCCAAGATAGTAAAGGTGCGAATTGGCGACCAGGAGATGCACGCAGTCGAGCAGCAGTTTGAGATTGGGCGTGAGGAGTGGAACGAGTACAAGCTGCTGGACGGAGGCGTGGTCCGCCTCAAGACCACGGTGCAGCGCATCTTCCTCATAGTCGATGAGGACGGCAACCAGCTCTATGCCGACGACGGCGAGCCCCGGGTCTTCGTCCGGCACCGAAGCGACGTGGTGACTGTAGGAGATGTCCTTTGACCCAGGCAACTCGAAACCGCGAAATGCCCAAGGCATACGATCCCAGCGCCAGCGAGGGGCGCATATACGAGTCATGGGTCGAGGGCGGGTACTTCACGCCCGAGATCGACCATTCGAAGCAACCCTTCACCGTGATCATGCCGCCGCCCAACGTGACGGGCGAGCTGCACTACGGCCACGCCCTGACTATCGCCCTGGAGGACCTGATGTGCCGCTGGCACAGGATGAAGGGAGACCCAACCCTATACCTGCCGGGCACGGATCACGCTGGAATAGCCACCCAGGTCGTCGTAGAGCGGATGCTCGCGAACGACGACCTGACCAGGCACGACCTCGGCAGGAAGGAGTTCGTATCCACGGTCTGGCGGTGGGTCGACCAGTACGGCGACAGGATATACGAGCAGATCAAGCGGCTCGGAGCCTCGTGCGACTGGTCGCGGCAGGCGTTCACCCTCGACGAGGGCCCCAGCAGGGCTGTGCGCACGACCTTCGTGAACCTGTACGAGAAGGGTCTCATCTACCGGGGGGAGCGCATCGTGAACTGGTGCCCGCGCTGCGCCACCGCCCTCTCCGACCTGGAGGTGAAGCACGAGGACAAGGCCGCCAGCCTCTACCACATCCGCTACGACCTTAGCGACGGCAGCGGCGCACTCACCATCGCGACCACCAGGCCCGAGACCCTCCTGGGCGACACGGCAGTGGCCGTCAACCCGGACGATGAGCGCTATTCGGACTACGTCGGCAAGTCGGCCGTGCTCCCGGTGTTAGGCAGGATCATTCCCATCATCGCGGACGCAGCCGTCGACCCCTCATTCGGCACCGGCGCCCTCAAGGTGACGCCGGGGCACGACCACAACGACTTCGACATCCGGGAGCGCCACGACATCGACCTCATAACCGCAATGAACCTGGACGGCACCATGAACGCCAACGCCGGGCCGTACGAGGACCTCGACCGCTACGAGGCCCGCACCCGCATCGTCGCGCAGCTGGAGAGAGAGGGGCTGCTGCAGAAGGTCGAGCCCATGCACCACTCCCTGGGCCACTGCGACCGCTGCAACGAGGTCGTCGAGCCCCTCGTCAGCAACCAGTGGTACATGAAGATGGAGCCGCTCGCCAGGCCCGCCATTGAGGCCGTGGAGGACGGTCGTGTCCGCATGGTCCCCGAGCGCTTCTCCAAGGTCTACTTTAACTGGATGTACAACATCCGCGACTGGTGCATCAGCCGCCAGCTATGGTGGGGTCACCGCATACCGGCCTGGTACTGCGAGGTCTGCGATGCCACCACGGTTGCCATGGACGACCCTGACTCCTGCTCGAGTTGCGGCTCATCGCGCATCGAGCGCGACCCCGACGTCCTGGACACGTGGTTCAGCTCCGCCCTCTGGCCTCACTCCACCCTCGGATGGCCCGACCGGACGGAAGACCTGGACTACTTCTACCCCTCGACAGTCATGGAGACCGGCCACGACATCCTCTTCTTCTGGGTAGCCCGCATGATGATGATGGGGATGGAGAACGCCGGCGACATCCCCTTCCGCACCGTATACCTTCACGGCCTCGTCAGGGACCCCGAGGGCGCGAAGATGAGCAAGTCCAAGGGCAACGTCAAAGACCCCCTCGACCTGATCGATGCCTACGGGGCCGACGCCCTTCGGTTCGCCCTTACGACGGGCACGTCCCCAGGCAACGACATGAGGCTGACCGACGCCAAGATCACCTCCAGCCGCAACTTCGCCAACAAGCTGTGGAACGCGTCCCGCTTCGTCGTCTCGAACCTCGAACGTTCCGGCGTCAGGCCCACCTGGGAGCGACCGGTCTCCGTGCACATGGAGGACAGGTGGATCGTCAGCCGGCTCAACCGCGTGACCGCGCAAGTCGACTCCTACATGGAGGAGTTCCAGTTCGGCGAGGCCCAGCGAGAGGTCCACGACTTCCTCTGGGGCGAATACTGCGACTGGTACCTGGAGATGTCGAAGGTCCGGTTGCGGGCCGGAGACGAGTCTCCCATACCGGTGCTCGCCTATGTGCTCGAACGCGTGCTCCGACTGCTGCATCCCTTCCTCCCCTTCATCACCGAGGAGATATGGCAGAACCTCGTGCAGTACATGGACGGCGACGCGGCCAGCCCGGTGCTGATGGTCGCCGAGTACCCAACGGTCGAGGCCGAAGCCCTCGACGACGAGGCGGAAGCCGAGATCGGCGCAGTGATCGAGGTCGTCCGGGCGATCCGGAATCTGCGGGCCGAGTTCAAGATTCAGCCCTCGCAGCCGGTCCATGCCGTGGTGCGAGACTCGGCCATGTCGGGCGCGCTGCAAATGGAGGAGGCGGCGATCAGGACCCTCGCCCAAGTCGACCCGCTCGTCCTGAACGGTGCCGAAGCCGGCGGGGATTCGAACGACAGTATTTCCCTAGTGCTCTCCAGCGGCACGGTAATCGTCCCGCTGGGCGGCCTCGTGGATCTCGACCGGGAGAGAGAGCGCCTGGCCGCCGAGCTGGACGATGTCGCCCGCAACCTTGCACGCCTGTCCAACCGGCTTGCCGACGAACGTTTCCTGTCCAGGGCGCCGGAAGATGTCGTCGACAGGGAGCGGGAGAGGCTGGCGTCGTCCCAGCAGCGGCGCGACCGCATCGAGGAGACACTGGCCAGGCTGGGCGGCTAGCGGCCTAGCTCCACTTCGACCGGGCCCCGAGTCCCTCGCCGGCCGCGTAGTGCTCGCCCTCGTCTGGAGGCGGCATTGTGTTCGCCGCGCGAACGCCCCGCATCCGCTCGAGCTGGTCCAGGCCCTTGCGGGTATCGCTGGCTATCCTCGCCTTGTCGCAGTTCTTCACCCGGTACTTGAACAGCCAGTAGGTGAACTCCCTCGACTCGGCCATGTCTATGGACCGCCGCATCGATAGGCCGGCCTCCTCCCTGAAGGCGGCCAGCAACTCATCCCTGGACAGCCGGTATACGCGGCGGAAAGCCACCTCGGAGGCCTCGTCCTTGTAGTGGAGACCATTGCTGGTGTACTGCTTCATCACCTCCAGCTCGACGGCTAGCAGCAGTGCTTCCTCGACCGTCACACCGTAGTAGTAGTTGAGGTATCCGCGGTACTTGTCGACGCCGATGATGTCCTTGAAACGGCCCATGTCGAACGGCGGCGGGAACTGCCCGTGGAACAGCAGCTCTTCCCTCTCGCCCTTGGGCACCTGCCTCTTGACCGTGTCGAGGAGTCGTTCGGCCAGGGCCAGCCAGTCGAAGGCCTCGCCCGCAATGAAGTAATTCCGCTCCAGGCCCTCATGGACTTCCCTAGGCGACGGCCAGACCGCCATCGCTTCCACCAGCGCGGTGGGCCAATCCTTCCCTTCTGCTAGAGCGGACTCCAGGAGGTCGACCGCTCGTTCCGACGTGATGGGAGGAGCCGCTGTACTCATACTAGCCAGCCTCTCTTGAGGCTAGTGCGCGCTTCCCGCCCCAGGGGAGTGTTCGCCCTTGGCAGGGCGCCGCAGCGTCGGTCGCCGGTCCTCATCCGCCGCAGCATCGCTTGTACTTCTTTCCGCTCCCGCACGGACATGGGGAGTTCCGTCCTATCTTGCGAGAGCTCACCGCCGCCCGCTTCTTGCCGTGGTCTCCGACCACGTTAGTCATAACGCTCTTTTCCTGCCCGCCCCTGCTACCGTTCCTGGATCGGGATGCTCGCCCGTTTGACCCGGTGGGAACGATATTCAGTCGGAAGATCGTGTGTACGATGTCGTACTGGATGCGGCTCTTCAGGTCCTCGAACTTCTCCATCCCCTGTCGCTTGTACATGACGAGGGGATCACGCTGGCCGTATGCCTGGAGTCCAATCCCCTGCCTCAAGTTCTCCATGGACGTGAGATGAGGCACCCAGTTCGCTTCGATGACCCGCAGCATCAGCTGCCGCTCTATGTCCCGCATGATTTCGGCGCCCAGCACCGATTCCTGCTCCTGGTAAAGGTCCCTTCCCAGGGCAACCAGGCCCTCCTCGATCTCTTCCTGCCTCATCTGGGCGACGGCATCGGGGCTGGCGAACTGACCCCTCAGCGGGAAGATCGTGCCCATCTCACCCAGCATCCCCTCGATGTCCCAGTCCTCTGGCGCAGCGTCTTCCAGGTAGCGGGCGGCTATGTCTCTCACTTCGCTCTCGACCATCTCGTCTATGTTTGCCTTCAGGTCGGAGCCGCTCAGCACCTTGTCTCTTTCGGCATAGATGACTGCCCGGTGAGTGTTGATGACATCGTCGTACTCGACGAGGTGCTTGCGGATGTCGAAGTGGTGGGACTCGACCTTCACCTGGGCCCCTTCTATGGACCTGGTGATCATCTTGTTCTCGAGTGGCGCGTCGTCCTCGAGTCCCGCCCAATCCATCACGGACTGTATGCGCTCCCCGCCAAAGCGGCGCATCAGGTCGTCGTCCAGAGCCACGTAGAACCGTGTTGCGCCGGGGTCTCCCTGGCGACCGGATCGGCCGCGAAGCTGGTTGTCGATGCGGCGGGCCTCGTGGCGCTCGGTGCCGATGATCTGCAAACCGCCCCTGTCTATGACGGACTGGTGATCGGCCGCCCACTCCTCCGCGTCGATGTCGATCCCTTCGGGGTTTCCCCCCAGCACAATGTCCGTTCCCCGGCCGGCCATGTTCGTGGCCACAGTAACGGCGCCGGGCCTGCCTGCCTGGGCTACGATGGACGCCTCTCGTTCGTGCTGCTTGGCGTTCAGCACCTCGTGGGGTATCCCCTTGCGCCTGAGTCGATCGCTGAGCAGCTCCGACTTCGAGATGTCCGTCGTCCCCACGAGTACGGGCCTGCCCTCTTTGTGCAGCTTCTCTATGTCGTTCACTACGGCGTCGTACTTCGCCTTCTGGTTCTTGTAGATCAGGTCAGGCTGGTCACCGCGAACCATAGGCTTGTGAGTGGGAATCTCCATCACGTCCAGCTTGTAGATCTTCCAGAACTCCTCTGCCTCGGTCGCCGCCGTGCCCGTCATGCCCGCCAGTTTCGAGTACATCCGGAAGTAGTTCTGCAGCGTGATGGTGGCGTAGGTGATGGTCTCCCGCCGGACGGCGAGGCCTTCTTTCGCCTCGAGTGCCTGGTGTATGCCGTCGGAGAAACGGCGGCCGGGTGTGAGCCTGCCTGTGAACTCGTCAACGATGACCACCTCGCCATCCTTCACTACGTATTCACGGTCGCGCTCGAATATCGTCCGCGCTTTCAGGGCGTTCTCAACGAAGTGCACCAGCCGCAAGTTGCCAGGGTCGTAGAGGTTGTCGACCCTGAGCAGGTTCTCCACCTTGCTCATGCCGTCTGCGGTCAGCGAGACCGCCCGGTGCTTCTCGTCGATCGTGTAGTCTTCCGACGCCACGAGACTGGGCACGAGCTTGGCGAAGCGATAGTACTCCTTGGTCGACTCCTCGGCAGGCCCGGAGATTATCAGCGGCGTCCTCGCCTCGTCGATGAGGATGTTGTCGACCTCGTCGACTATACCGAACGCCAGCGCCCGCTGGACTCGCTGGGAGCGGTCGCCAACCATGTTGTCGCGGAGGTAGTCGAAACCGAATTCGTTGTTGGTGCCGTAGGTGATGTCAGCGGCGTAGGCTTCGGGACGGGAGACCTCCCGCAGGCGTTCCATCCCCTTCCCGCTTCCCCGCGACGAGTCGTACAGGTAGCCGGAGTCATGCTGCAGGACTCCCACGGAGAGGCCCAAGAAGTCATAGACCTGCCCCATCCACTGGGCGTCCCGGCGGGCCAGGTAGTCGTTCACGGTCACGACGTGCACGCCCCTGCCAGTCAGTCCATTCAGGTAGGCCGGCAGCGTCGCGACCAGGGTCTTGCCCTCTCCCGTCCGCATCTCGGCGATCTTGCCCTGGTGGAGAACGACCCCGCCGATGATCTGGACGTCGAAGTGGCGCTGGCCGAGAGTGCGTATTGCCGCCTCCCTGACCGCCGCGAACGCCTCGGGAAGGATGTCGTCCAGGTCCTCGCCTTCGTCCAGCCGGGCCCGAAACTCGTCCGTAATGAAGCGCAGCCCCTCGTCCGTGAGCGCTTTGAAGTCCGCTTCCAGCCCGTTCACTTCGTCCACGTAGGGCTGGAGCTTCTTGACGGACCTCTCCGCAGAGCCGCCGATCATCTTGGCTATGGACTTCAGCATCCCCTAGCCGCCTCCGTGATCCTTGTGCGCTTCAACTGTCCGGCATCGTGCGGCAGCCGGACCCGTCGGGAAAGTCAGTGCTCGAACATGGCCCCTATGGACAGGCCGCTGTGGATACGATGGATGGCTTCCCCCAATAGTGCGGCAATGGGAAGCACTCTCAGGGTGTCTATGCGCTTGTCGTCGGAAATTGGCAGCGTGTCCGTTACCACCAGCTCCCTCAGCGGGCTGTCGGCAAGCCTGGAGGCCGCGCTGCCGGAGAGCAGGGGGTGCACGACCGAGCAGTAGATGTCAGCCGCCCCGTGGCGGGACAGGAGGTGGGCCGCGGCGGTCACCGTACCGCCCGTGTCGATCTCGTCGTCGACGATCAGGGTCGTACGGCCCTCCACGCTCCCGATCAGGTTGACGGCCTCGGCAGTATCGTCGTTGCCCGACCGCTGCTTCTCGATAATTGCTATGGGCGCGTCGATATGGATTGCCATGTCCCGAGCCCTCTTGGCCGCCCCTACGTCAGTGGCCACGACGACGGGATCGGGAATGCCCCGCTCCTTGAAGTCGGCCGCCAGCATGGGTATAGCCGTAAGCTCGTCTAGGGGGATGTTGAAGAACCCCTGGATCTGTCCGGCGTGGAGGTTCATCGTCAGGACCCGGTCCGCGCCCGAAGCGCTGATGAAGTCCGCAATTAGCCGGGCCGTAATGGCTACGCGGGGCTGGTCCTTCTTGTCGGTGCGACCGTACGCGTAGTAGGGGATCACGACGGTGATGCGCCCGGCTGACGCCCGCCGCGCCGCATCGATCATGATGAGAAGCTCCATCAGGTGGTCGTTGACGGGCGCCGACAGGGTCTGCACCAGGAAGACGTCCTTCTCCCTGACGTTCTCCAGGATCTTGACGAAGGTCTGGTCGTTGCTGAATTTGAAGACCTCGCATGCGCCCAGCGAGACCCCCAGGTAGGAGCAGATGTCCTTGGCGAGGCCCTTGTGGGCATTCCCGCTAAATACCTTCAGGTCTTCGAAGAGGGGCATAGCGAAATAGTGACTCCCGCGCGGCTAACCGGAACGCCTGCGGTGCGAAAGGCGCCTTGGCCTCGGACGCACACGTAGCAAGTATATCATAGGCATGCTGCCTCGACGGCTGCGATTGGAGGCCCCGGCGGCGAGCCCTGCCGTCCCATGGCCGGCGCACAGTCGTTTGACACACGCCAGCCGCCTATGCTATAGAGTGGCGCACGGCAAGGAGCGGACCCAAACGGCCTTGTGGCCTCCCAATAGGGAGTCATGGGGAGGCGCGGGTGCCGAATGGGCGGCCTTCCGGGTGCGGCTTGACACCGCATGATTCATGCTATAGTCTCCGGCCTACTTCGGTAGGCTGAAGGTCCGATACGTAGAGACCGTTCTCGGCCAGTCTGGCCAGTAGACCACGACAAAGGTGGAAACATATGGCAGAGGCAGCACTCCCGCAAACCGTAGGCAGGCTGGAAGAGGAAGAAGAGGTATTCGTAGCCTCCCAGTGGAGGCTCATGTGGTGGCGCTTCCGCAAGCACAAGCTGGCCATAGCCGCCACCGTCGTGATCGGGGTCTTCTACATCACGTTCCCGCTGGCTGAGTTCCTGGGATTCGGCGACCCCGCGGCGACGGCCACCAAGTTCCATCTCCTCCGGCCCCAGCCGCTCAGATTCTTCGCCGACGGCGGATTTCGACCGCACATCAACGGGCTGAAGTCGTTCAGGGATCCCGAGACGTTCAGGCGCGACTACCAGATCGTCGAAGACGTCAGGTACCCGGTCGGCTTCTTCACCCAGGGGTTCGAGTACAGCTTCCTGGGGTTCATAAAGACCAACCGGCATATGATCGGATTCTCCGACCCCGAGCACAACATGCGAGACCATCCGTCGCTGTTCCTCCTTGGCAGCGATTCCGTGGGACGCGACCAGTGGTCTCGTCTGATGCTCGCAACTCGAATATCGCTTTCAATCGGCCTGGTCGGAGTGACGCTCGCCCTCTTCATCGGCATTATCCTGGGAGGAGCGTCAGGCTACTACGGCGGTATCCTGGACACTATTATCCAGCGCATCATCGAGATCATGATAGCTGTGCCGACACTGCCCCTCTGGATGGGGCTCTCGGCAGCTATACCAAGGGAGTGGCCCGTCCTCAGGGTCTACTTCGCCATCACGGTCATCCTCTCCATCTTCCAGTGGACCACCCTCGGTCGTGTCGTGAGAGGCCGCTTCCTCTCGATGAGGGAAGAGGACTTCGTAATGGCGGCCCGGCTTGCAGGCTCCGGCGAGGGGCGGATCATGTTCCGGCACATGCTTCCGTCCTTCTACAGCCACATCATCGCCCACATAACGCTGACCATTCCTAGCATGATCATCTCCGAGACGGCTCTCAGCTTCCTCGGCCTGGGACTCATTCCCCCCGCCGTCAGCTACGGCGTGATGCTTAAGGAGGCCCAGAACCCGCAAACGGTGGCCGTCTATCCGTGGCTGATGTTCGTGGCGATACCGGTCATCATCGTGATCCTGAGCTTCAACTTCATGGGTGACGGACTGCGCGACGCAGCCGATCCTTACGGTAAGTAGGTGACACATGGCTGAAAATGGAAACGATGCGCTGCTTTCGGTCCGGAACCTCAAGACGTACTTCCCTACGGACGAGGGCCTGGTCAGGGCTGTCGATGGCATAAGCTTCGACGTCAAGGCCGGCCATACCCTGGGCATCGTGGGCGAAAGCGGGTGCGGCAAGAGCACGGTGGGCCGCTCCATACTCGGCATCATCGACCGGCCGGGCCGCGTCGAAGAGGGCGAGATCATCTGGCGGCGCGGCTCAAACGGCGCCGTCCAGGAGGTCGACGTTACCAAGCAGCCCCCCAACAGCGGCCTGATGAGGTCCATCAGGGGCAGCGACATAGCCCTCGTCTTCCAGGAGCCGATGACCTCGTTCAGCCCCGTGCACACCATCGGCAACCAGCTGATGGAAGCCATCAGGCTGCATCTCGACGTGACCAAGAAGGAAGCCGAGGAGAGGGCCGTCGAGCTGTTGACCCGCGTGGGCATACCGAATCCTGCCCAGAGGATCCACGAGTACTCCTTCCAGCTCAGCGGAGGCTTGCGCCAGCGCGCCATGATCGCCATGGCGCTTTCCTGCGACCCCAGCCTGTTGATAGCCGATGAGCCGACCACCGCACTCGACGTGACGACCCAGGCGCAGATCCTAGACCTGCTCAGGGACCTACAGGAGCAGAACGGGATGGCAGTCATACTGATCACCCACAACCTGGGAGTGGTCGCGGAAATGGCCGATGAAGTCGTGGTCATGTACCTCGGCAGGGAGGCCGAGTCCGGCCCCGTCGACGACGTGTTCCACAACCCGCAGCACCCCTACACCCAGGGTCTGCTGAGATCGATCCCGAGCATCTACGCGAAGGGAGTCGAGAGGCTGCCCTCGATCGTAGGCACCATCCCCCATCCCTTCAATCGGCCGTCGGGATGCACATTCCGGCCGAGATGCCCCTCCTACATGGAGGGCGTATGCGACGTTCACGTCCCCGAGTTCCAGCAGATTGGCGACTCCGAGCAGTCCGTGAGCTGCTTCCTGCATCATCCTCCCGCAGAGGTGACTAGCTGATGACAACGACTAGCCAGGATGTAGAATTCCTAGATGTTCGGAATCTGAAGAAGCACTTCCCGATCCAGAAGGGCTTCCTCAAGCGCACCGTCGGACAGGTCAGAGCCGTCGACGACGTCAGCTTCTACGTCAAGCAGGGCGAAACCTTGGGCCTTGTGGGCGAGAGCGGCTGCGGCAAGACGACGACGGCTCGGTGCATCCTTCGGGCAATTGAACCCACCAGCGGTGAGATCCTGTTCCGGACGAAGGACGATGATGTCGTCGACATCACCGACCTCTCCAGGGGCCCCCTGCGAGAGCTGCGGTCCGACATGCAGATGATCTTCCAGGACCCCTTCGGATCGCTCAACCCCAGGATGACGCTGCTCGACATCGTCGGAGAGCCCCTCCTGGTGCACGGCATGGACAGCCGTCGCGAGCGAGCCGACAGGGTCGCGGAGCTCCTGCGCCTGGTGGGCCTCCGCCCCGAGTACATGAGGCGCTTCCCACACGCATTCAGCGGCGGCGAGCGGCAGCGAATCGGAATCGCCCGAGCCCTCGCGCTGAACCCGCGGCTGGTCGTGGCGGACGAGCCGGTTTCCGCACTGGACGTGTCCGTGCAGGCGCAGGTGATCAACCTGCTCGAGGACCTGCAGGAGCAACTCAACCTGACGTACCTCTTCGTGGCTCACGACCTGAGCGTCGTCCGACACATCAGCGATCGCGTGGCGGTCATGTACGTCGGCAAGATCGTCGAGCTCGGCAACTCCGAGGACATCTTCGACTCTCCAAAGCACCCCTACACGTCGGCCCTGCTGTCGTCGGTACCCATCCCTGACCCCAGGCTCAGGGCGGAGCGGATCATCCTCAGGGGTGAGGTTGCGAACCCCGCGAATCCGCCGTCGGGCTGCTACTTCCACCCCCGCTGCGAGTACGCCGTGGACCAGTGCAAGACCGACGAGCCGGACCTCGAAGAGATAGAGCCGGGGCGGTGGGTCTCCTGCTGGCGGGCGAAGGAGTTGGACCTGCCCGGACTCATTGCCACGCACGGAGGTGCCAACGGCTCCAGCTAGCGGACCCGACATACCTATGCGAACAGAAACGCCTGGCTTCCATGCCAGGCGTTTCCTTTTGGGACTACCAAGAATCCTCCAGAGATTGCCTGGCCCGGGAAGACCGTTCGCCCTGAGCTTGTCGAAGAGCCTGCCCCGTACTCGATACGGGACAGTCCTCACCAGCGCACCACGCACCGCAACTAGGACGATGTGCCAAGGGAGTGTCCAGATGAGCGACTCCGTCAATGTCATCCTTACGATGGACTGCGAGCCGGCCCTGTTCGAATGCTCCCCGCTGGCGATCAAGCTCTCCGGGAGCGGCCCTGCTACTCATGAGGAGGGTGAGCGCTCGATCAGGGGGTACGTTGAGGCGGCGGACAGGGAGGGCTACCCTGTGACCCTGTTCACCCACCCCGAGGTCGCCGTCGCCCAGCCGGGACTACTGCACGAACTCCAGGCCGCTGGGGCCTGCCTGGGAATGCACCTCCACCCCTACAAGTTCGACGATATACGGTATCCGAGGGACATGGGCTCCTTCACCGCCGAAGAGCAGACTGCGTTGCTCTCGGCCGCATCGAAGGTGTGGTCCGACGCCCTGGGCCAGCATCCCAGGTTTTTCAGAGGCGGTGTATTCTCGGCAAACGACGCGACATTCGGGGTGCTATTGGAGCTGGGGTTCGAGGGGGGTAGCGTCTCTTGTCCGGGTAGGACGCTGCCTGAGGCGATGGCGATCTGGGCGGGCGCGGAGCTGTACCCGCACAGGGCCAATCTCTCATTTCGACAGATCGAGGGCGACAGCGACTTTATCGAGGTCCCCATATCAGTGGACACCGCCAGGCCGATGGAGCGAGGGGACCGCCGCGAGGCCGGGTTCGAGTGGCCCTACGTCCCCTCGCGTCTGTACGACCACAGCGCCGTCGCCCGCAACGTGATCTCGCGAAGCATCGACGACGGGGCCACATTCCCGATCTACGTCACCAATACCCACCAGGACCAGGACTACGCCGACCCCGGGCACCCCTCGAGCGTAAAGCTGCAGACGATTTTCCGGTCGCTGCGGGAGTCTGCGTCTGAGCAGGGCATAGGGCTGACGGGCACAACCATCGCGGACATGTGCGACCGGGTCCGAACCTCCGGAGCATCAGGCTAGCCGAGACCCGTCCGTCAGGACAACCGGCGCCACCTTGCCTGTGGGCGCCTGGCGAAAGGTTCCGCCTCAAACTCGCTACTCAGGTGTGGTCGCCGGAATCACCCTACCTGCGCGCACCGTCGTCACCGGCTCCCAGCATCCTCCCGGCCGCTCGTTCCCGTCCACGTCCACCAGCGGCGCCGCGTCGGCACTCCACCGTATCACCGCGAGGTCCGCCACGGTACCCGGCCTGAGCGTGCCCACTTCGCCATCCAGGCCCAGTATCTGCGCCGGGCGCAGGGTGGCCCGCTCGAACGCCTCTGTGTCCGCCATGCCGGCCGCCATCAGCTTCGACATCGTGCGGGGCATGTCGTGCCGGGGCGACGAGTGGGCATGGCGCGCGTAGAAGTCCGTCGAGATGGAGTCCGGCAGAAAGCCCTCGCGCACGGCCGTCTCGGCGACCCCGAAGTTGAACGATGCCATGCCGTGGCCTATATCGAACTTGACGCCCCGCTCTTGCGCCTCCCAGGACGCGTCCTCGACCCTGCCGCTGGGCGCGAGACCTCCAGGGCCTACGTGGAAGCAATAGGTGACCACGTCGCCCGGGCGCAGCAGGGCAAACTGCTCGTCCACCGGCCAGTCGAAGGGGTCCCAGCGCACACCGTAGAGCAGCGGCTTGCCCGTCCGTTCGGCCATCTCCAGAACCCTGTCCATCACCACCCTTGGGTCGTGCTCGGCTGTCGCTGCTGATGAAGCATTCACCGCGATACCCCAGATCACCTCAGGATCGCTCTCTATGGCCCTCACGCAGGCCTCTACGTCGACGTCCTCCAGGTTCCTGAATACCGCGCCCTCCTCCTCCTCGCCGCCGACCGCCGCGCTGATGGCCATGCGTATGCGCATCGAAGCGGGCTCCACAACGTTCCGCCTGTAGTGCTCCCAATTGTTCGCCCCGGCGTCTCCCTGGGAGAGAATCGTGGTCGTTCCCCTCGGCAGCATCAGGACGTCCGGGTCTATGCCGTACTTCCAGTGGGCCGGGGCAGGATGCGCGTGGAGGTCGACGAACCCCGGCAGAAGCACCGCATCCGGGAATTCCAGCGTCTCTGAAGCCGCGCCCTCCACGTCCTGTCCCGAGGCAGCTACACGCCCGTCCTTGACCGCGACGGCGCCCGGACCGTCCATGCCCGTGTCGGCGCAGAAGACCCGCCCAGCCCGTATCAATACGTCGTAGGTATGCGATTCGCTCATCGCCCGCTCCTTCGAGTGTCCGTCAACTTGACCCTGCCGTGCTCCATCCTATAACTTACCCTATCGACACACCAGCCGAGCCGCTGGCAGCGAATCCCAGTCTCACTGCACGGAGGATTGACCTACATGCCCAAGATCAAGCACATCGGCATATCGACCAACGACCCGGGCGCCTGCGCCGACTTCTACATCAACGCCTTTGGCCTGACGGAGGTCGAGCGCTCCCCTGACAACGACTCGGCCATCCTGAGCGACGGCTACATCAACGTCACCATCCTGAAGTTCAAGTACGACCGCTACGGCGGCGGCTACCCAGGTCTGCACCACTTCGGCGTGCAGGTGGAGGACCTCGACCAGTCCCAGGAGCTCATCGAGGACAACGGCGGTATCGAGCTCACCGAGTGGAACGAGACCTACGGCAACGCGGAAGGTACTCCCGACAACTGGGTGGGCGAGAAGAAGTTCATGAGCCCTGAGGGTGTGGCTCTCGACGTCAATCCCTCGGGTTGGAAGATGAGGCCCGGAGGGGTCAGGGGCGAATAGGCCGGGTTACGCGTTTGCGGCCTCGCCCGGCGCATCGACGGGCGGGGCAACCTCCTCGATCTTCCACTCGTTCAGGAAGTACAGGAACACGTCCTTCGCTACACCGGCCAGGGGCACGGCGACGATCATCCCCCAGATGCCGGCCACTTCGCTGCCGACTATCAGCACTACCATGACGACGGCCGGGTGGAGATGCACCGCCTCACCCTGTATGCGAGGCACCAGCAGCGTGTTTTCGATCTGCTGTACGGCCACGTACAGGAGCAGGACCAGGAAGAACTTGTCCGGCGAGTTAGCTAGGGTCACCAGCAGTCCCGGGATCGCCCCAAGAATTGGCCCAATGACCGGCAGCAGCTCGGTCACGCCCGAGATTATCGCGAGCAGGACCGCAAACGGTATTCCCAGAACCGTCAGCCCGACGAACACTAGAACGCCCACAAATGTCCCCAGAATGAGCTGGCCCCTCATATACGCGCCGAGCGTTCGGTCCGCGATCGTCAGGACGTTCCGGACGTGTCTTCGGAGTGAAGGGTGGAGCATCGAGAAAAATCCCCCGCTCAACTGCTCCTGGTCCTTCAGCAGGTAGAAGAGGAATATGGGCATGATGGCGAGGGCGATAACGAAGGACAGGGTGTGCTGCACCCCGGCCGCCGTGCGAATCAAGACTCCCTGCGCCGCGCTTACCACCACCCCGCTGACTCCCTCCATCGCCTCCTGGATTTCGGCCCGCACGTTTTCTGGGACACGCCGGGTGTACTCGTCGTTCAGGCTCTCGATGGTCTCGCGGGCGCTGTTGTAAAGGTCAGGGATGCCCTCGATGAAGTGGCTCGTCTCCCTGACCGCAAGGGGGATGACCGTTGCCAGGAAACCGATCAGCAGTGCAACTGCCACCGCGTTGATGAGAAAGAGCGCGCCCAGTCGCGTGGCCTTGGGCCAGCGCTCCCGCCAGGGAGTGATCCTCTCCAGCAGCCGGACTAGAGGTATGAGCAGGTACGCCAGCAGCCCGGCTAGTATGAACGGAAACAGCGCCCCCCGTGCCACATACAGGAGGGCCACGACTACGATCGTGGCGCCCGCAATCAGGATGAAGCGATTACGTCGAGCGTGCATCGACATGCCGAACATGGGCCTCCGGCAGTGACGCTAGCATGCCGGCGCCTCGAAGCTCTATACGCTTTTGCCCCTTCCTTCCGGCGAAACCCACGACTTGAATGCGTCTGGCACGGGCAGTGGCGTCGAGCTCCAAGCTTCTGTGCTGGAGGTCTGCAGCAGGAAGCGAGGCGCAGGGAAGCCCCGGGGCACTCATCCGATGGGCCAGGGAGGCCCGGGGGATCAGGGCATCTGGTCCCTGAGGTACTTCACCAGGGCCCAGCGATCGTCTTCAGAGAGCAGGTAAAGGAACTCGGGCATTGGGGAGCGGGACTCCTGGCCGGCCTCGATGAGCGCGTAGCCCTGGCGACCGCCCTGGGAGATGAACGCGAACAGTTCGCCCTCGGACGCCCCCACGGTGATTTCCGCCATCAGGTCCGCCGGGACCGGGCCCAGCCCCTTGTCTTCCATCATGGTGGCCATCATGCTGTCGCCCTGCATCGCCATGCCGTGGCAGACCGAGCAGTTGACACGGAACAGCTCCTGGGCGTGCTCAGGATCGTAGGAGTCCTTCACCCTCTGCGGAATGGTCAGCTCGCCGTACTCTGCCAGCGACCCGGGCACGATCTCCTTCAGGATCATGTCGTGCTCGATAACGCCGTCCGGGGAGCCCAGCCCTCCATAGGGCACGGCCTCCGGGTTGGGCAGCAGCCTGGGCGTCTCCTGCGAGCGATAGGACGGCTGATAGTGCATCTCGGAGAAGACCATCACCCGGTGGGAGCCCGTCTCCGGGACCACCGGCAGCTTGAACTCCGCGACACCGTAAACGCTGGTGTCCCCGGTTGTAGAGTCGTAGCACCCAACGAGGAGCATCGCCGACGCCAGCAGCAGAAGCCATAGGCCGGCCATCCTGCCCGCGGTCAGGCGCCCAGGTAAGACCGGGCCTTTCGCCAGACGGGTGATGCCCACTAGCTGGACTCCCACCCTCGCTTGACTTCCTCCGCACCGGCCTTCTTCAACACTTCCTCCGCATCGTCAGTCCGGTCCTCGGACGTTGTGATGGTTACGCCGATGTAGCCCTCGGTGATCCGCGTGTCGTATGCACCCATGAACAGGCGGGGCAGCCTCGACTCGAAGACTATGCCGAAGACCGTGAACAGGATCGCTCCGAGCATCGTGCCCTCGTACATGATGATCGCCATCGGAGGGATCGAGAGGAGCGGCTTGCCGCCCGCAACGAGCGGGAACGCGAGCTGGGTGCCCGCGGTCAGGAGCATGCCCACGATGAAGCCGCACGCCGCGCCGATCAGCGGGAACCTGTACAGCTTGTGCACAGGCTCCTCTTCGCCGAACGTCCCCTCAGGGTACGGGGTGCCTGTGAGCACCTCGTAGTCACCCGGCTCGAAGCCGGCGGACCTGACGCTGTCCAGCGCGTCCGCAGCGGCATCTTCGTTTGTAAAGAGTCCTATAACGCTTCGTTGGGCCATCGTTCTACCTCACTCGCGGATCGAAGCGGGCACGGTCTTGCGCCCGACCTTGATCTCGTCTCTGCCCACCATCGCTTCCTTGACGTCGAAGAGCGGGATGAGCGGGAATACCTTCGAGAAGAGCAGCATGCCCAGGATCACCCAGGCGAACGTCATCGCAACCATCAGGATCTCTACAATGCTCGGGTGGTAGGAGCCCCAGTCGAAGATCATGTGGCCGCGCCGCATCGTGCCCGGGATGATGATCAGGAAGCGCTCCAGCCACATCCCCACGTTGACCAGGATCGTCGAGATGAACATCGCCCAGAGGCTGCGCCTCAGGTTCCTGAACAGCCACATGGGCACGGGAATGAAGAACGCCGTCAGCAGGAACAGCACGAACAGGCCGCTCCAGGGCCACTGGAACACCTGCAGGTCGCGCATTGCCAGCTCAGGAGATTCCAGGCTGTACAAGGCGAATACCCACTCCAGAAAGAAGAAGAAGAACCACGTCGTCGCAACGACTATCAGGAGCCGGCCTATGGCGTCGAGGTGGTCTGGCGTGATGTAGTTCTTCCAGCCCCACAGCCAGACCATCAGGACCATCACGGTCGCGACGGCAGAGACTCCGGAATGGATCGCTCCGATGATGAAGTACGGCGCGAAAATGGTCGAGTGCCACGCCTCGGGCCCTATCTGCACCGCGAAGTCCCACGACACGATGCTGTGGACCGAGACGAAGACCGGCAGCACCAGTGCGGACAGCAGTATCCCGGCCACCGCCTGCAGCTTCCACTGTCGAGGTGTCCCGCGCCAGCCCAGGCACATCACCGAGTATGCGGCGCGCGTGAAGCCCTTGCTGCGGTCGCGGATGATGGCGAGGTCGGGCAGGAGCGCCACCAGCACGAACAGGGTGCTGGCGGTCAGGTACGTCATAACCGCGCTCGGGTCCCAGATAAATGGAGAGCGAATGTTGATCCAGACCCCTCTCGCGAAGTCGTACGGGAAGACCCACAGGTCTGCACGCCAGGGCCTGCCCACGTGGACCAGGGGTGCGGCCATCAGCGCGGCCATCAGGGAGAAGACCGTCAGCACCTCGGCGGCCCTGGTCACGGGACGCCGCCACTCGGCCTGCGTCAGCCGGAGGATGGCAGAGATCATGATCCCGGCGTGGCTGATGCCGATCCAGAACACGAAGTTGACCATGAAGAAGCCCCAGTAGACGGGGCGGTTCAAACCGGTAACGCCGACGCCCTTGTTCAGCATGTATCCGAACGCACCCATGCCGGTGATGAAGATGATGAAGGCGATCACCGTGGCGCTGGGCCACCACTTCGGCATCTGGAGGACGCCATTCAGCAGCTCTCTGTTGATCTGCTTCTGGTCTAGCTGTACGTGTTCTTGCATTGCGTCCCCTGCGGGCTAGTCCTTCTTACCCAGTACGAGAACTTCTTCGAGCCTGTGGAAGGGCTTGTGCAGCTTGTACAGCGTCAGCTCCTTCTGTTCCCAGATGCTGATGACCGGGACCAGCCTGGTCGCCAGGAGGTAGACCAGCACGGCTCCTGCAAGCCCCCCCACCAACATCAGAATGTCAGCCGCATCCGGCATCACCGCGGCCGGCACCTCGTGCAGCAGGTGCTTATCGTCGGTCGCAGCGACCGACCACGACGCCACGTAGAGCCTGATGCGGTCGAGGAATGTCCCAACCAGGACGCACACGGCGATGGTCGTGGGTCCCCAGATACTCTTGCGCAGTGGATTCCAGATCATCGAGAAGAGCGGTACCAGGAAGTTGAGCGTGAAGGCCCCCATGAACACCCACAGGTACGGCCCCACCATCAGCAATTCCAGGACCGCCTGTTCATTCGGCTTTGCGCCGTACCAGAAGATGATGAAGCTCGAGAACCAGAACCAGAACCAGAGCAGGGACAGCGCGAAGAGCAGCTTGCCCAGACCCCAGAACTGGTCCAGCTCGATATGGTCGCCGTACCCGCTGAACCGGCGAAGACCGAACATCGTCAGCAGGACGATGGCGGCTCCGGCGTGCAGCGAGTTGTGGGCGTGGGTCGCCGGGTAGAGGGCGTCGATCCACCCCGGAACGATGGACATCGAGAAGTCCATACTGAACAGGAAGTGGGTCGTCACCAGCATCATGAAGTAGAGGGCGCCCAGGATGCCGAGCCTGTGGTACTGCGTGAACCACTGGCGCGACGTGCCGTGCCAGGTGTTGGCGAGGCGGGCGATCATCCCTCCCCTGCCCGACGAATCGCGGAGCAGGGCGAAGTCCGGCAGGGCCGACACCCATAGCAGGGCCAGCCCCGCTGCCGCCAGGAATACCCAGGACAGCAGCGTCATCCAGTGGGGCATGTACGCCGGCATGTGGAGATCGTCGAAGAACCAGAGGCTGCGGCGGTGATCGGACAGGTCCGGCAGCACGAACAGCAGCGGGATGAATAGCACGAGGCTGTACAGCACCACTACGCTGAACATCTCGGAGAGCCGTGATATGGGCCTGCGCCAGTGGGCCTTGGCCAGCCGGGTCGCGATGGCTACCATCACGGCTCCGCCGCCCGCGGTCAGCAGGTACGCTACCAGGGCCGCGTAGTATCCCCAGGTGCTTGGATCGTCCGTACCTTTGTCGGCGAGCTTCAGAACGAAGCCCACAACCCCCACGAGCAAGAGGACCGCGGCAACCAGTACCGCCATCCGGAACCCGCGCGAAGACGCCTGGTGCCGGGCAGCCAAGTCCCGCCCCACCGTCGTCGCGTCGTGTCCGTTGCCGGAGTGGCCGTTATGCATGGCCTGCCTTTGCGTCCTTGTCGACCTTCTTCAGGTACAGCACGTTAGGCTCTGTGCCAAGCTCCTCGAGCAGGTGATAGCCCCTGCCGTGGTCGCCGGTCTCCTTCTCAGTCATCTTGGCGACCTTGCTGTCGGGGTCGTGGAGGTCGCCGAAGACCAGCGTGTCGGTTGGGCATGCGTTCACGCATGCGGGGTTGAGCTCTCTCGCGCCGTCTTCCAGCTTGCGCCCCTCCAGCTTCGCGTCCCTGGTGGATCTGCGGATGCGCTGGATGCAGAACGTGCACTTCTCCATGATCCCGCGGCTGCGGATCGTGACGTCGGGGTTCAACTGGTTCTTGAGGCTTTCGGGCCAGCTCGGCTCCCAGAAGTTGAAGAAGCGGACGTGGTACGGGCAGTTGTTGGCGCAGAACCGCGTGCCTATGCAGCGGTTGTAGACCTGCACATTCAGGCCCTCGGCGTTGTGATACGTCGCGAACACAGGGCAGACAGGTTCGCAGGGCGCGTCGCTGCAGTGCTGGCAGAGCACCGGGATGAACCGGGCCTTTACGTTGGGGAACTCGCCCTCCCAATACCGCTCTATGCGGATCCACTGCACGGCCCGCCGCTGGTTGTACAGCTCCTCGGTGTTTATGGGGATGTTGTTCTCAGACTGGCATGCGACCACGCACGCCTGGCATCCGATGCACTTGTCGACATCGATCACCATTCCCCATTTTTCGCCCGCCATATGCCGCTCCTACCGGATAGCCCCGGACTCTCTATGAGTCCTTGGTCGTTAGCTTGACGATGTGCTGTTCTTCGTCGGTTGCCAGGTCGGGCGCCGTGTTCTCGAACCTGGGCACCCGCGTCCAGTCTCCAGTCTTGGTCACATTGACGCGGGTCGCCGCCCAAGCGAGGGCGCCGGTCGCCGAGTCCTCCAGCGAGTCCAACACCGACATAACGTTGGAGCCGCGCCCGTCCTCGTACTGCCCACCGCCCGTATGTCCCTGGCCCATCGGAACCGCGACTACGTCGGGCGAAATGCCCGGGTGCGGGTAGGCAAGTGCCTCGATCGACTGCCCGTTGGACGCCGTCAGCTTCAGGACGTCGCCCTCCTTGATGCCCATCTCCTCCGCTCGCGACAGGTTGATCTCCACCCAGGTCTGCCACGAGGCCGTCGTGATCGGGTCCGAGACCGCCTGCAGCCAGGGGAGATGCGCCCCGCTGCCATCTGTTATCCCAATGGACGGGTACGGCACCAGGGCGAACTGCCCGGAGCCGGTCGCCGGCTCGTCCGGGGTCGCCTCGAGGCGAGACGGGCCCGGTACCGTCCCCGAGTAAGTCGCCGTGGTGTCCCACCAGCCGCCGCGCTGCAGGACGCCGTTCCAGAACGACTGGAAGTCGTGGGCCCTGACGGAGCCTCGGTCCCGCGCGAACAGGCCCTCGACCCCGTCCTGCAGGACCTCCTTGAAGCTCTCGCCCTGGAGTTCCAGGGCGATCTCCATCGTCTGGGCCACGCCTATCAGGGCGTCGCCGAAGTTCCGGGTGCCAAGGTGGACGCCGCGGCCCTCGAAGAAGGGACGCACGACCGGCTGCCTGAGCCCGAAGGTATAGTAGCCGGGGCCCGGGCTCGGTACGCTGTCTCCCCAGTCCTCGAGGCCGTGATTCTCCGGGAGCACCAGGTCCGCCAGGCTCGAGGTATCGTCCATCATTCCGGAGAAGCTGACGATGAGCGGGACGTTGAATCCGCCGCCGCTCCGCCCCAGCAGGGCTTCCCTGAATCCCGCGGTGCCCGGCATCCCGTAGACCGGGTTGGCGCGGTGGACCAGGAGGGCGCTCACGTTCCCTGCGTTCATCTCGCCGATAAGCCCCCGCCAATCGCTGTAGGGCGACGACCCCGGGCTTCCCGTGACGCCGCGGACGGGGGAAGGCGGGTTCGGGATAACGCCTCCCGACTTGCCCACGCTGCCCACCAGGTGGTTGAGCGAGTTTATGGCGTTGAGGTTGGCCAGCCCGTTGGAGTGAGCGCCTGCCGAGCCGCCTCCCATGGCAAGCGCTGGCGGATGGCCTGCGAAGTCCTCGGCGATCTCGCGGAGCTTCTCAGCGCTCACGCCCGCCCGGTCGGCTATGCGCTCCGGGGAATATCGGCCGAGGTCAATGGCGCCGTTGCCTGTGAGGGCTGATGCCGCCGCCGAGTCTCCGAGCCCCATCTCGACGATGACGCTGGCAATCGAGAGCGCTACCTGCCCCTCATACCCGGGGTTGACGTAGACCCACTCGTCGGCGCTGGCCGCAGTGGTCGAAAGCCGGGGCTCCACGTGGACATGGGTGCCCCTGTCACGGTCCCCCTGGCGGAAGTTACCGTAAGCCCTCGCGTAGCGGACCGGAGATCCCCAAGTGGATAGGAAGTCGGCCCCGAATGTGAGCAGGTAGCTTGCGTTGGCGATGTCGAAGTCGGGCATGTCCTCGAGGCCGTACACCTGCTTGATAGAGGTCCGCAGGTTGGTCTCGTCCAATGTCTCGTAGGCCATGTGCCTGACGCCGGTCTTGGAGGCAAACCGCTCCACGACCTTGCCCAAGTGCCCGCCCACGGGCTGGGTGGCGAGAACGACTGAGGAGCGGTCCCCGATTTCACCCAGATTGTGGGCGAGGCGGGCGATGGCGTCGGTCCAGCTGATCTCCTCCCAGCGCCCCTCGCCGCGTGCGCCAAGCCTGACCAGCGGCGCGCTGATGCGGTCGGGATGGTAGAGGCCCTGCACGGCCGCTTCGCAGCGAACGCTGTGCTTGCCCTGGTTCACAGGGTAGTCGACGTTGCCCTCGACCTTCTTGGCCCTACCCTCCATCACCCGGACGACGATGCCCTCCTGGCTGCTACAGTTCGGGCACAGGGTGGCGTACCAGTTGTCGATGCCCGTCACCATGTCCTCCGGCATCTGGACGGGGGCCTCGACGATAAGCTCGGCCTCCGGCACGCCACATGCCTGGAACAGGACGGCCCCTGCAGCGGAGCCGCCGACGAGTGTGAGGAATTTGCGCCTGGTTAGGTCCATGTTCGTGTTTCTAGTAGTGGCACGTTGTGCAGTCTGTAGGAGCTTCGTTCTCGCGGTGGCAGTCGACGCAATCGCCCATCTTGAGCGACCTGACCTGCCTGACCTTGGTCATGCTGCCCACGTCCTGGTGGCAGAGCACGCATGTCTCTGAGGCGGCGATGCCGTCGCGCTCCGCGAAGTACTTGACATGGGACTCGTGGACGAAGTGGACGTGATCGGGCACCCGGTGCACGCGCACCCAGTCGATGGGTCTGCCCGATTCATGGTAGTCGCGCAGCTTCTCGACCTCGGGCAGGCCGTCGCCGATCACCTTGTGGCAGGACATGCACAGGCCCACAGCCGGGACTGACGCGGCAGCTTCCGTGGTCACGTTGCGGTGGCAGAAGGTGCAGTCCATGCCGAGGTCCTCGACGTGGACCGTGTGGGGGAATGCGATGGGCTGGTCGGGTCCCTCATTCAGCCCGAAGGCGTCGAGGGGAAGCCCCAGCCAGGCCGAGACGACGAAGGTGCCGACGGCCACCAGGATGACGAGGCCTACGAGGCCGGTCAGGCCAATGAAGCCGACAGCAAATGCGGACTTCTTGTTCCGCTTGGGTAGACGAAAGTCGCCTGGGAGCAAGTCTATCGAATCCTAAACGCCGAGGCCGATACCGGCGCGCAGCGGCATCAGTCCACCCCGCCGTCGATCCAGTACGTCTCGAAGATGTCGGCTATCACACCGGCGGCGTCTATAGCCATGGTGAGGACAAGAATCGTTGCCGCGAACCCGGCTATACCTAACGCGTAGAAACCGACTCGTGCCCTCTGCAGTGACGGGGGCAGGTGATGCGAGGCCACCAGCGAGGGGATTAGGATGTGGCCCACCAGCAGGTTCGTGCAGAAGAAGATAACGAGGGCGACCATGAGCCACATGCTGGTCAGCACTTTCCCTATCTCACTCCACTCGGAGCTTGTAAGAGGGGTTGGGTCCATGGAGCCTTTCTGGAAGTGTAGCTGGCGGTCAGCCGATGCAAACCTTGTGAAAATTAGCACAACCTCTAATACCTGTCAAGAATCTGAGACTGTCTCCGGGGGGCCTCAGGGTACGACGAAAAGGAGGCTCCAGTACCGGGAGATGCCCTTTGCAGTGAGCCGGCGACTGGATGCCAGCGTTCGGCGGTGTGACGCTGTGGCGTCGAGTGGCTACCATCACCGCGACGAGGTTGTGCAAGGTCTCCCCGCGTGATCGTCCCAAAGGAGACTCCAGATTTGGTAATGTGAGTACCCGTTTCGCCTGTACAGCACAGGCGGACCTGGGACTAGACTGGTGCAGACAGCGTTTGCAGGGCCGAGGATGGAATGCGGCGACACTCACGCCACCGCAGCAGGGACAGGATGTTCGTCAGGATCAGGCACGTGGCGCCTCCGTTGGCGGACCGGCGACTGGCAACCCGCAGCCGCAGCTATGCTTTCCAGTCTGCCCTGGCGACCCTGTCTCTACTCGCCATAGTCGTGGTCGTGGACGTGGTGCTGAACATCGCCATCGTCGTAGCCATGGCTTCCACGGTCTTCACGATCTTCGTGGTGCCAGACAGCGTCGCGGCCACTCCACGCAAGGTCATTGGCGGCCACGCAGCGGGCGTCCTCGCGGGATCGATAGTCGTCGCCATCCTGGGAATCCCGGACGTATCCGCGATCGTAGAGGCCTCGCCATGGATCCGAAACGCGGTGGCAGCCCTCACACTGGGCCTGAGCATGGTGATGATGATTATCACCGACACGGAGCACCCGCCCGCAGCGGGTGCCGCTCTCGGCCTGGTGATTCATGGCTGGAGCTGGTCGTCGGTCGGCGTGATCCTCATAGGAGCGGTGATACTGTCCGCCATCCGGATAGCCCTCAGGCCCCGGCTGGTCAATCTCCTCTAGCCTTGGCGTTGTTGCCTGGGGGAAATGGCCGGGGGATAATGTCCCGGCGATGGACGCGAAGCTAAGAGAGGCTATCGAGGGCATACACGCATCCCCCACTAAGGCGGTGGTCGCGGTAACGGGGGGCGGAGCGCAGGCGGTGGCGTGGCTGTTGGGAGTGCCCAACGCCTCGGCAACGATTCTCGAGATGACCGTCCCCTACGCCGGTGCAGCGCTAACCGAGCTCCTGGGCCGCACGCCAAGCCCGGTCGTTTCCGAAGAGGTGGCCATCGAGATGGCCCAGCTAGCCTTCGAGCGAGCCTCGAACCTGTCGGGAGACCCGTCCGCGGCCGGCGTCGGCGCCACGGCGACGATCAGGACCGGGCGGAAGAAGCGTGGCGAGCACCGCTGTTTCGTAGCGCTGTGCTCTGCCGGGGGACGCCGCGGATACGGGCTCACCTTCGCCAAGGGCATGAGGGACAGGCAGGGCGAGGACGAGATCGTGAGCAAGCTCATCGTCAGGCTGCTCGCCGAGGAGAGCGGGGTGAGCTTCGACAGTCCCCTGGGCCTCAGCGACCGGGAACGCCTGGAGGTGCTGGAGGAGCCGGCGGGCGACCCCCTGCGGAAGCTGCTTGAGGGCTCCGTCCCATACGTGGTCGCGGACAGGGACGGGTCCGCCTCATCCGAACCCCCCTGCCCCAAGGCAATGCTCCCCGGCTCCTTCTACCCGCTGCACGCGGGACACGAGGCGCTGGCAACGGTTGCCTCGGAGATACTCGGGACGGAGGTGGCTTTCGAGCTGTCGACCGCCAACGTCGACAAGCCGCCGCTGACGTACGCGGACGTGAGCCGCAGGCTGCGCCAGTTCGAGGGTCGAGGGGTCGTGGTTCTCACGAGGGCCGCGACGTTCGTCGAGAAGGCGCGAGTCCTGCCCGGTTCGACCTTCGTAATAGGGTTCGACACCGCGATAAGGCTGTTCGACCCCAAGTACTACGGCGGCAGCGTGATGGCGATGGACGAAGCCCTGGTGGAGCTGCGTAGCTCGGGCTGCCGCTTCCTGGTGGCCGGACGAGTGGAGGACGACAGGTTCCGGTCGCTGGACGACGTGGGAGTTCCGGCAGGCTTCAGGGAAATGCTGACGGGGATCCCCGAGTCGGCGTTCCGCCGGGACGTTTCTTCCACCGAGATCCGCGGGGCGGCTTCCAGGCTATGAAGTTCAAAGACCTGCGAGAGTTCCTGGAGTTCCTGGAGGATAGGGGCGAGCTCAAGCGCGTCTCGGCCCCCGTCAGCCGCGACCTCGAGATCACCGAGATTGCGGACAGGATGGTCAAGTCGGGCGGCCCCGCCCTGCTGTTCGAGAACGTCCAGGGCTTCGACACCCCGCTCGCCATCAACCTCTACGGCACCCACCAGCGGGTTGCATGGGCCCTGGGCGTGGACGACGTCGAGGAGATCGTGGCGCGAATCCGCAAGCTCACGGGCCTGCCCCAGGCGCCGCCCAGGGGCCTCATGGACAAGCTGCGCACACTGGGCGACCTTGCCGGACTCGCGCGAAGCCAGCCGAGGACGGTGCGGAGCGCGCCGTGCCAGGAGGTCGTGCTGACCGGCGACGACGCGAGCCTCGACCGGCTGCCCATCCTGACGTGCTGGCCGAAGGACGGCGGGCGGTTCATCACCCTGCCGCTGGTCATCAGCAGGGACCCGGCGAGCGGGCGCCGCAACGTCGGCACCTACCGGATGCACGTCTACGACAACCATACCACCGGCATGCACTGGCAGAGCCACAAGGTCGGCGCGCGCCACTACAGGACCGGGGAGAGGATGCGGACGGAGCGCATCGACGTGGCCGTCGCCCTTGGGGGCGACCCGACGACTATGTGGTCGGGCTCGATGCCGCTGCCGCCGGAGATGGACGAGCTGGCCGTGTCGGGCGTGCTACGCGAGGAGCCGGTGGAGCTGGTCAGGTGCAAGACCGTCGACCTCGAGGTCCCGGCCCACGCGGAGTTCGTCCTGGAGGGCTACGTGACGCCGGGAGAGACCCGGGTCGAGGGGCCCTTCGGCGACCACACGGGCTACTACTCCCTGCCCGACGACTACTCGGTCTTCCACCTGACGGCCATCACACACCGGCGCGACCCCATATACCCGACGACGGTCGTTGGGAGGCCGCCGTCCGAGGACTACTTCATGGGCAAGGCGAGCGAGCGGATCATGCTGCCCGCCCTGCAGCTGACGGTCCCTGAGGTCGTCGACATGAACATGCCCGCCGAGGGGATATTCACCAACTACGTGCTCGTGTCGATCAGGAAGGAGTACCCCGGCCAGGCACAGAAGGTGATGTATGCCATGTGGGGCATCGGCCAGATGGCGCTGGTCAAAGGGATCGTGGTTTTCGACGAGCACGTCGACATCCAGGACCTCTCGGAGGTCGCGTGGCGGCTGGGCGTGAACATCGACCCCAGGCGCGACATCCTGTTTGTGGACGGCCCGGCCGACGACCTGGACCACGCGGCGTCGACGCCGCGGCTGGGGAGCAAGATCGGCATCGACGCCACGGAGAAGATCGCCGGCGAGGGCACAAGCCGGGAGTGGCCCGATGAGATCGTAATGAGCGACGAGATCAAGAGCCTGGTGGACTCGCGGTGGGCGGAGTACGGGCTGTGAGCGTCGAGGCAGCGAGGGGCGACCTGCTCGCAAGGGCGCCCTTGTTCCTGGGCGCGGTCAGATTCCAGGAGACCATATTCGCGCTGCCCTTCGCCTTCTCGGGCATGGTCCTGGCTGCCGATGGACTTCCTGAGTTCGGCGATTTCGCGTGGATCACGGTCGCCATGGTCGGGGCCCGGACGCTGGGTATGTCGGCCAACCGGGTCATCGACAGGCACATCGACGCGGGCAATCCCCGGACGGCCATGCGCCACCTTCCGCAGGGGTTGCTTGGGGCCAGGGACATGTACGCGCTATGTGCAGTGTCCGCCCTGGTGTTCTTCGTCGCGGCGTGGCAGCTCAACCCGCTGGCGCTGGCCCTCGCGCCCGTTGCCGCCGCCTACCTGGTTGCCTACCCGTACGCCAAGCGGGTGACCTGGGCCGGGAGCTTCATGCTCGGCTGGGCTCTCGCCATCGCGCCCGCCGGGGCTTGGATCGGCGTAACGGGGACTATAGAGTGGGAGGCGGCCCTGCTGTCTGCCGCGGTGGCCTCCTGGGCAGCGAGCTTCGACATCCTGTACCACGCGGAGGACAGGGACTTCTACGTCGAGAGCGGGCTGCACTCGGTGTCGCAACGATTCGGGATTCCCGCCGCGTTCAGGATTTCGGCGGTGCTGGACGTTGTCGCAGTGGGGTTCCTGGTCGTCTTCGGACTAGTGACGGGCCTGGCGTTCCCTTACTACATCGGGTGCGTGGTGGTGTCGGGCCTGCTCGTCTACAGGCGGCGGATGGTCTCGCCGGACGACCTGTCGCGAATGGGAGCGGCCTTCATGAGGATCAACGCGTATGTCTCGACCACGGTGCTGGTTGCGGTGACTCTCTCGCTGGCAGTCGCATGAGCGAGAGGAGGCCGGTCGTCGTTGGGATTTCCGGGGCAAGCGGGTCTGTGATGGCCGAGGCGACCATCGACCGGCTGCTGGATCTCGGCTGGCCCGTCATCGCGACGATTTCGCCTGCCGCGCGGATGGTGTGGCGGGAGGAGATGGAGGAGTCGCTGGGCGAGGCGATCGAGCGATGGACGGACACCGGGCTGTTCACTACCTATCCAATAGGCGACCTGTCCGCGGCGATAGCGAGCGGGACGTTCCCGTCGCAGGGCATGGCGATCGTCCCGTGCAGCATGGGGACGGCAGCCGCGGTCGCATCGGGCCTGTCCGACAACCTGATGCGCCGGGCCGCCGACGTGGCGTTGAAGGAGCGGCGCAGGCTCGTAATCGTGCCGCGGGAGACGCCCGTCACGGCCGTCCACCTCGAGAACCTGGCAACTCTCGCGCGCCTGGGCGCCGTGGTCCTGCCACCCCACCCAGCCTTCTACCTGAAGCCGCAGGGCATCGGCGACGTGGTGGAGTTCGTAGCGGAGCGGGTGATCATGGCGCTTGGGGTGTCTGAGCAGCTTCCCGGACACCTCCAATACTCTCCGCCTGAGCGCGCCGACTAGGCGGCGGCGCATCTGTTCAGAGTCGAGGGAGGCGGCTCGTCCCGGCCCCCCGCAGACCTTTGCACAACTGCCATGCGTGTGCCTCGCAGGTCTAGTCGTCGTTCCTGCGAAGGCAGGAACCCAGAGGGGCGAGGGGCGGGGACTTCTCCCTTAGACAGACTCAGTAGCCCTTGGACTTGTCGATTACGCTGGTCAAAGGCTCGCCTGCGAGTAGCCTGGTCAGGTTGTCGCAGAACAGATCGACTGAGCGGTCGACGCGACGGGGCGAACCACCCGCCGAGTGGGGAGTGATGACGACGTTGTCGAACCTCCAGAGCGGGTGATCGTCCGGCATGGGCTCCTCGGGCACGACGTCCAGCCCCGCCCCGCCGATGGAACCGGTCTCGAGGGCCTCGATGAGGGCCCCCTCGTCCATGATGGGGCCGCGGGTCACGTTGATCAGCAGGGCGTGGGGCTGCATGCGGCTGAATGCGGCCCTGTCGAACATGCCCTCGGTCTCCGGGGTGAGCGGGGCGCATATGGCGACCACGTCCGAGGCCTCGAGTAGATCGCCGAGGCCGTCCATCCCGCGGCAGTACTCCACGCCGTCGGGCAGGTCCACGTCCATCGGGTCGACAGCGATCACTCGCATCCCGAAGCCGAGGGCGCGCGCGGCGACCTCGCGTCCCGTTCCGCCTAGGCCGACTATGCCCATCGTGCTCCCGAGCAGCTCCCAGGACATGTCGCGGGTGGCCTCTCGCTGGTCCCAGCTGGGATGCCGTATGGCCCAGGCGATGCCGCGGGTCAGGGCCAGGAGGAGCGCCATGGCGTGATCGGCCAGGTGGACGCCCACGATGCCCTTGGCACTCGTCATCACTACATCGCTCCCTACGAAGTCGGGGTACATCATGTCGTCGACGCCCGCGCTGGTGACCTGCACCCACTTAAGGCGCTCGCCGCGCAGGAACATCTCGTGGTCGAACCTCCCGAAGACGACGTCGATCTCGGGCATGAGCTCCAGGGCCTCACCCTGGGAGTCGGCCTTCACAACCTCCACGGCGTCCGAGACGGCCACTATACGGTCGATCTGCGAGTCGTCGAGGTCGATGTTGGCGAGCACTTTCATTGTGGGAACCTCCGTATGAGCCTCGTTCTTGGATTGGGTCCGGCAATACTATACCGCGTGTCCCGGATCGAGGGACCGGATACCGGCTTTCGCCGGCATGACGGAGTGTTGGGATGCTGGTTGTCCTCTAGCCTTGGATTGCGCGAGCGTATAACCTAGGGCCATGGGGAACATGCTACGCATGGCAGTCCGGGCGGCGCTGCTGCGGCGGGACGTCGCGCGAGACGCGGCGGCCGACCCGGAGATCATCCTGAAGTCGCTTGGGGTGGTCCTGCTGTCGGCCATCGTCCTCAGCCTCGGACTGCTGAACATAGTGGAAGAGGGCATGAGCCAGCCGGACCTGTCGTGGTCGTCGCTGGGCAGCCGGCTCATCGACGTGTGGCTGGTGCTGGTCACGATGCTGCTGGGGTGGGTGCTGTGGACCCTGGTCGTGTACCTGCTGGGGAGTAAGTTTCTCGGCGGGAAGGCGGTATACCACCAGCTTCTGCGGGTGATCGGCCTGTGCTATGGGCCAAGCGTCCTGTTCATCGTGGTGCAGGTACCCAATGTCAGCTTCATCGCCACGCCGCTCGCCGGACTGTGGGTGCTGTTTGCGGCGGTCGTCGGGGTGAAGGAAGTGCAGGAGACGGACTGGATCGCCGCGGTGCTCTCAACCGTGCTCGGCTGGTCCTTATTCTTCGTCATCATGCCTTCCGTACTACTGGGCAACCTCGCCTGAGGTCATGTGAGCAGTTAAGGCGCTCTTCTCTCCGAAGAGGCGCAGGACGTTTCGGGTAGTGGCCTCTTCGATCTCCCGGACATCCCTGCCCTGGAGGTCGGCGAGCTTCTGGGCAACGTCGCGCAGGTGGCGGGGTTCTGTCCAGTTCTCGCGCTTGGCCTTGAAGGGTTGCGGCGCGGCGTCTGTTTCCAGCACGATGTGTTCGAGGGGCAGGGACGCGGCGACTTCCTGTAGGTGCGGCAGGCGCAGGAGCGGCCGGGCAAGGGAGATGAGGAAGCCGAGGTCGATTGCTTCCCCAGCAGTCCGGGCGTCGGCCTGGAAGTAGTGCATCGTGCCGCCGACCTCGTAGGCGCGCTCCTCGCGAAGCACCCGGAGCGTCTCAGCGTGGGCCTCTCGGCTGTGGAACACGATGGGCAGCCGCAGGTCGCGCGCCAGCTCGATCTGCCTCCGAAGGGCCTGGTACTGGACCGCCCGGTCGGGCATGCCTTCCATGAAGTCCAGGCCGATCTCGCTGATGACTACTACCTTGTCTGTCGACGAGGCCATCTCATGCAGCCGCTCGTAGGCCGCGTCGTCTATTGGGCCTTCGAGGTCCATCGGGTGGACGCCGACGCCGGCGAACATGTTGGGGAACGCCGCGGTGAGCTCGACGGCCCGCTGGGAGGAGACCTCGGTCGTGCCTGCGGAGATGACGGAGCCCACCCCGACACTCCGGGCGCGGTCCAGGATCGACGCGACTTCCGCGTCAGAAAAGGAGTCTAGATGCGTGTGAGTGTCTACCAGAAGCACTAGTGCGGGTCCCCTGGTTATGGCAGGTTCGAGGGGGGCTGGACTATACTACACTTCATGGGGAATCCAGGCGAGGCACCTCGCCCCAAGAGCCCGCTGCGACGCCTGTCGATGAAGCGTTGGATAAGCGAAGGGGCGAAGCTCACACTTGGGTTGGCGATCAGCGGACTGCTGGGCTGGCTGGCGATTAGCGGGCTCGATTGGGGCGACGTTCTCGACAGCCTGGCGGCAGTGTCTCCCGTGAAACTCACGCTGGCAATCGCGGTCTTCATGTCGGCGGGCTGGCTCCGTGCGGTGCGCTGGAAGCTCCTCTTCACTAACGAAGACATATCCACACGCAGGCTCTTCATCGTGCAACACGAGGGGCTGGGCTTCAGCAACGTGATGCCTTTCAGGGTCGCGAGCGAGGTGACGCAGCTCGCCGTGCTGACGCTGCGGGACCGCATCGATGGGGCCACCGCCCTGGCCACCCTGGGGATGGAGCGCGTCATCGACGCGGTGGTGACGACGGGCATACTCGCAGTCTGCTTCGTACTGGTGCCCGAGATAAAGCATTTCACCCTATCCATTTCTGGCAGGGAGCTGCCCGTATCATTCTTCGTGGCGGGACTGCTCGGATTCACCCTGCTGGCCGTACTGCTCGTGCGTCTGTTCGCGTGGAGCGAGTCCCTGGGGTTCGTCGCAAGGTTCAGTTTCCTCAAGGCATTCGCACATGCGGTCGGCGAGTTGGAGAGAGAGAAAAAGCGCCTGGTCCTTTCCCTCGCGGTGAGCATCTGCTACTGGCTGCTGGTCTGCGCGACTGCGTGGTTGATTGCAACGGCCGTGGACCTGCGGGATGTCAACGGGGACCCCATCTCCCCGGTCGTGGCGACGGTGGTCGTGATGGCGACGATCTTCTTCGCGACGGCCGTGCCGGCCGCGCCGAGCGCGATAGGAGCGTTCGAGTTCGCGGTGGTCTACGTGCTCGGGTTCTTCAAGTTTGGGGAGAACGACGCGTTCGTGTTCGCAGTGGTGTGCCACGCCGTATTCTTCCTGCCGGCGACGATCATCGCGGCGATCTTCCTGCCCAGGGAGGGCGTGATGACGCTGAGCCGCATCAAGCGCCCGCGGAGGACCGGCCCCAAGGGGGCATAGCCAGGGACCTTCTAATCCTCTCTCCTCTACTCCTGATCCTCTATGCTCTCTGTGTTTCTCTGTAGTGAAAACTCCCCCTTGACAAACATCCACCCGGCCTGTAAAGTAGAACACATGAGTCACCACTTGATGAGGCGACGGATATTGGGCAGCCGGGAAGAACAGAAGTGAAGATCACCGACGTCGAAGTGATCGAGTTCAGGACCCTGACGCAGGAGCACCGCACGCGGTGGGGCAAGGAGCGGTGGGGAGAGGAGATCGACGCCACCTCCTCGATCACGAAGATCTCGACGGACGAGGGCGTGTCGGGCTACATGGAGGGCGGCAGCAAGGCCGTCATCGAGGGCACTGTCAGGCCGCTGCTGCTGGGCGAGGACCCGCTGGAGCGGGAGAAGCTGTGGGGCTGGATGGACCAGATGACCACCAGCCGCGCCAAGCTGACGGAGCGCGACATGGGGATCGTCGACTGCGCCCTGTGGGACCTCCTGGGCCGGATGACGGACATGCCCGTCCACAAGCTGCTTGGCGGCGCGCGGGAGCGTGTCAAAGCCTATGCCGTCTCGGCGTCCAACCTCGGCCCCCCTGAGGTCTACCAGGAGCACGCCGTCGCATGCAAGGAGGCCGGCTACAAGGCGTACAAGATCCACGCCTACATCTTCTGGGACCCGCACAGGTGGGAGCCCGCGCCGCAGCAGCCCGGCTTCCCAAAGGAGGACGTGGAGGTCTGCAAGGCCGTCCGGGACGCGGTCGGAAGCGATATGCGACTGATGCTGGACTCGTACGGGGCCTACACCCTGGAGGAGGCGATCTGGGTCGGGCGCGAGCTGGAGAAGCTGGACTTCTACTGGTTCGAGCACCCTATGATCGAGACGCGGATGGAGGCGTACCGGCGGCTGACGAGGGAGCTGGACATAGCCATCTGCTCGCCGGAGTACGTGCCGGGCGGGGTGTTCTCCCGGGCCGAGTGGCTGCTGCAGGGGGCGGCGGACATGCTGCGGATCGACTACGCCCACGGCGGGCTGACGGCGTGCTGGAAGCTGGCGAACATCTGCCACTTGTTCGGGGTGCAGTGCGAGATGCACGGCGGAGGCTGGGCCCACGCGCAGGTGCTAGGCGCAACGTCCGGCGCGACGTGCGAATACTACGAGCGGGGCGTGCTGCGGCCGGGGGACAACTACGATACTCCCCCACCCCACCTCAAAGGCATCCCGGACCCGATGGACGACGGCGGAAACATCGTGGTGTCGCAGGAGCCGGGGCTTGGCATGGTGTACGACTGGGACTACATCGACGAGCACCGGATCGACGGCTGAGCTTGGCGCTTAGGCTGTCTTGGATACTCTGAAGCGGCTCGTCTTCAGCCGACCCTACGTGATCCGGGGCACGAGCATGGCGCCTACGCTCAGGCCCGGCGACCAGGTGCTGGTGGACTTGTCGGCCTATGGGGATGTTGGGCCCGCGAGGGGCGACGTCGTGGTGTTCTCCAACCGCCGCGCGGATGGGAGGCAGGACGTCAAGAGGGTGGTCGGGCTGCCGGGCGAACGCGTGGTCATGGCAGAGGGGGTGCTCCTCGTCGACGGGGTCCAGCTATCCGAACCTTACCTGGGCGGGCTGCCGTCGTCGGTTGGGCTGGGCGAATCAGCGTGGGCCTTGGGCACGGGCGAGTACCTGGTGCTGGGGGACAACCGCGCGCACAGCACGGACAGCCGGGAGTTCGGGGCTATCGAGGGCGACAGGATTGTTGGACAGGCGTGGACGCGCTACTGGCCGCTTACGGCTTGGCGAGGACTGGGGGCGTCCCCCTCGCCCTAGCCCTCTCCCGCGTAGGGGAGAGGGGACTCGCTGATTATAGCCAAGACCGTACTCAGAGACTCATCCAACGATCTGTGCTCCCTGAGCACTGCCCCCGTATCAAGTACGGGGCAGGCTCTTCGACAGGCTCAGGGCGAACATTTCCCTCCACCAGACTTACCGGCGGCATTTGCGATAGTTTTTTCGGAAGCTCGACTCTGCTAGAGGTCAGGCGCCCGCCATTATGTCGCTTAGCTTCTGGACGTTTTCCTGCCACCACTTGTAGAGGATCGCTATGTCTGTGCCGAGGGCGAAGTGGCGGATGCCCTGGTCGAGGAAGGGCTTGGCATCCTCAGGGTCGCTGATCTCGGCCCTGGGCTGGATGCCCATCTCCAGGGCCTTCTTGTGGACGTAGTCGCGGGTGGCGAGCACGTCGGGATCCCTGGCGGCGCCGGGCTTGCCGATGCTCATGGAATAGTCGCTGCCGCCCCAGACGACCATGTCGATGCCGGGGACGCTGAGGATCTCGTCTAGGTTTTCGACGGCCTCCTTCTTCTCGATCATGAGGGCGATGACGCTGTCCTCGAGGGCCTGGACGTACTGGGGCGAGCCGGACTCCAGGATGTAGCCGGCGAACCGCCGGTCGCCCGAGCCGTGGTGGCCGCCCGTCTGGGGCGTCTCAGCACGCACCGCGCCGACGCACTCGCGGGTCTCCTCGGCGTCGTGGACGTCGGCGAAGAGCACGTTCTGGATGCCGGAGCCGATGGCGCGGGTTGCGGCGAAGGTGCGAGGCTCCTGGTCGAGCTTGATCATGGCGGTCATGTGATCGAAGAGGTCGACGGCCCGGCCGAAGTTCTCGAGGCCCTCCAGGTCGTAAGGGGCGTACTCGGCGACGAATTCGACGTAGTCGATGATGCCGGTGTGGCCGATGATCTCCACCATGCCGGGCCAGAAGACCATGGTGTGGGTGCCGATGCTGGGCTTTCCTTCGTCGAGCAGTTTTCGCAGGGGGTTCGGTCGCATCCGAGTTCACCTCAGGTATTGGGTGTGAAGTCGCGGCGTACTCTATTTGCGTGCCGTGAGGTGTGTCAAGCCCGCGATCGACGTTGCAATTGCCGGGGAAGGGCAGGTTTGAAACCCGCCCCTACAACGATGTCGGCAGAGCTAGCGCTCTTCGGGGGCGGGAGTCTCGCCCATTATGTGGTCGGCGGGGTAGACCCTGTACTGGTTGGGCTTGTTGGGGGAGGTGTGCTCGACGGCCCAGACGGCGTCGCCGATATTGTCGACCTCGACGATGAAGAAGGGGCGGCAGCACTCGGGGGCGAAGTTGCTGCCAAATAGGACGAGGGTGTTGCCGTTCGGCAGGCGCGTGGCGCTGGAGCAGCAGACCGAGAACATGTCGGGCTCGAGGCGATACTCCCAGACCTTCGTGGCGGTCATCGACTCCATGTCGATCTTCAGTTCGAGGGCGCGTGAGTACTGCCCGCCCTCGCTGCCTGGTCTGTGGTTGCCGTTGTCGAAGAGCAGGACGTTGCCGCCGGATACGAGGGTGGCGTCGTGGGCGTGGTAGAAGCGGTCCGAGGGGTTGGGGAAGTCGAACTGGCCGCCGGGGCCGCCGAGCCGCCATCGTATAGAGCCGAAATCGGGCTCCAGCAGGGCCACCTGGTCGAGGTTGCGCAGGGATACGAGGACCGAGCCGTCCGAGGCGATGTCGAGGGAGTCGGCGTGGCTCCAGTCCTGCACTGCCCTGTCGCGGTCGCAGCCTCCCCACAGCGGGTTGCCGGGCAGGGTGCGGTTGGAGTCGGGCACCGTGCGCTCGTCGGGCGAGATGAAGTCGAATATGTCCCAGACGATGTCGTTGCCGCCGGTGGATGGGTCCCAGATGCCGATGGTGTCGCCCTCCTGGGGCCTGGGCGGATCGCCGTAGCCGGGCCTTAGCACACGGCGGGAGAGGTACATCACTCGGCCATCGTCCATGACATCGACCTCGTGGTGGATGGGGCCGAAGGGGCTGCACTCGTCGACCAGCCGGCCCTTCTCGACGCCGAGGGGGTCGATCTCGACGATGCCCTTGGCGGTGGTGCCGCCCTTGTGCCCGGCGATGTAGAGGATGTTGCCGTTGGGTCGCTGTGCCATGACGTAGGGCTGTTCCTCGTCCCTGGCCTCGTAGTACCAGACGACGTGGCCGCGCCCGTCAAACGCGGCCAGCCCCATGAAGCCCCCCTGCCGGAACTCAAGGAAAGTGAGGGGACGGGTCGGCGCGCCCACGAGCACGTCGAACTTGGCTGCAGCGAGCACCTCTGGCAGCGGGCCGGTCGTGAAGCTGCCCGTCGGGCCTTCAGCCACGCCGCCCGCTTCGTTGGTGCCGAATACCTGGTATTCGTAGGTGGTCTCGGCCCTCAGCCTGACAGCGTGGGCGATGTAGCGCGTGCCATCGGAGCCTTCCGTCCGGGAGCGCAGGCGCGGCACGCTATCCGCCCAGTACTCGACGTAGACTTGGCCCTGCATGTCGAGCTCGCCCTCGACGCGGGCTATGAGGGCGTTGTCGTCGAGGATGGCGGCGGAGGCCGAAACGGGGCGAGCCGGCGGAGGGGGTGTGGGGGTGGGCTCCGGCGTCGGGGTGGGAACCGGGGCCGTGGCACAGGCGGCCAGGGCTAGGAGGGCTGCCAGGATTGCGAGGGTCGCCAGGTGTCTAGGCATGATCAAGTCATTGTGATGCCGCATGAGCCATGGCGCCGCCGCACCCTGGAATGCAACCCTCGCCCTCTGCAAGGCGAGAGGCCCCATCCTAACCTTCCCACTCGCGGGGAAGGGACGGATCCGGTCACCGCTCTACCCGGGACTCGCCGGATATGGAGTCGATGGTGTAGGCGCGGAAGCTGTTGCGGAGTGATGGGCTGCGAAGCTCCAGGGTCCAGACGGCGTTGCCGTCGCCGTCGGCTTCGACGATAACGCGGGGCGGGTCGACCTCGTTGGTCTCGAAGTTGATGATGGTGTTGCCGTTGGGCATGCGGAAGGCGCTGCTCCTGCCCCTGGCGTAGAGGTCGGGGGTGTGCCTGTACTCCCAGACCTTGATGGCGGACAGGTCGTAGGTGTTCAGGGTAAGCTCCAGGGCCCGGGAGTACTCGCCGCCCTCCTCCTCAGGCCTGCCCTGCCCATTGTCGAAGACCAGGATGTTGCCGTTCGGCATCTCGGAAGCGGTGTGCTGCCCATAGAACTTGTCGGCCGGGTCGAGGAACTTGTAGCCGCCGTTGGGACCTCCGAGCTTCCACTCGATCCTCTCGCCGTCCGGCGAAACCGAGATGACCTGGTTCCTGTTGGCGAGGGACACTATGTAGTTGTCGCGGGGGCCGAGATCGAGGGAGTTGGCGCGCAGCCAGTTCTTGAGGTCTCCGCTCCAGCGCGGCCTGACGTCCAGGGAGAGGGTGTCGAGGGCCGACCAGACCTCCCTCGTGGTGTGGGTGCGCTGGTCCCAGATGCGGATGGAGTCCACGAGCACCTGGGTCTCAGGGTCGCCGCCGCTGGCGGTGTCGTCGATCTCGATTATCTCGTTCGCGAGGTAGAGAACGGTGTAGTTGTCGAGGATCTGGATATCCCGGTTGACCCATTTGTCGATCTCGTTGTTCACGAGCCTGTCGACCAGCTCGCCGAGGGGCGTGATCTCCTTCATGCAGCAGTTGAAACGGCGCCCCAGCGGGCCGCCCTCGAGGAACACGAGATTGAAGTCGGGCTTCTGGCGGACGGTGCGGGCGCTGGTGAACTCCTCGGGCACGGTCATCACGTGGGGGTAGTACCAGACTACGTGCATGTCCTGGTCGAGGGCGACATAGAAGCTCTCGGGGTTGTCCTCGTAGTCGAACAGGACGAGCTCGGCGGTGGGCCTGCCGGTGGAGGTCAGGTCCATGCGCTGCAGGGCTTCGGGGAGGCCGCCTGTCGTGAAAGCGCCCTGGGCTCCCGGGTGCTCCCGGCCGTCCCCGTCGATGACGAAGACCTGGAAACGGTATGTGGACTCGGGCCTGAGCCGAAGGACGGGCACGACGTGCTGGGTGTCCTCGGACTGGGTGGGGGCTGTGCGGAAGCGACCGGCATCCGGGTTTCCGTATTCGACGAGCACGCGGGCGGGTGTGTCCAGCGTGACGGCGACCTGGGCGATTAGGCTATTGGTGGGGAGCAGCGAGGCGCTACTGTCTAGGACTGCGGGGATGGGATCGGGTGTGGGAGTGGGCGCGGGAGCTTGGTTTGGCTCCCGGGTTGCAGATGTGGGCGTCGGTTCGGCGTCGGTGGTCGTCTGGCCGCATGCTAGGGCGGCCAGGATCAAGACGGCCAGTACGCACGCTACGATGCCCGCGGCGAAGAAGGATGGGTTCCCGCCTCCGCGGGAACGACGGCTTTGCGCGCCGGAATGGCGGATATATGCGCGGGAATGGCGGTTGCGCAAGGCTATTGGGGACTCGCGGTTGTGTCGGGCATGGCCCTGCGGTAGTGCCTGCCGCCCGGTGCGGGCTTGTGGTTGGCCGGGTGGAAGTTCATCACCGTAGTATCGTAACGCACCTGGCTCATGGCCATGGAGCCGCCGTCGTCGAACTGGACCATGGGCTCGGCGCCCGGCTGGCCAGACTCGATTACCTCGGCCCTGGCGGTGGCGAGGCGATCGAGCAGTGCGGTCTTGTGGGGCTCGGACGGTAGCCAGGACTGGTATTTCGCCTCCATCTGCTCCTTGTATGAGCCAGTGTCGGCGTCGTCGAGCACCCAGGGGCGGTCGCGCTTGATCTCGATGAAGAGCTTGTGGAGCTCGAGGGCGAGCTCCATGCGGGCACGCAGCTCGTGCTCCAGCGAGCTGGCGACCGAGCGGATCTCCTCGGCCAGGTCGGCTATTGCCGTGACGCCCGTGGTGGCGTAGTCGTCCTGGGAGCGAGCCAGGTCGTCGAGGAGAGCCAGGGCACGCTCGGCCGGCTTGGTGTCGGTCGAGGGAGCCTCGTCCATTCGGCGAAGCGCCGAGGCCACACGGGCGCGGTAGTCGTCATACTCGCCGATACGCTGCTGCATGCGCAGGAGCATGTATCGGGCGTCTTCGAGCAGCGGGGGCAGGAGTGCGGCGTGGTCGTCGAGGACACGTTCGTACTCCTCGCCGTGGAGCCGCTTGAACTCGTCCATGGTGCCGCAAACGTCGCTGAAGTGTGTCTGCCGGGTGACCATATCAGATCTCCTAAGCCGGCGTTCCGCGCCAGAAATCATTGTAGGCCCTAAGGGGGCCATCGTCGTTGGGGCCGGTTCCGAGGTCCATGCCCGCAAAGATGTATATGGAACCTTCGAGCGGGGCCATGCCCATCACCCGTCTCACGCCGGGGCGGGTGGCCGCGGCGGTGTAGTCCTTCGCGGCGTCGTGGGGCGCGAGGCAGGCCCACTCGCCGGACTCGAGGTCGCACCGCCAGAGGTCGTTGAGCTGGGGGCCGTCGCAGACCTGGGAACCGAAGCCGCCGAACAGGTACCAGTACTGGCCTACGCGGGCCTGGCCCAGGCCGTACCTTGGCAGGGGCCTGCCCGGGTCGGCGGGCGCGGTGTCCTGGAGTTGGGTCCACGCGCGGGATGAGGTGTCGTACTCCCAGAGGTCGTTGTGGAACTCGGGGGACCTGTCTACGGTGTCGCGGCCGCCCCACAGGTAGAGCTTGCCGTCCCGGCTTGTCATGGCAGGGCAATAACGCTTGGCGGGCCAGTCCGGCGAGTCGTCGGCGTCGGGGCCGTGATGGTCCCAGGTCTTCGAGGCCGTGTCGTAGGACCAGAGCTGGATGCTCATGTCGAACCAGCTCCAGCCGCCCGTGCCGTCGCGCTCGGGAATCTTGCCCGCCCAGCCGCCGAAGACGTACAGGCTGTCGTCGACCGCGGCGTAGCCGGCAGCGCCGACGACGGAGGGGCGTGAGTCGTCGACGTGCGAGGGTGAGCGGAGGCTGCGGTAGTCGTTGGGCTCGAGCAATTCCCACGCGCCGGCGGTGGGGTCGTACGACCAGAGGTCGTTGATCAAGTGGGGGCGCCACCCTGCACCCAGAATGGTCAGGCCTCCGAACAGGTAGAGCCTGTCGCCGATAGACTCGAAGGCCGGGAGCATGCGGCCGCAGGGGCGCTCGTCCGCGAATCCGGTGCCTGCCCTGCCATCGTCGTCCTCCAGCTTAGCCCAAGCGCCCGGGCCGGGGTCGTAGCGCCAGAGGTCGTTGAGGGCGCCCATCTTGGTGAGGTCGCCCGAGTGTTCAGGCGTGCCGTAGCGGGCGGTCCCGCCGCCGAAGGCGTAGAGCGCGCCGCCGTGGCCTACCAGACCTCCGGGGAGCTCACGGGGCCCGGGCGCGGCGTCTCCGGGATCGTCGGCGTGGGGGTGCAGAAGCTCCCACCGCCAGGCCGCGGAGTCTGCGGTCAACTGGAACCCCGCCTGAGGACCCGGCCCGGTCGCGAGCCGACGTGCCTGCCGCCGTCTATCACCGGGGTGCCGTTGACGATGACGTGCTCGATGCCAACGGAGTACTGGTGCGGGTCCTCGAAGGTGGCCCTGTCGATCACGGTGTCCGGGTCGAACACGACCACGTCGGCGGCCATGCCCTCCTCGAGCAGGCCCCTATCGCTGAGTCCAAGGCGTTGGGCCGGGAAGCCGGTCATCTTGTGTACGGCGGTCTCGAGGGTCATGACGGCGTCGTCGCGGACGTAGCGTCCGAGTATGCGCGGGTACGTGCCGTAGAAGCGCGGGTGGGGCTTGGCGGTGGAGTAGAGACCGTCGGGCGAGACGGACCTGCCGTCGGAGCCGAACATGGAGATGGGCTGGGACATGAAGTAGCGCACGTCGCTCTCGTGCCTGTTGTGGACGACGACTGACACGACGCGCTCCTCCTCGATGTTGAGCTGGAGCACGGCCTCTTCCGGCTCAACTCCGCGGTGCCGGGCAAGCTCCTCGATTGTCATGCCGATGATGTCCTTGTTGCGGTCGCTGCCGACGTTCGCGATCTGCCAGGTGTCCCACAGGGGCCGCAGCCCGCCCGCAGCGCGAGTGAGCTCGTCGCGGAGACGTTCGAAGGTCTCGGGGTCGCGCATCCGGTCCATGTACTCCTGGTGGGTGCCCTTCTGCGCCCACATCGGAATCGTCTCGTCCAGGTTGGAGCCGGCCGCGGTGTACGGGTAGATGTCGTAGGTGATGTCGAGGCCGTCGGCGCGGGCCTGGTTGAGCAGGGCCAGCATCTTCGGCCCATCGCCGTAGAAGCGGCCGTCGGTGATGGAGATGTGGGAGAACTGGACGGGCACCTCGGCCCGCAGACCGGTCTCCACGGCCTCCTCGATCATGCTGATGTGCTTGCCCGCGCCGGTCCTTGCATGGGTCGCGAAAAATGCGCCCTCGTAGCGCGGGATGACGCTCGACAGCTCCACGAGCTCGTCGGTGGAGGCGTAGGCGGAGGGCGCGAAGGAGAGGCCTGTGGAGAGGGCAAATGCGCCCTGTTCGAAGGCCTCGCAGGCGAGGCGCTGCATCTCGCGCATCTCGTCCTGGTTGGCCGGGCGGTCTTCGGTCGCGCCCGCGGCGACCCGGAGGGAGCCCTGCCCCACCTGGGGCGCGACGTTAAGGCTCACGCCGTTGGACTCGAGGTCTGCGGCCCAGTCGTCGAGGGTGTCCCACGTCCACCCTGCGTTGGAGATGAGCAGCCCGCCGAGGTGCCGGCGCAATTCTTCGGGCCCGCCCTTTCCGGTTGGGAATGGCGAGAAGCTGCAGTTGCCCGTGACCTGAGTGGTGACGCCCTGGTATGCCATGCTCTCCGCGCCGGGGTCGTCGACGAGGCTGACGTCCGAGTGGGTGTGCATGTCGATGAAGCCGGGGGTGACGACCTTGCCGGAGGCGTCGATTACGCGGGCTGCTTCGGCCTCCGGGAGCGGGCCTATTGCCCCGATCCTGTTGCCCGAAACGCCGACGTCGGCCTTGTAGCCGGTGCCGCCGGAGCCGTCCACAACCGTGCCGCCCCTAACAAGGATGTCAAACGCCATGTTGCGCACGCCCCAAGTGTCGTTGGGCGGATTATACATGGCGCGAACGTGGGGCTGCCATTCGGGGTCAGCGGTATTCAACACAGAGAGCACAGAGGACACGGAGGGCGCGGAGGAGGAGGTCATTGGAGGAGGGGTGGAGGTCCTCCCGCATTACGGACGCCACGGCGTGAGGGGCCCCCACCCCTCACCGCTGGGTTCCTGCCTTCGCAGGAACGACGATTGTGGGTAGTGTGCGGCTCCGTTTTCGTACCAACGACCGCCAAGGTTGCCTGGCTTCGCGTCTTGTGGGAGCTACAGGGACGCCGGAAATGGTCCGCCGGACGATCATGGCTTTGCGTGGGGGTTTGGGTGGGAATATGATAGGGCGGCAATAGGAGGCGGCGCATGGCAAAGATGAAGCAGCTGGTGAAGCTCGAGGGGTTCGGGAACGTTCAGATGCTGGAGGCGGACGTTCCTGAGCCGGGCCCGGACGGCGTGGTGGTGGAGGTGAAGCGGAGCCTGATCAGCCGCGGCTCGGAGCTGTTCAAGCGGTACGTGGCCGAGGAGGCGCTGCCGCCAAGCATGATGGGGTACTCGGACGCCGGCGACGTTGTGGCCGCGGGCCCGAACGTGGACGGCTACAGCATCGGCCAGCGGGTGATGATCCAGGGCCCGCACGCTCAGTACGCGTCGGGAGCGGGCACGGGCGACCGGAGGGCGCGGGTCTCGGCCCTGCCTAGCGACATCGACTATGACGCGGCGACATTCCTGCCGCTGGCGGCCGGAGGCGTCGCATGGTCGAGGGCGACGCCGATCAAGCCGGGCGATACGGTGGTCGTGCAGGGGCAGGGGCTGGTCGGGAACCTGTACTCACAGGCAGCTCGGCAACGGCAGCCCAGCAGGGTCATCACGACGGATGCGTACGACTTCAGGCTGGACATCTCGCGACGGTGCGGCGCGGACCAGACGATCAATGTCTCGGAGGTGGACTCGGTGGAGGCGGTGATGGATTTGACCGGGGGCGCCGGCGCGGACGTGGTAGTGGAGTGCGTCGGGGGTTTCGCGGGAGTCAAGTCGTTCGAGCAGACGATGCAGATGGTGAAGCGGGACGGCGTCGTGCACCTGATCGCGCTGTACCAGGGGCAGCCCCTGCGGCTGGACAGCGGGCTGATGATGAACAAGCAGATGGTCGGTGGGTACTGGAACTCGCCCGGCGGGCCCAGTGAGAAGGATATGCGGGACACGGGCGACATGCTGACGGACGGGCGCATCGTGGTGGGCCCGCTGATCACACACAGGTACCACTGGGAGCAGACGCCAGAGGCGTACCACTACCTCTATGAGAACCCGGACGAGGCGCTGGGGATCGTCATCGAGTGGGATAAGTAGCAGGGGACCGGGGAGTCACCCTCACCTCAATCCTCTCCCGTCGAGGGAGAGGAGGAAGAGCCCCACCCCAGCAACAGCCCAGTCTTCCCAAGGGAGCGAAGAGGGCGGGTTTGAAACCCACCCCTACGGCATGGTGATTCCGTAGGACGCGAGGTCAGATGTCCTCGATGCGTAGGGCCCGGTGGGCGGCCACCCGGTGGACGGCCCAGACTACGGCGGTCATGATGGCGCCGAATACCAGGGCGATGACGGCGTAGGCGAGAGACAGGGACAGCCAGTCGACCTGCACCGCGAAGGGCGGGACGACGCGGCCGCCGGTCTCGTCGTGGCCCATGAAGGGCATGACGGCCGACACTAGCCGCACGCCCATCCACGTTCCGAGGGCCATGCCGCCAAGGACCTGCACGGCCTGCTCCAGCCAAACTATGGCCGCAAGCTGGCGCGTGGAGAGGCCGATGGACCTGAGTACGGCGAACTGCTGCTCGCGCTCCCGGAACGAGGAGTAGACGTGGACGAAGAAGCCGATGGAGGCCAGCAGCAGGACGGTGGCGAACGCGCCCACCAGGAGGGCTCGCCAGCCAGCCCTCGCCAGGGGGTCGACGTCCGACTCGGCCAGCAGCCTGGCCCTGTCGTAGACGAACTCAGCCTCGAAGGGGCGCTCGTAGAATCGCACGGCGGGACGCTCGCTGACTTCCGGGTCCGACGCGAGGGACAGCCAGACCTCGTTGGCCTGCAGCTCGTCGGCGAGCGGGTCGAGGTTTGCGTATCGCACCAGCGTCGTCAGATCGGCGACGATGAACCGCTCGGTCCTTGGATCGAGCGTCGGGAAGAGGTCGACGGTGCCGGCGAGCTCGGCGGGGATGGTGCGCCCTTCGACTGAGAGCGGGATCCGGTCTCCGAGGCGGTAGTCGCCGGAGTCCACAAGGGAGTCGCTGCCAACGACGGACATGGGAGGGAGGTCCGGGCCGTACATGATGCCGTGGCTGGTCACGGCACCGCCCCCGCCCCACGAGAACCGGACGTTGCGAGAACCACTCAGGACGTCCGAGCCGGACTCGGGGTGGAGTCTCATGACACTCCACTGCTCCGGGGAGTCGAAGTCGTCGACGACCTCCGTCTGGACTCGAAGCTCCTTGTAGCCCTGACCTGACTGCACCGCATCGAAGCGGCCTTCTGAGACGTGATCGATCAGAATAGACCCGCGCGGGAGAGGGTCTGAGTGGTGCTCGGCGTGGACGCCCATGGATACCAGATACAGGGGGACCTGCCACCACCTTCCCGTGCCGTGGAAGCTCGTGGAGCCTAGCAGCCACTCCGGGCTCCTGACGTTGCCCAGGAAGTCGCTCCTCCCAAGAGGTCCGGCGGTGTAGCTGCGATACCGGTCGTTTGCGTCCCTGATCCTGATCGTCAAGCGCAACGAAGGGTCGGGACGCTCGGCCTTGAAGCGCACGTTCAAGACGGAGGCGTTCTCGGCGAGCTGCAGGCCGACGGGGGCCGACTGCCGCGACGACCGCAGCACCTCTTCGACGTCGTCCAAGGGGAGGCCTTCCGGGAGCCAGGCCACGTCCTGCAAGCCGTCTACGTCCACTGCAAGCAGGGACAGCGTGCCGCGAAGCGGGAAGTTGGCATCCCTGGCCTCCGTCCGGTAGGCGGCGGCGGCGCTGGCGACGCCGGCGTCCTTCTCGTAGGAGGCGGCTATGTCGCGCCGGGGAATGCTGAGGTCGAGGCCGATGCCCTCGACCCTGACGTCGCCGCCGGTCCTGTACAGGACGCGCTCCTGGAAGTTGCGCTCGAGGGTGGCCACGAAGCTGGCGGTGGCAACGCCGAGCCCAGCCATGAGCACGAGGAGGAGGAAGACGCGGGAGTACGGAGTGGGGTTCCGGGCTATGTGCCAGACGCCAAGCATCAGGGCGGCAGGCGAGAAGCGGGCCAGCAGGCCTCCCAGGAGTCTCATGGCGAGGGGGAAGAGTCGCAGAAGGACCATAGACGCGGCGATGAGGGCCAGCCCGGGGGCGGCCAGCAGGACGCTATTGACGGCTGTTTCGCCGAACAGGCCCTCGGCGAGCACGGAGCCCTGCTCGGCAAGCTGCCAGAAGAGCACCACGGCGATCACCAGGAGCATTACATCGAGGTACCGACGCTGGAAGAGGGGCAGCTCGGGCGGCCTAGCCTGGCGCTGGCGATGCTCGGCCACGTCCGTCCGGCATGCCTGCAGGGATGCCAGCAGGATGGCTCCGAATCCCAGAGCTCCGCCTATGGCGCTGAGCATGTAGGAGCCGGAGGAGATGTTCGCACCAAGGACCGCGCCGCCGCTTACGTCGGAGAGTGCAGGAGTCAGGCCCAGGACGTTGACCGCGCCCGCGGCCACAAGGGGCCCCAGGACGACGGCCAGGGCCACCATTCCCACACCTTCAATGAGGAAGACGGCGAGGACTCCGCGCGCGTCCGCGCCCCGGGACCTGAGCAGCACGATGTCCGTCCTGCGACGCTCGATGGTGAGTGATGCCATAGTGGCGACGTAGTAGAGGACGACTATTGCCGCGGTGACGAGGAAGACGAGCATGGGGACCCTGGTGAAGAGCAGGCGCTCGTCGTAGCCGGAGAAGACGGCCAGCAGCGAGGTGGAGAGGCGGAACCCGGGCTCGGCGGAGTTAATCCACTGCTGCGCCTGCACGATGTCGGCGGCGGCGCGGTCCTTGTCGGCCACCGTGATCCGCTCTGTGTCGACGTCGAGCAGCCACCCGTAGGTGGTCTCGAGGCGTCCGAACTCCGGCCCGGTCATAGCGAAGTAGCCACCCTCGTGGACGAACAGGGGCAGCGACTCGACGGTCAGGGAAGCGCCTTTCTGGAGTACCCGGTCGTACAGGACCCAGAAGTCGTCGTTGGGGTCCAGGCGCTCGAAGAAGCCGCTCACCGTGACCCGCGCGAATGGCATCGCGACATCGCTGTAGGGCACCACTGACAGTACCTGGCCGAACTCTATGTCCAGCTCGTCGGCAACGTCGGCGGGGACGATCGCATCGATCTCCAAGGGCTCGCCGTAACCCGTCAGGCGTGGAGGACGCGGGCTCGATCCCGGACGGAGTATGGTCACGTGGTCGTATAGGCTCGGGGCGACAGCAAAGTAGGCCCTGCGGTCATCCGAGCCGGCCGACGCCTCCGCGCCGGGGGCGGCCAGGGCCATGGTCTCGGACTTGGCGGCGCGGATGCTCCCGTCGAGGAGCCACGACAGGCGACGCTCTACCTGGGATTCGACGGAATCGGCGATCTTTCCGTTCAGGGCGTGTGATGTGGGCCGCTGGCTGTGGACCGCCAGTATGTCCAGGTCCTCGGGGGCATGCTGGGCGAGCGCACGGCTGAATGCCAGGTTGTTGAGGGCGTCGTAGTAGATGGTCGTGGCGGCCATGATGGTGGACGCGAGTATGAGCCCGGCCACGAGCGGCATCAGGCTCCTCCAGTTGGCCAGGCCGCGCTTGAATATCAGCCAGGCCGACCCGGCGAGCCGTTCCGCCCTGCCCTGCCTCACTGGGCTTCCTCCAGGTCGAGGGAGGCATCCGACATGACTATGCGGCGTCCAAACAGGAGCAGCATCGCAGCGAACGCCAAAGCCTCGACAGCCCAGATAGCGCCCAGCACGGTCCAGTCAGTGGTCACGATGACCGGCGGGACCGGTGGGCCTGACGGCGACAGCGCAGGGACGAACAGCTCGCTCATCAGCAGCCCGGCCCAGGCGCCAAGAGCCATGCCAACGGCGACAACGACCAGATTCTCCAGGGCGAGACGGGCGGCTCCCTGTCTCCTCGTCGCGCCGAGCGACTGGAGGAGGTCGTTCTCGCGGCGTATGCGCCGAGCGGCGGAGAGCAGGTGGGCAGCGTAGCCCACGACGGCAGCGAACGCGGACGCGGCCAGGGCGGCGAGGCTCATGGCCCTCCACCCCGCGGTAACGAGCGGCCCGCCATCCGGCGTAAGATTGCGGACTTCATCCGGGTCGAGGCGGTCGAGCACCCGGCTGAGGCGGGGCGCGAGGGACGCTATCTCGCCGCTGAGCTCAGCATCCGCGTCCGGTCCAAGCCTGACGAAGAGCTCGTTCGGGACGACGTGGCCGCTTGCGCCCAGGGCCTCCAGGTGCTCCAGCAGTATGCCCAGATCGCATACCGCAAGGCTGCGCCGCCTGGTGTCGACGGTCGGGAAATACTCGACGGTGTCCACGACGACGGAGGGCACGAGGTACCCGCCGATGTCGGCGACGAAGGCGTGGCCGACGCCTATCTCAGGGTCCGTACCGGCGGGCACGTGGACGATGACCGGCAGGGTGCCGCCGCTCGGGCTGTCGTACACGCCTGGGGCCGCCCTGCTGGAACCCTCGCCGTAGAAGTACTCCATGGAGCCGGCGCCGATCAGCGAATCCGCCGATATGTCCAGAGTGCTGTCGGCGAGGGACATGGAGGTGGGGACGGGAGTCCAGCGCGCGGGCCCGGCGAAGTCGTGCAGGACGACCTCTCCACCGTCCTGAACGGCGAACAGACTGTCCACCAGCACGGCGCCGGATATGCCAACGAGGCCCGGCACAGGCAGGAACCGAAGGGATGTAACGGTCACGGGGTGGGCCAAGCCGCCGGGCAGGTCGACGGCGATTCTAGTCCACTCTCGCTCATTCAGCGTGCCCAGGTCGATGGCTGTGGTAACGCCCTGGCCGTCGCGGAGGGACACAGTGACTAGGACGGGGGCCGAGATGGGCCCCAGCTTCGCCCACAAACCCAAGGCGGACGCGCGATCAGGCACCGGCTCGGGACCGGCCCCCACGCGCAGGGACACCGACTGCATCAACTCAGACAGTGTGCGGTCGGAAAAGTCGTCGCGGTACCACGCCGTCTGCAGGAAGCTGCCTGCCTCGACGGCAAGCAGCTCAAACTCGTCGCTGACCCCGGGCAGTCCGAGCACGCGGCCCCTGTATGCCGCCGACAGGCTCTCCACCGATGGGATAGTCCCGTAGCTCATCTGGAGAGCGGCGACATCCACGTATCGACCGATTTCCGCGACTCTCACGTCCGATGCAATCTCGTAGCGGACAACGTCGACATCGCGCCTGGCCAGGGTCGTCCCGACGGTGGCGGCGAAGGTGGCAAGGCCCGTGACGAGGACGAGCAGTAGGCTGAGCAGCATGTACGGGTGGGGGTTCCGCGCCATCTGCCGGATGGCCATGACTACGGACACGGGGGCTGCCCGGGAGTAGGCGGCGAGGGCCGCGAAGCCGAGCTGCGCGGGAACGAGAGCGACCAGGCCGGCAGCGGGGGCCATGCGCGGCCCTGGAGCGGAGAAGGGCTCCGCCAGGTAAACGAATGCGGCGGCGAGAGCGAGCTGGATGGCCCAGGCCGCGTACCGGGAGCCCGGCCTGGCCGCCGTTCGCCCGGCCCAGTAGGCAGCCCCCATGCCCAGCAACACGAGAACCGACCACAGGGACTCACCGGGAGTGTCGAGCACGGTCAGCGCCGCGGAGGCGGCGATAGCAGCAAGGGCAAGTACGTCGATGAGGGCCGGCGACTCGCCTCCGGCGTAGCGCAGGGCCATGGGGAAGAGCCGCACGAACAGGAGCCCGGCCAGAAGAACCAGCAGCACCGGGGCGACGAACAGTACCTCGTTGACGTTGGCGTCCCGGAAGAGTCCTCCAGCTACGAGCTCTCCCCTGGAGTAGATCTCCCAGTAGAAGAGAGCGCCAAGCACCAGCAGGAACGTGTCGAGGTGGTACCTCTGGAACATGAGCGTAGCAGGCGCGCGCACCCAGCGGAACCGCCGCGAGAGCTGTCCGGCTCCCGCTCCCAGGAGCGGAGGCAGGGAGAGGATGCAGAAGCACAGCGCACCGACACCGGCAGCGCCTGCGAAGGCCCAGGGAGCCCATTCGACGGGAACTGCGCTGCTGCCGCGGAACGGGTTGAAGATGGGCAGCATCACCGCCGCGAGGACGACGGCGAACGCGAGGAGCGGCGCGGAGACTGCCGCGCCCAACGTGACCGACAGGGCCTCGGCGCCGTAGAGGTTCAGGATGCGCCACCGGCCGGCACCGAGGGCGCTCAGCTTTCCCACGTCGGACCGCCTGCCGCCCACCACGTAGCTCATCATCAGCGAGACGAAGAAGAGGAGGGTGAGGGCGGTCGTGGCAGCCAGGGCAATCAGGGTCAGGCTGGCGGCGAAACGCTGCCGCTCGACCGTCTCTAGGAGGGACGACAGGCCCGATATGGTGGCGCTGCCTGGCAGGGCTTCGGCGAGCTCGGACTCCAGGTCTCTAAGCCGGGTACCGGCTTCTTCGGGTGGCCATGACTGCAAACGGTCTCTGTCGAAAGGCACGTACCAGACCGATCGCAGCAGCGAGTCGGGGTATGTCGCGCCGACGGCCTGGGCCAGCGCCGCTCGGCTGACGATGAGAGGGAGCGGCTGATCGGGAATCTCCGGCAGGTCGAACAGCCCGGCAGGGCCCCACTTCCAGTAGGTCTCGTCCGGGTCGGAGCGCTCGACCACGCCCACTATCTTCGCCCGCAGCCAGACGGGCTCGTCGATGAAGGGAGTGAGTGTGAGGACGCTGCCGACCTCTATGCCGAAGGGGAGGGCCCGTGGGACGGGCAGTACCGCCTCTACGACTGGCCCGCCGCCATCGCCTACCAAGGCGTCGGCGGCCGCACGGCCCTCGACGATCGCGACACGTTCGTCGAGACCGGATGCGGTCGCAATGAAGGCGTGTCCGTAGGTGTAACCGGCGGGCTGGACGAGCATTTCAGGCAGCTTCGACGCGGCCTCGGGGGCGATCACGAAGGGTGCAGGACCGGGTGTGTCGTCGTCCGCCGAGGCGCCGAAGAATGCGGCCGCCCTGCCCTGCCAGTATCCGTCGCGCTCGTCCACCGGCTCGACTATGCCGACCACGCTGGCGGAGGCACGGACGCGGTCCCGGGGCAGGCCGGCGATGAGCGTCACTGTGTCGCCAATGTCGATGCCGAGCGACAAGGCCGTGTACGTGCTCACGACCGACTCGGCGACAGGGCCCCTTTCCCCGAAATCGAGCAGGTTACTCGACACGTCGCCGCCGGGCAATCGTCCGGCGAGGACCCGGACGTGGTTTTCGAACTCAGGGGCGTTGATGAAGTGGGCGGGCCGCCCGTCGTCCTGTCCGGGCAGGAGCGCCGAGGCAGGTTTCGGAGACTGGATGATCGGGGTCGGGTCGAGGAGGAAGTCGTCGGTGCGCAGGGAGCGTTCGTGGCCGGCGTACACGTCGCCAAGCCCAGCGCTCAGCCTTGCCGTCATGTCATCCTCGACGCGAGTGAGGCCGGGTTCGGCGGCGGGGACGAAGTCGGCGGACGCGACGATGTTCAGGATGAGCTCGGGGGCCGTACGTACGGCGGAGACGTAGCCGAGACGCTCGATGACCCCGAGGAACATGGGGGAGGCGGACACTAGGGTCACCGCCGCGAATACGCCCGCCGCGGCCGGGAGCAGCAGGCGCCAGTCGCGGCGCACGCGCTTCAGGACGAGGTGGAACGGTGACACGGAAGGAGAACCTCGCGAACGTCCAACAGTTCAGTCATCGCGCGGCGTCGGCATCTTCCCTGCCTCCCCACGCCCTGGATACCGGCTTCGCCGGTATGACGGTTAGGCACGCGCGTCCTCCAATAGCAAGGCTGCGCGGGCTTGCGCGGGTCCATGGCTTGGGGTACAACTGCGAGCGGCGCTGCCCTATGCTACCATCCGCGCGCGGGGCGGCCGGACGCGGCTGCACGGAGGCAGAGTATGAGCGAAATCCGGATCGGGCTGTTCGGACTGGGCCACAGGGGGGTGCACTGGCTGCGGCTGCTCCAGCGGATTCCCGGGTACCGCATCACGGCCATTGGAGACATGTTCCCGGCGCTCCACGAGCGAGGCGTGGCCGACCTGGTCGATCCGAAGGGAGTGGCGGCGTATGCCCACTACGAGGACATGCTGGCCGATTCGAACGTCGACGCCATCGCGCTGACGGTCAGGTGCAAGGAGCAGGGCGCGATGGCTGCCCAGGCGCTGGAGGCTGGGAAGCACGTCAACGCGGAGGTGCCCGCCGCTCACACGATGGAGGACTGCTGGCGGATCGTGGTGGCGCAGGAGAGGTCGGGGCTAGTGTACCAGCTTGGCGAGCAGTCGCGGTATGCGGGGTTCTTCCAGGCTTGGAAGGACCTGGTGCAGCAGGGCCGGCTGGGGCGCATCGTCTACTTCGAGGGCGAGTACGTCAGCTACAAGGGGATCCTGCGGTACCACCAGGACTGGGACACGGGGCAGTTCGTCTACCCGTACGACCTGGACAAGCACCCCAACGCAAAGCCGACGTGGATCCACGAGATGGACCCGATCCACTACCTGGTGCACGAGCTGAGCCCGGTGCTGATGGTGCTGGACGACCGCGTGACCCAGTTAACGGCAATGGGAACGCGTAAGCAGAGCTACGCACACCCGGAGCTGAAGCGGGCGGACATCCAGGTGGCGCTCATGAAGACGGAGAAGGACACGATCCTGCGGATGATGCAGGGGGGCACGCAGATGCTTGCGCCCGCTCGCGATCATCACCACTACCAGGTGCTGGGCACCGAGGGGTCGATAGAGTCGGGCAGGTCCTACGGCGACCGCCACTACCTGTGGATAGCGGACAACCAGATGCACGGCCCGGCAAGGGTGGACTGGAAGTATGAGCGGACGGACGCTCCGGTTGAGGCCGTCGACAGCGGGCACCGGGGCACGGACTACTACGTACACATTGCTTTCAGGGACGCGGTGCTGGACGGGGAGCCGCTGGAGTTCGACGTGTACAAGGCGATGGATACGGCTGCGCCGGCGATCCTGGCGGCCGATTCGATCTACTCCGGGTCTGTGCCGATCGACGTGCCGAACTTCAGGCCGAACGGGTCCAGAAAGGCCGGGGAGATGCCGGCTGCGACGGCCTAGGCGACGCGAGGGCGACTCTGCGAGTCGCCCCTACATGAGTCGCCCCTACAGAGAAGACCTAAGGAAGGACGAGACTACATGGACGAGATTCGCGTCGGCATCTACGGGGTCGGACATCGGGGAATCCACTGGCTCAGGATCCTGGACCGGTTGGACGGCTACCGGATCACGGCTATCGGCGACATGTTTCCGCAGCTGCACGAGCGGGCCCTGGGGGAGCTGAACGACAGCAGCGGCGTGTCGGTCCACACGGCCTACGAAGATATGCTAGCCGACGGCAACGTGGACGCTATCGCCCTGTGCGTTCGCTGCGAGGAGCAGGGGGCGATGGCGGCGATGGCGCTGGAGGCGGGCAAGCACGTCAACTCCGAGGTGCCGGCGTCGCATACGATGGAAGACTGCTGGCGAATCGTCGCCGCCCAGGAGCGGACGGGGCTCGTTTACCTGCTGGGCGAGCAGGTGCGGCACAGCGGGTTCATCACGGCTTGGCGCGACCTTGTCCAGTCCGGCAAGCTGGGGCACGTGGGGTACGTCGAAGGCGAGTACATGAGCCGCAAGGACACGCGCAGGTACTGGCGGGACTTCGAGACGGCCGAGTTCGTCGACCTGAAGGACCTCCACAAGGTGCCCTGGGCGCAGAAGACGTGGACCCACGACATGCCGCCGATACACTACCTGTGCCACGACCTGAGCGCGATGCTCAGCATCCTCGACGACCGTGTGGTCAGGGTGACGGCCATGAGCACCCAAGCGGACGGGTACGCGCACGACGAGATCGTGCGGCCCGACATCCAGGTGGCCCTGCTGCACACCGCCAAGGACACGATCATGCGGATGGCGTGCGGATGGACGATCGGTCGGTCGCGCCAGACCCGGGGCCACCGCTACCAGATGATCGCGTCCCACGGCACGCTGGAGACGGGGCCGACCCTGGAGGAGCTGCCGATGATGTACCTGGCGGAGAGCCAGATGCACGAGGTGTCGCGGGTCGAGTGGCGGATCGAGCGAGACGACGCGCCCGAGGAGGCCGCTCGCCTTGCCGACATACCGAGCACGGTGGCAGGCCAGCGGTCGACGGGGTACTCGGAGCCGAGCATGGACTATTTCGTGCACGCGGAGTTCCGGGACGCGATCCTGAACGGGAAGCAGCCGGAGTTCGACGTGTACCAGGCCATGGACACAGCGGCGCCGGCGATCCTGGCGGCGGACTCGATTGAGCAGGGGTCGAAGCCTATCGACGTGCCGGACTTTCGCCCGAGCGAGGCTAGGCCGGCGGGCCAGATGCCGGAGGAGTACCGGTAGTCCGGAGCCTCGCTAGATTTGACCCGCGCCAGTGGCCCGGGGAAGAGGGCGGGTTTGAAACCCGCCCCTACGTAGCCGCGCAGAATCGCGACCTCAGCACCGTCACGCTAGCTATCGGGCTAGCTGTGTTCTATTAGCTCGACCCAGTTGCCTTCGGGGTCCTGGATGTAGCAGATGCCGGTGCGGCCGCCGTCCGGGGCTTCCCTGAAGATGGGCTGGGTTACGAAGCGGATGCCGCGCTCGGTCAGCCGGTCGCGCAGGGACGCCAGGTCCTCGACGTTGAAGCATATGTGGGCCGCGCCAAGCTGGTGGCGCTGGAGGTGGCCCAGCGGGCTGGGTGGGTCGATGTAGTGGACGAGCTCCAGCATGTGCTCGCCGCCCGGCTTGCCCACGAACACGAGCTTTCTCCGAGCGCCGGGGAATCCCGTATGGTCGCCTGTGGGAGGCGCGATGCTGTCGGCCTCACGGATTACGGAGAGGCCGAGGGCGTCGCGGTAGAAAGCGACCATTGCTTCGAGGTCCTGTACTACGAAGCCTGAGTGGTTGAATCCGGTAACCATTCTCTGCTCCTTATTGCTCTTCACCCCTTCGCTGGGTCGAGGCCGACCCCGCCCTAGGTCCCTCGGCAGAGCCTCGGGACGACATGATGAGGTATTCGGGCGCTCTTCTGGTCATTGCGGGCGTGGGGGTTCGGTGATGGAGAGGACCTGGTCGACGTCGATGTCCGTCAGGGTCTGGGTTACGCCGCTAGGCCAGCGAATCTCGATCTCGTCGACCACCTCGGACTGACCGAGTCCGAAGTGGAGATCGAGGCAGCTCATGGAGAGGAAAGTACCGCTGGCCGTGAGCTCGCCTACCTGGGTGTGCGTCTCGCCATTGGACCCGGCGGTGCGAACGTAGACGCGCGCGCCGAGGCCGTCGGCGTTGCTGCCGGTGCCATCGACGGCCATCCGGCCCTGGAGCCTGAGGGCGATCCAGTGGCTGCCCCGGTTCTGGTTCATCCACACGAAGAGCGGGCCGGGCGCGAACCCTATCTCGCCGGTCTTGTCGAACAGCTCGCCGCTGCTGTTGGTTCCAATGAGGTCGACGTAGCCGTTGCCGTCGATATCGCACTTGGCGAGCCCCTTGCCGTTCTCGTGGAACCTGGGGAGTATTCTCTGGCGCCTGGCGTCGAAGGATGGGTCGGACGGGTCGAGGACCGAGTAGTCGACGTCCTGTATGTCGAGGAGTCCGGCCTCGACTGTGACGTCCTCGAACGAGCCCTTGCCGTCGCCCCTGAGCATGCGCCCGGCGCTCTGGTAGTACTCGCCACGCGGCCCCTCACCCCTTGCGATGAGGGAGCCGAGCCAGTAGAGGTCCTGGTCGCCGTCGTTCTCCATGTCGAAGAAGGTGACGCCGAATCCCAGGTCGTAGGCGGCCAGCCCGGTGAGGGGCTGCCAGGTGAGGAGGATGTTCGAGGGGTTGAGCGACGCCGGCGGCATGAGGCGGCTCGGCGTGACCCTCGTGCTGGGGGCCACGTCGACGTAGGAGCCCAGATCCCCCACCCTCGCCTCTCTCATGTCGTTGCGCAGCAGGAAGTGGCTGCACGTGCCCCACACGAAGCGGTGGCTGTAGGCGCAGTCGCCGCCGGGGTAAGGCGGCAGACGCAGCAGGGGATGGAAGCCGACATTGGTGACGAAAACGTCGAGGTCGGCATCGCCGTCGTAGTCGGCGGCGGCGAAGCTCATCCATGCGCCGGACTTGTCCAACCCCATCCTGCGGGCGACGGGGACGAACCTGACGCTGCCGGGGGTGGACTCGTTGCGGTAGACCTTGAGCCGGTCGCCGTCGTCGGCCACCCAAAGGTCCTGGTCGCCATCGTCGTCATAGTCGTGGAAGAGGACCCCCCAGGTTTGGCCGCTTGGGTCCCCCACCCTATTCTGGTTCACGTCCCGCAGCCCGGGATCGTACCCCTCGTACACCGTGCCGGCCTGGGAGCCTCCGAAGGTGATAGGCTCGCCCTCCGGATTCCGCATCACGATCGGTCCGCCGGCCACTCCGGCCTGCTCGGAAACGTCGGTGAAGGTCAGGTCACCGTTGTTCCGGAACAGGTCGTTGTAGTGGCCGTGGTGGGCGGGATGGTCGAACCTGACGAACTCCATGTCGCCGTGGTTGCCGGTGTAGATGTCGAGCCAGCCGTCGCCGTCGACGTCGGCGCACGCCACGGCCTTGGTGGAGCGGATGTTGACGGCGGGCCCGAAGGCCGACTCCGTGATCTCGGCGAAGGTGCCATCGCGGTTGTTCCTGAAGAGCCTGTCCATCGTGATCTCCCTGAGCCCAAAGGAGATGGCGACAGACCGGTAGTCCATGTTGTCGCCGAGCCTTCCCATACCCCCGACGTAGAGGTCCTGGTAGCCGTCGTTGTCGAGGTCGCAGGCGGCCACGGCGCTGCTGTTGCTCATGGCGAGGGCGACTCCCGCCTCGTCGGCCACGTCGGTAAATGTGCCGTCGCCGTTGTTGCGGAAGAGTCGGTTGGGTCCGCCCTCGGCGAGGGGCTTGATCAGGGCGTCGGACTCGGCCTGGGTAATGTAGATGTCGTGGTCGCCGTCGCGGTCATAGTCGAATATGGCCACTCCGGGGAAGCGGCTCATCAGGGCCGACTTGCCACCGAACAGCTTGTGGGCCTCGTTGGTGAATCTGATCACGCCGACCGGCCCATCTCCCGAGACATCGACCTCCTCCTGGTCGGTAATCACGGCGGATGCGTCGCCTATTCCACGGGCCGCCGAGCTTGCGTTTACGGACGCGGAGGCGGTGGAATCCCACACGAATGCGCCTATCCCCAGGACAGCCAGCCCGCCGGCGGCGCCCAGGAGCCACGTTGCGGTAGCGAAGGAGGCTATGGCGCGCTTGGGGATCACCCTAGCTAGGCCCCAGAAGGTGACTGGACCGCCGGCAGCCGCCGTGAAGAGGAGCGCGGCCGCGGGGGCGGTGCCCATGCCGAGCATCAGGCCAAGGGCCACGAGCGGGATCTCGAACAGGAGGGGCACGTTGATCAGGATGCCGAGGGTTGCTGCTATGGCGACTCCCTGCAGGTCGTTCCCCAGGTACCGCGCGACCGTATCCGGGCTGATCCACTGGACCGCCAGCCCGCTGGCGAAGCCGGCCACCACCATAATCGGCCCCAGGCGGACGAGGTAGCCGACCGACGTGCGGGCCCAGTCACGGAAGCCCTCCTTCAGTACTTCGGTCCAACTTCCCAGGGCCTCGGCGCCAAGGTCCGGCAACTCGACGTCCGGCTCCTTCTCAGGCCGGCGCAGCGTCAGCACCACAATCGGCCCGAGTATCAGCGCACCGACTACCGCCATTACGAGTCGGCTGGCACCGATGATCGGGGTGAAGACGAAGAAGACCATGGCGAGCGCGGGTATGTTCATCGTTGCCGAGCCCTGCACCATGGCGATGGCCCCCTCGATGCCGCCGCCGCGCCGGTGGAAGGCTGAGGAAACGGGCACTATGCACGCCGAGCACAGGTTCATGACGGGGCCCATCAGGGCCCCCTTTACAGTGCGTTTGAAGGCACTGCCCGACTCGAACCTGGCCCCGCTGCCCGGTGGAAACAGGAAGGACTCGGCGAGGCCGGCGACGAGGAACGCGAAGGTCATCCCGATGGTCACGAGCCGGAGATAGGTGACCGAGAAGACCATCCAGCGCTTGAGCAGGCTGGACCCCGGCTCGCGCTCTATGCAGAAGCCCTGGAAGCACTGGACCTGGGGGGCATTGACCGCGTCGAGATCGGTGCCGACGGCGTCCAGCTTGGGGAAGCGGTTGAAGGAAAAGAATAGGGCGAGAATTACGACGAACAGCGCCGCGCCTATGAGTCGCTTCTTGCCTAGTGCAGTGTCGAACACGCTTCCGACCCCTTTCCGGCATCCATATTACACAAAGCCGTGGGGGCGGCAACATGAAGCGCGAACCGGCTTACCCGCGCCGGCTCGCCAGTGCCCATGGGCAAGAATTGACACCATTCGAAGCTTGATGTAGGGTTGCCGCCATCAAAGAGGAGCGACATGTTCTCAAGGTGCCCTAGAGTAGGCTCTTAACTACGATATTCGTCGCCAACTCTGCTAGAGGAGGAGCTAACGATGACTGGAGCGAGGAAGGCATTCATCTGGGCGGCTCTGCTTGCCCTAGTTCTGACGGGCGCAGTCGCCTGCCAGGCCGAGGAGGCAGACACGGGCCCAAGCGCGGCGGAGATCGAGAATATCGTCAGGGGAGCCGTTGGCGACCAGCTCACCGCTTCCGACGTTAGGCAGATCGTCGCCGATTCGGCTGGAACCCAGCTGACCGCGTCCGACGTAAGGAGCATAGTCTCCGATTCGGCTGGGACCCAGCTGACCGCTGCTGACGTCCAGAGGATCGTCGATGCTTCGACCGGCGGACAGCTTACTGCCGCCGACGTGCAGAGAATCGTCCAGGACTCGGTGGCGGGACAGCTGACAGCTACCGATGTACAGAGGATCGTCGACGCGTCGACCGGCGGACAGCTGAGCGCCGCCGACGTTCAGAAGATCGTGCAGGACTCGACCGGCGGACAGCTGACCGCCGGTGACGTCCAGAAGATCGTCGACGCTTCGGCAGCCGGACAGCTGACGACAGCTGACGTGCAGAAGATCATCAGCGAGTCGGTCAGCGAGGCGGTCGAGGAGGCCAGGAAGGCCACCGCGGCTGCCGAGGCTGCGGGCATGGCCGCCAAGGCTGCCGGTGACGCCGCAATGGCGGCAGGCTCGGCAGCAGAGGCAGCGGCGATGGACGCCCAGAAGGCGCTCGCGGGTGTCCAACTCCAGAGAGAGCTGGTAGCAGCCGCCACTGCCCCCGCGCCACTGGAGTTCAACGAGGCCCCGGAGCTGGCCCAGCTGGTGCTGGGCGGCAAGCTGCCGCCCGTGGAGGAGCGACTGCCCTCCACGCCTCTCGTCATTCCGGTGTTCGACGAGATCGGCAAGTACGGCGGCGACATGAGGTCGGCGTGGACGTCCAGGTCGGTCTGCAACCTGGAGAGGTCCGCCCGCTCGGCACTGTTCCGATTCAACACCGACGGCAGCGCGATCATCCCGAACCTGGCGCAGAGCCTGGATATTTCGCCAGACGGGCTGGTGACCACCGTGAAGCTGCGACCCGGGACGAAGTGGTCTGACGGCGCGCCATTCACGGCGGACGACTTCATATTCTGGCTCGACGACTACGAGAACAACGACGAGATCAGACCGGGCAGGATCAGCGGCGCTCTGCGCGGGCTGACGGAAGCCGACGACGGGACCATCGTCAAGGTCGACGACAACACGGTGCAGTACGTATACCCAGCACCCATGACTTCGATGGCCAAGCGGCTGACGGCGGTATGCGGCAACTACACCTTCACCCCGGCCCACTACATGAAGCAGTTCCACGCGGACTACAACGAGAACGCCGACTCGGATGCGAAGGCAGCCGGGTACGACTCGTGGGTGCAGCTTTACGGCGCCAGGGACTACCCGCACGAGAACCACGAGATACCGGTGCTGAACCCCTGGTACCCGACGGGCAGCGTCCTGAAGGATGACGTGGTCGTCTTCAAGCGCAACCCCTACTACGTCGGCGTCGATGCGGAAGGCAACCAGCTTCCCTACATCGACACGATGACCCACTTCCACGTACCGGGCGACCAGGAGCGCCTGAACCTGATGCTGCTGGGCGGCGAGCTGGACTTCCAGCCGTTCGGCATCAACAACGCCGACATCCCCCTATTCAAGGAAGGGGAGGAGAGGGGCGGCTATCGGCTGCTGGGCCACCCGGTTGCCAGGGGCATCTGGGACGGTATGTATGTCAATCACTCGCTCCAGGACAGGTATGGGGACCTTATACGCAACGTGGACTTCCGCCGGGCGCTGTCGGTAGCAATCGACCGGGAGGCGATCAACCAGAACACGTACCTCGGCCTGGGCGAGGCCCGCCAGATCGTCCCGCTGAAGAGCTCGCCCTTCTATCCCGGCGACGCTGCCGCGTTCGCCTGGACGCAGTACGATCCCGACCTGGCGAACATGATGCTCGACGAGATCGTGCCGGATAAGGACTCCGAGGGCTTCAGGACGTTCCCGGACGGGGAACGCATAGTGCTGAGGCTGGACGCGTGGAACCAGATCAACCACAACGCATCTCTGCAGGTACCGCAGTACTGGGATGCTGTTGGGCTGAAGACCGAGTACAGTGGGTCCACAGGCGGAGAGCAGGGCGGCAATCTCGTCCGCGAGCGCGTACACGAAAACGAATTCCAGTTCCTGATGTACGTGGTCAACGCGGCCCATCCTTTCGTGCAGGCCCGCTACACTGCGCCGACGCACTACCGGAGCTTCGTGGCGCCGGGCTATGGGTCCTACTACTGCCAGTGCAATCCCAGCGGCTGGGAGGGCCTCGAGCCCCACGCGGAGCTAAAGGCGCTGCTCGATCTCCACCTGAAGGGCACGACGGTCCCAGAGTCCGAGCAGGCAGCGCTGGGCAAGGAGATATTCAGGCTCTTTGGCGAGGACGTTTACGGGATCGGGCTGATTGGCAACGTACCGCGCTACGCGGCTATCAAGACCGACCTTCGGAACGTGCCGACTAGCTGGATGGGTGGAGCAGCCGAACGCTCTCCCTCCACCGCGTTCCCAGAGCAGTTCTACTGGGCACGGTAGCCTTACATCCAGCGTAGATGACCGACACCCCCGCGGACTCCTTGGGAGCGCGGGGGTGTTGCTTTGGCGACTATCTCAAGCACCGTGTGCGCTGCTGAGAACTGTCCTTCGACAGGCTCAGGACGAACGGTCTTCCCGGCCGGAGGCTCACCGGAAGGAGTCTTGAAAGAGTTCCTTTGAGAGGACCCGGTCGGCTTCCGGCTTGCCCCGGCCATGACTGTCGGCTAACATCCGCTGGTCATGATCGCGAGTCACGGGAACGAAAACGCATGATTCAGTTCGCGATTCGGCGCTTTCTGATACTGATCCCGCTGCTGTTCCTGATATCGGCAGTATCGTTCCTGATACTTCAGGCGCCGCCCGGCGATTACGTGTCCACCTTTGTAGCCAGGGTGTCGATGTCGCAGGGGTTCACAATGACCCCCGAGGAAGAGGCCTTGCTGCGGCGCCAGTACGGGCTCGACCAGCCGATCTACATCCAGTACGTAAAGTGGATGGGCAAAATGATGCGCGGCGACCTGGGGGTGTCGTCCGGGCGCCAGTCTCCGGTCAAGCAATTGATACTGGACCGGTTGTTCCTGACGGTCGGCTTATCCCTAATCACGATCCTTTTCGTATGGACCCTGGCCATCCCGATAGGGGTCCTGTCCGCCGTAAAGCAGTACTCGATAGTCGACTACATCTTCACGTTTTCGGCCTACATAGGGATTGCGACGCCCAATTTCCTGCTGGCCCTGGCGATCATGTGGTTGGTTCTGGATTTGGGAGGCGGCTACATCGGGGGGCTGCATTCGCCAGAATACATGAACGCTCCGTGGAGCTGGGCGCGCGTATGGGACGTGTTGAAGCACATATGGGTGCCTGCAATCATCCTGGGGACCGACGGCATGGCCGGGCTGACCAGGATCGTCCGCGCGAACATGCTGGACGAGCTGAACAAGCCGTACGTCCTGACGGCACTGGCGAAGGGGCTTCCGGTGTGGAAGGTGATCCTGAAGTACCCGATGCGCACGGCCCTGAACCCGTTCTTCAGCGGCATCGGCTACGCGCTACCCAACCTCTTCTCAGGAGCCACGATACTGGGAGTCGTGCTGGGCCTGCCGATCATCGGGCCACTGCTCCTGACGGCCACGCTGGAGGAGGACATGCTGCTGGCCGGGTCGCTGCTCTTTATCCTGGCGGGGCTGACGCTGATAGGGACGCTGATCTCGGACATAATCCTTGCGTGGGCGGACCCGCGCATCCGGATCGAGGGGTAGCGCCGCACAATTCAGTTGGCAGCAACGGCGCCCCCATGCCGGGATGGGTTCCCGCCACGCATCGAATGCGGGCGAGGCTCATTGCGGGAACGACCCAGATGAGACTTGCGTACAGGGCGTGATTTGACACTATTGACGGCTTGATGTAGAGTTGCCGCCACGAATGGGGGCGCCCATAGGCAATACCCCTGTGTATTCTATTGAACGCGGCGAAATGAGTCGCTGCAAGGGCAAAGGAGGAGTGCATGATGACTCGACTAGGGAAAGTCTTCGTCTGGGCGGCCCTGTTCGCCCTCGTCCTTATGGGCGCAATGGCCTGTCAGGCCGAGGAGGCAGATACCGGCCCAAGCGCGGCGGAGATCGAGAATATCGTCAGGGGCGCCGTTGGCGACCAGCTCACCGCATCCGACGTGAGGAAGATCGTCGCCGATTCGGCAGTGACCCAGCTGACTGCCTCCGACGTGAGGCAGATCGTCTCCGATTCGGCCGGGACGCAGCTGACCGCTTCGGACGTACAGAGGATCGTGGACGCCTCCACGGGCGGACAGCTTACTGCCGCCGACGTACAGAGGATCGTCCAAGACTCGGTGGCGGGACAGCTTACCGCTACTGATGTTCAGAGGATCGTCGACGCTTCGACCACCGGACAGCTGAGCGCCGCCGACGTGCAGAAGATCGTCAGCGACTCGACCGGTGGACAGCTGACCGCCGGTGACGTCCAGAAGATCGTCGACGCTTCGGCAGCCGGACAGCTGACTACCGCCGACGTGCAGAAGATCATCAGCGAGTCGGTCAGCGAGGCCGTCGAGGAGGCCAAGAAGGCAACCGCGGCAGCCGAGGCAGCCGGCATGGCCGCGAAGGCAGCCGGTGACGCCGCGATGGCGGCAGGCGCAGCGGCAGAGTCAGCGGCGATGGACGCGAAGAAGGCCCTCGAGGGCGTCGAGCTCCAGAAGGAGTTGGTCGCAGCCGTCACGGCCCCGGCGCCGCTGCAGTTCAACGAGGCCCCAGAGCTGGCCCAGCTGGTGCTGGCCGGCAAGCTCCCGCCCGTGGAGGAGCGACTCCCCTCCGTGCCTCTCGTCATCCCCGTGTTCGATGAGATCGGCAAGTACGGCGGCGACATGAGGGCGGCATTCTCATCCAGGTCGAGCTGCAACCATGAGCGGTATGCCCGCTCGACGCTGTTCCGCTACAACACGGACGCCAGCGTCATCCTTCCGAACCTGGCCCAGAGCCTAGACATTTCGCCGGACGGGCTGGTCACCACGGTGAAGCTGCGACCCGGGACCAAGTGGTCCGACGGGGCACCCTTCACGGTGGACGATTTCGTCTACTGGCTGGATGATGTCCAGCACAACGACGAGCTCAGTCCGGGCAGGATTTCCAGCTACCTGCGGGGGCTCGAAGAGGAAGACGACGGCACGCTGGTGAAGGTCGACGACTACACCGTGCAGTACGTCTACCCGGCGCCGATGACGTCGATGGCCAAGCGGCTGGTGAACCCTTGCGGCTTCTCGACGTTCGCGCCGGCGCACTACGTGAAGCAGTTCCACAAGGACTACAACGAGAACGCAGAGGCGATGGCGAAGGAAGCCGGGTTCGAGACGTGGGTCCAGTGGTACACGGCCAACGACTTCCCCCATGAGAACCATGAGGTGCCGGTGCTGAACGCCTGGTATCCGACGGGGAACGTACGTCAGGATGACGTGGTCGTCTTCAAGCGCAATCCGTACTACGTGGGTGTCGATCCGGAAGGCAACCAGCTTCCCTATATCGACACCATGACGCACTTCTTGATCCCAGGGGACCAGGAGCGCATCAACCTGATGGTCCTGGGCGGCGAGCTGGACTTCCAGGCGTTCGCCATCAACAACGAGGATCTGCCCCTGTTCAAGCAGGGCGAAGAGGAAGGCGGCTACCACCTGGTCGGCCACCCCGTTGCCAGGGGAATCTGGGACGGGATGTACATCAACTTCTCCCTCGAGGGCCGAATGGGCGACCTGATAAGGAACCTCAAGTTCCGCCAGGCGCTTTCCGTAGCCATCGACAGGGATGCGATCAACCAGAACTCGTATCTTGGGCTGGGAGTGCCTCGCCAGGTTGTGCCTCTCAAGAGCTCGCCCTTCTACCCCGGCGACGAGGCCGCATTCGCCTGGACGCAGTACGATGTCGAGCTGGCGAACTCGATGCTCGACGAGATCCTGCCTGACAAGGACTCTGACGGCTTCAGGACATTCCCGGACGGAGAGAGGGTAGAGCTTCTGCTGGACGCCTGGAACCAGATCAACAACAGCGCGTCGCTGCAGGTGCCGCAGTACTGGGAAGCCGTCGGGTTGAAGACCACATACGGTGGGGCGCTGGGCGGCGAGCAGGGCGGCACCGTCATCCGCGACCGCGTGCAGCAGAACGAGAACATGTTCATGATGTACGTGATCAACGCAGCCCACCCGTTCGTGCAGAACTCGTACACGTCGCCGACGGCATGGTGGAGCTTCTCCGGCCCCGCCTACGGCTCCTACTACTGCAAGTGCCACCCCCAGGACGACCCTGGGATGATGCCCACGGGTGAGATGCAGGAGCTGATCGACCTGCACCTTCGCGGGACAACCCTGCCCGAGGCCCAGCAGGTAGAGCTCGGCAAGGAGATATTCAGGCGCTGGGCCGAAAACCTGTATGGAATCGGCCTGGTGGGCGACGTTCCCCGCTACGCGGCCGTCAAGAACGACCTCCGGAACGTGCCGACCAGCTGGGTGGGTGGAGCGCTGGAGCGCTCGCCCTCCACGGCGTTCCTCGAGCAGTTCTACTGGGCACGGTAGTCGACGACGAATTGGCTTAGCCTGAGAGCGCACCCCCGCGGGGCTTCCCGCGGGGGTGCTTCAGGCTACAACGGGCAGGCGTCGACGGCTGCTCGACCCGCTTGGCCGGGGTGGGCCCCGACGGCAGTCGGCAGCGCAACGCGGGTGGGAGGCGTGCCAGTATCCACGAACGTCGCACCGGCTGACTGAAGGAACCATATATGCTGGCATTTACCCTCAAACGTTTCCTGATCATCATTCCTCTCCTGTTCCTCATATCTGCGACTTCGTTCATCATCTTGCAGGCGCCTCCAGGCGACTACGTCACCCAGTATCTCGCCAGGGTATCGATGCAGCAGGGATTCCCGGTCACGAAGGAAGAAGAAGCCGCCCTGCGACGCCAGTACGGGCTCGACCAGCCGATCTACATGCAGTACCTAAAGTGGCTGGGCAAGGTCCTGCGGGGGGACTTCGGCCTGTCGACTGCCAGGGAGGCGCCGGTCAACGATCTGGTCAAAGAGCGGCTGCTGCTGACGGTTAGCCTGACGTTTGTCACGATTCTGTTCATATGGACCCTGGCCATCCCGATAGGGGTCCTGTCCGCCGTAAAGCAGTACTCGATAATCGACTACATCTTCACGTTTACGGCCTACATAGGGGTTGCCACGCCGAATTTCCTGCTGGCTCTGGCGATCATGTGGGTGGTGCTGGATTTGGGAGGCGGCTATATCGGGGGGCTGCATTCGCCGGAGTACATGATCGCGCCGTGGAGCTGGGGCAAATTCTGGGACTTGCTCAAGCACATATGGGTGCCTGCAATCATCCTGGGGACCGACGGCATGGCCGGGCTGACCAGGATCGTCCGCGCGAACATGCTGGACGAGCTGAACAAGCCCTACGTGCTGACGGCACTGGCGAAGGGGCTTCCGGTGTGGAAGGTGATCCTGAAGTACCCGATGCGCACCGCCCTGAACCCGTTCTTCAGCGGCATCGGCTACGCGCTACCCAACCTCTTCTCAGGAGCCACGATACTGGGAGTCGTGCTGGGGCTGCCGATCATCGGCCCGCTGCTCCTGGAGGCCACCCTGGATGAGGACATGCTGCTGGCCGGCTCGCTACTGTTCATACTCGCCGGCCTGACGCTGATAGGGACGCTGATCTCGGACATAGTCCTTGCGTGGGCGGACCCGCGCATCCGGATCGAGGGGTAGATGGCAGCAGAAAGCTTAGCCCGGCCACAGCAGCTCGAAGAGGAAGAGATACACATAGCTCCCCAGTGGAAGCTGGTATGGTGGCGCTTCAGGCGGCATAGGCTCGCTCTCGTCGCCGCGGGGTTTCTCTCAATCTTCTTCCTGATCGCCCTGTTTCCCAACTTCCTCTCGATTCACGACCCGAAGATCACGCACGGGAAGGACTCGCTGGTGGGGCCGCAGCGCATCAATGGCCTGTGGAAGCTATCCCCCTACGTCTATGACCTGGAGACTGTCAGGAACCCGGACACGTTTGCCCTGGAGCATACGCCAGTCAAGGATACGAAGTTCCCTGTCAACTTCTTCCACCACGGGCAGGAGTACAAGCTGCTGTGGCTGTTCAGGACGGACATCCACCTGATGGGAATAGACACCGAGGACGGCAGGCCGTTCTACCCGCTTGGGACCGACCGCCTAGGCCGCGACATATGGTCCCGGCTCGCGCATGCGATCAGGCTTTCGCTGTCGGTGGGGATGGTCGGGATGCTGATCAGCCTGGTGCTGGGTGTGCTGCTGGGAGGCATATCCGGCTACGCGGGCGGCTGGGTGGACATCCTCATTCAGCGCCTGATCGAGTTCATCATATCGATCCCCACGCTCCCACTGTGGATCTTGCTGGCGGCGCTGGTTCCCCGCACATGGGGCATCGTCGAGGTCTATTTCGCGATCACTACGATCATCTCGCTGCTGGGCTGGACCGGCATGGCGCGTGTCGTCAGGGGCCGCTTCCTGTCGCTGAGGGAGGAGGAGTTCGTCGCGGCGGCCAGGCTGGCGGGAGCGAGGGAGGGCCGGATCATATTCCGGCACATGCTCCCATTGTTCGTGAGCCACATCATCGCCTCGGTGACGCTGACCGTGCCGGCGATAATCATCGGCGAGACGGCGCTGAGCTTCCTGGGCGTAGGCCTGAGGCAACCCGCGATCAGCCTCGGAGTCATGCTCGTGGAGGCTCAGAACGTGCGCTCCATCGCGCTGACGCCGTGGGTGCTGGTACCGGGCCTAATCGTAATCCTCATCGTCCTGAGCTTCAACTTCATCGGCGACGGCCTGCGGGACGCGGCGGACCCCTACGGCGGAAGGGGCTAGGCGCAGTCGGGGGAGTCCCCAATGGGAGAGGCGACTGAAACTGGCGGCGACTTGCATCCTCATTTGCCGTGTCGACAATCGCCCAGCGGGGAGCAGCCCCCATCCTAACCTTCCCCCTCGGGGGGAAGGGATTTGAGAGTCACTGAGAGCATGGTCGATACAGCAGCGGTCGCGGTCGAGGCGATACCCCCGGAGCTTCGCATTGTCGAATGGCAGAACGAGCGGTTGGTCGAGAGCGCCTACGAGTTCCACTTCCCTGCCCCGAACCCACTGCTGACGGAGCTGCGGGAGCGCTACGAGCTCGACGAGGTGATACGCCCGGGCAGAACGGGGTGGGAGCAGATCCTGCTGCTGCGCGAGTGGGTACACGGCAAGTGGGACCACGGTTGGAGCCTGGTCCTGCCCGAGACGACCAACGCCCTCGACATCCTGAGGGAGGTGGAGCGGGGCAACGACTTCCACTGCGTCTACTACTCGATCACGTTCATGCAGTGCCTGCAGGCGCTGGGCTTCGTGGCCCGGCGAACCGGCATCGGGAAGACGGCGACCGAGTGGGACGCGCCTGGCGAGGGCAACGTGGGCCACTCAATCATAGAGGTGTACTCCCACGACTTCCACAAGTGGGTGCTGCTCGACGCTGACCTGAACGTCCACTTCGAGCATGATGGGACCCCGCTGAGCGCGCTCGAAATACACAGGGCGTGGGTGACGCGGCGTTGGGACGAGGTGCGGATGGTCCGCGGCCAAAAGCCGTTCGCGTTCACGCGCAAGCAGGACTCGGGCTACCTTCGGTCCGGCGACCACGACTACCACGAGGCGATGATCACGACCTTTACGTGGCACGACCTTGGGGACTACGCGGCGCACGCCAGCGTGCGGCTGGACAACAGGCACCCTCAACCGCAGCCGGCGACGATGGTGCAGTGGATCGACGAGGTGACGCCGCCGAAGCTGATCGACCGCAACTCGGTCAACAACAACATCTGGACGGGAAACGAGTACGACATGTACCCGACGATGGACCAGGTGCAGATCGACCTGCGCGTGGACGCGGATGCGTGGGAGCGGGGCGAGGCCGTGCTGGGCGTTGGGCTGAAGCACAGCATGCCGAACCTGGAGAGGCTGCTGGTGCGGATCGATCACGAGCCCTGGAACGAGAAGGGACGGCAGTTCAGGTGGCCGCTGAAGCCGGGCAAGAACGAGATCATGGCGAAGGGCATCAACGCCTTCGGGCGCGAGGGACACATCAGCCGGATTCTTCTTCGGTATCACCCATAGCATCACCCTAACCCTCTCCCATCGAGGGAGAGGGGGTAAGAGAGGTCACCCTCATCCCCTCCATCGGAGGAGGGAAGTTTGGAGCAGGAGATGACGACAACAGAGCGAGTGGAAGAGCCTCAGACTGCGCCGGCCGAGGCGATCATGCCGGAGCTGAGGATCGTGGAGTGGCAGAACGAGTGGATCGCGAGGAGCTCGTATGAGTACGACTTCCAGGCGCCCGACGATTTCCTGACTGACCTGCGCGAGAAGTACGAGCTCGACGACGTGATAGCTGGAGGGCGCACCGAGTTCGAGCAGATGCTGCTGCTCAAGGAGTGGGTGCGCAACCGGTGGGACCACGGCTGGAGCACGGTGTCGAACCCGAACAGCTCGCTGGAGATGCTGGAGGCGGCCCAACAGGGAAGCGACTTCGCGTGCGGCTACTACTCGATGACGCTGATGCAGTGCTTCATGTCGCTGGGCTTCGTCGCGAGGCGGGCGAGCATCGCGAAGCCCCAGTCGGAGTGGATGGCCCTGGACGAGGGGAACATCGGCCATTCGATCCCCGAGGTGTATTCGCACCAGTTCCACAAGTGGGTCATGCTCGACGCGGACATGAACGTGCACTACGAGCGCGACGGCGTGCCGCTGAGCGCCCTGGAGATACACCGGGCGTGGGTGGACCGGCGGTGGAGCGAGGTCAGCCTTGTGGAGGGCCCCACGCCATTCCGCAGGACGACCAAGGAGAGCTCGGGCCTGCTGGAGATATGGGGGACGCTGGACGAGGCGGACACGACGTTCTGGACGTTCACGCGACACGACGCGGGGGACTACTACTCGCACGTAGCCGTTCATCTCGGAAACACGCACCACTCGCGGGGCGGCCCAATACCTGTGCTCAACTGGACCGACGACCAGACCCCTCCCCGACTGGTGGCCGCCAACAACCCGACCAAGGACCAGTGGACCAGTAACGCGCACGACATGTACCCGAGCATCGACCAGGTGCAGATCAATCTGCGGGCGGACGCTGAGGCCTGGGACAGGCAAGAGGCCGTGCTGAGTGTGAGCCTGGCGGACAGCATGCCGAACCTGGACAAGCTGCTGGTCCGCATCGATCACGAACCGTGGAACGAGAAAGGACGCGAGTTCACCTGGAAGCTGAAGCCGGGCAAGAACGAGATCATGGCCAAGGGCGTCAATGCGTTCGGACGCGAGGGCCATATCAGCCGGATACTGCTACGATTCCACCCTTAGAGATCACCCTCACTCCTTCGACAAGCTCAGGACAGGCCCAACCCTGTCCCGTCGAGGGAGGAGGGGGTTATGGAGGAGCGCGATGACGACGACTTCTCAAGCCACGCAGACGCCAGAGCCCGAGGCCATCCCGCCGGAGCTGCGCATAGTCGAGTGGCAGAACGAGTGGATCGTCCGGAGCGCGTACGAGTGCGACTACCAGGCCAGGGACGACATGCTGGTCGAGCTGCGTGAGAAGTACGAGCTCGACGCAGTCATAGCCGGGGGGCGCACCGAGTGGGAGCAGATGCTGCTGCTCAAGGAGTGGGTGCGGAACCGGTGGGACCACGGGTGGTCGCGGGAGCCGGAGGCCAGGAACGCGCTGGAGATCCTGGAGGCCGCGGCGGGGGGAAGCGACTTCAACTGCGGCTACTACTCGATCACGATGATGCAGAGCCTGCTCGCCCTCGGGTTCGTGGCGCGGCGCGCTGGGATTGCCAAGGCTCAGACGGACTGGATGGCCCTGGACGAGGGCAACATCGGGCACTCCATCCCCGAGGTCTACTCCCACGACTTCCACAAGTGGATCATGCTCGACGCTGACATGAACGTGCACTATGAGCTGGACGGCGTACCGCTGAGCGTCCTGGAGATCCACCGCGCATGGGTTACCCGGCGGTGGAACGAGGTGAAGATGGTCACGGGCGCGAAGCCCTTCAAGAGGACGGAGAAGACGACCTCGGGTCTGCTGTCGGTTTACGACACGCTGGACGAGCACGATGCGTCGGGCTGGGTCTTCAAGAGCAACAACGTCGGGGACTACTACGCGCACGCAAGCGTGTACTTGGGCAACACGCACCACTCACGGCGCGGCCCGATGCCGATGCTGCACTGGATCGACGAACTCACGCCGCCGCGCCTGATCTCGGCCAACAACCCCAACAGGGAGGCTTGGACGGGCGACGAGCACGACATGTACCCAAGCATCGACCAGGTGCAGATCAACCTGCGAGCGGACCCGGAGGCGTGGGAGAGGCGGGAGGCCGTGCTGAGCGTGAACCTCGAGGACAGCATGCCGAACCTGGACAAGCTGCTCGTCCGCATCGACCACGAGCCGTGGAACGAGAAGGGCAGAGACTTCACCTGGAAGCTCAAGCCGGGCAAGAACGAGATCATGGCCAAGGGTGTCAACACCTTCGGCCGGGACGGACACATCAGCCGCATCCTGCTGCGGTTCCATCCATAGGAGGCCGACGAGTGAGCGATAGCTTTTCGACACCCATACTGGTGGTCTGGGACAGCGGGACGCCGCACCGGTTCTCGGGCTACATCACGGAGATACTGGACATCGAGGGGTACAACTGGCGCGTGGTTCACGACCTTGCGAGCGCCCCTCTGACGGCGGAGGTACTGGCGGGTCACCACATAGTCATCCTCGCGCATATAGACCCCCCGGAGGAGGTCCAGGACCTGCTGATCGATTACGTGCGCGGGGGCGGCAACCTGATCGCGCTGCGCCCGCCGCGGGAGATGGCCGGGAAGCTGGGGCTGAACTCGTCGTCCGGGGAGCGGTCGATGGTCGATCGGTACGTATCGTTCAGCAGTATATGCGCCATCAATGCCGGGGTAGACCACGGCCCGCTGCAGTTCCACGGGCGCGGCGAAAACTACACCTGGGACAGGGAGCAAAACGCCGTAGTCGCCTACTTCGCCGCGACCCCCGACTACGTGACTCCGCACCCCGCCATCGTGATGGGAGAGCTGGAAAAGGGTCAGTGGTGCGTCTTTGCCTACGACCTGGCGGAGAGCACGGTGCTGTTCCACCAGGGGCGAAGGGAACAGGCGAGCGACGGTGCACGGTCGGACGCTGACGGGGCGCGGCAGTTCATACCCAACGACCTGTTCGTGGGGTTCCTGGACCCGGACTTGCGGAACCTGCCCCAGGCCGACCTGCATCAGGACGGCCTCGTCAGGGTCATGGAGTGGATGGCGTCCGTCACGAGGCCGCTGCCCCGCGTCTGGCACTTCCCCGACGGCGCACCGGCTGTGGCGTTCCTCAACGGCGACAGCGACAACATGGATGGGCGCGACTTCTGGAACATCATCGCTACCGCCGACCGGTACGGCATCCCCTTCACCACATACCTGAAGCCGGAGCACCACGAGATCGTGGAGCCGGAGGTCGAGCGCTCCCTGCGGGCGCGGGGACACGACTTCGGCGAGCACCCCTTCGTGAGCCTGATGCCCACCAAGGAGGAGATGCGGAACGGCCTGCGGGAGGAGATGGGCGCGTTCAGGGAGAGGTACGGCCACGACCCGGTGACGAACAGGGGGCACTCCGTGGTCTGGGTGGGCTGGACGGACCAGGCCAAGTACCTCCGGGAGAACGGGGTGAGGCTGGACACGAGCTTCGCGGGAGGCAGGTACCACCGCACCGCTTACGTGAACGGCAGCGGCCTGCCGGTGAAGTTCATGGACGAGGACGGCGAGCTGCTGGACATCTACGAGCAGAACACGATGTCCTCGGACGACGGCATGACCACGGACAAGTGCTTCGAGCGGGCCCTGTCGATCGACGAGTGTATCGAGGTCTCGAAGGGGCAGATCGACGCTTCAATCGACCGCTTCCACACCGTCTATCATCCCTACTTCCACCCTCACGCGGCGAGGCCCGCGCCGCGGTCGATCCAGCGGTGGATCGAGGCGGCGATACAGCACTGCCAGGAGCGGGGATTCCCCTTCGTCAACGGCACAGGCTGGGTCGACTTCAACGACGGCAGACGGTCGCTCCAGCTTGCGAGCTACAGCTTCGACCAGGACTCGATGTCGCTCGAGATGACCGTGACCGCAGGGGAGTCGGTGAACGGCGCAACGCTGGTGCTGCCCTACGTGTACTGCGGCCTTGCCATGGGGAGCGCGACTGTCGACGGCGAGCCGGTCGCCACGGAGGCCACCTCGATGGAGGGCCGGGACCAGGTGACGCTCAGCGCGGACTACCGTGCCGGTGAGGCGCGGACGTGGCAGGTGCAATGGGGACAGTGAAACGCCAGCAATGAAGGACGCGGCGACATGCCCGATACTCGTCGTGTGGGACAGCGGCACGCCGCACCGGCTCTCCGGGTACGTCACGGAGGTACTGGACGTAGAGGGGTACAACTGGCACGTCGTCCATGACCTGGCGACGGAGCCGCTGACGGCGGAGCTCCTGTCCCGGCACCAGATCGTCATTCTCACCCACGTCGACCCGGCGCCGGAGGCGCAGGAGTTGCTGCTGGCGCACGTGAGCACAGGCGGCAGCCTTGTGGCGCTGCGGCCGCCGCGAGAGATGGCGGCAAAGCTGGGGCTAGGGTCGTCGTTTTACGAGCGGACGATGGTCGACCGGTACGTCGAGATGAATGGCAACTGCGCCGTGAACGTGGGGGTCGAGCCCTACGTGCTGCAGTTCCACGGGCGGGCCGAGCAGTACACGTGGGCCGGGAGTCCCGCCGCGGTCATGGCGCACCTGGCTGCCGAGCGGGACTACGTGACGGACAATCCAGCCATAGTCATCGGCAGCTGCGGCGAGGGCCACTGGGCGGTGTTCACGTACGACCTGGCGGAGAGCACGGTGCTCTTCCACCAGGGCCTCCGGGAGCAGGCGAGCACGGGGGTGCGGCCGGACCCGGGCGGCGAGTACCAGTACAAGACGAACGACCTGTTCGTGGGCTACCTCGACCCCGCGCTGGGCCACCTGCCCCAGGCGGACCTTCACCAGGACGCGCTGGTGCGGATACTGGACTGGATGGCATCGCTGTCGCGCCCGTTGCCGCGGCTCTGGCACTTTCCCGGCGGCTCCCCTGCCCTCGCCATGTTCACGGGTGACAGCGACGGCATGAGCATGGACGACTTCGCGAACACCATCGCGACGGCGGACCGGTTCGGCATCCCGTACACGACGTACCTGAAGATCGAGCATCACGGCGACGTGACGCCGGAGATCCAGACAGAGCTGGAGGCGCGGGGCCACGACTTCGGGGAGCACCCGTACGCCGGCGCACAGCCCAGCCTGGAGGAGATGCGCGAAGGACTCAGGGAGGAGATGGGGGCATTTCGCGAGCGATATGGACGCGATCCCATCACCAACCGCAGCCACTCGGTCATATGGGTGGGCTGGACCGAGTCGGCCAAGTACCTGCGGGAGAACGGGGTCCGCCTGGACACGAACTTTACGGCCGGGCGCTTTTACCGCACGGCGTACCTGAACGGCAGCGGCCTGCCGGTGAAGTTCATGGACGAGGACGGCGAGCTGCTCGACATATACGAGCAGTGCACGACGCTGTCCGACGATGGGTACGTCGGCGTCAAGATACTCGCACCGGCGATGACTATCGACGAGTGCATCGCGTTCACGCAAGAGCGGCTGGACGACGCGGCTGAGCGCTTCCACTCGGTCTACAACCCTTGCTTCCACCCGTTGAGGACGCGACCCGGGGCCGAGTCGAACCAGCGGTGGTACGAGGCGGCGATCCAAGCATGTATCGACGGGGGCTTTCACTTCGCCAGCGCTCGGGGCTGGCTCGACTTCAACGACGGCAGGCGGTCGGTGCGTATCACGGAGTACGAGTTCGACCAGGCGTCGCTGACGCTCAGACTCGGCCTGGAGTCGGACATGGACGTGAGCGGGGTGGCTCTTGCCCTGCCCTACACCTTCCGGGGCAGCCCGATGAGCAGCGCGACGGTGGACGGCGAGGCCTTGGATGCGGCACCTCAGCGGCGCGAGGGCCGGCTGCAGGCGCTGCTCTCGGCCGATTACGAGGCGGGGAGGCCGCGACACTGGCGGATTCGCTGGAGCGTGGGGTGAGCGGGGAATCACGGACCTCTGCCAGAGATGGCACCGTCTCCTGGCATAGTCGAGGCCGACCCCGCCCCAGGTCCCTCGCTGGCGCTCGGGACGACAGTGGTGGCAAGGCTGTCCTGAAGTAGTGTCGAAGGAGGCCTGACATGGGCACAGGAGAGAACGCGGGCTGGGTGCTGGAGACTGCTGACGCGCCGTGGACGCCGCGCGACTCGATGGGGCACGTGGTGTTCGACGGGAAGATGTGGATCATGGGCGGATTCATCCCCACTCGGGTGAACGACGTGTGGTCGTCGAGCGACGGCAAAACGTGGACGGAGGCGACGCCGGAAGCGCCCTGGGCGGTGCGCAACCTGCCGAACTGCGTGGTATTCGACGACAAGATGTGGATCATGGCGGGCGGCAGCTACGTCGACAACCGGAAGGGCAACGACCACATCGCCTACAACGACGTGTGGAGCTCGACCGACGGCGTGAACTGGGAGCTTGCCACCGACAACGCGGCATGGAGCCCCCGGAGCGCCGCGACGGCCATCGTATTCGACGACCGGATGTGGATCATGGGCGGAATGGGGTGGGGACGAGGACGCCAGACGAGCCACGACGTGTGGTACTCGGACAACGGGCGGGACTGGCGCCTGGCGACGGACTACGCGCCCTGGTGCGCCCGGTCGATGCAGACGTCGGTGGTGTTCGACGGCAAGATGTGGGTAATCGGCGGGGGAGTCTACGACGAGTCGGTGTACGCGAACTCGGCGATAGACTTTGGGGACGTGTGGTGCTCCAGCGATGGCGTGGAGTGGCAGGAGATGACCGGCACGGCAGCGTGGCCGGCGCGGCGATTCCACAGGTCGGTGGTGTTCGACGACAGGATCTGGGTCATCGGCGGCAGCCACTACGGCAACCGCCGGGACGTGTGGCATTCGTCTGACGGCGCGGAGTGGGTGCGCGACGGGGAGGCCGCGTGGTCTGTGCGGCACGAACCGGGCGCGCTGGTATTCGAGGACAGGATCTGGATCATCGGCGGGTTCGGCAAGACCCTATACAATGACGTGTGGTCTTACAGGCCAGGGGGCAAGGTTGAGTAACCGGGAGTGTTGGAGGATGAGAGTGTCGTCGTCTCTTGGCAAGGTCGAGACCGACCCCGCCCCAGGCCCCTCTGCGGGGCCTCGGGACGACATCGCTGGGTGGCCCGGATTATTCTCATAAGAGCTGGATACCGGCTTTCACCGGTATGACGGAGCAAAGGTTCTGGGACAGGAGGCTAGTGCGATGATGACAAATGGGCGCGCACCAATACTGATCGTCTGGGACAGCGATACGCCGCACCGGTTCTCGGGATACATCACGGAGATACTGCACATCGAGGGGTACAACTGGTTCGAGGTGCACGACATCGCGCGCAATGACCTGGACGCGGGGGCGCTTGCAGGGCGCCACGTGGTGTTCCTGACGCACATCGACGCGGCCGAGGAGGTGCAGGACCTGCTGCTCTCGTACGTGCGCGGCGGAGGCAACCTGGTGGCCCTCCGCCCGCCTCGCGAGATGGCCGTCAAGCTGGGGTTCGGATCGTCGGGCGCGGAGAGGTCGCTGGTCGACCGGTACATCTCCCTGAGCCCCATCTGCGCGCTCAACATGGGCGCGGAGCTGGGCCCGTTGCAGTTCCACGGGCGAGGTGAGGAATACACCTGGAGCGGGGAGCCGAATTCCGTCGTCGCGTACTTCGCGGCGGACGCCGACTACGTGACCAGCTTCCCTGCGATCACCATAGGGACGATGGGAGAGGGCCACTGGGCTAGCTTCTCGTACGACCTGGCGGAGAGCACGGTGCTGTTCCACCAGGGGCGCCGTGAGCAGGCGAGCACGGGCTCGCGACCCGACCCGGACGGCGACCTGCAGTTCAAGCCCAACGACCTGTTCGTGGGGTTCCTGGACCCGGCGCTGAGGCACATCCCGCAGGCCGACCTTCACCAGGACGCGCTGGTGCGGATACTGGAGTGGATCGGGTCGGTCACGAAGCCCATCCCGCGCATGTGGCACTTCCCGAACGGCGCGCGCGGAGGGGCATTCATCAACGGGGACAGCGACAACATGTCGAGGAGCGACCTCGACAACGTGCTTGCGACGGCTGACCGGTACGGGGTGCCGTATACGACGTACCTGAAGATCGAGCATCACCCGCTGCTGGAGCCCGAAGAGGAGGAGGCGCTGCGGGCGCGCGGCCACGACTTTGGCGAGCATCCGTGGGTCGCGCACATGCCGACGCTGGAGGAGATGCGCGAGGGGCTCCGGGCCGAGCTGGGAGCGTTCAAACAGCGATACGGGCATGACCCGGTGACGAACCGGGGCCACTCGGTGATATGGGTCGGTTGGACGGAGTCGGCCAAGTACCTGCGGGAGAATGGGGTGCGGCTGGACACGAACTTCTCCGGGGCGCGCTTCCAGAGGGGCGGGTACGTGAACGGGAGCGGGCTGCCCGTGAAGTTCATGGACGAGAACGGCGAGCTGCTCGACATCTACGAGCAGACCACAATGTCCACGGACGACGGCTGGACTACGGGCAAGAGCTTCGCTCCTGCCCTGTCCATCGACGAGTGCATCGAATGGGGAAAACAGCAGGCGGACCGCGCCATCGACCGGTTCAACAGCGTCTACCACCCGTACTTCCACCCGCTGGCGACGCGACCCGCTCCACGATCGGTGCAGAGGTGGCTGGAGGCGATGCTCGGGCACTGCAAGGAGCGGGGACACCATTTCGTCGACGGCACGGGCTGGGTGGAGTTCAACGACGCGAAGCGGACACTGCGAATGGCTGGGTACGACTTCGACCAGGGCTCGACGACGCTGAGCGTCGCGCTCGAGGCCGACGCAGCGGTGACGGGCGCGACGCTGGCTCTGCCGTACATATTCAGGGGCGGCGCGGTGTCGTCGGCGAGTGTGGACGGCGAGGCAGTCGAGGTGTGCCCACAGCAGCTGGAGGGGCGCGAGCAGGTGCTATTGTCGGCGGACTACTCGGCGGGCGAGGCGCGCCGGTGGCGGATCAGGTGGGGGACGGGTTAGTCCCAGGGCGCCCGCTTTCCACCCTCACCCCAGCCCTCTCCCGTCGAGGGAGAGGGGGTAAGCCTTCTTCACCCTCACCCCAACCCTCTCCCATCGAGGGAGAGGGAGTTATGTACCGGTGGGCATGGTGCCGGCTGGGCGGGATGCGCTTGGGCGGAAGTCGGGGACGTCGTAGGGCGCGTTGCCGTTCCTGATCGACTCGACCGCAAGGATGGCCGGGGCTGCGGTGTCCATGGCCTGGTAGACGTCGAAGTCCAGCGGCTGCCTGCCCAGCAGCGCGTCGCGGAAGGCCACCTGGACGTAGTAGTCCGCCCCACGGTGCCCGCTGGACACGGCCTCGTCGGGAGCGTCGGTCCGCTCGTAGCGCCAGTCGACGTCGGCCATGTCGTGCATGTGACTGTCGGCCAGCCACATCTTGGCCTTGTCCCTGCTGGTGCGGCCGGTCTGCAGCATGCCGCCCGTCCCCATGATCTGGTAGTGGTGATGCTCCCACAGCGGCGGCAGGGGCTGGGTGTAGCCGCAGGCCATCCGCAGGACGGCGTCCTTCTCGGTCTTCATTAGCGCAAGCTGTATGTCGGCGCGGTCGATCTCAGGGTGGGCGTAGCTCGGCTTCTTCGTGCTCATGGCCGTGACGCGGGTCACACGGTCGTCGAGCACCATAAGGAGCGGGCTCAGCTCGTGGGGCAGGTAGTAGATCGGCTCCATGAGGTGCGACCATGTCGGCCTGGCGTTGGGGTTGTTCGGCAGCTCGTCGGTGGGCACGAACTCGCCCGTGGTCCAGTCCTGGTGGTACCTGAGCGTGCCGGGATAGCCGATGTACTCGCCCTCGCAGTAGACGATGCGGCCGATCTGACCGCCCTGGACCACGTCGCGCCAGGCCTGGAAGTGGCCGGCGTGGCGGGCCTGGTCGCCAAGGAGATAGGTGAGGCCGGTCCTCTCCTGGGCCACGACGATGCGCCAGCAGTCCTCCATGTTGAAGGCCACTGGCACCTCGGAGTTGACGTGCTTGCCGGCCTCGAGGGCCTGGGCGGCCATTGCGCCCTGTTCCTCGCAGCGGACCGTGAGGGCGATGGCGTCGATGTTGGGGTCGGCGAGCATGTCCTCGTACTCGACGTAGGCCGCCACCCCGCGGCGGTCGTTCAGCTGCGCCAGCGCCCTCTCGTTGAGGGGCTCGAAGATGTCGCCGACGGCGACGATTCGGTAGCCGTCCAGGCGGTCCATCAGCCGGAGCCAGCCTAGGCCCCTGTGCCCTACGCCAAATATGCCTACGCGAATCTCGTCCATGTCTACTCCTTCGCTCTCGCGGTTCGTCACCCTCCCCCAACCCTCTCCCATCGAGGGAGAGGGGGTAAGAGTCGAGGGACAAGGGTTTAGCCGGGCATCTGGCCGTGCGGGCGGGTGGCGTTGGGCCTGAAGTCGGGGACGTCGAGGGGTATCGAGCCCTGGTCGATGGAGTCGGCGGCGAGGATAGCCGGTGCGGCGGTCTCGATGGCCTTGTATACGTCGAACTCGAGCGGCCTGTCACCCCACACGGCATCCCTAAATGCGGTGTGCACGTAGTAGTCCGTGCCCCTGTGACCGCTGGCGAGTATCTCGTCCGAGGCGTCGGTCCGCTGCCATCGCCAGTCGACGTCGGCCATGTCGTGCATATGGCTGTCGGCCAGCCACATTTTCGCCATGTCCCGGCTGGTGCGGCCCGACTCCAGGTGGCCGCGCGTCCCGATGATCTGGTAGTGGTGGTGGTCGCGCGCGGGCGGCGTGGGGATGGTGTACCCGCACATCAGGCGGAGTATTGTGTCCTTCTCCGTCTGCATGAGCGCGACCTGTATGTCGGCCTTGTCGACCTCTGGGTGGTTGTAGCTGGGCACCCTGGTGCCCATTCCCGTGACGCGGGCTATGCGGTCGTCCAGGATCATGAGCAGCGGGCTGAGCTCGTGGGGCAGGTAGTGGATGGAGGGGCAGAGCATCCACGTCGGCTTGGCATCGGGGCGCTTCCTGGCCTCCTCCGCGGTGAGGAGCTCGCCGGTCTTCCAGTCCTGATGGTACCGGTGGTCGCCCTTGTAGCCCACGTACTCGCCCTCGACGTAGGTGATCTTGCCCAGGGCGCCCTGGTGGACGAGGCCCTTCCACGCCGTGAACATCCCGGCGTAGCGGCTCTGCTCGGCGAGGTGGTAGACGAGGCCGGTGCGCTCCTGTGCCACGACGATGCGCCAGCAGTCCTCCATGGTATGGGCGGCGGGCACCTCGGCGTTGACGTGCTTGCCGGCCTCGAGGGCCTGTGCGGCCATGCCCCCCTGCCGCTCGGCCCTGACTACGAGGGCGATCGCGTCGACGTTAGGGTCGGCCAGCATGTCCTCGTACTCGGCGTAGGCTGGCACGCCCGTGCCGTCCTCGAGCTGGGCGCGCCCGCGCTCGTGCAGGGCCGGTATGAGGTCGCCTATGGCGGTGATGCGGAATCCCGGGATGGTCTGTATCAACCGCAGCCACCCGAGCCCCCTATGGCCCAACCCGAAGAGTCCTACGCGAATGTCGTCCATGCCGCTTGCCTCCTGGCGCTCGTTCCGATGGAGGAGCCCCTTCGCAGGGCGTCCGCCGGAGCCGATGCACATTGTGACGCTTGGCAGCGCAGGTGGCAACCGGTGCGCCATAGAGGGTTCCACGGCCTACCGGCGCCGCAGGGACTGGATACCGGCGTTCGCCGGTATGACGGGGGTCGGCTATTCGGCGGCGGGTTCCTCTTCGGCGGTGCGGTCCGCGAGCCGTCCATCGAGGATGAGGAGGCCGGTGCCGTCGTTGCCAATGCGCTTCAGTTGATCGACGATGTCGAGGGCGGACTTCTCCTCTTCCACCTGCTCCTCGATGAACCACTCGAGCAGCACGTGGGTGGCGTAGTCCTTGTGCTCCTGGGCGACCCTGTAGAGGTCCTCGATCATGGCGGTGACGGAGCGCTCATGGTCGAGGGCCATCTCCATGGCAGACTGGACCGACTCGAACTCGGTCGGCGGCTGGGCAATGGAGTTGATGACAGCGCGTCCGTCCCGGTCGTTGATGTAGTCGAAGATGCGGAGCCCGTGGGAGACCTCCTCCTGGTGCTGGATCCTCATCCAGTGGGCGAACCCGGGCAGGGTCTCGGTCTCGAAGTACGCGGCCATGGACAGGTAGAGGTGGGCCGAGTACAGCTCGCTGTTCATCTGTTCGTTGAGGGCGTTCTCAAGCTGGGCGTTCAGCATGGTCTTTTCTCCTGAAATCTTAAGGGGGTTCTGTAATTCAACTATAGCACAGGCCAACTGGCGGGCTTGGTGGGCATCGTCCGCAGGTAACTGTTCAGACTTGGTGTGGCATAGACAACTTTGCCCTTCGGCAGGCTCAGGACAGGCCCTTTGGCTACCCACCTGCTCTCTGCGGTCAGTGCCAGTCGTGGGATGCGGGCATGGTGACGCCGGACCGGACGGCGCGGAGATCCGTGGCGATCACGTTGGTCGTGCCGTCCCACCTGGACACGCGCCCGGTAACCTCGATCACCTGGCTGCCAAGCTCCCTGCGGCGCCTGGCGAACAGGTCACTCCAGACGATGACCTGCACGTCGCCGGTCTCGTCCTCGATGGTCACGAAGACCGTGCCGTGCCTTCCGCGCGGGTGCTGCCGGGCGACCGGCCAGCCGGCGACCGTGACCCATTCGTCATCGCCGAGCTTCTCCACGTCCGCCGTGGGGAGCACGCTGGGACCCAGGCCCGGCCTGACGAACTCCATGAGGTGGCCCCTGGGGTAGAGGCCCATCACCCGGTACTCGCCGATCATCTTCTCGCGCTCGGTGAAGTCCGTGAGCCTGGGCACGCTGTCCTCCGTGGACATGGGCAAAGGCGCCTGGCCGTTCCGCGACGGTCGAGGGTGCAGACCCGCTTCCCACATGGCCTCCCTGCGGTTCGATGTGATGGAGTCGAACGCCCCCGCCATCGCCAGCGACAGCACGGCCTGCGGCTTCAGCCCCGTCCGGCGCACCAGGTCGCCGGCGGTGACGTAGGGGCCGTGCCGCTCCCGCTCCTCGACGACTACCTTCGCCGACTCCATCCCGACATCCTTGATTAGCTGCAGGCCCAGCCTCACCGACCCATTCTCGGGGGTGCACGCGGCCCGGCTCCCGTTCACGCAGGGGTTCAGGAAGGGCACGCCGAAGCGCCGCGCGTCCTGCTTCAGGGTCTCCACCGGGTAGAAACCCATCGGCTGGTTGTTGATCAGCGCGACGAAGAACTCCAGCGGGTGATAGCGCTTGAGCCACGCGGCCTGGTATGCGGTAACCGCAAATGCGTGGGAGTGGGACTCCGGGAACATGTAGTGGCCGTTGATCTTGGAGAATATCTTGGCGGCGGTCTCATCCGGGACGCCGTTGCGGCTCGCGCCCTCGGCAAACCTCTCCCAGTGCATGGCTATGAGGTGCTCGTTGTTGGACCTGGCGAAGGCCCGGCGCACCTCGTCGGCCTCGGCTGAGGTCATGCCGGCCACGTCCTCGATGAGCTGCACGACCTGTTCCTGCCAGACTATGATCCCGTAGCCGCGCTCTAGGGCGCGGCGCTCCAGGGGGTGGTCGTACTCCCACTCCGCGCCGTGCCGGTAGCGCTCGACGAACTGGGAGACGGCACTGCCCTGCACTCCCACGCCGGGGCGGATGAGGGCGACCTGGTAGGCGAGGTCGAGGAGGTTGCGCGACCTCAGGCGCTGGGCCATCTTGAGCTGCGCGGGAGACTGGAGCAGGAAGACTCCCTTCGCGAGGCCCGCGTTGATCATGTCGTAGACCTCCGCGTCCTCCGGGTCGATCCTGCTCATATCGATGCGCTTCCCTTCCCGCTTCTCGACCAGGTCCAGGGCCTCCTCGATCTGATCGAGCACCGGCAGGGAGAGTATGTCGATCTTGGCGAACCCGGCGTCGGCCACGCTGTCCTTGTTCCAGTCCATGATGTAGCGCCCTTCGATGGCCCCTGCCCTCATGGGCACCATCTCGGGCATGGGAGAGCTGCTGAGGACCATGCCGCCGACATGCTGGCTCAGGCCCCTGGGTGCATCCATGAGCTGTGGGGCCAGGTGGACCAGGTCACGCCATCCCGGCGCGCCCACCCTGTCCCTGAAGTCCGGGAGCTGCGACATCTCGTCCCGCAGGTCTGCGGCGTGGTGGGAGTGAAGCTGCTTGGAGAGCAGGGAGAGGTGCTCCTGCGGGAGGCCCAGGGCCTTGCCGAGGTCCTGGATGATGCCCTTCGCCTTGTAGGTCGTGACGGCCCCGGCCAGGACGGCGTACTCAGGTCCAAAGTGGCTGTGGACACGCTCGATCAGCTCGTCCCTGAGCCCCCTGGGGAAGTCGAGGTCGATGTCCGGCAGCATCGTCATGTCCTCGGAGATGAAACGCTCCAGGGTGAGGTCCCACTCCAGCGGGTCGACGTGGCTGATGCCGATGAGATACCCGACGAGCAGGGCCACCGACGAGCCGCGCCCCCGTCCCGGCGGCCTCTCCTCCACCGGCGTCTCGGGGTCGACGAGGCCGCGCTCCTCCATGATCCGCTGCGCGAGGAGCGCGATCTCCCTGTAGAGCAGAAGGAAGCCGGACAGGTTGAGATGCTCGATCAGCCGGAACTCCTCCCGGAGACGCTCCTCGACCTGTTGAGTCACCGAGCCGTAGCGCCGCGCCGCCGCCTCGTAGCAGAGCCGCCGCAGGTAGCTCTCAGGCGTGTAGCCGTCCGGCACGGCGGGGTCCGGCAGGGTGTAGCCGAGGTCGGTGCTGAGGTCGAAGGCGCACTGCTCCGCGACACGGAGGGTGTTGGAGACGGCCTCCGGCCATTCGGCGAAGAGCCGCTCCATCTCGCCGCGGGGCTTCAGGTGGAGGTGGTGGTTGGGCCTCAGGTACGGCAGCGCCTGGTCGATGGTGGTGTTGAGCCTTGCGGCGACCAGGGCGTCCTGGAGGCGCGAGCGATCGGGGACGTGGTAGTGGACGTCGTTGGTGGCGACCACCGGCACGCCGGCCTCCACCGCGAGCCCGGCCAGCTTCCTGTTCCTGTCGGTGTCGCCGTGCAGGAGGTTCTGCTGGAGCTCCACGTATACCGAGCCCCGGCCGTACCATTCGACGTACCGCCCCAGGAGCTCGCGGGCCTCGCCTGTCCGACCGTCCGACGCCAGCCGCGAGATCCGACCGCCGCGCCCGCCGGTCAGCAGGACGACGCCTTCGGAGTGTCGAGGCAGGTATGTGGGATCGAGCTTCGGGTCCCTCCGGTCTGCGGAGCTGGCGATGGTGAAGAGGCGGGAGATGTTGGAGTATCCCCTGCGAGTGCGTGCGAGCAGAGTGAGCCTGGAGCCGTCGTCGAGGGTCAGCTCGCCGCCGGTGATGGGCCGGACGTCCAGGCTGTTGGCGAGCCGGGCGAACTCCAGCGCGCCGCACAGGTTCGTGTCGGTCAGGGCCAGCGCCGGGTAGCCGTGCTCTTTCGCCTGGGCCAATAGTTCGTGCACATGGGAGGCTCCTACTCCAAAGGAGAAAAAACTCTTGGCATGAAGCTCGACGTAGCCATCGTCCATCAAGCGCCCTGCCGGTACCAGCGGTCGTCCTCCAAGTCGTGAAACAGCGTGGTCCGGCCGCCGCCGTCGGGGTAAACCCTGTAGTACGCGCGGGTGACGGGCTCCGGGAGCCACCACAGGTCGAAGGTCCACCGGTCGTCTATGCGGGACACATGCTGCCAGCGCCTGTCGACTCGCAGCGACACCGGCTCACCCTCAGCACTCTCCCGCACCTCCACGGGCCTGGGCGTGTGGAGCGGCCTGATATCGTCGCGCCCGGACGGGTCGATGGGCACCTGCAGCACGCGCATCTCGGGGGCGGGGTGCCAGGGCGCCACCCTGGCGATCCTGTGGAGGGCGTGGCCGCCGCCCATGAGGGGCTGCAGCTTCCTGTCCGCCTCCACGAGACGCCTTCGCCTGTCGTCCCGCACGTCCTTCAGCAGGCCCATCTGCGTCCCGGACTCGCCGGCGAAACCGGACAGGGTGAGGGTCACGTCCTCGACGGGTGTGCTGGGACGGTCCGTTTCCAGCCTGCTCCGGACGACCGGCGAGGCCTTCTCCCACGAGCCGACCGGCTGCTTGAACCTGACGCTCTTCTCCCAGGACGGCCAGCCGGACGCCGCACATAGCAGATCGGCCAACCCGGCGTACCGGCCTTTCATGTCCGGCCGGGCGTAGGCCCTCCTGAGGAGGGCGTCGACCGCCACGAACAGGGCCTCCACGGAGGAGGAGTGGAACGGCAGCGAGGCGTGCTCGACGACCGACTCCTCGAAGGCCAGGGGGATGACGGGGGTGTCGTCGATCCCATTGCAGAGCTCCCAGGCGCGCGATCCCTCGGACCCGAAGCGGTCCGTGAGCACGTGCCTGCTCATCACGGCGACTGCGCCCATCGCGTGCAGGCCGAAGCGGTGCATCTCACCCTTCACGTCCTCGGAGATCGGAAGCAGATCGATTGCATGGGGCGCGAGGAAGGCCTTCACGTCTTCCGGGACCCTGAAGGCCCCATGAGCCGCGGACGTCCTTGCGGCGACGAACGCGGGGAACTTCGCGCCCGCAACGCCGATGCGGGGAGCCAAGTATGCGGGGACCGCGTTCAGCAGGGCCGATACGGACCCGGTCTCGCCACGGTACATCCCTTCGAGGCCGTCGATGCGCACGTATGCAGTGCCGAGTTCGGCCTCCTCGACTCGGTCGCTGACACCCTGCAGCGACGCGAGCACCCGGCCGAACACCCGCCGGTAGTGCGTCCGGTCGGCGTCCAGCACGACAGCGTTTGTATGGCGAGACAGGGCCTGCTCCAGCGTCATGCCAGCCACCACTCCCGGGGCGGAGCGAAAGCGGTCGATGACCACGGGCCTCGCCCTGGAGGGGTCCCGGTCGACGATCAGTACGGGGCGGTCCTCCAGGTGGGGATGGCGGGACATCTCCACCTTGGCTTCCAGGTGGGTGACGAGCACACAGGCGACCCTCATAAGCCTCCAGTCCGTGGGTATCAGGACAGGGGATTATACAGAACGGGCGTTCTGTGGGTCAACCTTTCCACGTGGGGAACAGATCCGTCATTCCGGCGGAAGCCGGAATCCAGGAGCGTTGAGTGTCAAGAAGGGTTGAGAGTGAAACAACCTTGCGTCTACATCCTTGCCAGCAAGCGCAACGGCACCCTCTACACCGGGATTGCCGGGTCGGTGCGGTGGTGCGGGCCGGGGACTGGATTCCGGCGTTCGCCGGAATGACGGATGTGCGAATGTGTCCTGGGGAAGAGGCTCTGGATGCTATGGATGGGCGCGGTTGTAGTAGGGGCCCGCGCTGGCTCCGGGGGCGAGGGCGTCGCCGGCGTCGTCCTGGGGCATGTAGCCCAATACCCGCTCGGCGGTCTCGATCTCGTGAATGCGCAGGGTGTTGTTCGAGATGCCGTACACGACCTGGAACCCGACAGAGGGCGGCGCGTCGATGCTGCGCTCGATCAGCTGTGCGGCGTCCCTGTGACTCAGCCACATGGCGAGACTGGGGTACGACTGGCGGTACCAGTCCGTGCCCGTGCTCACCGCCCCGATGCGCAGGGCAATGAAGGATATACCGTACTTGTCCCAGTAGAGGCTCCCAAGGGACTCGCCGAAGGCCTTGCTGACGCCGTAGAGGCAATCGGGCCGCACCTGCTCCGCGGCCAGGAGCGGGAACGGCCTGGCCGCGTCGTCGAGCCTGCCTTCGAAGACTGCCCGGTAGGGATCGTCTTTCTCGGTGTAGTAGCCGACCACGTGATTGGTACTGGCAAAGACCACACGGCCGACTCCCGCCTCACGGCAGGCCTCCATGACGTTGTAGACGCCAACTATGTTGCTTGGCAGGACCGCGTCCCAGGCAGTGCCGCCGCTCGGTTCGGCCCCGAGGTGGACCACTGCGTCCTGTCCTTCGAAGGCCGGCCTGATGGCGTCCAGGTCGGCGAGGTCGGCGCCCAGCGAGGGGACCCCCTCCACCGGCTCCCTGTCCAGGACGCTGAGCTCGTACTTCGAACCCAGGAACCGCCGGACTATTCCGCCTATGCGGCCCGCGCCTCCGGTTACCAGCACTTTTTTCTTAGTCATTGCTCTCCTCTATGGCCTCTGCGTGTACCATTTTCAGCCTTTTAGAGCATGGAGAGGGCGGGTTTGAAACCCGCTACGGCGCCGGTAAGGCGTCTGCCGAGGTCATGTGGGCCGGCGCAGGGGCTGCCCGCTTCGGTATGTGGCGACACGCCAGAGCCACTCCGCAGGGCCGAAGAGGAAGCGGCCTAGCCACACCTGCGACCACCAGAGCTGGAGCGCCCACACCGCGAACACGAAGAGCAGGACGGCGCCCCGGCCCATAGCATCGACGTCGCCCAGCAGGACCGTCAGGACGAGCACGCCCAGGACGGTCTGGGACAGGTAGTTGGTGAGGGCCATCCTCCCGACCGCGCGGAGACGCCGGTGAAGCCAGCTGTCGGCGCGGTTGTTCCAGAGGATGATGAGGCTCATGTATCCGAGCGACGCGGGGATCGTGCCGAGGGTGTTCGGGACCTGGCCGATGAAGGCGACCTCGCGCGAGTAGTCGTTCACCGCGGTGACGACGACGCCTGCGGCGGCGAGGGGCAGGCCGAGGGCTAGTCCCACAATCGCGGTGAGCCGGTAGGTCCTCTCGGGCAGGCCGCCATCCATGAAGCCGGTGCGGTAGAGGCCCGCGCCGACGAGGATCAGGCCCAATGCGCGCAGGAAGAAGCCCAGCAGGACAGGAGGCCCGATTATCCCGTCGTCCGAGACCTCGCCCGGTGTCCAGAGGCCGGAGAGGGACGCACTTGTAGTGTCGGCGAGGTGCTGCGCGAATACGGCACAGGCGATGGACAGGACGAAGAGGGCAACACCCAACCCTATGAGCGCCCGGCTCGGCAGCTTCCTCAGGGCGAGCAGGAAGAGCGACGAGACTGCGTAGGCCATCAGCACGTCGCCATCCCAGACCAGGTAGTGGAGGATGCCGATGACCAGCAGCAGCGTGTTGCGCCAGAGGTTCAGCAGGACCGCGCGGGCACCCCTCCGGCTGGCGCGGTCGATGAAGAGGATCATCCCCGCGCCGAACAGGAGCGAGAACAGGCCCATGAACTTCTGGTCGACGAAGATCTCGCCGAGTATGCCCACGGCCCAGTCGAGCCACGTCTCAGAGCCGCCGACGCTGAGGTTGAAGTATGGCCCGCTGCCGAACCTGAAGTGGACGGCGTTCATCAGCAGGATCCCGAGCACGGCAACCCCGCGCACCAGGTCCAGGCTGGTTATGCGCCCGGACTCGCGGACGGGGCCGGAACCGGCGGGAGGAGAGGGAGCGGTCGACAGGGCTAGACCTCCGGCAGGGGCGCGGTGTCGCCGGTGTCGCGCTGCCAGTCGCGGATCCGGCGCGCCATGTCCCTGACGCGCTCCCTGTGCGATGGGTCATCGAAGAGGTTGGTGCTCTCGGTCGGGTCGCCGTCCAGATCGTAGAGCTCGCCCTGGTCGCCCTCTCCCAGGTTCAGCTTCCAGCCGTCGTGGGAGACCATGATGCGGTGATCGACGGACTGTATGCCCAGCGGCTCCTTCGAGTCCCGGCCGGTCCAGTCGATCATGACGTCGTTGTCATCGAGCGTGGCATCGCCCTCCAGCACCGGGACGCGGCTCTCGCCCTGGAGATGGCCTGGGAGACCGGCGCCGACCAGGTCGAGCAGGGTCGGCACGGTGTCGATGTGGCTGTACCGGCCGGGGACGCGCGTCTCGCTGCCAGCCAGCCAGGGGACGCGCATGAGCATGGGGACCCGGATGGACTGCTCGTAGAAGACGCCCTTCTGGACGACGTTGTGCTCGCCGAGCTGGTCGCCGTGCTCGCTGCTGTAGACGACGATGGTGTTGTCGGCGACTCCTGCATCCTCCAGGGCCCGCAGCATCGTGCCCACGGCCCCGTCGACGAGGGTGACCATGCCCCAGTAGCGGGCGATAAGCGCGCGCCAGTACTCCTCGCTGGCGGGCTCTGCCGAGTCGCCGTCGAACCCCAGGCCCGCCATGGACTCGGCCGCCCTCTCGCGGTGTATGAGGGAGGCGTTGGCGGGCGGGTCCTGCATGAAGGCGCCGCCGACGGGGAGCGACCGGGGGTCGTACATGTCGTTGAAGGGGCCGTCGTATGGCGGGTGGGGCTCGAAGATGTTGACGTAGAGGGCGAAGGGGCGGTCCCTGTTCCGGTGTATGAACTCGGAGGCGCGGTTACCCAGGAAGGTCGCCTTGGTGAGATCCTCGGGCAGCGCGGCGGCGTACTCGCGGGAGAAGACCATGGAGCCCAGGGACTCCCTGTCGGGCGTGTGGCCGCGCTCGACCAGGAAGTGGTGGTAGTCGCTGAGCACCGACAGGTATTCGTCGTCTGTGTAGTAGTCGCGGTACTGGTCCTCGATGCTGACCCACTCGTCGAAGCCGTGCTGGCGGATGACCTCGTTGCCGAGGTGCCACTTGCCGTAGTAGCCCGTGCGGTACTCCGGGGGCAGCAGGTCGGCGATGGTCCGTACCGAGTCGTCGAGGCGGATGTTGTTCTTCAGGCAGCCGTTCACGTGGGGCCAGAGCCCGGTCAGGATCGTCGAGCGGGACGGCGTGCAGATGGGCGCGCTGACGTATCCGTTCTCGAATACGAAGCTGCCGGATGCCAGGGAGTTGAGGTTGGGGGTCTCGATGAGGTCGTTTCCATAGCAGGCCATAGTGTCGGCGCGCTGCTGGTCGGTAAAGATGAAGAGTATGTTGGGCTGCCTGGTCATCGAGTCTCCTCTGATGGGGGTGTGGCGCTGTGGGGAGCATACCACGCCTGCCTGTTCAAGAAGGCCGCAAGGCGGCTGGGCCAGTCCATTCGCGGCTATCTGGGGGGCAATGTACCTGCGGAAGCATCTCCATGCTTGTCCCAGGCGGTGAAGGCTGGTACAACTTAGCGTGGAAGAGCTTGTTCAGAACACGCCCAGCGCCGCGCCGAGGGAAGCAGATGTTCACAAGAGTGTTGGTCCCGCTTGACGGCACGGAAGTTTCTGAAGGCATCATCCCCTTCGTCACCAGGCTGGCGCGCGACATGGAGATGGGAGTCGTGCTGGCGCGGGCTATCGATGTCCATCACATGGGAGAGGAGGGCTTCGACTCGTCCCTGGGCAGAGTCCTGGAGGAGCTGGGGCGGGACACCGAGGGCTCATCCGACATCGAGCCCTGGCAGAGGGAGCTGGCGGGCAGAATCGAGCAGGAGCTGAAGGCCCCGCTGGACACTCTCGCTCGAGATATGGCCCTGGAGGGTGTCGATGCCGAGACTGTGGCCGGGTACGGCCCGCCGTCCGACACCATCATCAGGATGGCGGAGGAATCGGGATGCGACCTTATCGCGATGTCCACTCGCGGGAGGAACATCGTGGCCAGCGGCCTCCTGGGCAGCGTGACCTATAAGGTGATTCACGAGTCTCCTATGCCCGTGCTGGCAATCACCCCGGAGCGCGCCCGCTCACACCGGGGGATAGTCAGCAATGTCATCGTTCCGCTGGACGGGTCCTCGTTCGCGGAAACCGTGCTTCCTCACGCCACCGCGCTCGCCCGCCGCATGGACCTGGGGATGACACTCCTGAGAGTGGTACCGGAGGATGCCCCGATCTTCGCCGACAGCGTCTCCCTCCTAGATATGCTGGCAGGTGTCAGGGAAGAGGCTGCGACTGGAGCGCGAGACTATGTGGCGAGGGTGGCTAAACGGTTGAGGGACTCGGGACTCGACGTGGATGAGGTGATGCTCCAGGGCAAGGCTTCATCGCGAATAACCGAGTACGCGAAGGGCGCCGAACACGGGATGATAGCGATTACCACGCATGGGCGGTCGGGAGTGAACCGGCTCCTGCTGGGGAGCATCGCCGAGGCTGTGGTCAGGGAGTCGGGCTGCCCGGTCCTGGTGGTCCGACCGGCCGACGGGGCACGGGAGCTGGCGGCCTACGCGCGGCCCGCTACCTAGGGGAGCCCTTGCAAAGCCACAACGTTGGCGTCAGGATGTATGCCGGGAGGGACTGAAACCGATGGATCCTTCCCATGAGATCACATAAGGGAGGTTCGAACATGGGCACAATTTCCGTGAACCGGCTGGCAGGTCTGTCCCTCATATGCGGCCCGATAGTCGCCTTCGTCTTCTTTCTCATAGAGCCGGGGGGACTGCTGATAGACAGCGCCAAGGTGTCCGACGCTGTCGGCACCATAACGGCCAAGGGGAGCAACGCCACGCTGACCAACATAACCAACATCGCGATAATCCTTGGCCTGGCCCTAATCCTCTCGGGCCTCTACGCGCTGATGCGGAACGTAACCCTGCAGGGCAACGGCAAGGCCCTGGTCCAGATGGGCTTCTTCATGATCTTCGTCGGACTGACCGGCTGGATTCTCTCCGGCGGCGTGGACTTCATCCTGGCCGATGCCGAGACCAGTGAACAGATCGGCGGAAGCGTTCCCGTCTACTATGCCGGCTCCGCTCTCTTCTACGCCGGTGGGATTACGCTTGGGTTTGGCGGCTGTATCTTCGCCCTGGGCCTCTCCACGAGGGACGACTTCAACCAGATAATCTCCCTGTTGGCAGCCCTTGTCAGCCTCGCCGTGATGGTCTTCTTCATGATGGCCATACTCAGCAACGACGGCCGCGACACCTTCATCACCCTGGCCCGAGGCTGCTACGTGCTCTTGGTCATCTGGTACGGATACCTGGGGTTCGGACTGATGCAGCGGCCCGATCCCGACCTGTGGCAGTGACAGAGCTCAAGACTTGACGGCGACCGCCCTAGAATCCACAACCACAGAGGAGGGACCATGAACGTAGAGATTCGAGACGAGCGCTTTCGGGACGTTGTTGGCGATGACGCGCCGGTGGAGGAGCTTGCGACGGGGTTCGACTTCACGGAAGGGGCGATGTGGAACCACGTGCAGGGGCACCTGATATTCAGCGACATGCCGGGCAACATCATGCGGAAGTGGACGAGTGAGCGCGGGATCGAGGTGTTCCGCGAGCCGAGCAATATGGCGAACGGGAACTACTACGACCTCCAGGGGCGGCTTCTTACCTGCGAGCACGCGACGAGCCGCGTGACGCGGACGGAGCACGACGGGTCGATCACCGTTCTCGCCACGCACTATGGGGACAAGGAGCTGAACAGCCCCAACGACATAATCGTCAAGAGCGACGGGTCGATCTACTTCACCGATCCGAGCTTCGGGCGGATGGACTACTACGGCGTCGAGCGTGAGCAGGAGCTCGACTGGCGCGGCGTGTACCGCCTCTCACCGGACAGCGGCGAGCTTACGCTCCTCGTCGACGACTTCGATCAGCCGAACGGCCTGACGCTCTCGCTCGATGAGAGCCTGCTGTTCGTCAACGACACGATGCGGGCGCACATACGCGCCTTCGACGTGAACGACGACGGGACGATATCGAACGGGCGCTTGTGGGCCGACGTGACCGGGGAGCGAGACGGCCTCGCCGACGGGATGAAGGTCGACACGGGCGGCTACCTCTACACGACCGGCCCGGGCGGTGTGCAGGTGTTCGCGCCGGACGCCGCCTGCCTGGGCACGATATACGTGCCGCAAGGAGTGACCAACTTCACGTGGGGGGACGACGACCTCTGCAGCCTGTACATCAACGCGGGAACGTCGCTGTACCGGACACGGGTGAAGGTGCCTGGCCGCAAGCTGTTCTAGTGGCGTGTGAGGCGGGAGCCAAGCGGTCCTGCTCGTCCTGAGCGGACATTTGGAGACTTGGTGGCGGTCGTTGGAGTGGGTCTTCACCCAATCCCGCAAATGGCTGGGGGTGTGGTGCCGTGCCAGCCTGGGGAATTGCCCCTTGACATGCAACCCTGTGGTTGCGTATTGTATACGTGCATGCACAAAGACCTGGTATTCAGGGCACTCGCGGACCCAACACGGAGGTTGATGCTTGACGAGCTCTCTGAGCGCAGGGAGCAGACGCTCTACGAGTTGACGGCGCGCTTGATCATGCGGCATGAAGTCGCCATATCCCGACAGGCCCTGGCCAAGCACATCGATGTCCTAGAAGAAGCGGGGCTCGTAAGCTCAGAGAAGCGCGGCAAGTACCGGATGCTCGTCTTCAACGATGAACCGATCAGGGGTGTCATGAATCGATGGCTCACGTAACTCTATGAGAAGAGAGGAATCGGGATATGCGCATTACGCACAGCGGCGTTTTTGTCGGTGACCAGGACAAGGCCCTGAGGTTCTATACGGAGACGCTGGGCTTTGTGATGAAGCACGACGTGCCTGCGGGGGAATACAGATGGATTACCGTGGTCTCGCCCGATGACCCGGATGGGACGGAGCTCCTGCTCGAACCAAATGAAAACCCGGTCGCGCAAACATTTCAGAAGGGGTTATTCGACCAAGGCATCCCGGCGACGTCCTTCGGCGCTACTGACATCCATGCAGAGCATGAGAGGCTGGCGGCACTAGGCGTCGCTTTCACGATGGAGCCAACAGAAATGGGCCCTGCTATTATTGCCGTCTTTGACGACACCTGCGGCAACCTGATCCAGATAATGCAGACGTAAGGAACGTCGACTGCGCTTTCCGGCAGTGTGCAGGGCTACCGAAATTCCTCCCTGAGCATCTCAGCCGCCAGGGACTCATTCCTGAGCTTCAAGTACGCCTCGTCGAGCGGGATATCGGCAGCGCTTCCCGGCGCGAAACCGCAGTCGGGGTGCAGCAGCAGCCGCTCAGGGGCTACGTATTGGGCGGCCCGCCTGACGCGGGCGGCAATCTCGTCCGGCGTGTCTATGTGGCTGCCGCGGCAGTCGACGCAACCCAGACCGATATCGAAGCGTTCCGGCATGTCGCGCAATACGGCGAAGTCGCCGGCCGCGGGTATCGCAAACTCCAACATGAGAATATCGACCTTGAGGCCGGCCAGGGCTGGGAGGATCGGCTCGTATCCCCCCTCGCCTACCCATCCTGCGCGACCCTTGTTGCGCCGACACAGGTGGACCGCCAACCGGACTCCATCCACTCCCTCGACGACGCGGTTCAGTAGGTCGACGCAGTACGCCATCTCGGCCTGTGGATCGTCGTAGCCCGCCCGCACCTTCGGGTCCACGAACATGCACAGGTGAGGGTCGTCGAACTGCGCTATCGCTACCCCTTCGTCGCGCAGGGCTTCGAGCTCCTGCCGAAGCACGGGCACGAGCGCCTCTGTGAAGTCACGTCGAGTGGGATACGCGGCTCCTGACAGCTCGGGGTCCCACATCCGCTCACCTATCAGGTATGGCGATGGTATGGCGACCTTGACATCGCGTCCCGTATGCAGCTTGAGGAACCCTGCCTCCCTCGCCAGCAGGCCGGGGTTTGCGACTTCGATTTTCGAAGTGACGACGTGCCACGTCTGGCGCTGTCCGAGGACTTCCCTGATGGATAGATCGAAGCCGCTGCAGATATCGGCTATCACCCCGATGTATGACTTTCTACGCCATTCGCCGTCGGAAATGATGTCGATGCCGGCAAGCTCCTGCATCTGCGCGACGTATGGTATGGCGGAGTCCATCATCCGCCGAAAGTCGCCCGAAGAGCCGCCCCCTTCGACCTGTGATTCAATCAGGTCTCGCACGTATTGAGGTCGCGGCATGGAGCCGACGACGGTGGTTGGGAACAGGTCTCTTTCCATTTGGCTTCCAGGCAAGATATCGTGCGTTTTCTCTGCTCTTTGGTCGGACGTGGCTCAGGAACAGGTTAGACCGCGAACCGCATCCAGTCGGCGGTGGCCAGATGGTAGTCCTGGATGGTGTCGACCTCATGGTAGTCACCGGGTACTGCGACGCAGTGTACCGGAATTCCATCCCTGATCATCCGGTCGAGCAGGTGAATCACATACGCCATCCGGAAGGGTCTGCCATCGGCGATGACCTGCTCATCGCCAAGCTCGGCGTGGAGCTCGTCGTAGAATTGCAGGAACTGAGAAGCGCCCTTGGCCGTCATCTTGATCACGCCCGAATACTCTCCGGATGCCTCGTGCGGCTCGATCGTCCGTGAGACCTCCACCACGCGGGCGCCGTCCACGAGCATCTTCTCGGCGTCCGACTCCGGGTGCATACTCCGAAACACATACCTCTCACGCCAACGAGTGTCCATGACGAGCGTGATGTCGTGCGGCGAATCCTGAAGCGCCTTCACCGCGTCGCCGAGGTACAGCGTATCGGTGTATGTAGCATAGAAGCCGCGAGCCATGTGTTCACGAGCACAGACCAGGGAAGCGAGGATGTTGGTCGTCGGCCAAGCGGGGTTTTCCACATAGGAGAAATCCGGGTAGGCGTCCTGGACCACGTCCATGAGATACCCGCCTACGAAGACAAACCGGTCCAGACCATTCTGCCGAAACGCCCTTAGCGTCCAATCGAGAATCCTGGCGCCGGCTACCTCAGTAAAACACTTTGGCTGCGACGCGGTGAGGGGCATGAGGCGCTCGCCCCGTCCGGCCCCGAGGAGGATGACGTTCATGCCTTTGGGTTGCTCCGTACCGCCAGCTCCCGCTCAGGCTACCGAGAAATCGAGGCGGGCGCAAATCGGACCGTCACGAGGTCGAGCGTCCGGTTCTCAGACGGGCTGATGCCGAACGACGGCGCAGCCTGCACCTGTAACGGGCAATGGAAGTACACCACCGGTCAGGCGTGATACTATGGGCGCCGCCCTGAGAGCCATAGGACGACGGTTGCACGTGTCTGGGTGAGGGCAGGAATCCCATCTCCCTTGATGGGGAAGGATAGAGGCTATCCTTAAACTCGATCCAGGAATGGGGTAAGTCCTCTGTGCAGACCATAGTCAACGACATTGGCGACTTCTCCTATGTGATTGGGCCGTACAAGCAGCCCGTCGCTACCGTGTCACCGGGCGAAACCTTCATCGTGGAGACGGTGGACGCGTTCGAGAATAGGATTACCTCGCCGGACGACGACATTACGCAGATAATCACGCTGCCATACGTGAACCCGCTGACTGGCCCTATCTATGTCGAAGGCGCTGAGAAGGGCGATACCATCGCCGTCACCATCCACTCCATAGAGGTTACTCGCGACTACGGCGTCAGCGCGCTCATCCCGGAGTTCGGCGGACTGTGCGGCACGGTCTTCACACGCACGCTCAATCCACCGTTGCCGCCACGCGTCATGCTGCATCCCATCAGCAACGGCGAAATCACCTTCTCGGAAGATCTCGACATCGCCGCTATTCCCTATGAGCCGTTCTACGGCACAATCGGCACCGCACCGGAACTCGAAGCAATATCCTCGCTCGCTCCCGGCTTTCACGGCGGCAACATGGACGCAGCCGATGTCTGCCCGGGCAACACCATCCACCTGCCCGTCAATGTGCCCGGCGGTCTGCTGCACGTCGGCGACGGACATGCCGCTCAGGGCGATGCTGAGGTCTGCGGCGTCGCCACCGAGATCCCCACACGTGGCACTCTCACCGTTGATCTCATCAAGGGGCGCCATGTCGCCACACCGCGAATCGAGTCCGACGAGTACCTGATGACCGTAGGCAGCGCCCGCCCGATGGAGGACGCTGCCCGGATCGCCTTCTACGAACTGGTGATGTGGCTGGAATCGTCTTACGACATCGAGCGCCTGACTGCATACCAGCTCTGTTCACAGGTCGCCCGCGTGCGCCTCGCCAACATGGTGGACATACTCTACTCGGTCGTCGCCAAATTCCCCAAGCGCTACCTCCCCCGAAGATGACGAGCCAGCGTTCCCTCCCTCAAGGGGGACGGCTAGGATGGGAAGTGCTTACTCTGGCAAGGTGGCCAAGAAGTCATGAATTCAGTCCGCTATGACGGGAAAAAGAGTGGGCGCGTAAGACCGAATTGCGAATTTTTCGATGGGAAGCTCCTATCTGGGGAGTCGATCAGGCGTCAAGACGAGCCTATGCCGCATCTGGGGTCGACTTCGATCAGATTTGGCGAGCTCATTCAGTCATTGCCTGCTTGATGGCGGCGACCTGGTCGTCGGTGATGCCGGTGTCCCGCAGGTAGCCCTCGACGCCTCCGTACGTCCTGTCGAGGTGGTCGAGGGTGATTTCCATGCTGCGAGGATGGCACGCGTCGTTCTGATATTCCCGCCAGGTGTATACGTCAGGATCCACGTCAGGATTGTCTTTGTAGTGGCGCCGCACCAGGTACCGCGCGGTGAGGCCGTAGTCCTCGATGATGGTCTCGCGAGGAACGCCACAGATATCCAGCACGAATGCGGCAGAGATTCCGGCCCTGTCCTTGCCCGCGTTACAGTGGACGAGGGTGGGGAGACCGCCCGGGCTGGCAAGAACCGAGAATATCTGGTGGAGGATGTGCTTTCTCTGTTCGAGTATGTGGCAGTACACCCTGCCCCGCCGCTCGGCAGTGTCCTCGACTCCGTCGATCGCCTCCCTACCCTCGAGGGCCACGTCGCCCACCATGTTCTGATGGTAGTAGGTGACGGCATCACTGCCAATGAAGGGGCTCGGCCTGAATTGCAGGTCGACGCTGCGGCGCAGGTCGATGATGTTTCGGATGCCGTATTCGAGGAGAGTGTTTACGCCCGCGGGGCTGAGATTCGCCAGGGTGTCCGACCGTAGGTACTTACCCCAGCGGGTCATCCTGCCGTCGCGGGTCTCGTATCCTCCGAGGTCGCGGACGTTGTATGCACCCTCGACATCGAGGGCGCGCTGGCACTCAGTGTGCTTGGTCATGGATTGGGCCTCCCGGGTTGGTGGTGCTCAATGATAGAGCACATTGTGCGCCAGCGTCCTGTAAGAACACGCCACAACTGGCGCTATAGGCGGCAACAGGGGGAGACAACGCCTGAGGGAGCGCAAACGCACCAGCCTCTCCTGAAGGGGCGAGGATCAGTCGTACGCCATTGCTGAGGAAGTTCGAGCCTTTTCCTTCCCGAGGGGAGTCAGGCCGCGCGCCGTCCAGCTCCGCGCTGGGCGGGGAATCATCCCCCTGCCAACCATCCGCCTTGCCCTGGAAGATGCGGCCCCGGCGCCCGGCCCTACTTTTGGTCGCCGTAGACCGCGATCTGGAGGGACGCCGATGCGTGGAGGGTCCAGGTATTCGAAGTGCGTGCCTTGTGCACGTGTGTGTTCTCAATCCCCCAGCCGGCCTTGCCATCCTCGTCGTTCGAGTGCGTGATCCGCACCCGGGCGTTGATGTTCCCGTCGGCGCTGACGCGCACGACGACGAAGTAGTCGGTATTGGCTGCCAGGTCGATGCCGCCGCCGGGGACCGTGAAGGTGTTCAGCCCGGTGGACAGCGAAGGGGGGTTGGTCAGCGTAGCCAGTTTCGTCGTGGACGGAGGCGCGCCGGAACTTGTGTGGATACTGACGGTGTAGGTGGGGAGCGTCCCGCCCGGGTTGCCGACCGTCAGGTCGAGGTCCACCGACATCAGCTTGTAGCCGCCGGCGTTGCTTCCGGTCCGGAACTCCTGTGCGCGGTCTCGATCGAGACCCAGGGTCCCATTCGTCTGATTGGTGTTGCCGACCAGCTTGTTCCTCTGGGGCGTGTGGTTTTTGAAGCCGATGTCGAGCCATCCGCTGACGCCCACGGCGTTGAGGGACCTGATCTGCACCTTGTAGGCCGTGCCGCGGGTGAGGCCCGTCAGCTCCACGGTCCCTGAAGCCTGGCCGGGGCGCGGGTACACCATGGTGGTCTCGTAGGCGCTGTCGGGGGCGCCGGCGACCTTGTAACGCACGGCGTAGCCGTACACCAGCGAGCGGTCGTCGGCGTAGGGCCGATGCCAGCTCACCGTCAGCTTGCCGACGCCCGGCGTGACGCTGGTGCTGAAGCCCGGCTTTTCCGGCGGGTTGACGTTGGCCGCCGCCACCACCACGGTCCGCATGGGGGAGGTGGCGCCCAGTATGTGGGTGTTGGGGTTGCTGTCGCCCCGGTCGGTCCGCGCCCGCACCCGGACCTGCCAGGTGCCCTCGGCCAGCCCGGTGTAGATGTGCTGCCGGGCGGTGGCGGCCTTCACGGTGCGGGTCCAGCCGCTCCAGGTCCCGTTGCTGTTCCTGCTGCGGAGCTCCACCACGTAGCCGTTGATGCTGCCTGCCTGTTGCGGCGCCTCCTCCGGCTCGTTCCAGCCCACCAGCAGCCTGCCGTTGCCGCCGGAGGCCCACGCCCAGGGCGGGTATGGACCACCGGCCTGGGTCTCCGCCTCGTTGGAGGCCATCTCGCCATTGACAGGGTCGATCTTCACTTCGACCCGGGCCACAGCGCCCAGCGGAACGGGCGTGGCGCCGGGATAATCGAGGGTGGCCAAGGTGTTGATGGGGCAGGCGATGTTTCCGCCGCCGGAGCCCAGGAGTGTGCACTCCGGCGTATCATCAGCGGTCGCGTTGCTGTCGGAGCCGAAGAAGACCCGCCCAGTATTGCGATTGATGAAGGGCGTCTCGATGAACCACACCTGCAGCGGGTCGGCCGGCGGGGCGACGGCGGCGGTCCAGGCGTCTCCGGGATTGCTGCCGCCATGGCGCGTCGCGGACACCCGCACCCACCGGGCCAGCCACTTGCCGCCGATGTCGTAGCTGGTGGTTGATGAATTCACAGCGTGCGATCTTAGCTCGCCGGTGACGGCTTCCTGCCACTCCACCTTGTAGGTGCCAACGTTGCCGCCGGTGCTGGGGGCGTCCCATCTGACCTTCGAGATGCCCGCGCCGTAGTGGGACTCGATGGCCAGGTTCATCGGGCTGTTGGCGTCCGCCGTAAGGCGGGCGATGTCGTCCGCCGAGCAGGAGAGGCCCATGCGGGAGGGGACGATGATGTTCAGGTTGCCGATGGGCTCGTTGTGGGTGTAGCCCAGCGTCACCCCCTCCAGGGTGATGGAGCCCTGGGGTACGGGCACGCGGCCCACCAGGGGGAAGTGGTCCACGGACCAGACGCTGATGTAGTAGCCGTCGGAGCCCTGTATGCCGGTGTAGTCCACATCCTTCATGCCGCACAGGTAGATCTTGTCGCCGTCCGCCCTGGAGGAGCCCAGGATGAACTCTCCGATGGTGTCGTTCCCGAAGCCCGCGTGGAAGTAGAACTCATCGCTGACCGCGTCCACCTCACCGGGCAAAGTATTCGGGAGACCATCGAGTCTGCCGTACAGCTCGTCGTCTCCGGGGCCGCCGTACAGCTTGTCTGCGCCGGAGTTGCCTTCCATATAGTCGTTGCCGGGGCCGCCGTACAGCGTGTCGGCGCCGGCACCGCCGTTCAGGTTGTCGTTGCCTGCACCGCCCCGGAAAACGTTGTCCCTGGCCTCGCCTCCGAAGGTGTCGTCATGGTCCGAGCCGGTGATGTTCACAATGTTGTAAAGATAGTCAGTTTCAGGGCCAACAAAGACTTGTCCCACCTCACTCCCGATAGACCCTGCGAATTCGATGCGTATCCCGACGGGGGAGGCGGAGTAGTCGGCGGTGTCGATGCCGTCTCCGCCGGTCAGGGTGTCGTTGCCCGCGCCGCCCACCAGGACGTTGTCCTGGGCGTTGCCGGTGAGGGTGTCGTTGTGGTCCGAGCCGGTGATGTTCTCGAAGTTGGACAGGCGGTCGCCCTGGGCGTGGCCGCCCGTCTGGATCGTGCCGGGATTCCTGGTCAAGTCGACGTTCACCGCCTGGGGTGAGCCGGAGTAGTCGACGGTGTCGATGCCGACCCCGCCGTTCATGGTGTCCGCGCCTGGGCCGCCGCGGATGGTGTCGTCGCCGGCGAGCCCGTTCAGAATGTCCCCGCCCGCGCCGCCCCTGATGACGTTGGCGCCGCCGGTGCCCCTGAGGGTGTCGTTGTGGTCCGAGCCGGTGATGTTCTCGATGCCGGTCAGGGTGTCGCCCTGTGCGTGGCCGCCGCTGAATGCATTCGTGCCGAGGTTGACGTCCACCCCGGTGTTGGAGCCGGAGTAGTCCGCCATGTCCATGCCGTCGCCGCCGTCCAGCGTGTCCGCGCCGGGGCCGCCGTGTAGCCAGTCATTGCCCTGGTTGCCGTAGAGCTCGTCATCGCCCTCGCCGCCGGAGAGCCCGTCGTCGCCGGGGCCGCCGTGCAGCTCGTCGTTGCCGTCGTGGCCGTAGAGGATGTCGCTGCCGCCCTCGCCGTACAGCCTGTCGTTGCCGCCCCAGCCCATCAGGCATGTGCTGTCGCCGTCGTCCCGTACAATGCTGTCGTCGGCGTCGCCGTGGGTGGATATGTAGACGTAGTTCTTCTCCGAGGTTGTCCCGGGGACGCCGCCCCGGCTGGGCCTTATGACGAACAGGTAGTAGTAGTTCTGGCAGCGCACGCCGCTGAGGACGGTCCTCAGCTTGCCGTCCCGCGTCTTCGTGGGAGGGGTGCCCTCCACCCGGACCCAGGCGTAGTGCTCGCTGTTCCGGTAGCCGCTCCAGTGGGCGGGGACCCCGGAGTAGAAGTACTCGTAGTCGAGGGTATGGTCGTCGGGGTCGTCCCACTCGAGGACGACCTGCCGGGGGCCGGTGCCGTACTCCTTGAAGGCGTCGAAGCCGGTGAGGGCGGGGATGATCCCGGCCTGGTAGGGGGTGACGAAGACCAGCTTCTGGAAGCAGCGGGCGCTGCTGCCGGACACGCCCCGCAGCAGGACGGCGTAGCTGTGCCCGTTTTCCAGGCCCTTCAGCGTGAAGGAGGTCGTGCCAGCCAGGGCCTTGGCCTGGAGATATCCGTATCTGCCGCTCGGTTCCTGGTAGCCCCGGACGGCGATCTTCAGGGGCCGGCCATGTCTGGTTTCCCACTCCGTCTCGCCGTGGTCTCTGCGGAAGTGGTTGTTCCCCACCGACCAGCCCGACAGCCCATCGCCGTCGTGGTTCGTCGAGTTCGTCCCCCTGACCCGGACGGTCCACTCCCCGCCGTCGGGAACGGTGACGACCAGGAAATAGTTGGTGTTGGGCTCCAGGCGGATGCCATCGCCGGGGGCGGTGAAGGTGTTGACCCCGTTGCTCAGCGAGTACGGGGCGGTGAGCTGGACCAGCCGTGCGAAGGGGCGGCCGCCGGCCACCGAGTAGACGGCGACGGTGTAGTCCGGCGCCTTCCCCTGGCGGCTGCCGATGAACAGGTCTATGCCCACGGCGGTCAGCGTGTAGCCCCTTGAGTAGCTGCCCGTGCGGAACGGCTGGGCGTAGTCGCGGTTGAGGTCATGCGCATGGTCGCTCGACCGTCCGGTCTTGCCGACCAGCTTCCGGGTCGCGAGCGGCTGGGCATCGGGGTCGATGTCGATCCAGTTGTCCCGCCCGTGGTAGAACCCGCTGCCCTGCTGTATCTGGTACTGATACCCGTCGATGGAGCCTGACGGCGTGTTCCAGGTGATGCGGACGCCGCCGTTGAGGGCCTGGCCGTAGACGCCGGTGATCCTGGAGGGTTGCTCGGCGCAATCGAACTGGTGGAAGAGGACCACGTTGCCCGGGGTGGTCAGTCTCGCGGTCAGGTGGGTGTTTGCCAACTCGATGGGCTCGTCGCTTTGGAAGAAGACCACTTCCAAGTTCACTTTGAAGGTGCCGTCCCCGTCCACGTTGAACTCGGCGCTGGTCTGGTCGCCGGGGATTTCCAGCCGGTTCTCTCCCTCGTTATTGGCCTCCGGGCAGCCGTCGCCGCCGTCGTTCCGTCCCTGCGGCGGGGAGTTCGGCTCGCCCAGCCGCCTCCAGCTCAACACGTAGCCGGTGGCGTTGGGCACCGGGCTCCAGTTGGCATCGAAGGTCCTGGGCCGCGGGTTGCCCGCGCCGTCCAGGGACTGTGACACGTCGAACCTGAAGGAGCTGACCTCCGCCGTCTCTTCCGCCTCCGGCCCGCAGCCCCCGTCGTTGCAGCCCTGCAGCCCAACCACCCACCTGCCGTGTCCGGCCACGGTGATGCCGGTCTCGGTTTCCGTGACGGTGGTTGCGTTGTCCGGCTCGAACTCCCCGCCGTCCAGCCGCCAGCGCAGCTTGTAGGAGGTCGCGCCGTCCAGGGCGTCCCACGTCGCCGAGATTTCCAGGCTGCCCGGCGTGACGCTGAGGTCGAAGTTCTGCGGCGCGCTTGGTGGGTCGGACAGGGACAGCTCGACGGCCTGCCCGGTGAAGGAGGGGGCGTTGCCGCCGCCCTCGGCTGCCCGCGTCAACGGAGTGTCGTCGTCGTGGGTATAGTCCAGTGTAACCGTCTGGCCCTTCTCCAGCGCCGAAGCAAGCTCCAGGGTGACCCCCTTGCCGCTGACCAGCACGCTGCTGACGGCGACGGTCCCTGCGGAGCCGTCCTCGTTCGCCACGTTGACGGTGAAGGACGACGGCGCCAGTGACCCCTGCACCTCCAGGTCGAAGATCAGCACGACGGCCTGCCTACCGGCCGTGGCGCTCACCAGCTCGGGGTAACTTACCCAGTTCGTGACGAAATCGCCGCTCACCGACGCGGAGAGGCCCTCCGGGTCCGTGGCCGTCAGCGTCACGGTGATGGTCAGCGGGTCGGGCAGCGCCGGGCTGACGGCCTTCCAGTCGTCGTCGCCGTCCACCTCGACGCCCACCCGCCAGGTGTCCCGGTAGGCTCCCAGCATATCCAGCAGCCCTTGGCGGTCGGCTGGGACGGACACGGTGTAGGTCAGCTCGTCGCCGTTGGGGTCGGAGAAGATGCCCTTGAAGGGCTTGGAGACTATGTTGCCCCGGGGCGCCAATTGCTCTCCCACGAAGGTGGCGTGGTTCGCCGCCTGCTCGTTCACCACCGGGGCCAGGTTGGGCGGCGTTACGGCCTGGCCGGTGAAGGAGGGTAAGCCGTCGCCGCCAGCGGCGGACCGTTTCAGGGGGGCGTCGTCTTCGTGGGCGTAGTCCAGGGTGACGGTCTGGCCCTTCTCGAACGCCAAAGCAAGCTCCAGGGTGACCGTCTCGCCGTTGACCGACACGCTGCTGACGGCAATTGTCCCTTCTGAGCCGTCCTCGTTGACCACGTCCACCGTGAACTGTGCGGGCGCGGGCGCGGGGTTCGCCTGCACCGTCAGGTCGAAGGTCAGCACGACGGCCTGCTCACTGGCCGTGGCGCTCACCAGCGCAGGGTGACTCTCCCAGTCCGTAACCCAGTCGCCGCTCACCGACGCCGACAGGCCGTCGGGGTCCGTGGCCGTCAGCGTCACCGTCGTCACCAGGGGGTCGGGCAGCACCGGGCTGACGGCCTTCCAGTCGTCATCGGCGTCGACCATGATGAACACCAGGTCGACCTTCTCGCCAGCGTTGTTTGTGACCGCCAGACCGATGTCGAGGGTCTCCACCAGTCGGGTCCGGTCGTCGGGGATGGACGGGGTGTAGGTGAGCTCGTCGCCGTCCGGGTCGGAGAAGATGCCCTTGAACTTCTTCCAGACCTGAGTGCCCCGGGGCGCGTTGCCGTCCCCGGTGAACTGCTGGTAGTTCGCGGCCTGGGCGTTCACCACCGGCGCCCGGTTGGGCCGCGTTTCGGTCCAGGTGACGGTGATGGGGTCCGATGTTGCCGAGTCCCCGGCGCCGTAGGAGACCGTGACCCGGAAGGACCAGGACTCCGGCTCGGCGGCCATGAAGCTGAAAGTGGGGCCTCTGCCAAAGGATTCCCATCCGTCGCCGAACTCGATCTCCCAGTTGTACGTCGGGGCTGAATCGGAGGGCGCGTTGGTGATGTCCGCGCTCAGCGTCACCGTCTCGTTCACCAGGGGATGGGCCGGGCTGGCGGTGACGGAGACCTGCAACGGGTCGGACTCGGGCGTTGGCTCGGGCGTTGGCTCCGGTGTCGCGGCGGGTTCGGGCTCGGAGCCCGCCGCCTCCAGCTTCGTCAGCTCCTCCACCACGGGGTCCCAGCGGTCCGCTGAGTACGTGTCGGCGTACCCCTGGGCCTCGGAGGCGGTCATGTCCTGAATAGCGCCGAAGGCCTTCAGCACCCGCATCCAGCGCAGCACGTGGTCGTACCCGTGGGTGAGCTCCTTGGAATAGCCTTCGACAGCCTCAACCACCCCTGCGTCCGGCTCGTAGTCAGAGTCGGCCTCCAAGGCAGACAGCTCCGCTGCCACCGGGTCCCAGCGGTCCGCCGAGTACGTGTCCGCATTCTCCTGGGCCTGGGCGGCGGTCATACCCTGGATAGCGCCGAAGGCCGTCAGCACCCTCACCCAGCGCAGCACGTGGTCGTAGCCGTGGGTGAACTCCTTCGAATAACCTTCGACAGCCTCAACCACCCCTGCGTCCGGCTCGTAGCCGTCGGCGGCGCCCGCCGGACCGCTTCCCGAAAGGGACACGGCCAGGACGGCGAGGAGAACGAGGAAGAGCGCCGCGGGGCGGCGCAGCGACGGAACGGACGCGTATGGGCTGTGGCGGCTCACGCCGTCAGCCCCCGCGACGGGCTGTGAGGACTACGCGGGCGTAAAATAGGGGTGTCCAATGCGGCGTCGGCGGCGCGCCGGGAGCGGGACGCGTCAAGTCCAAGCGTCGCCGATTTCGACGCTGCTGCCTGTCCGGGATTGCTCTGTTCGAGAGCCAAGCAGACGCCTCCCATCTTCCGGGCATACTCCCTCGCGATGTTACCACCGGGTCTATTTCCGCCAGTTCACTTTTGTTGCAATTCTCGGTAACTATTTGTTACTATCGGCCAAATGCGGCCAAATCTACCCTGTTGACGCCGTTTCCTTCCCCGGCAGCAGGCCAATCGAGGTGACGACTTGGACCGACCGGACGAGCGAGACCGGCGACGGATTCGGGAGCTGGAGGAGCGCCTCTCCCGCCTGAGTGAGGCCAGTCTCCGCGTCAACGAGAGCCTGGACTTCGACACGGTGTTGCAGGAGGTGGTGGATAGCGCCCGGACGCTGACGGCCTCGCGCTACGGGGCGTTGATCGTCTTCGGCGAAGCCGGGCAGATGCCCGACTTCATCGTCTCCGGCCTGACCAGGGAGGAGCACCAAGGGCTGTGGGACATGACCGAGGGCCGGAGTTTCTTCGGGTACTTCAGCGGGCTTCTGGAGCCCCTGCGGGTCTCGGACATCGACAGCCACCTGAAGGCATTGAACATGCCTGATTTCCTGCCCCCGCTATCGGTGGACTCTCTGCTGGTTGCCCCGATTCGCCACCAGGGGGTCGGGGTCGGCACCATCTACCTGGCCCACGAGAGGGGCGGCGGGGAGTTCTCCCGGGAGGACGAGGAGACCCTCGTGATGTTCGCGTCACAGGCGGCGCTGGTCATCGCCAACGCCCGCAGGCACCGCGAGGAGCGGCGGGCCAGGGCCGACCTGGAGACGCTCATTGACACCTCCCCCGTCGGCGTCGTGGTCTTCGACGCCGGGACGGGAGCGCCGAAGTCCTTCAACCGGGAGGCCGGAAGGATCGTCGACAGCCTGCGGGACCCGGGCCAGACGCCGGAAGACCTGCTCGACATGCTGACCTTCAGGCGGGCCGACGGACGTGAGGTCTCCCTGCGGGAGTTCCCAATGACCGAGCTTCTCAGCGCCGCGGCGGCTGCGGAGAAGGTGCGCGCAGAGGAGGTCGTCATCGGCGTCCCCGACGGACGGAGCGTCACCGTGCTGCTGAACGCGACGCCCATCCTCTCCGATGAGGGCGCGGTCGAGTCTATGGTGGTCGCCATGCAGGACATGGCGGCCCTGGAGGAGATGGAACGGATGCGGGCCGAGTTCCTGGCCATGGTGAGCCATGAGCTGCGGGCACCCCTGACATCCATCAAGGGCTCGGCCGCCACCGTGCTGGGTTCGGCAACGGACCCCGACCCGGCGGTGGTGCGCCAGTTCTTCAGAATCATCGAGGACCAGGCCGACCGCATGAACGCCCTGGTCACCGACCTGCTGGACGTGGCCCGCATCGAGACGGGCACGCTCCCGGTCGGTCCCGAACCCGCTGAGGTGGCCGTGCTGGTGGACCGGGCAAGGAGCGCCTTCGTCAGCGCGGGGGGCAGGAACAATCTCGCCATAGACGTCGAGCCGGACCTGCCCCTGGTGATGGCGGACAGGCGGCGCATCGACCAGGTGCTCGGCAACCTGCTGTCCAACGCGGCCCGCAACTCCCCGGAGTCGTCCATCATCAGGATGACCGCCGGACGGCAGGACGTTCATATCGCTTTCTCGGTAATCGACGAGGGACAAGGCATCCCGGCGGAGAGCCTTCCGCAGCTCTTTCTCAAGTTCTCACAGGTGCAGTCCGAGGAGCAGGGAGGGGACACGGGGCTGGGCCTCTCGATCTGCAAGGGCATCGTGGAGGCGCATGGGGGCCGCATCTGGGCCGAGAGCGACGGGCCCGGCCTCGGCGCCCGCTTCACCTTCACGCTTCCGACGGTGGAGGCAGCCGGAAGCGGCGCAACGGGAGGACGCCAACCCGTCTCCACTCGCTCCACCCGACAGATGCAGCGGAAAGAGGGAGAACGGGCGCGAGTCCTCGCCGTGGACGACAACCCCAATGACCTGCGCTACATCCGCGACACCCTCGCCAGGTCGGGCTACGACCCGGTGGTGACGGGGGAGCCGAAGGAGGCACTCCGCCTGCTGGAGGACGAAGAGCCGGAGCTCGTGCTGCTGGACCTGATGCTCCCCGGAATGGACGGCATCGAGCTGTTGAAGGGCATCCTCGACGTGGCGGACGTGCCGGTCATCTTCCTGTCCGCCTACGGGCGCGAGGAGGTCGTCGCCAAGGCCTTCGATATGGGGGCCGTCGATTACGTCGTCAAGCCCTTCTCACCCACGGAGCTCGCGGCGAGGATCAAGTCGGCCCTGCGGAGACGGGTGACCGTCGAGCCGTCCGAGCCCTACGTGCTGGGCGACCTGACGATCGACTACGCCAGGCGCAGGGTGAGTCTGGCCGGCCGCCAAGTGCAGCTCACACCCACGGAGTACGGGGTGCTGGCAGAGCTATCGGCCCACGCCGGAGGGGTGCTGACCCACGAGCACCTGCTGGAACGGGTCTGGGGTGGGAGGGGCGAAGGCAACGTGCGCCCCATGCACACCATGGTCAGCAAGCTCCGGCGCAAGCTGGGAGAGGACGCCGCCAACCCCACCTACATCTTCACCGAGCCCCGCGTCGGCTTCCGGATGCCCAGGGGAGAGACGGAGAGCGAGGAATCGCGATCCGCTCCCTGATCGGGCGAGGCCCTCTCCTTGTATGCGAAGAGACTACTGCCGAGTCCATCTACAAGGCACGCACCGGCGTTATCCACTGCCGGCGGATGCCGGCCAAATCTACAAGAACGCCTTCGAGTTGGGTCGGAGAACGCTGCTCCATTTAGCCGACTCGGGACGTCGCCCATGATGGTGTTGCGGCCTAAGGAGTAAGGCACAATAGCCCACTGAGACTGGACTGGACAGGTCTCCTGGAGCGAGAAGGAGCTGACTTCTTGCTTGGGCTAGAGATGAACACGTACCCTCGTTGAATTCGACGTTTGGCCAGAGCCCTTTAGTCGCTTCTACGTGAAGTGGTTCGGAGGAAGTTCGAGCCTTGGCAGGTCTTAGCTAGGACATGGTGGGCCGTGTAAGACTGAACTGCGAACTTTTCGGTGGGAAGTCCCGCTGTAAGAAGGGCTGGTACGACCTGTGGGGAGGCCGCCGAAACGTCCGGTGATCCTATACGACGACTCTTGGTATCGTGCTGAGAGTTGGGACCGCGCACGGCGAGTGGTGACCAAGGTGGAGTGGCATCTTGGATGACCGGAGATTGACTGGCCTTGCAGGGCCTGACTATGATACTAGCCTCTCGTTTGGACTGCCCATTGAGCATGAAGACTCCCAATATGGGGAATCCTGGGTAAGATCAAGGCCTATTCAACAGGACGCCCGGTCTCCTGGACCGGTGTGGAAAGAAACGTTGAACGCCAAGGAGTTCAAGAGATGACGACGCCCATAGATGCGGTACTGGTCGGAGCGGGGCGCCGCGCCTACTCCCTGTTTGGCGACTACGCCCAGCGCCACCCGGACAACATGCGCTACGTCGCCGTCGCCGAGCCGCGCCCGGATGCCCGCGAGCGCTTCGCCCGCGCCCACGACATCCCCGACGAGCTCTGCTTCGACTCGTGGGAGGGCCTGATGGACCGCCCTCAACTTGCGCCGCTGCTGGTCAACACCTCCAGCGACCACGTCCACTACCCTTCCACCATGGCCGCCCTGGAGAGGGGCTACGACGTGCTGCTGGAGAAGCCCATGGCAACCACGCTGGCCGACACGGTGCGCCTGGTCCGGACCGCCGAGCGGCTGGGCCGCGGCGTGTGGGTCTGCCACACGATGCGCTTCGCCGACTTCTACAACACGGTGCGCAACGTCGTCCAATCGGGCCGCCTCGGTGACGTGGTCGTCGTCGAGCACTCGGAGAACGTCTCCTGGTTCCGCATGGCCCACGGCTTCTCTCGCGGCAACTGGGGCAACAGCAAGACCTCCGCGCCGATGATCCTGACCAAGTGCTGCCACGACATGGACGTCCTCCACTGGATCCTCGGGCGGCGCGTCGTCCGCCTATCCTCCTTCGGCTCCCTCTTCAACCTCCGACCGGAGCGCGCGCCCCATCCCGACGTACCCGACCGGTGTACCGACGGCTGCCCCGTCGAGGACGAATGCCCCCACTACGCCCCCAGGCTGTACCAGGAAGATTATATGGAGCCCTTCGTCAGCAACGTCAGCATCGACCCCTCTCCCGAGGCCGTCCTGGAGGCCCTTCGGACCGGCCCCTACGGCCGCTGCGTCTACCGCCTGGACAACGACGTCGTAGACCACCAGACCGTCGGCATGGAGTTCGAGGGCGGCGTCACCGTCAACTTCATCATGCACGGACACTCCTACCACTCCAGCCGCACCATGCGGTACGACGGCACCCTCGCCACGATGACCGGCAGGATCACCCACGAAGACCCCGAGGTGGTGATCTACGACCACGCTCGCGGCGAGCCCTCCGAGCGCATCGTTCCAGAAGCGCGGGGTTCCCACGGCGGCGGCGACGAGAGGATGCTCAACGCCTTCGTCCGCGCCTTACGCGGCGAGGGGCCAGCCCTGATCAACTCGGCCCGCCACGCCCTGGAGGGCCACCTGATGGCCTTCGCCGCGGAGGAGTCGCGCCTCAACAAGGGCGCCGTCATCGAGATGGAGGAGTTCCGCACCAAGGCCGAAGCCCTGGGCGCTGCCTGAGCCCGCCTGGCTCCTGATCGTCGCCGCGGCCGCTAGTGAGAGGAGCTTCCCTGGGGGCGGACGACCAGGAGTATCTCCGCCCTGACGTCGTCCTCTATGGAGACGACTGACCTGGCCCTGGGCACCGGGATCTGAAACTCGTCCTAGGTGAAAGATGTCAGGGGTTAGTGTTGATTCAAGTCATAGGTACCGGGCATACGTCAGGTCTGGTAGGGGTCTGCTGCGTCGCGCAGGCCATCCCCGACGAAATTGAAGGTCAGGACGACCACGACCACGAGCAGGCCTGGGATGAGCAGCCAGATCGCGTGGCCCACCGCCTGGAGGTTCTGCGCTCCCTGCAGCAGTACTCCCCAGCTTATGGCCGGCGGCCTCATCCCCAGGCCGAGGAAACTCAAGGAGGTCTCGCCCAGTATCGTTGCAGGGATCGTCAGGGTGACGGAGGTGATCAAGTGGCTAAAGAAAGCCGGGACCATGTGGCGCCAGATGACCCGCGTCTCGGTGCAGCCGGAAGCCCGGGCTGCCATGACGAAGTCCTCCTCCCGCAGGGACAGGAAGCGTCCCCGGACCACCCGGGCCAGACCGATCCAGTGGATCAGGGAGAGGATGACGACGATGGCGAAGTAGATCCTTATCACAGACCAGCCCCGGGGCAGAGCCGCCGCCAGAGCCAGCCACAGTGGTAGGGTTGGAATGGAGTGCAGGACCTCGATGCACCTCTGGATCAGCATATCGATCCATCCTCCAAAATACCCGGAGAGACCGCCCAGGAAAACGCCCAAGAAGAGGCTCAGGGCCACCCCCACGAGGCCTATGGACAGGGAGACGCGAGTCCCATACGTGATACGTGAGTACATGTCTCGTCCCAGCCTGTCCGTCCCCAGGATGTGAAGAGGGACCTTTTCATCCAGGTCCTCGGTGCGAGGGCCGAAGAGGTGCCAGTCGGGCTCGAAGATCCCGAGGAGCTTGTAGGAATATCCTCGCACAAACAACCGTATAGGGTGTTTTGTGCTCTTGTCGAGCTCGTACTCCAACCTGAGGGTGGTGGGATTTCGCCCCACTCTCAGGCCGTATACGAAGGGGCTGAAGCCACCATCGAAGAAGTGGACCCTCTGGGGTGAGACCAGGGCCCTTTTGCTATCAACGAAAGTTGGGTCCTGGGTGGACAGGAACTCGGGAAACAGGGTTACCAGGTAAAAGCCCGCCAGTACCACAAGGCTGGCGACGGCGACCCGGTGCTTCTTGAAGCGCCACCACATCAGCTTCCGCTGCGAAGCTACGTAGACTTGCCTCTCGGTTGCCGTGGGCCCCTCGGCCAGGCTTGTGATGCTCATGCCTCAGCGTTCCCCCTGGCGAATCCTGGGGTCCAGCCAGGCCAGCAGAATGTCGGAGATTAGTGTGCCTATGATCGTCAACACGCTTAGCAGCATGACAAGGGTCCCGGCCAGAAACATGTCCTGGGAAAAGAAGGAGTCGAGCAGCATGGGACCCTCTGTTTGCAGGCTTAGTACGATCGCCACGATGGTCCCGCTGGAGATCAAGCCAGGCAGCACCCAGCCCACCGAGCTCACGAACGGGTTGAGGGCCAGCCGGACCGGGTATTTGAAGACGAGCCTCCACGCCGACATTCCCCTGGCCCGCGCCGCCTGCACGTAGGGGCGCCTCAACTCGTCCAACAGGTTGGCGCGCATCACCCTCATAGAGCCGGCGGTAGCGTTGGTGCCCACTATCAGCGCCGGTAACCAGAGGTGCTTGAGCAGGTCTATCACCTTGGCCGGGCTCCAGGGCGCCTGCACAAAGTCTGGGGAAAAGAGGCCAGCAATGACGTCCCCGGTCAAGGCAAAGACCGTCCACAAGACCAGAAGAGCCACCATGAAGTCAGGTGTGGCCAGTCCCAGGAATCCCACGCCAGTAAACAGATAATCGAGGAAGGAGTATTGCTTGACGGCGGAGAAGATTCCTATGGGGATGGGGATGGCCCAGGAGAAGAACAGGCCAACCAATGCCACGGCCATCGAGAGGCCGAGCCGCTCCCATATCAACTCGGACACAGGGCGCTGCCACCGAAACGAGCGGCCGAAGTCCCCTCGTACCACCCCCCCCATCCACTTGAGGTACTGCTCGTAGATGGGTCGGTCCAGTTGGAATTCGGCCCGTAGTGCCCTGACCTCCGCCGGGTCCACCACCGTGCCCGACTCCTCCAGCATGGCAACGTAGGCGGTAAGGTAGTCACCCGGGGGTGCCTGGATAATCGCAAAGCTTACCACAGACAGCAGCAAGAGCGTTGGTATCGCTATGAGTATCCGCCGTATTATGTAACCGAGCATGACCACCACACCTCAGCCCGATCCGTAGCCATCGAAGGGTGAGAGGCCGAGCGCTGTTGGGGAGTGCTGCCCACACGATCACGCAAAGCGGGCGGCGAGCCGAGACAAGCCACCCCCTCGGGCCACGAGAACGCGTGCTTCCTGCCCCCAGGGACGCGCAGGAACGCGTGTGGGGACAGGGGATCGATTGATGATTCTATCTCTTGAAGAACTGCTCGGGCCAGACAGGGCCCTCACCCCCGCCCCAGACAGCGTTTTCAGGCACGTTCCGCATGTCGTTCTTCACGATAACCACCGTGCCGACCAGGCCCACGGTGCCAATGTTCCAGATATTGTCGGCATGGATGCGCATGGCCTCGATGCCCAGCTCTGTCCTCCTCTACAGTGGCGCCCTGGGAGGCCACCGCCACCTGAAGGGTGGCGACGCGGCCGTCGGGCAACAGCCGGAAGCCCTCCGCGTTCTTGTTGGGCAGGACCTTATCCAGGAATTGGTTGGCCGTATCGGGATCGTACTGCGTATACTTGAAGGCGTACTCGTCGCCTGGATAGTAGGGGTTATCGGGAGGCGGCGCACCCTGGCGGGCCTGTCCCGTGCCTAGGTAGACCAGATCGTTGATCACGTCCCGGTCGATGGCGTGGGACAGGCCGATGCGGAAGTCCTTGTTCTGCAGTAGCTCTCCGATAGCGGGGTCCTCGACGTAGGTCTGGCTCACCATAAACGAAGCCTGCGACCCTCCCGGGAGGATCCATTCCAGCACGCGGTAGTCGCCTTCCTCTTCGTTCTCCTTGAAGAGCGAGTAGTTAGCGAACTTGATATGCCGGGTCTGCATGTCTATTTCCCCGGCCATGGCCTTCAGGTTCAAAACATCCTTGTCCAGCACTAGTTCGTGGACTATCCTGTCGATGTAGGGAAGCTGGTTGCCCTCAGGGTCCACTCCGTGGTAGTAGGGGTTTCGTACCGCGTTGTACTGCGGACTATTCACGGGGCTCTCGAGGATCCACGGGGTGACCCTCGGCAGCTCGGTGTTGAGCTTCACTTCCGTCTTGAGCTTGAAAAGCTGGCTCCAGTTCTCGACGTCTGCCTCTTTCGCCATCTGACTTAACTTGTCTAGGCCGACGTAGCTGGCATGGAACTGCTTCAGGTAGTGGGCTGGGGCGACCACGTTTCTATTGGTCAAGATGTTCGGGAACAGGAAGTACGGCACGGCGAAGGTGAAGCGCACGGTGTGCTGGTCCAGCTTCGTCACCAGTGCCACCTCTCCTCCAGGGGCCATCCACCCGGGTATGTTAACGGTGAGCTCCTCGTTCAGGATGATATCGTTGTACCAGAACATGATGTCGTCGGCGCTGAAGGGCGCGCCGTCGGACCACTTCATCCCCTCGCGGAGATGGAAGGTGTAGACCTTGCCGTCAGGCGATACATCCCAGGACTCGGGCACATCCGGAACGACGTTGACGAGCTCAGGCTCGCCCCACCCGAGGAAGTAATCGTCCCAGATGCGCCTGAGCCCCCACTGATCGCCCGGCCCGGTGAAGGCTCGCTTCCATACGCCGCCGTAGCGCCCGATTTCCTCGACCACGGGAATCACCAATGGGTTGCTGGGCAAACGCTGCTCCACCGGCGGCAGCTTTCCGGCTCTAACCAACGCCGCCAGAACTGGCGCCTCGCCATACGTGGAGGGCCTTACCACCTCTCTCTCTACCACAATCGTCTCGCCCGGCACCTTCGCGGCGGCAGCCGCGGCTTCCTTGGCAGCCATTGCAGCGTTCTCGGCGGCGCTCTCGGCAGCCTTCTGGGCCCTCTCCACGGCCGCCTCTGTGGCGACCACCCAAATCCACCGCCTAAAGCAAGAAGAAGACCTCGTTGGAGTCAGCTGCAAAGCTGACTAAGATGGTAAGTGACAATCCCAAACCATCACCAACGAGGTGCAGTTATTATGCAACATGGAGTCCTACCATTCCAGTACAGGGCAGAGAACCGCGTCGGGGGCATGACGGCGCTATCGGGGTTGGCAGTCTACCTGGAGATGGCCGAGGCAATCGGCCTTGGCGAGTCGATCAGACGCCACGTGAGGGTCAGAGAGGGAGGCCAGGGTTGGACGGACCGTCAGATGGTCACCTCACTGACGCTGTTGAACCTGGCGGGCGGCGAAGGGGTGGACGACCTTCGCGTGCTGGAGGCGGACGAGGGCCTTGGCCGGATGTTGGGAAGGGTGGAGACCCACCGGCAGCGAGCTTCGGAGCGCAGGGCGGAGCGCAACCGGTGGCGGCGTGATCGACACCGCTATGTGCCGTCTCCATCGGCGGTGTTCCGGTATCTGAGCCAGTTCCACGACGCATCCCAGGAGGAGGCGAGGCAGCCTCATACGGCGTTCATACCCCAGGCCAACGACGCGCTGGACGGACTTGGGAAGGTCAACGCCGAGATGGTGGGCTTCGTTCGGGGCCACGTTGGGCATAGGCAGGCGACACTGGACATGGACGCGACGCTGGTCGAGACTCACAAGCAGGAGGCGCTCTACTGCTACAAGGGATTCAAAGCCTATCAGCCGCTAACGACATACTGGGCCGAGGCGGACCTGGTCGTCCACTCGGAGTTCAGAGACGGCAACGTTCCCGCGGGATTTGAGCAGCTACGAGTGTTGCGAGACGCGTTGGAGTGCGTACCCGAGGGAGTGGAGCGGGTGATGCTGCGGTCCGACACGGCAGGCTACCAGAACGATCTTCTGGAGTACTGCGCCGAGGGGAGAGACGAACGGTTCGGAGTGATCGAGTTCGCGATTGGGGTACGCGTCACGGACGAGTTCAAGCATGAGGCGGCGCTGGTGGAAGAGAGCGAGTGGCGTCAGTTGCCCCGGATGATGGGGGAGTTCGAGGTGGAGACGGGGCAGGAGTGGGCCGAGGTGGGCTTCATGTCCAGTCGATTAGGTCGCTACAAGGAGGGTCCCGCCTACCGTTTCATAGCCGTCAGAGAACCTCTGAGGCGACCGCCGCTACCGGGCATGGAGAGTGAGTTTGAGCTGTCGGTTCCGGTCATGCAGATGCCGAACCACGGCTGGTACAAGATCAGCGGGATAGTGACGAACCGGGAGCTTCCGGGAGACGAGGTTGTGCGGTGGTACCGTGAGAGATGCGGGAAAGGCGAGGAGGTCCATAGTGTGCTGAAGGAGGACCTGGCGGGCGGGAGACTGCCGTCGGGACAGTTCGGAGCCAACGCAGCGTGGTGGGCGATAACGGTGCTGGCGTTCAACCTGAACTCGGCGGTCAAGCAGTTGGCGCTGGGTGATGAGTGGGTGACCAAGCGGCTCAAGGCGGTGCGCTTCGCTCTGATCGACCTTGCCGGTCGAGTGGTCTACCATGCCAGGAAGCTGCTGATCCGACTGGCGCGAGGCCATCCATCGTTCCCGCTGCTGGTCGGGGCACACCGGAGAATAGCGGCGCTGGCTCACGGCCCTCCCTCAACCTGAAACTAGCTTATCTACATCCGCCTATCGGACAAGCGACGTGGATAACCGTCATAGGGATGCTGCGTCCTCCTACGAGGCCAAACGGCTCAAAATCGACGCAAGCATGGCAAATCAGCACCCCAAGACCCTCATACGTCCACCATCGGCCCCGCCAAACCACTGCTAACCCCGTCAGTCGCCAATCGACGCCCCCACCGGCCCAACCGAGAGGTCAGAAAATAACATTTCTCCAATTAGGCGGTGGATTTGGGGACCAGTGAGGCATTGACAATGTTCTGGACCTCGGTGGCCGTCAGCTGGCCTGCCGCTGCATCCTTGACCGCGTCCTCGATGGACTTGGCAAGCTCGGCTCTCGTGGGAACGCCGGCCGTGGCCCCGTCGACCGCTGCTTCGACGAGCTTGGCGATCTGATCGGCACTCACGCCCTCAGGCACCGAAGCCGCCACTGCCTGCTCGACCAGCGGCCGAAGAGCGGAGGTGTCGACCTGGGGAGCCGGCAGGGCCTGGATCGAAGCGTCGACGATCCTCTGCACCTCGGCTGCTGTAAGCTGCCCAACCGTAGCAGCCTGGACAGAGGCTGTCACCGCCGCTTCCACTTCAGCCCGCGTGATCCCGGGCTGGGCCGACGCAGCAACGGCCGCCTCGACCATCCTCTTGATCTCATCCGCGCTCGTCCCCTCGGGGACCGCCTTGGCAACGGCCTGGGACACGGACACGTTCACGGAGTCGCTCACGAGCCTTGCGATCTCTTCGGCGGACGGGCCCGTCTCCGCCTCCTCAGCGGCGCACCCTAAAGCAATCGCCGCTACTACGACGAGCAAGAAGGCCAGCCACTTCTTCGGCATAGCACTTGTCTGCATGGGATTATCCTCCTTGGCTATTCAGGCACTGAACCGGATCATCTGTTACGAATATCGTAGCTAATGTCCTCCGGATTCGTGGCTGTCGCCTGGCTATCCACATCTCATAGCAGAAAGAGTCGACACTGTCAACCCTGCGAAACGACACCCTACGAAATGATACCTTCGCAGCGCCATGAGTTCTGAAATTCGCCGCACTCGCCTTTACAGGCATGGACGACATGGGTAAAATGCGGCCTCCATAGGACTGGGAACCACTCTGTCGAATTATCTGTGGCGCCGTCGCATATGCACCCAGTAGTAAGGGTCATGTTAGCCTCTACCTGAAAGGAGGACGCACCGCACCCATGATGACACCAGCCGAAGCCGCCGCAGCTACGCGCCAACATATCTGGCAGCATTTCATCCATTGCGATACCCAGATGTTCTACGACTTCGATTGGAGATTGCATGGGCGATACCTCCCCACACCAGAGGAAATCGCGCGCAGCTTCCCGACCCGCGCAGGCGGGCGTACCGGCATGGAAAACCCGGCCCTGAACGCTGGTCAGTATCTCCCTGCCGTGGTCCTGCGGCATCAGCTAAGTCACGATGCCGCATCAACCGATGAGGCGCGGCTCCTCTTTTCCGGTATGAAGCGGCTGTGCGACGTGGCCAAGGACCCAGGATTCTTGCCCCGGGGCGTGGCCCTGGATGGAGCCAGCCACTATACCAACTCCTCAGTTGACCAAATCAACATGTTCTTGAACGGCATATTTCGATACTACGAAAGCGATATCCCCACTGAGGAAGAAAAGCAGGCCATTCGCCAGATATGGCAGAACATGCTGGCGCGCTGGGAACGCGATGGCTGGGAAGACCGAACCGAGGATGGCCAGCCCGCCGTGAATGGCGATATCGGCGCCATCGCCGACGACCGAGCTTCGCGTCTGCTGATGGCCCTATTGGGCGGCGCCGTGGTCACCGGTGACGAGCACTGGCGCCGGCAGTACCGCCAGAAGCTGGAGGAACAGGACTATGCGCGCCTGAAGACCGGGCTGCCGCCTTCAGGCGGAGCACTTTACGTGTTAGATCAAAACCAGGTGGCCTGGCGTCTGCTGGCCGATCTGGAGGATGATCCTGCCATCAGGCAGGAGTACCAGGCCCGCCTGGCGGAAACGGCCGCTGCCGTGCATGGTAATCTGCTGGCTTACCAGGAGTTTGACCCGGCCGAGCACAGCCAGAGGAAGGCGGCCAGCGACTGGGACTGGCGGAAGGCCCATGAACCACCAGATCAGACGCAGACCACCCCATCGCTTGTTTCCGGTAAACTGCGCTACGCTTCAGTCGAGCAGGCGCGTGAGCGCCGCCTACGCTTGCGGAAGCTGCAGCCAGTCTGGTGGTATGAGTTTCAGTACGTCACGGAGCCCTTTGAGGCGGCGCACGTGCTCTTGCTCTCTGGCGACGCTGTCTCGCTGGACCTATTGCAATCACACCTTGGACCACTCTTCGGGGCCTACCCCTATGAGCAACTGGCGCTCTCCTGGTCGCTCTATGATACGGAGTGTGACTACTGGCTCGCCGTCCAGGCCGGGCTACTCTGACGGCCAGCGTACAAGTCCTGAGAGTTCAGACCGTCGTGCATCAGAGTCGGCCCTCTGCCTGGCTTGTCCATCACTCACCCGATCCAAGCCTGAAGCAACAGAGCGGTGAACAGCTACGATGAAGAGGCACCCATGATGACACCAGCCGAAGCCGCCGCAGCTACGCGACAGCACATCTGGCAGCATTTCATCCATCGCGATACCCAGATGTTCTACGACCTCGATTGGAGAGTGCATGGGCGGTACCTCCCCACACCAGAGGAAATCGCGGGCGGCTTCCCGAACCGCGCCGGCTGGCATACCGGCATGGAAAACCCGGCCCACAACGCTGGTCTGTATCTGACTGCCGTGGTCCTGCGCCATCAGCTAGGTCACGATGCCGCATCGCCCGATGAGGCGCGGCTCCTCTTTTCCGGTTTGAAGCGGCTGTGCGACGTGGCCAAGGACCCAGGATTCTTGCCCCGGGGCGTGGCCCTGGACGGAGCCAGCCACTATACCAACTCCTCAGTTGACCAAACCACCATGTTCTTGAACGGTATATTTCGATACTACGAAAGCGATATCCCCACAGAGGAAGAAAAGCAGGCCATTCGCCAGATATGGCAGAACATGCTGGCGCGCTGGGAACGCGATGGCTGGGAAGACCGAACCGAGGATGGCCATTCCGCCTGGTATGGCGAAATCGGCGCCATCACCAACGACCGAGCTTCGCGTCTGCTGATGGCCTTATTGGGTGGCGCCGTGGTCACCGGTGACGAGCACTGGCGCCGGCAGTACCGCCAGAAGCTGGAGGAACAGGATTACGCGCGCCTGAAGACCGGGCTGCCGCCTTCAGGCGGAGCACTTTACGTGTTAGATCAAAACCAGGTGGCCTGGCGTCTGCTGGTCGATCTGGAGGATGATCCTGCCATCAGGCAGGAGTACCAGGCCCGCCTGGCGGAAACGGCCGCTGCCGTGCATGGTAATCTGCTGGCTTACCAGGAGTTTGACCCGGCCGAGCACAGCCAGAGGAAGGCGGCCAGCGACTGGGACTGGCGCAAGGCCTGTGACCCACCAGATCAGCCCCAGACCTCCAGGGAAGAGGTGGGACTATACGGCCTGCGCATGCGTAATCAGCAGGCGCCAGTCCTGAGGTATGAGCATCTGTGTGTGCAAGAGCCCTTTGAGGCGGCGCACGTGCTCTTGCTCTCTGGCGACACCGACTCGCTGGACCTATTGCAGTCACACCTTGGGCCACTCTTCGGGGCCTACCCCTATGAGCAAATGTTGCTCTCCTGGTCGCTCTATGAGACGGAGTGGGATTACTGGCTCGCCGTCCAGGCCGGGCTACTCTGATGCCCACGGACCATCGTATGTCAGCATAGCCCTCTGCCTGTATTGGTCATCACTCACCCGGTCCAGCTCTGATACACCAGACAGGAGGCACCATGGTGACACCAGCCGAAGCCGCCGCAGCTACGCGCCAGCATATCTGGCAGCATTTCATCCATCGCGACACCCAGATGTTCTACGACCTCGATTGGAGAGTGAATGGGCGATACCTACCCACACCAGAGGAAATCGCGCGCGGCTTCCCGAACCGCGCGGGCGGGCGTACCGGCATGGAAAACCCGGTCCACAACGCTGGTCTGTATCTGGCTGCCGCGGTCCTGCGCCATCAGCTGGGTCACGATGCCGCATCGGCCGATGAGGCGCGGCTCCTCTTTTCCGGTATGAAGCGGCTGTGCGACGTGGCCAAGGACCCAGGATTCTTGCCGCGGGGCGTGGCCCTGGACGGAGCCAGCCACTATACCAACTCCTCAGTTGACCAAATCACCATGTTCTTGAACGGCATATTTCGATACTACGAAAGCGATATCCCCACAGAGGAAGAAAAGCAGGCCATTCGCCAGATATGGCAGAACATGCTGGCGCGCTGGGAACGCGATGGCTGGGAAGACCGAGCCGAGGATGGCCAGCCCGCCTGGTATGGCGATGTCGGCGCCATCACCAACGACCGAGCTTCGCGTCTGCTGATGGCCCTATTGGGCGCCGCCGTGGTCACCGGTGACGAGCACTGGCGCCGGCAGTACCGCCAGAAGCTGGAGGAACAGGATTACGCGCGCCTGAAGACCGGGCTGCCGCCTTCAGGCGGAGCAGTTTACGTGTTCGATCAAAACCAGGTGGCCTGGCGTCTTTTGGTCGATCTGGAGGATGATCCTGCCATCAGGCAGGAGTACCAGGTCCGCCTGGCGGAAACAGCCGCTGCCGTGCATGGTAGGCTGCTGGCTTACCGGGAATTTGACCCGGCGGAGCACAGCCAGAGGAAGGCGGCCAGCGACTGGGACTGGCGCAAGGCCTGTGACCCACCAGGTCAGCCCCAGACCACCCTCGAGCAGGCGCATGAGCGCCAGCTACGCTTGCGGACGCAGCAGCCAGCCTGGACGTATGAGCATCTGTACGTCGCGGAGCCCTTTGAGGCGGCGCACGTGCTCTTGCTCTCTGGTGACGCCGCCTCGCTGGACCTATTGCAGTCACACCTTGGGCCACTCTTCGGGGCCTACCCTTATGAGCAACTGTTGCTCTCCTGGTCGCTCTACGAGACGGAGTGGGATTACTGGCTCGCCGTCCAGGCCGGGCTATTCTGACGGCCAGTGTGTAAGTCCTGAGAGCTCAGACCGTCATACATCAGAGTCGGTCCTCGGCGTAGTCTGTTCAGCACTCACCCGGTCCAGGACTGAAGCAGTGGAGCGGTGGCCAGCAGGTCTGGTGGCACACTATCCCGTCCATAGTTGGCGCTATGCTGTTCACCGAGCCCTTCGCGGAGTACGACTGGGGGTCCGCCTGTCCAGGTCAAAAGCCTCCGTCAAGGGTGATCGGCCGTCACGCTCGTACCGACGCTTGAGTTAAGTGTGCGCATTGGACATACCCTCGTCCGTCACTGGCCATCAGAATCTAACTTCGGAGAAGCGCTGTACATCTGATGGCGGTAGGCTCGCCTGGAACTGCCCTGGTCCGCTCTCAGTAGGCATTTGTATGAGCGTTTGACCAGTCCATAGTAGCTGTGTCGAACAGGATTGAAGCGCAAGAGCTGCCGGAGGTCGATGAGCGGCAACGACGCCAAGAGCGGGAAGTTCTCCTACCACGTCTGCCAGTCGATCATGAAGCGCGGCAAGCCGAATTCCCAACTCCCATCACGCGGGCGGCCGTGCCACCGATGATTGAAGCCCTCTCTTCTCTGCTGAGGAACTCGCAGTAAAGCTTGTACTGGTTCAGGTTTTGCGTATAGGTGCAATATCTGCCCACCATCGGCCAATCGGATCCCCACATTAGTCTGTTCGTTCCTATACGGTCGACGCACTCTTTGATCGTCGACTCCGCCTCTTGCCAGGGGTATTCCCATATTTCACCCATCTGAATGGGAATGATCATCTCCATATTCAGCTGCGGTGCTTTGAACACATCCCAGATCCGCTCAGGGAGCTTTATCCGGTCGCCCTCCAGTAACGCGCGCCATGGTAGGCCGTGGGTAATCACGGCGGTGACCCCCGGGTAACGTTCCATCCATCGTAGCAGCACCCGATGCTCCTCGAAGTACTCATCTAGAGCTGATCGGCCATATCTGTCTCTTAGCGCCCCTCCCCTCCCCAGGATGGTGAAGAAGACGGGAACCTTCATGGAGGCCACTCCGTCCCAGAAGGGGCGCATCACTCCGTCGTCCCACGGCTCAGTGCGGCCCATGCCCTGCAGAGACGGAACAATGGGTGCATAATAGTTCCTCGGTATGAACTGCACGGCGGTGTGGCCTCCGAAATCGATCTGATCTTGAACCTCTCGTAGCGCCTTATCCGGGTCGTTGGGTACCTCCGGCTCACTGACCATTATCGTCCTCATCAGACGGTCCGGATAGCGCCTGACGGCCTCTCTCTGAAAGTCGTTCTGTGTGCGGTAATGGCCTTTTGTTACGAAGCAGTGCAGGATCCCCATGTCGACGCCTGCGTAGTCCATCTCGGCAATCATCAACTCAGGCGGGCACTCGAAGTTGTGCAGCATGGGGGGGAAGTACTGCTTCGTATATACCTCGCCTTGGTATCTCCAAGCTAACTGACCGTTGTGCCGCGTCCACTCGACCTCGGTGAGCTCCCCTGTCCCGGGATCGATCAACGAACTGTTGTCCACGGGCTGGCGATCCCGAACGCGCCACGCCTGCTGATGATGCCCGCCCAACTCACGCTGGACGATGTTCATCCTCTCCTTCAGCGTAGGGAATCCCTGCTCGGTATCCCATGGAGCAAATGCCGACGGATAAGCATCGACGATCATCGCAATCTCCTTCGTTAGCGCTACGTCGCAGACGACGCACCGATGAGCGTCACGTAACCACGGGACAGCGTTTCCCGACCTGAACGCCGTGCGCGTGCCGCACCAGGGATGCACTCACCGCCACGGCATCGCGCATTACTACTCGGGCACATCCACAAGCCGGGACCCTTGTTGATGAGAGTTGAGGAACCCCATCATGATCTGCACTGTCTTGCGCGCTTCCCAACCAGGCGAGACGCTCGCGCCGCCCTTCTCCGCGATCGTCGCCAGTTCCCGGTACGCCGCCCCAAGATTCCGGATGAGATATTGGCCGGGGACTAGGGTCTTGCGCACCGCTTCGCCTGTTTGGGGGTCGTTTGTGACAAGCTCAGCAGTACGATCCTGCACGGCTCCCCAAGGAGTGACGGTAATTTGCCCCTTCTCGCCTACCAGTAGGTAGGAGCTGTCCTGGAACGCCTTTTTGTCGCCGCAGTAGTGGGCCCGCACACCATTCTTGAACAGGATAAACCCGTTGGCCGATGGATCGTTTTCCGGCAGCTTGCCACCGTCGCCCCTGTAACGGTCCCAGTCGTCGAAGCCGTCCTCCAACCGGGCGAGCACCTTCTCCGGTTCGGACTCGGCGAAGAAGCAGATGCCGTCAATTTTGTGCGTACCATTGCGGAACAACATCGCACGAGCCCCGGTGTGCATTACTACAATGGTGCTTAGCTTCCCAATTGCGCCCTCGCGGATTGCAGCCCGGACCCTGTGATACAAAGGGTCCCATCTCCAAGTGTGGTCGACGGCGAGTGTCGCACCGTTTTCCTCGCAGACTTTGACTATGCGGTCGGCGTCTTCCATTGACGTGGCCAATGGCTTCTCTACGAAAATACCCTTCACCCCAGCGTAGGCAGCATCAACGGCGATGTCGGCGTGTAGATGGTCCGACGTGGCCACCGTCAGGATGTCCAGTCGTTCTTTGGCGAGCATCTCCTTGTAGTCCGTGTACACAGTAGCCGTCGGCCAACGGCTGCCCCAGTCCCGATTGAACTGGTCGAGCAGATCCGGCACCAAGTCACAGACCCCGGCCACCTTGAAGTCTGGCATCTGAGCCAACGCGCCAGCGTGTGAAGTGGACACGGTGTCGTTGAATGGCGGCGGCGCTTCTTCTGGGGGACGCTCAGCAATGCCGCCAAGCCCTACAATGCCTGCACGATAGATCTTCTTTGGCATAGTTCAGCCTCAATGGACTGAGTCGGATGACAAGCAATGACCGAAACTCACACCCTAGCGTCCATTGGTCGGATAGTAGCGGTGGGGAAAATGAGTGTCAAGACAATGAGCTCCTTCGCACTTAGGGCTGATTGACAGCGTTCGGACTTGGACTATAATCCCACTCAGTCAGGGTGCAGGGCTCCCATATTGGAGTGTCGGCTATGAGTAGCAACGATGGGATTCTGAAGGCCGCGATTATCGGGCTGAGACACGGCCACCTGGGCACAATCGATCAGAAGAGCCCTGGCTACATCAGTAACTTCCGACAACTGGATGGTGTGGACGTCGTAGCCTACTGTGAGGATGTAGCCACAGGTATGCTGAACGATGCTCGGGAGCATCACCCCGGTGCGAGCGTCTACACCAGCGTCGACGACCTTATCGCGAACGAGGACTTCGACCTAGCATGCGTCGTGCTGCCCGCATACCAGATCCCTGAGGTGGGCACCAAGCTGTCAGAGGCGGGTAAGCACTTCTTTATGGAGAAGCAATTCGCTCGCAACTCCGACGACCTGAAGCCATTGGTCAGAGCGGTGCGAACCAGCGGAGTTAAGGTGATGCTCGGCTACATGTACCGGTTCAATCCCGCCATGCAGCAGCTCAAGAGCTTAATAGAAGAGGGCATCTTCGGCAAGCCGCTGTCCGTTGAGGCGAGGCACGTCACTACGCAAGTCCGTCCGGGAGCATCTCGCGACCCGCGGCACTTCATGTTCACCAACAGAGAGGAGGGCGGCGGAATCCTGCACATGCTGGCGTGCCATAACGTGGAGGTCATGCGCTTTCTCATGGGATGTGAAGCTACGGCGGTCCAAGCGATGGTAGGCCGACCCGTCGGACACATGGACGAACCGCTGGAAGACCTAGCCATCGTCGCGCTTGAGTATGAAAACGGCGCCTACGGCAGTCTCCATGCCGGCTACTTGGCGCCAGAAGCAGCCGACAGGGACGTCGCGTTGATCTACCGGGGTATCGACGGGTTCGCGAGTTGCAGCCACGTTGAACACAACCCCACAACGCTGGCAGTTACCAGCAAGGCATCCGCCTGGAGTGGCTCACATGAGCGCCACTTCAGCTTCACTATCGAGCCATTCAACGGATACGGCAGCGCTCGGTGGCACCACGACTGGCTTCAGGACTACATCCAGGCCATCAGACAGGACGAGCAACCCGCCCTGACCGTAGACGATGCGCTCCACGTGCTCCAATGCATAGATGCAGTCTATGAATCTGCCCGGACAGGGCGGCGCGTAGAGATAAGCTACGGGCTTTGAGACGACCGTCCCGCAGCTCTGCCGAGATGGCCCAACCTGATGGGCTGGGTGCTAGAGGAACTCGGCTGTAGGACAGCGTCCTAGTCCTTTGACACAAGCTCCGTTGTGAAGCGGTGGCAACGTACGGTGGCGCCAACCCAGCGCGTGCAAAGAAATCGCACCTTATTTTGGTCGCTCCCTGAAGTTCGGATACTGGTGCATAAGATGTGTGTCTTCGAGCTACTGTGGAGTCCAGAGGGCCATTTTTCGTATTGTGACACCGCGGCTCCGTCGTATTCCGTAGCACTGGCAACCAGATATACTGCAAGGATGTCTTCAAGCGGATTTCAGGGTCATTAAGCCTGTATATCGGATGGTTCTGTCGTGTAGCAACGAATATCGTAGCCTTTGCCTATTGACAAACCGATAGTGAGCGAATAGACTTCGGCCCTGTCTTCCATCCTTAAGGAAAACGAGGAGGCGCGGTCATGAAACTTAGAAATTGGGCTATCGGTTTCGTATCGGTTGCGATCCTATTAGGGGTAACCGCATGTGGCTCTGCTGAGGAAGAGCCAACGCCCGCCCCTGCGTCAGCCCCGGCCGCAACGGCAAAGACCGAACCGGCGCCGGCTCCTGCCGCCAAAACCGCGCCGGCCCCTACGGCCAAGACTGCACCAGCTGCCGCTCCGGCGCCGGCTGCTCCCGGTGAGGCTGTTCTTGCTGGCACGTACCCCACGGGAAATGTGCGATTCGATGTAGACCCACCCATGCCAACGTCGTTCAGCGAAGCGCCAGAGCTCGCTGCGTTAGTCAAGCAAGGGACGTTGCCTCCCGTCGAGCAGCGGCTGCCTGAAGAGCCGTTGGTCTTGGCGCCCCCCTATGCGATAGGCAAGTACGGGGGGACGTGGAGGAGAATATACCTGTACGTAGGCGACCACGGCGCCGTGATCACAGACCAGCTGCAGAGGTTCGACGGCGACGGGGCAACAATAATGCCTCACCTCGCCAAGAGCGTCGATTTCTCAAACGGGGGCCGAACAGCCACCATCACGCTACGTAAGGGACAGAAGTGGTCCGATGGCCAGCCGTTCACGGCGGACGACTTCGAGTGGCAGTGGAACAACCTGTTGAACAACGAGGAGTTCAAGCCAACGTTTCCTTCGGGCCTGCTGAGCCCGATCTCCAAGAACAAGCCAACTCTCAAGAAGATTGACGACGTAACAGTCAGCATGACGTGGGACGACCCTTACTACTCGCTCACCGACAACGGGCTGCGAGGTGGCTTCTTCAGCGCCGGCGGCGGAGGTTACCTCTTCTCGCCGGCCCATTACCTGGAGCAGTTCCATCCAGACTTCGCCGACAAGGCGAAGCTGGAAGAGATGATGGCAGAAGCCGAGGTCGACAACTGGGTCAAGCTGATAAAGCTAAAGCTGAACGCCTATACGAACCCCGAACTGCCTCAGCTAAGCGCCTGGGTCACAGAGCGATCGGCAAAGCAGTCGCCCTGGACCCTGAAGCGGAATCCCTACTACTTTGCGGTGGACACGGCGGGCAACCAGCTTCCGTACATCGACGAGCTCATGGTCACGATGGTTGAGGACCAGGAAGTAGCGGCCTTGAAGATCGCTGCCGGCGAGGTGGACTTCCAGAGCAGGCAGTCGACGATCGAAAAGCTGCCCGTGTACCTTAAGAACGCCGACGCTAATGGATACCACCTGACGTTCTGGCCCAACAACGATCCGACGACGGTATCGCTCTACTTGAACCAGGCCTGGAACGCCGACCCGGTAATTGGGGAGCTGATCCACACTAGGGACTTCCGGAAGGCCCTTTCCATGGGCCTCGATAGAGAGACCATAAAAGAGACTTTCCTGCAAGGAATGGGTGAGCCTCGGGCTTTCGTACCCAGCAAGGGTACCCTCTACTACCCTGGAGATGAGTACGCCTATCCGGACTACATCAAACTGGACGTCGAAAAGGCCAATCAACTTCTGGACTCCATTGTGCTCAAAGGCGGTGGCACAATAAAGGAGAGGGACTCCAGTGGGTTCAGATTACGCCCAGACGGCCAGGGACCGCTAACCCTCCACCACAGCATTCGGGCCGGCTTCCTGACCGACTTTACGTCTGTCTCCGAGATCGCAATCCGGAATTGGGAGAAGCTGGGCATCAAGGGAACCCTCGAGGTTGACCGGCTTGCCGGCAACAAGGTCTGGGATAACGAGGCCTACCTATTCCCATACTTTGCCGAGGGCAGTAACCCGTGGATCTCGGCCGGACTGGTTCTTCCGACACAGTTCTGGGGCTTCGGGTGGTCCAAGCTCGGCCGATTCTACGCGACTGGCGGTGCAGAGGGTGTGGATCCAGACCAGGACTTGTTCATCAATCCCGAGGGAGAGAACCCTCTCTTGAAGCTCCTGGACCTCTACGACCGGGGCAAGCAGTTCCCGACAGCCTCGCCGGAGCGCATTGAAATGGGCAAGGAGATATTCCGGATACATTCCAAGGAGGTGTTTTCCATCCCCACGGTGGCTGATACCCCTGCGATGAAGGGAATATTCCCCACCAACAACGACTTCAAGAACGTGCCGGAGAAGACTGTCTGCTGTCAGGGATACTGGGGTGACGGACCGAGACCGGAGCTGTACTACTTCGACAGGTAATAGAGTCCCGTCGGTGCAACTACGAGCAACAGGGCTCCGACGAGGGCCCTGTTGCTCCCGGTCATGAGATCCGAATACTCAAGGGATGAGGCAGTTTCTTGATTGGCTACATCGTCCGCCGTGTGCTGTTGGCGTTGCTGACCATCTGGGCGATTTCCGTGCTATCTTTCGTCATCATTCAGCTACCGCCCGGAGACATAATGGACGCCATCCAGCAGGCCTCTATGGGCGTAGGCGGCGTCCAGTTTGCAGGAGGCACGGCGCTTACCGACGAGGAGATCGATGACCTTCGGAGACTGTACGGCTTTGACCGACCGCAATACGTCCAGTACTTGAAATGGATAACGAGGACGGTACAAGGCGATCTGGGATACTCGTACAAGCTGGAGGTGCCGATCAAGACACTTATCGGCGACCGGCTGCTATTCACCGTTGTGTTGGCGCTGGCGACAATCGTTCTTACCTGGCTGCTAGCAATTCCGATAGGCATCTACTCGGCTGTTCGACAGCGCTCCGCGGGAGATTACTTCTTCACATTCCTGGGCTTCACAGGGCTCGCTGTGCCCGATTTCTTGCTTGCGCTAGTGTTGCTGCACATGGCCTCGGTCACGTTCGGCATGAGCGTCGGTGGACTTTTCTCCATAGAGTATGCCGACGCGCCATGGAGTCTCGCGAAACTCTGGGACATGCTCAAGCACCTGTGGATACCTGCTGTCGTTATCGGGACAGCGGGTACGGCGTCACTGATTCGGATCATGAGGGCGAACCTCCTAGATGAGCTGCGAAGGCCTTATGTAGTGACTGCTCGCGCCAAGGGGATGTCGGGCTGGCGGCTTATCCTTAAGTATCCAGTGCGTGTAGCCCTCAATCCTTTGGTCAGCGTCGCGGGGTATCTGCTACCCCGGCTGATCAGCGGCAGCGTTATAGTCTCGGTTGTTCTGAGCCTCCCGACGCTGGGGCCCCTCCTACTGAACGCACTCCTGGACCAAGACACCTTCCTAGCCGGTACAATCGTGTTCTTCCTGGGTGTCTTGACCGTAATAGGGACACTTATCTCCGACATCCTGCTTTCCGTGGTGGACCCGCGCATTAGACTGGTGGAAGCGGCTTCCTAACATGGCAGAATCCGCTGCAATACCCGCGCCGATCGAACAGGAGGAGGCAGAGTATGTATTTGTCGCCTCTCAATGGCGCTTGATGTGGTGGCGCTTCAAGAGGCACAAGCTGGCACTTGTGTCCATCGCTATCCTGACGGTCTTTTACATTCCCTTCTTTTTCGCGGAGTTTCTGTCCACCAACCACCCCGACCAAGAGTCGTCCAAGTATCATTTCCTGAGGCCACAGTTAGTCAGATGGTTCGACAATGGAAGTTTCAGACCTCACGTCAACGGCGTCGAGGGCTTTCGAGACGCGGACTTCATGAAGGACTACCGCACGCTGCCGGACGAAAAACTCCCAATACGTCTATACGTGCGGGGCTACGAGTATAAGCTCTTCGGGCTGTTCAGAACGGACCGTCACCTGGTGGGATTCTCCAACGCAACCGTCTATGAGAGCAGGCCATCGCCATACCTTCTAGGCAGCGACAGAATCGGGCGTGACAACTGGTCCAGGTTGATGGTCGCGACTCGCGTCTCGCTGTCCATAGGCCTCATCGGAGTAGTACTAAGTCTGCTCCTCGGCGTATCCCTGGGCGCCGTTTCCGGCTACTATGGAGGGTTCGTGGACGCCATCATCCAACGCCTGATAGAGATCCTCAGGTCGCTGCCGACGATCCCATTGTGGATGGCGCTGGCTGCCGCCGTGCCTCGGGATTGGGGGGTACTCAAGGTATACTTGGCCATAACCATCATCATCTCCCTGGTCGCCTGGACGGAGATGGGCAGGGTAGTCCGGGGGAGGTTCCTGTCTCTCCGTGAGGAAGACTTTGTGATGGCCGCACGGCTGACCGGGGCTACCCCCGCCCGCGTCATGTTCCGCCACATGCTGCCGTCATTCACCAGTCACATCATTGCCGCCAGCACCTTGGCAATACCGTTCATGATCATCAGCGAGACGGCGCTGAGCTTTCTGGGGCTGGGGTTGAGGCCGCCCGCTATCAGTTGGGGTGTGATGCTGAAGCAGGCGCAAAACACAGAGACAGTGTCGCTCTATCCCTGGCTCATGTTCATAGCTGTCCCGGTGATCGTCGCCATCTTGGCCTTCAACTTCCTGGGAGATGGTCTCCGCGATGCCGCCGATCCGTACAGCCAATAGGCGACGTATGGCGACTGCTCAGGCTGAAACGGGAGCCCGGAAACGATCGCTGTAGTAAGTCAGGAGCATAACGGTTTTACCACGCGCAAGCTTCGCAGCGGTGGGGTCGTCCAGGTCTCGGCAAGCTAAGAACAGATACTTCCATGAGCCGATGAGCTCCGTTCAGGCGGGTCCACACTATCGGCAGCCGGATGGTAGAGGCGTCTCTGCTCATGAGAACTGGGATCGTGGTTGAATCAACGAACCGGTGGCAGCTCAACGGGAGGGTGGCAAAGTGACCGAGCTCCTGGCAATCGACGGCGGAGCACCCGTGCGAACCAAGCCTTTCGGCCCCACTCACGACTTTGGCCACCAGGACATCGAGGCTGTAGCCGAAGTGATTCGTTCGGGCTTCCTCGCCAAAGGCCCAAGGGTCAGGGAGTTCGAGCATACGTTTGCCCAGAGGCATGGAGCCAAATACGCCGTGACGGTGAACTCCGGGACCTCAGCGATGCACACCTGCGTCGCTGCTATCAATCCCGACCCGGGCGACGAGATCATCGTGTCGCCCTGGACCTCTGGAGGCAGTGTCATCGGCATACTCCTGCACAACTGCGTACCGATCTTTGCCGACATTGACAGCACTTATAACCTCGACCCGGATGATGTGGAGCGGCATATCACGCCTCGTACGCGGGCCATCATGGCCGTGCATCTGCACGGTAATCCCTGCGACCTGGGGGCCTTGGGGGAGATCGCTGATCGGCATGGACTCTTCCTGATTGAGGACTTCGCGCAGGCCCACTTTGCTGAGTACCAAGGCCAGACCATCGGCTCTATTGGGGATATTGGCGGCGCCAGTTTTGGAGGTAAGCACCTATCGGCGGGTGGCGGGGGCATTGTCCTAACCGACAACGAGGTCCTATGGGAGCGGGCGCTGCTGTTTTCCGACGCCGCCCTTCCTCGCGACCCTGGTCCGTACGCTGGAAGGCCCTACGAAAACTACTTCCTCGCCCCAAACTACAGAATGAATGACCTGATGGCTGCAATCCTACTGGTCCAGCTCCAAGAGGTTGACGGCTACATAGAGAATAAGATTCGCGCTGCCCACAACATAATCGAAGGGCTGGCCGATGTCGAGGAGATAGTCCCTCAAGAGGTCATGCCCGGAAATCGATGCACCTATTGGACCTTCGGCATGACCATCGACACCGACGGGCTCGGCTGTACTGCAAAGGAGTTCGCCAGGGCGGTGAGCGCCGAAGGGGTCCCACTCCTGGGGCACCCTCACGGCTCCGCCAAGAGCGGCCTCTTTAAGAACCCAACTTTCTCTGGCCCGAATACTTATGGCAGCAGCCACTTTCCCTTCGACTACGGGAGGGAGCGGCCCTTGGACTACCGGCTGGTCAAGCTCCCGTATGGGGAGAAGCTGATGAGCCGGAACGTTAGCTTTAGCATGGTGCAGAGTTTCACCGAGGACGACACTTCGGACATCGTCGAAGCCCTTCGCAAGGTGGTGGTACACTACCGCCGGTAGCCACGCCGCCAAGGGCGTACTTGCTGGCGACTCGCCTACCAGTGACTTCCTTTCAGATAGGAGGTTCCTCCTCACGAAACATCCTACTTGAGAGCCTCACCCATGTCTCACAACGATGCGGCCAGTGTAATCACTCATCGGCACTTAGGCTCTTTACGGAGACCTCGAGGTCGAGTCCGATGGGAACGTAGAGCGATTCGAGTTGGGGGTACCGACTTAGCGCCTTGATATACTCGTCCGAGTCGGGCATGCCCGGTGTAACATTGTCCGCGAACAGAATACCCCCTGGCCGCAGCCGTGGGACAATCCGCTCCAGACATGGCACGTACACGTCCTCCCAGCAGTCAAGAAGGACAAAGTCAATCTGACCCTCGAGCGCGGGCAGGACCTCCAGCGCGTCTCCTGTTTCGAAGTCAACCCAGTCCGCCAAGCCGGCTTCGGTTAGATTCCTGCGACCTATGTCTATCGATCTCGGGTTTATGTCAATCGCCTTGAGTCTGCCACCTGTCATTCGCGCTGCGTCGGCTAGCCAGACGGTGGAGTACCCGTGAGACACGCCCACTTCCACGAGATTCTTGAATCTGGCAGCCTGGATGATGATGTGGGCCAGCCTCGCTGTGTCGGGGTGCAGCGCTAGCATCTTCTCCTCGGGCCTTTCGAGATACTTGGCATGAGGAAGGTTCAGTTCGCAGCTCCTCCTGCGGTTCTCGGTATCTTCACGCTCAAGCCGTTTGACTACACGTAAGACCTCTTCGTTCACGACGCACCTCCCACTTGAGACGGCTGTCCAAGTCCTGCCGCCTAGGGTTTTTCTTTTCTTTCCGACGAACCCACCTGCTACTATATCAGTCCTCCCCGGCGCGCCGCGGATCAGCCCTTGCCAGGGCTAACCCCACATCTGCAGTCGCATCTGGCGCTTACCTTTGAGAGTACGACGGAGTTCGGAGGGCCAGGAGAAGTCCTGACTAAGTATCACCTCCACTTGCAACAGTCACGATGGCGATAACTGTTCAGAGTTGAGGGGAGGCGGCTTGGCCTCTTCCCCCAAGGGGAAGATTGAGATGGGGGCTCTCGCGCTGCCGAAGGGCAAAGCTGTCCATGTCTCATCAACTGGCGTATACGCATTGACCGGCCCTGTTTCAACTGGTATGCTCGGGTACGTAGACCGCCGAAAGAGGAGGAACCCACCAAACATATCGTGATGGGTGACCTACTTTGTTTCTGATTTCGTCGTCCGTTCCACGCTCCGAGCAAAAGGCTACTTCCGCGGCGCTCTGTGCGTGATAGTTCGGGGATAGGCAAATGCCTTCACATCGAGTAGGAGTCGACATTGGTGGAACGTTCACCGACGTTGCGTTCCTGAGCGACGACGGACGGGTGCTCGTTCGGAAGGTCGCCAGCACTCCAGATGACTACGGACGGGCCGTACTGGTCGGCCTTGCCCAAGGGATTGGCGAGTTGGGCATCGACCCAGAGGATGTGTCAGAGGTCAGCCATGGGTTTACGGTAGCGACCAACGCGATCCTGGAGGGCAAGGGCGAAAGGACGGCGCTAATAACCACCGAGGGGTTCCGAGATGTGCTGGAGCTAGCGCGTATCCGAACACCACGCCTCTACGACCTCTATTACCAAAAGCCCCCTCCACTCGTAGAGCGGCGTTTGCGGTTCGAGGTAAAGGAACGGGTGAGCTTTCAGGGCAAGGTGATGGTGCGGCTGGACATGTCCGACGTCGATCAGGTCGTGGAGCGAGTTGCAGCGGAGGGTGTTCGCTCGGTGGCCATCTCCCTGCTCCACTCCTACGCCAACCCCGAGCACGAGGCGCAGATAGCCAACGCTCTTAGGGCCAGGATTCCGAACCTGAACCTCTCGGTCTCGAGTGAGACGCTTCCCGAAATGAGGGAGTACGAGCGGACCAGCACCACGGTCATCAACGCCTATATCAGGCCGGTGGTTTCCAACTACTTGGGCCGGCTGAGCCAGGAGCTTGCAAAGGCGGGCATCAGGGTGCCGTTGACTGTTATGCAGTCCAATGGCGGGCTTTCGCCGGTGGAAGCGGCTGCCGAGAAACCGATGTACTGTGTCGAATCGGGCCCTGCGGCCGGGGTCGTAGGGGCGTATCACCTAGGAAGGCGTCTTGGTGTCGAAAACGTCATGACGTTCGACATGGGAGGTACCACTGCCAAGGCCTCGATTATCGAGGACGGCGAGATGCTGAGGGCCCCGGAGTGCGAAGTCGGTGGCGGCATGAGCGTCGGACACCGGCTGCTCAAAGGGTCAGGCTATATCCTGAGAGTCCCATCGATTGACCTGGCCGAAGTGAGTGCTGGAGGTGGCAGCATAGCCTGGGTGGACAAAGGCGGCTCGCTTCAGTGCGGCCCCCACAGCGCCGGCGCGGTGCCGGGTCCAGTCTGCTACAACAAGGGAGGTGTAGAGCCTACGGTCACCGACGCCAACATAGTGCTCGGCTACCTCAACCAGACGCACCTACTGGGAGGCGAGTTCCCTATAGATGCCGAGAAGGCCTATCGAGTAATCGCGGACCGCATCGCAAGACCTCTGGGCCTATCAGAGATCGAAGCTGCGCAGGGCGTCCACGTCGTGGCCAACTCCAACATGGGACGTGCGCTCGAGGCCGTGTCCAGCGAGAGGGGTCGAGACCCCCGGCGCTTTACGCTCATGGCGTTTGGCGGTGGCGGTCCAATACATGCAGCCGGACTGGCAGAAATGCTCAGCATTACGCGGATCATCGTCCCACCCTCCCCTGGGGTGTTCAGCGCTTTCGGCCTGCTCTTCGCTGACGTCGAACATCATTTTGTTCGGACCCACTTCAAGGCCTTCAGCGAGTTGGATACTGAGGAAGCTAACAGAATTCTCAAGGGCCTACGAGAGCAGGGCCAGAGCCTCCTCCGCGCCGAGGGATTCGCCGACTCCCAGCAGGCTATTCTCACTCAGGTAGATATGAAGTATGTGGGTCAGACGTCTGAGCTCACGGTGAACACTTCCTTGGGTAGCTTCAACTACAAGACCATCAGTGAGCTTGGCGAGGCCTACGAGCATGAGCACGAGAAGACGTACGGCTATCGAGCCAACGAGCCGTATGAGTTAGTGAACATTCGCGTGATCGCGAGGGGTATTTCGAAGGTGTCGCGTGTGCCGGAGCACATCGAGTTGGACGGCCGAGGCTCGGCGACACATCCTCCCGACAGGAATGTCTATTTCTCATCACAGCGAGGGTGGATCAGGACGCCGGTCGTGGACAGGGGCAGCCTTGACGCCAAGGGATCCGCCGGGCCGCTTGTCATTGAGGAGTACGACTCCGGGACACTTGTCCCGCCAGGCTGGCGCGCTTCGCTGGATCCGCTGAAGAACATCATCTTGAGTCGCACGTCGTGAGGTAGCGCGACCGCACGGAAGTGTTCCCAGATCCCGCAGTACCAAGGAGGCGGGGCTCGGCACGTCAAGGGGGACCACCTCCCCTCACAACTGTACTTCAGAATGTCTGCACTAAACTGGGAAGGGGCACCTTGCCAGTAACAGAGGTAGTACCATGAACGAGGCCGATGGGCTGGATCCCATAACCCGAGAGGTCATCAAGAACTACCTGAGCAGCGTGGCGGACACCATGGCCGTGACCGTCGTGCGTACAGCGCGCTCAGCTGTCGTCAAGGATGGCATGGACTTTTCGACCGCCGTGTTCAATGCCGACGGGAAACAGGTAGCTCAAGGCCTCACCCTGCCCCTCCACATGGGTGCTATGCAGCCTGCGCTGGACGCGGTGCGCAATCACTTCGGAGACGACATCCACCCTGGGGACATCTTCGCCAACAACGACCCGTACGAGGGCGCGAGTCACCTTCCCGACATATTTCTCTTCAAGCCCATGTTCTACAACGAAGCGCTCATGGGTTGGACATGCGTCATCGCCCACCACACTGACATAGGGGGCAGGGTCGCTGGCGGTAATGCCTGCGACAACACGGAGATCTACCAAGAGGGCCTGCGTCTGCCGCCTATCAAGCTTGTCGAGCGTGATGTCATGAATCATGCGGTTTGGCGCATTATTGAGAAAAATGTCAGGGTGCCGGACATGGTTATTGGTGACGTGAACGCGCAGATCGCAGCATTGCGTCAAGGCGAGCGAAGGATGCTCCAACTGACCGAAGACTATGGCCCGGAAGAGCTAAAGATATATATGACTGACATAATAGACTACACGGAGCGCCTCACCAGAGCTGCAATCGAGGCGCTGCCCGATGGCTCGTGGGAGTTTACCGACTACGTGGACGACGACGGGTTCAGCCCAGACCCGATCGCCATCAAGGCGAAGGTCACTATTGAACGTGACAATATGTTGGTTGACTTCACTGGCACGTCGCCGCAGGCAAAGGGCTCGATAAATCCCAACTTCGCGTACACGCAGTCGGCGGTTTACGCGGTTTTCAAGACCCTAACCAACCCTAGCATCGACGCCAACGCTGGCTTCTTCCGCCCTTTCAAGGTCGTCGCCCCGCCCGGATGCTACGTGAACCCACAGCACCCGGCGCCGGTAGCCGCGCGCGGCCTAGGGGGCTTTCGAGTCTGCCAGGCTGTATTCGGCGCTATGGCCAAGGCGCTACCTGACAAGGTTCCGGGCTCGTGGGGTGGAGGAGAGTTCGGCGTGACCTTCGGCGGCTATCTGCCCGGTGGCAGACCCTTCGTCTTCCTAGAGTTCAACACCGACGGTCCACGGGGCGGGCATCCCTTCGGTGATGGTCCCGACGGAGCCGCCTCGCCGATAGGCAACATGGCCAATACGCCCATCGAAAGTATCGAAGCGAACCACCCACTACTGATCACCCGCTACGGCTATGTCCCGGATAGCGAAGGAGCGGGAAAATACCGCGGCGGCCTGGGGATGGTACGGGAATACCAGGTCACAGCGGAGGAGGCGATGATCCAGATCCGCTCGGACCGCGCCAAGTTCCTGCCGTGGGGTACCCAAGGGGGTGGCCCGGGTAGCCGCACGTACAACATTCTGAACCCTGACACCGAGCACCGGGCAATGCCATCCAAGTTCATGGAGTGGATAAGAAAAGACGACGTGTACCGTCTCGTGCAGGCTGGTGGAGGCGGGTACGGCGACCCCTTGGAAAGAGAACCGGCGGATGTTCTGGTCGATGTCGTCCAGGAAAAAATAGGCTTTGATCGGGCACGGTCTGCGTACGGAGTCGTTATCGATCCTGGTACCTTCAAGGTGGACTCTGCGGCCACTCGGGACCTCCGGGATCGGATGCGTGAAGGACGGGGACCATTGTCCCTGGAGCCTCGGTCCGTCATAGCGTCAAGCCAGGAGCGGGACCTCTAGGAGCAGAACCCCGGAGGGGTGGATGATGCGGAAGCCCGAGAATTCATTGGGCACAAGGTCAGAACCGCGCCCCAAAGACCAGAGAAAGCTTTAGCCGTAGCTGGTGGGCCCGGCAGGGATCGAACCTGCGACCAATCGGTTATGAGCCGACCGCTCTACCACTGAGCTACGGGCCCCTAAGGCGGGGGCGGTGGGGCGAAGCCCTCCGCGGTTCTGCATTGCAAGCCTAGTGTAACACGGCGGAGCTGGAGGAACGGGGCGACCGTTCAGACTTGGCGCCACATGAACAGCTTCCTTCTCTTGGAAAGGTAGAGCCCCATGACAATCTCACTCCTCCGGCGACCCTTGCATAGCGCAATCGAGCCGGGGAGAGAACCCTACCCCTCTCCCCTCTGGGTTCCCGCCTGCGCGGGAACGACGATCACAAGCCCCACTTCGGCGCCCTCACGAGGGTTGTGCAAAGGTCTGCTCCGGAGGGAGGCTGAGCCCTATGGCTGTAGCCTGAACACTTGCTTGAAGCGCGTACGTTGACATGGGTGTGGGTCGGCTATACATTCGGCGGGCTGGGACTTACTGGAGGGCAGGTGCAGCATGGCGGTCGCGCGGAAGATTCGCAGCTTCATGGAGCAGGGCTCCTGGATCCGAAGGATGTTCGAGGAGGGGGTGGCGCTCAAGGCGCAGTACGGGGCGGAGAACGTCTACGACTTGTCGCTGGGCAACCCGGAGGTCGAGCCGCCGCCGGAGTTCGACCGCGAGCTGCGACGGCTGCTGGACAGCGGGACGCCGGGGATGCACCGGTACATGCCGAACGCCGGGTATCCCGAGACCAGGGCGGCCGTGGCCGCCCAGTTGGCGGACGAGACGGGCCTGCCCTTCACGGGGAACAGCGTGATCATGACTTGCGGCGCGGGCGGGGCGCTCAACGTCGTGTTCAAGACGCTGCTGGACCCGGGCGACGAGGTGGTGATCTTCGCGCCTTACTTCGTGGAGTACGCGTATTACGCGGACAACCACAGCGGCTCGTGCCGGGTGGTCCCGCACGACGACGGGTTCATGCCGGACTTCGCGGCGCTGGATGAGGCAATCGGGCCCCGCACGCGCATAGTGCTGGTCAGCTCGCCAGGCAATCCGACGGGCGTCGTGTACAGCGCCGACGTGCTCTCCCGCATCGGCGAGACGATCCGTCGGAAGGAGTCGGAGCACGGCACGGAGATCTCGCTGGTGAGCGACGAGCCGTACCGCAAGATACTGTTCGACGGCGCGGAGTACCCGCAGGTGTTCGACCACCACCCACGGAGCATCGTCGCCACGTCGCATTCCAAGGACCTGGCGCTGCCCGGCGAGCGGATCGGGTTCGTGGCCGTGAACCCCAGCTACAACGACGCCGACGAGGTGATGGACGGCCTGACGTTCTGCAACCGCACGCTGGGGTTCGTGAACGCACCGGCTCTCATGCAGCACATAGTGAGGGAGCTGCAGGGCGTGACGATCGAGGTGGCGCCGTACCAGGCGAAGAGGGACTTCCTGTACGGGGCGCTGACGGACATCGGGTACTCGGTGGTCAAGCCGGGGGGCGCCTTCTACATGTTCCCGAGAACGCCCATCGAGGACGACGTGGCGTTCGTGGACGAGCTTCGCAAGCACCGGGTGCTGGTGGTGCCTGGGACGGGATTCGGGTCGCCGGGGCACTTCCGCATCTCATACACGGTCAGCCAGGCTACGCTGGAGGGATCGATCGACGGGTTCCGCCGGGCGTTCGAGGCGGTGGCCTGAAGGAAAAGAAGATGGGGCCCCACCGAAGTGAGGCCCCATGTCGGGAGATGTTCCAGTGAACACCTACCGGGAACACCTCCTCGTACTACTACTATCCAATTGCACTAACCTCCTTTCTAAAGGCCCCGCCATAGGCTTTCTTCCACCCATCCCGGCCTTCTAACCGGCATTATACACCATGGGTTCCGTAGCTGTTCCCCGCCTTGCGGGATGCTCTCGGGGATGCCTTCAGTGGCGAGGTGCGGGGACCCCCGCCCCAGGTCCCCTTCGGCAGGCTCAGGGCAGGCTCTCGTCGGGGACTCCTCGGGACGACTACTCGTGGGAAGTCTGACGAATGGCTTAGAATTGGTGGTGAGTGGGAAGCACTGTCCTGAGCCCTGGGAGATACGACCGTGGCATACGACACCACCGATTTCGAGAGGGATGTGATCGAGCGCAGCCGGACGACTCCGGTGCTGGTCGACTTCTGGGCGGAGTGGTGCGGCCCGTGCAAGGTGCTGGGACCCATCCTTGAGAAGCTAGCCCGCGAGCAGTCGGACCGGTGGGCGTTGGCCAAGCTGGACACGGAGGCCTTCCCCCACATCTCGGGCCGGTACGGGATCCGCAGCATTCCCAACGTCAAGCTGTTCGTGGACGGGGAAGTGGTCGACGAGTTCGTAGGCGCCCTGCCCGAGCCCGCGGTAGTGGAGTGGCTGAGCAAGGCGATACCGAGCCGCTACCGGGCGCAGCTTGCGGATGCGAGGCGGGTGCTGGCCGACGATGGCGCGGGCCCGGCGCTGGAGGTATTGCGGCCCATCGTGACGGAGGAGCCGGACAACCATGAAGCGCTGGTATTGACTGCCCGGGCGGTCATGTCCACCAATCCGGATGAGGCGGCCACGGTGGTCGGCCCGGTAACGCTCGGCTCGCCGCACTATGATGAGGCCGAGGCGGTCAGGACGCTGGCCTCGAGGTTCGCCAGGATGGACGAGCCGGGGCTCCTGCAGGACAGCCCGGTAAAGGAGGCCTACATCCAGGCGTTCCACAGCGCGCGGGCCGGGGACTTCGAGGCGGCGCTGGAGGGACTCATCGACGTGGTGCGGAAGGACCGCAGGTACGACGACGACGGCGCCAGAAAGGGCTGCGTGGCCATCTTCAACCTGCTCGGGGACGACCACGAGCTGACCAGGCGGTTCCGCACCGCGCTGAGCAGGGCGCTGTTCTAGGAGACTATCTCATAGATACCTGTACCGCCGGAGAACTGCCCTTCGACAGGCTCAGGGCGAACGTGCTTCCCCTCGCTCTTCCGTGGATTGAGCGTTCGCCGGGCGCAATTCGGGTAGCCTCTGTGCCTCTGCCAACCCGCCCAGGGAGACTCGCATGATCGACGGCCTCGCAGGCGTGATCATCTGGACGGACGACCTGGAGACGATGCTGGGGTTCTACAGGGACACGCTCGGCCTAACCCCGAACTCGGTCAGGCCGCACTTCGTCTCATTCAAGTGGGGCGACGTACGCCTGGGGCTGGGGACTCATGCGAAGGTGGCCGGCAGGACGAAGGAGCCGTTCAGGATCATGGTGAACCTGGGCGTGGAGGACATCCATGCCGAGCATGAGCGGCTGGCTTCCGAGGGGGTGGAGTTCACGAGGGAACCGGAGCGGGAGCACTGGGGCGGGTGGGTCGCCACGTTCTCTGATCCTGACGGCAATACGATCCAGCTACTGCAGCTCCAGGCCTAGGGGTCTGTTCCAAGAGGTGCTTCGACAGGCTATCAAGCCTGACTGTTCCCATCTAGCCGGGACGGGAGCACCACCCCACTCTGCCCCTCTGGGTTCCTGCCTCCGCAGGAACGACGATTGTGGGCCCTTCGGCGGGCTCAGTAACGGGCTTTCAAGCACCTGTAACGCAGCTAGTTCCAGGTCACAGCGCGCGGGCGTACCGCTGGTGGGCGCGAACGGCCTGTGCGTAGAGTCAGTCCTGCTTCTCGGCGGCTAGGAAGGCCCTGGAGGCGTTGAGGAGCATATCCGCCGTGCGGGCTGCGACCATGTCGTCGTCGACCATCTTCTTGCCTGCCGCGTGGACGGCGTCCCTGACGGTCGCCTCGAACTCCAGTACCTTGGGGTGAGTAGGCTGGCCGGGCAGGCCCATGGACTGGGCGATGTCCTGTGGGCCAGAGCTGTAGTAGTCGATGCCGTCGACCGCCAGTATGCCGTCGATGTCGTCGAGCACGGCGGCGTCTTCGAGCTGGGCCATCACGAGCACGTTGGCGTTGGCGTGCTCCATGTATTCAAGCGTGGACGGGTAGTCGCCGTAGAATGCTCCCCTGCCCGACCCCATGCTGCGCGTGCCCAGCGGCGCGAACTTGCAGGCGCGTACGAGCCGCTCGGCCTTCTCCCGCGTGCTGACGTGAGGCCCCAGGATCCCCATGATGCCGCGGTCGAGGAATCGCAGGATGGTGGAGTCCTCGATGTCGGGCACGCGGGCCATCGGCGTCAGGCCGAGGCCGTCGGCGACCCGGCACAGGTCGTCCAGCGAGTCGGGCGTGAAGGGCCCGTGCTCAGCGTCGAACTGCACGAACTCGAAGCCGGCGCGGGCCATGATCTCCATGACGGGCGCCGACGGGAAGGTGATGTTGAACCCGTACGACATGCGCCCCGCGGCGGCGTTATCGACAACCCTGTTGCTTCGCATTGCGGACCTCCTATCCACCCTCACCTCAATCCTCTCCCATTGAGGGAGAGGAGGCCGGAAGCCGCATTATACTCCGCGCGGACTTGAAGGGGTGAACCCTGCCACATACAATTGGCGCGCTCGGAATCGGTGACAGGAGTGCAAATATGCTCTCAGGGCTGGATGCGGCCAAGGCCATCAACGACGTGCGGGACGACGCCGTGGTGGTCTCGACCATGACGCCCAACCGTTACTGGAGCGGCATCTCCGAGAGGCCGGAGCTGGACATACCGGTGTTCGGGGCGATGGGCAAGGCATCGTCCGTCGCGCTCGGGATAGCGGTGGCGCGGCCAGACCGGCGGGTCATGGTCCTGGACGGCGACGGCGCGGTGCTGATGAACCTGGGGACGCTGGTCACGATCGCCGGGCAAGCCCCGGCCAACCTGGTGCACTTCGTGTTCGAAGACGGCGTCTACTACACTACGGGAGGTCAGCCCGTGCCGGGGGCCGGCACCTTCGACCTTGCGGGCATGGCGAAGAGCGCCGGTTTCCCGCACAGCTTCATGTTCGACGATCTCGAGGACCTGGTGAGCGAGCTGCCCCGGATCGCCGAGCTGGAGGGTCCAGTTTTCGTGTGCCTGAAGGTGTTCAACGAAGTCCCGTCACTCGCCCTGAGGGGCCGCACCGGCGACGCCATGCGACGCGTGTCCGAGGCGCTGCGCTCGTGAAGATCGGCCTCTCGATCAGGAGCGCGGCCATCCCAGGCGTATCCCTGGGCGAACGGGCCGGCCACCTGGTGAGCCTGGCGCAGGAGGCCGAGCGGCTGGGGTTCGATTCGATATGGGTGCCCGACCGCACGGTGTTCCCGACCGACATCGCCACGAGGTACCCAGCGCGGTTCGGCTCGGGCCCGCCCATCCCGGACAGTCAGCAGGTGCTGGAGCCGATCACGACAATGAGCTTCCTGGCCGGTGTGACGTCACGCATACGGCTGGGGTTCAGCGTGGTCGTGCTGCCGTTCAGGCATCCGGTGCTGAACGCGAAGATGGTGACGACGCTGGACGTGCTGTCGGGCGGGCGCGTTATCTTCGGTGCGGGCGTTGGGTGGATGCCCGAGGAGTTCGAGGGCATGTGCGCCCCGTTCGCGGACAGGGGAACGGTCACGGACGACCACATCGACATGTTCAAGGCGTTGTGCACAGGCTACCCGGCGAGCTATTCGGGCAGGCACTTCTCGATCGACGACAAGGTGTTCTACCCCAAGCCGGTACAGCAGCCGCACCCGCCGGTTTGGATCGGGGGCGTATCGAGGGCGGCAGTCCGCCGGGCGGCAAGGGCTGGCGACGGCTGGCTGCCGAACGGCATGTCGCCCGGCGACGTGGAGCAGGCACGGGCCCGGCTCCACGCGGCCTGCGAGAAGGCTGGGCGCGACCCCGGCGAGGTAGTCATGGCAGCGAGCGCGTCGCTTCCAACCGAGGCGGCAGCGCAGACGCGGGACGCCCTGCTCGCATACCGCGATGCGGGGGCCGAGTACCTTGTGGCCTCGATGTCGGGCACCGAGACGGACGACGCGCTGAGGGGCATGGCGGTACTCGCGGAAGCGCGGGACGCGGCCCTGTAGGGTCTCCGGCAACTCGCATGTACGCAACCGGTGTGGGCGCCGTATCCCCGGGAACGACTAAGGCGGACGTCCGTTAGCGTTGCGGTGCGTCTAATTAGCTGATATGCTGATGTGCGTAGCTCGTCGGCTGCGCCCTGGGGCTGCGCGTCAATCTCATCACCTCAGCACACCAAGTGGTGATGATCGAGCAAGCAAGGGGGACCATTCATGCCGCAAGACTTCTCGGAATTGAACCACGACGCCATAGCCATCTGGGAACGGGTGGCTCTCTGGTGGGACTCGCGGATGGGCGAGGAGGGCAACCGGACCCACCGCAGGCTGGTGGCTCCTCCCACCGAGCGGCTGCTGGGCATCTCGGCGGGAGAGACTGTGCTGGAGGCGGCATGCGGCGCGGGCATATTCGCCCGACGGCTGGCTGAGCTGGGCGCGGCCGTGGTCGCATTCGACGCGACCGAGGCCTTCCTCGAGATTGCACGGGAGCGTACATCGGAGTATGCAGACCGCGTAGAGCTGCGGCACATCGACGCGACGGACGAGGCCAAGCTGCTGTCGCTCGGAGAGCGGAGTTTCGATGCTGCGGTTTGCAGCATGGCGCTGATGGACATGGCCGACATAGGGCCTCTCGCATCCGCCTTGTCACGTCTGCTCAAGCCCGGCGGGCGGTTCGTGTTCACTGTGCCCCACCCGTGCTTCAACATGGCGTCGGCCAAGCGTGCCGCCGAGGAGGAGGACCGCGACGGGGAGCTGAGGACGCACTACTACGCGAAGATCTCGGAGTACATGACCCCCAGAGCCGGACTTGCCGTCGGTATACAGGGCCAGCCCGTCCCACACTACTACTTCGACCGCCCCCTCAGCGTGCTGTTCAGGACGTTCTTCGACGCGGGCTTCGTGATGGACGCGCTGGAGGAGCCTGTGGCCGAGATGCGCCCGGACGGCGACCGGCCCCTGTCGTGGTCGAACTTTCCCGAGATTCCCTCGGTGCTGGCCGCCAGGATGATCCTGACGAGCGGGTAGCTGCGGCTACGACGACGCCTGGACCAGCCGCAGCCTCACGCCTTCCGCAGAGGACGGGTATATGGCCGCTGAAGGGCCGTCCTCCTCCTCTACGGTAGCTCCACCACTACGGGATGCCGACACTGCGGACTCGATGCCGGGCGTGGTCAGGCCAAGCTCGAAAGGCGCTTCACCGTGCCTGTCCAGAAAGTCGGCCAGCGCGCCCGGCCCGGTGGGCGACTCCAGGTCGATATAGGCATTGTCGAGGGCGATGCGCCATCTCACGCCGCCATCCACCCGGACAGGGCCGGCGACCTCTACCCCAAGTACTTCCTGCCAGCGCATCGCCGCCTCATCTGCGTCGTGGACTGCCAGCGTGACGTGATGGATCCCGGTCACGCCGTTGTAGTGCGTTGTCGGGTCCGGTGGCAGCGTGTAGCGCTGGGCGACCGTGTGGTCGTGCTGTATCAGGAAGCACTCGCTCCCAGGCAGGGCGCTGCCCAGGTTGCCGCTGCGCCAGGTGTAGCCGGGGGTCTCGCCCGCGTCTCTCCGCCCCGGCACCGGGTCGTCTATGTCGATGCCGCGGGAACGTATCGCATCGACGGTCCTGTCAATGTCGTTCGTGCCCAGGGCGAACATGTACAGCCCTTCCCGCACCTCCAGAAAAGACGACATGCTCGGGCGAAACGGCGTGGTCGAGGGGTCGTGGACCGCGATCAGCTCCAGGTACTCGGGGCCGAATACCATCAGGCGGTTATGCGTGCCGCGCCCGGGGTGCCGGCCTTCCGGCGTGACCTTGAATCCAAGCGACCGGTACGATTCCGCCGCGGACGGCAGGCTGCGGACAGCGATGAGCACATGGTCGAGGTAGATGCCGGCAGTCATGACGGCGACAGGGTACCAGAACCTTGACCCCGCCCGGTGCGTCGCCTATGTTAGCGCGACCACACGGACGAGGTTGCTTGCCATGAAGGTCACAGAGATCAGGTCGCTCCAGATAGAGGGCGGATCATTTATCGTGAAGGTGGAGACGGACGCAGGGATTCATGGGCTGGGCGAGTCCGGGATCAGGTTCTGGGGCCCTTCGATCACCAAGGCGGTGGAGCATTTGTCGGAGCTCGTCGTCGGGGAGGACCCCTTCTCCACGGAGCGGCTCTGGCAGCACATGTTCAGGGGCGGGTTCTTCCCGGCGGACGGCGTCTACTCGTGCGCGATCAGCGCCATCGACATAGCCCTGTGGGACATCAAGGGCAAGGCGCTCGGGATGCCGGTGTACAAGCTGCTGGGCGGGCCTGTCCGGGACAAGGTGGTCTGCTACCCCCACTGCCAGGGACCAAATATCGACGCGCTGGTGGAGAACTGCATGAGCAAGGTGGACGAGGGGTGGAAGTTCGTGCGGTGGGGCCAGCCCGAGACATCCGGCAGGTTCGAAGCGCAGGGTGAAGCCGTACTAGAGCCGGTCGAGTCGATGCGGCTGGCGGTGGAGCAGATGGGCAGGGTGCGCGAAGCCGTCGGCCCGGACATCCAGATATGCTTCGACGTGCACACGCGGCTGGACACGGCGCACGTGACGGCCATGTGCAAGGACCTGGAACCGTTTAAGCCCTTCTTCATCGAGGACCCGCTGAGGGCCGAGAATGCGGGGAGCTACAGGACCCTCGCGAGGCACGTCCGCCTGCCCATCGCGGCCGGTGAGCAGTGGTCGAGCAAGTGGGGCTTCCGGGAGGTGATCGAGGAAGAGCTGATCAGCTACGCGCGGATCGACCTTTGCAACGTGGGCGGGCTGACCGAGGCGCTGAAGATCACCCACTGGGCCGAGACGCACTACATCGACATCGCCCCGCACAATCCCCTCGGGCCCGTGAGCGCGGCTGCATGCGTGGCCCTGTGCATGGCCTCGACCAACGTGGGGGTGTGCGAGATGCCGAAGCAGCCGGGCACCGTCGACACGGACCTGTTCCCCGTGCAGGTCGACTGGATGGATGGGTATGCCTACGCGCCCGACCGGCCCGGCCTGGGGGTGGAGATCGATGAGGCGGTTGCCGAGTCGCGGGCCGACAGCGGCTACGGATGGCCGCCCGTTCTCAGGAGGAACGACGGGGCGTTCACCAACTGGTAGACCTCAGTTACCGCAACATCCCTATGCTATACTTGCCTTTGAGCTAGCGCCCATGGGACGTCATTCATGACCACAGATTCCGCTGCGACTGCCGCGCCGTCCGGCCAGGCGAGTCGCAGCGGTCTTTTGCGAGGGGCCCTGTTCGTGGCGGCGGCCACGATGATGGCAATCACCCTCTACCTCGTCTTCTTCTATGCTCCGACGGACGCGAACCTGGGCGTCTCCCAACGCATCCTCTACTACCACGTCCCCGTGGCGATTCTCGGCCTGTTCTCCATCGTAGTCGTGGCCGTTGCCAGCGCCGCCCACCTCATAACCAGGCGCGAGGAGTGGGACAGTTTCGCCTACTCCGCGGCTGAGATAGGGGTGTTGCTGACCTCATTGGGCATCGTCACGGGAGCGATGTGGGCCAAGCCCACTTGGGGCATCTGGTGGACCTGGGACCCAAAGCTGACCCTTACGCTGGTCCTCTGGTTCATCTACGTGGGCTACCTGATGCTGAGGGCGTATGGACCCAAGGGCTCGCAGGGCGCGCGGTACGGCGCGGTGGTCGCAATCATCGGGGCAATCGACGCACCCATCATCTACTACGCGGCGGAGCTGTGGCGCACGACGCACCCGACTCTCGTGATCGGCCCGGCCGCGGACTCAGGGGGCATGGACTCGAGCATGGCGATGGTCCTGCTGGCCTCCATGGTCGCGTTCGCGCTGCTCTACGTTTACGTGCTCGTCGAACGGTACGCGCTGAGGCGCTCCGAGGCCGAGGCCGACGAGCTGTACAGGCGGACGGCATAGCGCTTTGCACAGAACCGCGTCAATCCTCGCTCTCGCCTGCGTCATAACCCTGTGCTGGGCTGTCTGGGGACAGGCCGTGGGCGAGGCATCTCCCGGCAGCCGGGTTGTATCTTCCGAGGCGGTTGCGCCACAGTCCGATCCCGAGCCAGGCGACGACCCGGACCCGAACCTGGACTACCTGTTCGGCGTGTACATCGTGACGTGGGCAGGCTTTTTCGGCTATGCGTTCATAATGTCGCGGCGACAGCGGGAGATGCAGGGAGAAATCGCCGCCCTGAGAGCGATCATCGAAGAGAAGCGAGAGCAGGAGTAAGGAGCCCAACCGGCTATGGAACAGACTACGCAGGCCCCTCCCGGCCTGGTCGAACCACGAGAAGGGGCGGAGGGGGCACTCACGGCTCACCGGGTCAAGGTGCTCCTTGCGGCGGCGGTGTTGACGGCGGCCCTCGGCTACCTGGGATTCCAGGCATTCCAGAGCGCCACGGCGTACTACCTGACTGTGGGCGAGTTGATCGAACGCGGCGCCACCGAAGAGGGCCGCACGGTCAGGGTCAACGGGAAGCTGGTGGAGGGTTCGTTCGACCGGCCCGACGGCTCTACAGTGGCGACATTCTCACTGACCGACGGGACCCGGACCATAACGGCCCAGCACGACGGCACCATACCCGACCTGTTCTTCAACGAGCACTCGGAGCTGACCCTCGAGGGCACATACGGGGAGGACGGGCTCTTCCAGAGCCACTTCGTGACGGTGAAGTGTCCGTCCAAGTACGTCGCGGCCGAGTAGGGCCGCGTCTTCGGGTTAGGGAAGATTCCCCTTACCCCCAGGTCTCCCTCCGGATACGGTCGCGGACGTAGCCGTGCAGCGTTGGCGGCGCCTGCTGCCGCTCCAAGGACGCCAGAAGGCTAATGGTCGCCTTTAGAGTCTCCACGAAGGCCTTGCATGGGCCACACTGTCCGAGGTGATCGGCAATTCGACGGCGCATCGAACGGCCAACCTCGTCATCCAGGTAGTCCGACGACAGGTCGCGCACCTCGCCGCAGTCGAGCTCGCGTCGCCCGAATATCCGAAATAGTCTCAAGCTTGCAAGTCCCTCCTCAAGGGCACGAGAGCGTCCCCATCCATGCCCCTTCCAGTTGAGGTGGCCTTTCGTTCTATGATGCTCTTCTCTACAATTGGATTCATAGAGTAAGGCTAGAGACGCATGGCTCTGCATGAAGAGGCTCAAGCGGCTGAGTCGGGCAGCGACTTCGACACCCTGGTCGAGAAGCAGACCGACTTCGTTTACAACGTAGCCTACCGGATGATGGGCAATCCCCACGACGCTGAGGACGTCGTACAGGACGCGTTCCTGTCCGCATACCGGGCGTGGGACAGATTCCGGGGCGAGGCCAGGCCCAGCACGTGGCTTTACCGCATAACGGTCAACGCCGCGTTGATGAGGCTCAGGAAGAACAAGAGAGGCAGCCAGATCACGCAGATGGGGCTGGACGACGTGGAGATCGTGGACTGGTCACAGGTACCTGAACGTGGAGCCGCGGACTCGGAGCTGAGGGACAAGCTGTGGGAAGCCATCGGCCTGCTGGCGCCGGACCTCAAGTCTGCCGTGGTGCTGAGAGACGTGGAAGGCCTCTCGAACGCGGAAGCGGCCGAGGCACTCGAGATCTCTGTCTCCGCGCTGAAGTCACGCCTCCATAGAGCCCGGGTCATCCTCCGCCAGCACCTCTCCAACTACCTGAAGGACGCAGCACCCGGCACCCAGATCTCGTAGCGAGGCCAACTGCGGACAGGCGCCCGGACCCGCCCAGAGTCGTACGACGCTGCCCTGCATCTGCTTTACACCCAGCTTGGGCCATAGATATAATTGAAGCGCTATCGAATGAAACGCGTCTCGCGGAGACGCCTCCCGGAGCGTTGGATTTGGCCGTCAGAGCCATACTGGAATTCCCTCACCCCGCCCTCAGGCGCAAAGCCAAGAAGGTGCGCAGGATCGACAGGTCCGTGCAGCAGTTGGCGGACGACCTGATCGACACGCTGCACGAGGTAGGCGGCGTCGGACTTGCCGCCAACCAGATAGGGGTCCTGCAGCGGGTAATCGTCATCCATCTTCCCGAGGAAGAGGAGCCCCGCGTGTACATCAATCCGGAGATCGTGCACCGCGAGGGGGAGAGGGAGATCGAAGAGGCCTGCCTGAGCGTCCCCGGGTTTCACGGGTTCGTTACGCGAGCCATCTGGGTGAAGGCCAGGGGTCTGGACCGAGATTCCAACGTCTTCCGCATCAGAGCGGAGGGACTGCTGGCCCAGGCACTCGAGCATGAGATCGATCACTTGGACGGCATCCTGTACTTCGACCATCTCGAGGCCCACCAGTCATTGATTCGCAACGAGGCTCCACCTGAGATCGTTGAGGAAGAGCCGGCGGCTGTTGGAGGATAACGACCGCCGATCATGATCCAGGTATCCGAAGCCGAGCCGCCTACCATAGCTCTCCACGCGCCGCTACTGCCGGAATCTGTGGGTCCCCTGCGACGTTTCTTCTCTTCGCGGGGCCTCGAGGCATATCTTGTCGGAGGAGCCGTTCGTGACGGCCTGCTTGGCGTGGAGGGCCTCGACCTGGACATCGCCGTCCTTGGCGATGCCGGACGAGTAGCCAGCGACGCCGCAGCCGCTCTCGGCTGGAAGGCCCACCCGCTGGACTCCGACAGGGGCATCTTCAGGCTCACCTCGGCAGACGACGAGCCATACGTAGACCTTAGCCAGGTCCGCGGCTCTATCGAGGACGACCTGTCGCAGCGGGACTTCACCATCGACGCGATGGCCGTCCCTTTGACGGGCGACGCTGCTCCCATCGACCCATACGGCGGGGCCCTGGATCTCGAAAGACGGCTGGTCCGAGCCCTCTCCCCAGGTGTCTTCGGGGACGATCCTGGAAGGCTGCTCAGGGCCGTGCGGCTCACCGCGCAGCTCGGTTTCGGCATCGAGCACTCGACCCGCGGGTGGATAAGGGACAACTCCCGGCTGATCTCGTCGGTTGCACCGGAGAGGACCAGGGAGGAGCTGCTGAGGCTCTTCGGCGGCAGGGACACAGCGCGGTGGCTCAGGGAGCTGGACGATCTGGACCTGCTCTGCCGGATCATGCCGGAGCTGGAGGAGGCCAGGGGGGTAGCCCAGCCCAAGGAGCACTACTGGGACGTCTTCGACCACTGCATAGAGACGGCAGGGCAGGTTGAAAGGCTCCTGCAGTCCGAAGAGTTCGCGGGTTTTCTCGGCGATGACATCCCAGTTGACGCCCTCGACTACTTTGCCCAGCACGCGAGCGACGGTCACAGCAGGCTCAATCTGCTAAAATTGGTCGGATTGCTCCATGACATATCCAAGCCAGCGACCAAGACCATAGAGCCTTCTGGGCGGATACGGTTCTTCGGTCACGACACCGAAGGGGCGGAGGTCGCGGGCAACATACTTAGGAGGCTGAGATTCAGCCGGGCGGGAGTCGACCTCGCAAGCACGATGGTCGCGCACCACCTGAGGCCCGGCCAGATGGCGGCGATGGGCGAACTGCCCAGCCGCAGAGCGGTCTACCGCTTCCACAGGGACCTGGGAGACGCGGCAGTCGACACCGTATACCTGAACCTGTCCGACTACCTTGCCGCGCGCGGACCGGACCTGGAAAAAGACGACTGGGACTACCGGTGCGAGGTTGCCAGGCACATCCTGCGGGGCAAGTCCACAAATGAAGGGGCAGCGAGGCCCCCGAAGTTGATAGACGGACACGACATCATGAGGGAGCTGGGGATAGCCCCCGGCCCAAGGGTAGGAGAGATGCTGGAAGTGGTGCGAGAGGCGCACTCCAGCGGCTGCATAAATACAAGGGAGGAGGCGCTGGGCCTGTTGGCCGGCGAACTCCGGGCCGGAGGAACGGGTGCGTAGATACGCCAGTACCCTGATATTCATCGTCATTCTGGCAGTCGTGGCCGGACTGGGGCTCGGCTTTCAGACCATCAGTGTCGGCAATTTCGAGCGCGGCGGCGACACGCTGCTGGGACTCTCGCTGGGCCTCGATCTGCAGGGCGGCAGCCACCTCGTCTACCAGGTAGACCAGGACAAGCTGCCTGTCAACCCCATCACGGGCGAGACGGTACAGCCGACATCCGAGCAGATGGACGCGCTGCTGAGCATAATCGAGCGACGCGTGAACAGCGCCGGCCTGGGCGAGCCGATCCTCCAGCTCCTGGGGGACGATCGTCTCCTGATCCAGCTTCCCGGCATACGCGACCCCGGCAGGGCAAAGGCGTTGATTGGCGAGACCGCGAGCCTGGTGTTCAAGCATCGTGTCCGTGAAGTGGAGAAGGAGATACCCGGGCTCACAAACGACGCGGTAATATCGTTCCAGATAGGGACCATCCTTACTGAAGGCGAGTTGGACTCCGCGGGGCTTCCTCCCTTCCGGCCCGGCGACTCGAAGACCGCCATCCCCCTTGTGCCCGAGCCGGAGCCAACGCCTGAGGCGGAGACGACTCCTGCCGCGGAAGGGACTCCGACCGCCGATGCCACTCCGGCCGCTGACGGGACTCCCACCTCCGAAGCGACGCCGGCTGCGGACGAGACTCCTGCCGCGGAAGCAACTCCGGAGCCGGAAGCCACACCCACTCCCGAAGTGGACGAGAGCACGGCTGTCCCGGCAATGCTCCTGGAGCTGCAACCGAACGCGGCCCAGGCAATGGTCGAGCTAAGCCATCGGCTGGAGGGGAGCCTGATTGTCAATCCGGGCGGCGTGGCGGTCTACCCGGACTTCCTGAGCCTTGCGGTGGAGGGGGAGACCGCTCAGCCAGCCCTGGTCTCATGGCAGCCTCTGGCGCCGCTGCCCGACGGTACATTCTTCGTGGTGCCGGGGCCTCCCCTGATCACGCACGTACCGGACACGGACAAGTTCCTGATAGCCCTGGGCAACGCCGCGCTGCCGGTCGAGGACGTGATGGAGCGATTCGCGGAGGACGCCGTCCTGGTGTTCAGGGAGCTCGACGGCGCGGTCGACGAGGACATCGGCCTCACAGGTGAAGACCTGAACCGGGCCTATCCCGGACAGCACCTTCAGACCGGCGTGCCGATCGTGAACATCGAGTTCAACTCCGAGGGCACGCGAAAGTTCGGCGAGATAACGACGGAGATAGCCGGGACGGGAGACCTCCTCGCCATCTTCCTCGACGAAGAGGAGTTGATCGCTCCCAGGGTCAACCAGCCCATCACCCGGGGTGTCGGCTACATCGAGGGCCGTGACTTCACCTTCGAGCGCGTGAGCGAAATCGCACTGCTCCTGGAAGGCGGGAGGCTGCCGCTGGACATCCTGCTGATCCAGGAGCGAGACATCGACGCGATCTTGGGCGCAGACTCGCTCGCCAAGAGCGTCGTCGCGGGCCTGGTGGGCCTGGCGCTGGTGCTCGCCTTCATGGTCACGTACTATCGCGTTCCGGGCCTCATAGCCGCGCTGGCCCTGGTGATCTACGCAGCCCTTCTGCTGGCTGTATTCAAGCTGCTGCCGGTGACGCTGACCCTGTCTGGAGTAGCCGCGGTCATCCTCTCGATCGGCATGGCGGTGGACGCGAATATCCTCATCTTCGAGAGGATGAAGGAGGAGCTGCGCGCAGGGCGCACGCTGCTGTCGGCCATCAACATCGGCTTCAACCGAGCGTGGCCCGCGATTAGGGACGGCAACTTCTCGACGCTGATCACGTGCGCGATCCTCTTCTGGTTCGCCGACACGCTTGGAGCGACCATCGTCCAGGGCTTTGCGATCACGCTCGCGATCGGAGTGCTGATCAGCATGTTCACGGCGATCATAGTGAGCCGGACCTTCCTGAGGCTGATGGCCGCAACTGCAGTCAGCCGCAAGCTGGTCGTATTCGTACCTGGCGGCTCGTCTGACCTGCCCAGGCAGCAGACGGCACAGGCGGAATAGGAGAGCGGAAACACTGCCTCCCGGTAACGGGAGTGGGACACAGGTGATATGACTTGGACTTCGTAGGCAAGCGGGCATGGTTTTTCCTGGTCTCGGCGCTCGTCATAGCGCCCGGGATCGCCTTCCTGATAATCGGCGGCGGGCTCAAACCCGGCATCGACTTCACTGGAGGCTCGACTACCGGACTGCAGTTCGCGGAAGACGTGCAGCAGGCCGACCTGCGGTCGGAGCTCACGACGCTGGGATACGCGGATGCAATCGTCCAGCGGATGGACGATCAAGCCTTCTTCGTGCGGACCAAGGAGCTCCAGGAGGAGGAGAAGGACAGCCTCGTGGATAGCCTGCAGGCCAGGCTGTCACCCGACGGCGTGACGGTGCTGTCCTTCGACCTGGTTTCTCCGGTCGTAGCTGCCGAGACGGTCGTCAACGCCTTCTATGCCATTCTCGCCGCGGCGGTGGGCGTATTCCTATACGTGTGGTGGGCATTCAGGAATATGCCGAGCCCCTTCAGGTACGGGACGGCGGCCATCATCGCCCTGCTGCACGACACCGCGGTAGTCGTGGGCGTGTTCGCGATCCTCGGCGTGCTCCTCGACGTCGAGGTCAACACGATGTTCCTCATAGCGCTGCTGACGGTGATCGGCTACAGCGTGAACGACACCATCGTCGTCTTCGACCGGTTGAGGGAGAACGTCGCCAACTATCCCAACCGCACCCTGAGGGTCAACGCCAACATCAGCGTCTCCCAGAGCCTGAGCAGGTCGCTGAACACCAGCCTGACGCTCCTGTTCACCCTTCTGGCGCTGCTCCTGTTCGGCGGCCCGACGATACGGAACTTCCTCTGGGTGCTGCTGATCGGCGTCGTGGTCGGGACATACAGCTCGGTCGGCATAGCTACCCCGGTGCTGATGGTGTGGGAGGAAGGCGACTTGCGCCGCCTCTTCAGGAGGCTCCGGCCGAGTTAGCTCGGGAGGCTACTGGGCGGTGATGCCTCCATCTATCACGAGCTCGGCGCCCGTCACGTACGAGGCCTCTTCGGACGCGAGGTAGAGGATCCCGTAGGCGATCTCCTCCGCAGTGCCGAACCGCTTCATGGGGGCGCTCTCAGTCCGGCGGGCAACCAGGTCCGCGTCGGTGAAGTACCTCTCGGTCATGGGCGTAGTGACGTATCCGGGGTAGACCGAGTTGACCCGGATACCCTCTCTGGCGTACTGGACCGCAGCGGCCTTGGTGAAGGAGCGAATGGCCCCCTTTGCGGCGTGGTAAGCCGTCGACGACGGACTGCCGATCATCGCGAAAATCGACGAGACGTTGATGATCGAGCCGCCACCCAGCCGCCGCATCTCGGGAATGACCGCCCTGGTGCCCAGGAACACGCCCTTGGCATGTACTTCCATCTGGCCGTCCCACATCTCGACTGTAGTGTCCTCCACGGTCGTCCGTGAGGAAGTGCCGGCGTTGTTGACGAGGACATCGATCCTGCCGAAGCAGGAACCCGCGGCCCTCACTGCATCATCCCACTCGCCTTCGCTCGTCACGTCGAGCCTGACGAACACGGCCTCGCCGCCCGTCTCACGTATCTGGCGCGCCGTCATCTCGCCATCTTCCTCGTCGATGTCGGTAATCACGACCTTGGCGCCTTCACGAGTGAACAGCCACGCGGCAACCCCTCCGAAGCCCATGAGCTTCCCCCGCACGCCGTTCGCGGCGCCGGTGATCATCGCAACTTTGCCTTCTAGTCTCACGGCTCTGCGCCGGTTCCCCTCTCTTCCCAGCTAGGTCTGGGCCGGTTCCAGAATCCGGTCCAGTGCGGTCCGCAGTGCTGCCGCTACCCTGGTAGCATCATCGACAGGCAAGGTGCTGATCGCCGGCCCCAGCAATACCCCTGCATGCTCCAGAGTGAATCCCACGATGTTGCCGTCAGCGTCCAAGTCGGCGACCAGGCTCTCCGCAATGTCCCGGCCTTCACTTGCCGGACGACCGTTCCAGAGGGACAGGGTGTCCGTTTCGGAGTCGTAGTCGATGGTCAGTTTCATGGCCTGCCCCACTCCTTCGTCTTGCCCTGGTCGAAGAATCTATTGAACAGCTTGCCGTCGTCGACTACCACTCGGAGCCACTTGTCTACTTCTCGGATGTACCCGTAGTACCTCACCCTGCCATCTGGCTGAGTCTCAGTGTGGTAGGGAGCGGCTAGCACACGTTCTACCCACTCTTCTCTGGGTTCCGGATGCTTCCGCCTAGCCACCTGTTCGTAATACGCAGTAGTTTCCACCTCTAATCTATTCTTACTGCTTTGCCAGGCGACCGTCAATCGGCAAGCGAGAGCTCCTGCCAGGACTCGCCTGCATTCGTCGTGCGCAGAATCAGACCGTCGGCAGAACCCGCCAGCACCGTGCGGTCGGAAGCATAGCCGGGCGATATCGCGATCGAATCTATGGCGCTGTAACCCTGGTACCCCGCCCGCCTCCAGGACTCCCCACCGTCGTTGGTAACGAAGAGCCCGCCCGACACGGTCCCTGAGAACAGAGTACCGTCTTCAGCGAAAGCAGGGGAGATCGCCAGGGCCATCGTCCTCTTGCTGAGCACACCCTTGTTTGCGCCCTGCCAGGAGTCGCCCCCGTCCTCCGAGCGGTAGATGCCTCGCCACTTTGTGCCGGTGAACAGGGTCCGATCCTCGGCAAAGCGGGGCGACACCGCAATGGACATGATGAAGGTGTCGCCCAAACCGCTGTTCACCGCCTCCCAGGAGCCCCCGCCGTCGGTGGACCTGAACATGCCGTCCCTGCCTGAGCCCGCGAATATGGTACGGTCGGCGTCGAATGCTGGCGAAGGCGCAGTGAGCAGGACGTTGCTTTCGGCCAGCCCCAGGCCGCTCCAGCTCTCGCCGCTGTCGTGGGATACGTGCGCGCCTCCTATGTTGGACCCGGTGAGGAGGCGAAGGCCGTCCGGCGTAGAGGTGGAGGACAGGTGAGGTACGTTGCCGTCCGGAAGGCCCTCGCCCCTCTGGCTCCATGTCTCGCCGCCGTCGGTTGAGTGGAACAGTCCCCGGGTGCGTGTTCCCGCGAAGACCGTGCGGTCGGCCGCAAAGCCGGGGGACACCACAATGGCGGGCACGTTGCCGTCGTATATGCCATCGTTGACCTGCTTCCAGGTCTCGCCGCCGTCGGTGGACTTCAGGACGCCGGCGTGCTCGGTACCCGCGAATACGGTCTGGTCGGAGGCGAAGGCCGGCGACACCGCGAGGACCAGGACGCGTCCCGACGCCTCGGGCCCCGCTTCGACGCTCGGTATAGGCGTGGGAGTCGGTTCAGCCCCCGCGCCGCACGCGGCCAGTAACGCCGCCACGCAGGACGCTACGAAGTATGCAGCTGCGGTCCTGAACCGATGTGGAAGGTGTCCGGAGTCCCGCATCAGGCTTCTTCGTGGGCGGAGACGACTAGGTCCAGCCTCTCGCCCCACTTATCGAGGAACCGAGTGAAGTTCCTGTGACTCGACTCCTCCCGCTCCTCTTCCGTCAACGCGCTCCAGGCACGGTGCTCGTGCAGGCGCACCGGCAGGCTCGGATCGGCCATGATTCGATAGCCACGCTCCCTGAAGTGGAAGCTGTAGTCGATGTCCAGGTTGCGGTAAAAGCGGAAGCTCTCGCGCATCAGTCCCACGTCGCGGACGCACGACCTCTTGATGGCGAAGCAGTACGCCTGCATCGCATCCATCTCGGCAGCTTCCCCCTCCCACTCGTGGAAGTGGCGCAGGTCCGTGCTTCTCAGTCCGAACGGGCCGGCAACGCCCACTGAAGGGTCGTCCAGAATAGTGCCAATGGGGCCGAATACATCGCCCGTCACCTCGGCGCTGGTGTCGAGAAGCACTACAATCCGGCCCTGGCTCGACTTGAGCAGGATATTGCGCGCGGCCCCCTCTCCGAGAACATGGTCGGTATGCAATACTCTCAGGCGCGGCTCGCGCTCCGCCTGCTCCTCCAGCCACTCGGCGACATCTGCCGTAGACCCGTTGTCGACGACTATAGCCTCGACCGTTCGGCCCTCAGCTTCCTTCATGGCGCCTAGCAGGCACCGCTGCACGTCGTCCACATGGTCTCCAGCCACCATGCCGATCGTGAAGTCCGCCTGATCGGGCTCGTAGACCAGGGACTCGACTTCAGCGGAAGACGATACCGAATGCCAAGCCTCCTCGTGCATCTCCCAGGCGGTCTTCGGCCGGGTGGCGGTCGAGTCTCCCTCATCTTGAAGCACGAACCCCAAGCCGGAGATCTCCTCCCGATGCACGTCCGCGCCGTCGTACTCGCCCCTGCGCCGGTGACTCTCTCTATGTTCGACCGCGCTGAGGATGTCTGCTCCAACTCTGTAACCGGAGGCGACGCCGCTTAGGCCTAGACCGAGGACCCGGTCGAAGCGCAGAACGCCTTCAAGCTTCGTGCGCACGTCCAAGTCCGATTGAGCAAAGCTCCATGTCAGGGCAAGGGCGCCCGGAAGGTCCAGGTTGTCGTTGACCCGCTCGAGGAAGCCCGCCTCCCAGTCGCGCAACGCGTCCTCATCGGCAGCCTTGTCCCCACTAAGCCTTTCCCACTCCCAGACCCGGTTTTGCAACCTGAGCAGGCCTCGCTGCGCCGCCTTTAGAGACGCGAAAGTGAAATTCAGACGCGTGTTGTACCGAGCCGTCATGCACAGGTAACGGAGCGCAAGCGGGTCGATTCCCTGGGACTCGATGTCGGACAGCGTGAACGAGTTGCCCGCGGACTTGGCCATCTTCACGCCGTCGGCCAGCAGGTGCTGACCATGCACCCACGTGGTTACTACCCGCCCTCCTACGAAGCCCTCGCTCTGGGCGACCTCGCCCTCGTGATGGGGGAACACGTTATCCACGCCGCCCGTGTGTATGTCGAACTTCTCGCCGAGATACTTGATCGACATGGCCGAGCACTCGATGTGCCAGCCCGGGAATCCCCTGCCCCACGGGCTGTCCCATACCAGGTCGCGTCCCGGCTCGCCGAGCTTCCAAAGGGTGAAGTCGCGAGGGTCGTCCTTCAGCGGGTCGGGGTCGATTCGGACGGCCTCTTGGAGGGCCTGCTCTCCCGTGTTGCCGGAGAGCTTGCCGTAGTCGTCGAAGCTCGACACGTCGTAGTACACGTTCCCGCCTGCCACGTAAGCGTGCCCACTGGTCACCAGCGCCTCGATCATGGCAATCATGTCGGTGACGTGCTCGGTGGCCTTCGGGTAGACGTCCGCGGGCAGGATGTTGAGCCTGCGCTCCTGTTCGAGGAAGCGGTCCGTGTAGTGGCTGGCTATGTCCTGGGGGGTCATGCCCCTGGCCAGCGCCTCCACGATGACCTTGTCTCCTCCCCGCTCCAGCGCCTCCTGGCGCATGTGCCCGACGTCGGTAATGTTCTTAACGTGCCTGACCGACATGCCCTGGACCTCTAGGACGCGGCGGATCCAGTCGGCCATCATGTACGACCTGAGATTGCCGATGTGCGCGTCCCTGTAGACGGTCGGACCGCACGTGTACATGCCGACGCGTGCAGCCTCTATCGGCTGAACTGTGGAGAGACCCTTGCCCAGCGTGTCGTAGACCCGCAGCATCAGCCGGAGACATCCCCACCGGATATGGTGAGCACCCTGAGCAGGTTCGTCCCGCCGGGCACGCCTATGGGCAGCCCCGCGACGAGGACGACCAGGTCGCCCTGGCCGGCTCCGCAAATGCGCACGGCGGCGTCCTCACCCATCCCGAAGAAGTCCTCCACCGTGCGAATCGTCGGCGCCGCTATCGGAACCACACCCCAGGCGATTGTGAGGCGACGCTGCACCTCGTCGCTGGGAGTCATGGCCAGGATGGGCGAAACAGGCCGGTACTTGGAGACGCGGGCCGCAGTTCCACCGGACTCGGTGAAGGCGATTATGAGCGAAGCGTCGAGCTGGAGCGCGGTGCGGCAGGCATCGTAGCTGATGGCATCATCTGTCTGCGGCACGAGGTGCGCGAGCTTCTCACCGAGCATCTTCTCGTACGGAAGGGCCGCCTCTGCCTGCAAGGCCACGTCGGCCATCACCTTGACGGCCTCCACCGGGTGCTGACCTATGGATGTCTCGCCGGAGAGCATGATCGCATCCGTGCCGTCGTATATGGCATTGGCCACGTCTGTGACCTCGGCCCTCGTCGGAACGGAGGAGCGGATCATCGATTCGAGCATCTGGGTGGCAGTGATGACGGGTTTGCCCGCGTGGTTGGACAGGGCGATCAGTCTCTTCTGCAAGACCGGCACGCTGGCCAGTTGTACCTCCACGCCCATGTCGCCCCTTGCAACCATGATCGCGTCGCTCACGGCCAGTATCTGTTCGAAATCATCGACCGCGTCGGACCGTTCGATCTTGGAGATTATGAGTGGGCTGTGTCCCTTCCTGTCCAGGACGACCCTGGCCGCGGCGATGTCATCGGGCCCGGTGATGGTGGACAAGGCAACGAAGTCCGCCCTGCTCTCCGCGGCAAATTCGAGCGCCTCGATGGCCTTCTCGTTCGGAAACCCTTGAGACGGGGACCTTCCGGGCGTGGCGACGCCCCGGCCTTCCGTGAGGCGTCCGCCCCTTACCACCGTGCACACGACGTCCTCGCCCTCGATGCCGACCACGCTCAACTCCATCAGCCCGTCGTCGAGGAGGACCGCGCGGCCAGGAGCGGCGTCCCTGTGGATGCCGGGAGGGGAGATGGAAACGAGGCGCTCGCTGCCAACCATGTCCCTGCTGGTCAGCGTGAAGTCGTCGCCCGCAACCAGATTGATGACGCCGGGGTCGGTGGGGCCCGTCCTGTACTTGATGCCCGGCACGTCGACCATGACCCCGAGGGGCAGACTCATGTCCGCCGACACCTTGCGTACGACTCTGAGCGCCTTGCGATGCTCGCTTATGGTGCCGTGCGAGAGATTGAGCCTGGCGATGCTCATGCCGGACTCGGCCAGCGACCGCACAGTCTCTTCGGTCGAGGTTGCCGGGCCGAGCGTACACACGATCTTCGTCTTTGGCCTTGCGGCCTCGATACGCATGGGGACTGCTCCGCTCCCGTACAGTCCAATTATGCAGGATTCGACACGGGAAATCACCCTCGCATCAGGTTGTGGGACCCTCCCGACGCCGCCTCAGCCGCCACGCTCTCAATGTGTCACCGGTGGCCTGGCCTTGGGGTATACTAGGCCCATGTCCGGAGTGAAGCAGCTCTACGGTCTGCAGGAGATCGACCTGAAGCTCGCGGAAGAGGAGGCCCGCCGGGAGTCCCTCCTGAGCAAGCTCGCCGACAGATCGGAGTTGCAGGTATCCGCCGAAAGGCTCGAACGGCTCGAGAAGCGAAGCGGCGAGCTCTCCACCCGGAGTCGGGCATTCGAGAGACTCGTTGCAGAGGTCGAACAGACCCTCGAGCGGCTGGATGAACGGCTCTACGGCGGCGGCGTGACGAACCCACAGCAGCTGGCCGCCGCGCAGGAGGAGCGCGCCTTCACGTCCGCCCGAAAGAAAGAGGCGGAAGACCAGCTCCTCGAGACGATGATCGACCTGGACGAGCTGGAGCCTGTCCTGGCTGAAGCGCGGGAGACCTCCGCCAAGCTCGAGGAGGAGCGTCCTGGGCTGGAGAACGCCTGGCGGGAGCAGGAACAGGAGGCAGTGGACCAGATCGAGACGCTTCGAGCCGACAGGGAGGCCTTGCTGCCGACGATGCCCGCCAACCTGCTTCCCCTCTACGAATCGCTGCGAAGGAGCAAGAGCGGGCGCGCCATAGCGCTCGTCGAGCGCGGGACATGCCAGGGATGCCGGCTGTCCCTCACGACCCAGGAGACGCAGCGGGCGCGCAGCGGACAGCAGATCGTCCAGTGCAGCTCCTGCGGCCGCATACTGTACGCGCCCTGAGGCTCGCCCCGTGCGTGCTATCGGATACTTCAGGCTCGGGGAGCGCGAGGACAAGTCGTCGGGCTCCCTGAGGGCGCGCTTCGAGGAGTTCTGCCACGTCAATCTCCACCAGCCCATCACGACCCTGGAGATCGAGTCGACGGACGACGGGCAAGGAGCCCTCCAGCCCCTGGTCGATCACCTAGACCGTGCCGGGACGGACTTCCTGGTAGTCGTGTCCTCGTCGGCGGACCTGGGAAACGGCCTGGAGGAAGTCGCCAGATCGCTGGCTGCCCTCGACCACATGGGCGTACAGGCGACCTGTATGGACGACGAGTATCCCAACCTCCTCCAGAACGCCATTCACCTATTCGGATTCGAGGGTCTATCGGCGGACCGCAGCAGCCGCGTGAGGGAGTCTATGAGCATCCGAGCCCTCCAGGGCCGCGCACTGGGACGGCCGCCCTACGGCTACAGGATCGGTCCGAGCGGGCGGCTGGAGGTCTACCCCAGCGAGGCCCAGGTAGTGCGGATGATCTTCCGAATGTATACACGCTACGGGCTGGGGCTCAGGCAGATCGTCCGAGACCTGAACCGACGAGGGCTAGTGACCAGGAGCGGCGGAAGCTGGAGCGTCGCTAGCGTTAGAGGCATCCTTAGAAACCCGGCCTATATCGGGATATCCACGAGGCTCGGCATGCGCCGTCCCAACGCGCACCAGCCCATCGTCTCACCGGAGGACCTCAGGACAGCCCAGGAGACGGCCCGTTCCCGCCGTCCTTTCGGCCGGGTCAACAGCTCCAAGCCATTCCTGATGTCCGGCCTCGCTCGCTGCGCATACTGCGGCAACGGAATGATGGGTGTGACCAGGCGCCGCTCTTGGAAGCGGAAGGACGGCTCGGCAGCGTCCGGTACATACCGGTACTACCAGTGCCAGGCTAGGAACAACCAGAGCCGCTGTGGGTACCACACCTGGCGAGAAGCCGATCTCGACGAGGCCGTGCTGAGCGAAGTGCGGTCGGCTGCCAACCGAAGTTCGCCGGGAGTAGACGCCGAGAAGCTGGAGAAGGCAAGGGCGTCCGACGTTGCCAATGCCGAGAGACGCCTGAACGACGCCGTGAGACGCGCCGCAAGGGAGGATATTACGTTGCGGATGCTGGGCGAATACATCGCTGAGCTGGACGCGGCCCGCGAAGCTGCCTCCTCGGCCCAGGTGGATGTGGGCGAGGCGCTCGCCAAGTGGGCCGACCTCAAGTTCCCGGAGCGGCGCGCCCTGGTGGAGCAACAGGTCTCAAAGATCGTCGTGCAGGACGACCGGGTCGAGGTCTTCTCCTGACTCCTGCCCCCCTGGCTGCAACCATCCCAGCGCTGGCGGGGGCCTGCCAGGCGGACTACAATGGTGTAGCGCAAGAGGGCCGGGCAACCGCCGTTCCGATTCGTCGGGAGGGAGGAAAGTCCGAGCACCATCGGGCGAGGATGCCCGCTAACAGCGGGGCGGGGCGACCCGACGGAAAGTGCCACAGAAACATACCGTCCCGACTACTCGGGATAAGGGTGAAATGGCGAGGTAAGAGCTCACCGCCCCGGTGGTAACACCGGGGGTCAGGGCAAACCCCATCCGGTGCAAGGCCAAATAGAGGGACAACGGCGCCCGACCAGTCCCCGGGTTGGCCGCTCGACCCCGGCGGCAACGCCGGGGCCAGATAGATGGTTGCCGTCCTTGCGGACATGGGGACGAAGCCCGCCCAGCGGGCGTAAACCCTTGTTCGCAGGGGTACAGAACTCGGCTTACAGGCCCTCTTGCGCAGCAACCCCAAGGGCAGACCTGCCCGGCCTGCCAGGGCAATCTGCTAGCTTACCTGCGCCTCTGCCTTCTGCGCTGCCTCCTTCGCGGCCTGTCGGCAGTCGTCTGCTCCGTCTCCTCAGGCTGCTCAGGCTGGACCGGCTCGGGGGCAGACTGAGGCTCCTCCTCGCCGAGGGACAGGGTTGACTGCGGGAAGAACTCGATCCATGCGAATGCCATCAGCAGACACGCCATGCCTATGGGGCCAGTAGGGTTTGTGTGGCTCACTCCGAATATGAAGGCGGCAAATACCATAAGAGCCACAGGGCCGCGGGGTGCACCCGACCTGCGCAGCGACACGGCGGCAGCGATGACGCCCACTACCCAGGCGCCCGCCCCGGTGAAGGAGACGACGGAGAAGTTGCCCGCTATGGGATGGTTCCACATGTCCTCTATCGCCTGCTCTACTGGGGCTAGCTGGGCGGGCGACAGTTCCCGCGCATCGGATACGAGCACGCCCACGGCGATCCCTGCTACCGAGTCCAGAACAGTGTAGGCGACCACGAAGACCACCATGCAGACGCGGGCGACTGCACCTGGAAGGCCTGCGATGTCACGCACCATCAGGTACACCGCCAGCCCAACAAGGGCGATCAGGGGCGCCTGTAGCAGGTGGACTATGAGCCACTGCTCGGCGACCGGGGCGATAGTCCGGTAGCGGGTGAAAGGGCCAAGCTCTCCCTCGGAGTCGAACGGCAGGGACTCGAAGTGAAATACCTCGACGAGGCCAAGCGCAAGGGGCGCACCAAGTATGACGAGCCGCGCCAACCAGCCCCTTGAGGCGGCTCCCAGTCCTTCTGTCGGCGTGGTGCTCACCTGGCAGCTACGGCGGTCCGCGGCGGGCGCACCCCTCGTCGACGTAGAACGTCGACCCGACGGTGGACACGGTAATCGCCTGCCGGTATGCCTTGCCGCCCAGAGGGCGCTCACCCCAATGCGTCTGGGTCGAGTGAGGAAGCGTCTCCAGGCCCTTATGAAGACCTTCCTCAAGGACCCGTCCATCCAGCGGCTCGAGAGGGTCGATACCCAGCAACCTCAGGATCGTCGGCATCACGTCCACGTTGCCGGATGGCGTGTCCACGCTGACTCCGGACTTGAAACTGGGGCCGCGCGCGATGAAGGCGCACCTCTGCTCGTAGCGGCTCATCGACCCGTGGTTCCCCTGTCCCGGCTCCTTGGATGTGTTGAAGATGCGCCCAGGGTAGCCGTCGACGTTCGGCTTCGAGTCCCATGCGAATGACATCGCGAGGTCGGGGGCGCGTTCACCTTCCTGGCCCACCAGGGCCGCAGGCAGCGTACCCTCCGGACGTCCGGACGCCTCCGAGGCCACCAACGCGCCGCACCAGCGCTTCGCCATAAGCCAGGCCGCGAGGCGGTCTGCCGTCTCCCGGTCGTGGCCTCCAACGTAATAGAGGACGGACCCGCCGTTTGAGGCTACCATGACCCCACCCTTCTCGGCGGTGGGAGGAAAGCCCGCCTTCTCGACCAGCTTGGCTGCGTTTACGATCTCCGTCGCGGTGCCGTATCCGTGGTCCGTCGCCACCAGGATGTCCGTCCGGGACAGTCTCCCCTTGCGGTCCAGCCATTCAATTAGCCGGGCGAACTGCCGGTCAGCCGCCGCGAGTCCGCCATTGCCCAGGTCAGAGCCCACACCCGACTCGTGATGGCTGATGTCGGGCTCCAGGCTCCAGAAGAGCGCCGCGGCCGGGTCCATCTCGTCCAAGACGCGCTCGGCGAATACCTCCACTCCGCGGGCGATGCGGGGCTCGGCAGGAAGGGGCGACGAGCCGGGCCACTCGCCGTACTTGGCCAGGATCTCTTCGTGAAGGCTCATCGGCTCGCAGAACTCAGGGTGAATGGTTGCGCCGCCCACATCGGCGGCGTGAGGGTTGTGGATGAACCCGTTTCCGCTGGACCCGGTCGCGACGGCGACATATTGTTCGCCATGGGCCGCCAACGTCCCGGCAAGGTTAGGCACGAGGAGCAGCTTGCCGGTCGCGCTGAACATCTCCTTTAGCTCGTCCCGGAGGGCGGGAAGGACCCGCGCAGCGTCGAACCTCCGATCAAGGAACTCGTTGCCCGCCAAGCCGTGCCGGCCCGGATAGCAGCCGGTCGTGATGCTCGCGGCGTTTACCCTGGTCACCGTGGGGAATACCGAGTGGTGGTTCGTGAAGCGCACGCCCGAGGCGGCGAACGCCGACAGGTTAGGCATCAGGTCGGGCGTGACCTGGGATAACTGGAGTCCGTCGAATACGAAGACTATTACACGATTCATCTGCTCACCGCCCGCTAGTACCCGAGCGCGTAGCCGTCCCGCCTGGGGTCGGCGCCGCCCTCGAAGGTCCCTGAGTCCTTGTTGAACTGGATCCCGTGCGCCCCTCCAACAGTCCTCGACCAGGCGGGTAGGACGTTGACGGCGTGCCCCTTCCCTTCGAGAGCCGTACGCACGTGCAATGGGAATCGTTCCTCCATGTCGACGTTCCGCTCCGTCGACACGCGGAAACGAGGGGAGTCGATGGCCTGCTGCACGTTCATCCCGTGATCCAGGACGTTCGTGAGGAACTGGGGAGTCGTCTGGAGTATGCCCCAGCTTCCGGGGGTACCCATGCTCAGGAAAAACTTCCCGTCGCGGAACGTCTGGGTAGGCGCAACAACGAAGTCGACGCGCTTGCCCGGCCCGATGCGGTTGGGACTGCTCTCCTCCAGCTCGAAGTAGCTGGCCATGTTGTTCAGGAAAATGCCGGTGCCTCCGACGGCCGCGCCGGAGCCGAATCCGCCGCCGAGTGTCTGGGTAACCGATACGACGTTGCCGTCCCGGTCCGCGACTGCGAAGTGGGTCGTCATCCCACCGTCGAACTCGTGCGGGCTGCCCGGGGTCAGCGCGCCGATGGGTCTGTCGGTCGCGTACCGCTCGCCGGGGACGATCGCCGCGCTGCCGGGATCGATGCGGCCCCGCTGTTTCGCGGCGTATCCGTCGGAGAGCAGACCATCGAGAGGCGCGGTGACGTAGTCAGGATCGCCGGCCCAGGTAACGCGGTCAGTGATGGCCAGCTTGGCCGACTCGACGAAAAGGTGCAGCGAGCTCGCCTCCTGAAAGCGGCGGTCGTCGGGGCCGAATCCCTCGAGTGTCTTGAGGGTCTGCAGCACCTGGAAGGAGCTGCAGTTCGGCGGCGTCGTGTAGACCTTGTAGCCCTTGTAGTCAATGCTGATTGGTTCGAGCCATTGGGCAGAGTAGCTCTCCAGGTCCTCGTCGGAGTAGATTCCTCCCAGCTCGCGGTTGCCCTGCACGATCCGCCTCCCTAGGTCGCCGCCGTAGAACGCTGGCAGACCTTCTTTCGCGATAGTGCGAAGCGACTCGGCAAGCTGGGGCATGGTCAGGCGGTCGCCCGGCCTCGGAGGGATGTCGTCGCTGCCCAAGATAATGTCCGCGGAAGGGAACCTGCGCATCATATCCGCCGACAGGGCGAAGACCTCGCTGTTGAAGTAGGTGACCGGAAAGCCGTTGGTAGCGTACTCGATCGCCTGGTCGAAGAGGGGCTCGCGGTCCAGCGACCCATACGCCTCGTGCATGGTGAGCCAGCCCGACAGGTTGCCGGGCACCATCGCGGCGAGGATCCCGTCGTCCTTGGATTCCTCCTCGAAGCGCTCGGGTTCAGCGGCGAGGGGCGCCCTGCCGGAGAAGTCGATGGCGCGCACCCTGCCCTCCCGGGCGACGTGCGCGAGCGCCACTCCGATTCCACCGACCCCCGACATGTATGGCTCGACCACATTGAGGGTCGAGGCCGTGGCCACAACGGCGTCGAAGGCGTTGCCCCCACGCTGCAGGACTCGCAGTCCGGCAAGCGAGGCAAGTGGATGGGCAGATGACACCATCCCGTTGGCTCCCATAGCCACGGGGCGGCTGGCAGGAGGAAAATCTAGAGACCGCATTGCGCGCTCCTTGAGCTTGAACCAGGTAAACGCTAGAGGCTTGGCCGCAACTTGGTCAAGGCGCATTGAGAACGCATTGCGCCATTCCCCGTGACGCCCCAACGAGCGCGACACGCCAGTCAGACTGCAGGTTGTCCAACTCCAAGCTCCGCCCTCTAAGCGAGGGCGCGGAGCATATCCCACGCAGCTCGACCACCCGGTGGAGCGCTAGCCGGCAGACGCGATGCCCTGCTCTATCCGCCGGGTGTAGACCTCCTCGACCTGCAGGATGTGGTCGATCACCTGGCGCGCCGACCACTCGCCCTCGGCGGGTTCGCGGTCGAGGTCCTCGTCCGACAGGCCCACCATCATTCCCTCCAGCTCGCCCCTGGTCGCCTGCAGGCTCTTCAGGATGAGTTGCGCCTCGCCCTGGGCGGCCCCCAGCATGTGCAGGGTTTTGGCGAGCTGGACTGTGTGCTCCACTTCGTGGGCGATGAACCTGTAGAACATGAAGCGCACATTCACATCGCGCTCTCCATAGGTTGTCGGCGCGAGCATCTGCTCCTCGGTGACATCCTGGAGCCTCTCCTGTACGGACTTTCGCTGTTCCCTCATCCGAACGAGAACGTCGTCTACTGCAGTCATGTCATATCCCCCCTGTTGTGGTCGGGCGGCTCATGCGCCCGCCTGCGAATACCTTACAGCCTGGTCCATGTCCGTCCGCTTCGGAACGTCGGCCCTGTGCACTACATCGTAGAATAGACCCAACTGTCCCCGAAGGCGCCGCTTGACCAGCTTCCCGGCCAACGGCGACAAATCGATGCCTGCCCACTGCCTCCCAAGTTGCTCGGCAGCTATACACGCGGTCGCGCACCCGCAGAATGGGTCAAGCACGACGTCGCCCTCGTTGGTGGACGACTCGATGATCTTGTAGAGCAGCTCCAGCGGCTTCTGCGTAGGATAGCCGGTCCGCTCCGAAGAGTTGCCCTTGATGATGGGTACATACATGACGTCCGACTGGACTTTGAACTCCCGGTCGAAGTCGAACAGCACGTCGCCATCTTCGAGGTCGCGTCCGAACTCCCGGGCAAGCCGCTCGACCCTACGCAGAATTAGCTTGTCCCTGGAGTCACGTACCGAGCCGTACAGCACCCTGTTGCCGGTCAGGTATCTCGCGTATCGCGTCCGGTATTCGGACTCAGCGCCCTTCACCGTGCGAAAGACGTAATCGCCGGTCTTCGTGTAGCGCAGGATGATGTCGTGGTTGCGGGGGAAGTTCCTGCCGGGGTTGGACATCTTGCCGTAGTGCCAGACAATCTCGTTGCGGTACTGGTCCTTCCCGAACACGCAGTCCATCACGAGCTTCAGGTAGTGGCTTGCGGTGGGGTCGCAGTGCAGGTAGATGCTCCCCGTGTCGCGCAGCAGCCTCCTCATCTCCAGCAGCCTGGCGGCCATCATGACCAAGTACGACTCCATGGACACGCCGTGCGCCTGGGCGGCGGCATCGAACACGGCGCGGAGCGCCGGCTCCCGGCGCACAGCTTCGTCGCGCCAGGCAGGGTCCAGTTCGGCCGGCGTCCAGGTGTCGCTGAACGACGCTCCAGCAGCCGTAGAGTCCGCCGGTGCGCTGTAGGTCCTGCTGGAGTTGAAGGGAGGGTCGAGATATATGAGGTCGACGCTGGCGGAGTTCATACCCCGCATGATGTCGAGGTTGTCGCCCGCCCACAGCGTGCGGTTGGCCCAGTTCGGCCTGCCCGCAGCGCTCACGTCCATACGATCCTCAGCCGAAGGTGCGGCTATTCCGATGGGCGCCACCGGAGGTTGGGGCGGCGGGCGGCGCCCGCCTCGTCCAGGCGGGTGTTCGGCGTGTCGTGGGGCGCGTCGTGGAGCAGCCCGGGGTTCTCCCTCGCCTCCTGCGCGATGGTCCGCATCACCTCGATGAAGTGGTCGAGCGTCTCCTTCGATTCGGTCTCGGTCGGCTCGATCATCAACGCTTCCTCGACGACGAGAGGGAAGTACATAGTCGGGGGGTGGATGCCGTAGTCGATCAGGCGCTTAGCCACGTCGAGGGCCGACACGCCGTGCTCCCGCTTAAAGGTGCGGGCCGAGAAAACGACCTCGTGCATGCAGGTCCTGTCGTACGGGAGGTCGTAGCAGTCCCTGAGCTGGCTGAGCACGTAGTTCGCGTTGATTACTGCGTCCTCGCTGATCGCCGCGACTCCCTCTTTGCCGAGAGTCCTGATGTACGAGTAGGCTCGCACGAGAGCCCCAAAGTTGCCCTGGAAGGCGCCCATCTTGCCGATGGTCTGTGGCGGAGAGACGAGCTCGTAGCTCTCGTTCCCGTCCTCGTCGACCCTGCGCTCGACCACAGGGGCCGGGCGGAAGGGCAGCAGCCGCTCGTTAACCATGACTGCGCCCGCGCCGGGCCCACCGCCCCCGTGGGGCTGGGTGAAGGTCTTGTGCAGGTTCGAGTGGACTACGTCGAAGCCCAGTTCTCCCGGCTTGACCCGCCCCAGGAGCGCGTTCAGGTTCGCGCCATCGCCGTAGAGGAGCCCACCCGCGTCCTGGACGATGCGGATCACCTCGGCAATGTGGGTGTCGAAGAGACCGAGTGTGCTGGGCTGGGTGAGCATGAGCCCGGCAATGTCCTCGCCTGCTGCTGCCCTGAGGGCGTCTAGGTCGGTGTTCCCGTTGCCGTCCGTAGGAATCGTGACCACGTCATACCCGGCCATAGCCGCAGACGCGGGGTTTGTCCCATGAGCGCTGTCGGGAATGAGGACAGCAGTGCGGGCCGTGTCGCCCCGCGCCAGGTGGTATGCCCTGATCATCAGCATCCCGGCCAGCTCGCCCTCCGCGCCCGCCATGGGCGTGAGGCTCGTGCCAGCCATGCCGGTGATCTCGGCCAGGAGCTCCTGAAGCTCGTACATCAGCTTCAGTGCGCCCTGCACCGTCGCCGGCGGCTGGTGGGGATGAATCTCCGCCATGCCGGGGAGCCCTGCCATCTCGTCGTTCAGCTTGGGGTTGTACTTCATCGTACAGCTGCCAAGCGGGTAGAAGTTATGGTCTATGGAGAAGTTGAACTGGCTGATCTGCGAGAAATAGCGGACGAGCTCTCCCTCGCTGACCTCCGGCATTTCGAGGTCGCCGCGAAGCATGTCGCCGGACGGAAGCTCCTGGACCGGCACGTCGAGCGGAGGCATCGTCGTGCCGACTCGCCCAGGCACACTGCGGTCCATCAGCAGCCTGCGCCTTCCGTCGTCGAGGACCTCGCTGTTCACGATTCTCCTCCGACCTCCGCCAGGGCTCTCGCCAGCCCCTCTATCTCGTCGCGCGAGTTGACCTCCGTGAAGCACAGGAGCATGCCGTTCGTTACCTGGTCGCTGACGTCCAGGCCGCCGATGATGCCATGCTCGACCAGCCGCTCGTTGATCTCGGCAGGCGGGCGGGGGCACTCGACCACGAACTCGCGGAAGAACGTGCCCGCGAGCGGGATGGAGTAGCCCGGGATGTCCCCGATAAGAGACGCGGCGTAGTGGGCCTTGTGGTAGCACAGCTCGGCGACGTGGCGGAGTCCCTGCTTGCCCTGCCCCGCCATGTACACCGTAGACATCAGGGCGATCAGCCCCACCGAGGTGCATATGTTGGAGGTCGCAGTCTCCCGGCGTATGTGCTGCTCGCGGGTCTGCATCGTGAGGACGTAGCCGGTCCTGCCCCTCGTGTCTTGCGTCTTGCCAACGATGCGCCCGGGCATCTGCCTCATGTATTTCTGCTTGCATGCGAAGAAGCCGACGTACGGCCCGCCGTACGTTGGGGCCACCCCAAGCGCCTGCCCTTCAGCCACGACGATGTCCGCGTCGAATTCGGACGGCGGCCTGAACATCGCGAGGGAAAGGGGATCGCAGGTCACCACGAGCAGTGCTCCCTTTGAATGCGCTGCCTCGGACAGCGATGCCATGTCCTCCACGTAGCCGAGGAAGTTGGGCTGCTGCACCACCAGACACGCGACATCGTCCTGCAGATCGATGTCCTGAGAGCTAATGACGTCTATCTCGAGCCCGGGCGCCTCTACGTATGCCTCGATGACCCTCCTTAGATACGGCGAGACCGTGTCGAGAATGGCAACGCGATCGCGCCTCGTCACCCTGGTCGCCATCAGGACGGCCTCGGCGAGCGAAGTCGACCCGTCGTACATGCCCGCGTTCGCCACCTCCATGCCCGTGAGCTGGCAGACCATGGACTGGAACTCGTAGTGGGCCTGGAGCGTTCCCTGGGCAACCTCCGGCTGGTAGGGCGTATACGAGGTCATGAACTCGCTGCGCCCAGCTATCTGGCGGACGATCGCCGGCACGAAGTGGCGGTACGAGCCCGCGCCCAGGAAGCAGGAATACTTGCCGGGGGTAAGGTTCATCTCGGCCATGGCCTCGATCTCCCGGCGCAGCTCCAGCTCGGATGCGGGAGGCGGCAGGTCGAGGCCCGGGCTGCGGTTTTCGGGCGGGATGTCCAGGAAGAGCTCGTCGACGGAGTCCACGCCGATGGCGTCCAACATCTGCCGCCGGTCTTCGTCGGTATTGGGAGTGTACGGTGAGGTGAAGGAGTTTCCGTCCATCGGAGGAGCTTGCTAGGACTCGGATGCCAGGAACGAGTCGTACTCCTCCGCGGACATCAGGTCATCCACTTCGCTGGGGTCAGCCATCTCCACCTTGAGCAGCCATCCATCGTCGTAGGGCGAGTCGTTGACCAACTCGGGGGCGTCGACAACAGCGTCGTTGCGCTCGGCAACTGTGCCGCTCACGGGAGCGATCAGGTCGGACACGGCCTTGACCGACTCGATCTCCCCGAAAGTCTCGGACTGGGACACTTCCGCTCCCGGCTCCGGGAGCTCGACGAATACCACGTCCCCAAGGCTGTCCTGGGCATAGTCGGTAATCCCGAACACGGCCATGCCGTCGGCGCCGACTTGCACCCAGTCGTGGTCCTTGATATAGCTGCGGTCGGCAGGGCTCGTCATGCGTTCGTTCTCCGTGCAGGCGAAGACTCGGCCCCGCCGCGATTCAGTAGTATCGGTCAGCCAACGGGCGCCAGGATGGGGACCTGCCGCTCCGCGTAGAAGGGCAGCATTTCCACTTCGGCATCCACCATGCGGCCGCGAATGTCCACTTGCAGGGGGTCCCCAAGGCCCGAAAATGCCTCTCGAACATAGCCCATGCCTATAGCCATGTCAAGCGTAGGAGAGAAGCTTCCGCTGGTAACTTGGCCGACCTGCTCGCCGCCCGAATAGAGGTCGTGGCCGTGCCTGGCGATTCCCCTTCCCACCATCCTGAAACCGATCAGCCGCCGCGCCGGCCCCTCGTCCCGGATGCGTATCAGCGCATCCCTGGCGACGTACTCCTCGCGGTCGAGATGGACGAACCTGTCCAGCCCGGCCTCGAACGGGTTCACGCCGACATCGATGTCGTTCCCGTGGAGGGGCAGTCCTGCCTCGAGTCTCAGCACGTCCCTTGCCCCAAGCCCGCAGGGAGCGGCTCCCGCATCGCACAGGGCCTGCCACACTGCGGGAGCATCGGCGGACGGGACCATGATCTCGAACCCGTCCTCACCGGTGTAGCCGGTGCGGGCCACGATGGCGCTGGCCCCCGCGACCTCTGTTTCGACCGTCCGGAACAGCCTGAGCGTCGAGACGTCGTGGTCGGTCAGGGAGAGTAGCATCATCTGCGCCGCGGGCCCCTGGTGGGCAATCATCGCCAGGTCCTCGGTGACGATCGAGACTTCGACGTCATCACTCGGCCTGCGCCACTGTTCCACCCACTCAGCCACCGTGTGGGCGTTGGAGGCGTTGGGGACGAGCATGTACCGCTCCCTGCCGAGGCGGTAGACGATGGCGTCGTCGATGATGCCCCCCTCCTCGTTGCATATCAACCCATATCTCGCCCGCCTGATCCTGAGCTGCGGAATATCGGGGCTTAGCACCCTGTTCAGGAGAGCGCAGGCATCCGCCCCGCGTATCAACATGCGTCCCATGTGCGAGACGTCGAACACGCCGGCCCTCGACCTGACGGCCCGGGCCTCATCCAGGATGCTGGTGTACTGCACGGGCATGTCCCACCCGCCGAAGGGCACCATGCGCCCGCCAAGGGATGCGTGAAGGTCGTATAGCGGCGTACGTCTCAGACCCATCGGGACTCCTGGATTCCGTTAGTCATGTGTTACCTGCTGCGGACCTCACCGGCCGACTCCATGAAGCGGCGTATGGCGTCGATGTGGTCCTGGGGGGAGCTGAGCCCCGCCCTCATCGTGTTCACCGACACGTGGGTAGCGCCAACTTCGGCCCAGGCCCGGACGGACCCGGACGGGTCGCCCCCGCGCATCGACGTCCAGCCCTCTATCCCGACCTCCTCGATCGGGCGGCCGGCCTCCGCAACGTAGCCCCGCAGGCTGTCGACTATCCGCCTGGCCGTGTCATCCGGCTGGCGCAGATTGGAGATCCACCCGTCCCCTATCCTGGCTATTCGACGGAGCACCCGGTCGTCGCTCCCGCCAAACCAGATAGGGATGGGACGTTGCACCGGTAGCGGGTTGATCCCCGCGTCGGTCACCCTGTGCCAGCGGCCCTCGAAAGTAACCAGCTCGCTCTTCCACAGGGCGCGCATCAGGTCGATCTGCTCCTCCGAGCGCCTTCCGCGGTTCCCGAACTCCTCGCCGAGGGCCTCGTACTCCACCTCGTTCCAGCCAATGCCGATCCCGAGCCGAAGCCGTCCCCCGCTCAAAACGTCCACCTCCGCAGCCTGCTTGGCCGCCAGCACCGTCTGCCGCTGCGGCAGGATGATGATGCCCGTCGCCAGGCCGATGCGCTCCGTGGCAGCCGCCAGGTAGCCGAACAGCACGAAGGGTTCGTGGAAGGCGTCCTGGTGGCTGTAGACCCCGCGCCAGCCGGGGCGGCTCGCCGGATTCGCGCCCAGAACGTGGTCGAACGCCAGGATGTAGTCGTATCCGAGGGACTCGGCGGCCTGGGCGTAGTCTCTCACCGCCGAGGGGTCGGAGCCGATCTCCGTCTGTGGGAAGATGGCTCCGAGCTGTATCTGTCCTGTCACGCCTCTCCGCTCCTCGAGTATCCAGGCCCTGCTTCCATTATACGCCACCGCCTGGGCTGTCTGCGGCAAGGGCCGCCCTGGGAACTGTCTGAAAGGTAGCCCAGTGGCCTGGGATTTCGGGCCGCAAGCCGCACTCCGGGTGCGGTCGCTTATCTAATGGTGGTCGGGGTGACTGGACTTGAACCAGCGACCTCGTCGTCCCGAACGACGCGCGCTACCGACTGCGCCACACCCCGACTGACTATCCATTGTAGGCAGACTGGCCCCAGAGAGCAAGGCCGCACGGCTGTCGATTCAGTTGGCTTCCTGTTTCAGACCACTCGCGTGCCTGTCCGTCCTTCTTGCCCGGCCTAGCAGCCCCACGGCAAGCGAGGCCGCCACGAAAGCTCCCACAGCGAGCGTCCAGCTCTCGTACCACGCCCCACCGCCGCCGTTCGCCTCCTCGCCGCTCGCATCGACGGCAGACACAGCTTGCAACGGCATCGGAGAGACGGGAGGAGGCGCCGTCGAAATCAGTGTGGAAGCGGGGGTGGCGGTCGCCGCTGGCGTAGGCGTACTCGCCGCCACTGCTGTGGCCGTGCTGGTCGCCTCCGGTGTGGGCGTACTCGTTGGACTGGGTATGGGCGTGCTCGTCGACTTCGGTCTGGGCGTGGCCGTCGGCGTCGCTGCGGGCGCGGGTGTCGCATTCGGAGCCAACGCGGCAGTCGCAGCCGGCGTTGGTGGCAGAGTGGCAGCCGCGGTCAGAGTTGGGCGAGCCAGCGCAAGTGCCGGTCTGGCGGTCGGTCTAGGCGTGGCGGTAGCGGTTGGCGTCGGTGAGTGCGCTGGCGCCGGTATCCCCGTCGTCGTCGGTCTGGGTGACGTGGTGGGCATGGGCGTCGGTGTCGCTGTGGCCGCTACGGTCGAAGTTGGGACAGGGGTGGCTGTTGGAACAGACGCGGTAGTCGAAGCCGGCGTTGGTGGCAGAGTAGCCGCCCCATCAAGAGTTGGGTGAGCCAGCGCAGGTGCCGATCTCGCGGTCCGTCTCGGCGTAGCTGTCGGCGTCGGGGAGTGAGCTGGCGCCGGCGTGCCTGTCGTCGTCGGTCTGGGTGACGCGGTCGGCATGGGCGTCGGTGTCTCTGCGGTCGTTATGGTCGAAGTTGAGGAAGCGGTAGCTGTTGGAGTAGGGGTTGGCAGAGCTGTTGGCGTTGGTGTTGCAGCAACGATCGGCGTAGGCGCCGGTACGGGGGGTGGCGTCGACGTGGCAGTTGGCGAACGCGTCGGTATGGCAGCTGGGGTAGGTGTCGCTGTAGGCGGTGGCGCTGGGGTGGGCGTTGGGGTCGCCGTCGGCGTGGCAGTAGGTGTCGCTGCTGGCGTAGGTGTCGCTGTCGGCGTCGCTGTGGGCGTGCCCGTCGGTGTTGGCGTTGGCGTAGGCGTGCCCGTGCTCGTCGGCGTAGGCGTAGGCGTGCCCGTCGGTGTTGGCGTTGGCGTAGGCGTAGGCGTAGGCGTGCCCGTGCTCGTCGGCTCGCGCCTCCCGACAGTGACCGTGTCGGAGTAGACTTCGGCTCCGCCCTCTCCGTAATAGGCGATCGTGAGCTCGTCGCCCCCCTTCACCCAGACACTGCCGTCCCCCGAGGCATCGGCGGACCGATCCGTGCCCGGCGTAACGTCTCCCCTAAACAGACCCGAAGACGCGTGGGGAGCAGCGTCGTCCGTGCCGGCTATCTCGGAAAAGGCGACCCACTCGCCATCCGCATCTGACGTGCTGGTCACCTTCACGAGACGGCTCTCCGCCGTGTACGTGTCGACGATGTCGAAGGAGAACATGACCACCAGCGTACTCCCCGCATCGACACCATAGACCAAGAAGATGCTGCCGTCCTCCTGGTCCAGATCGCCGACGAGTTGTAGGGTCCCGTCGACCCATGCCGTCGGCGATGGAGTCAGTGCTAGGGGCGTGTTTGACGGGATGTCTCTGTCGAACTCGCCGGCGTCAGTGAGGGCGAATGCCGATGGATGCGGGTCGCCTGTCGCCAGACTCCACCGCTCATTCGCGGGCACCCCCGCAGGGATGGCCGTCCAGATGGCTGTGCCGAATCTGGACCTGTTCAGGGCGGGCTCGTGGAGGTAGAACTCAATTCGCTCGTTCAGGGGGAAAGTCTCAGTGTTGTTCCCTCTCCCGTAGTGGAACGCGATCTCGCCACGGACCTCGGTCGGAGCAGGCGTCGCCGTTGGAGTTGGGGTCGGCGTCGCCGTTGGAGTTGGTGTGGACGTCGCTGTCGGCGTGGCAGTAGGTGTCGCGGTTGGAGTAGGCGTCGCTGTCGCTGTCGGCGTAGGGGTCGGTGTGGCTGTCGGGGTTGCCGTGGCTGTCGGGGTCGGCGTCGCCGTTGGAGTTGGGGTCGGCGTCGCTGTAGGTGTCGCTGTTGGCGTTTGGGTAGGCGTTGGTGTCGGTGTCGGCGTTGGCGTTGCTGTAGGCGTGGGAGTCGGAGTTGCTGTAGGCGTCGGCGTCGGCGTTGGCATCGGCGTTGCTGTAGGCGTGGCAGTCGGAGTTGCTGTAGGCGTGGGAGTCGGAGTTGCTGTAGGCGTCGGTGTCGGCGTCGCCGTTGGAGTTGGTGTGGACGTCGCTGTCGGCGTGGCAGTAGGTGTCGCCGTTGGAGTTGGAGTAGGCGTCGCTGTCGCTGTCGGCGTAGGGGTCGGCGTTGGCGTTGCTGTAGGCGTGGGAGTCGGAGTTGCTGTAGGTGTCGGTGTCGGCGTCGGCGTTGGCGTTGGCGTTGCTGTAGGCGTGGGAGTCGGAGTTGCTGTAGGCGTCGGTGTCGGCGTTGGAGTTGGGGTAGGCGTGGCTGTAGGCGTGGGAGTCGGGGTTGCTGTAGGCGTTGGCGTCGGCGTTGGCGTTGCTGTAGGCGTGGGAGTCGGAGTTGCTGTAGGCATCGGTGTCGGCGTTGGAGTTGGGGTAGGCGTGGCTGTAGACGTGGGAGTCGGCGTAGCTGTAGGCGTTGGCGTTGCCGTAGGCGTCGGTGTCGGCGTGGCTGTCGGCGTTGGCGTCGCTGTCTGTGTAGACACCGGAACAGGCGCAAGTGAGTTGTCTACTACGGTTACGGAGGCCCTACTAGGCTCGCTGGCCGTGATCTTCAGGCTCGTCGTGGTAAGTACAAGATCTACCGTGGCGTCGTCCAGATCAGTATCGTTCACTCCGGTAACTCTGAAGGTAACGCGTTCACTGCCACGAGGAATAGCCAGCACACCGTTTGCGCCGAGACCCGATACAGTCAGGCCGTCCCCCTTGACAGCGACCTCCACCTCGTCGTCGCGGTCAGCAGCGGGTGTGACCAACACTGCTATCGTCTCGGTCGACCCCTCCTGCACAAGGTACGCGTCTGCACTGAAGGCCACTGTGAGCCGCGCTGCGGCTGTCGAGGCTTGGACGGGACTCTCCGGCGCCCAGACACTTGCACCCTCGTGATTCACCGAGCGCACCTGCGCCTCGTACGGAGTGTTGGACTTGAGGTTGGATATGACGGCTCTGAGGCGCCCAAGTGTGGCTGACGCAACTTCCGTGTGGACATCTCCAAGCTCCATCCATTCCGGTTCCGGTGTCGTCCTCTCCCGGTAGCGAACGTCGTAGGTGCTGATGTCGGGGACACCCTCCGGCACGGTAGGCTCGATCCAAAGCAACTTTAGCCTGCCATCCGGGCTATCGTTTATGTCCGGCCCAAAGGAAAAGGCCTCTGAAGGCGCTGGAGGAGGCTCGTCCACGTCCGTCACCGAAACGTTGACCGTGATGATGTCCGAGGCCGAGAGCGCGTCTGCGACGGTTACCGTGAGTGTGTGCGCCGGCATGGACTCATGATCGAGCCCATGTCGAGCAGATAGGCTAACTTGTCCGGTCCCGGAGTCGATCAAGAACGGTGAGTCGCCGGCGCCCGCCAGTGTGTAGCGGAGTATGTCGCCTGCGTCGGGATCAGTCCCCGAAATGGGAGACCCGACTTGGGCACCGCCTACGGCATCCTCGGCAACCGAGCGGTCCGCAGCCTCTCCTTCTTCGAACGAGGGCGGTGTGTTTGGTCCTATAGCGAGCCGGAAGACATCGGAAGCGGGGCCCTGGTTGCCGGCATCGTCGGTCGCCCTGGCGGTGAACGAGTGCACCCCGAGCGAGAGCTCGGGCACGTCGAAGCGCCAGTCGCCCCTGTGGTCGGCATCGGCAGTGCCTATGTTGGTGAGTCCGTCGAAGAACGTGACAACCGCGTACGCAATGGTCGTGCCCCTCAGCGTCGGAGTGGTATCGTCGGTCGACGGTTCAGTCTGTGGGCCACGGTCGTCTCCGTAGCCGGTAATCACCGGCTTGGGAGGCGGCTCGGTATCGACTATGACGATGAGGGCTTCCGAAACTCGGCCGACATTACCCGCCGCGTCTGTGGCTGATGCAGTCATCCTGTAATGGCCGTCTTCCAGCTCGGCGGTTACGAAGCTCCAGGCGCCAAGATCATCAGTGGCGGTTGAGCCGAACCTCTTGCCGTTGCCGGAGACCCCGATGTTACTGTGGGCTTCCGCCCTGCCCGTCAAAGTCAGCGTTGTGTCGTTGGTGGTCCTGTCCTTGAGCAGCCCGGTGTCTTCATCGAACCGGACTATGACCGGTCTGTCCGGAGCGGTCGTATCGATAGTCAAGACGTAGGGCTCGGACCGACTGCTGACATTTCCCTCATCGTCGGCAGCGGTCGCGGTGAAGCTGTGCAGACCATCGGGCAACGAGCGACCGAGAGCAAGGCTCCACGATCCGTCCATACCGGAGTTCGCTTCACCCAGGACCCTGGCGACCCTGTATACACGGACTTTCAGGTTGGGTCCGGCCGTGCCTATCAGGGTCGGCATATCATCGCTGGTAATGCGATCGCCCTGAACGCCGGTGTCGTCCTCGTAGCCCGAGATGACTGGTATGTCCGGAACCGTAGACTGGGCATGGGCCTGGGTCCCGAAACGTCCTAGCAGCACTAGCCCGCCAGCTGCGATTAGGAGCGGAAGCGATGTGGTCAGCCCCAGGATTAGTGGCGCCTGAATCGGTAAGTCCAGCACGGTCCAGGCTTCTGAGGCCCGCCGCTCCACCGGAAAGCTCCCTGACATCTGCTTCCAGCAAATGCGAAGTAGTGTAGTGATATACATCTCTGTCTGGCAGTATGTTCATATCTTCTACACGTCCTAATGTCAACTAGAGCATGTGTGCGCCCTCGAAGAGCAGCCTCCTATATTTGGGGCTGGGAATCCCCATGTAGACACAGTCACAAGGGAGGTCTGCTGACCCCGGTCCACGGGAAGACTTGCACACTTTCAGGCCCTTGCGCCAAGCCGCCACCAGAAAAAAGAACTGCAGGTCCTCCCAAAGCGCTGCCCCAGTACGATCAATTGAATAGGTATAGGCACTGGCGCGGTATCCACCGCACGGGCTATACTTGACGGCAACAGTTCACGGAGGGTTGAGATTTGGCGTTCGTCACACTGCGCGAAGGTGAGGGCGGGGAGCAGCTCCTCAAGAGGTTCCAGTCGTCGATGCAGCGGTCTGGAGTGCTGAGGGAGCTGAGGAACCGCCGGTTCTTCCGGTCCAAGGGCGAGCAGGCTCGCCTCGACAAGGCCCGGAGCCTTCGACGCATCCGCCGACGAAGGAACCGGTAGCACACAGGCCGGGCTACCCCAACCAGGGGACGCCCATCAACTGTCTCCGACCTTCGACTCAGCCCCGAGGCATGACGGGCAGAACTAGGCGCGATGCCCGGGCCCCGTCCTGGTATACGGACTGTCTGGCTATCGCCACATCCGCGTCGAGTCCCGGCTGTGACCCGGTGTTCTGGTTGCGCTCGTAGCGCGGGAAGTTGCTGCTCGACACTTCCAGCCGGATCGTGTGACCCGCCTTGAACAGGTTGCCCGTCTCCCACATGTCCACGGTTATCTCGTAGACCTCACCGGGCTCCATCAACTCCGGCTCCTCGATAGACTCCCTGAACCTCGCCCGCGCGATGCCCTCGGTCAGCATCACCGCCTTGCCGTCGGGATAGACGTCCGACAGCGTGCCGGTGAAGTCGGTATCCGGCGCGCTCGACGAGATGTGTAGGACCAGGGTTACGGGCCCCACCACCTCCAGGTCCTCCTCCAGCGGCCCGTAGTCGTAGACCAGCACGTCGTCCCGACGCTGAGCGGGCCGGCGATCAGCGGGTCCTCCCATCTCCATCATCATGAACTGGCCCCCGATAGTGGGGACCGGGTCGTTGGGGTCGTATGTGTACTGGTCCGGGGCTTCGTCGCCAGGCGCATCGTCGCTCAACCTGCCGTCGCCGTGGATCGAGTTCGCGCCCCGCTCCGACCGCAGGTAAAGGTCGCGGTACTCGACGCCCTCCAGGGGCCACGTGTCGCCGGTGCGCCACCGGTTTGCGCCCATGACAAACACCCTGACCTTGGGCTCGTCGTCCATGCCGTTGTCGACTCCCCTTAGGCGGCGATCGTTCCACCTGACCTGCTCGTCTACTATGTCCACGAAGGCGTTGCCTCCGAAGTCGACGCTGCCGAAGCGCTCGCTCGAGCCGATGTTGCGGTGGCTCCAGGGTCCGATCAGCAGCTTGGTGAGACGCCGGGCTTCCTCGGTCCTGGCGCCGGCCGTCCAGCCCTGGAAGAGCCTGCACGTCTCGTGGACCAGGTTGTCGTACCAGCCGGTAATCAGATAGGCGGGAACGGCGACCTCGCCGTACTTGTCCCGCATCGAGTATGACTTCCAGAAGTCGTCGAACGTGTGGTGCCGGACGACCTCGCGGTAGAACTCCAGGTCGACGATGTCGTCCACTGCCGACACAAGCGGGAGGCGGCTGTATATCTCTTCCCAATTCATCAGGGCGGTCGACGACCGCTTGTTGGTCCGGCCGGCCATGTTGATGAAGAACTGGGCCACGTGCTGCTGGAGCACGCCGTCGACGCGCTGGTGGCCGAAGTTGTCCTGCTGCGACGCGATGGGCGCGATTGCCTTCAGGTATTTGCTGCGCCGCCTCGCCGGCTGGTGCTGGGTGAAGCCTACGTAGGAGATCCCGTACATACCGACGTTGCCGTCGCACCAGGGCTGCTCGCCTATCCACTCGATGGTGTCGTGCCCGTCGTCCGCCTCGTGTATATACGGCTCCCACATGCCGTCGGAGTCGTTGCGGCCGCGGCAGTCCTGCATCACGCACGCATACCCGGCCTCTACGAACCGCTCGGACCACTCGACATACCGCTCCTGCTGCTTGTCGTAGATGGTCCTGATAAGGAGCACGGGAAATGGCCCGTCGCCGGGCGGCGTGTAGATGTCGGCCGACAGCAGGACGCCGTCCCGCATGGGAATCTTCACGTCCAGGCGAATGTTCACTGGCTGTCCGGTAGCGCTCACGGCTTCACCTCCAGGGGCCCGGATTCTATCGCGCCATGACGACCAATCTCAATGGACTGTCGGTTGCTGCGCGGGCTCCCGTTCAGCGGTACCAGTCAGACTGGATGGAGTAGAGCTTCGAGTATGCGCCGCCCAGGGCCATGAGCTGGTCATGGGTGCCCTGCTCGACGATGCGTCCTCCTTCCAGGAAGACGATGCGGTCTGCGAGCCTGGCTGAGCCCAGCCGATGGGATATCAGCAGGACCGACTTGCCCTGCGACATATCCCTGAACCTCCTGTACACCTCCACCTCGGCCTTCGCGTCCAGCGCCGCCGTCGGCTCGTCCAGTACCAGCACGGATGCCTCACGGAAGTAGGCCCGGGCGCTCGCCAGCCTCTGCCACTGGCCGGCGGAGATGTCCTGGCCGTCCTCGTCGAACGACCTGCCCAGCATGGTCTCGTAGCCATCGGGCAGCTCCCTCACGAACCCGTCGGCGCCGCCCTTGACGGCGGCAGACTCGATCGCAGGCCGCTCGTCCATGCGAGGTAGAGCGCCGAATCCGATGTTCTCCCTCGCCGTCAGCTCAAAGCGGAAGTAGTCCTGGAAGACTGCGGCCACGCGACTGCGCCATTCGGATGGGTCCATGTCGCGCAGATCGACACCCCCTACCATGACGCTCCCCGCCGTCGGGCGGTAGAGTCCGAGCAGCAGCCGAGCCAGTGTGGACTTGCCTGCTCCGTTCCTTCCCACAAGAGCTATCCGCTCGCCGGGCGCGATGGCCAGGTCCAGCCCATCGAGGACCATCACGTCGGTGCCCGGATATGCGAACGACAACCCTGAGAATCTGATCCCCGAGGTGTCATGCCAGGCTGCAGACGACCGCACCGGCGCCCCCGCGCCGGCCTGGGATGTGGCGTGGTGAGGTGCAGCCTCCAACAAGTCCGGGTCGTCGATCTCAAGGTAGTCGATCAGGTCGGCCAGGTACCGGAAGTCGGCGTCGAGGGTCATCAGGTAGAAGCCGAACAACGACATCGTCTGGCGGAACCTCTCCGCCGCCGACAGGTAAGCCGCAAAGCTGCCCACAGTGAGGCTCCCCCGGAGGATCATCAGGCACACGCCGCCTATCACGGCACCATAGGCGACCTGGTCGGTCACGTTCATGAGAGAGCCTCGTCCGGCGTGCTCCCGGGACAACTCGTACCGCTCCAGGCGCAGGCGGGCCGAGAGCTCCCGTCGCCTGTCCCGAAGGTAATCGCCCAGCCCGAACAGGCGCACCTCAGCGGCCGCGTCTCTCTTGGTCATCAGGTCGCTGAGGTAGGTCAGCACACGCTCCGACTGGGTCTGGGCCCGCGTCAGTATCCACACCTTCCTGAACAGCGAGAGCGTCACGTAGTGGAATGGCAGGAGCCCCGCAAGGAGCACCAGCGGAAGGACCGGGTGTGCAGTAGCGAGGAATACGAGCACGCCGAACCCTGTCACCAGGAGCGAGGGAGACCTGAAGAGCGCGTGGAGGGTGGAGTCGAGCCGGCTGTCCAAGGCCTGACGAGCGCGGTGAAGCTGGTCGTACAGGTCTGGACACTCGAAGGCAGCCAAGGAAAGAGTACCCGCACGGTCCAAGAGACGCTCTTCCACCCGGGCCGAGATTCGGTCGCGGACTTCTCTGGACAGCCAGTCACGCACTTCGCCGAGCACGTTCTCAACCAGATAGATGACCAGTAGGGCCGCTGCCCACGTCAGGGCGGTGCCTAACGCGCCTTCACCAGTTAGGAGGTCGACGGTACTGTCCACCAGCCCCCGCAATGTGAGTACGGCCGCAAGTGGAACGAGGCCCGAAACCAGAGAAGGAACGCCGATCAGGACCACGTCTGAGGGCGCGACTCTCCACAGGAGTCCTACGAGCTTCGGCAGGTACCTCCATCGCCCTACCATCGAGTCCATGGGCGTGGCAGGCGCGCCGGTAGGTGTGCCGGTCATCTGTACCACTCCGCCTGCATCGCAAAGAGATCGGAATATGCGCCGCCAGCCTGGACGAGCTCGTCATGCGCGCCCTGCTCGACTATCTCCCCGTCCATGAGAAATACGACCCTGTCGGCCAGGCGCGCCGAACCCAGCCGGTGGGATATGAGCAGGACTGCCTTGTCGCTCGAGAGATCGAGGAACTGGCGGTAGACCTCCACCTCGGCAAGGGCGTCGAGCGCGGAGGTGGGTTCATCCAGGACGAGAAGCTCCGCGTCCCTCAGGTAGAGGCGCGCTATGGCGAGTGACTGCCACTGCCCCCTCGACAGATCGCGGCCATCCTCGAACTCCCTGCCAAGGAGTGTCTCGTAGCCCTTGGGCAGGGGCTCGATGGCGTCGTTGGCGCCACTCCGGACCGCGGCATCCCGTATGGCCTCAGTGTTGGCCAGCTCGTCTATCCGGCCCATCCCGATGTTCTCCCGCGCCGTAAACGCATAGGTCATGTAGTCCTGGAAGACTGCGCCGGACCTATCCCTCCACGACTCGAGGTCGATCTCCCTGAGGTCAGTGCCGTCCACAGTCACGACTCCGGCGGTTGGCTGATACAGCCCCAGCAGGATCTTGGTGAGCGTCGTCTTGCCGGCTCCGTTTTCACCCACGAGCGCCACCGTCTCGCCGGGACGGATCACGAGGTCGATGGACGACAGGACCGGGGCGGTCCCGCCGGGATAGGTGAAGGAAACGTCGCGCAGCTCAACTCCCTCGCGGGTGCTCGTCGGCGCCGGCGCGCCTCCCTGCCGATCGGTCTGTCCTAGAGCCAGGAACTCCGGAAGATACGACAGCTTGACTGCGAACTCCTGGAGCGAGCGGATTCGCCAGTGGAGGTCCGAGACCCTGCCTATGTAGGTCCAGGTGATGTAGACATATGCGACCACCCCGCCCGCCGTGACGGCGCCCACGTTCGCTGCCCAGACCAGCGAGAACAGCACTATCCCGAACAGGGCGACAGTTGCCAGGGAGGACGGAATGATGAGGGACAGGTTCTTCACGCGCAGGGCAGTCTGCTCCCTCAGCATCGCGTCCGTCGTGCTGCGCCACGATCGCCTGATGTGGTCGGCCAGGCCGAACAATCGCACTTCCGGCGCCGGACTGCGCTCGGTCAACAGACTGCGCCAGTACTCCTGTCTCCTGCGAGCCATCGTTTGCGACCGGTTCACGCTCACGTACCGCCTGACCTGAACCCCATGAGACAAGAGAAGGACTGCGCTAACCGTAAGCATGGCCAGCGGCAAGCTCCAGTGGACAGCCGAGAGGGCTATCAGCACGCCCGCCGCCTGGAACACGGTGACGAGCACATTCTGCGCCTGCAGCAGCTGCCAGCTCTGCTCCATCTCGTTCATCGGGCCCCTGGGCTCCGCCACGCGCTGGAGTCCGTCGTAGTAGCGCGGGTACTCGAACCACTCCAGCCTGAGGCTCGTGGCCTTTTTGTACAGGAGGTCTTCCAGCCTTGGCATGCTCCTTAGTCCGAGCTTCTGTCCGAGGAACCGGTGGAGAGGGTCTAGCTGGAGCAGACCCTCGACTGCTCGCGCCGCAAGCAATAGGACCAGCCAGGGAAGCACCGGCCCCAGGAGCTCGCCTAACGGCGCTTCATCGGGGCTTGGTCCCACGGACCTCGTGATCGCGTCGATCAACCCGCTGGTCGCTCGCACGATCACCGTCGGCGTCACTGCCGCGACGACGGCTGAGGCCGCCATGAAGATGGTGAACGGCGGCCACGGCGCCACGAAGGTGCGGTATGCGAACACAGCAAGCGCCCATGCACTACGCAAAGTCTCAGTCCACATCATCCTTGGGGCAGCCTCGCTGAATCTGAGGATGGACGAAACTATGATTGTAGCAGGTAGCAACCCTGCCTATAGGCGTGGCGGCTCTGTGAAGAGTTGCTCGGGGATGAAGCTCTTCGTCTCGGTCGCATGGGCGTGGTCGAGCCCGAGTGTTGTCACGACCCCCATCGCAGTGTAGTACCTGCCCTCGCCGCTCGTGCCGCTCTTGTTGCCGCCGCTGTGACCGCGCACCCACTCGGGCCCCAGGACACGTTCGCCTTTCCAGATGCCGCCTGTGGCAACGAGGTGTCCGAAGCGCGCCAGATCGGATGCGCTCATGATGACCCACCCGGGGGCGCTGCGGACGGCGTGGCCTCCTATGTCGTACGGCGGGTCCAGGTACGTGTAGGCGTCTGGAATCGTGGGGTAGAGGTACTTCTGGTCCTTGATCCAGCCGCCTGCTGGCCACTCCCAGCGTTCTGGCGGGACGCCGATCTTGGAGAAGAGCCGCTCGTCGAGCACGTCCTTCAGGTCTCGGCCCCAGAGAGCCGTAAGAGCCTGGCCAAGCCTCCAGTAACCGGCGCTGCTGTATATGGCCTGCGTGCCCGGCTCGACGTGGGAGTAGCAGTCGTAGAAGGGGTCGCCGGTCCACTTTGCCCACTCAGGTACGCCGGGGATTGCGTCGGCCTCCTCAAGGCCGTGGCGCTTCTCGCTCCACCGTATGCCAAGCTCTATGGCGAAGCCCCCGTAGTGTTCGCTCTTCTCACGCGAGCCAAGGAGGTGACGCCAGGTCAGCCTCTCGTGGTGGCCCGCGTTCATCAGCTTGTGAGGGTGGGACAGCTCTCCCTCGCCCGTCCAGGTCTCGTGAATCGGCGCGTCCGGGTCGACGAGCCCATCCTCCACGGCAAAGCCGAAGGCCGCCCACGCGAAGGCCTTGCCGACCGAGGCCGTCTGCGTGCGGTAGTGCAGGTCTCCCCAAGACTTGAGCAGGTAGCCGCCGCGGCTCAGGACCGCGCCCCACCTGCCGTTGCTGTGGTCCTCCCCGCCGAATGCGGCCTCCCGCACGTCCAGCCCATCCACGAACTCCCGGAAGCCATCTGGGTCCAGGCCGACGTCCTCGGGCGAGATCTCCACCCAGTTTTCTTCGGGATATGTGACCCAGTCCGGGATCATTGAGTGTCTCCGTCCAATGCGGCCGCTTCGGGTGATGATCATAGCAGGCTGCCACCGGCGGCGGGGATACCAAGTAGTGGTGTCATTACACTGAACCCTGCATCCCAGCTAGAGATGGAGATGCCTGCCTGCGAATTTGACCCGCCGGAGTTGTCTCGTATAGCTTAGGGCACGGAGCCACTAAGCTACGTTAGGACGGTCTGCTATGGATGAGCCGAACCACCAGATAGAGGTAAAGAATCTCTGGAAGGTGTTCGGCGCCAACCCCGAAAGAGCGCTGGACCCAGCCCTGGCTTCATGGAGCTGTGCCGAAATACAAGAGAAACTCGGCCTGGTCCTGGCGCTCCGCGACATATCCTTCAAGGTAAGAGCCGGAGAGGTGTTTGTAGTCATGGGCCTGTCCGGCAGCGGCAAGTCGACCCTGGCACGCTGCCTCATCAGGCTCATAGAGGCCACCGAGGGGCACGTCTACTTTGGGAGCGACGACATTCTGACCTACTCGCCGGACCAGCTCATGGAATTTCGCCGCAGCAAGGCCGCCATGGTCTTTCAGCACTACGCCCTCCTACCCCACCGCCGGGTGCTCGACAACGTTGCCTACGGCTTGGAGATACGGGGGATGGAGAAGGAGGACAGGTACCAAGCGGCGTCGGAGGCCATCGAGACCGTCGGACTCAAGGGCTGGGAGGACTACTATCCCAGGGAGATGAGCGGCGGCATGCAGCAGCGGGTCGGCCTCGCGAGGGCCTTGGCCGTCGATCCCGAAGTGCTGCTGATGGATGAGCCCTTCAGCGGCCTGGACCCGCTCATCCGCCGGGAGATGCAGGATGAGCTCGTCTCGCTCCACTCGGGGCTTGGCAAGACTATCGTCTTCATAACGCACGACCTGAACGAGGCCCTGAAGCTGGGCGATCGTATTGCGATTATGCGGGACGGGGAGATCATACAAGAGGGTTCGCCAGAGGAGATTGTGACGCTGCCGTCCGATGAGTACGTCACCGAGTTCGTTCGTGACGTCTCCAGGGCCAAGGTCATCCAGGCGAGGGCGATCATGCAGGAACCCGACGCCGTGGTCCACGAGTGGCAGGGTCCTCGCGCGGCGCTGCACACCATGGACAGTCACGGCATCGACGCAGTGTTCCTGATAGCGCGCGACCGCAAGCTGTGGGGGGTCCTGACGGAGGAGCGGGCGAAAGAACTTGCGACCCAAGGGAAGGCTTCCCTCGAAGGAGAGCAGGTCACACCGGCGCTGACCACAGGGCCCGATACTTACATCGAAGAGCTCATCCCGCTGGCGGCGCAGTCCGAGCACCCGATTGCGGTAGTTGGCGACAGCGGAAGCCTGCTGGGAGAGATTCGCAGAGGAGCGCTGCTCACTGGAATCTCCGACAGGAGTTAGGAGGCTCGACATGGCCCAGGTCCAGGACGTAGGCTCCGACGCGGGATCATCGCCTCTGCTTGTCAAGCTGTACGCCCTGTCACCCCTCTATCTCTGGGCGGCAGGCGTGGCGGTACTAGGGTTGGTGCTACTGGCCAGCCTCCTGATCTGGGGATCGGAGATGGAGTTCCCCACCACCGTGTCACAACGGACCTCCACAGACGGCTCCATTACCCTGGACAGGACGGTCCGCCACGTCACCAGCGACGCCATTGACGAGACCGTAACCTGGATGACGAGGGAGGGCGCCTGGCTGTTCGACGGGCTGAGCACGGCGGTAACCCACGCACTCGTCAACATCGAGAGGGTGTTGAAATGGGTACCGTGGCCGGCCGTCGTGGTCGGTCTCGCGCTGCTCTCCTTTGCCGTTGGGCGCTGGAGACTCCTCGTCTTCACATGCCTTGCCCTGCTCTTCGTTGGGTTCATGGGCCTGTGGGCGAACACCATGGACACCGTCGCCCTGATGATAGTGGCCGTCGCCATAGCGGTATCGATCGGCCTCCCGCTGGGTGTAGTCGGCGCTCGCAGCCAAATGGCGGACAACCTGATGCGTCCCATCCTGGACGGAATGCAGACCATGCCCAGCTTCGTCTACCTGCTCCCCGGCATCCTCTTCTTCGGTCTGGGGAAGCCGGCGGGTATCTTCGCCACAATCGTCTACGCCGTCCCCCCGGTGATACGGCTGACCAATCTGGGTATACGGCAGGTGTCCCCCGAGACGGTGGAGGCCGCCCGCTCTTTTGGAGCGTCGCCCACACAGATCCTAACCAAGGTGCAGATACCAATGGCACTGCCCACGATCATGGCCGGGATAAACCAGACTACGATGATGGCCCTGGCAATGGTAACAATCGCCAGCATGGTGGCCGCCGGCGGCCTGGGCGACAACGTCCTGCGGGCACTTCAGAAGAACCAGCCTGGCAACGGGGCAATTGCCGGGCTGGCTATCGTGTTCCTTGCGATCATAATAGACCGCCTCACCCAGTCGGCGGCCCGCAGCCGGCAGGAAGCCCTGAGAAGCGCAGGTTAGCGCCGATTGCGAAAAGCTGATATGGTTGCCGCAGAGTGGGTGGGCTATCGCCAGAGTCCAGCATCCAACCACACTCGAGACTCAAAGAAGGAGGACAGGGCGATGATAACTTCAATGAGGATAGGAAAAGTGTTCTGGGTAGCGCTCTTGGCGATTCTGGTCACAGGGACGCTAGCCTGTGCGTCCGACGAGCCCGCGGCGGCGCCAGCGCCCACCGCCGTCTCGGCTGAGGCGATCGCGCAGATGGTGGGCGCCGCCGTGAACGATGCTATGCCTAGAGATACAGGGCCCAGCGCGGACGAAATCCGAAGGATGATCGCGGACGAGATGGGCGCACAGATGACCGCCGCGGACGTCAAGAGGGTCGTCGACTCGGCCATGATGGGCGTGGACTCCGGCGCGAGCGCGGCCGAAATCCAGAGGATGATCGCCGATCAGATGGGCGATCAGATGACCGCCGCGGATGTCAAGAAGGTCGTCGACTCGGCCATGATGGGCATGGACACCGGGGCTAGCGCGGCCGAAATCCAGAAGATGATCGCCGATCAGATGGGCAATCAGATGACCGCCGAGGACGTCAAGAAGGTCGTCGACTCGGCCATGATGGGCATGGACACCGGGGCTAGCGCGGCCGAAATCGAGAAGATGATCGCCGATCAGATGGGCGATCAGATGACCGCCGAGGACGTCAAGAAGGTCGTCGACTCCGCGATGATGGCGATGCAGGCGCCCGAAGCGCCGAAGGAGACCATCATCTTCAGCGACCTGAACTGGTCCAGCGCACAAGTCCAGGACCGCATTGCCCAGTACATCGTGGACAAGGGCTACGGCTATCCCACCGACGTCGTCTTCGGCGCCACGCTGCCCCTGTTCCAGGGACTGCGCCGGGGCGACAGCCACGTAACCATGGAGATATGGCTGCCCAACCAGGACGAAGCCTGGATGGAAGCTCAGGCGGCCGGTGAAGTCATTTCCGTAGGCGAGAGCCTAGGCAAGGACTGGCAGTCGTCCTTCGTGATCCCGGCCTACTTGCAGGAGCAGTACCCTGATCTGGACAGCGTGGATGATCTGAAGGAGGACAGGTTCAAGGAACTGTTCGCCACCGCCGAGACGGGCGGCAAAGCGCGCCTGGTGTCCTGCGTAATCGGCTGGGCCTGCGAAGAGGTCAATGCAAAGCAGATCGCGGGATACGGCCTATCGGACCACGTTCATGTCGTCAATCCCGGCGACGGGGCGGCAGGTAACGCCGACCTGTACGGCGCCTATGAGAAGCAGGAGCCCTGGCTCGGCTACCAGTGGGGTACCAACGACCCCGCGCTTCTGTTGGACCTGGTCCGGCTCGAAGAGCCCGCCTATAGCGACGAGTGCTGGTTCACCACCAAGGCGTGCGGCTACGAGGACGCCACGATCCTAATCGCAGTGCATCCCGACCTGACAGTCAAGGCCCCTGACGTCATTGCGATGCTGCGGAAGTGGGACTTCAACATCGAGGTCTACAAGGAAGTCGCCGCTTGGAGTAGCGCCAACCCGGATGCGAGCACGAATGACGCCGCCCTCTGGTGGCTCAAGACCAAGGCGGACTTGTGGAGCGGCTGGGTTACCGGAGAGGCGGCCGCGTCCATCAACGCGGCACTCCAGGCAAACGAGATCCCGGACGGCTGGCCCACCGAATAAGCGAGTAGGACGCCGGCCTGCAGCCTCGGCTGCGCAGACCCAGCGGGCGCGGCAAGGCTGCAAGGCCCGGCGTACCATAGGCGAGTAGACGGCACTCCCAAACGGTCCAGAGTGACTGGGTACTTGGGAGTGCCAATTCGTTCCTGCGACAACGCTGGCAGGGTTTACTCCGTGGGCCCACTTGGTAGAATGGCTAGAGATTGAATCTAGGCGGGCGGGTATTGCACGTCCCGCCTGCGGAGTCTCAGGCGCAATCAACAGCAGATGCCTCTACCACTGATACTGGTGCCACTGGCAGTCGCCGGCGGTTCGGCGGTCGCCCAGACCGTCGCCAAGCTCAAGAGCCATGCCCGGCTCAACGAGCTTCGTGACGAGCTCGATGAGCTGGAGTCGCGCCACCGGCAGGAAGTCCGGCAGCACTTCGAAAGGCAGCTGGCCCTCTGCCAACAGCTAGACTTGCCGGAGCCAGAGCTTCCCGATGTCCTTCGAGTATCCGGGCAATCGGAGGCCGTCGAGCCACCGGCACCACGGTGGCGCCGCATGCTGAAGCGGCGTACTCGTACCCTGGCCGACGGCTCCCCGCACTCTCGGCTCGGCATCATAGGCCGCCACGCAGGAAGTTTCGCCGCCGGCGCGGTGTGGAGAACTTTCGGTGCGCCGATCATGAACATCCTGCGCCCGGTGATCGTCAGGATTCTGACATTCCTACCAAGGCTGGCCGCGTTTGGAGGCACCGGCGGGTCGATAGCGGCCTCCACGGGCCTGAGATTCGCCCTCGGCGCATTCACCATCGTCGGCATCGTCCTGGGGCCCATCTTCGCCGCCTGGGCCATAGTGAGCGAGATCAGGAACGTCCGCAAGGCACGGCGGGAACTGGACACGACCCGCGCTCAACGCCAGGCGGAATTGACCCGCTACGCTGCCCGCACCCGCCAGCTGCAGGCGGAGCTAGAGACCGAGTCAGACCTCGGGTAGGCGAGCAGGTCTGGCGGGCTACAGCCGGCCCAGCCTGCGGTCTTCCGCCTCCAGCCACTCGTAGTATGGGCGGGGCATCGGCTCCGGATCCCCCAAGTCGTGCTCCCGCCGCCATCGAATAAGCGGATGGTCGCGCTCGGACTGGGGGAGATCGACCGCCCTCCCGTAGGCAGCCGACTCGAAGATGCCCATCATCACCTCAACTACGTGCCTGCCCTCATCGCCGCTCGATTCGTGGTCGCGCCCCTCGTCGAGCGCTCTGACGTACTCCTCTACGAACCCGTAGTCGTCCAGGTTCGCACTGCCGCCCACCTCGTAGCCCTCAGGGATTTCGGCTGCGAGAGCCTGCCATGCGTCGTGCTCCCCGTCGGGCAGGAACCAAGCGCCCTCGAGCAGCCAAGCACCACGCGTCGCATTCAGGATGATGCGGCCTTCGGTGCCCAGTATGTCGAGTGCGTGCCCCGTCGGGTCGACGACGGGCATCCGGTGTTGCAGCAGGGTGCCGGTCACACCCTCGTCGAACTCCAGGTGTGCGGTGATCGACTCTCCGGCGATGGTCCCCATTCCGCTGGGCGAGGGGACCACGCCGTCGGGCGTGATCGGTCGTCCGTCCGTGATCGCGGTCGCGAAGACCCGGCCGCAGCGTCCGGCGAACTTCATCATAGAGTTGAGCGAGTGCGTGCCGATGTTCATCAGCCCGTAGCCGCCGTAGTAACCCTTGCCGCTGGCGTTGACCTGCCGAAGCCTGCCGATGCGGCCGTCCTCCACCGCCCGGGCCGCCGCCCGAGTGAACCCACCAGACCGGGTCTGGTGATGGACCGCCACCCGAACACCCTTCTCGGAGGCCTTAGCCGTCACCTCGTCCGCCTGCTCCAGGTCGACGCAAATGGGCTTTTCGACTTCGATGTTGACACCGTGCTCCAGGACGCGCATGGACAGGCCATGGTGAAACTCAGTGGCCGTGGGAATTGCGACGATGTCAGGCCTAGTCTCGACGATCATGGCATCGAGATCGTCGTACCTGGCACCCACGCCCAGCTCATCCCCAAGTGTGTCGAGGCGCTCCTGGACCAGGTCGCACAGGCCGACTATCTGCGTTCGAGGGTGCATGTGGTAGGCGCGTGCTGCCGCCGTTCCCCTGCCGCGACAACCGAGTATCGCCACTCTATACGTCTTCATGGTTGGTGCCTCCACTGGCGAGTGTCTGGGGAGTCGATGATCAGATCCGGCCCGGGTACTGCAGCGAACATGGATGAGAGCCTGCTGGCGTGAATCTTACAACATGGGAGGAAATCGGCGGCAGTGAACGCACGGCTCGGGGCAAAGTGGTGTGGTGGAGACGGGGGAGGGTCGAACTCCCCGTCCAAAGGACTGTCCGGCTGAGATCTGCTACAGGCATAGCCGGCACTTGGTTCTTGCCTTTCGCTGGCCCTGGCCGGCGGGGCCTCGCGAAGACCAGCCGATTGTCTTAGGTCCCGGTTATCGGCGTCACCCGGACAGCACCCCGAATTGCGTCGCTCAACTCGCCTCCCTCGGGGTAAGGAGTGCGGTGAACGCGCTGCCTATTTAGGCAGCGACGGGCAATGCTTCGTTGCCAGTTACTGTGGTGCCACCTTGTTGCGAGGTGGGTGGCGCCCCGGCCTGCAATCCCACGGAACCAGTCCCCTGTCGAAACCACGCGTCCCCACAGGTCACTCCAGCATTGTAGCACGAAAGAGATCCTTCTCTGCCAGACCACGTGTGGGCCAGATCGAATGGGACGAAATCCCCCTCTGTTCATACACAATATCTGGGGGGTTGGTTGAGCGCCAATCACGGGATGTGGTACTTGACCCATCTATAGTCTCAAACCTATACTTAGGCCTAGAATCAACTGGGGGGTAGGTTGAATGCAGGTGTCTTGTCTACAGGAGAACCTGAGTCGCGGGCTTGGTGTGGTTGGCAGGGCCGTGGCCACGAGGAGTCCTCTCCCCATCATGCAAAACGTCCTGATCCAGACTGACGGGTCGCGGTTGAAGCTGGCCGCCACCGACGCCGAGATAGCCATCACAACGTGGATCGGCTGCCAGGTCGAAGAAGAGGGCGGCATTACCGCCCCGGCGAGACTCCTCACGAATTTCGTCAACTCCCTTCCCGCAGAGCGCATAGACTTGGAGATCGGTGAAGACTCGGCCGGTCTTGCGCTCCGGTGTGCGCGAGTCGACGCCAACCTCAACGGAATCGCCGCGGACGACTTCCCGCCCATACCGACGACCGACGAGGGCGTAGTGGGCAGGATCACAGCTTCGGACCTCGAACGCGCCATAACCCTCGTGGCGTTCGCAGCCGCCACCGAGGACAGCCGGCCGGTGCTGACGGGCATCAAGGTTGAGATAGAGGGCGACGAAGCGACCTTCGCGGCCGCAGACGGCTTCAGGCTGGCCGTATACAAGGGGAAGCTGGCCGAGCCGCTGGCCGAAGACCTGGGCTTCATCATTCCAGCAAGGGCACTCAGGGAGATCAGCAGGCTCGTCGCCGGGCGAGACGAGGACGTCGAGTTTACGGTCAGCGCGTCTAAGAATTCCGCACTCTTCCGGCTGTCCGACACGGAGATCGTCACCCAGCTGCTCCAGGGGGCCTTCCCGAACTACTCCCAGCTGATTCCCCAGTCCTTCGACACCAAGGCAACCGTAAACAGGGAGTACTTTTCCAGGGCGACCAGGACGGCGGCGATCTTCGCTCGCGACGGCAGCGGCATACTGCGGCTGGCGGTGGATGGGAGCTCGGAAGAGGAGCGCAGCAAGCTGACCATCGCTGCCAAGGCCGAAGAGGTTGGAGAGCACACGGAAGACGTCGACGCGCAGATAGAAGGCAACGACGCCAAGATTGCCTTCAACAGCAAGTACGTCATAGATGTCCTAGACGTGCTCCAGTCCGAGGAGATCGCCCTGGAGGTCACCAGCCCTTCCAGCCCGGGCGTCGTCAGGCCGGTCGGAGACGACAGGTACGTCCACGTCGTCATGCCGATGTTCGTCGCCTGGTGACTGGGCCGCACTCCCCAGGTCAGCGTCGCCACTCCCTCCGTAGCCCAACGCCGGCTCGGCACACCCATCGGGTCGCAGGACACGACCAGGGAGTCCCCTGAATGTCCGCCAAGAGGGTGACACTGCGCAACGGGGAGTCCGTCACGGTAAGGCTTGTAAGCCCGCCGATGGGACCGTACGCCGACAAGGTGGGCTGCTGGGCCCACGTTCGCGACGAGCTCCTAGGCGGCGCAATGTCAGACACGCTCAGCACCCGCTACTTCGTCGCCGAGATGGATGGCGAAGTTGTCGGCAGCATGGGTTGCTACACGCCCGTGGACACCCGCGACGTCGGGCTAGTCGAGTTCGTCGAGACGGACGAACGGCACCGCCGGAAGGGCATAGCATCCCTCCTGTTAGCCACGCTGATAGCAGACTTTCGCTCCGATGGCGGAAGCGCCTTGCTCCTATGTACGACGAACCCCATCGCCGGGTCTCTCTACGAGAAGCATGGTTTCTGGTACACGGTCGGGGACGGCATGATGTACCTCGCTCCGGGCGCGCACGACTTCGCTGCCTCCTACTTCTCCCATGCCGGGACAGCTCGGGTTCGCGAAGCGGTCTGGGGCGATCTGCCCCGCGCATCCCTGCTCTACAATCACCCGGAGCCGGACTGGCTCATCAAGGACTACCTCACAAGCAGCTTTAGGGACACGCGCTTCGAGCGCCATTTCACACAGCTGATGACCGACTCAAGGGGACGGCGCGGCAGCGTCCTCGTACTGGAGAGTCCAGCCAAGAGGGTAGTGGGACTTGCGGCGCTACAAAGGATCGACACCTACTACGAACAGCATGTGGCTACGCTCTCCTTCCGTGTCTGTCCGGCATACTTCTCGCAGTCAAGAGACTTACTCCGGCGAATGTTGGAGGTGGCGGGCCAACTCTCCATAGGAATCATTCAGATCCATGTTGCCGACGTGGATGAACAGCACAGAGAGCTCGTCCATGACGCCGGTTTTTCGGAGACTGCCCGGCTCCCGGGATGGATCAGGGACCAGGACCGGAGCATAGACATGCTCCTCTACATGGCCCGTACCGGGGCATCCATGGAGACCGTTCGTGAGCGTGGTGACTACTATGCTGGACGCCAAGCCTGGCAAGACGACCGGGTCGGCGCCAGCGATGTTGGGTGAGCTTCGACGCACTTATGTGGCTCCACTAGGAACCCGTCTTTCCGCCCTGCTACCACCCAAATCCACCGCCTAAAGCAAGAAGAAGACCTCGTTGGAGTCAGCTGCAAAGCTGACTAAGATGGTAAGTGACAATCCCAAACCATCACCAACGAGGTGCAGTTGTTATGCAACATGGAGTCCTACCATTCCAGTACAGGGCAGAGAACCGCGTCGGGGGCATGACGGCGCTATCGGGGTTGGCAGTCTACCTGGAGATGGCCGAGGCAATCGGCCTTGGCGAGTCGATCAGACGCCACGTGAGGGTCAGAGAGGGAGGCCAGGGTTGGACGGACCGTCAGATGGTCACCTCACTGACGCTGTTGAACCTGGCGGGCGGCGAAGGGGTGGACGACCTTCGCGTGCTGGAGGCGGACGAGGGCCTTGGCCGGATGTTGGGAAGGGTGGAGACCCACCGGCAGCGAGCTTCGGAGCGCAGGGCGGAGCGCAACCGGTGGCGGCGTGATCGACACCGCTATGTGCCGTCTCCATCGGCGGTGTTCCGGTATCTGAGCCAGTTCCACGACGCATCCCAGGAGGAGGCGAGGCAGCCTCATACGGCGTTCATACCCCAGGCCAACGACGCGCTGGACGGACTTGGGAAGGTCAACGCCGAGATGGTGGGCTTCGTTCGGGGCCACGTTGGGCATAGGCAGGCGACACTGGACATGGACGCGACGCTGGTCGAGACTCACAAGCAGGAGGCGCTCTACTGCTACAAGGGATTCAAAGCCTATCAGCCGCTAACGACATACTGGGCCGAGGCGGACCTGGTCGTCCACTCGGAGTTCAGAGACGGCAACGTTCCCGCGGGATTTGAGCAGCTACGAGTGTTGCGAGACGCGTTGGAGTGCGTACCCGAGGGAGTGGAGCGGGTGATGCTGCGGTCCGACACGGCAGGCTACCAGAACGATCTTCTGGAGTACTGCGCCGAGGGGAGAGACGAACGGTTCGGAGTGATCGAGTTCGCGATTGGGGTACGCGTCACGGACGAGTTCAAGCATGAGGCGGCGCTGGTGGAAGAGAGCGAGTGGCGTCAGTTGCCCCGGATGATGGGGGAGTTCGAGGTGGAGACGGGGCAGGAGTGGGCCGAGGTGGGCTTCATGTCCAGTCGATTAGGTCGCTACAAGGAGGGTCCCGCCTACCGTTTCATAGCCGTCAGAGAACCTCTGAGGCGACCGCCGCTACCGGGCATGGAGAGTGAGTTTGAGCTGTCGGTTCCGGTCATGCAGATGCCGAACCACGGCTGGTACAAGATCAGCGGGATAGTGACGAACCGGGAGCTTCCGGGAGACGAGGTTGTGCGGTGGTACCGTGAGAGATGCGGGAAAGGCGAGGAGGTCCATAGTGTGCTGAAGGAGGACCTGGCGGGCGGGAGACTGCCGTCGGGACAGTTCGGAGCCAACGCAGCGTGGTGGGCGATAACGGTGCTGGCGTTCAACCTGAACTCGGCGGTCAAGCAGTTGGCGCTGGGTGATGAGTGGGTGACCAAGCGGCTCAAGGCGGTGCGCTTCGCTCTGATCGACCTTGCCGGTCGAGTGGTCTACCATGCCAGGAAGCTGCTGATCCGACTGGCGCGAGGCCATCCATCGTTCCCGCTGCTGGTCGGGGCACACCGGAGAATAGCGGCGCTGGCTCACGGCCCTCCCTCAACCTGAAACTAGCTTATCTACATCCGCCTATCGGACAAGCGACGTGGATAACCGTCATAGGGATGCTGCGTCCTCCTACGAGGCCAAACGGCTCAAAATCGACGCAAGCATGGCAAATCAGCACCCCAAGACCCTCATACGTCCACCATCGGCCCCGCCAAACCACTGCTAACCCCGTCAGTCGCCAATCGACGCCCCCACCGGCCCAACCGAGAGGTCAGAAAATAACATTTCTCCAATTAGGCGGTGGATTTGGGTACCACCCGTTTGCCTATTCCCGTAAGCTGTAGTAATCTTGATAGGAAATCATTTGGGAGGACACTCGCGAATGGCGAAGTTTCAGAAGATATCTCAGACTCGGGCTGAATTGGACTCGGCAACCGGCAAGCGCGCCGAAATCATGAACGAATATCTCGGCTATTTGAACCAGTTGAAGGATGGTGAGGCCGGCAAGTTGGAGGTCTCCGAAGACGGCGAAAGCCCCACGGCTCTTAGGCGGAGGATTGGGAAAGCCGCCGCGTATGTGGGCAAGGAGATCGTCATCAAGCGAAAGGATGACGTGATCTATTTCTGGCTGTCTCCAGGCGGCAAGCGGCAGAGGAGACTGCGGAGGAGCGGTTCCAACTCCTGACCTTCTCTAGTCAAGTGAATGGCCAAACAACCGGGTTGCCAGCGAGTTAACCCTCCTGAAATGGAGACTCGCTGGCGGCGTTGCTTGGTTCGGTCTGTTCCGCTGTGAGGCCCAACCGACCCCTCGACTACGGGTCACCCGGAGACCCTTCAGGCCGTTACACATAGCATGGAGTCACTGCTTCCCCTCTGCTGTGCCTGAAGCCTCGCCACTTCAGATTAGCCCTGCCACGATGCCCTGGGCCAGCTCCTCTGTACACGCGGCTATGAAGAGCGGTGCTCTCCCGTCACTATTGCCTGGAGAAAGCCTGTATTCCGCGAGGACTCCATCCGGGCTAGCTTCTAAGAGCGTCACTCCCGATCTAGCCGCAAACCCCATGCCTGGGTCTACCTCCGAACGAGGCTCGTCGAACATCAGGTATGCGTCTACCCTCCCTCGCGCCAGCCATGGGTAGATACACGCGCCTCCGTTCGGCCATACGCGCAGCTCCGGGTACCGCGCCAGCAGGCTCCTCATCCGGCCCACCCACTCATTGAGATACGACGGCTGCATCAGGTAGGCCGCCAGCGTCACCCCTTCATCGAGAGACCTCCTGCTGGACGGTGCGACCGGAACCCTCTCGTCACCGTTCACTGCCCCCACCGTCACACCTTCCTCGCCTGCGACGTACAGCTCGTCCCTGAGGATGTCGACCGCGGCGCCGCCCAGGGGGGTGCCGGCGACATCGAAGTAGCTTGCCACGCTCCACCACTCCGCGGGTATGCCCCGTCGGTAGAGCCCGGAGCCGTCGAAGGGATCGACCGCGACAATGAACTCCGGCTCTCCGCTCCCCACAATGTCTGCGCCATGCTCTGAGTAGACCTGCGCGGAGACACCGGCGCTCGACAGGCACTCGATCAGGATCTCATCACAGCGGCTGTCGATCCCGATCTCTACGTCCTCGCTCTCAGGCCTGCCCGGAACTGCCCCCACGACCTCGCGGCCAAGACCCTGCCGGGCCTGCTCGAGGACCTCCTCCGATACACGCCTCAGCGCCGTCTCCAGGGCGTCGCCAATCGTGCTCATCAGACACCCAGCCGGCCAGACGCGCCGTCGCCGCCCAGGAATGCATCGATGTCACCGGCAAACCTGACCTCCGAATCGTCCTCGGGCTCATAGCTGAGCACGGCCCTGGCGTTGGAGAGCGACCAGAAGGCGCGGGTATTGCCGCTTATCCCATAGACCACCTGCCAGGGGATGCCGTGCTCGTTCTCTATGTCCGGCGTCTCGATCGCCCTTCGAAAGAGCTGCGCCAGGTCTCGTGGACTGACGTACGCGCCCAGGTCCCTCTTGTATCCGGCTGGATCGCCCTCGAAGTTGCTGGCTGAGATCTCTCTCGGCGCCCCTATGCGGACGTTAACCACCTCCAGGCGCCGCGGCCCGGGCTTCGGGGAGACGTGGACTTCCCGACCCGACGCGTCCTGGAAGATGGGGAAGCCGCACGCAAACAGGAACCCCAAATGCTCGTATGACGCCTTTGCCCACCCGTAGAAATTGTCGGAGAGCGGATGCGCGTAAGGGTCCAGCACCTCCAGCTTCCGTTGGTGTATCAGGAAGTGTTCGTACCAGTCGGATGCGTGATTGGAGCTGCCGACCGCGACTCTGGACACTGATGCGTCGTACGCGCAGCGCAGGACGTTGTACACCATGCGTACGTTGTCCATTTCATCGTGGAAGTCGTCGAGGGCCTGGCCGGCCCGGCTCTTGTGGCCTAGATGAATGACCGCGTCGATGCCCTTGAAGAGGTGCTCGTAGCCGGACCGGTCGGGGTCGGTGAGATCGGCAGTCACCACGCCCTCCACGCGACGCCCCTCGCGGTCGACGGCGCTGACGTCCAGCAGCGTGAGTTCATATCTTCCCCTGAGCCCCGGCATGATGTAACTCGCGATGAATCCAGAGGCACCGGTCACCAATACCCTACGCAATGCCATTCGGACCTCCCGGGATACCAGGTCGACCGCAGCACGATCTAGAAGTCCCACCAATCACGACGTTCCCCCTCGACCCGACGCGCTGACGAGCTGAGTCTGGACCAGCTGAGCGTACAGGCCGCCGCTGGCGAGAAGTTGGCGATGATCGCCCTGCTCCACCAGCCGGCCGGAGTCGAGCACGACGATGCGGTCCGCGTCCCTCACCGTGGACAGGCGATGGGCAATGACGACCGTCGTCCTTCCCTCCATGAGCTGCTTAAGCGCGCTACGCACTCGCTGTTCGTTCACGGCGTCCAGGTGAGAGGTCGCCTCGTCCAGGATCAGGATCGGCGCGTCTTTCAGGGCAGCCCTCGCTATCGACAGCCGCTGGCGTTGGCCTCCTGAGAGCTGCATCCCCCGTTCGCCAACAATCGTCTCATACCCATCCGGAAACGACTCGATGAACTCGTGGGCGTTTGCGAGCCTGGCCGCGTGTTCGATCTCGCCGTCCGGCGCGCTCGGCTTCGCCATTCGAAGATTCTCGCGGATGGTGGCATTGAAGAGGTATATGTCCTGCGAGACCAGGGCCGCCTGTCGCCTGAGACCATCCAACTCGAACTGCCGCAGGTCGTGGAGGCCGGCCTCGATCCAGCCCTCGTTCGGGTCCCAGAACCTCAGGAGCATGTGCGCCGACGTGGTCTTGCCCGCTCCCGAGCGACCCACGAGCGCCACGGTCTGGCCAGGCTCCACGTCGAACGATACACCGTCGATCGCCCGCCGATCGAGGGACTCGTAGGAGAAGCCAACACCGTGGAACGAAACCGAGGGTGTCCTGAGCAGTCCCCGCTCCGTTAGCCCTTCACTCACTCCTGGTCCATCCGTAACCGCCGCCTTCTCGTCGTGCACGTCGAAGATTCTCCGGACTGCGCCAAGTGTGTCCATCAGGGCTTTCAGCGTGTTCGCCAGCTCTGTGACCGGGGCGAATGACGACAGCGCCAGCAGGGTTGCCAGCGGAAGGTCTGCCCGGTCCATCCGGCCCTCCACCACCAGCCACACGCCGGCGGTGAGCACGGCCAGCCCGCCCAGGGCCGTCACGGCCTCGATCAGGGACGCGTGGAGCGCCTGAGTGTCCAGGAAACGGATGCGGCGGCCCGCATATGCGCCGCCCTTCTCGGCCATCTCACGCACTCGCACCGGCCCGTAGCCGAACGCCGAGACCTCCCTGATCCCCTGCAGCCCGTCGACCACGTAGGCGTTCAGCTCGCCCAGATCGTCGCGCATCTCGGTGCCAAGTTTCTCCGTACTGCGCTGGGCATGGAACGGGCTGACTGCCGCCACCACGAGGAAGGGCAGCAGAACGAGCGCCAACGGCCAGGACAGGACCGCGAGGACCGCGAGGACCACCGCCGGGGCGAACACCGCCACGAAGGTCGGCGCGATCACGTGGGCAAAGAAGTTCTCGACCGTCTCTACGTCGCTGCCGACGACTCCGGTAAGGTCGCCCGATTTTCGCCGCACCAGGTACGCCGGGGCGAGGGGCTCCAGCTTCTCGTAGAGGGCGATGCGCATCTCGGCCAGTATCTTGTAGGCGAAGTCGTGCGACGACCAATTCTCTCCCCACCGGAACAGGGCCGTCAGAGGCGCCATCACAGCCAGCAACAGCAGGTACGGGAGCAATTCGTCCTCGCGGAAAACGGCTGCCACAAGCAACGCGCTGGCCGCGCCAAGGGCCACCACGGATGCGTGATGGGCCACGCCTGTGATGAGTGTGAGGGCCAGTCTCGGCTTCCACCGGGCCGCCACCTGCATCAGCCTGGACCATGCCTCCACCGAGCCGAGCCTCTCCCGTGCCGGCGCGTCCGACTGCGCTTCCTCAGCTTCAGGGATCGCCACTTCGGGCCCGCCTCGGTCCGCGGCGTCGGAGTCGAGCCCTGCCGCGATGATGTCGTCGCCCTGCGACGCCTGCTGGTTGGCCATCAGGGTCGTGTACGCGCCGCCCGCAGCCGAAAGCTCGGCATGGGTTCCCGACTCCACGAGCCGCCCGTCCTCGATCACGAGGATCCGGTCTGCCCCGACCACGCTGGAAAGCCGGTGGGCGATCACGAGGGTGGTCCGTCCCTCCATCAGGCGGTCCAGGGCCTGCTGAATCGCCGCCTCGTTCGCCGCGTCCACGCTCGACAGAGCCTCGTCCAGCACCAGTATCGGCGCGGCCTTCAGCAGGGCTCGCGCGATCGCGATGCGCTGCCGCTCGCCCCCAGACAGCTTGATGCCGCGCTCCCCCACGACCGTCTCGAGGCCTTTCGGCAGCGCGGTGATGAATTCGTAGGCGTTGGCGGCTCTAGCGGCCTCCTCAAGCTCGATCTGGGAGGCGCCAGGCTTCCCAACACGCAGATTCTCGGCGACGGTCCCGTTGAACAGGTACGTCTCCTGGGTCACGACGGAGATCCTGCTTCGCAGAAAGTCGATGGGAAGGTCGCGAAGATCGTGGCCACCCAGCCTGATCCTGCCGGCGGCAGGGTCGTAGAAGCGCAGGAGCAGCCACACGATGGTGGTCTTCCCTGCCCCGCTTGCGCCGACCAGGCCCAGGGTCTCCCCCGCCCGCAGCGTGAAGGACATGTCGCGCAGGGCGGGGCGCCTCCCGCCCTCATACGCGAAGTCGACCGACTCGAACGTTACCTCTGGGGCCGGGTCCCTATCGTCGACGCGCCGGTCCTCGGCCGGCTCATTCACCGTGACGGGCGTGTCCAGCAGCGAGAAGATGCCCTCGGCGGAGGCCATCGCCACCATCCCTTGGTGGTAGAGAGACGCCAACTCGCGCACCGGGCGAAAGACCTCGCCCCCAAGCATCAGGACAATGACCAGCGTGCTCAGCTCCAGGTCGCCGTTGCTGACGCGAACGCCGCCCCAGACTAGGGCCGCGGTCGCGCCGACCGAGATTCCCAGCACCGTAGTGGCGCTCGAGACGCCGTCCACGGCCACAATTCCCATGGTCGACCTGTAGAGATGGCGCGCCTTCTCGGCGAGCAGCCGGCCCCGGGCCTTGCTTTGCCCGAACGCCTTCAACGTAGCCAGTCCCTGCACGCTGTCCAGGAAGTCGGCTCCAAGCTCCCCGAAGGCCTTCCTGCGTCTCCGTCCGGAAACATTGGTCCAGTTGCGGAGCATGAAAGGGATAAACAGGGTAAAGAGGGCGAACGACAGGAAGATCAACCCTGTCTGAACGTCCAGGAGGGCGACGAATGCGAAGATCAGCACCGGCGCAGTCAGCGCAACGATGAACTGCGGGATGTACTGGCCGAAGAACGTCTCCAGACTCTCCACGCCGTCCACCAGCGACATCAGGATGTCGCCGGTCCGCCTCTGGTCGACGAAGCCCGGACCCAGCACCAGGACGTGCTCGTAGATCATGCGCCGCACTGAGATCTTGGTGGCCGTCGCGGTCCGGTAGCTCACCGCATCCCGGGCGTACTGAAGGCCAGCACGCGCCGCGATAAGCCCGGCCAGAATCACCAGCGGGCCGACCAACTCGGCCGCGGGCGCCCCTTCGAACACCCGGGCTATCACCCATCCAGTCAGCGCAAGCCTGGCGATGCTTGCGCCGAGGGCAAGAAGCCCGACCACCGCCGCGAGAGCGATCCTCCCGCGGAGGCCACTGGTCATCGCAAACAGGCGTGGGCTAAAGTACATGCGAGTTTCCTGCGCTCATATCAGGCTCCACCTCGCTCTCCTAGGCCACGCACAGGACACGAGCCGCTTTGATCGCCATAGCCGGCACGGTCCCCAGCAGACGCCGCAGCCCATATGCGGCCAGTGCCGCGACGATGCCGATCATAGCACCCACAGCTATATCCGAGGGATAGTGCACACCGGCGTAGACCCGCAGGAACGCGTGCACCCCGGCCACGGCCAGCAATATCGTTCCTGCACGCCTGTCGAAAGCCCAGACGGCCGCGGCCAACCCCACGAATGCCGCCGCCGAATTGGAAGGCATCGATGAGTCGGTGGGCCGGTAGAAGAGCAGCGTAACGTCCAGGTCCGCAAAAGGCCGGTCCCGGAAGTAGAGGGAGTTCATGGTGATGACCGCGAGATTCGCTACGGCCAGCGCCCCCAGCGCGGTGAGTACGCCCACCTGCCTCTCAATGCGGACGGCGTTCGAAGCAGAGCCGAACCAGATTGCCACGAGGCTCAGTCCTAGGACCACGGTGACGAGATAGTCGCTCACGAGCCACTCCGCAAGGCGGTCCAGCGCGGCGATGTTCCCGGCGCCGGAGTTTAGCCAGAGGGCTATTTCCCGGTCTACCTGCGCCACTGTCTATACCAGTAGCGCAGATTGTGCAGCACAGACCTGAAGTATGTCGCACTCGTCAGAGACTCCAGCCCGTCTCGAGGTTCGTCCGGAGCCTGCCGGTCAAGTCTGCGGTTCACGACCGACGTGACGGCAGCGGTTAGGACCCATGCCGTGACTACGCCGACGAAGAATGCCAGGGCGATCTCGTTGGACGACAGCCCTCCCATGTGGTCGCTGACCTTCCGATCCTTCGCAACGAAGAACCATACCACCGCGGCCAGCGGAAATGCCGCCCACAGCAGCGCCGATATACGCGAGGGCCGGAACACCAGGATTCCACGGAGGTCCCCATGCATCGCCACGAGCTGAAAGACGCCAACCGCCGAAACCGTGACGAGTATGTAGTAGTCGATGGAGAAGGCCTTCATCGAGCTCTCGCGAAAGCGAAGTGCAGACCGGAGACCGCTCCGGCCCTACCTCTAGCCACCGCCTGGAACTATGGCGGTCGTCCAGTGCGAGTACTTGGGGTTGTCGCCCCGGATGATGCCTAGGTAAGACTCTCGCAGCGCGTGGGTCACCTCGCCGACTTCGCCGCTCCCGATGGCACGGTTGTCGAGCTCGCCCACCGGTGTCACGTGAGCCGCCGTGCCCGTCAGGAAGATCTCGTCGGCCAGGTATATCTCGCTGCGCCTGATCCGCCGCTCGACCACCTCCAGCCCCATCTCGTCCTCGGCCAGACGCCAGACGGAGTCGCGGGTGATGCCGGTGAGGTTGTTCTCGCTGACCAGGGGGGTGTGGAGCGTGCCGTTCGTCACCATGAACAGGTTCTCGCCGGACCCCTCGGAAACGCTGCCGTCCTGGTTGACAAATATGGCCTCGTGGAACCCGGCCAGCACCGCCTCGGTCTTGGCGAGTATGCTGTTGACGTAGTGGCCGGATATCTTAACCCGCGGGGGTATGATCGTGTCGTCGATCCTGCGCCACGAAGACGTCGTGCAGCGGATGGCGCCCTCGGCCTCGATGTACGACCCGAACGGCACTATCATGAGGGCGAAGTCGCTGCTGAGTCTGTGCAGCATCAGGTTGGCCACCAGCTCCTCGCTCTTATAGACGATGGGGCGTATGTAGACGTCCTGCCGGTAGCCGCACCTCTCGATCAGGTCGACCGTGATCTGCATCAGGTCGTCGGCCGAGTAGGGTATGTCCATCAGCATGATCTTGCAGCCCTGCAGGAGCCTCTCGTAGTGCTCCTGCGCGCGGAAGACGAACATCTTGCCCTGCTCTTCGTTCCAGTTCCCGCGGATCCCCTCGAAGACGGCCGTCCCATAGTGGAGGGCGTGCGTGGTTATGTTCACGTTCGCCTCTTTGAGAGGTACGACCTGGCCGCGGAAGAACGCGAGAGCCTCGGGCATTGGGGACTCCTTCAGAATGTTGCGCCGCATTATACTGAACCGCCGTATAGCAGCACAACATACGACAGCCTACCGGAGGTAGCCCTACTCGGGAGCAGTGCGCAGCTTTACACCCGGCCCCCAATTGACTAGACTAGCTTGAGAGATTAGGTTCCGTGCGGGCCCGAGGGAGGTGATCATCATGCCCAGAGGACACGCCGCAAAACGAGAGAAGAAGAAGCCCAAGAAGAAGACTCAAACGTCTGACTTCCTGGCTAGCCCAATCGTCGCGAGCCCAGAGGTCGAGGTCGTCAAGAAGAGGCGCAAGCCGCGCGACGAGGACTTCTAGCCGGGACAATCCGGCGACACGACGGAGGAAGACATGCCGTTCAACCTTGGCCCGACCGAGTTGATCCTCGGACTGGTGATCGTGCTGATCATATTCGGCGCCGGAAAGCTCCCCGAAATAGGCGGAGCGATGGGCAAGGCAATCCGCGAATTCAGGGGCTCCGTGACCTCCAAGGAGGAGGAGACCAAGGCCATCGAAGGCGACGACGCCGAAACCAAGAAGGCCTAGCCCTCGAACGGGCGATCGTTCGCCCTCAGCAAATCGAAGAGCCTGCCCTGAGCCTGACGAAGGGGCAGCTCTCGGGCACCACCGAGAGTAGCGAGTACGCCCCTTTGCATTGAGCCGGACGCCAATCTCGAAGACGCCTCCAACGGTACACCTCGATAAACCCTAACCTACCCCGCCTTCCTCCTTCCCCTGCCGCCCAACCGCGCCAGCCAAATGCCCACTTCGTAGAGCACGATGATCGGCAGCGCCACAATGGTCTGGTTGACCGGGTCCAGCGTCGGCGTGATGATCGCACCCAGGATGAACGCCACTACCACGGCGTACTTGCGCCACCTCGAGAGCTGCGAGTAGGACACGACCCCGATCCTGGACAGGAAGTACAGGACCACCGGCGTCTCGAAGACTATCCCCATCCAGAACAGCAGCGTCAGCATCAGGTTCGTGTAGCTGCCGATTCTGATGAACGGCGTGGCCACGTCGCTGCCAAATGTGCAGAGGAACTTGAACGCCGGGGGGAACAGGACGAAATACCCGAAGGCCGCGCCAAGGGCGAAGGCCAGCAGGGACACCGGCAGCAGCGCGAAGAGGTACCGTCGCTCGGTGCCCGTGAGCCCGGGCGCGACGAAGAGCACAATCTGGAGCAGCACGAACGGCAGCGCCACGACGAACCCCGCCAGCAGCGAGACCTTGAACGCGATGCTGATGAACTCGGTCGGCTCTGTGAAGATGAGCTGGTTTACTGGAACGCCCGAACATTCAGGCGCCGGGGCCTGCAGCAGCCTCAGAATCGGCCTGTGAAACACGAAGGCCACCATCATGCCTAGCATGACCGCGACAACGGATAGAGTGACGCGCCTGCGAAGCTCGACGAGGTGCTGACTCACCGGCCTGGGGGTGTCGTTCAAGACTCCCCCCGCTCCTCAGAACCGTCTTGAGTTGGGGAGCTTCCGGACTTCCTCGAAGGGGCCGGCCTCGAGGTAGACTGGGTGTCGTCAGCCTTCCGCCCGCCCTCTTCATCGCTTCCTGGGTGGCCGCCCGGCCTGTGGACCCGCGGCTCTTGCATAGTCTCATCGAGGACTTCGGTGAGCCCTTGGCTCATGCGCCGCACCTCGCGCGTGGCCTTCCCCAGTAGCTTCGCGGCGTCCAGCATCCGCTGCGGGCCAAGCACGATGAACGCGACAAGGAGGATGATCATCACCTCCAAGGGACCCATGCCAAGGAACATTATCCTCTCCCCTTCACTTGTCCGTTGCCAGCACCGCAGCCCGGGCAGCCACCACTCCGGTCGCTCATCCGCTCCCGGACACAGGGCAAGTCCACGCGACCCAGCAGGTCGACCGCCGAGCATAGGGGGAGCCCAACCACGTTCAGATAGCAGCCCTCCACCCTCTTTGCAGGCTTGAACTGCGGGTCCTGGACGGCGTAGCCTCCAGCCTTGTCGAAAGGCTCGCCGGACGCCACATAGGCCGCGATCTCATCGTCATCGTATAGCCGCATGTCTACGGTCGACGTGGCCGCACCCGCCTCCATCCGTCCCGTCTCACAGTCCACGACACTCAGGCCGGTGGTTACTTCGTGGTCCCGGTCCCGCAGGCAACGCAGCATTTCTACGGCTTCCGCCGCCGATGCGGGCTTGCCCAGTATGGCACCGTCCAGCACGACCACCGTATCCGCTCCCAGCACTATCCCATGGCCCAGCTTTGCGGAGACAGCCTGAGCTTTAAGGCGAGCCATTCGCATGGCGTAGTGCTCGGCGCCCTCCCCTGCTACGGGCGGGTCTTCGGTCACGCGAGAGAGCACCACCTCGAATCCCAGCCCGGCCGCCTCCAGGATCTCGCGCCTGCGGGGTGATCCGGACGCCAGCACGAGTCCTGCGCCACTTGCCGTGCAGGTCATCCTTCAGGCCGCCGGTCGCAATGCTGCAACGCACTCGACGTGGTGAGTCTGCGGGAACATGTCAACAGGGTCGATGGACTCGACGACGAGGCCCAGCCCAACCATGATGTCCAGGTCACGGGCCAGGGACGCCGGGTCGCACGATACGTAGCAGACCCTCTGTGGCATCCATCGCGCCACTGCTTCCAGCACCTGGGGCTGGCACCCCGATCGCGGCGGGTCCAGCACCACGGCATCGGGCGCGATGGCCAGGTCGTCGATCACGTCTTCGACCTTGCCCAGCACGAGCTCCACGTTGTCGACGCCGGCGATGTTGACCCTGCCGTCGCCTACGGCGGCGTCCGACTCCTCGACGGCGACCACCCTCTCAGCACTACCTGCCAGCAGCACCGCGAATGTCCCAACTCCCGCATAGGCGTCAACGACCGTCTCCCTGCCGCTCAGGTGCAGACGCTCCTTGACCAGCTCTACCAGCTTTCCCGCCTGGCTCGTGTTCACCTGGAAGAAGGAGGGCGATCCAATGCGGAAGCTCCTGCCCGACAGCTCCTCCGTGTAGTGGGTCTGGCCGGTCTCGAGCCCGATCTCGTTGATGCTCAGCCTGGGCTGGATGAGCCAGTCTCCGCTGTTGATCCCGTACCTGATGGACAACTGGCTCGTGGCGCCGCTGCGGCCCTGGAGTCTCGCCAGGAGCTCGTTGATGCCTGGGGCCATGAGCAGACACTCGTCTATCTTCACGAAGCGGCGTGTTATGCGGTTTACGAAGCCCAGGGAGCCGCGGCGCCTCACTGTAAAGCGCGCGTGGTTCCTGTAACCGAAGACACCGTCCGAGGCCAGGGTTTCTCCCACCTCCAGCCCCTCGAGGGAGTCGTACTCGTCGACAGCCTGCCGGACGGTCTCGCGCTTCAGATCGAGCTGGTGGGCGTAGTCGATGTGTTGCCACTGGCACCCGCTGCATGGGCCGAAATAGGGACATGGAGACGCCACCCGGTGGGGCGAGGGTTCCAAGACATCCAGCACGATGGCCGACACGACGGACTTCCGGCGGCGACGATAGCGGACTATGCGGCACACGGCTTTCTCGCCTGGTATGCCTCCGAAGACGCTGATCTCCCGTCCCTCGAACTCCGCTACTGTATCGCCCAGCGTCCCGAAGCGCTCCAGGGTCAGGCGGGCCGTTTCCATGTCGGAGTCCCGTAGAGGGTCCTCCGCCAACGTATGCGCCCCTTGCGTCACGGCAGAGCCCCGCTGCGCCCGGAATGCGGCCGGGCTTCAGCCTCACAAGCGGACCCCAGGGCGGGCATGAGCGCACGAGTCCTCACTGTCACGTAGCTGCTTTGCATATGGATAAGTGGCGAACTCACTATAGCACCTTCTGCTATCATTGCTTCCAGCAATCGTGAGCGGAGGTCGGATGAAACAGCGCCGCAGACTCCCCGAGTGGCTCAAGGTCCGCATGCCCGGGGGCCCCAGGTACATCGAACTGAAGAACCTGATGCGCGACAGTGAGCTCCACACCGTGTGCGAGGAGGCCCATTGTCCCAACATCGGCTCGTGCTGGGAGCGCGGCACCGCCACGTTCATGATCCTCGGTGACATCTGCACCAGGGCGTGCGCCTACTGCGCCGTCACGACCGGTCGCCCGGGGACTCTCGACCTCCAGGAGCCGGTACGGCTGGCCGAGACGGCCCTTCGCATGCAGCTGCAGTATGCGGTCATAACGTCGGTGAACCGCGACGATCTTCCTGACGGCGGCGCGTTCATGTTCGCCCAGTGCATCACCCAGGTCAGGAAGCGGCTGCCGGACTGCAAGATCGAGGTCCTGATACCCGACTTTGAGGGCGACCGCGGCGCCCTGGAGACCGTGATGGCAGCGAGGCCGGATACGCTGAACCACAACATCGAGACGGTCCACCGCATCTTCCACAGGGTTCGGCCCAAGGGGAACTTCGACCAGTCGCTGGAGCTCCTTGCGCGAGCAAAGAGAATCTCCCCGGACGCGGTCACCAAGTCAGGGATGATGGTGGGTCTGGGCGAGACGTGGAGCGAGATCATCGAGAATATGCGTGAGCTGCGCTCGGTCGATTGCGACCTACTCACCATCGGCCAGTACCTGAGGCCGTCCGAGAAGCACATCGCCCTGGCCAAGTGGTACACGCCTGGGGAGTTCGAGGAGTTGAAACGTGAGGGCGAGGCACTTGGATTCAGGCACGTCGCCTCGGGACCGCTGGTGCGCAGCTCCTACCACGCCGACGAGCAGCACGCGGCCGCGGCGGCCCTGCCCGTCCTCAGCCCTTCACTGTCTGGATGACGCGCTGGGCCTCCTCGTAGTCCCGTCTGCCCCCGCGCAGGACCGGCGGCACCAGGTATATCGACCTGAGTCCATGCTCCACGAACTCCTGTAGTACCTCGATTGCTATGTCGGCCCCGGGCCTCCCCCTATCGAGATCGCGGGTCACCCACCCAGGCACCTCGCCGAAGGTCACGCTACCCGGAGCCATCACCTGGACACCGCAGAACAGGGGTGGTGTCAGCGCCTCGCCGTACCTCTGCCGATACTCGTCCTGCATCCGGACGACGAGCACGGGGTCGAAGAGGGGCTGCAGCAGGAAGAACTGGGCGCCCGCCTCGACTTTGCGCCTCGTCAGCCTCAGCTCCCTGTCGAAGTCATTTCCGAGGTCGATGGCCGCGCCAACGCACAGGTCCGTCGACGCGCGGAGGCTGCGCCCCCGGAAATCTACGCCTGCGTTGAGCCCCGCTATCGACGCAATCAGGCCGGTCGGTGTAAAGTCATCGACAGGCTTCGTGATACCCATCTCCCGCTCGGTGAAGGGGTCTCCCTTCACCACCACGACGTTCTCCAGTCCATGAAGCGCGGCCCCGAGCAGGAGGCTCTGGAGGGCGACCTTGTTCATGTCCCGCGTTCCCACGGTGAACACGGCGTCCGATGGGGCAGCCTGCTTTACCCACAGCGCCCCCAGGACGGAGGCCACTCTCACGGACCTGCCGGGGTTGTACGCCATGGAAATGAAATCGGCGCCGAGCCGCATGGCCGGCGCCATCAATTCAGCCTCTCCTCCTCTTGGGGGAGAAAAGTCGCACACTATCAGGATTTCGCTCTCATCCTCGGCCCTCCTGTCCAGGATCTTTGTCATGGATCAAGAAGCGCCGAGGCTCTGATCGAACCCTTCGTGAAACTGCCTGCCTCCAGCAAAGGCGCCGCTCCTAGGCCAAACCCGGCCCTGGAGCGGAACGCCCTGGGAAGCTTGGGGCCGTCCCTATGCCCAGACCGGCATTCCGTTTCTGCCGGGCATGATGGACACGCGGTGCCCGTCGCCGCACTTGAACCTCTGCTCCTGGGGCTCGGCCCGCTTGCCGGACAGGGACGACTCCTCCATCGAGCCCTGGCAGAAGGGGCACGTCACCTTGTAGATCGCCCTCGTGCCCTTGCGCACGAGCGTCATGTGGACGACCGTGTGAGCCAGCCGCTCGCTTGCGCCCACATACCTCGCCACCAGGCGCGTCGCAGAGCTGAGGATGCTGTTCCTGGCCCACCTCGGCGCCATGTCCCTGCTGTACGTGTAGTCCGCGTACCCGCAGGTCACGCACTCCGGCTCGTCCCGCCCCATGAACATTCGCGACCCGCATCTGGCGCATCGGCTGGGTCTGGAGGGTAGAACCTCCGTCACTGACCTTACCGGCCATTCCGCTTCATCGAATACCGCCGTCGTAACCATAGCCTCCCCCCATCCGGTAATAGCTCTACACGGGGGAAAGCAGAAACGACGGTATGCCGATCCCCACCCGGTCTACGCAACCCCAGCGCAGAATTGTTCGGGAGGGCCCGGAGCCCAGCTTGGCTCACTGCTGAACCGCGCCGACACTCCGGCTAGGCATGCACCGCCATGAAGCTTACCCCCAAAGCACGGCACTATTCTTATACTAGTCTAAGAACTGTTGTCAATACTCTTTTGACGACAATCTAGACCCAGTTAAAAGCTTGGGCACAGAACGGCTGCGCGATGAGGGCACGCAAGGGGGATTCTGGAGGCGGTGATGGGGCCAGGCGGCTACAGTCTACTCTTGACGAACCTGTCGATTCGCTCCAGTGCCCTCTCCAGGTTCTCTGCGGAGTTTGCGAACGAGAACCGAACGCAGCCCTTCCCATACTTTCCGAAGGACTCTCCCGCCAGGCAGGCTACCCCACCCTCCTCGAGCAGGCCGTCCGCGAACTCGCGGCTCGTCATGCCGGTGCCTTCGACGCTGGGGAAGGTGTAGAAGGCGCCCTTCGGCATCGGGCACCTGATGCCGGGTATCTCGTTGAGCCCGTCCACGATGATCGCCCGCCGCTTCTTGAACTCCTCGACGATGCGATTGGCGTCGTCCTGGGGCCCGTCCAGAGCTTCTACTGCCGCCATCTGTGTGAACGACGCCGTGCAGGACACGCTGTTGGTACCGAGCCGCGAGATCGGCTCGACCAGCTCCACGGGCATCACGCCGAACCCGATGCGCCAGCCGGTCATCGCGTAAGTCTTCGAGAAGCCGTCGAGGATAATGCTGCGGTCCCTCATCCCCTCGAATTGGGTGATGCTGTGGTGCTCCCCCTCATAGAGGAAGCGGCTATATATCTCGTCGGACAGCACCATGACGTCGTGCTCGCGGGCCATTGCTGCCAGCGCCTCCAGGTCTTCCCGTTCGATGATGCTCCCGCACGGATTGTTGGGCGAGTTGACGATCATCAGCTTGGTGCGGGGCGTGAACTGACCCGCCACCTCGTCCAGGTCGATCCTGAAGTCTCGCTCGGCCAGCAGCTTCATCGGCACGGGGCGCCCACCGGCGAAGTCGATCATCGATTCGTAGATCGGGAACCCCGGGTTCGGGTACAGGACCTCATCCCCCTCGTCCACAAGGGCAAGGATTGCGAAGAACATGATCGGCTTTCCGCCGGGCGTCACGACCACGTTCTCCCCGGTGACCGAGATGCCCCTCGTTTCCGCGATCTCCTGGGCAATGCGGTCTCGGAGGTCCTGCAGACCCGGAGACGGGCCGTAGTGTGTGAAGCCGTTGCGGAGCGCGTCCACTCCCGCGTCGATTATGTTGCCGGGCGTATCGAAGTCGGGCTCTCCGATCTCCAGGTGGATTATGTCCGCGCCCTCCGCCTCCAGCCGCCTGGCCTTCAACAGGACTTCGAACGCCGTCTCTGTACCGAGGCGTCCCATGCGCTTCGCGAGCTTCATTCCTTACTGCCTCCCGTGGTCTCACACAGTATAGCGCGGGCCGATACGGCCGCAAAGCAAAGCCATGCCGCGGCACAGGGGACCGAGCCCCATTCTCGGACCACTTGTGTGTGCTATAGTCAGAAACGGATTGGATCCGGCACGGAGGTCGCCAAACCGGAAATGAAAGTCTATCTGGGTGCTCCGAGAGGGTACTGTGCCGGCGTAGTCAGGGCCATCGACGTGGTCGACATAGCCCTGGAGAGGTACGGTCCCCCCATCTACGTCAAGCACGAAATAGTCCATAACTCTCATGTCGTCAATGCGCTCGCGCTCAAAGGGGCCATGACCGTCGAAAACGTGGAGGAAGTCCCCGAGGGCTCTACCGTGGTCTTTTCGGCACACGGGTCGCCACCCGACGACTTTCGCAGGGCCGAAGAGCGGCGTCTGAAGGTCATCGATGCAACGTGCCCGCTGGTAACGAAGGTCCACAACGAGGCCCACAAGTACGCCGGGGACGGCCGGAAGCTGATGCTGATAGGCCACAAGGGCCACCAGGAGGTTATCGGCTCGATGGGACAGGAGCCGATGCATCTCGTCGACGACAGGGGGAAGATGGATCTGCCGGACTGGGACGACGAGACTCCTGTTACCGTGCTCTCACAGACTACCCTCTCCGTCGACGATACCGAGAGGGCGGTCGAGGAGATACAGGACCGCTTCACTAATGTCATAGTGCGAAACGACCTCTGCTATGCGACTACGAACCGGCAGGCGTCTGTCAAGGAGATGTGTCGACACGTCGAGCTGGTCCTGGTAATCGGCTCTCGCAAGAGTTCGAACTGCAACAGGCTGCGCGAAGTCGCCGAGGCCAACGGTGTTGAGGCATACCTGATCGACGGCCCCAACGAAATCGACTCAGGCTGGCTAGACGGCATCGACAATATTGGAGTCACGTCCGGCGCTTCGACCCCAGAGTGGCTCGTGGAGAGGGTGATCGAGGCGCTTGCCCCGGAGGAGGTAATTACCCTGACCAGCGTCGAGGAGGACATCACCTTTTCCCTGCCCAAGGAGATCTGATCCCCACGTCCGGACCGGGTACCCTCCGTATCAACTCCACGATTCTGCGAATAGGGTGGAGGCCAACCCACCGGCGCTGCTGGCCACGGAAGCATCGACGCTACCTGTTTCGTTGTAGGGCTGCAAACCTGTGTGCTATAATGCCGCCAACACAAAAGAGAGAGAGAAACAAACAGAGCATTGGGGCTCAGCACGACTGAAAAAGAACCGATAATCCAGGAATACCAAGCCAGCAGCGACGACACCGGCTCCACCGAGGTCCAGGTCGCCCTGCTGACCACCCGCATCAACGGGTTGACGGAACACCTCAGAGTCCACAAGCACGACGAGTCAACCCGCCGAGGCCTCCTGCGGCTTGTAGGGAGGCGAAGACGCCTCCTGCAATACCTCAACCGCGAAGATGTGGGTCGTTATCGGACCCTAATCGGTAAGCTCGGACTTCGAAGATAGTCCCGCAAAGTCGGGACTTTCTTCTTGTTGTTTGCTTCCCCTCCAGGAGACAGGACTTCCTATGACTTCTTTTCAACGACGCATTGGACACGCTGACATACACATTGAGACGGGCAAGCTCGCGCTCCAGGCCAACGGAGCCGTCGTGGTACGTCGCGGCGACTCGATGGTCCTCGTCACGGCAACGATGGACAAGCCCAGGGAAGGAATAGACTTCTTCCCTCTGACCGTGGACTTCGAGGAGAGGCTGTACGCAAGGGGGCGCATACCCGGCGGCTATCCCAGGCGAGAGGGCCGGCCAAGCACCGAGGCCATACTCACAAACCGGCTCACCGACAGGCCTCTGCGCCCGCTCTTTCCCAAGGGATTCCGCAACGACGTGCAGATAGTTGCGACCGCCCTGTCGGCGGACCAGGAGAACCCTCTCGACATCCTGGTCATCAACGGGGCATCGGCGGCCCTCACCATCTCCGACATCCCATTCGACGGGCCCATTGGGGCCAGCAGGGTAGGCTACGTCGACGGCGACTTCGTCATCAACCCGACCTACGAGGACTTGGACCGCAGCTCGCTCGACCTCGTGGTCGCAGGCACCAGCGAGGGAGTGCTCATGATGGAGGCGGGCGCAAGCGAGCTTTCGGACGACATCATGCTCGAGGCCATACAACTGGGACAGTCGGCCAACCAGGAGATGATCGCCCTGCAGCTTGAAATGGCCCAGTCTTCCGGGCTCCCCAAGGCGGACTTCGAGCCCGCAAGCCTTCCGGATGGCCTGCTCGATCAAGTGGCCGCAGCCGCCAGGGACGATCTCAGGAAGGCTTTCCAGGAGAGCGACGGCAAGGCGGACCAGGCGGCCCGCATCAGCGCCATCAAGTCGGACGTGATGAGCAGGCTGGTCGGCTCATGGGAGTCCTCAGAGGTCTCGGAGGGGTTCGAGTCGGTCCTGGAGTCGGAGTTCCGGGCGAGAATCCTGAGCGCAGGGACGAGGCCTGACGGACGCGGCACCAGGGACCTTAGGGAGATCGAGTGCGAGACGGCCGTTCTGCCCAGGACTCACGGCAGCGGCCTCTTCAGGCGCGGCGAGACACAGGTGCTGGGCGTGACCACGCTCGGAGCGGTGAGCGATTCACAGAAGCTGGACACCCTGAGCCCACAGGAAAAGAAGCGGTTCATGCTTCACTACAACTTCCCGCCCTTCAGCACGGGCGAGACGGGCCGCATCGGCTTTACCGGCAGGCGCGAGATAGGGCACGGTGCCCTCGCCGAGCGCGCCCTCATGCCTGTGCTTCCGGACGAGGAGGAGTTCCCATACGCCATCAGGATCGTCGCGGAGGTCCTCGGCTCCAACGGCAGCACCTCCATGGGAAGCGCCTGCGCGGCCACCCTGGCCCTCATGGACGCAGGGGTGCCGATCAAGAGGCCGGTCGCCGGTATCTCCATCGGATTGGTGACAGGCGACAACGGCGAGTTCGCCACCCTGACAGACATCCAGGGCATGGAGGACCACTTCGGCGACATGGATTTCAAGGTCGCCGGGACTACCGAGGGTATAACGGCCATCCAGCTCGACATCAAGGTCCAGAACATCAGCCCCGAGGTGATCGAGACAACCCTGAAGCAGGCCCGCCAGGCACGAATGGAGATACTCGACCACATCGGAGATACCATAGCCGAGCCGCGTGAGGAGATGAGCCCGTACGCCCCGCGCATGATCAAGATACAGATCCCGGTCGACAAGATCGGCGCCGTAATAGGACCGGGCGGCAAGACCATCCGCGGCATCGTCGAAGAGACTAAGGCTACGGTCGACGTCCAGGACGATGGAACGGTCGTAATCGGCTCTCCCGACGAGGCGGCCACGAAGAAGGCGATCCAGATCATCGAGGGCCTGACCAAGGAGGCCAAGGTAGGCGATATCTACACCGGCAAGGTCGTCAGGGTCATGAACTTCGGCGCGTTCGTGCAGATCCTGCCCGGCGTCGACGGCATGGTGCACATCAGTGAGCTGGCGAACGAGCATGTCCCCACCGTCGAAGACGTGGTCAGGGAGGGTGACGAGGTGACCGTCGAGGTAATCGGCGTAGACCCGTCCGGGCGCATATCGCTCTCCCGCCGCTCCCTGCTCGACGGCGGCGAAGGACAGCCACGCGAACGCGAGCGTTCCGGCGACAGGCCGGGCGGCCGCGGGTTCGGCGGAGACGGCAGGTCCCGGCGGGACGGCCGGGACGGTGGCCGCTCGGGTCAGAGACCCCGCGGAGGCCGCAGGCCCGGAGGACAGGGAGGTCCCAGGTCCGGTCGGAGATCCGGCGACGGAGGGAGGTAGGCTATGGCTCCCATCAATGTTGTAGTCAACGGCGCCCTAGGCAAGATGGGCCAACAGGTACTGTCGGCCGTTTCGGGCGAGGCCGACATGCGGGCCGTGGCCGGCGTTGACCATGCTGCCAAAGACGCCACCGTCTCAACGCCCGACGGAGCCGTGTCGGTGCCACTCACGTCCTCCTTGTCCGATGTCCTGGACGGCGTCGATGTAGTGGTGGACTTCACCAACGCCGAGGGCGCCTCTGGCGTGATCCGGGATGCGGCCCCTCGAAGGGTCAGCGTCGTCGTCGGCTCCACGGGAATCCAGGAGGACACCCTCGAAGAGGCCGCCGCGCTTGCCGGTGAGCACGGCGTCGGCATCATCATCGCCCCCAACTTCGCGATGGGCGCGGTCGTCATGACCCATCTCGCAAGGGTCGCCGCCCCCTTCTTCGACTACGCCGACCTGACCGAGATGCACCACGAGAACAAGATCGACGCTCCCTCCGGCACCGCCATTGCAGTCGCCCAGGCCGCCGCCGAGGGCAAGGGCACAGCCTTCGAGGCACCCGAAGCCGAGAAGGAGATCGTCGCCGGCACTCGTGGTGGAACGCTGGGCGGGGTTACCATCCATTCGGCAAGGATGCCCGGCCGCGTCGCACATCACGAGCTCGTATTCGGGGCGCTTGGGCAGACTCTAACGCTACGTCATGACTCGGTCAGCAGGGAGAGCTTCATGCCTGGAGTCCTCCTCGCGATCAGGGAGGTGGGCAGCCGACCCGGCCTCACCATCGGTCTGGACAAGCTGCTGGGCCTGTAGACCTGACATCGTTCGAGCGCGTAGCCTGGACTCGATATGCTATGAGGCATCCAGCTTCCCATCCCCATAGAGGAGCAGCCCCTTGAACGGCTTGCGGGTCGCTGTTGTCGGCGCTACTGGAGCCGTTGGAGGCGTGCTCCTGCGGGTAATCGAGGAGCGGGGCCTCCCAGTCGACGAGATACGCCTGTGCGCCTCCGAACGTTCCCGGGGCAGGAAGCTCACCTTCCAGGGACGCGATGTGGTTGTGGAGATGGTAACCCCGGAGCTGCTCTCCGAGGTCGACCTCGTCTTCATCGCGGCTGGGAGCGGCATCAGCCGCGAGGTGGCGCCCATGGCCGTAGAGCAGGGCGCTTTCGTCATTGACAAGAGCTCCGCATTCAGGATGGACCCCGATGTCCCTCTCGTCGTGCCCGAGCTGAACGCAGCAGACCTCGAGGGCCACAGCGGCATAGTGTCCACGCCGAACTGCTCTACCACCCAGCTCGTGATGGCGCTGAAGCCGCTCGACGACGCCAACACGGTCACCAGGACCATCGTCGACACCTACCAGTCCGTCTCAGGCACAGGCGCCGCCGCGATGGAGGAACTCCGCCTGCAGTCTGGGGCCATCCTGGATGGCGGCTCCGCCCAGCCGTCCGAATACCCCCACCAGATAGCCTTCAACGTGCTTCCCCAAGTCGAAACGTTCCTCGAAAACGGGTACACGACCGAAGAGATGAAGATGGTGGAGGAGACGAGGAAGATCATGCACCGGCCGGACCTGCCGGTGTCTGCGACCTGCGCCAGGGTCCCTGTCATGGTGTCCCACAGCGAGGCCGTCCACGTTGAGTTCGAGCAGCCCATGACCCCAGAGCAGGTCCGGGAAGTCCTGTCATCTGCTCCCGGCGTCGAGGTGGTCGACGATCCGGAAGCCGCCGTGTACCCTATGCCCATCGATGGTGAGGGGCACGACCCGGTCTACGTAGGGCGCATACGGCAGGACGTCTCGCACCCAAACGGAATAGCAATGTGGCTCGTGTCGGACAACCTGCGGAAGGGAGCGGCGTTAAACGCCGTGCAGATAGCCGAGGAGGTCATGCGCAGCGACCTTCTGCAGCCCGCTGCCAACCGTTCCATCGAAGAGCCAGTCTCAACTGCGAACACCAGACCGTAGCGGCGGGTTTCAGACCCGCCTCCCCCGTCGGCCCAAGGAAGCATTGCGAATATGTACCCGAGTGACTCGGGAGAAGGAGAGGAGTCAGCCATGGTAGAGATCGGAAGAGTCCTGACAGCTATGGTCACGCCGTTCGATGAGGAAGGCGAGCTCGACTACTCTCAGGCCCGCAAGCTGGCCAGCGCGCTGGTGGACTCAGGCTCGGACGGCCTGGTCATCGGCGGAACTACGGGCGAATCGCCTTCGATGTCCGACGACGAGAAGATACGGCTCTTCGCCGAGGTGAAGGAGGAGGTCGGCAGCAGCGCCTCCGTCGTGGCCGGCACGACCGACAACAACCACCGCAACTCCATCGAGTTGTCGAAAGAAGCCGAGAAGGTCGGCGTCGACGCCCTGCTGCTGACGGTGCCGGCCTACAACAAACCCCCTCAGGAGGGCCTGTATCAGCACTTCAAGGCCATCGCCGAGGCGGTGCCGCTGCCGGGCCTGCTCTACAACGTCCCCGGGCGGACCTCGCTCAACATGACGGATGATACGACCCTGAGGCTGGCCGAGATCGACAACATCGTCGGCGTCAAGGAAGCGTCCAGCGACCCCGTCCAGATCACCAGGATCATCGACGGAGCCCCGCCGGGGTTCAGGGTCTGGTCGGGCAACGACGACGAGACGTTCTCCATCGTCTGCGTGGGTGGGTTCGGCGTCGTGAGCGTAGCCTCCAACATCATCGGGAACCAGGTGAAGGCGCTGATAGGCATGGTCCTCGAGGGCGACCTTGAGAGTGCAGCGGCCGAGCACCGCAGGCTCCTGCCCATCTTCAAGGCCCTGTTCTGGGTCACGAACCCAATCCCCATCAAGTATGCGGTAAATCGCGCCGGGTTCGACGCGGGAAAGCCGCGTCTCCCCATGGTGGAGGCCGACGACGACTTCAGGGCCAAGTTCGACCCGGTGATGGACAAGTACGACATCGACCTCCCCGTCGAGGCGTAGCCGACAGAGCCAAATGCAGTTAGTGCTGAGCTGTGGGAGCACCCGCTTGAGGCATATCCCGGGACCAGCTTGTGGTCCCCTGCCCACTATTTCTTGCGGCGAGTGAAGAGAAGGCCCGACCAGATCCTGTCGATAGAGCAGATCTTGTAGTCGACGAGGCCCGATGCCAGGCCCAACGCCCTCACGTCGCTCTGGGTCACGTCCGTCGCGACGCCGGACGCCTTCTTGGGCCACGCAATCCACATCGACGCCTTCGGGCCCAGCGACTCCGCCATGTCACCGACGCCTTCCTCCAGGCGCTTCAGAGACATGATGAACCAGATGACCAGATCGCCCTCGTTCGGACCGACTACGCCCAGGGAGGCGCCTTCGGGTAGGGCGCCAAGTGTGTCCCCAAAGTCTTCGGGCGCGTCTACCAAAGAGACCGTCGTGCCAGGCTTGATGCCTAGCTTCTTGACCAGGGGCGTCCCCGAATACCCCGCAAAGGCCGAATCAGGTACGACAGGTCTTGCAGGAGGCGCTATGATGGCCGCTTCCAGGTCCCTTTCGATCTCATTCCACGACGTATAGACGGCGTCCGGGATGACCTGCCGTGTACGCTTGACCTTCGCGGCCTCCCCACCGACGAATACGATGGGCACACTACGGGTCGGTTCGCGCTTGCGTAGCAGCACGGCGATGTCCCGACCCTGCGAGGGCATCCGCCCTAGGTCGATTACGAAGGCATCGGGTAGATCAGCGAACAGGTCCCGGAGGCTCGACGGCGACGGCACTCCGTGCTCCACATCGTGTCCCAACGCACGCAGCCGGTCTCCCCGCCCTGCAGCCTCGGCTTTGTTCCAATGTACCAAGCGTACCCGGGCCATTCGCTCCTCCATCAACTCAGCAGATGTCAGGATGAGCGCACACTACGAGACTCAGCTTGGGAATGGGTCGACGACCACCTCAACTGCACACTTATGGTGAGTTAGGCTTGCCACCTTTCCGGTCATCGGCAGACCAGGAACCCCGAGGAGTCCAGGGCTTAAGGACATACCGCCTCAGCAAATACACCGCACATACCGCAAGGAGCAACACGCCAATAGTAAAGGCCGTAAACAGCCGGTATTCGTACGCAAAACCCAGGAGAGAGACCAGCACCAGGAAGAACGCAATCAAAGACGGCACCAGAGCCAACAGAATGAGTAGCCAAAGGAGTACCCTTCGGGACAAAGGTAGCTTCCTAGATGACGGGGCGGACTGGAATCGTCTCGTGCCGGTACGGCCCGGTCGAGATGATGTCGATGGGCAGGCTGGTCAGCTCTTCGAGCCTGCGCACGTACCGGAGAGCGCCGTCCGGCAGGTCGTCGATGTTCGTCGTGCCCGAAGTCTCGCCATCCCAGCCCGGGAAGTCCTCGTAGATAGGGGTGCAGCGCTCCAGCACCGCCGCGCTGCCCGGGAAGTCTTCGACGCGCTTGCCGTCCAGCTCGTACGCAACGCAGATCCTGATGTTGTCGAGGTTGTCCAGCACGTCCAACCTGGTCAATACCAGGGACGTGTAGCCGTTAACGCGGGCGCTATATCTGGCGACGACCGAGTCGAACCACCCGACTCGCCGCGGCCTGCCCGTCGTCGTGCCGAACTCGCCCGCCAGGTTCCTGATCCGGTCGCCCGTCTCGTCCAGCAGTTCCGTCAGGAACGGTCCGCTCCCAACGCGCGTGCTGTATGCCTTGAACACGCCCAGGATAGAGTTGAAGTCCCGTGGCAAGAGCCCCAGTCCGGTCGAGGCTCCCCCAATGGTCGGGTGCGACGAAGTAACATACGGGTAGGTCCCGTGGTCCAGGTCCAGCATCGCTCCCTGTGCGCCTTCGAGCAACACGGTCTGGCCCGCGTTGACCGCGTCGTATACCACGTGCTCGACCGCTCCGACGAACGGCCGCATCTCGCGCGCCCACTCCTTGCACCCCTCGAACACCTCCGCGAGGGACAGCGGCTCAGCCTCGTACACCTTCTCGATAATGGCGTTGTGGTGCCCCATCACCCGCTCCAACCTGGGGTAGAGCGCCTCCAGATCGAACAGGTCCGCCACCCTGATTCCTATGCGGGCTGCCTTGTCAGTATAGGCAGGACCGATGCCCTTCCCCGTCGTGCCTATGGCCTGGTCGCCCCTGGCGGCCTCGGCCAGCTCGTCCAGCTTGACGTGGTACGGCATGACAAGGTGGCACCGGTCGCTCACGAGCAGACGCCCTTCGAGCTCGATGCCCCGCTGCCGCAGTCCTTGGATCTCCTCGAGCAGCGCGTCGGGATCGACCACGACGCCGTTTCCAACCACCGAAATCCCGTCGGGCCAAAAGATGCCGGAGGGCACCAGGTGCAGCTTGAAGGTACCCCCGGGGTTCATCACGGTGTGCCCGGCGTTGTTACCACCGGAAAAACGCGCAGTTACGTGGGCTTTCTCGGCAAGGACGTCTACGATCTTGCCCTTGCCCTCATCGCCCCACTGGCCGCCCAGCACCGCGCACACAGGCATCCTAAGTCGCTCCTATCGGGAATCGGCCCGCGAAGGGCCTCGGAGAGTATAGCACAGGGAAGGCGTCGGCTAGGTGTACCGAAGGAGTGCGGGCACCCCTCCGCGCGCTAATGTAAACGACCTATGCCATCGGCCCGAGTATCTCGTCCACTTCGATGCGCAACCCATCGACGCTTGTGGACACGATCGTCTCGCCCCGGGCCGCCACGCGCTCGTTTGCGTAGCCCGACGGCCCAGGCTGCGTAAACACCCTGACTACCTCGGCCACCAGATCGACGACCCACACCTCCGCGACCATCGATCGGGCGTATCGTGGCGCTTTTTCCTGGAGATCGTAGGCCAGCGAGGAGTCGGCCACCTCGATTACAACCAGCGTATCTCCTGGTTTGGGGTGCCTAGCAGTGTAGTAGTCGTCGCGCGAGGACAGGATGGAGATGTCCGGCTGGGGTTCGTTATGCAGGTCGAGCTCTAGTGGGTTCTGCACTCCGACTATGACTGAGCGACCCAGCAGCTCGACGAGCGCTACAGTCAAGCGGTTCACGACCCCGGCATGTTTCGACCCTATCGGCGCCTTTTCCCGTATCTCCCCATCGATGAGCTCCACCCGATCGTCCTCGGTGAAGATGCCAGCCTCGCCCATCTTCGCGAACTCATCCACGGTGAAGCTGTGCCTGCGGACCTCTACGACCATGGATTACTCCTGTCGCGCCACGCCTGTTAGCGTATGCGCCTCAGTATCCTAGCATGGACTCCGGCCTGCGAACTCACGCCCCATGCTCCTCCGCGTCAAGTTCCTGAGAAGGCTGGCGTGGTACTATGTTTGACTGCCAGTCAGTGCTACGGAGGTGGTAATGGTCGTCACAGAGCGGTTGAGCGTCGCAGAAGTCGAGGGTGTGGGCGAGCTGTTCACGCCGGGGTTCCAGGACTATCTCCTGGCCCTCCACGACAGGTTCACCGCGCGCGTGCACGAGCTACGGATAAAGAGAGCCGTGGTGCTGGAGAGAGCACTCAAGGAGGGCGTGCTCCCGGGGCATCTGCCTCCTTCCGACGCAACTACCCTCGATTGGCAGGTGCCCTCGCTTCCCGATGACCTGAGACGGCGCGGCATCGAGATTACCGGCCCGGCGCATGTCACCAGTATGTTCATCAACGCCCTCAATCCCGGGCCGGACGGCACGCGCGCTGAAGGCGACCTGGACGACGACGAGGACGCCGCAGGGCACCGCCTCATAGACACAGTAACGGCGGCGCGAAACCGTCTTGCGGCTGTAGAGCGCACTCTTGAGTTCACCAACAGGTCCACGGGGCGCCACTACTCGATCAAAGACGGCGAGATTCCGTTCTTCATGCACCGGGAGCGCGGCCTCCACCTCGACGAGCAGGCGGTCACCATCGACGGCGCGCCTGTGCCCGCAGCGATCCTGGGCATGGGCCTGACGATGTACCACGCAGGCCGGGCCCAGATCGAGCGGGGCCAGGGCCTGTACTTCTATCTACCGAAAATGGAGTCGGCCGAGGAAGCGGCACTGTGGCGCGACTTCTTCGACTTCTCGGTCCAGCACCTCGGCCTGCCGGACGACGCCGTGATCAGGGCGATCCCCCTCGTAGAGTCCCTGCCCATCGCCTTCCAGATGGAGGAGACCCTGTACGCTCTCGGCCCCTACGCCGGCGGGCTCAACGCGGCCCGCTGGGACTTCAAGGCAAGCATCTTCGAGTACGTCATGACCGATCCCGACTCAGTGTGGCCCGACAGGTTCGGAGTCGACATCAAGACCACCGACTTCATAGCTAACATATTCCGGCGGCTCGTCGCCACGTGCCTCAAGCACGGTGCCGCCCCCATAGGCGGCATGGCCACCGCCCTGCCCAGCAGGGACCCGGCGGTGAACGACGCTGCCGCAGCCACCATCACGGCCGACAAGGAGTGGGAGGCGCAGCAGGGCTTCTACAGGGGGTGGGTCGCCCACATATTCCACATGAAGACCGCGGCGGACCCCTTCAAGAAGCTTCATTCGACGGGCTGGGAGCCGACCGCCGAGATGGCCGACCCCGACAACTACCCCATACGGATCGATGTGCCTGAAGGGCCCGTCACGGTGGGTGGGACCCGCCGCAACGCCCGAATGGTCATCGAGTACTTGGAGGGCTGGCTCAACGGACGCGGCGCGAAGGGCATCGATAGCCTCGCGGGCCAGCCGGGAACGCACGGCCCCCTCATGGAAGACCTGGCCACTGGCCGTATGTCGGTCGCCCAGATCGCCCAGAGGCTCATCCACAGCGCCAGGGACACCGAGACAGGGGAGGCGCACGACTTCCCCCTCGTCAAGCGGATCCTCCACGAGGAGCGAGACGACATCGTCCGGCTGATGACCGAGGAGGCAGGAGAGCTGGACGAGTCTGGCCAAAGGGCGCTGGCCGCGGCAACGGAGCGCTACCACAACGCCTACAAGATCGCCCTGCGGTGGGTGAAGAATTATACCGAACTCGACTTCAGGAGCCTTGGCTCATACACCCACGAGCAGCTCCACGAGATCGCCGCAGCCCCCGACGCCTTCTAGGGGGCTCCCCACCCGGGTTACGCCGGATCAAGCGCTAGAGGTCGGGCCTGAGCTTGTGCCACTCGGTGGCCTGCTCGTAGGCATGGGCCGCGCGAAGCAGCGTCGCCTCCCCAAGGTATGAGGCCATGAGCTGCAGCCCCACCGGTAAACCCTCCGACATGCCGCCCGGCACCGATATGGCCGGGATTCCCGCGATGTTGGCAGGCTGGGTGAACACGTCGTTCAGGTACATCTGGACTGGGTCGTCCATCTTCTCGCCCTGCCTGAAGGCCACGGACGGCGACGTTGGCACGACTATCACGTCCAGCTTCTCGAAGGCCTCGTCCAGCTCCCGCCGTATCAGCGTCCGCACCTGCTGCGCCTTCAGATAGTAGGCATCGTAGTACCCGGCAGAGAGCGCGTAGGTCCCGAGCATGATGCGGCGCTTCACCTCCGGGCCGAAGCCATGCTGACGCGTCTTCTCCAAAGCGTCCCACATGCTCTCGGCGTCCTGGTTTGAGAAGCCATACTTGACGCCGTCGTAGCGCGCGAGATTTGCGGATGCCTCGGACGGGGCGATGATGTAGTAGACGGCCAGCGCGTACGGCGTGTGCGGCAGCGAGACCTCCTCCACGACGGCGCCCATATCCTCGAAGACCCTGATGGCGTCCCGGACTGCCTGTTCGACGCCCGGCTCCATCCCTTCCACGAAGTACTCGGTGGGCACTCCCATTCGCAGTCCCTTCACGTCGCCAGTGAGGGCCTTGGTGTAGTCAGTCGGCTCAGTGTCGATTGAAGTGGAGTCACGGGGATCGTGTCCCGCTATCGCGTTGAGCACTATGGCGGCGTCCGTGACGTCCTTGGTGATTGGGCCGATCTGGTCCAGTGAGCTGGCGAAGGCGATGAGTCCGTACCGGCTCACGAGCCCATATGTGGGCTTCAGTCCCACCACACCGCACAGCGCGGCGGGCTGACGGATGCTGCCGCCCGTGTCCGAACCGAGAGAGTAGACGCACTCGCCCGCGGCCACCGCAGCAGCAGGCCCCCCGCTGCTTCCCCCAGGCACCCTCTCGAGGTCCCAGGGATTGTGCGTCGGGAAGAAGGCCGAGTTCTCGGTCGACGAGCCCATCGCAAACTCGTCCAGGTTCCCCTTCCCGACCAGCACGGCTCCCTGGTCGTAGAGTCGGCTGGCCACCGTCGCGTCATAGCTAGGCACGAAGTCCTCGAGCATCCGCGACGAGCAGGTCGTGCGCACCCCCCTGGTGCACATGTTGTCCTTCAGCATCATGGGAACGCCCGTGAGGGGCGCTGCGTTGCCTGCTGATATCCGCTCGTCGGCATCCCTAGCCTGCTCCAGGGCGGTCTCGCCGGTCACCGTCACGAACGCCCCGGTCCGGTCGTCAACCGCCTCTATGTGGTCGAGCGCAGCCTGGGTGAGTTCCGCGGAGGACGCGCGACGGCTTGCAAGCAGGTCTGCCGCTTCGTGGATGGTCAGGCCGGATAGCCCTGAGGAGGAAGTCGGGCTACTCAAGTACGGCCCTGACGCGAATTAGGTCTTCCTGGCGGCGAGGCGCATTCGACAACAGGGCATCCCTGTCGGCAGAGGGCTCTATCGAGTCCTTCCGCATCACGGTCTGTCGGCCTGTAAGCGACCCGGTAGACTCCACGCCGCTGGTGTCGACCCGGCTGAGCACGTCGAACTGCTCGAGAATGTTCGACATCTGGTCGCGCATCCGCTCGACCTCCTCGTCGGTCATCCCCACGCGGGCCAGGGTCGATATGTGCCGCACCTCTTCAGTCGTTATCCGCATTGCGTCTCCCACTCACACGTTAACGGGGCTAATTCTAGCAGAGCGGGTGCGCCCTTCCCACTTCCAAGGCCCCTTCACAAGAAGCCCTAGAGGCAGGGCCTTCCATCGCAGCGCGCAGCAACGGACCGTGGCGTAGTGATCCCGTTTCGTCCTTGTAGAGAGGCTGGTAATCGGTTAGGCTGGGACGAGTGTGATGCACGAGGGACGCTGGAAGGTGACCACGATAAGACATCAGGCGAAGAAGCCCCGCTCGTTTCTGCGAACCTCTTCGCATGTCTTCACCGTCACCCTGCTCTTGCTTGCAACAGTCGCATGCGGCCTCATAGGGTCGTCCGACGAGGATTCAGGCGGTCAAGCGCCTCCAGCCCAAACCGAGATAAGGCCGTCATTGCAGGCCCGCGACGCCCACACCGCAACCCTGCTGCGGGACGGCAGGGTCCTCGTGACCGGCGGCTTCGACTCCAACGTCTGGCCGAGAGACACTGTCGAGGTCTTCGACCCAAAGACGGGTGTCTGGAGTGCGGGCTCCAACATGTCGACGCCGCGCGCATTCCACGCCGCGACCCTGCTGAGAGATGGCAGGGTCCTTGTCACCGGCGGCCTTGGACCGGAGCTCAAGCCCCTCGCGTCCGCTGAAGTGTGGGACCCGGAGACCGAGCTTTGGTCTCCCTACCTGAGCATGGCCGCTCGCCGTCGCGGGCACACCTCCACCGAGCTGACCGACGGCCGTATCCTGATACTGGGCGGCGTCGGCCAGTCCGGGCCGCTGGCGCTGGCGGAGATATACGACCCAACAGATGACAGCGGGTGGCTGACCAACAACATGCTGGAGCCCCACAGCGACCACACGGCGCTGGTGCTGCCGGACGGCAGGGTCATAGTGGTCGCCGGTCTCAAGCAGGGGTCCGCGCTCGCCCGCGCCGAGGTGTACCATCCCGACACGGAGGAGTGGACCTATACGGGCAGGCTCAGGCGTCGTACTTTTTCCCACTCCTCCATTCTGTTGAACGACGGCAATGTCCTGCTCATAGGGGGATTTGGCGCGGGTCAGGGACCTTACTCCGTCGAGATGTACGATACCAACGAAGATACCTGGTCGAAGATGGATACTGGAATGAACGACGGTCGCTCCTTGCACACGGCCACGGTCCTGCCCGACGGCCGCGTCCTGGTGGTGGGCGGCTCCAATGAGGAAGGCAACATGGCCACTACGGAGGTGTACGATCCTTCTACCGGCCTGTGGACACCCGCCGGCACGATGGTGGCCAGGAGGGCCGTACACACGGCCACCCTCCTGCAGGACGGCAGGGTCCTCATTGTCGGCGGTGGAGTCTCCGTGGTGGAGATGTTCAATCCTATCTCTGGGACCTGGGCGTCCAGCGCCCAGTAGCATTTGACGGACCTGCGAGAGTGGCCTCGACCTCACGATACGCAATAGCTTCCGGACCGCAATTCAACCCAACCCCTCGCCAACTAACGGCCGCGCTGCCCGGATGGGCTTGGGCCCTGGTTTTCATGTGCCTGGCGGCCGCCGCTCTCGCCGCCTGCACGTCTGAAGAGGCGCCTGCCGAAGTCACACCGGTTCCAGCCAGGTCCGAGCAGGCGACGCCCGTGCCGACGGCTGAGGTTGAGACCTCCGCCAGGCACATGAATTCGAGCCGCCAGGGGCACACGTCTACCACCCTTTCGGATGGAAGGCTCTTCGTGCTGGGCGGCTCCGACGAGTTCGGCGCATCGCCCCACGGGGAGATCTACGACCCATCGACGGACACCTGGTCGCCCATCAGGGCAATGCGCCACGCCAGGACGCTCCACACGTCCACCCTGCTCCAGGACGGGCGGGTGCTGGTTGCCGGCGGCGAGGACAGCGCGGGTCGGATGAAGAGGGTGGAGATTTTCGACCCGGCATCCGGCTCCTGGACGGACGGCCCTGACCTCCTGTCGCTAAGGGGCGGGCACACTGCCACCAGCCTGGGCGATGGCCGCGTGCTGCTGGTGGGCGGCATAGCGGCCTCGGCCGTCAAGACCGCCGAGATATACGACCCCGCCGAAGATACGTGGACGCCCACGGGCTCCACATCCAGGGCCCACGCATTCCATACTGCCACCACGCTCACCGACGGCAGGATCCTCGTCGTCGGAGGGGACCTGCTCTCCGGCGATCCGGAGCTGACGTCCGCCGAGACATACGATCCAACCTCAGGAGAGTGGTCGAGCGCTGGGGACTTGGAGACGGGTCGGGCATTCCACCAGGCCACCCTCCTCGCGGACGGCCGTGTCCTTGTCACCGGCGGCCACAACCAAGTGAGCGCCGCCGAGATCTACGACCCCTCCATCAATTCGTGGAGGACTGCCGGCGAGATGGAGACTCCGCGCAGGAAGCATACGGCCTCCCTGATGCCGGACGGCAGTGTAATCATAGTCGGCGGGGCGGACGCCGAGGACTTCCCTGTCGAGACCGCTGAGGTGTTCGATCCAGCGACCGGGAGATTCTCGCCAGCAGGGGATATGAACCTGGCGAGGCAGCTCCACTCCGCCACGCGGCTCGACGATGGCCGCGTCATGATCGCCGGCGGGGGCGGCGATGACGGCGTCCTGAGATGGGTCGAGATGTACGACTCCGCTCGCGGCAGGTGGCTGGTCCAGGGTTCGAAGGGATCATGGGCCAAGGCGCTAGACCTGAACCGGAGCCGTACGTCGCACTCCGCCACCCTGCTGGACGACGGCCGGGTGCTCGTCGCGGGAGGCCGCACGAAGATCGCCGAGGAGGGTGAGGACGCCCGGGCCGGCGAGACGGAATTCCTCGATACCGCCGAGCTATTCGATCCCGCAGGCGGACGATGGAGCCAAGCGGGCTCAATGTCTCACGAAAGAGGCGACCACTTCGCTGTCCGGCTGGCGGACGGCCGCGTCCTGGTGTCCGGCGGCCAGTTCCTGGGAGACCCCAATGCCGACGGCAAGCGCGGCATTGAGGTGCTGCCGTCGACCGAGATCTACGACCCGGCGGCCGGAAGCTGGCGCCAGGCGGCGGACATGACGTCCCCACGGCAGCGTCACTCAGGAGTGCTCCTGGCCGACGGGCGGGTCTTCGTCGCAGGAGGCGACAGCGGCGGCGCGCTCGCATCGACGGAGATATACGACCCTGCCTCCGACACGTGGGAAGCCGCACCCCCGATGGCCAACGAGCGCTCCTTCCCTGTTGCACTCTCCATGCAGGACGGCCGGGTGCTCTTGATGGGGGGAGCTGGAGGCTCGGCGGAGATATACGACCCTGCTTCGGGAGCGTGGACGACCACTGGCAGCCTCTCCACCCGTGTCACGCAAGCCGCGACCGCAATCCTTGCCGACGGGCGGGTGTTGGTCGCCAGCGGCTTCGGCCCCCAGGGAGGGCTGAACACCGTCGAGGTGTACGACCCGGCGTCCGGGGCGTGGTCCATGGCCCAGCAGCTAAGGCGCAAGAGGATAGGGCCGACCGCAACCCCCCTGCCATCTGGACTCACGCTCCTCGTGGGCGGACGCACGTCCAGCACACTGCTGTTCGACCCTGCGGCTCTCAACTGGTCCCCCGCTGGCAAGCTGGCCGCCGGACGGAGGGGACACACCGCGACTCTCCTCGCAAACGGCACCGTCCTGATAGCGGGCGGCGAGGGACGCAACTCAGCAGTCCTCGCAACCAGCGAAATCTACACGCCCTAAGATCCCCGGAAAGAGCCTCGCCATTCTCGACTAGGGAAGCCGTGAGGACAGGACGTTGGCCCTGAGCTTCTCGAAGAGCCTGCCCGGTACTGAGGGGAGGAGCGCTCAGCCGCTCAGAGCTAGCTTGAACAACCCATAGCTAGATCACTAGCAGCTGTCCTGGTATCCGAGCCAGGAATCAGCCTTGGGACGGCGGGTTGACGTTAAACTGGTTCATCGCCTCCACCACCCCATCGCGCAGCACGGCCTCGATGGCTTCGGCTGCCCTGGACACCGCATCCTCGACGCTGTTCTTCTCCTCCCGTGGCATCGAGCCAAGCACGTGCTCGACCTCAGCCCCACTGCGCGCCGGACGCCCCACGCCGATCCTTAGCCGGGCAAACTCCTGCGTACCCACAGCGTCGATGATCGACTTCATACCATTGTGGCCGCCCGAGCCGCCCCGAGCCCGGAGCCTGATGCTTCCAGTTGGCAGGTCCATCTCGTCGTAGACCACCAGCAGGTCCCCCGGAGCCGCCCTGTACTTCGACATCAGCGACGTCACTGCGCGTCCGCTTTCGTTGACGTAGGTCCGGGGCTTGACCAGCACGACCCGGCCGTCCCCGATCGTCCCCTCGGCAATTTCCGCGAGGCGCGAGCGCCTGAAGCGGCCGACCGGGTGGAGATCAGCCAGCCGGTCGACGCACCACTGGCCCACATTGTGCCGAGTGGCCGCGTACTCCCTCCCCGGGTTACCAAGCCCGATCACTACTCTGGGCGTCGGTCCCGCTCCGGCAACCCCGGGTAGAAGCCCGCCGATTAGCGGCCAGCTTTGCAGTCTCACCGGCCCCCCTCGACCATCCCACGGTTGTTCATGCGCGGCTCACCTGCCAACTTCTTCCACCGCGTCTTCCAGGGCCGTCCAAGGCAGCAGCGCGCACTTGATGCGCACCGGAAAGGCGCGGACAGTTTCCAGGGCAGTCAGCTCCGACAGGGAGTCGGTCTCGTCCAGGGAAAGGGTGCCGCCATCCATCAGGCGGCGAAAGCGCCTTTCGACTTCGACGGCCTCCCCGAGAGACTTTCCCAGCACTGCCACCGAGAGCATCGAGGCCGACGCCCTGTTGATCGAGCACCCCACCGACTGCACCCCTATTCCCGCTACCCTGTCCTCTTCCAGCGCCAACTGGATGTGGGCCTCGTCCCCACAGAATGGATTCACGGCGCTCCCCTCGGCATTGGGCGAGCCAATCCTGTCTGCGTGACGCGGGGTACGCGCGTGATCGAGTATCCGGGCGTCGTACAGCTCGTCCAGGTCGCTAGGGCCCATGACCGAAGTAGCGCAGGGCCTCCTTCAGGGAATCGGCTAGGTGGTCGACCTCATCTTCGGTGTTGTAGATGTAGAAGCTGGCGCGGGCGGTCGCAGGGACCCCCAGGCGGCTCATGACAGGCATCGTGCAGTGATGCCCGGTCCGCACTGCGATGCCCTGGCGGTCCAGGAAAGTGCCCAGGTCGTGTGGGTGCAGGTCCGAACAGTGGAAAGAGACCACGCCGCCCCGGGCGTTCAGGTCTTGAGGGCCGAATATGTCGACCTCCTCCAACTCCCTGAAACGCTCTAGGGCATAGCTCGTGAGCTGTACCTCGTGCTCCCGGACCCTGTCCATTCCGATGGACTCCAGGTAGTCGATCGCGGCCCCAAGCCCAATGGCGTCGGCAATATTCGGTGTGCCGGCCTCGAACTTCATCGGCAGCTCGTTCCACGTAGCGTCTTCCATCGTCACGGCGAGCACCATCTCACCGCCCCGCAGGAACGGCTCCATGCCTTCGAGGACCTCCCTCCTCGCGTAAAGCGCGCCGATCCCGGTCGGCCCCAGCATCTTGTGGCCTGACAGCGCCAGGAAATCGCAGTCGATGTCGCGTACGTCCACAGGCATGTGCGGCACGCTCTGCGCCCCGTCGATCATTACCGTCGCCCCGACGGCTCTCGCCTTAGCGGCCAGGTCCTTCACGGGGTTGATCGCGCCCAGGGAGTTGGAGCTGTGCACGACCGAGAGCAGCTTCGTCCGCTCGTTGATGATCGAGTCGACGTCGCTCAGGTCGAGGGAGCCTTTGTCCCCAATGGGCAGATACCGCAACCTTGCTCCACTGTCGGCGGCAACCTTCTGCCACGGCACCAGGTTGCTGTGGTGCTCCATCTCTGTCACGACGATCTCGTCCCCCGGGCCGAGGTTGCCCTGAGGCCACGAGTTTGCGACGAGGTTGATGGCCTCGGTCGCGTTGCGAGTCCAGATGATCTCGTCCGGCGACTCGGCGTTGATGAACCGGGCGACCTTTGCCCTCGCCTCCTCGAACCGGTCCGTCGCCTCCATGCTCAGGGCGTGCACGCCCCTGTGGACGTTCGAGTTGTACCCCTCATAGTAGTCGACGAGGGACTGGATGACGCTGTTCGGCTTGTGGGAAGTCGCTGCGTTGTCCAGGTAGACGAGCGGCTTCCCATACACCGTGCGGTGCAGGACAGGAAAGTCCTGCCTGATCCTCTCCGTGTCGATGGTGTGCATCGTTGTTGCGCTCAAAGGTCGACTTCTATCTCGTCCCCGTTCAGCTTCACGGGGAACGTCTCGACCGGCAGGAACGCCGGGCCTCTCTTCACTTGGCCCGTACGTACGTCGAAGCGGGCCAGGTGGCGCGGGCACACGACCTCGAAGCCGTCCAGCTCCCCCTGGTCGAGCGGCCCATCGTCGTGCGTGCACAGGTTCTCGAACGCGTACAGTTCCCCATTGGCCCTGCAGACGGCGATCTCCCTGTCCTCCGCATCTCGGATCTCGACCGATCCCTCAGCCACATCCGACGCCTTGCCTACGCTAACGAACGCCAATTGCGTCTCCTTTCCTCACTGCCGACGTCCGGCTCGCGGCCGATCCTCTCTCGACCAGGTCGGCGATCGTCGTGGAGTCGAGGACACGCCACATGGCCTCCTCGACGTCGAGCCAGACATTGCGCTGGCTGCATTCCGGCGAGCGGTCGCAACATCCCGCGTCGTCCAGGCAGCCCATCAGCGACTGCGGGCCATCCAGGTACCGCATCACCATACCCATGGTGATGGCGCCCGGTTCGACCGCAAGCCCGTGGCCTCCCTGGGGGCCGCGCTGGGCAACGGTTAGCCCATGCCTCTGGAGCGAGTGGAGGACGTGGGCGAGAAAAGACTCGGGAATGCCCTGCCTCTCGGCGATCTCCGATGCTCGCACGAGGCCCTGCTCCCGGCGGGTTGCCAGCTCCACCAGCGCCCTTACTCCGTAGTCGACCTGCATTGGTACGTGCATGGGTCGCCCTCCCCCGCCGCCTACTCGGTCTTGACGGTCTCTCCGCGGCCTTCGAGAGCCGCCTTCAGCGTGTGCCACGCCAGCGTGGCGCACTTCACCCGCGTGGGAAACTCAGATACCCCCGACAATACCGCCAGGTCCCCGAGCTCCTCCGGCGGCTCCTCGTCGCTGTCCGGCGGACGGGTGAGCATCTCGTGGAAGGCGTCGAAGACCCGCCGGGCGTCCTCGTCGCTCTTGCCCATCACCACTTCAGTCATCATCGAGGCGGAAGCCCTTGAGATCGCGCACCCGGATCCCTGGAAGCCGACCTCTGCAACGTCCTCGCCGTCCATCTTCAGGTACAGCGTGACGGTATCCCCGCAGAAGGGGTTGTAGCCGTTCGCCTCCCTGTCGTGGTCGTCGACGCGCCGGAAGTTCCTCGGCCTCCGGTTGTGGTCCATGATCAGCTCTTGGTAAAGCTCGTCGAGGTCCGACATCATGCTCCGTATCCCCTACCCTGGTCTATCTGTCGCTTGGCCCGAGAACACGAGCGACGCGTGCTTACGCAGGGCGTCAAGCGGGATCGTGTCCAGGATCTCAGCGGCGAATCCCGAGACGAGGAGTCTGCGGGCCGTGTCCTCGTCTATTCCCCGGCTCCGCATGTAGAACAGCGCGTCGTCTGCGACCGCGCCCGCCGTGGCCCCGTGCGTGGCCTGTATGTCATCGGCGTATATCTCTAGGCTGGGCTTCGTGTTGATCCTCGCCCCTTCGGACAGGATCAGGTTCTTGTCCGACTGGTGGGCCTCCGTCTTCTGGGCATCCTTCCTGACCAGCACGCGGCCGCTGAAGACGGCCTTGGACCTGCCATCGAGAATCCCCTTGAAGTACTGGTCGCTCGTGCAGCTCGGCTTCGCGTGTTCGATGTCGATGTGGTTGTCGATGTGCTGGCTGCCCGACGTGGAATAGAGCCCCCGTAACACACACGACGCGCCCGGAGCATCCATCAGCACGTTCAGGTCGTTCCGCGCGATGCGGGCGCCCGTCGCCACGGTGGTGCAGGTGTACGAAGCGCCTGCATCCAGCCTCGTCCTCGTCGCCCCGATATGGAATGCCCTGGCGCTCTCGCCGATGTACCGGTAGTGCTCGAGCTCCGCGCCCTCAGACGCCGCGATCTCCACCACCGCGTTAGTGAAGTAGCGCCCCTCCGCAGGACCCACGTAGCTGTCCACCAGCCTAAGCCGGCTGTTCCGCCCGGCAAGCACGAGCACACGCGGGTAGGACACCCTGTCCGGAGACGAGCCACTCGAGACGAACACGAGGTGTACGGGAGTGTCGACCTCCGTGTCCTCCGGGACCTCGACCACCGCGCCGTCGTGGGTGAACGCCGTGTTGACTGCGATGAACCCGTCCTGGATCGACGCATAGCGTCCCAGGTGCTCTCCGACTACCGCACCGTCGGACGCCATCGTGCTCCTTATGCTCCGTGCGACATCTCCTTCTCCGCAAGAGAGGGCAGGCGCATAGACGCCGTCCACGAATACCAGCGTCGTCCAGTCGTCGTCCCAGGGAGCGAGGGCCTTCACCTGCTCGATGGACATGCTCTCGGAATCGACGTCCGGCGAATACGAGAATGTGGAGCGGGCGAGGGGGCCGACGTTGGTGTACTTCCATCTCTCGTTGCCGCGCGTCTGGGTAGGAAATCCGACGCGGCCAAACGACTCCATCGCCTGCTCTCTCAGGCCACCCAGCCAATCCGGTCCTCCGCCGATCCGCGACGCCGCCTCGAAGTCGGCCAGGTACCGTTCGTAGCTATCGGTGCCGGTTGCCATGGCTCAGACCGCCGCCTTCTCGCGGGCGGACTTCCTGACCCACTCGTAGCCCTTTGCCTCCAGCTCCTCGGCAAGCTCCCGTCCGCCGGACTGCGCGATCCTTCCGTCCAGTAGCACGTGAACGTAGTCGGGGGTGATATAGCTGAGGATACGCTGGTAGTGGGTGACCAGGACTGTGGAGTTGTCAGGGCGGCGGCGCTGGTTCACTATGCCCGAGACCAGCTTCAGGGCGTCGATGTCCAGTCCTGAGTCGGTCTCGTCGAGCAGCGCCAGCCTGGGGTCCAGCAGGGTGAGCTGGAGCATCTCGCTGCGCTTCTTCTCGCCGCCGGAGAACCCCTCATTCACGCCGCGCTTCATCAGCTCCGATCCGATGTCCACGGAGCTGACCGCCGACCTGTACAACTTGTCAAAGTCGCGCGCGCTCAGGGCCTCTCCCCCTCCGTGCTCTCGCAGCGCGTCCATAGCGGACTTGAGGAACTGCCGGTTGCGCACGCCCGGCAGCTCGACGGGATACTGGAACGCCAGGAATATCCCCGCCAGCGCGCGGCTGTCAGGAGTCATCTCCAGGATGCTCTCGCCGTCATAGAGGATGTCCCCGCCGGTCACGTCGTAGCCCGGCCTGCCGGCAATCACGTTCGTCAGGGTGCTCTTGCCGCTTCCATTGGGGCCCATGATGGCGTGCACCTCGCCGGCATTCACGGTGAGGTCCACGCCCTTTAGAATCTCGTTGTCGTCAACCGACACCTGCAGATCCCTGATTTCCAGCATACTTCTAGTCGTCCTCGTCGTTGAATGTACTTACGAATCCCCACGCAGCCCCCTCTCCCTTGACAGGAGAGGGCCGGGGTGAGGGTGGCTCTTCCCCCTCTCCCTTGACGGGAGAGGGTTGGGGTGAGGGTGGGAAGCCTGCGCCGCTCCAAAGCGGACGGGCCTGGTGGTCGCTTTCAGATATAGCGGGTGCCTGGGCTGGTCCCTCTTGGTCATGCCAAGGTGGCACATCCTGCCCGAGAGGCCGTCGCCCTCCAGCATCTCCAGTACCCGCTCCCCTCTGTCCCGGTGCATCCCATGGTTCCCCCACGCGCACACGATCCTGTCCGACTCGCGGGCGTGCCTCAGTATCTGGCGGTCGTTCTCCGGCCCTGAAGGGTCGGGACTGGCGAGAAGTGCATCGGGCCTCGTGGAACGCAGGGCAAACAGGTTGCACACCCACAGGGAGCTATATCCCCATTCGCGGGCAAAGCCCTTGCACCGGGTCACTGTTGGGTCGGACCTGACCTCGTCCGCCGTACTGGGATTCAGCATCAGGAACATGCAGACGCCGTCGCCGCCATCGCCCAACTTCGACTCCAGCCAGTAGCGGTACCGCCGGTCAGGGGAGAAGACAGTGCCGTGCGTGTCAGGCACCGGCATACTCCAGCACCCGGCTGACGAAGCTCCGCACCTGGCGCCGTGCCCGCTCTATATCATCGTTCTCCATGAAGCCATGGTAGAAGTTGGCATGGAACTGCTGGGCTGCAACGAATCCGCCCTCCAGTGATTGATCTCCAACCTCGCTGACTATCCTGTCAGCCGCAGCCTTGAGGTGGCGATGACTCCCATGGGGCCAACCTCTGTCTCGTGCAACGGTAATCACGGCATGAGCCGCGGCGCCCCACATCTTCTCTGAGCCCTGCAGCTCATCACCTGCTTCGAACTCGCGGTCGGCCGCTTCTAGAAAGTCCTGTGCTGTCCGTATGTGCTCGGCTGTCTGCACTCTCTATCCCACTGCCCCTTCCAGGCTCACGCGCAGCAGCTGCTGTGCCTCCATGGCGAACTCGAACGGCAGCTCCTGGAAGATGCCCCGGCAGAAGCCGTTGATGATCATGTAGTGGGCCTCCTCCTCTGAGATGCCCCGCTGCATGCAGTAGAACAGCTTGTCGTCGCTCACCCGCGACGTCGACGCCTCGTGCTCCATCCGCGCCGTAGCGTTGCGCACGTCGATGTACGGTACCGTGTGCGCGCCGCACTGGTCGCCGACCAGCAGCGAGTCGCACTGGGTGAAGTTCGTGGCGTTTGCGGCCGACGGCATGATCTGGACCAGCCCGCGGTAGGTGCTTTGCCCCTTGCCGGCCGATATGCCCTTCGCAACGATGGTGCTCTTCGTGTTCTTACCCACGTGAATCATCTTCGTGCCCGTGTCGGCCTGCTGGTGGTTGTTGACCAGCGCGACCGAGTAGAACTCGCCCGTCGAGTCGTCGCCCTGCAGGATGACGCTGGGGTACTTCCACGTGATCGCCGACCCGGTCTCCACCTGTGTCCAGGAGATCTTGGATCTCCGGCCGGCGCACTTGCCGCGCTTGGTCACGAAGTTGTAGACGCCGCCCTTGCCCTCCTTGTCGCCCGGGTACCAGTTCTGCAGCGTCGAGTACTTGATCTCGGCGCCTTCAAGGGCCACCAGCTCGACCACCGCGGCGTGAAGCTGGTGGGTCCGGCGCATGGGCGCGGTGCACCCCTCCAGGTAGCTGACGTAGGAGCCCTCGTCCGCGATTATCAGCGTCCGCTCGAACTGCCCGCTCTCCTCCGCGTTTATTCGGAAGTACGTCATCAACTCCAGCGGGCACCGGACGCCCGGCGGGACGTATACGAACGAGCCGTCGCTGAACACGGCTGAATTCAAGGTCGCATAGAAGTTGTCGGTGTACGGTACGACCGAGCCCAGGTACTTCTCGATGAGCTCGGGATGCTCTCTCACGGCCTCGCTGACCGAGCAGAATATGACGCCCGACTTGGCGAGCGTCTCCTTGTAGGTCGTAGCCACTGAGCTGCTGTCGAAGATCGCGTCCACCGCAACGCCGGTCATCCGCTTCTGCTCTTCGATGGGGATCCCCAGCTTGTCGAATGCCTCTATCAGCTCAGGGTCCACGTCGTCGAGGCTCTCCGGCTTCTCGTCCACGAACGGCGACGCGTAGTAGTGGATGTCCTGGTAGTCGATTGGCGGAAAGTCCACCATCGCCCACCTGGGCTCCTCGTTATCGAGGGTCTTCCAGTGCTCGTAGGCCTGGAGCCGCCAGTCCAGGAGGAACTCAGGCTCTCCCTTCTTGGCCGAGATCATCCGGACCACGTCCTCGCTCAGCCCCTTTGGGGCGATATCGGACTCGATCTCCGTCGTGAACCCCCACTTGTATTCGGTATCGAGGTCCTGCGACGTTCTGGACACTACCTTAGGAGTAGTCACTGGTTCTCCATATATTGTTGATTAAAGAGGTCAACAAACTATTCTATCCACTCCAGAGCCCCGGCGTCAACGAATCTGCCCCTTCTCTATCGGGCAGGGTGAGCACCTCCGGCCACGTCTAACCGCGGACCAGACCGGTGATCAGCGCCACAGCCCTCGCGGCATTGACTTCGAGTGCCGTCCGCACAGGCCCGGACCCGTATCGCCCCGTGGTCTTGCCGAATCGCTCGCCCGGCTGTGTTTCGACGCTGACCCTGCTCTCGCGGCACGACAGCAGTCCCGGGTCGATGGCCGCCACAACCGCAAGCGGGTCGTGGAGTCCATACGGCCCTCGGTCAGGGTGAAGCGCAAACCACGCCGCGAGCAGCCGGTTAGCCAGGGACGCGCTCGCCGAGTCGCCCTCGATCCACGGCTCGCCCTCCCGCGGCACGGCCACCTGCTCCGTGACGTCGAGTCCCACCAGAGTCACAGGCGCGCCGCTGTCGAACACCACCTCCGCAGCAGTCGGGTCGTTGTAGGTGTTGAACTCCGCGTGTTCGGTGATATTGCCGGGAGACTCGACAGCGCCGCCCATCACGATGATCTCGGCGACCTCCTCGGCCAGTCTGGGCTCCCGCTGGAGAGCCTGCGCCACGTTGGTCAGCGGCCCAAGCGCGATCACCGTCAGCTCGCCAGAGCGCCCCAGCACGTCGCGAACGATCGCGTCGACCGCCGCCTCAGGCGCCTCGCGGGTCGTGGGTGGGTCGAGCCGGATGCCCACGCCCGCCTCACCATGATAGTCGTACCCGTAGCGGAATTCCCCCACAAGCGGTCGACCGGCGCCCCTCCAAACCGGGACGTCGGACCGTCCGGCTATCTCGAGCACGGCCAGCGCATTCCTCGTCGTGTCGTCGATGGTCGCGTTGCCTCCGACCGTCGTCAGTCCCACTACGTCGAGGTCGGACGAATTCAAGGCAGCCAGTATGGCAAGAGCGTCGTCGGACCCGGGGTCGCAGTCGATCAACACAGGTTTCATCGCTTGTCTCCATCCCTGACATGTGCGTCCCAGGCATCCCTGGCCGAGAACCGCGGCCTGAACCCCATCTCGCGCTCGATCTTACCCATGTCGGCAACCCAGCGGTGCCGCACCATTTCCAGGCCGAGCGCGGGAGAGTCCGACTGCATCCTCAGGGTCCACGTGAGCTGGGTAGCTGGATAGAGCAGCCACGCAGGTAGTGAGAATACCCGTCGGCCCCGGGCGGACGCCATCTCTCCCCAGCTTATGGACCCGGAGCCGGCCACGTTGTAGAGGCCATCCGCGTCCCCCATCACCGCCAGTGTCAGGCATCGGGCCAGGTCATCCTCGTGCATCAGCTGCATGGGCGGGTTTGCGCCGGACACGGCAACCAGGAACGGCTTATCGAACGCCCGCGCGATAAAGTTGTCGGCGTTCGCCCCCATGACCGGGCAGCACCTCAGAATGAACGTAGTGACTCCGGGGTGGTTCGCCGCGAAGTCCGCGACCAGCTTCTCCGACTGCAGCTTGTCCTCGCTGTACTGGAATCCGGCGACGGGCCGGGCCGGAATGTCTTCAGTCAGCGCTTCGGGGTTGTCCGCGTGCGCCCCGTACACGCTGGTGCTGCTCAGGTACACCACCCTCCTGACGCCGGCGCGTCGACAGGCTTCGAGCGTGTAGGTCGTCCCATCCACGTTGACGCGCCGGTTCGCCTCCCGGTCCCTGCCCTGCCTGAGCACATACGCCAGGTGCACGACGATGTCGACGCCGTGTTCGGCAAATAGCTCGGGGAAAGGCTGCGATACGTCCTGCCGCACGAACGATACGCCGCTGCCGAATGGTGACTCGGGCTCCCTCACGTCCAGGGCCAGGATGCTCCCGACGGCGTCGCTCTCTTCCAGGCGGCGGATGAGCATCGACCCGATGTAGCCGGACGCGCCCGTCACCGCAATCCGGCGGGGCGGCTCAGCCATCCGCAACTTCGTCGGTGAAGTCGAACCTCATGCTGCCGAGCCCCGGCACGTCGAAGCACATCTCGATCTTGTGCACTCCCGGCTCCAGCGACGCGGCGTCGGCCCAGATTGTGATCGACCTGTTCACCTCCAGGGCGAACGTGTTGTCCTGGGATACGTCGCCGAAGGGTGTCTCCTTGTCGTCCACGATGAAGTAGGTCTGACCCACGGGAATCTCTTGCCCGTCCACCGCCAGCGGCCAGACCTTCGTCGAGTAGCCGGAGCCCAGGGTGTTCATTAGCTGGAACTCGAACCCAACAGGGGCGTTCTTCAGGCTGCCCTTGACGTAAAGCCGACGAAGGAGAAATCCAGGTACGGAGACCATGTGCCAGTCCTCGAGTGATGTGAAGTCGTCCCTACGAGTCTAGCGCATTTTGCCGGATGCGGGACTGCCTCCTCATCTCGAATATCGCCGTTTCGGCCTCCACGACCTCGTCCGGCAGGGTGGCGGCCCCTCCCATCATGGACGACAGCACGAAGATCTTGGCGGCCCTCTCCACCAGCATGGCCGTTTCCAACGCGGCCCCGGGGCTCTCCCCCACCGCGATGGCCCCGTGGTTGCGAATGAGCGCCGCGTCCCGGTTCCCCAGGGCCGCGCACACCTTCTCCGCGACCTCCTCCGAGGCGGGCGGCGCATACTCCGACACCCTCACCGCGCCGCCCAGGGCCACCACCATCTCGTCCACGATGGGCGGGATCTCCAGTCCGGCCACCGCCGCCGCGCTTGAGTAGACGGCGTGGGTATGCACGATGCCACCCACGTCAGGACGCGCTGCGAAGACCGCGGCGTGAAGCAGCGACTCCGACGACGGCGCCAGGTCACCCTCGACACTGGCCAAGTCCCGGTCGACAACTACGATCTCTTCTGCCGACGCACTTTCGCAGCGCCCACCCATCGGCGTGACCGCCATCTTGCCTCCAGCCAGCCTGGCGCTTACGTTGCCGCTGGTCCCGGAGACCAAGCCCGCTGCGGCCATCTTCCTGGCGACCTCTGCGACCTGCTGCCTGGCGGTGGCGTATCCCATTGCCCTCGCGCTATGCGCCCGCCGATTCGAGGCGGCGGGCCATCTCAGTCCAGCTCGCGTAGTAGTCGTCGTACTCCGCCGACTCGACGGACCTGGGCTCGATTGTACGCGATACCGCCGCAACCTCCGCATAGCTCACAACGGAGTCGACTCCATCCAGCGCCGCCTCCACCGTGAACCGCGCTCCCTCAGCGGTGACGTCAGGCTCCAGGGCCACCTGGACCGGGCGGCCGAGCACGTCCCGCAGCATCGAAACCCATGTGGACGCGGCCGTCATGCCGCCACCCAGGGCAATTGAGGCGGCGGGTGCCCCGCTGACGGCCTCCAGCTGCTCCAGGTTGGCCCGCACAGCGAATGCGATCGACTCCAGGGACGCCCTGGCTATGTGCTCCCGCCCGATTCCGCCGAAGGTCATAGGCACGGGAAAGACGAACCCGCCCGAACGCAAGCCTAGTCTGCTCATGTCCATCCGCGGGGGCCCAAGCAACGCCAGCACGCCCTCCGACCCTGCTGGAACATCGCGGGTGGCAATGTCCATGCGGTCGAGCGGGCGCGCCTCACCGGACCACATTACGTCGGCGAGCCACCCGTACGAGTTGCCCGCGTCGCCGCACGTGCTCTCCAGGCTCCACAGGCCGTCTTCGACGTAGCAGCTCGTCCAGGTCCGCCGCCCGCTGTCGAAAATGGGTTCGCTTGTCAGCATGAGCAGCGGAATGCTCCACCCGGCAACGACCCCCACCTGCCCGGCGCGGCTAACCCCCAGGCCAAGGAGACCGCACTGTGTGTCGGCGGGTGAAACGACAACGGGGACTCCCACAGGAATGCCGGTCATCTCTGATGCTTCCGAATGGACTCCACCCACCACCGTGCCGGCCCTTTCAACGGGTACACCGCCGCTCGGCCGGATGCCGAGGTCCTCGAGCAAGGGGGTGCACCACCGGCGTTCTACGACGTCCAGGAGTCCCGCCTCGGCTGCCAGCGTGGCCTCACTGACCAGCTCGCCGCACAGCCGCCACCGCAGCCAGTCCGCAAGCGTCGCGACCCTGTCGATCCTGTCGTAGACGCCCGGCTCGTGCTGCTTGAACCAGCGGAGCTTGGCGGGCGCAAACAGGAAGGACGGCAGCCGTCCCGTCGTCGCGAATACCCGCTCCCCCATCTCATCGTCGATCGCGGCCCCTTCGAACACGGCCCTGAGGTCTATGTTCGGCCCCGCGTACAGGACCCGCCCCTCCCTGTCCAGGAAGACCGCCCCCTGTCGCTGGCTCGTGACCGTCACAGCCGCGACACGCCCGCCCTCGACACGCTTGTCGCCCAGGCACCCGGCAATGAGCCCGGCCGTCGACCTCCAGGTGGCCTCGGAGTCCAGCTCCCGGGCATACGGCGAAGTGGTGCCCGTGTCGAGGTAGCTCCAGGGAGCCGAGCGCCGGACGACCACCCGGCCATCCTCGGCAATAACGAAACAACGGATCCGCGTCGAGCCTGCATCCACGACGACGATGAGCCTGCTCAACGTTTACCCCAAGCCTCCGGGTTCACAAGGTTAACGGGGCTCTCCCTTTCCAGGAACCGCAGGATGTCGGAGGCCATCATCTCCGAGTGGCGCTCTATCGTCTCGTTGGTAGCGCCGCCAACGTGCGGCGTCAGGATCAAGTTGTCGAGCCCCAGCAGCGGGTGGTCCGGAGCGATGGGCTGCGTCTCGAATACGTCCAGCGCCGCTCCCGCGATCGTCCCATCCTCCAGGGCCGCCTTGAGTCCATCGCCGTCCACGATCCTCGCGCCCGAGAGATTCACGATGTACGCCGTGGGTTTCATGAGCGCGAGCCTCCGGGAGTCTATCAGCCCTTCCGTCTCGCCGGTCACGGGTACGTGGACCGAAATGAAGTCCGAGCACGCCATCAGCTCGTCCAGGTCGACCGGGCGCACTCCCGCCGGGCTGCTGTCCATGTACGGGTCGTGCGCGACGCACGTCATGCCGATGGCGCGCGCCATCTCAGCCAGCCTACGCCCAATGGTCCCAAGCCCCACGATGCCAAGGGTCTTGCCCGCCAGCTCCAGCCCGCGCAGATCGACATACGGGGCGACAGGATTGACCCAGCGGCCCTCTGAGACGTACGCATGGCTCTCCGGTATGCGCCTTGCCAGCGCAAACATCAGGCCGAGGGCGTGCTCCGCCACTGCCTTGGCGTTCCTGCCGGGTGTGTTCACAACGACCACCCCGTGGGCGGTGGCCGACTCGATGTCGACGTGGTTCGTGGCGGCCCGGCAGACGCCCACGAACGCCAGACCCGGAGCGGCCTCGAACACCTCCTCGAACACAAAGTCCAGCTCGATCACGAGGATGGACGCGCCCAGCTCGTTCAGCCTCCCAGCGAGCTCCCCTGGGTCGTGAAGCCGCCCGGAGTCCATCCAGCTCTTATAGTCCACGTATACGCTGTCCGCTAGACGCTTGAGCCAAATCTCGGAAAAGGGTGCGAGTATCAGCGCTCCAGTCTCGTGTCTCACGGAACCTACGAGCGCCCTTGCCTGACCTGGGACAACAGCGATGGGATGAAGGAGGCCGCCCATAGCCTCGCCAGCAGGAGCAGCTTCTCGTGCGTCCCTAGCCCGACCCGGCGGCTGTACACGTCGAACCCCGCCGCCTCTATGCGGTCCAGTATCCGGCTGTATAAGCCGTGCAGGAGGGCGAGGCACGCCCTGGAGTCCGCCGACAGCAGCGGGACAATCCTGCGTCCGCGCTCGAAATGCTCTCGGGCACGGGCTGCCTGGTACTCCATGAGTTGTCGAAAAGGCTCGTTCACCACGCCCTGCTCCAGGTCCGGTTCGGTGTACCCGAACCTCTCGAGCTCGTCCAGCGGCACGTAGATGCGGCCCCTCAGCGAGTCCTCCCGCACGTCGCGGACTATGTTCGTGAGCTGCATCGCCAGCCCCATGTCCACGGCGTACTCCCTCGCCCTCTCGTCCGTGTATCCGAATATCTCGATGCAGACCAGCCCCACCGCGGAGGCCACCCGGTAGCAGTACACCCGCAGCTCCTCGAATGTGCCGTACCGCGTTGTCGTGAGGTCCATCTCGACGCCGTCGATAACCTCGTGGAAGTATCGTACGGGTATGTCGAACGAGTCGATGGTGTCGCGCAGGGCCCGGAATACGGGGTGGGTGTCCGAGCCCAGGCGTCCGCGCGCATCCTCCAGCAGGCGCCGCTTCTCGTCCAGCGGCAGGTCGCCGTCGGCTATGTCGTCGCAGAGACGACAGAAGGCGTATGCAGCATAGATGGCGCGCCGCTTCTTCGCGGGAAGAGTCCTGAAGGCGTAGTAGAAGTTCTTGGCCTCAGCCCTGGTCACCCGCTTGCAGTGGTCGTAGGCAGTTTTGAGTTCTCTATCCATGTGCCGCAGGCCGAGAGTGGTGGGCTACCGTTTACGGAAGATACCACCGAGCCGTTCAGCGGTATCTGCTGCACTTTTTTTCCTGGAATCAAGCTATCGTCCGGCATGGGGACGGCGTATCGGACGACGGCGTTGTCAGGCAGGAGTTCGATCTCCCTGACGAAGGTCTCGATGAAGGCCCGGCGCTCGGTCAGCTCGCTCTCCTTCAGGAACCTGCTCATGTCCTTGGCGTAGGCCGTGATGGTATTCACGTCGTCGAGGACAGCCCTACGCCGGGCCAGGATCGCCCTCGCCCCCTCTGCGGCGGACTCAAGGCGCTGCTGCCGCTCCTTGTGGTCCTGGATGCGGTCGGCGAAATGGGCCATGTCGAACTCGGTCGTCGTCTCCACCAGCTCGTAGAGCCGGTCGAGCCTGCCCCGCACGTCGGCAAGCTCCGACTCGATGGTCTCCAGCCGCTTGCGCTCATCGCCAGCCACGTCGTCCATCTGCTCGTCCACCACGTTGACCAGGCTCCGGATGTTGCCCTCGGTCAGGATGTTGGAGCGGATCAGCCCGACTATCAGCTCCTCGAACTGACGGGCGTCCACCCTGGGCGAGTCGCAGGAGCCTGGGGCGCGCTTCACGAAGGAGTGGCAGACGTAGTAGGGAAAGGTGCCCCTGCTGGAGTAGCGGCCAGAGAGCGCCCTCCTGCACCGGTAGCACTTGACCAAGCCGCTCAGCAGGAAGGTGCTTCCCACCCTGCGGGGGTGGGTGTTCCTGGGGGCGCGGGAGCGCATTATCCTGTTCACCCGGTCGAACTGGTCCCCGGTGACGGTGGCGGGGAACGCGCCCTCCACCCGCACCGGGTCTGCACCGTCGCTGGCGTTGTTGCCCCATACGAGGGTTCCCAGGTACGCTTCGTTTCTGAGGATGTTGTGGACGGTGGGCTTGTTCCAGAGCTTCCCCCTGGGGCTCTTGATGCCCTCGTCGTTGAGGATGCGGACTATCTTCATCATCCCCTTGCGGGACTCGGCCAGGTCGAAGATGCGCTTGACGACGCCGTTGGTTTCGGGGTCGGGTTGGAGGGTGGGCCTCTCCTTGGGGCCGTCCTGGACCTTGACCTTCCTGTAGCCGTAGGGTGCCATGGGAGCGACCCAGAAGCCGCGGGACGCCGCCTCCCTCATGCCCCGCAAGACCTCCATCCCAAGATTTTCCGAGTAAAACTCGTCCACGGTCTCGATGATGCCCTCAAGCAGCCTGCCGGTGGGGTTGTCCTCGGCCTGCTCGGTGATGGAGACGACGCGGAGGCCCTTTCGTCTGAGCATGGACTTGAGCACGACGGCGTGCTCCCGCTTGCGGGTGAATCTACTGAATTTCCAGACCAAAATCTCCTCAAAAGGGGCCTCGGCTCTCTTGGCCTCGTCGATCATCTTCTGGAACTCTGGGCGGTTCAGCACGCGTCCGCTCTCCGCCTCGTCCACGTACTCCCTGACGACCTGGTAGCCGTTCTTTTGGGCGTGGTCCCTGAGCGCCCTGAGCTGGGCGGAGACGGACAGGTCCACGTCCTGTCTGTCGCTGGAAACCCTAGCGTAGAGGGCCACGGGCGTGCGGTCGGTCTGTTCGGTCTTGCTGCTCATGTGTGCGTCCTCCTGTTTCATTTGCTCTTGTTTCTGCGGGCCTCGGCCCGTTGTCGGCGTTCCTGGATGCGCCACTCCCTCTCCTCCATGTACAGGCGTATGGCCTCGCGGAGAAGCTCGCTCACGGTGCGCTGTTCATCCTTGACCACCTGCCGCACCTGTTGGGCCAGCTCCGGCGGCAGAGAGAAGGTGATGGTGTCGGTGGTCCTGGGCATGGTGGGTATCATCCCCTTTTTTGCCTGTCGAGATATCGCTCAGTCTTACTCTTATCATGAACGAATCAGGCCGCCGAGTCAAGGTTCGCGCCCCTGTATCGGGCAGTCCAAACAGGGTAAAATCGGGGCGAGATATGTCTACGCTGAGGCTCATCCTGTTGGAGGTATTCAGGCGGTTTCTGTGGAAGCCGCTGCTGCTGGCGATCATGGTCGCTGGCCTGGCGGCTACGCTGCTCGCGTGCAGCGACGACGCGGAGCCGGTGCTGCTGGCCACAGAGGGCGACTACCGCCCCTTCAACTTCATCAACGACGACGGTGAGATCGACGGGCTGGAACGGGAGCTCGGCGACGAGCTCTGCCGCAGGGCCGGGCTTGAGTGCGAGTGGGCGCTGAACGACTGGGAGAGCATGATCCCGGACCTTGTGGCGGGGGAGTTCGACGCCATCATGGCAGGCATGAGCATCACCGACAAGCGCGACATGACCATCGACTTCACCGAGCCGTACTACCCTCCCACTCCCTCCGTCTACCTGGCACTGTCGGGCGCGGGCGACGATGCAGTTGAGGGTAAGCTCGGAGCCTACGCCAACACCATCTACTCGGACTACTTCACCGAACGGGGCATCGCGTACGTGGAGTTCAACGACGAGGACGACCGGCTGGCGGCGCTTCTGAACGGCGACATCGACGCGATGCTGGTGGACCACGCCTACGCCACGGACAGGCTCTCGGAGTACGAGGGGCGGCTGACCGTAGTCGGCCCCTCCGTGCTGCTGGACCGGGGCATAGGCATAGGCGTGCGCAACGACAACGAGTTGCTGGCGAAGCTGAACTCTGCCCTCGCGTCGATGAAGGCGGACGGTTCCCTGAACGAGCTCATCCGCAAGTGGGTGGGCGAGGACGCCTCGACCTTCTAGCCGGCGCCGCCGGAGAATCTGCCCGCCCATACTCAGGGCGGTGGTCGCATCGGTCGCCCTCTGGCTGGTGGAGTTTCTTCCCTCATGCCGCATCGCAGCAGCCTCAGACGCCATGCTCTTGACCTCGCTCGGCCTCAAGGCCATCTAGCTTCCGTCCCTCGCCGTCGTCCTCAATGGCTTGGGGCCGTGGCGATGTTTCCGCCCTCTCCTCCAGGTAGGAGCGGATGGCGACGCGGGCCAGGATGCGCAGCCCCTTCAGTACCGCCCTGCGATGCTGTGGGGTGTAGGACGGCATGGAAAGCTCCAGGGCCTCTTCAAGCTCCCGGCCTCTGAGCGTCTTTCGTCTTCTCTTTTCTCTGGTGTCTTTCATGGGTCACAATCGCAGCGGTCAATCGTCGGGCCGCTGGCCTCTCGTTGTCAGGTATGGGAGTGGTCCGCCATCGCGGACAGGCGGGACGCAGCTTCAGGTTGTGTCATCGCTATTCCTCCAGTCTGAAAAGGTCGTTGAAGTCGTCCACTCCCAAGGCCTTCTGCATCCGCTCCCGGATGCGGCCGGAAGGGGCTCGCCCCGCGTTCACCAGCATCGAGAGGTAGCCGGGGCTTATCCCGGTCTCCCGCGCGAGCCAGGACTGGGAGCGGTTCAGCAGAGCCAACCGCCTCCAGAGCGCCGCCGCGTCGAGCCGGACGACCGCCCGTCCTCCACGCCTTCGGTGATCTTCCTGCTCGTTGGCCTTCAGTGGTTTCATCGTTCCGGCTCCTATCGGTTCAGCGATTCAAGGGAGTTGCAACAGAGTCTGAACAAACGAAACGGGGTTGAATACTAGCCACGACGACGTGGGACGGAAGGGGGTGCTGGACGCCCCTCCCTCCGGCTCCCACCCTGCGGGAATCTTGGAAATCGGCCTCCGGCCTGATGCACCGTGGGTGTACAGGAGATCGAGTTTTGTCTGTGATACGTCAAACGGGTCGCTGCAAAGCTGAAACAGGGGTAAATCACCTCCCTACCGGACGTAACCTGTGAACACTTCGTTGAAAGTCCCCAGTCCGGTTGAAATCGAGAAAATGCGATTGACGTGGGGGTGCATGACGCGGCCCAAAATCGGCGGCCAATCGGAAAACGGGCCGAAAAAGCCGTTCGATGTGGGGGTGCGTGCCGTCCGGCGAAAGACTGACCGGACCGGAGCGTAGTTCCCGGTGGAATGAGTCGTCCTGCCGAACGGAGCTTCAACTTCAGCGCCAACTCGCTCACCTCCTGTGGTTTGCTGTGGTTCATCGGATCGCAGCCCTTGCCAGAGAGTGTGAACAAATCAAGCGCCGAAAAAGACCTCACGCATGGTGGCACCACGCATGGTCTGCAATCGGGGAGCCGTTTCTTGCAGTAGCGGGGGTGTACAGGAAATGGAGTTTGGTGACTGACTGGTCAAAGTCGTGATTTCGTAGCTGAATCAGGGGCAAAACCCTCTCTACTGGACGTGAGCGGTGAGCAATCTGGTGAAAGGGCGGATTCCGGTCTCCGATGACAAAAAGAGGCTTGAGGTGTGGGTATGTGACGCGGGCAAATTCGGCGGCCCGATGACAAAAGCGGCCCAAAAGGCCGCTTGAGGTGGGGGTGCGTGACGCCGGACGGGATAGATTCCGAAGCCGGAACGAGTTCCCCGTCAAGAACGAAGAGTCGATGAGGACGACCCAACACGGCGTCGAGGACGGCGGGGACTTCGAGAACGTGTACCACATGAGACTCTTGGACCTCCTGAAAGAGCTGGCGTGAAAGCTGGGCAACGACAGCACCGAGGCACGCTTCAACGGGCCGCAGCACTCCGCAAGAGAGTGTGAACAACGGATATGCGATCCGGAACCTCCCATGCGCAGGTGCGGAGATGCACCTGCACGCGTGGGGTTACGAAACCGCACCCTTCGCGCTGTAGCTGGGGTGTACAGGGAAGTGGTGTTGGGTTGGAAAATCCAAGTGAGGTCATTTCGTAGCTGGAGCAGGAGGAAATAGCCTCCTATTGGACGTAACTGGGAAGCACTTTGGGGGAAGGGCTCCTTCCGGCAGTGACTTGGAAAACCACGGTGTCAGAGTTGGATATTCCAACTGCGAAGACATGGGCCGGACTTGGAAGAGTCTCGAATGAAACTTGGATTCTCCAGGTGAGAAGGCTTTGGACACGCGGGAGAGTGTGAACAAACGAAAAACGCTTGGATACTATCCACGGTGTGCATCGCCAGTGATGCACCCTCCGAGGTCGTCGTGAATCGCCCTGACAGACGCAGTGGTAGGGGTGTACAGGAAACTGAGTTTTGTGAGGAATCGAAGAGTCGGTCGCGGCAAAGCTGAAATAGCCGTAAACAGCCCCCTACAGGACGTGCTCAGTGAACGACTTTTTGAAAGAGTGCGTTCAGGTCAATCTGCTCAAAACCCGTTGGATGGTGGGGGGCACGCATCGCGGGAAGTCGGCGGGTGGAGCGTAAAACGGGGCGATAAACACCGGGGACGTGGGGGAGTATGACGCCGGGCGGCAACCGGGGGCCAACGGCCTGGCCGGGATGGTGTGGAGACCGTGATAGGACCGGTCAATAGCTCCTGGTCGTCACTGGATGGGACTTGGCGCAAGGCCGCGCTCTCCGGCACGCGGAGGGCACGGGAGAATGGGGAGTGTATGGATACACTGAGGCGCTTGCTGTCCCTGTGGCTATGGTCGAAGTGACAGGCTTGACTATGCACAAGGTCGGATCGTCAAGGATGTGAACTTTAGTTGAAGTGGATATGAACTAAATCAACCGATCTGGGCCATAACGCCGTCAAAGCCTTCTCAACGCCGCGACGGTCTGCTAATAATGGTTGCACTGTTTGGCTTTCTCCAAGGTTTCCGACCATAGAAACCTGGGTGCGTGATCCCTGTTGCACGGGCTTTGCCCAAGAGGGAATGCTGGCGATGCGGAGTGACAAGCCCTTCGCAACCAGCGCGGGCCGATTCGACGGAGTGAACAAGCCCTCCGTTCTCGGCTCAGTCCAGAGGGCTGAAGTTTGACGTTGGTCCTTCACCCGCTGGGCAATCGTCCGGCGCATCGGAGTTGATCGCTCCGGTTGCTGGGCACAGGTCCAACGGCTGGGGTTGATCACCTCAACGTCGGACCCATGGGACTCGGTGTGCGTTCAGCGTCTCGCCCCCGGCAAACTGGTTGAAGTGCGCCTGTCGCCTCGGCTAGTTCAGCATGTCTGCGGTCAGGCTGGCAAACAGCTAGGCTACAGCTTCGCAACGCGCCGGTCTGTAGCTCTGAGCAGGCTGGCCGCTTCACGTCCCGCAGCTTTCCCGTTGTCGTTGTTTACCTCGGGCCGGACTGCGTCCTCTTCTCGTTGCGTCATCCTGTGGTTTGCGCCGCAGGTCAGACGCTTCCCCTCATCGCGGCTTCTTCCCGACTGACGATGCTCGTCCTGGGCCGAGCTGCGCCTTTCGCATTCCACTCCGTAACACGCGTCCGGCATTCGACCGTGGGCGGAGTGCGTCTTCCGTCGAACGATCCCATCACGCACGCACAACCCACGCCACGGATGCCGCGCGGGTCAACAACCAGAAGGAGGTGCACATGCACATTGAGTAACCGGTAGGCGAGGTCGAGGGCGTCGCAGTCTGCTTCGGCAGCTTTGGCGTCTCGACATACGGCCTGGAGTCCACTTCGTCGCTGACGATCGGGGCTTCCGGCTTCTCGCATACAAGACCCATAGCAGTTGGCGAGCACAGGGCCGCTTCTCTTCACCAAGAGGAGCGGCCCTTCTCTTTGCAAACACAAACCCACGGAGACAGTCCCGGCATTCGGGACAACCAATTCGAGCGGGACTGTCTCCACCCCACGGGGGTGGTGGGCCGTCCCGCTTCTTCATTGAAAGGAGAAGCGACATGACGACGGCAACCACGACGAGGACCAATAGGACCAAGGACACGGAAACCACGACGGATGCGGCGGCGCCCGCCGAGCGCAGGGGCAGGCCCGAGAGCGAGCTCAGGGCGGCGGCCCGCAAGCGCGGCCTCACCTTGAAGGAGCTTGCGGCCCTGATGGGCGTCAGCGCAAGCCACCTGTCCCAGGTCGGCACAGGCAAGAAGCCCTGGACCCCCAACCTGCGGGAGAAGGCGATGGCCGTGCTGGGAGAGGTCCCTGGGCAGGGGATCGTCTACCGACAGACCCGCGAGGTAGATGCAGAAAGTACCTTCATCCGGGAGCGCGCACGCGAGATAGGAATCACCATGCTGGAACTGTCCGACCGGTCGGGAGTGAGCTACGGCTACCTGACGCAGGTGGCAAGGGGACGCCGGAACATGGGACCCAAGGTGCAGGCCAGCATCGAGTCGGTCCTGAACGCTCCGGCCAGGGTCGCCCCCGCACAGTGCGCCAACCGCCAGGGTGACGTGATCGAGAGTGAGGCCAGCAGCTTCATCAGGGAGACCGCCCGCGCCCTCGGACTAACCATGAGGGAGCTGGCCGAGAAGGTCGGCGTGTCCGCCGGGTACCTCAGCCAGGTGTCCAGAGGGCACCGTAGCATGGGGGTGAAGCTCCAGGCCAGGGTCGAGGCCATGCTTGGGGGACGGGCGAAGGTCGAGTCCGCCCAGTGTCCCAACCTCGACCAACAGGCCGTCTGGGACCGGATGAAGGAGCTCGACGTCAGCCAGAACGAGGTGGCGCGTAGGGCGGGCATCAGCTCCGGCCACCTCTCCCAGATCATGAACGGCAGAAGCACCCCGTCAGCCGTGGTCCTCAGGAAGCTGCACGGGGCGCTGTTCCGGCGGGCGGAGGACTCGGAGCGGGTGATGCCCGTGGCCTTGAAGGTGCTGGGCTGGAAGAAGGGGGAGCGCAGCGGGATGGTGGTGCACGGCGCTCGCGGCAGGGATGGCACGGCCAGGGGCGGCGCGGTCCGCGTCGGCGGGCGCGTGCCCTGGGGCGCGGAGGTGGAGTACGCCTTCCGCGCCGGGTACGACGGCGCAGGGAAGGTGTCCGTGGATCACGTGGTCGCCCCGGGCTACTCCGCACTGCTGACACAGCCCCAGACCGGAGCCGCGTAAGGAAGACGGCCCAGAGTGGGCCGCACACACAACGAGGCCCGCACATGCGCGGGCCTCGCATATCCAACAAGACGCCTGGGGGCGTTTGCCGGAACCCAAGCCCCCGGTGGGGCGTAGTGCGTCTTCTGTAGACCGCCCCAGGCGGGGCAGCGCAGCGCACTTGGGTTCCGGCGGCGTCCTCCGGTCACCAAGCATCAGGAGGACGACACCATGAACCTCGGAGACTTCATAGACACCTATCGCAACGCCGTCGCCCAGCGGGTGATGGCGTCCTACCCGCCGCTGTACCGGCCCCCGCATCAAGTGCGGGACAGGCTCTCGTAGAACGGCGGCGAGTTGCCCCGCCTGCTCAGGAATCCCTGGGGGCGCAGGCCGACGCCATCAGGGGCGCGACCCTCTCCCTACAGACCCACCCGGTCAGCCGTACGCGGTGCAGTAAAAAGGCGACATGCCATGGTCAGCGTGATTGACGGATTCTTGCCCACATCCAGAGCGTCCCGCCGGCGCCTACCGCCGCCAGCGTGGCCACAATCAGGCCCGTCTTCACCAGGGTGAACACGGCGGCCAGCCAGGTCAGCGGAGAAGGCTCACCGTCGTAGCTCAGGGCTAGCGCAGCGATGGTGGTATTCTCCAGCACGTCCGCAAGGGCGAGGGCCAGCGGCAGCAGGTACAGCGGCGCTCCGCCTCGAAAGAGCCGGAACAGCAGGACGGCGAACAGCAGGCCGTACGAGGCCGGAAAGAGCATGTCGACGGTGAGCGCGGTGGTCGCATAGACGACCCTTGCGCTGGCGTCGAGCCGGTCCAGGGCGTCGAAGAGGGCCGCCGCCTCTGCGGGTGTGTACCAGCCTCGACCGTCGAGCAAGTCCAGTCCTCCCAGCCGCGTCTGCCGCCAAGCGAGTCCCGCCACACAACCGACGACGCCATTCAGGGCTGCGACCGTCATTCGCCAGGTTGCGAATCGCTCCACCATCCTGCCCATCTGCAATGCCTTCACCTCCGCTAAACCGCGTGTCTCCTCAGGACCTGCCCATCACCCGCCCCACGGCCAGCGCAAGGGGGGCCTGCGACATTGCCGCAGGCCCCCTTCCGTTCTCTTGCCGGTCCGGCCGGGCCGGACTAGTCGTCGTCCACGATCGTCATGGTTCCCACGGCGTCGGGCGGGTAGAGGGTCCCGGGCAGGAACGCCTCCACCACGAAGTACTCGTCCGGCTCCTCATCGTCGTCGTGCTCCAGCCACACACAACAGCGCCGTCTTTTCCCGGTCTCCCAGGTACACCCCGTCCGTCCATATGTAGGCGTGGCGACACTCGTCGAGGCGACTACCCCGTCATTCTTGGTACTCAGCCTCCCAACGACTCTTGCAGTCTCACGATCGCTTGCTGGATGCGGTGTATAAGGGTAGTGGCAATCCAGTCTCGGTGGCGGACATGGATTGATACGGGAACGACAACGTTGCTTCGCTGCGCCTCTTGGCAATTGCTTAATGGGTGCGCGGAGTGTGCCGACGGCGCTGCCGCTTAGTCGTCGTCCACTATGGTCATGATTGCCTCTCCGTCACCCAAAGTGGCTCCATCCAGCGAATACTCATCCAGAATCACGGTGAAGTACTCATCCGGCTCATCTTTAGTGTCTTGTTCCAGGCATATCTCAAATGTTTTGCTGGTCTCTCCAGGAGCGAATACCGCAAGGTCGGTTGCGGACTTGTAATCAAGGCTGGTAGCGCGTTGGTCCGCACTGGCTAGGGGCAGGGTCAACCACCTTACCGTTACCTCTCTGCCCGATGCTGTGGAGAGGGTTACCTGAAATTCCAGCAGCCCGCCCTCCGTTTCCGACCCATCCCCAACGGACACGGTCGGCGAAGCGTCGTCGTCCGCTACGTTGACTGTGGCTGCACCGTGGGAATTGGACAGAGTGTAACCGTCGCCGGATTTCAGTGTCGCCGTAATCGACCCTTCCAAATCGTCCAGCAAGTCGTCAGTGGTGGCAATGGTGAGGGTCACGCTGCTGCCGGGGGAGACAACGACCGTCTTCGGCCCCGTGAATGCGTCATAGTCACCGATGGATTCAATGGCTACGTTTACAGAAAGGTCACCTGACGGTGCATCCGGATGCGCCTCACTGGCGCTGATGGTGAATACGGCGTCTTCACCCTCCGTAATATCTTGACCAGCAGTAATGCTCACTACCGGCTTGGGAAGGTCGTTGTCCAGTACGTTGACCCTGGCTTCGCTTTGAGAGGCATCCACCTGGTAGTCATCGCCCGCGATCAACGTAGCCGTTACCGAGCCATCGACTTCATCGTTATCATCGTCGGTGGTGGCAATGGTGAGGGTCACGCTGCCACCGGGAGATACAGTAACCGTCTTTGACCCGGTGAACGCCACATAGTCACCGCTGGTCTCGATGGTCACCTCTACCGAAAGGTCATCTGATGGCGCGCCGGGAGGCACCGCGCTCGCCTTGATGGTGAATACGACATCGTCGCCCTCGGTTATATCGCCATCTGCGGTAATGCTCACTACCGGCTTGGGGAAGTCGTTGTCCCTTATGGACACAGTGGCCGTCTTATCGGAGGGAGACATTTTGTACTCTTTGCCTTCCATCAGGGTCACGGTCAGCGACCCGTCGGGCTCGTCAACATCGTCATCGGCAGTGGCAACTGAAAAACTGGTTGTGCCACTGGTAGAAACGGTCACCGTTCTTGAACCGGCGGTTGCCCCGTAATCGCCGCTGGCCCCGACCATTACGCTCACCGGCAGGTTGCCCGTTGGCTTCGGGTTGGCCTTGACAGTGAACTGGGCCGTGCCGCCTTCGACGATATCGCCGTCGGCTTGGATGCTCACTACCGGGTTGGGGGAGTCGTTGTCTATCACGCTGACCGTAGCTGAACCCATGGAAGCGGACACCTCGTAAGGATCGGGGTAAGGATTGTACTCATCGTGCGGATAGATCCTTACTATCAGAATCTCGTTGTCCTCGTCCTCATCATCGTCTTCTACGTACACGTAGTTTGTTATCTCGGTAAGGCTCCAGATGAATTGCTCGGCTGCTACTCCTATACGTTCTTCCTGGCCATCATGTCTCCTGTAGATACCCATGTAAACCAAGATCTCGGTATCCTCGGTCCTGGGGCTGGCTTTCAGGGTGTAGGCAAATCTACCCCCTTCACTGACCTGGTCAGGGCTTACAGTTATGCTCACCACCGGCACAACTTTAACCGGCTCCATTTCGTCGTTGTCCATGATTCTTATGGTGTGTTCCGATTTGTCAGAGGCAATCGAAACGCCAGGCATTCCCGGTCTTGGATTCATGATGGAGAACACCAAAGTCTCCGTGGGCTCGGCAACCTTGTCGTCTATGGTGTCTATGGTAATGGAATAGCGCTCCATCCCGGCTGGGATGGTCAAGGAGTGCATCGCCACGTAGTCTTCTCCGGCGACGACGGTGCCGCCTACTACGCAATCCACAGTCACGTCATCCTGGTGAGCTTTGCTCAGGAAAAACGAGACCGTCGCCTGATTCCCCTCCTCTACCTGCTCGGACAAGGGGTAGTCCTTGTGGCTGCGGATACTGATCTGGGTATGGTCATCGTCCGTTATCGTCACCGTTGTAGGCGCTCCGACGTCAACCGCCCCCGGTTGCGCAACCAGGGAAATGGAGAAGGTCTCTTCCGGTTCCACCATGTCGTTGTCCACCATGCTGATCGGGAACTTCCTGATGGTTGTTCCGGCTGGGAAGTAAATGGACTCCGACAGCAGCCTCACGTCTTTACCAGCGCCTACTTCCACGATATCGGAGTCGAACTCGTACTCGAGGAACAGATCCGACGCGAGGGCTTTGTCCAAGATGACGTTGATATCGATTACATCATCATCTTCACTGAAGGTGTAGGACGACTTCTCGAAACGGACCGTCGCCTGCGCCGGGACCGTCGAGTCGTCGTCCGACACCAGTACCGTGGCTGACCCTTGCGACGCGGACACTGTGTAGATAATGCCCTCCTCCAAAGTCGCGGTTACCCACCCGTCGGCCTCGTCCAATGCGTCATCAGTGGTGGGTACAGTAAAGGTCGCCTTGCCGCTGGCAGGTATGCTCACCGTCCGCGGGCCCGTTACTACTCCATAGTCGCCCCCAGCCGTTATGCTTACCTTCACCGGGAAGCTTGCGCTGGGAACCGGGTCCGCCACCACGGTAAACTCCGCATCGCCGCCCTCGGTAATCGCGCTGCCCGGGGTGATGCTCACCACCGGCACAACATCAAGGGGCTCCCAACCGTCGTTGTCCATGATCTCAATGGTGTGTTCCGACTTGTCAGGGGCAATCGACACGCCAGGCATTCCCGGTCTCGGATTCATGATGGAGAACACCAAAGTCTCCGTAGGCTCGGCAACGTCGTCGTCTATGGTGTCTATCGTAATGGAATAGCGCTCCATCCCCGCCGGGATGGTCAAGGAGTGCATCGCCACGTAGTCTTCTCCGGCAACGACGGTGCCGCCTACTACGCAGTCCACAGTCACGTCATCCTGGTGAGCTTTGCTCAGGAAAAACGAGACAGTCGCCTGATTCCCCTCCTCTACCTGCTCGGACAAGGGGTAGTCCTTGTGGCTGCGGATACTAATCTGGGTATGGTCATCGTCGGTTATCGTCACCGTCGTGGGCGCTCCGACATTAACCACTCCCGGTTGCGCAACCAGGGAAATGGAGAAGGTCTCTTCCGGTTCCACCACGTCGTTGTCTACCACATTGATCGGGAGCCTCCTGGTGGTTGCTCCGGCAGGGAAGTAAATGTACTCCGATAGCACCACGTCCTTGCCAGGGCCTACTTCCACGGTAGCGGAGTGGAACCGGAACCGGAGGAATAGGTCCGTCGCAAGAGCGTTGTCCATGATGACGTTGATATCAACCACATCATCATCTTCATTGAAGGTGTAGGACGACTTCTCGAAACGGACCGTCGCCTGCGCCGGGACCACCGGGTCGTCGTCCTCAATAGTGAGCGTCCGCTCAGGGGGCGGCTGGAGGTTGGCGGTTGAAACCAGCGAGGCGGTAACTGAGATTTTCTTGTCCGCATTGTCGACAGCGTCGTCAATCGCGGTGATAGTCACTATACCCTTGCTCCTCGTCTTGCCTGCCTTGATAAAGAGCTCCCGATTGGTGCTGAGGGTGAAATCCTGGGTGGTGGTCGGCGCGATCCCCTGAGCGTTCACCGTCAGGGTGACATCGTGGGGTTGAGCCTCCCTCAATTCAGCAACAATGTAGCTGGCGCCCGCGGCGCCGCCATTCTCGGGGATCACTTCGGGAATCAGATTGAGCGTAACCTGAACGTCGTCGTCGGTGATGGTCCCCGTCGCCGTCAGTTCCGCCGCCGTGGTGGAGAGGGTAGCGTTGGTCGCTCCGGCCAAGGTCACGATCACCGTCTCGTCGTCCTCGCCCAGCACGTCACCCTTGACGGGGATGATCAGGTTGCCCGTGGTGGCTCCCGAGGGGACGGTGACGCTCAGGGGGTTCGGGGCCGTGTAGTCGCTGCCCGAAGTCGCCGTCCCGCCCAGGGAGTAGGTCACCGTCACCACCTTCCCGCTGGCCGCCGACAGGCTCACCGGGAAGGACATGTCGGTGGTGGTGTCAGGGTCGTTCCCCTCGGTTACCGCCGCCGCGTTAGCGATGCTAATTGACGGTTCGGGATCGTCGTCAGTGATGGTAAATGTTAGCTCGG
>CBDBQI010000004.1:0-524395 GCA_965209165.1 Dehalococcoidia bacterium
AGGGTCTTGAGCATCGGGGCCAGATCGACGTTGCGGTTGCGGGTCATAGCTTGACTCCTTCGGTTGGGTGATGGCGGTTGACGAGGGCGAAGACGGAGCCGGGTCTGGTGAAGCGGCCCGGCGGTATGAGATCGGCAAGGGGCGGAGCCTCCTGCTGTTCCAGGGCTTCGATCAGGATGCGCTCGACTCGGTACACGTCGATAAGATCCACGTCCAGAGCCTTGCGACAGGCGTCGTTCAGCCGCTCCGGGGTGTAGCGCTGGGCAAGGCGGAGCAGCTTGTGGCCCTGCCGCATCCTGGCCCAGGGCGTGGGACCTTCGAAGAGCCGGTCGGCGAAGGCGGCCACCGCTTCTCCCAGCTCCGCCGCGCTCTGCTTGATCTTGTCGGGCGCCCGCCGAGTGTAGGCGCTGAACTCCTTCGGGTAGTCGTCGGGATCGGTGGAGCGTCTGCCCTTGGGCTGACGGGGATGGACCTTGATCAGCTTGCCCCGGTGGTAGATGCGCACCAGCTTGGTACCCAGCGCGATCTCCACCTGCTGACCCGGAGGGCACAGGGACGACGGCACCGAGTAGATGGCGTACTGGCAGGTCACGTGGTAGTCGAGCTGCACCTTGGCGGTGCGCCAGTAGGTCACCTCGTAGGGCTCGCCGTCCCAGGGCAGCAGCGCCTGGCGCTCCTCCGCGTCGAAGACCTCCAAGGGCTTGCGCCTGGTGGTGCCGTGCACCCTCTGACCAGCCACCTCTCTGCACCAGTGGAGTGCTTCCTTCCGCATGTGGGCCAGGTCCCTGAAGTCGGCTCCCTTGAAGAAGCGCTCCCGCACGTACTGGACTCCCCGCTCCACCTTGGGCTTGTCCCTGGGGTGGCGCACCCGAGCAGGGTCGGTGATGAAGCCCCGGCGCTGCGAGTACTCCAGGAAGCCCCTGGTCAGCCTGGGATGCAGGGCGTCGGCCCCGGCCACCGCCGCCGGGAAGTTGTCGATGACTAGGTACTTGGGCACGCCGTCGAAGAAGGCCCAGGCCGCCTCCAGTCCGGCGACCACATCCTCCAGCTTCTGCCGGTGGGTGGGCCAGACGAAGCTGTGCCGCGAGTAGGCCAGCACCACGATCAGCGCCCACACCGACCGGCGGCGTCCCGTCTCCGGGTCCTGGACGAAGCCAAGTCTCCCGAAGTCCAGTTCCGCTACCTCGCCCGGAGGACCCTCCTCCATCCGCACTGTCCGGAGACTGCGGCCTCGCCAGTTGCGGCGGGCCACGAAACGCTGTAACGACGAATAGGGCACCGGGCAGCCACGCTCCAAGAGCAACTCCCGGATGCGGGTCAGTTGCAGCCGGTCACCGATGACCCACTGGTGGATCTGGTCGGCCCAGGGGGACAGCGTCTCCTCTATGGGCTTCTTCGTCTGCCGCGGTCCCGCACGGCCGATGACCGCCAGCTTGCTCAGCTGCTCCTCGCTGGGAACGGGTCCGTCCCGGGACAGCCCCAACCTCTCAGCTGAGGAGATGTACTTGCCCACCGTGTTCCGGGAAAGGCCCGTCCCAGTTGCTATGTGGCGCTGGCTCTCTCCAGCCTGCCAGCGCCGGATGACTTCTTCTATCTCCACTCTGAACACCTCCTTGTAGGCCATCGCTGCACCTCCTTATCAAGTGCTGCAATGGTCTAAGCCGGGGGCGCTCAGGGTGGCTCAAAGACCCTGATTATCTGGCTCAATGTTCGTGGTTATTCTGGCTCAATGTTCCTGGGTATTGACAATCTTACACGCGCGTGTTATGGTGCCCTCTCTGGAGGTCTGGGAGAACCGGCTCACGGGGCCTATCCCGCCAGAGCTGGGCAACCTGTCCAATCTGGTGGACTTGCAGCTCGACCAAAACGAGCTGTCGGGTGAGATCCCCCCTGAGTTGGGCAACCTGTCCAACCTGGAGAATCTGGAGATCTGGGAGAACCGGCTCACGGGGTCTATCCCGCCGGAGCTCGGCAATCTGACCAATCTGGTCTACCTGTGGATCCGGGAGAACGAGTTGACTGGGTGTGTCCCTTCGGCCCTGGAAAGTGCGTATTGGGAAGACGACTACCCCATCTGCGACGCGGGAGACCCGACACCGCCGGCACCCCAACCCCCGACGCCGCCAGCGCCCCCGGCAGCCCCCACACCGCCACTCCCGCCGGCGCCCCCGGCGGCCACGCCGACGCCGACTCCCCCGGCAGCCACGCCAACGCCGCCGACAACCACAGCGGCCACTCCGACGCCGACATCGGGCTTGCAGGGCTTCTCCAGGGTTGCGCTCCCGACGCTGGAGCCTCCTCCGGCTGGCTCGATCAAGTCAGACTTGACGCTTGCCGACCCGCAGGACCTGCAGTACCTGTACCAGTCGGGTCCGAAGGAAGAGATCACACCTCCGTTCAGGGAGGGTGGCGGTGACCGTGCCCACTACTGGTGGATCTTCATGCCTCCGTTCCACTTCGCTTCCATAGCGAACGACATGGAGCTCCGCCAGGGCTTCGCGACGGGTTACTCGGTCAGCGATGACGGCACCGAGTACCTGCTCCACATCAACCCCGACGCCGTGTTCCAGGACGGTACGAGCATCACGGCGCAGTCAGTCAAGGACGCCTGGGAGTTCGCAGCCTGGCCCGACAACCAGGTTGGCTGGGGCGCGATCCTGCTTCACTCCAGGGCCGTCCAGGGCATGGACGAAGTGGAGAACGGCGACACGACCGAGGCCTCAGGACTGGAGGTCATCGACGATCAGACGCTGTCGATCAAGCTCAAGCAGTTCACACCGACATGGCCGCTTCAGCTCGGGGTCTGGATGTTCGGAATGTACAAAGCCGACCAGGGGAAGAACGACCCCGAGACCTTCAGGACTAACCCGATCGGCGCGGGTCCCTACCGGGCCGCGTATGACGATGCTACGGACACGCAGTACTACACCAGGGCCGACAACTACTGGGGCGAATCCCCGTTCATGGACAGGGTCGTAAGGCCTACTGTCAGGGACCTGCAGACCCGGCTACCTGCTGTATGAGAACGGCGAGCTCGACGTGCTGTATGCCGACTCGGTGCGTCAGCCCGCCATCTGGCAGCCTGACAACCCGTTCCACGGCGACCTGGTTCTCCAGGGCGGCAGGGGCCTCTGGTACACGGCCTACGTGACCGACCATCCGCCCTTCGACGACCTAAACGTGCGGAAGGCGTTCTCCCTCGCGGCCGACATGTGGAACATCGTTCCCGCCGTCATAGGCCCGAAGGCACAGTACGGAGCGGGCATTATCCAGGAGGGTGAGGCCTGCTCGCAGTACCCCGACGTTGGTTATCCGTACGACCCCGAGGCGGCGCGAGCGGCGCTCGCAGCCTCCAAGTACGGCAGTGCTGAGAACGTGCCGATTCCGACGCTGGAGATATCCCGCCCGTCGATCATCAGCGTATTCGAGGTGATCCAGGAGCAGTGGAAGGACAACCTTGACATTGAGATCAACCTGGTGAGGCTCGAGCCTGGCGAGCAGAGGCGTGACGTTGTCGAGTTCAGGCGCCAGAGCCTTGGCAGCCGCATACCTGACCCGAGCCGCGTCTTGGCCGATCTTGGCCACTCGTCGTCCTACACTGTCAAGAGTACCGGCAAGTTCAGCAACCCGCAGCTGGACGCCCTGATCGAGGCGGCCCGGTCGATGACGCTGGACGACCCGAACTACTGCGCGGCTTGGCAGGAGATCGAGAAGACGATCATGGACAACTACTACTACTTCCCGCTCATGGCGGGTGACGGCAGCACCTGGGTCGTTCAGCCCTGGGTACAGGGGTACGTAGGTTCCCTTGGTCAGTACTTCAACACCCTGCCGTGGTGGCAGATCGGTGTCCGTGACAGGAGCCTGTACTGAGCTGGACGAAGAGACCCAGTGCCCCTTCGTGATCGAGTTGGCAGGATCTGCAGTTGAGCGACGTCCATCGACGATGGCGGCGGACACGGCCGGGCTCACCACTGCGGACATAGTCGAAACCCTCGCGGACCTCCAGGCCAGGATGGTCGCCGCCGTGCGGGAGCTCGACGACCACGAGGTCACCGTGGTCGTCCTGCAGGACGGGACCGAGAGGCCGGCCTCGCAGCGCCTCCGGATGACGGCCTTCCACTGGAAGGGCCACCTGGCGGAGCTGGACGCCTAGCTCGCCGTCTCCCGTACCACCCCGACCCGGGCGTCAAGTCCGTTGACCTTGTGCTCCTCCACGTGGGCTCCCTCCGGCGGGCTCTCACGCCTGACCGCGTTGGAAAGCGTCTCCTGGCGGATGTAGCCGCCGTGCCGACGCACAACCTCGTCCAGGGCCTGGTCGCCCTCGTAGTAGGTCGTTATCTTGTCGGCGATGTCGAGACCGGCAGAGCGTCGCAGGTTCTGCACAAGGTGCACGAGCTCCCGCGCATCGCCCTCGAGGCGAAGCTCGCGGCTGACCTCGGTGGGCGCCGCGACCGTGTACCCGCCCTCCGACGAGACGGAGTAGCCGTCCATCGCGCCGCTGGTGACCACGATCTCGTCCGGCTCCAGGGTGAACTCGCCGACCGTGGCGGGGCTGCCCGCGAGGACCTGCCGGGCCACATCCTGTGGGTCCGCCGATGAAAGGGCCGCGAGCACCTCCCGTGTCCTCTGCGCGTACTTGGGCCCGATCTTCGACATATCGGCCCTCACGTCGAAGCGCGACACCATGCTCTCGTCGTCGAGCACAGCCAGCTCCTTGACGTTGAGCTCCTCGCACACCTGGGCCGCCACGCGGTCGAGCGCGGCCTCCTCATCTGCGGAGCGCAGTTTAACCAGGGCGCGCTCCAGCGGCTGGCGGACCTTGATGCCCGCCTGGCTTCTGGCCGCACGCCCGAGGCTGGACAGTCTCATGGCGAGCCGCGTCGCCTGCGACAGGTCCTCGTCGACCAGGCTCTCGTCGGCCTCGGGGTACGACTCCAGGTGCACGCTCTCGCGGGCGCCCGAAAGCGGCTTCGCGAGGTTGCGGTAGATGCTCTCCGTAACGAACGGCACGAACGGTGCGAGCAGCCGCGTGACCGTCTCCAGGCACTCGAACAGCGTCGAGTATGCCGCCAGCTTGTCGTCGTCCGACTCGCTCTTCCAGAAGCGGCGGCGGCTCCGGCGAACGTACCAGTTGGAGAGGTCCTCGACGAACTCCTCTATCCGCCGGGAGGCCGGCTCAGGCTCGTAGCCGTCCAGCGAGGCTGTCACATCCCTCGTGAGACTGTTCAGCTCCGAGAGTATCCAGCGGTCGAGTTCAGGCCGCTGCTCTACCGGCGGCCCCGCGGTCGAGGGATCGTAGCCGTCGATGTTGGCGTAGGTGACAAAGAAGGAGTAGACGTTCCACAGGGGTATGATGAACCTGCGGCGCACCTCGTCCGCCGTGCCGAAGCCGAAGTTCAGGTTTGCGACGGGGCTCTGCCGCGAGTAGAGCCAGCGCATCGAGTCGACGCCCATCCGCTCGGCCCCATCCTCGAACCAGATGGCGTTTCCCTTGCTCTTGTGCATCTCATCGCCCTTCTCGTCCCGCATCGTCGCGTAGCTGTACAGGTTGCGGAAGGGCTCCGTGTCCTCCAGCACGGTGCTCATCACGAGGAGCGAGTAGAACCAGCCCCGGAACTGTCCGGGGAAGCTCTCGGATATCCAGTCGGCGGGGAACCAGTCCTTCCAGTGGTCGCGGTCGTCCCGGTAGCCGATGGTGGAGTAGGGGACGATGCCGGCGTCGAGCCAGACGTTGCCCACGTCGCGGATGCGCGAGACGGTCGCCTCGCAGTCGTCGCACTGGATCTTCACCGAGTCGATCCAGGGGCGGTGGGGCGAGTGGCCCGCGAACTCCTCCCAGCCCTCGACGGCCCGCGCCTCCAGCTCGGTCTCGCTGCCGATCACGTCCACTTGCCCGCAGTCGCCGCACTTGAAGATAGGCAGGGCAAGGCCCCAGAAGCGCTTCTTGGAGATCATCCAGTCGTCCATGTTGCGCAGCCAGTCCAGCTCGCGCTGGAGCCCGAACGCCGGTATCCAGCGGACCCGCTTGGCCACGTCGGCGATCTTGTCGCGCAGCTCGTCCATCGAGATGAACCACTCGTCGACCAGCCGGAAGACCAGCTCCGTGTCGCACCGCCAGCAGACCGGGTACCTGTGCGGGTACCTCTCGAGGCGGAAGAAGACGCCCTTGTCCTTCAGGCTCTCGTAGATCGGCTCGTTGACGTCGAACACGCTCTTGCCGGTGAGCCAGTCGAACCCGTCGACGAAGACGCCGAACTCGTCCAGCGGGGCTATGACCTCCAGGCCCCGCTCCTTGCTGATCTTGAAGTCCTCCGCGCCCGCGCCCGGCGCCGTGTGGACGATGCCCGTGCCCTCCGTCTCGCTCACCTCGTCCCACAGCACGACGCGGTGCTCCACGCCCCGCTGGGCGGTCAGCTCGTCGAATGGGCCGCGATAGCGCAGACCGTCGAGAGCGGCGCCGGGCATCTCATCGAGGACCTCGTGCTCCCCCTTCACCTCCGATAGCCGGCTCTTGAGCAGGTACAGCACGTCGCCCTCGGCGGTGCGGACCTTCGCGTAGGTAAGCTCGGGGTGGACGTACGCGCCGGTGTTGCCGGTGAGCGTCCAGGGCGTGGTCGTCCACACGAGGAGCGACTCGCCCTCGCGGTCCACCAGCGGGAACTTGACGTACAGCCCGGGGTGCACAATCTCCTTGTAGCCCTCGGTCACCACCTCCTGCTGCGACAGGCCGGTGCCGCACCTGGGGCACCAGGGCATCACGTCTGTGCCCTCGTAGATCCAGCCCCGCTCGCTGCACACCTTGAGGAAGTGCCAGATCGTGTAGTTGTTCTCGTCGGACATGGTGAAGTAGGAGTTGTCCCAGTCCATCCAGTAGCCGAGCCTGACGGACTGGTCCGTCTGGACGGCGGCGTACTTGCGCACGCGGGCCTTGCACAGCTCCACGAACTTCTCGATGCCGAACTCCTCGATATCGCGCTTCGACTCGAGCCCGAGCTCCTTCTCGACCTCCACCTCGACCCACAGGCCCTGGCAGTCGAACCCGTTCTGGTAGCGCTGCCGGAACCCCTTCATCGTCTTGTAGCGCTGGAACAGGTCCTTGTAGGTGCGCCCCCAGGCGTGGTGGACTCCCATGGGGTTGTTCGCGGTGATCGGGCCGTCGATGAAGGAGAACCGCCTGTCCGAGCCGTCGTTCCGGCGCAGGTACTTGTCGACTATGCCCGCGTCGTCCCACCACTGGAGCAGGTCCCGCTCCATGGCCGGGAAGTCCATCTTCGAGCTGACCGGTTCGAACATCTCGATCCTCCTTGTCCCGCGGACTCTACCGCGGGCAACAAAAAATCCCGCCCCACGTAGGGACGGGATAAATCCCGCGGTACCACCCTGCTTCCCCGCCGCTTCACGCGGCAGGGCGCTCACTGCCCGACTTTTCCTCATCGGGCCGCCCACGATAACGGCTGGCGGGGCCGCCGGAGCCTATTCGGACGCTTGCCGCGCCTTTCGGTCCGAGGCTCGGGAGGGATTTTCGCGGGGACGGCCTGCGCCTGCTCTCACCGTACCAGGCTCGCTTGGCTGCCGTCTCTCCGGTACTCTTCTCCGTCGTCGCCTTTAGACCAGACTACCCCAGCGCCAATTATCCTGTCAACGTGATCGAGGGTCCAGCGCCAGGCAGGTCACCACGGAAGCACAGTGAGAATAGATGACATCTAGAGACGACCCCTGAGATACCGGGCATAGAGCAGGCACACCGGGATGGCAATCATGTACAGTGCTGCGTTCTCCAGGGTGTCCGGGATGTAATACAGATACACCCGCAGTCTTTCGAATGTGCCCTCAGTCCATTCTGCCTCAGATGGAAGAAACAACCCGACTATCGAAGCCATCGCCAGCAGCCTTATAGCTATTGCCGCCGCCATCATCAGAAGGAAGGCCACCGCTGCGATCTCGTAGAGTCGTGGTTTGTCCATGAGTGCGAGCGACCAGTCGAACAGTCTCTTCATAGCCCGAGCCTGTCGTTAGATTGGCCTTAGGAGGGCTCTCCATTGCTCACCCCCGGCGGTCATGGTAGCAGTTAGGCATCGGGTGCGCTGGCTTTCACTCCTTGACAAAGATGTGTCTGCGCACACGTCGGTCAGCCCTTACGTCACCACGAGACAGGCCCTCCGGTTGCCAGGGCTGACTTGGCTCCTTGCGCCCTACTCGAAACCATCCCTTACGCCTCTGGACGGATTTACGAGTGCCGTAGACCCTTGCCATCCATTCACCGTTTTGCGTAAGGTGGAGTTGGCAAGCCTACTTCGATGCTCAAGGAGGAAGAGCCATGCCGCGATCCATATGGAGAGGGGCCATCAGCTTCGGCATGGTGGCTATCCCGATCAAACTCTACCCCGCGACCCAGAGCAAGGACATCAGGTTCGTCACCCTTCACAACAGCTGCCACACCCGCATGAGGCAGCGCCGCTGGTGCGAGTACCACGAGGAGTTTGTCGAGTACGGCGACACGGTGAAGGGCTACGAGTTCGCGAAGGACCAGTTCGTGGTGATGGAGCCGGACGACTTCGAGGGACTGCCGGTGCCGTCGATCCACACCATCGAGATCAAGCGCTTCGTCGACCTGGCGGACATCGACCCCATACACTTCGAGAAGAGCTACTACCTGGAGCCCGACGCAGTGGGCCAGAAGCCCTTCCTGCTGCTGACTCGCGCTCTCAAGGAGTCGAACCGCGTCGCCGTGGCCAAGGTGGCGATACGACAGAAGGAGCACCTGTGCTCGCTGCGGCCCTACGGCAGCGGCATTGTGATGGCGACGATGCTCCAGCCGGACGAGATCCGCTCGACGGGCGAGCTGGAGATCCCGGATGACGAGTCGCTGGTCAGCGAGCAGGAGCTGGCAATGGCCATGACGCTGATCGACCAGCTGTCCGGCGAGTTCGACGCGAGCGAGTATTCGGACGAGTACCGGGCGGCGCTGGAGAAGGTAATCGAGGTGAAGCTGGGCTCGGCCGAGCCGGACAGCCTTGCCGCCGCGCCGCCGGAGCCCAAGGTGGGCGACCTGATGGAGGCGCTGAGGGCCAGCCTGGAGGCGACCCGGGCGGCGTGAGACAGGGCCGTACTTCCTGAGAACTGCCCTTCGACAGGCTCAGGGCGAACGGACTGAGGGCCAGCGCCGGGGAGTCACCCTCACCCCAGCCCTCTCCCTCAGGGAGAGGGAGCAAGATCCCCGCCCGCCCCCGCCCCTCTGGGTTCCTGCCTGCGCAGGAACGACGGAGCGGGGAATGTCAGTGGAAGCGGCGCAGGTGGGCGATGACCTCCATCATCACCTTGCAGTCGATCTCGTTGTAGCGGACGATCTCCCGGACGAGATCGATCTCCCCCAGCGGGACGCCCAGCCTTCGGGCCTCATCCGCGGCCCAGCACGCGCCGACCATTGCGCCCAGGCCGTCCAGGTTCGAGTCGTCGTCCCAGGTGCTGTCGATCAGGCGCTGTCGCTTCATGGCCCGGGCGACGGCCTTGAGCCCAAGGCCCTTTGCACCCTCGATCCTGACCGGCTCCTTCCGCATCACCCGCTCCAGGAAGTCGAACCATCGCACAGGCGGCCAGGTCCTGCCTGGGTGCCTGGACACGGCCGAATCGTAGGCGGTCTCGAAGAGCCTCGTCTCGGCTGACGACCAGTGGAAGACCAGGGGCTCGACGTCCGGGCGCCCCAGCCTCTCCCTCACCTCGCGCATGTGAGCGACCCACCCATCGATTACCTCGCCCTCGGCCTCGACGGAGAGATCGCGCGCCAGGAACGAGCGGTAGTGCCAGCGCCGGCCCTCCATGTGGCCGCAGCCCACCAGGAAGATCATGTTCGATCCGCCGCGTTCGGGAATCTGTGAGAAGTCATCGTTCAGGTCGCTCACGGTCTCGAAGTCGACGTAGAAGGCCAGACCCGGCTCGCGCCAGGTATCGCCGCCCGCTGTCACACTGGTGGGCGAGACGGAGCTGAAGTCTGTCTCCGGCACATGCTGCCCTTCGGGCCAGAAGGCCATCTGGCCGTCGCCGGCCCTTGTTTCCATCGAGTCCGCGCCTTCGACCCACGGGTTGCCGGCCAGGATGGCCTCGATCTCCCTCTTGGCGGTAGTCCACGGAGAGTCGCTCTGGTTGCGCATGTTCGGCTTGAGCAGGGGCACCGACGGCTCCGGCGCGACCGACCAGTGCATCCCCTCGACGCGGACCCTGCGCACCCAGTCGACCGCCTCGTTCGTCATGCCCTCGAGCGTTGCGTCCCTGGCCACTGTCGAGTCCTGGGGCACGCGCCCCAGCCGCTCCATGCAGGTCGAGCCGCGTACGGACTTGCGGTCCACCGTTCCCCTCCAACTCCTGCCCAGGATGTACGAGGCCGGGGCCGTGTAGCCCTGCAACCTGCCCAGGGCACGGTTGTATATGTAGAGCTGGGCCTTGTACGCCCTGGAGGAACCGGAACTCTGGACGCCGCCGCTGACCAGGAGCCTGAGTGTGGTGAACTTGACGTCCACGACCACGTAGTGCCACGGCTCGCCGAGATCGGGTGCGGCGGCCGAGGCCTCGTCTTCGGCCAGCGTGTCCGGGAACAGCTTCGCCAAGACGTCGCTGCGCACCAGCATGTCCGGCGAGCCGTAGGTGCGGGAGGCGGCGTCCCTGACTACACCCTGGTAGATGACGGGCTCGCCGCGCTGCATTGCGGCGAGGGTCTCCTCGGCCTTGCCCAGGTCTCGGGAGTCCCCGGCGTCCCCGCCGCCGATCTGCGCCACGCCTGTCAAGGTCGCCATGTGGTCGACCACGGCCCGCTCGAAGGCGTGGCCCTGGCGGAAGATGAACTGGGTGAAGTCCGTCCTGGGGTCGTAGCCGGGAAGCTCGTCGTCCGGGCGAAAGCCGTTCCTCTCGCCGTAAAGGTCGAGCCAGTCGAGCAGCGGGTCCCTGATGGCGTAGTTTCGCGTGCTGGACGCGCTCACCCACTCCCGCCACTCATCGTCGCTGGCTGGGATGGCCTCCCGCCCGTCCGCGTCTACGGTAAGCGCCTCTATGCCCATGGCGCCGTCACGCCCTCCCGGGGACCCCTATCCGCCGTCCTCCCACAGAATCGATCCGACGATCGAGACGAGTGAGCCGCCGTTCGAATCGGCCGGACACTGGGCGTATCCCACCGACTCGCCCTTCGAGCCGCCGAGGAGCCTGAGGGCGATGTAGATGGGCGAGATGCCGCATATCTTGCGGGCGTCTCGCTCGGCGCGCGATATGTCCAGGAACGCCCGCGCGTCCCCCGCGTCGATGGCGGCAATCGTACGTGCGTCCGCAGCGGCCAGCGAGGTCCTGCCGGGGGGCGAGACCGGGCTCGGGTCGCCGAAGGCCGGGCCGACGTGCGCCAGGTCTCCCGCGGCTATCACAAGCGTGCGCCTGTCGCGCATGACGCCCTCAAGGTAGCCGATGGCGTCGTCGAGGGGGCCGTACCCTTCGATCTCGACGCCTCCCGCCGTGACCTCAAACAGGGAGCCGCAGAGTATCGGCACGGTGGGCACGGCGCGGCCTATGGCCCGCTGGAACCAGACCGCCGCCAGCTCGACGGAGTGCTCGCTCAGGTGGTGTATCTCCTCGTCGAAGGCCTCGGTCTCGCCGATCACGCCGGCCAGGCCGTCCACGACCTCGAGGTCGGTCGGCAACGTTCCCAGCGGGCTAGCATAGCTCTGCCGTGTCAGGGTGACTGCGCCGGGGCCGCCCTTGTGGTCCGTGCCCAGGATGATGGCGAGCTCGATGTCGTCGAGAGCGCCCGAACAGCGGGCCCATAGCTGCGCGTATGCCTGCCAGCCGCGCTCGTAGTCGATGTGGGGGCTCACGACGCCCGTGAGCCTGGTCGAAGAGGGGAGGGGCTCGGCGGCCGTAGCCCGCCGCTCGTAGTCGCTGAGGGCCGCAACGAGCTTGTTGCGGTTGTCGGGGTAGACCGCGCCGGCGTGGGACGGCGGCCTGCTGTCGGCCTCGCGGTAACGGGCCAGTGCTGCGGCGACCGCGGCCTCGTAGGTGTCGTTGTCCAGCAGGCAGGCCTCGTCGAGGCCCTGTATCAGCTCGGCAATCTGCTCCTGGGACACGTGAGCGCCCGTCCTGAGCAGCAACGAAGCCTGAAGGCCGGACGCGTCCCTCGTGCCGTCGAACATAGCGAGAAGCGGGGCCATGCCCTCCGGCAGCAGTATCGTCCTCTCCGAGATGCCCAGGGGGTCGTGCAGGTGGATGAATGGCTGCCCCTGGTACTGGACGCGCCGGGGCTCGACACGCCTCAGCCTGGGCCTGTCGTTGGAGGCGGTCATGTTGGCCCGTCTAGCATCTACGTGCCCAGGCCACGGCTTCGGCTACGTCGGACTCGGACAGCCCGAGATCGGCCAGCCTGGACCGTACTGCATCGGCCCCGGTGAGACTCGTAGGGGTCAGGACTATGCGGTCGTCCTCAATAGCAACCTCGAAGTACTCCACGCCCTCGAAGGAGGAAACCACTGAGTCGGGAAGGACTATCTGGTTCTCGGAGTTCAGCTTGGCACGCATCGGTCGTATTCCTGGATGTTCGGGTCTAAGCATACCCTAGAGTCGCCGCACTGTCGCCGAATTCTGTCCCGTCAATCTCGGCTCCACGCGGATGGCGTATACTCTGGCCCCGGACAGCTAGAACCTGCAGGGAGGCCCCTATGCGAATCGAGTCTGTGGAAGCGACCACGTGTGTGGTCCCGCTAGAGGGAGGCATCGCCTTCGCGACGCGGGCGGTGCAGGAGCGCCACTACACGCTGGTGCGGGTCAGGTCCGACTCGGGCGGCGAGGGTATCGGCTTCTGCTACGGGGGGCACAAGGGCGGCGCGGTCGTCACGCTGGCTGTGCGGGACCTGCTGGCCGACGTTGTGGTCGGCGAGGACCCGCACCGCATCGAGGCCATATGGGACGCCATGTACAGGGAGACCCTGCTGCACGGCCGCCGCGGCAGTGTCATCAGGGCCATCAGCGCCGTGGACATGGCCATCTGGGACCTGGTGTCGACGGAGGCCGGCCTGCCGCTTCACCGCTACATGGGCGGGTTCCTCGACGGCACGGTGCCGGCCTACGCGAGCGGCGGCTACTACGCGGAGGGCAAGACCCCGGAAGACCTGGCCGATGAGATGCGCAGCTACGTCGAGATGGGGTTCGACGCCCTGAAGATCAAGGTCGGCCGGGTGCCTCCTGCAGAGGACGCCATCCGGGTGAGGGCGGCGCGCGAGGCGGTCGGCCCCAACGTGCCGCTGTTCCTCGACGCCAACAACGCATGGCCGGACGCAACGACGGCGATCCAGGCCGTGCGCCACTTCGAGGAGTACGAGCCCGGCTGGATCGAGGAGCCCCTTATGCCCGACGACATACGGGGGCATGCGGAGATCGCCGCCGCCGTATCGGTCCCGGTCGCCACGGGCGAGATCCACGCGACGCGCTGGGAGTTCCAGCAGATCGTGGAAGAGGGAGCGGCGGCCATCCTGCAGGCGGACGCCGGCGTCTGCGGAGGCGTCACCGAGTGGCGGAAGATCGCGGCCTCGGCGGCGGCCAGCAACCTGGTAGTCGCGCCCCACTGGCTGGCGGACCTGCACGTCCACCTCGTCGCGGCCACGCCCAACGCCACCTGGGTCGAGTACTTCCCCGACTTCACGGTGCTGAACATCGGAAGGCTCTTCAGCACCGCGCCGGAGGTACGCCCGGGCGGCCTGGCCCTGCCCGAGGGGCCGGGACTGGGGGTCGAGTTCGACGATGAGGCGGTCGCCCGCTGGTCCGTCGACGGGTGGGCATGAGCGAGACCGACCCGACCGGCGAGATGTACCTCGTTGCGGACGAGCTCCGCAGCATCGCCGAGCTGGGCCTGCACTACGCCGACAACGACTACGACCGGGAGAGGTACCGCCGGGCCAGGTCGCTGAGCGCCCGCCTCGTCGCGGCCATTGAGAATAGGGACACCGACGAGGTGCTGGCCGAGTACGAAGGCAGCCTGCCCCATGCAACGCCGTATGTCGCGGCCGATGCGGCGGTGTTCCGCGACGGGCGAGTCCTGCTGATCAGGCGCGAGGACAACGGCCTCTGGGCGTTGCCGGGGGGAGCCACCGAGGTCGGCGAGACGTGGGCGCAGTCTGCGGAGCGGGAGCTTCACGAGGAGGCGGGCGTGAGAGGGACGGCCACGCGGCTGCTGGGCGTGTTCGACGCCAGCCTGTGGGGCAGCCGCCTCAGGTTCCACCTCTACTCCAGCGTGTGGCTGGTCGAGCTCGATGACGGCGAGACCCCGATCGCCGGCCCGGAAACTACCGGCGTAGGCTACTTCGCGGAGGACGACCTGCCAGAACCGTCCCCAGGCCATGCGCGCAGGGTGCCGCTGGTATTCGAGCTCGCGCGCGGCGACGTGCCGGGGCCCTACTTCGACCCGTCGGAGCCCGAGTAGGCGGCGACTGATGATGCCGCTCCGAATCCGCAAGAGCCCGGTCTGGTCACGTTAAGGTCTTGGCGTCGGCGAGGTCGACGGAGGCGTAGCGAGGACCGACCCCACCCCAGGTCCCTTCGGCAGGCTCAGGGCAGGCTCTTCGTCGGGGACTCCTCAGGACGACAGCTATCCACAGCCCCGCTAAGTCTTGCGCCTCGGCGCTGGTTATACGGGGCTGGCAGCGCGTACGAGGGTGACGGAGCCCAATGTGCAATCGTCCGGTACGTCGATGGTCCCAGGCTTGCTCGGTGTGGGCACGTGTTCGCCAGCTTCCTCCGTGCACTCGACCCAATCTCGCACAGCTTCTTCAGCGTTTCGCAAGGCCTCGTCCATTGTCAGGCCCACAGCAACACAGCCTGGCAGATCAGGGAATACCACGCCGTATAGGCCGCCCTCAAACTCGATCAGCACTGGATATTCCATCTCATACCTCCCAGCCGGCAACCTTTGCAATGTCACGGGCTACTCGGGGCGGGACTGTGCTATGTCTGGGCAATACGACCGTACCTGGCCTGACCGGATGTCGATAAATGTCATGGCTCGCTCCGTGTCGGACTAGGAGCCAGCCTTCGCGTTGGAGCCTCTGCCGTATCCGGCGTGTTCGTGTCTCCAAGACGATTATAGCAGCAGGCGGTGTTAGCGCCCTAGCTATACTCCTGGAAGGTGGAGTCGAAGACTTCGAGGGCGTAGTCGATGTCGTCGGAGGAGACGTCGTTGTGGGTGACGAGACGCCAGACGCCGCCGGGGCGCGCGCCGACCTTCACGCCCCGCTCGTCGAGCCGCTGTGCGATGGCCGTGTGGTCGGGCGCGTCGACCTCGATGAAGACGAGGTTGGTCTGGACTGACGCCGGGTCGATAGAGATTCCGTCGACGGTGCTGAGGCCCTCGGCAAGCTTCCTGGCGTTGGCATGGTCGTCCGCCATCCGGTCGATCATCGACTCCAGGGCCACGATGCCCGCCGCGGCGATGATGCCCGACTGGCGCATGGCCGAGCCGAGCCACTTGCGCCACCTCCGGGCCTCCTGCATCGTGTTGGCGTCTCCCAGCAGGACCGAGCCCACAGGGCAGCCCAACCCCTTGGACAGGCAGAACGTCACCGTGTCCGAGTCCTTCACGAGCTCTGCGGCAGGTGTCTCAAGGGCGACGGCGGCGTTGAATAGCCGGGCGCCGTCCATGTGGACCTTCAGGCCGCGCGAGTGGGCCACGTCTGTGATGGGCCGCATCTCGTCGGGAGAGAGGGCCGCGCCGCCCATGGAGTTGTGGGTGTTCTCCAGCGCGACGAGCGTTGTCCTCGGGTAGCCCATGTCGTCGTCGTGGATGGCGGCCTCCAGGCGTTCCACGGAGTACAGCCCCCGCTCGTCGTTGGGCAGGCCGGTCATCGCCACGCCGCCGAGCACGGACGCGCCCGCGCCTTCGGCCCTGATGATGTGGGACTTGTCGCCGCCGATTACCTCCTCGCCCCGCTGGCACTGGGACAGGATGCCGATGAGGTTGCCCTGGGTGCCGCTGGAGACGAGCACTGCGGCCTCCTTGCCCAGCATCTCCGCGGCCATCGCCTCCAGCCTGTTGACGGTGGGGTCCTCGCCTGCCACGTCGTCCCCCACCTCGGCGGTCGCCATGGCCTGCCGCATCTCCGGGGTTGGGCGTGTTTTCGTATCGCTGCGCAGGTCGACTTCTCTCAATTGGGGCTCCTCATTGGTGGGGTAGCTGACGGGCCACATTCTAGCAACGGAGCTTGTCAAACTCCATAGCCGTCACCTACCATGAGCTACAGGCTCCCACGTGATGGTCCTACCCATCGGCACCCGACGCATGGCACGGGTCCGGGGACTGGATTGGGGACAGTTCCTGCTCGCAGGAATCCGGCTTCCGCCGGTATGACGATGGCTTCGCAGGAACGACGGATGTGCATGCCAGGGAGCCTCCTGACGTCATGGGACACACGCGCGTCGACATCTACAGCAGCGGCGGCATCACCCTGGAGGGCATAGCGGCCCGGCCCGAGGGCCTGACCCGGCTGCCCCCGGCGGCGGTGCTGTGCCACCCGCACCCGATGCTGGGCGGCGACATGGAGAGCCTGGTGCTGTCGGCCATCGACTGGACCTGCATGCACAGGGGCATCGCCAGCCTCAGGTTCAACTTCCGGGGAGTAGGCGAGAGCTCGGGCGACTTCACCAACGGCGACAAAGAGCTGGACGACGTGAAGGCGGCGTTCCGCGTGCTCGACGGGCTCCAGTGGGCCGACCCGCGGCGGATGGCGGCCGTGGGGTACTCGTTCGGCGCGGGGGTGCTCCTGGGCGGCGTGCGCAAGGTGAAGGCGTCGAAGGCCTTCGTGTTCATAGCCCCGCCGCTCTCGGCCGTCCGAGATTCACCCCTGTCGAAAGACAAGAGGCCCAAGCTGTTCATCGCGGGGCAGAAGGACGGCGTCGTTCCGTCGGTCGAGCTGCAGCGGGCGCTAGACGACGTTAGGCAGCCGGTCGAGTTCCACGAGGTCCCGGACGCCAACCACGGGATGACGGGTCACGAGATCGAGGTGGCCGAGCGCGTCGCCGATTTTCTCGCGGCGGAGCTGGACCCGGACGTCCCGGACACCGTGAGCCGCTTCTAGGGCCCGCCGGCCCACAGTCTTCACACTTCATGCTACGGAGGCCGACATGACATCTGAACAGGCTATGCGCGTAGAGCGCGACTCGATGGGCGAGCTGCAGGTGCCGGCGGACGCGTACTACGGCGCCCAGACGATGAGGGCGGCGCTGAACTTCCCCATCAGCAGCCTGCGCTTCCCCAGGTCCTTCATCCGGGCACTGGGCCAGGTGAAGCTGGCCGCGGCCCAGGTGAACCAGGAGCTGGGGCTGCTGGATCCCGAGATTGCAGAGGCCATCGTTGCCGCCGCCTCGGAGGTCGTGGACGGGAAGCTGGACGACCACTTCGTGGTGGACATATTCCAGACTGGATCGGGGACGTCGACGAACATGAACGCCAACGAGGTCATCTCGAACCGCGCGGTGGAGATGCTGGGAGGCGAGCTCGGGTCCCGCGATCCGGTGCACCCCAACGACCACGTCAATCTCGGCCAGTCGTCCAACGACGTCATCCCCACCGCCATCCACCTGGCGGCGCTGTCCGGCATATCCGACGGCCTGATGCCTGCCCTTGGCCACCTGCAGGGGCAGCTCGGCGCCAGGGCCGAGGAGTTCATGCCCATCGTCAAGACCGGGCGCACGCACCTGCAGGACGCGACGCCGGTCCGGCTGGGCCAGGAGTTCCAGGGCTACGCCGGGCAGGTCGACCGCGGCATCAGGCGCCTGGGCAACGCCATGAACGGGCTCTCCGAGCTGGCCCTGGGAGGCACGGCGGTGGGCACGGGCGTCAACACTCACCCGGAGTTCGCCCTGCGGGTGTGCGCGAAGCTGACCGAGATGCTGAGCATTCCCGTCAGGGAGACCGACAACCATTTCCAGGCCCAGAGCAGCCTCGACGCCATAGTGGAGGCCAGCGGGTCGCTCAGGACCGTCGCCGTGAGCCTGATGAAGGTCGCAAACGACGTGCGCTGGCTGGGCTCAGGGCCCCGCGCCGGCCTGGGCGAAATAGAGCTGCCGGAGGTCCAGCCGGGAAGCTCCATCATGCCAGGCAAGGTCAACCCCGTGATCCCAGAGTCGGTCTGCCAGGCGGCGGCCCAGGTCATCGGCAACGACGCCGCGGTCACCATAGCGGGCCAGTCGGGGAACTTCGAGATCAACGTGATGATGCCCGTGGCCGCCCACAACCTGCTGGAGTCGATAGACGTGCTCACGACCTCCGCCCGCAACTTCGCCGACCAGTGCGTCGCGGGCATTACAGCGACGGACGCGGGCCCGCGCATGGTGCACAACGGCCTCGCCATCGTGACGACGCTCGTGCCGCACATCGGATATGACCGCAGCGCCGCCATAGCCAAGGAGGCGCAGGCGACCGGCGAGACGGTGAAGCAGGTGGCCATACGCCGCACCGACTTCACCGAAGCGCAGCTCGACGAGATCCTGGACCCGGCGACGATGACTGACCCGCGCCTCGCGCCCAAGGTGTCGCTGGGCTGACGAGGCCGGGCTCCCACGGCTTTGTTGTCTCCAGCCCGCCGTGCAGCGGTTCCCACGAAGGGTCCGGCCAGGGCTCCGTGGGCCGTTTGATATAATGCGCCGGATTCTCGGCAGGTGCTAACCTGCCAGACCGCCCCGGCGTTTAACTATTTGGACGCCGATATTCCGGGGCCTCCGAGGGACACTTTACCGATGCATGACTTGAAGGGTGATGTTGTGCGGTTGCACGCGCGAGTCTCGGACCTAATGGTGCGTCTTTGACATCGAGGGGAAGCGGAGGGAGATGGTCGAGCTCGAACGAGAAACGATGGCGCCGGGTTTCTGGGAGGACCGGAACCTAGCCCAGTCGAAGATGAAGCGGCTGTCGGGCCTGACTTCGGACGTGGATGCGTGGAGCAATCTCCAGGGCGACGTCGAGTCCATGGCGGAGCTCGTCGAAGTAGCGATAGCCGAGAGAGACGACTCGCTGACTGAGACGTTCGTCGAGGAGCTGGAACGGCTCACCGAGACGGTCGACCGCCGCGAGTTCCAGCTGGCCCTCTCGGGGCAATACGACCGCGGAAGCGCAATCGTCGCAGTCCACGCGGGCGCCGGCGGCATCGAGTCCCAGGACTGGGTGCGGATGATAGTGCGGATGCTGTTGAGGTGGTCGGAGCAGAGCGGCTTCGAGAGCCAGATGCTCGACGTTTCCCCTGGCGAAGAGGGCGGGATCAAGAGCGCGGTCCTCGAGGTCTCCGGGGAATACGCCTACGGCTACCTGAGGTCCGAGCGCGGCGTTCACCGGCTCGTGAGGCTTTCGCCCTTCGACGCCGACCACGCACGGCATACGTCATTCGCCCTGGTCGAGGTACTCCCCCGAGTCGAGCAGGGCGTCGACATCACGGTAGACCCCGCCGACCTGAAGATCGAGGTTTTCAAGGCGGGCGGCGCGGGAGGACAGAGCGTCCAGAAGAACTCGACGGCCGTCCGCATCACCCACGAGCCGACGGGCATACGGGTCAGCTGCCAGAACGAGCGGTCGCAATACCAGAACAAGGCCATCGCCATGCGCATCCTCACCTCCAGGCTGGTCGAGCGGGAGATGAAGATCAGGTCGGAGGAAGTGGCCAAGCTGAAGGGCGACCACATTTCGGCGGAGTGGGGCAACCAGATACGCAGCTATGTCCTCCACCCCTACAAGATGGTGAAGGACCACCGAACGGGCCACGATACTTCGGACGCCGAGGGCGTCCTGGACGGCGGCTTGGAAGACTTCATGAGCGCATACCTGACGCACACAATCGGAGACGTGAACGGCGACGGGCCGTCATCCCGGTAGACGGGGCAGGGCGGCCTGCAAGCGGACACAACGATACAATTCTCACAAGGTAGGAGATGCCATGAACAGAATCCTGATCGTCCTAGTATCCTTGCTGGCAGTGCTTACGCTGGCCGCCGTCGCATGCGGCGACTCGGAAGTGGCCGAGGAGCCGACCCAGACGCCGCCTTCGACGTCCGCGGCCCCGGCGGCGGCCGAAGAGAAGACCGAGCAGCCCGCTGCGAAGGCCGACCCCGCGGCAACGCCCATAAACCTCGAGCAGCAGAAGCCCGAGTTCACCGAGCCGCTGCCGACCGGCACGTTCAGGCGGCTGTGGTCCGATCCCCCCACCCTCGACCCGCACCTGACCGGTGACACGACTTCGGCAGGTGTCGTAACGGAGGTGTTCAGCGGCCTCGTCACACTGGACACGGACCTCAAGCTCGTGCCCGACATCGCCGAGAGCTGGACCATCGACGGCGGCACCGTCTATACCTTCAAGCTGCGGCCGAACGCCAAGTTCCACAACGGCAAGCCCGTGACGGCCCACGACTTCAAGTGGTCCCTGGAGAGGGCCGCCGCGCCCGACACTGCGTCGCCGGTCGCCGACACCTACCTGAACGACATCCTCGGCGCAGAGAAGTACTTCGAGGGCGAGGCGGACGAAATCGTCGGCATCAAGGTCATCGACGACCACACCCTTGAGATAACAACCGACGCTGCCAAGGCCTACTTCCTGGCCAAGCTGACCTATCCCACGGCCAACGTGCTCGACCGCGAGGTCGTGGAGGCCGGCGGGAGGAGCTGGTGGATCGACAATCCCGTAGGCACCGGCCCATTCAAGCTCTCCGAGTACCGGATAGGCGAGCGGATCGTGCTGGAGCGCAACGAGGAGTACTACCGGGAGCCCGCGGGCGTCGAGGCCGTGGTCATGAACCTGGCAGGCGGCCAGGCGATGGCCATGTACGAGAACGACGAGATCGAGATCACCGGCGTGGGCCTGTACGACCTGGAGCGTGTGCTCGATCCCAATGAGCCCCTGAACAAGGAGCTGGTGGTGGCGCCACCCGGGTTCAGCGTGTCCTACATAGGATTCAACGCGAGCATGGCACCCTTCGACGACGTGAAGTTCCGCCAGGCGCTCAACCACGCCGTGGACAAGGAGCTGATAGCGACCGGCGTCCTGTCGGAGCTGGTCGAGCCCGCCTACAGCATCCTTCCGCCCGGCTTCCCCGGCTACACTGAGAACATCGTCGGGCTGCAGCATGACCCAGAGCTGGCGCGCAAGCTCCTGTCCGAGTCCAAGTACCCGGACGCCGAGACACGGCCCCGCATAGTGGTGACCGTGCCGGGCACCGGCGGGACCATCGGGCTCGACCTGGAGGTCGTGCTGGAGATGTGGAAGCAGGAGCTGGGCGTCGAGGTGGAGATCCAGCAGGTCGAGTGGGCGACGTATCTCGAGGACCTGGACGCGAAGAAGTTCCAGGCGTACGCCGGGCTTGGCTGGGAGGCTGACTATCCCGACCCGCAGGACTTCCTGGACATCCTGTTCCACAGCGAGAGCAGCATCAACCACGGCGACTTCAAGGACGCCGCAATCGACGCCATCCTGGAGGAGGCGAGGACCGAGGCCGACATCCAGAGGCGCATCGATCTGTACCACCAGGCCGAGCAGATGATCGTCGACGCGGCGCCCTGGGTGCCCATGTGGTTCACCGGCGACCGGTACGCCCTCGTCAAGGACTACGTGGAAGGCTACGTGATGACGCCGATGATCGTACCGAAGCTGAGGCAGATCACGCTCACCGACGGATAGAAAGAAACGACAGCTGAGAGTGGAGGGAGTCCCGACGCTATGGGGCTCCCTCCGTACTTTAGTAGACGTTCGAGGTTGCGGGCCGAAACCCCAACAGGTATCTTGGCGGAGTCCATCGAGGGGCGCTCTATAGCATGTGGAAGTACATAGTCAAGCGTCTCCTCTGGCTTCCAGTACTGCTGCTGGCGGCCTCCTTGATGACTTTCACGCTGGGCACGTACGGGCCGGGCGATCCCGTCAGGGTCATACTGGGCAACCGCTACGACGAGGAGATCGCCGAGCGGATCCGCGCCCAGCTTGGGCTGGACCGCCCCTTCTTCGTCCAGTACGGCGACTACATCTGGAACTTCGTCCAGGGCGACTTCGGTGAGAGCTACAGGTACCGCGGCCAGCCCGTGCGCGAGCTGATCATCCGCAAGATGTGGGTGTCTGCCCAGCTCGCCATGGCGGCCATGGCGATCAGCCTGGGGTTCGGGCTGCCCATCGGCTTCTTCATAGCCCACAGGCAGGGCAGATGGGAGGATCCGGCTGCCGTCACCATTGCCCTTGTGCTCATGTCGATCCCCGTCATGGTGAGCGTACCGGCGCTGTTGTGGACCTTCTGCCTGAAGCTGAATTGGGTACCCTGCTCGGGTTGGGGCGGCGTGTTCGACCCCAGGATCGTCGTGCCCGCCCTGACGATGGGCATTCCCGGCATCGCCGGGCTGACGAGGCTGATGCGCGCCAGCACGCTGGACACGCTGGGGCAGGACTTCATCCGCACGGCCCACTCCAAGGGCCTGGGCCAGATGGCCGTGAACGGCCGGCACGTCTTCCGAAACTCGCTGATACCCATCGTGACCATCCTGGCGTTCTCGCTGGCGGGGCTCATCAGCGGCGCCTTCATTACCGAGACGATCATGGGCATACCGGGCATAGGGCGGTTCGCTGTCGAGTCGGTGTTCAACAGGGACTACCCGGTAATCATGGCGGTCACTCTGATCGGGTCCGGCGCGTTCGTGCTGGCCAACCTGCTGGCCGACGTGACGTACGCCATCATCGACCCGCGGATACGGTACCAGTAGGCGGCGCATGGCAGTACAGGAGCTTGCGGCCGCAGCCGAGGAGGAACAGACCCAGCGCAGCAGGGGACACCTGGCACGCGCCATGTCCAGGCTGATGCGCAAGAAGATCGCGATGACCTGCGTGGTGATCCTGGCGATCATCTACTCGGCAGGCATCTTCGCCGCGTGGGTGTCGCCATACGACTACACCGCGCAGGACTACACGGTCATCCGCAACGCCCCCAGCTATGTGCTCGACCAGGGCCCAGTGGCCTTCTGGACGGAGTCACACTTTGCAGGTACCGACAGGGCGGGCCGCGACCTGTTCACCAGGGTCCTGTGGGGGATCCAGAACACGGTTATCCTCACTCTCGTTGCAATGCTGACAGGAGGCATCCTGATAGGCGTGAGCCTGGGCCTCATCGCCGGTTACTTCGGGAAGGGCGTCGACTCATTCATCATGAGGACCGGCGAGGTGTTCGCCTCGTTCCCCGACATATTCCTTGTCATCATCATCGCCGCCACGCTGCGTCCCCGAATTCTCGACTTCGTCAGGTCCCTGGAGGACAGGTTCGAATTCCTGGACGGCATCGTACGGATAGGCGTGGTCGACTACTTCGTCGTCTCCATCGCCCTGGTGGGGTTCGGCTGGATCGGGATGGCGCGCCTGGTACGCGGGCAGATCCTGTTCCTGAAAGAGACGCAGTACATCGAGGCCGCGAAGGCGAGCGGCGCTTCGACCGCGAGGATACTGTTCCAGCACCTGCTGCCCAACGCCATAGCGCCGATCGTGGTCACCGTCAGCATGGGCATGGGCGCCTACGTGGGGACAGAGATCATCCTGAGCTGGCTGGGCCTCGGCATACAGCCGCCCAGGCCCAGCCTCGGCACGATGCTCCTGGAGGGCGGCCACATAAGCGTCATACGCGAGGAGCCGTGGATGCTGCTCGCGCCCGGGATCGCGGCGTGGCTGCTCATCCTGTGCTGGAACCTGCTGGGCGACGCCCTCAACGACGTGCTGAATCCCAGGACCAGGTAGCCGTTAGGGTATACTGTTCATACCCAAGCCCTAATCCCCGTGCCTGACCAGGCGACCGGACTGCTGCCGTGCCCATCCCGCAAGACCACCTCGACTTCATAGCGTCCTATCCTCCCCTCTCGGCGATCGGCAACACGCCGACAGTGAAGCTCGACCTGCCCCTGGACCTGGGGGACGCGGAGATCTTCGCCAAGTGCGAGCAGCTCAACCCAGGCGGCTCCATCAAGGACCGGCCGGTGCTCAGGATGCTGGTCGACGCCATCCTCACCGGCAGGCTCACGAAGGACCAGGTGATCCTCGATGCGACGTCGGGCAACGCGGGCATCGCGTACGCGATGATCGGCGCGGTGCTCGGCTACAGCGTGGAGCTGGTCATGCCCGAGAACGCCAGCGAGGAGCGCAAGAAGCGCCTCCTGGCCCACGGGGCGACCCTGACCTTCACCGACCCCATGCTGGGCTACGATGAGACGCTATACGAGGTGAAGCGCAGGTACGAGGCCGACCCGGGCAGGTACTTCTACTGCGACCAGTACTCCAACGCCAGCAACCCGCAGGCCCACTATGAGACGACCGCCGAGGAGATACTCGCGCAGGTCGACGGCATCACCCACTTCGTGGCGGGCGTCGGCACTGGCGGCACCATAAGCGGCGTGGGCAGGCGGCTCAAGGAGCACGACCCGAACATCGAGGTCGTCGGCATCAACTTCGACGAGTGGCCCGGCGTGGAGGGACTCAAACCCCTGGGGCAGGGCCACATCGTGCCCGACACATTCGACGAGGACATCGTCGACCGGATGGTCCGCATCGAGGTGGACGACGGTTACAGAATGTCGGCCCTGCTGGCGTCGAAGGGCATCTTCGCGGGCCAGTCCTCGGGCGCATACATGCAGGGGGCCTTCCTGGCGGCGAAAGAGGCCCGCGTCGGCCGGGTGGTCACGATCATCAACGACATCGGGGAGCGCTACTTCAGCACGAACCTGTGGGGCTAGTCCACAGGTACCTATCGGACACGGAGGCGCAGCGTGACAACCAACAATGACCATGACCCGATGGCGATGGGGGACGATCTATATGACAAGTACGGCAAGCCCCTTGAGTCCGAGCACTGGGGTAAGTTCGTAGCCATATCCCCCAAGGGCGAGACACTCCTCGGCACGGACATGGACGAGGTGATCTATCGTGCCGGAGATGAGATGGGAAGAGGCATCTTCCTGTTCAAAGTGGGCGAGAAGGCCGTCGGAAGAGCGTGACAGACGCGAATACCGTAACCTCGCGCTTTCCCTATCTGCCCATCCGGGTGAGCGTTGACGGCACGATCTACAAAGGCGATGCGCTGCTGGATACCGGCTTCAGTGGAGGCATCATGCTGCCCAGCCGGTACTTGCCTGATGATGCCCTCTTGTCCGGGTATATAGATTGGGTACTGGCTGACCACAGCACCGTTCGTGCTCCCTATTACAGGTGCACCGTAGAGATCGATGGATTCCGGCCACTTCGAAGTGTTGTTACGACGATGGGTGACGAGGTACTTGTCGGCGTTCGGGTCATCAGCCGGTTCTACGTGCTTCTCGACCATGGCGAGCGAGTGGTCGTCAGCCCGTAGCCGCAGTTTCGCCGCTTCTCAAACAGACTGACTTACTGTCCCGTGAACAGGAGCTGATTGGCGTAGCCAGCCGCGGGGCTAGACGTCGAGGTTCTTGACTTCCCTGGCGTGGGCCTGGATGAAGTGCTTGCGGGGCTCTACGACGTCGCCCATCAGCAGGGAGAACATCTCGTCGGCGGCAGCGCCGTCGCCCTGGGTGACCTGCATTAGCGTCCTGACATCCGGGTCCATCGTGGTCTCCCAGAGCTGTTCGGCGTTCATCTCGCCCAGACCCTTGTAGCGCTGAATGTTCGGCTTTCCGCGGCCGTTGATGTTCGCCAGAGCCTTGTCCAGCTCCGCGTCGGTGTATACCCACTGGTGCTTCTTGCCCTGGGTCACCCCGTAGAGCGGCGGCATGGCCATGTACAGGTGGCCCTCCGAGATCAGCGGCTGCATGTTGCGGTAGAAGAACGTCAGCAGCAACGTGCGGATATGGGAGCCGTCCACGTCGGCGTCGGTCATGATGATGATGCGGTGGTAGCGGAGCTTCTCGACGTCGAAGTCCTCGCCCAGGCCGGCGCCGATGGCTATAGTGATCGACTGGATGGCCTCGTTGGACAGCATCTTCTCCTCGCGGGCCTTCTCGACGTTGAGAATCTTGCCCCGCAGAGGCAGGATGGCCTGGAAGGCCCTGTCGCGGCCCATCTTGGCGGTGCCGCCGGCCGAGTCGCCCTCCACCAGGTACAGCTCGCAGTTCTCGGGGTTCTTGTCCGAGCAGTCGGCCAGCTTGCCGGGCAGGGACCCGCCGTCCATCGCGTTCTTGCGGATGATGAGCTCGCGGGCCTTGCGGGCCGCCTCGCGGGCCTTTTGCGACGTGAGGCACTTGTCGATGATCCGCTTGGCGTCCTGCGGGTGGTCCTCCAGGAATATCTGGACCGTCTCGGCCACGACGCCCTCGACTTGGTTCCTGACCTCCGGGTTGCCCAGCTTGGTCTTGGTCTGGCCTTCGAACTGCGGGTCCGGCAGCTTGACGCTGACGACGGCGGTGAGGCCCTCGCGGGTATCCTCGCCCGCAAGGTTGCCCTCCTTCAACAGGCCCTGCTTGCGGGCGTAGTCGTTCACGACCCGCGTCATGGCCGACTTGAAGCCGGTCAGGTGCGTGCCGCCGTCCTGGGTGTTGATGCAGTTGGCGAAGGCATAGACGGACTCGCTGAATGCGTCGTGGTACTGAAGCGCTACCTCAACCCTGGTCCCGTTGACTTGCCGCTCGACGTATACGGGGTCGTTGTGGAGGATGGTGCGGTTGGCGTTCAGCGTCGACACGAACTCCTGGATGCCGCCGTCGAACTTGTAGGTGACCTCCTGCGCCGGAGCGGCCCCATCTGCAAGCTCGGGCTGCTCGCCGGGGCGGCGCCACTCGCTGCGGAACGAAATCTCCAGGCCCTTGTTGACGTAGGCCATCTCCTTGAAGCGCTGTGACAGCACGGTGAAGTCGTAGTCGATGGCCTCGAAGATCGTCTCGTCGGGCCAGAAGGTCACCACCGTACCGTGCCGGTCGGCCTCGTCCTCGGGGAGAGGCTCGGAGCGCAGCTTCGTGGCGGTATCGCCCTTGGCGAACTCCTGGTTGTACTTCCTACCGTTTCGATAGACCTCGACGTGCATCGTGGTTGAGAGCGCGTTTACGATGGATGCGCCGACGCCGTGCAGGCCGCCCGACACACTGTATGCCTTGCCGCCGAACTTGCCGCCCGCGTGTAGAGTCGTCATGACGGTCTCGACGCCCGACAGCCCCGTCGTCTTGTGCTTGTCGACCGGAATCCCGCGCCCATCGTCTTCGACCATGACGGAGCCGTCAGGCCGGATGACTATGTGAATGCGCGTGCACTCGCCGGCCATGAACTCGTCGACGCCGTTGTCCACCAGCTCGTAGATGAGGTGGTGCAGACCGGCCTGGCCCGTGGTGCCGATGTACATTCCAGGCCTGAGGCGAACGGCCTCCAGTCCTTCGAGGACCTGGATGTCGCTGGACGTGTACGCCTCGTTCTGCCTGGTACGCGCTTCAACAACTGCCATAGACTTCTCCTGCCTGTCGAGTCGGGCTGGCCCGTGTCGCCGATTTCGGCGGTCTCTCACGAGACTAGGACTTGGCTGGCGGGCCTGCCGCCGGGAGCCGTGAAGAGGTGACGGTCTGCGTTTCTGCGGGAGCCCGGCGAGCCTTCTCGGAACCGGCTCTCGACCCGCCTGAGGCTACCCTTCAATTATAGCTGAATCAGCTACAGAGCGCCACCTATTCCAGGATGGGTGTAGTATACCATATCTAAGAACAGGGCCAAACATGTTTTCGCACGGCATATTGAAGTGTTCTCTGAACCGGTGAAACGGGGGCGCCTCATGCGGGGCCGGGCGAAGTGAGACTGGACGGACCGGCGACCCTAGCGGGTGAACTTGATCCTTGGGTCCACTACGGCAAGCAGGATGTCCGAGATCAGCGTGCCGACCACGGTAAGCATGCCCAGGAGCAGCACTATGATCCCCGCCAGGTAGATGTCCTCGTCCTGGATGGCCGTGAGGAACACCGGCCCTATGGTGGGCAGGCTCAACACCACTGACACGATTACGCTGCCGCTCACCAGCGAAGGCAGGAGATAGCCTATGGTGCTGATCAGCGGATTGATGGCCACGCGGACCGGGTACTTGAGGATGATCCTGGCGGACCCCAGCCCCTTGGCCCTCGCAGTCACGACGTAGGGCTTGTTGAGCTCGTCCAGCAGATTGTTGCGCATGATGCGGATCAGGCTGGCGGTCCCCGATGTCCCGAGCACGACCGCCGGTATCCAGAGGTGCTGGATGAAATCGTAGAACTTCCCGAGGCTCCAGGGCGCGTTGGCGTAGTCGGCGGAGAAGAGCCCCCCGACGCTCTGGTCGAAGTAGGCATAGGCGATGTACATCAACACCAGGCCAAGTAGGAAGTCCGGCACCGCGAGCCCGGAGAATCCCAGCAGGGTGAAGGCGTAGTCGCCCACGGAATGCTGCCGGACGGCCGAGTAGATTCCCACGGGTATCGCAAAGGTCCACGTGACCATGATCGTGAACCCGGTCAATGCGATGGTGATCCACAGCCGGTCGCCGATGATCGACTTGACCGTCTTCTGATAGAGGAGCCCGTTCCCCGTAGGCCCGAACGCGATTCCCAGGTCGCCCTGCAACAGGTTCCAGATCCACAGGGCGTAGCGCACGTAGATGGGCCTGTCCAAGTTGAGGTAGCGGCGCAGCTCGTCCACCATCTCCTGAGCCTGGATTTCGCTCGAGCTCACCGCGCGGGTCCTGTCGAAGCGCTTGGTGGCCTGGTCTCCTTCGGGCAGCTCGACGACGAAGAAGGCGAGCACGGAGATCATCGCTATCGTAAAGAAGGCGATGAGCAGGCGCCGGGCGATATACTCGGTCATGTCGGCACTCCAGAGCTACCCGGTCAGTTTTCCGACCCTACCAATGGGCCAAGTCTAATGTCATTGGGAACGCCGGTCAACGAAGCCCTGTACTCACCGATATTGCGGCGTTCGGCGGCTCGATGCTCTAATGGTGCCGAGCGACGACTCGTGCGCGAGGCGGCACACGCTCGTCTGAGCCTGCCGCCCTGGAGGAATCTTGCCGGAGCTCTATCGCCGGATAGCGCGACCCCTGCTCTTCAAGCTGGATGCGGAAGCGGCGCAGAAGGCTGCGGAGAGCGCCCTGGGCTTCACGCCCGCCTGGAAGGCCTTACAGGGAGGATCCGGGCCCGACGACCCGCGTCTCCAATCGCAGTGGTGCGGCATCGAGGTCGGCAACCCTGTTGGGCTGGCCGCGGGATTCGACAAGGACTGCCGGCTGCTGCCGTCCCTGGCGACGTGGGGTTTCGGCTACATGGTCGCGGGTACAGTGACGCTGGACCCAAGGCCGGGCAACGCCAAACCCAGGCTGTTCCGCGACCCAACCAACCAGTCGCTGACGAACGCGCTGGGTTTCCCGGGCAAGGGTCTCGCCGCGGCCGCACGGGAGCTTGCCCTCGCCCGCGAGAGGATGAGGGGCGTACCCATAGCGGCGAGCATATCGGGCACCTCGATTCATGAAGTGGCGGCGTGTCACCGTATGCTGGAGCCGCTCGTGGATGCCGTAGAGGTGAACATAAGCTCGCCGAACACGGCCGGGCTCCGCGTGTTCCACGAGCCGGAGGCGCTCGACGAGCTGCTAGGCAGGATCAACGATGGCCGCTCGAAGCCGCTCGCGGTCAAGCTGCCGCCGTATCCCGAGGAGCACGGACCGGAGGCCGAGTTTGTGATGTCGCTCGCCCGCGTGTGCCGCGATGCCGGAGTCGATGGGCTGACCGCAGCCAATAGCAGACCTGCGGAGGACCCCAGGCTCGCCGTGGGCCGAGGAGGACTCAGCGGACGCCCGATCTACGAACGGATGCTCGACCTGGTGCGGGACCTGCGCTCAGAATTGGGCTCCGGCGTTGGGATAAGCGCCTGCGGGGGTATATTCACGGGGCGTCATGCTCAAGAGGCGCTGGACGCCGGCGCAGACACGGTGCAGGTCTACACCGGCCTCGTCTACCGCGGCCCCTCGGCCGTCAGAAGGATCAAGGCCGAGATGCTGGATCAGCGGAGCCGCTCAGCCGGCTAGCGAGCCAGCGCCACCCGCAGCTGGTCGGCGGTGATGTTGCCGCCGCTCAGCACGAGGGCGACCTTCTTGCCTGACAGCCGCTCCCTGATCTTGACAGCCGCGGCCAGCGAGGCGGCCCCGGCGTGCTCGGCGAGGTTGTGGGTGTTCTCCAGGTGCAGGACGATGGCCCGGTCCAGCTCCTCATCGGACACGAGGACGAGGTCGTCCATCAGCTCGCGCATGATGGACTGGGTGTACTCGTATCCTGTCCCCGTGGCGAGCCCCTCGGCCTTGGTCCCCATGGGCGACTCGACGACGCTGCCCCCCCTCCAGGAGAGGTACGCCGCCTTCGCCTGCTCGGACTGTACTCCGTAGACCTGGACGGAGGGGTTCAGGGCCTTGGCGACGACGCTTGCGCCGCAGACCCCGCTGCCGCCTCCCAACGGCACGATGATGACGTCCACGTCCGGCAGGTCCTCCATGATCTCCAGGGTGTAGGTCCCGACGCCGGGGACCAGGCCGGGGTCGTTGGCCGAGTGGACGTAATAGTAGCCCTCCTCGCGTGCCAGCCTCTCGGCATGGCCGCGCGCCTCGTCGAAGTCCCGGCCGTGGAAGATGATCTTCGCTCCCAGGCGGCGCATCGACTCCACCTTGTCGGGGTTGGCGTCCTCGGGCATGGCTACAGAGGCGTCCAGGCCGAACTGCTTTGCCGCGTAGGCGATGCCCTGGCCGAAGTTGCCCGTCGAAGCGCAGATCACGCCGCGCTCCCGCTGGTAGTCCCCGAATTGGGAGACTACGTTGAGCGCCCCCCGCATCTTGAACGAGCCCAGGAGCTGGTGGTTCTCATGCTTGACGTATACCTCGGCCCCGATCAGCCTGTCGAGAGCGGTGTAGTGGTGGAGCGGCGTGCGCACGACGTGGCGCGCGATCCTGCCCTTCGCCTCGATCACATCCAGTAAGGTGGGTAGCCCGGCCATTCGAACCTCCGTCATATCTCGTTGTAGTGGTCTTGTGGGTACTGGTCTGCCCGAATGACTCTACACGCTCGCCTGGCGGGCAATCAAGGAATTGCTGCGGGCAGGTCAGGCATTTAACCTTGCAAATCAGGCACAACGTGCCATAATTGCAAGGATAATGATCACTCGTCGTTCGGAAATACAGCTGCGCGCCCTGCTCGAAGATTACCCAGCCGTCGCTCTTCTTGGGCCTCGCCAAGTGGGGAAGACGACGCTTGCACTCGAAATCGCCCGGGCGGAGGACTCGGTGTATCTCGACCTGGAGTCGCCCTCGGACCGCGCCAGGCTGGCGGACCCCGAGCTATACCTGTCGGACCACGAGGAGCGGTTGGTGATTCTCGACGAGGTCCACCGTGTGCCCGATCTGTTCCAGAGCCTTCGAGGGCTGATCGACCGTGGACGAAGACGCGGCAGGAGGGCAGGACGGTTCCTGTTGCTTGGGTCGGCCTCCATGGACCTCCTCAGGCAGTCGGGTGAGACGCTGGCTGGCCGTATCGCGTATCTCGAGCTGAACCCGTTCGATGTCCTGGAGATCGGCGCGGAAGATCAGGACGCCCTCTGGGTGAGGGGAGGCTTTCCTGACAGCTTCCTTGCGAAGAATGACAGCGGAAGCTTCTCCTGGAGAGAGAACTTCATACGAACGTACCTCGAGCGGGATGTTCCCCAGCTCGGCCCGCGGATTCCAGCGGAGACCCTGAGGCGGTTCTGGATGATGCTAGCCCACGTCCAGGGGGGGCTTCTGAACGCGGACTCCCTGTCACGAGGTCTTGGGGTCAGCGGCAGGACCATTCACAGGTACCTGGACCTCCTGGTGGACCTCTTGCTGGTGCGACGGCTCCCACCCTGGAGGAGCAATGTTGGGAAGAGACTTGTCAGGTCGCCAAAGACGTATGTCCGCGACAGCGGCATCGCCCATGCGCTGCTCGGCATCGGGTCGAAAGAGGAGCTAGTGGGGCATCCGGTCGTCGGGCCGAGCTGGGAGGGGTTCGTGATCGAGAGCATCGTGGGCATCGCGCCCGAGCGCACGGAGGCGAGCTTCTACCGCTCGTCTGGCGGGGCCGAGGTCGACCTGGTGTTGCAGCTGCCTGGGCGGGCGCCCTGGGCCGTGGAGATAAAGCGCAGTCTCACCCCACGACCCAGCAGGGGATTCCACAGCGCATGCAGCGACATAGCCCCCGAAAGGAAGTTCGTCGTTTACCCCGGCGATGAACGGTACCGGATCGCTGACGACATCGAAGCGGTTAGGGCTGTCGACCTAGCGAGGGAGATAGCGGCTGCGGCCAACCGCTCGTAGGGGCTGGTCGGAGGCTATGGGAAGGGGTGGAGCGGGAGACCGGATTCGAACCGGCGACATCCTGCTTGGAAGGCAGGAACTCTACCGCTGAGTTACTCCCGCGCTCCTTCAACGATAGCGTTGCCGCTCTCGCTGGGTCAAGCCCGGCCACGAGGGGGACACTACCTCGATTGAACGAGCACTAGAATCCCTGTATGTCCACTCCAATGCTTACCATGTACTTCGCTACCAGGAGGCCGAGGACAAACAGCGCGCCCAGCCAGATGTAGGAGAAGACGAAAGGCCGCGCGTAGTACGTCATCTCCGGCAATCGGCCGGCGACCCTGTCCTGTCTGTGTCGTCTGTATATGCCCCTTGCCGAGAGTAGCAGGGTGCCGACGTTCGCGGCGGCGCAGCATCCAAGGAACACGGTCATGAGTGCTGCCGAGACGGGGTTGGCCTGCCGGGCCAAGTACCCTGTCTCGGTACCAAAGGTGGTGTACTCCCATATCCAGAATATACCGCTGGCGATGGCCGCCAAGACGCCGAGCCAGATGGCGCAGGGGAGCAGGTATATCAGCAAGGCGGCCATGGGCACCGGACGGCCTCTCGCCTTGACCATCACCAGTATCCAGGGCAGTAGAAGGATGCCGTTCAGGGCGCCCTCCGCCGCGAATCGCCAGATGCTCTTCTTCTGCCACCACGCGAATGCTCCGCAGGTGAGCGCGGCCGCAGGTGTCATTACCAGGGCCGCCATGCCGAGGAGGAAGAAGCCCACTATGCTCATGATCCCCATATCGTCTATCTCCCTATTTCAGAACGAGGCACTACCTGCGTGTGGCTACATAGTTTCGAGGAGCCGCTGGAGGTCGTGCTTGGAGTCGAGGATGCCGGCCCAGAGGTCGCCGATCTCCTCTACCCGGTCTGGCACCGTGTCGAGGGTGAAGTCGGTCGGGTAGACGTGCTCCAGCTCGTCCCAGCGGACCGGCGTCGATACTGGGGCGCCCGGCAGCGGCCTGAGGGAGTAGATCGACGCCATGTTCTTGCCGCGCGAGTTCTGGTTGTGGTCGAAGAAGATCTTGCCGGCCCTCTTCTCGACCGACCACTCCATGGTCACGTCGCGGGGGCGCTGCCGCAGCAGGAACCCGCCTATGGTCTCGCAGACCTTCCTGACGGCCTTGTAGTCGTACTGGCGCACGATCGGGACGTAGATGTGCAGTCCCGTCCTGCCCGACGTCTTGACGAACGACGACAGCGAGAGCCGGTCCAGCACCTCCCGAAGGGCCAGCGCGACCGAGCGGGTGCTGGCGAAGGCGGCGCGGTTGAGCTCCGGCTCGTCGCCGGCCTTCTCGCGGCCTGAGTAGATGTAGGGATCCAGGTCGAAGACGATGAAGTCCGGGTAGTTCAGGACGCTGCCCTCGAGTATCTCCCGGGAGCCGTGGAACACGCCAGGGAGGTGGCTCGCGTCGGGCTCGCCGGCTATCCTGGACGACCAGGGGTGCAGCTCGATGTCCGCCAGTTGCGCCAGCCAAATCAGCGTGGCGAGGTTGTCCACGGTGATGTAGCTGCGGTCGCCCTCGTTGTGTGAGGAAAAGACCTCGATCGTGTTCACGAAGGGCGGCGGGTCGTCGACGTGCTTCTGGTAGAAGCTGCCGCCGTCGATGCCGTTTGGGTAGCGGGTCAGGGTCATGGGCCTGTCCGCGAGGTGGGGCAGGAGCAGGGGGGCGATTTTGGCGTAGTAGCGGACCATGTCGCCCTTGGTGACCATGCGGTGCTCCCCGTCCGCGGGCCAGAGGGGCTTGGACAGGTTGGTCACGCGCACGCCGTGCCCCTCGATGTCCAGGGTCATGGAGTCGCCGCCGGAATCGAGCTGCTCCAGAACGGACTTAGCCGGTGCGGGGTGCCCCTGCCCTCCACCCCTCTGGGTTCCTGCCTCCGCAGGAACGACGGTCCTGGGAGCATCTGCGTCTGGGCTCTCGCGGGTGACGGTTGCCGGGTCCGTCTCGGGCCTGAGGCCGACGAAGACAGGCGCGCGGAGCTTGCCGTCTCCCGTCCACTGGGTGAATCTAACCGTTGCGACCAGCTCCGGGCGCACCCAGCGGGGCGACTGCTCGTCGACGGCGTCGGCGTTGGCGAAGGGAGGCTCGGCCGTCTCGAGAGACAGCAGCTCCTCGGTCAGGGCCTCCAGCATCGCGCGGTCGAACCCGCTGCCCACGGCGCCGCAGTAGGTGAGCCCCTCGTCGGTGTTGTGCCCCAGGACGAGCGCGCCGAAGGTCGAGGCGCGCTCGCCCATGCCCTGGGTGTAGCCGCCGACCACGAACTCCTGGGACTGGGTGTGCTTCGCCTTCAGCCAGTGCCTGCTCCGCGCGCCGGGCTCGTAGGGGCTGTTCCGCTCCTTTGCGACGACTCCCTCGAGGCCCATCCGCCCGGCGGCTTCGAATAGCGTCTCGCCCTGGGCCTCCACGTGGTCGGTGAGCCGTAGGGAGTCCCCTGGGACGAGGGCGCGCGTGAGAGCCTCCTTCCGTTCGTGCAGGGGCAGCCGCTGGAGACTCATGCCGTCCAGGTACACCAGGTCGAAGGCGTAATAGATGATAGGCGGGGCGGTCTCGAGGGGCTCCAGGTTCCGGCGGAAGACCGGGTTGGCGTGGCGCTGCATGACCTCGAAGTCGGGAAGGCCGTCTTCGCCGAGGGCTACGATCTCGCCGTCGATGACCATCTCGTCGTATAGCTGGGTCTGCAGCTCGGCCACCACCTCGGGGAACTGGTCGGTAATATCCCTGCCCGTGCGGCTCCTGAGGACGACTGAGGCGTCACGTACGAAAGCGACGGCGCGGTACCCGTCGAGCTTCGGCTCGAATACCCAGCCCGGGTGTGAGAACGCGCGCTCGGTCAGCCGGGCCTGCATCGGCTTCAGGGTTACGGGGAACGGCGCCGGGCTGCCCCGCCTGGGGCCCGCGAGGGGGGGAAGGCGCCCCTGCTTCAGGTCCTCTACGGTGAGACCTGAGTACACGGAGCGGTCCTCGGCCAGGATGTCGCGCTCCGTGTCGGCGTGTCGGTCCCGGTGCTTGATGAGGAGCCAGTCGCGGGGCCCGCGGCTGGTGCGCACGAGGGTCCACGAGCCGCGCATCTTGCGTCCCTTCAGCGTGAACGAGAGCTTGCCGGCCTCCAGCTCCTCTCGCATCCGGCGGTTGGCCTCGTCGCGGTCGCCGAACGACAGGACGCCCTTTTCGTCGGGCGAATAGACTCCCGTGTCCCAGACGATCATCTCGCCCGCGCCGTAGCTGCCCTCGGGGATTATGCCCTCGAAGTCCGCGTAGTCCAGCGGGTGGTCCTCGACCATCGCGGCGAAGCGCTTCTCGCGCGGGTCCAGGGACGGCCCCTTGGGCGTCGGCCACGACTTGAGCACGCCGTCGACCTCCAGCCGCACGTCATAGTGAAGGCGCGACGCGGCGTGCTTCTGCACGACGAAGCGGAGGTTGCGGCCCCGCGGCCCGCCCGTAGCCGGCTCAGGCGTCCGCGAGAAGTCGCGCATGGACTCGTACTGTGCGAGGGGCCCTTCGGCTGGGGTGGACATGGCACTATGATTGGGTATGCCAGCCGCCCTTTGCAAGGGCTGGCAGAGCGCCAAGGCAGCCAATCGTCTCGATCCCACTGTTGTGGGGAGGGCGGGTTTCAAACCCGCCCCTACGGCGATGAATAGCCCAGGGTGTGCCTTCACGCTGTGGTCCTGGCCGCCGGGCTGAAGACGTGGCCGCAGGGGCGGCACCGGTAGCAGTAGTTGTCCTCGTCCCTGAGCCTGTCGAGGAGCACGAGCGCCGTGGACTCGCACCTGGGGCAGGTGCCATAGGGACCGCTGCCGGCAGGGCCGTGGGGCCGGGCCAGCGCCGCCAGGGCTTCGTCGTCGGGCCTGTGGGCGCATTGCAGGCATCGAACATCGTTGGCTTGGGACGTGTCCAGGTCTCCGCCGCAGCGGGGACATGCCTTGAACAGGATCATCGAATGCCTCCGTGAGCCCCTCGTGACGTTTGCTGATAAGCGCGTCGGCGTACACCATTCGTCTCCCTGGGCGTGAATATAACCGCACATCGGTTCTGTGGCGGCGACTGCCATTATGCGCTATGGTGAATTACGTTGTCAATGGGGGATGGAGCGTCGCGCGGAATCGGAATGCCTCCATTCCAACCCGACTCCCACCCCCCGGATAGGGGACGGTTCCTGGGGCAGGAGTCCGTCTTTCGCCGGTGTGACGGCCATGCAGGAGCTCGGGGGAGACCACAGGGGACCATGCTGTGACAGAGGAGCAATCATACGAGAGGCTGGCGCGAGTGGTGAGGCGGGCGAGGCTCTCCAGAGGCCTGACGCAGCGCCAGCTCTCGCGCCTGCTGCGGATGAGCGAGGGCTACGTGGGCCACCTGGAGCGGGGCGGCATACGCCCTAACGTCGAGACGCTGAAGGCCCTGGCCGGGGCGCTCGGCCTCGTGTACGGAGAGCTCGCGGTGGCCGCAGGGTACATCTCGCGGCAGGAGTACGAGAGCCCAATCGACGACCGGCAGCTCGCGCGGCTTACGGAGATCGGCGACCTGAGCGACGAGGAGTGGGAGTCGGTGCGCGACTTCGCCCGTTATGTCAGGTCCAAGCGCGGCCCGGAGGACCCACCGGGTTCCCCACCCGCCTGACGAGGAGCAGCTTCTCCGCCGGGATCGCCAGCTCGGCGCTGGTGAGGCTCCATCCATCGGGCCCGGCGACCAGCGATGCGGCGAACTCCTCAGCCTGGCGCTCGGCCTTCCCGTCGCACCCCGCGCAGCCGCCGGCCCGCGCACGGACACCCGTGTGAAGCTGGTGATGGCCGATGCCGTGAGCGACGCGCCACCGGAACCACCGCCGGTCCAGCCCGCACCGCACGCCGATCGTGCCGTCGATGATGACCTCTTCCAGTCTGCCCCTGAACGGGAACGTTACGACCTCGATGCCCAGCGCGGCTGCCAGGTCCTTCAGGTCGACGGGCACCGCGAGGCCGTGGCGCTCCCATAGGCGCAGGGCTATTGCGGATGCGCGAGACAATTGCGACGCCAGGTCCGTCAGCTAGTGAGGGACCAGAGGCCCGGCCGTGTAGATACGTACATAAGTGCTATTATGATGGCTCCCTGGCAGACCCGTCAAGTGGGGATTCCTTCATCACGGGGTACAAGAAGCGATGCAGGGCATTGTGATAGTCCAGCCACCCTTTGTGCGCGACATCGCCGGGAACCGGGCCGTGCTATCATGGGCTCGATTCCATGCTAGCAGGCTCGGCCATGCCAGCCGGAGATAGCGTGGACCGGAGCGAACGCCGATGGCCCGCAAGACACTCAGGAAACCAGCGAAGGCCGAAGAGGATACGGGCGGGAAGGTGCGGCTCCTGTCGGGGGGCAACCCCCAGATCGCGAAGGCGGACGGGGACGCACCTGTGCAGGCCTATATCGCGGCCATGCCGGAGTGGAAGAGCGACCTGGGGCGCCGTCTCGACAACCTCATCGTACGCAACGTGCCTGAAGCGCGCAAGGCCGTGAGGTGGAACTCGCCCTTCTACGGCATCGAGGGCCAGGGCTGGTTCGCAAGCTACCACGTCTTCACCCGCTACGTGAAGGTCACCTTCCTCAACGGCGCGTCGCTGCAGCCTGAGCCGCCGGGTTCGGGCAAGGACCCGGACTCGCGCTGGGTCGACATCTACGAGGGCGAGCTGGACGAGGAGCAGATGGCGGAGTGGGTCCGGCAGTCTGCGGCCCTGCCCGGCTGGGATGGGTTCGACACGCTGTGACGCCAGGTCCGCCGCCACTGACGGGACAGGGTGAAGGCCCTATTCGACCCCTGCATTCCGCTTGGCTTCGGCCGGGTGACCTGCCGGCATAGTCGATGGCGCGCCTGATCCTCAAACGGCTGGTAGACGACCGGAGCCTGCTGCTGGGCGTCTTCGCAGGCGTGGTCCTCACCACGACGATCGCCGCGGCCGGTCCGGCATACCTGAGCTCGCTGGAGCAGCTCTCCTTCCGGGCGTCGGTCGGCAGCATCGGCGGGCGGTTCCTGGGCGCGGACATCTTCGCCACCAACGTCGCTCTCACACACCGGACGATGTTGGCCGCCGAGGAGGCCGTGGCAAGTGGGGCCGAGAGTCACCTGTCCCCCGCCTACGCGGGGCACACGACGTACGTGAGGAGCAGCCCCTATCTCGTCGGCATACCGGGCCGGGAGCTGCCGGACGAGAGGACGAGGGACGTGCTGCTGCGTGGCTACCTTCAGTCGCTGTCGGGCTTCGACGAGCACGCCGCTCTGACGGAGGGCAGGCTGAACGCCACCGGCGTCGCCCAGGGGCCGCGGGGGCCCGTGGTGGAGGCCGTCATATCTCGCCAGACTGCAGAGAGGTTCGGGATCGGGCCCTGGGACAGGCTGACCCTGGCGACGGTGATCGAGGTGGACACGAGGATCTCGGCCATCGTGACGGGGGTGATCGAGCCGGCGGACCCCGGCGGCGAGTTCTGGGCGGAGGCCGGAGTCTACCTGGACCCCGCTCCGCTGATCGAGACGCCTCCCTACGGCGTGAGGGTGGACCCTGACGACCCCCCCATCGGCCTGTTCCTCGACCTCGACGACCTCATCGCGGTAGTCGACGGTACGAACCCAGGCACGCTGGTCGACCCCGTATGGTTCACGAAGCTGGACAAGGACGAGGTCGGCTCATGGTCCGTGAGCGAGGCGACGGCCCGCATCGACGCCTTCACGGAGGACGTGCGCGAGGTGATGCCGGAGGTGGTGGTGAGGGCCGGAGCGATCACCGCCACCATCCGCACGGTGGAGCGGCGGAGCTTCTTCGCCGGCGTGCCAATCCTCCTGCTGCTGGCCGTGATGGGCGTGACGGTGCTCTTCTACATGGCGATGGTGGTGTCGTACCTGGTCAAGAGGCGCGAGCGGGACACGGCGTTGGCACGGAGCCGGGGCGTGGGGACGGGGGCGCTGCTGCGGATCTACGCCGTGGAGGGAATCGTCATAGCGGGCGCGGGTACGGTTGCGGGCCTGGTCCTCGCGTACTCGGCGGTGGCGCTGAGCGGCCTGCTCCCCTACTTCACGGAGATCACCGGCGGCGGCCTGATGCCCTTCGAGCTGGAGAGCGGCCCGCTCCTGTCCGCCGGAGCGGCAGCCCTTGTGTGCCTGCTGGTGCTGGTCGTGCCCGGGACGCTGAGCGCGCGGGCGGGTCTCCTGTTCCAGAAGCTGTCCGTCTCGCGTCCGCCGTCAGTGTCGTGGTTCCACCGCTACTACGTGGACGTGGCCATCCTCGTGGTGGGGGGCCTGGTCTTCTGGGAGCTGCACAGCCGCGGGCGCGTGGTCTCCGGCGGCCTGTTCGGCGACGCGGGTGTGAACGAGCCGCTGCTGATGGCCCCGGTGCTGTTCCTAGCGATGGTCGGGCTGCTGTTCGTGCGGCTGTTCCCGCTTCTCCTGCGCTACGTGAGCGGAGAGTCGCAGGGGCTCGTCCACGTGCTGGCCGCTTCGTCCGCGATGGCGGCTGCGGCGGGGATCGCACTGCGGGAAGGTACAGGGATGGCCGATCCATTGCGGGCGCTGCCGCTCGCAGTGCTGGCCGGGTTCGGGCTGGCCTACGCGTACTCGGCGCGGTCGAAGAGCAGGGTGGCATACGCCGCCGGACTGGCGGGGCAGGCGGCGGCCCTGGCTGCCTTCTTCGCCCTGGAGCCACCGGACGCGCGGGGGTGGGAGTTCGTGGCCGACGTGGGTCTGGCCGCGGTCATACCGGCCGCCGCGGCCTTCCCGCTGTTCAGGACGCTCGTGCGCCGCTCTCCCGTCTGGCTGGCCATGACGTTGTGGCACATGGGCCGCAACCCGCTCCAGTACACGTGGCTGGTGCTGCTGCTCGTGCTGGTCACCGGGCTGGGCATCCTGGCGACGACCGTCGGGGGGACCCTCACGAAGAGCCGCACCGAGCGCATCCTGTACGAGGTCGGGACCGACATCCGGGTGACGGGCAGCCCCCTGTTCATCCGCGGCGGGATGCGCAAGCTGGGGGCCGACTACGAGGCCGACCCATCGATAGAGGCAGCGTCGGCCTCCATGCGCACGTCGGGCAGCGCCGGGCCGCAGCCGGTGGAGGTCCTGGCGCTGGACGTCGATCGTTTCCCGCACATGGCATGGTTCCGCAGCGACTTCTCCGACCGGCCCATGTCGGAGGTGCTGGCCGAGCTCGTCCCCGAAGGGGCGCAGGGTACGCGGGCGGGCTTGCCGGGCATCGTCATACCCAACGACGCCGTGGAGATCGGGGCGTGGGCGAAGCCGCTGTCGCCGAGCCTGACGAAAGGCCTGTGGCTCGTGCTGGCGGACGCGGAGGGCAGGGTCGAGACCGTGACGGTCGGGGACATCGGGGACGTCAACTGGAAGCTCCTGCGCGACGAAGTCCCGCCGGACCTTGCCCCGCCGGTAAGGCTGGTGTCGGTCCAGATCTTCGAACCGGGGGCCGGGCCGGGGCAGATCGGCTATCTCTCGGCCACTGGCGCGGCGGGCGCGTTGCTGATCGACGACATCCACACCGTCGGCGCGGACGGTTCGGTGGAGACGATCGAGGGATTCGAGGGCGGGCTGGAGTGGACGCCGATCGTCACGTCGTTCCTGCCGACGGACGTACTGGAAACCACCGCAGCGGACACGCACGGGGGCGAATTGGCCGCGCTGTTCACCTACGGGTCGTACAGGAACATGTCGGTGCGGGGGCTGCTGTACGGCAGGGACGGCGGCGTGCTGCCGGTCGTCGTCAACTCGTCCATTGCGGCGTCCATGGGGCTGGACACGGGCGACCACTTTATCGCCGCCGTGTCCAGCAGGCTGGTGCTGGCCAAGATGGTGGACTCGGTGCGCTACTTTCCCACGATGGGCGGGAGCAACAGGAGGTTCATGATCGCCCACGTGGACACGCTCTACGAGTACCTGAACATGCTGAGCCCGGTGAAGAGGGCGGACCTGAACGAGGTGTTCGTATCGGTCAGCCCGGGCGCGGGCGCTGCCGCCGAGGAGACGATCCTGGAGGGTAGGAACGCGTCGTTCCTGGAGGTCGAGAACGGGATCGCCAGGCTGGACGCGCTGCTGCTGGACCCGTTCTCGGGCGCGGGCTGGCAGGCTGTCGTGCTGCTGGCGGTGGCCGTGGCAGTCCTCTCGATAGGGTTCGGGTATGCCACATACCTGCTGCTGTTCGCAAAGGAGAGCATGAACAGCGTGGCGTTCCTGCAGAGCGTGGGCATGTCGAAGGGGCACCTGGCGGCCCTGCTGGCATCCGAGAACCTGATAATCGCGGCGGTGGGCATGGGGCTGGGCACGTGGGCCGGGTTCCAGGTGAGCGAGCTGATGGTGTCGCCGCTGGCCGTGACCGAATCGGGCCAGAGTGTGGTGCCGCCGTTCATCCTGAGGACGGACTGGTGGATCATGGGGCCGACGTACGCCATGTTCACTGCGATATTCGCGGGGTCGGCGGCGCTGCTGATGCGCGGCATGACGCGGCTGGACCTGCAGGCCATAGCGAGGGCCGGGGAGGCGTGAAGGAGCAGCGGCTACTTGCTGATCGTGACGCGTCCCGTTCGTCCTTCGTATCTCATCGTAAAACCCTTGAGGAACGACCTGCCAATCAAGGCGTAGTGAAGCTGACCTGAACTGATCAAGGGTAGACCTGCAAAGATGCCGTGGGTGACCAGTTGCAGAGCCGGGGTGTAGATTTGAGCAGCGTAGAAGTTGGTCTCTACAGGCCCATGCACCCCAATCACGGACTTCTTGTCCACCACCGGTAGCTGCAGCCTCTCAGCTAGCGAAGAGTCGATGCAACTCAAGGTAGCGCCCGTATCCACCAGGGCGGGAAGACTCACGTTGGGCAACTTGGGAGATTGCGCCCCTGCGCTGTGCGTGGGGTCAAGCCCTATCTGAACATAGATCGTGGGGCCAAACTTGAACAGCGTCTCACTATCACTGAATCCGGCTTCAATCGCGGGCATTCATGGTTCCGAGGAGTGCGGATGCCGGCAGTCTCACGGGGGGCTCCCCCACCTGCCTGATGAGGTAGGGACCCCGCCCGAATTTCTCGACGGCGAACTGGATGCACGCCTCGGAGCTATCGAAGGCACCGGCGACCTCGCCGTTGCGCATGATGATCCACTTGTCGAAGTATTCCGCCTCAAGGTCAGCTCGCATAGACTCATACGCCTCGATTTCCTGCTCGAGCGTCCTCAATGCCGACCTCCTTGGCTCGTGAGGTGTTCCAGTCGGTATGCGTTAGTCCTTGGAACATGCTATGGAATGTCGAGTCCAAGTTCAAGAAAGGCGGCCGTGCCTTCAGCTTAGACACCCTCTCGCGGCTAGGTGCGGTTTCGGAGGGCGGCGGAGAAGGCCACGGCGAGGGCGGCGAAGAGGACGGTCGCGAGCATAACGTCGCTGAAGCCGCGGGCGATAGCTTCGGGCACGGCCGACTCGGTGCCAGCGAGCTCTGCCAGGTGGGCCCGCTCCCTCACGGCGTAGACGGCTCCCGCGACGGTCACGCCCACCGCGAAGGCGGTCTGGCGGCCCAGGGCGACGGATGCGGAGGCTGTGCCAAGTCTGTCGGCGGGCACGGAGCCCATTATCACGCTGGTGACGACGGGCTCGAAGAAGGCCGAGCCCGCGCTGGCCAGGAGCAGCCCGGCCATCAGGGCCCAGTCCATCACGCCCGAGCCCATCGTGCTGATCCAGAAGAGCGCCCCCGTGGCCAGGGAGTTGCCGAGCAGGAGGAACGGTACGGGGCCGTACCTGTCGGAGAGCCGCCCGGCCAGTGGCGCTAGGAAGGTCCGGGTCGCCGAGAAGGCAGCTATGAATATGCCCATCTTGGTGGCGGAGTAGCCGAGCGAGTCGAGCATGAAGAAGGGAGCGACGAGCAGTATCCCGCCCTGGGACAGGTAGTGGTGGAGCAGGATCAGCAGGCCGAAGGTGTACTGGCGGCTGGCGAACAGCTTCACCTCGAGGATGGGCCTGGGCGAGCGGCGCTCCGACCAGACCAGCGCCGGCAGGGACAGCGCGGCCACCACCGCGCCGATGAAGACGGGCGTGGAGGTGAAACCCAGCTTGCCGCCCTGGTTCACGATGAGCAGCAGGGAGCCCATCGCCCCGAACAGGGCCGTTGCGCCGATGGGGTCCACGTGTGGCCGCTCGCCGTGGGTACGGTCGTCCGGCAGGATCCACCATGCCAGCAGCGCCCCCAACACGGCAATGGGCACCCTGGAGTAGAAGACGGCGCGCCAGTCGAGCAGGTCAATCAGGAAGCCGCCGGCGAAGGGACCCGCCGTTAGCCCGAACCCCACGACCGCGCCCGAGACGCCCAGGGCCTTGCCGCGCTCCCGTGCGGGGAAGTGCTCGGTGATCAGGGCGTTCACGTTCGCCAGGACCATGGCCGAGCCTATGCCCTGTATGACCCGCCAGAACAGGAGCTCCCAGATGGAGGACGACACGGCTGTCAGGAGCATTCCCAGGGCGAATATGCCCATGCCCCAGGCAAAGACGCGGCGCCTGCCCGCCACGTCGCCCAACCATCCCAGGGTCATCAGCAGCCCGACGGCGGTCACCCAGTAGACGACCGTGACCCAGAGCACGGTGGACGAGTCGGTGTCGAAGGCCCTTGCGAGGGCGGGGAATACGGTGACGACTATGCCGCCCTCGAGAGTGGAGGAGAGAGTGCCGATGGATACAACCGCCAGCACCCACCAGCGGTTCGCGGTCCCCGTAGATGCGCGGTTGTTCAACTCGCCGGGCGTCCCCGAGCGACGCTGGGCGGCCATGAATGGCTGCCGCGAGCGGGGTCGCAACCCACCGCCCCCCTGGGTTCCTGCCTTCGCAGGAACGACGATAGAACCCGCTGATTCGTCAATGTTGCCCTGTGGCCGCCAGCATGAGATAACATTGGGTGGACTCGTATGATAACCGCCTGGAGGGGGATATGCCGATACTGGACAAGAAGGACATCGAGCTGGAGCTGCTGGGCCCGGGGGTCGAGCGGCACGCAATAGTCGACGGCACCCAGGGTGCGGACTCGCTCAGCGTCGGGGACGTGAAGATCGAGCCGGGATCGAAGGCCCCAACCCACTTCCACCCGACCGAGGAGGCGATGGTGATCCTCGAGGGGGAGCTGGAGGCCGTGCTGGGCGACGAGGTCATCACGGTGACCGAGGGGCAGACGGTGCTGGCGCCGGCGGGCGTCAAGCACGGGTTCAGCAACCGGTCGGGAGCGCCCGCCCGGGTCATGGCCATCTTCCCGACGGCGAAAATCGAGCGGACGCTGGTGGACGATTAACCGCAGAGGACGCGGAGAGCGCAGAAGGGGAAAGGTTGCGGAGAGAGGGAAGAGGGTGATTCCCAGGAGGTTGTGATGGACCTGGCGAAGCGGATCGTTGGCTACTATCTGCTATTGACGGCGCTGGCGGCCGCGTTGCTGCTCATGGTGACCCCGCTGATCCACGACGGGTCGGCGGACTACACCTACTGGCAGATACTGAACTGGTTCATGGCCGCCGGTACTGTGGCGATACTGGTCGTCGCATTCGCGGCACGGCGAGCGCAGGGGTGCGAGAAGATCGACACGCTGGAGCGGGCGCGCGTCAGCCTGGTGTTCTACGGCGCGATCGTGCTGGCGATGCTGTTCTTCTGGGAGTGGTTCTGGACGCTGAACCCCGACAGCGAGACGGGCGAGGCGGTCACCTCGCACATCGTGTACTTCCCGATCATGGACGCGCTGTACGTGGTGATGTCGATCACCGTGGGGCGGCGCCTCTCGATCTGCGCCGAAAGCTCAGAGTCGTAACAAACTTCAGACATAGCATTGGTGGAGAATTGTCTTCGAGTTCAGCAGGGTGTGAGCCAGCCGCCGGTTGACATGCATTCTTCGCTCTTGTTAAGCTCCCTGTACCACCCCTATCGCTTCGCCGGTAGGGTCGAGACCGCCCCCCAAAGGCGGTCTCTGTCTTTGTGTATGGGGCGTGGAAGTTGATCACCAACCTATACGTAGATGGCTTCAATCTCTACTACCGTGCGGTCCGGGGAACTCCTTTCAAGTGGCTGGATCTTCGCAGGCTCGCGAAGACCCTGTTCCCGCAGGACACCATTCACAGGATTTGCTACTTCACCGCACTCTCGACTGGCGTGATAACGAAGCCGGTTAGGTGGTAGCGTTTCGTACGCCAGAACACAGCCAGCGTCCCAAGAGGTCGGGAAGACAGTCGAGCAAGCCGTCGGGCTATCATGGGAGCATGGCGAGGGACGTTCTTGAAGTAAGCGGGCTGACCAAGGCCTTCGGCGAGAAGACGGTAGTCGACGGCGTGTCGTTCGAGGTGCGCCGGGGCGAGATGTTCGGGTTCCTGGGCCCGAACGGATCGGGCAAGACGACGACCATCCGCATGTGCCTGGGAATCATGCGGGCCAACGGCGGGTCGGTCAGGGTCCTCGGCTCGCGCCCGGATCTCGGCACGCTGAAAAGGGTCGGCTACCTGCCCGAGGAGCGCGGCCTGACCAAGAAGGTTAAGGTGGTCGAGGCCCTCCGCTTCCTGGGACGGCTCAAGGGCATGCCCAAGTCCGACGCGCAGAGTCGGGCGCTGGACCTGCTGGAGCGCGTCGGCCTGCAGGAACACGCCAACAAGCCCGTCGAGGGGCTGTCGCGTGGCATGACGCAGCTCGTGCAGTTCGCCGGCGCGATCCTCCACGACCCCGAGCTGATCATCCTGGACGAGCCCTTCTCCGGCCTCGACCCGCTGAACGTGACGCTGATGAAGGAGATGCTGGCGGAGCGCCAGCGCGCCGGGGCCACTGTGATGTTCAGCACGCACATCATGTCGGACGTGGAGGAGCTGTGCGAACGGGTGGCGTTGATCTCCGACGGGCGCCTGCTTCTCTACGGGAATCTCGCGGAGATCAAGCGCAGGCGCGGAGCGAGCGCGGTAGAGGTGCAGGCCGGCGGCGTCCCCGTCGATCTCGCCGGGGCCAGCAGCCGGACCCTTCCGGGCGGGACCGCCGTCTACGCCCTGGAGGGCGACAGGACGGCGGAGTCGGTCCTGCGGTCGTACCTCGACGCGGGCATAGACGTCGAGCGATTCGAGCTGTCGCTGCCGTCGCTGAACGACATATTCGTCGAGGAGGTGTCGCGTGCCCGGGCTGCCGTATGAGCTGGGGGTGATCTTCGCGGAGGAGTTCCGCCGGCAGATCCGCAACAGGGTGTTCATGTTCTTCACGGTGCTGATCGTCGTGCTGATGGTCGTCGCGATCCCCATCACGCCGGTCGTCGTCAGCCTCGTGGACAGCGCCACGGGCGGCGACGATCCCGAGGCCGGCGCAGGGGAAGCACCGTCGCTACGGTACGGCTACGTGGACCCGGCGGGCATCCTGCCGGCCGACCTCGTAGTGGAGAGCGCACCGAAGCGGTACGCCGGCAAGGACGAGGGACTGAGCGCGGTGCGGAGCGGCGAGATAGACACGCTATTCGTGCTGCCGGCCGACTACATAGACTCCGGCAGGATCGAGGACTACTGGACGACCCGGGAAAGGGGCGCGGTCTGGGCCGACAACTTCGAAGCCGAGAGGAGCTTCAGGGCCTTCCTCAAAGATGGGCTGACCTCGGGGCTGGAGCTGCCGGAGAGGGTCGAGCGCGCCTTCGACACGGGCTACATGGAGGAGTTCGACGTGCCCGGTGGCACGGGCGGCGTCGGCGAGTCGGACAGCGGCCTCGCCCAGGGCCTAGTGGAGCTAGGGGCTTCAATGCTGTTCGCTATTCTCCTCATATTCGCGATCATGACGGGCAGCGTCACGATAATCAAGAGCGTCTCCGAGGAGAAGGAGACGCGGATGATCGAGCTGCTGGTCACGTCGGCCTCGCCGATGTCGATCCTCAGCGGCAAGCTGCTGGCGGTCGTCCTGGCGGGGCTGGCCCACATGTCCGTATGGGTACTGGCCGGGGCCTTCCTGGTGCCAGCCATCTTCGACCGGATTCCGGGCGCGGGCGAGCTGGCGATATCCGGACCGTCGCTGGTGATCGTGGCGTTCTGCTTCGCGCTCGGCTACCTCCTATTCACATCGTTCGCCATGGTGATCGGCACGGTCGTGAACTCGGTCGAGGAGGGACAGCGGCTGACGGGGATACTGAGCGTGCTGGTGGGCCTGCCCGTCTGGGCCACGGGGCTGATCGTGAACGTGCCGGACTGGCCCCTGCTGAAGGTGCTGACCTACGTGCCGTTCTTCGCCCCCACGCTGGTGATAGTGCGCCGTGGCGCGGGGAGCGACATGACGAACGTGGAGGTCGCCGCGGCCCTGGCGGTGGTTGCCGTGTCAGCGGCGGCGATGACGTGGCTGGCGGCGCGGGCCTTCAGCGTGGGCATCCTGCTGGCGGGCCAGAGCATGGCCAACCCCCGCAACCTGATCGCCGCCCTGCGGAAGCCGGAGTAGGGCCGAACGCCCTCCGCGTATGGGCTTGCTTCCGGCGGCTATAGCCCGAGGACGCGCTTGGCGTTTTCGAGGAGTATCTTGGGGCGCACCTCGTCCCTGATGGGCAGGTCGGCGAAGCCGTCGAGCCACCGGTCGGGCGGCAGGTAGGGGAAGTCTGAGCCGAACAGCACCTTGTCCCGCAGGCGCGTGTCGGCCTCGCGGATGAGGTCCGGGGGAATAAACCGGGGCGCCCAGCCGGACAGGTCGATGTAGACGTTGGGCTTGTGGAGGGCGACGGCGACCTGCTCGTCGATCCAGGGCCAGGACGGGTGGGCCATGATGATGGTGAGGTCGGGGAAGTCGGCGGCGATGTCGTCGAAGCCCGGTATGGGTTTGGCGTACTTGAGCTTGAACCCCATGCCGCCTGGCTGGCCCGCGCCGGCGGCCGCGAACCCCGAGTGGACCAGCATGGGCACGCCCATCTCCTGGCATTTTTCGTACAACGGATAGAAGCGGTCGTCGTTGGGGTAGAAGGCCTGGTGAATCGGGTGAAGCTTCAGCCCCCTCAGCCCAAGCTCCGTGACCGAGCGCTCGAGCTCCTCGACGGCGGCAGTGCCCTTCCACGGATCGACCGTCGCGAACCCGATGAACTGTTCGGGATAGGCGCGGACGATCTCGGCCACGTAGTCGTTGGTGTCGGGCGGCTCGCCGGTGGAGGACTCCCCGTCTACGGAGAAGATGACGCCCAAGATGTCCCACTCCCGGTACCGGGCGGCCATGTCGGCGGCATCCTCGGGGGCGTCCTTGACGCGGAAGAACTTCCGCAGGCCCTCCTCGATGCCCATCTCGGGCAGGCCTTCCTGCCTGGGCACGTGCACGTGCATGTCGATTGCGCGCATTGCTGCTCCTTCGTTGAGTGGCTTAACTACGCCGACTGGGCGCTGAACTTGATCCGCGGGTCTACGACCGCGAGCAGTATGTCGGATATGAGTGTGCCGACGACCGTGAGGATGCCCAGCAGGAGGACGATGAAGCCCGCGAGCTGCGTGTCCTCGATGAGGATGGCGTCGAGCAGTATGGGCCCCAGGGTCGGGAGGCTGAGCACGACGGATACGATGACGCTGCCGCCGACTAGGGAGGGCAGCAGGTAGCCCACGGTGCTGACGAGGGGGTTGATGGCTACCCTGACCGGGTATTTCATGATGAGCTTTGCGGGGTTCACGCCCTTGGCTCGGGCCGTGACGACGTAGGGCTTGGCGAGCTCGTCCAGCAGGTTGTTGCGCATGACCCTGATCAGGCCCGCGGTGCCGGACGTGCCCAGCACGACCGCTGGAATCCAGAGGTGGTTCAGCAGGTCGATGACCTTGTCGATGCTCCAGGGGGCGTTCTTGTAGTCGGCGGAGAAGAGGCCGCCGACGCTCTGGTCGAAGTAGGCGAATGCGACGTACATGAGCACGAGCCCGAGCAGGAAGTCAGGGACCGCTATGCCCGTGAACCCGGCAAGGGTGAACAGGTAGTCCCCAACTGAGTGCTGGCGCACGGCCGAGTATATGCCCACGGGAATGGCGAAGGTCCACGTGACTATGATGGTGAACCCGGTGAGGACCACGGTGAGCCACAACCGGTCTCCGATGATCTGTTTGACGGGCTTCTGGGAGTTGATCTGGTCGGACCAGACGGCGATCGAGCGGCCCAGGTCGCCGTGGGCCATGTTCCAGACCCACATCCAGTAGCGGTAGTACATGGGCCTGTCGAGCCCCAGGTACTCGCGCAGCTCGTCCGCGATGCGCTGATCGCCGCTCACGCTGTTGGTCTGCATGAGCCTGTCGAGGAAGCGGTCGGCGGCGTCGCCCTCGGGCAGCTGGATGATTATGAACGAGAGGATGGAGATGACCCAGATGGTGAAGAAGGCCAGGACCATGCGCCGAGCCATGTAGGCGAGCACCGTCTCACCTCCCCGGGCGCCATGCGCCGTGATTCTAGCCGTCACTCTAATACAGCGGCTGCGGAGGGTCAACGGAGTTTCACCGCAGAGGGCGCTGAGGACGCTGAGAGAGAAGGGGATGTTAGGGATTGAGGATGATTGGGGTGTCCGGGCAATTCGGTTGTAGCTGTAGGGAGGGCGTAGTAACATTCTTGGACATGGGGCGCACCTACACAGGACTGATCCACAAGGACCCTGGGAGCGACTATGGTGTCAGCTTCCCGGACCTCCCCGGGTGCATTTCAGCGGGCCGCACGGTGGAGGAGGCCAGGGAAATGGCCGCGGAAGCGCTTGCCCTTCACCTGGAGGCTCTCGAAGCGTACGGTGAGGAGATTCCCAAGCCCAGCTCGGCAGATGCGGTGCTCACACACCCTGACGCCCGCGATGCGTTGGCCTTGCTCGTAGTCGACGCTATGCCGGCTCCCGCCGAGATTGCCTAGCACGAAGTCCATTCGAACCAAGGAGAGGGCCGCAAGATGAGCAGACTGTCGGATGTGCTGAGCTCGGGTGAGTTCGCGGTTACGTGCGAGCTGAATCCTCCCAAGGGGGCAGACCTGGGGCCGCTGTTCAAGAAGGCGGAGTCGCTGCGGGGCTCCGTGACCGCGTTCAACCTGACTGACTCGGCCGGGTCGAACATGTCCATGGCGCCCATCGGGGCGGCGCGGCTGCTGGCCGAGCGTAGCATCGAGACGATCCTGCAGGTGACGTGCCGTGACCGCAACCGCATCGCGCTGCAGTCGGAGCTGCTGGCCGCGGCGGCGCTGGGCCTGCCCAACGTGCTGTGCATGAGCGGGGACCCGCCCGGAGTAGGCGACCACGCGGACGCCAAGGCGGTCTTCGACATCGACGCGGTGGGGCTGCTGCGGGCCGTACAAGCCATGCAGGGCGGTGCGGACATGGGCGGGAACGACCTGGACGGGCCGGTGGAGATCTTCGCGGGCGCGGTGGCGAACCCCGGGGCGCCCGACGTGGACAAGGAAGTGGGTCGGATGCAGGACAAGATCGAAGCGGGCGCGGCCTTCTTCCAGACCCAGGGCATCTACGAGCCGGAGTCCTTCGCGCGGTTCATGGAGGCAGCAAAGGGGCTGGGAGCGCCCGTGCTGGCCGGCATCATCGTGCTCAAGTCCGCGAACATGGCCCGCTACCTGAACGAGAACCTCCCAGGCGTGTTCGTGCCGCCCGCCATCGTGTCGGAGCTGGAGTCCACGTCCGACCGCAGGGCCACGAGCGTCGAGATAGCGGCGCGCGTGATCCGCGAGGTGCGTGACATGTGCGCCGGTGCCCACGTGATGGCGCTGGGGTGGGAGGCGCGGATACCGCGGATCATCGAGTCGGCGGGGCTGAAGGCGTGACCGTCCTGGTCACCGGCGTCGACGTCATCGAAATTCACCGTGTGAAGGAGGTGGCCGACCGCTACGGCGACCGCTTCCTGGGACGCATATACACCGCAGGCGAGATCGCCTACTGCCGGGGCCGGGCCCCGCAGCTTGCGGCGCGTTTCGCGGCCAAGGAGGCTGTGATGAAGGCGCTGGGCACGGGCACGAGGGGCGTCCGGTGGCGGGACATCGAGGTAGTCCGCCGGCCGGGCGGCCCGCCCACGGTCAGGCTGCACGGCTCCGCCCGCAACCGTGCCGAGCGAATCGGGCTCGATCACCTGGCGCTGTCCCTGTCCCACTCGAGGGAGTATGCGGTGGCGTCGGTGGTCGGGGAGAGCGAGCATGGGAACCTCGTGCCGCCGGGGCGCGAGTCGTGACGCCGTCGAATTTCGCAGACTCCAACTACCCTGCTTCCGAAAAGCCGTAAAGATCAGGCAGTTTGCTTTGACAGCATAGGGCACCGGTGGTAGACTGGTAGAAACGAATGGGCACGGTCGTAGAACTGAATAGCTGTCAGCGGGGCGCGCTCGAATTCAGGCGCGCCTTTTTCGTGCCCATCATCCTCAAGGTCCACGAGCAACATGCCCACAGTCCTCAAGTCGGTTACCCGCAAACTCTCGAAGCTGCTCAGCAGCGACACACCCACGGATAACGGCGCCAAGCCGCCCAGCGCCCCGAAGCCAAGGCCCAACGGCAACCGTCCCGCACAGGCGGCACCGAGCGTGCCGAGCTCACGAAGTGGCGCGGCGACACAGTCGCGGCCACGCCAACGGCCTGCTCGAGCGACAATCGAGGCGCCCGCCAGGGAGACCCCCTCACCCAGGAGGCCGCGCAGGAGGCGTCCCAAGCGTCCGCAGCACACGGCCGGGAGGCCGTCCGAGCAGCAGGCAGCCAGGCCCACGGGCCAGCGCCGGAAGCGGCGGGGGCGCAGACCCAACCCCAACGCCGCGCCCCAGTACCGCAAGGAGTCTCCGGCCCCCACCGCTGAGTGGTCGGGCTCCGGCCTGTTCGGCGAGATTCCGGTTTCGCCCGAGGTGGACCATGCACTGGTCGACATGGGCTACAGCGAGCCGACGCCGATCCAGAACATGGTTATCCCGCTGATACGCGAGGGCCGGGACGTCGTCGGCCAGGCCCAGACGGGCACGGGCAAGACGGCGTCATTCGGGATCCCCATTGTCGAGAATGTAGACCCGGCGCCTGGAGACCCGCAGGCGCTGGTGCTCGCTCCGACCAGGGAGCTGGCGCTGCAGGTGTGCAGCGAGATTTCGGCGATCGGGCATCACCGCGGCATAAGCGTGGCGGCCATATACGGCGGGCAGCCCATGCAGCCCCAGATCGACGCCATCCAGCGCGGTGCCCACGTCGTGGTCGCGACGCCGGGCAGACTGATGGACCACATGCAGCGGCGCACGCTATCCCTTCGCAAGATACGGATCGCCGTGCTCGACGAGGCGGACCAGATGCTCGACATCGGGTTCATAGACGACATCGAGCACATCCTTCGCCAGACTCCCCGCGAACGGCAGACCCTGCTCTTCTCGGCCACGATCCCCTACCCGATCCGCAAGCTCACCCGGCGCTACCTGCACGACCCCGAATGGGTCAGGGTAGGCGGCGAGGCCGAGCCCGTCGACGAGGTGAACCAGGTCTACTACGAGGTGGCCGCACAGGACCGTCGCGTGGCCCTCAAAGAGGTGCTGGACACCGGGGACGACGTGAGGCAGGCGCTGGTATTCCGAAGGACGAGGGCGGGGGTCGACCGGCTGGTAAGGGACCTGCGCCGCGACAGGTACGACGCCGACGGCATACACAGCGACATGACACAGGCCCAGCGCGAGCGGGTGATGTCGAAGTTCAGGTCGCGGGACCTGCGGCTGCTGGTGGCCACCAACGTGGCCGCCCGGGGCCTGGACATCCCTGCCGTCTCGCACGTCATCAACTACGACATGCCCGACAACCTGGAGGAGTACGTCCACCGGATCGGCCGCACGGCCAGGGCGGGCAAGCAGGGGACGGCGATCACGTTCGTCTCGGACCTGCAGGACTTCGAGCTGCTCGACGCGCTGCAGGAGCACCTCGGACACGAGATGGAGCAGGCCGACCTGGCGAGGCTGTACAACGGCCGGTCGGCCGCGTCTCGCTAGCCGGACTGAGCGCTTTCGCCCGCGGCCTCCCGGCCTGGCCCCGCGACCCTGGAACGGCCCGAAGGCCATCCGAGTCTGCCGGTTACACCCGAAACGACCATTCCTGCACCTAATCCTATGAGCAGGGCAGGCGCCCAGGGCAGATCTAGCAATGCCGCAGCCCCCACGGCGACCAGCAGTGCTCCTATTATGATCATCGGCGACCTCCTCCGGTCGCTCTTATCCTACACGAGAACGCCCGACGAGTGATACTCCCTGCCCCTGGGACCGGCGGCGCCGATACGACCGGGCATATCAGAGTATCAGAACCAATTGAATCCTACGAATCCTCACAGGTATGATGCGCGGTGTCCGGCAAGGGAATTAGGACATCAATTGCCGTGTAGCCGTCTTCTCCCAAGGCCTCTGTACGTACGGTATGGCCGGGTTTTCCCGTACTCGCCCCGTCACGTCCTCATCCGGGTCGGTCGGTCCCGATGAGCTTCGTCGGCAGGACTGTAGCGCTCCTGCGAGGAATCGGCACATCGGCGCAGGGCATAATATCGGCCGCGCCGCCCTACCGGCGCATCGAGGGCTCCCTGGTCGCCAAGGAGGCGATGGCGAACGGCCGCTTCTTCATCCTGGTGGACGCGGAGATCGTTGAGGTGGACTGGATCACTTTCGAGATGCTCATCGAGGGGGAGGCGCTGCGAATCCGTGCGACACGCGACAACAGGGCCCTGACCATAGACAGGCTCCTGCCGTGAGTCTGCTTCGTTCAAGAGTGAGCCCCAAGTAACTAGCTCAAATACCGTGTGCGCTGCAGAGAACCGTCCTTCGACAGGCTCAGGACGAACGATCTTCCCCGGCCAGGGCTCGCGCTGGAAGAGTGTCGAGATAACCTCCAAGTCAGGACTTCTCGTCCGCCCAGTAGGCGGCCGCGCCCTTGAGGCCGGCATCGTCGCCGGTTGCGGCGCGTACCACCGAGACCCTCGACCCTGGGCGCCTTTCCAACATCTCACGCACGGGATCGAGCAGGAGGTCTCCCGCCTGCGACATGCCGCCACCGATTACAACGACCTGCGGGGAGAAGAGATGCACCAGGTTGAACACGCCGACGGCGAGCGCGTCAGCCGCCTCCCTGAATAGGGCCGCAGCCTCCGTATCGCCCTCCTGCGCGCGGGCCGACACAGCCGCCGCGTTTTCGCCCGCCATCCGGCCAAGCGCGGTGCCGGAGCCCAGGTCCTCGACCGTCTTCATCGCACGCCTGTCGATGATGGTGTGGCCGAGCTCGGCGAGGGACAGGCGGCCCCGGACAAGGCGTCCGCCCAGCACGACGCCGGCTCCAACACCGGTGCTCACGGTCACGTATGCGACGTCGTCGAAGCCCATGCCCGCGCCGAAGCGGTGCTCGCCCAGGGCCGCCAGGTCGGCGTCGTTGGCAAGCAGGACGCCGAGGCCCAGCTCCGCCGACAGGCTGTCGGCGCTCACGTGGCCCTCCCAAGCGGGCAGGTTGACCAGCATGGTCGGCGCGCCCGCTGCGTAGTCAATCGGGCCGGGCACGCCTGCCACTACGCCCTCTACCTCGCCCGCCTCCGCCAGGGCGTCCTTCAGCAGGGACGCCAGCGCGCCGGGGTCGTCCTTGGGTGTGGGCACAGCCCGACGGCGGGTAACCGCACCGTCAGCGCCCACGACAGCGGTCCTGAGCTGGGTGCCGCCCAGGTCGCAGGCCAGGACTCGGGGTCTGTGTGGTGCCGCCATCACCTCGCTCCAGGTCACTGTTCAGACACGGAGGCCCGAGATTCACCCTCACCTCAATCCTCTCCCTTGACGGGAGAGGAGGGAAGATGCCCCTCCAAGACTGAACAGCTACCGCTCCAGCATCGAGTCGTCGACGCGGCGGCAGTATACCAATAACCTGGCGGCGGAGTGGCTTATACTACGGCCGAGGGAGCATGCGATTGAAGTACGGGATACTAGTCGGAACCATGCTGATGGTGCTGGGAATGGCCGCGTGCAGCTCCAGTTCTTCGGATGAGGTGGGCGACACGAGTCCTGCGAGCGAGAGCACGCCCGCTCCGGCTAGCACCCCGGCGGTCGCGAATACGCCAACGGCAGAGAGCGTCCAACCGACTGCGGTACCACAGCCGGCAGCTCCTGCGGCCGAGGTCGCGCCCTGTGCTCCCGGGTCCAGCATCGAAGAGCAGAAGGCGACGCTGGCCGCCACCGCGAACGCGCAGTTCCAGGGCAACACGAAGGAGAATCTGCCCAGGCTGCCCTTCGGGGCGGACGTCCGGGACCACCGGCAGGGGGGCCTCTGGGTTGTAGTCGAATTCAGGGGCGACGAGCTCGAAACGATCGCCGAGAGGAAGGCCGCGCTGGACCGGCAGATGATCGACGCCTACGCTGCGGTATTCGGGGCCGGGTGCAAAGACCTGAAGTGGGTCGACCTGTCGGGGCTCCAGAGGGCCATCGTCAAGGTCGGGATGATGGGAGACCCGGCCTCGCCCCAGGTGCCCGTCTTCAAGACGCGGATGACGGCCGAAGAGGCGGGGGAAGTCGACTGGGACAACCGGCACACGCTGGACTTCAGCGAGATATGGAAGGAGCTGCTGCTGAACCCTCGCTGGCGCGAGGAGCTGCAGGGGACCGGAGGGAACTGATCGATGACCGACGGTGACAAGACTGCGGCAAGGGTTGGGGAGAGGGCGCCGGGGTTCACGCTGCCGACCGTCGACGGCCAGCGGCTGAGCCTGTCAGACCTGCTGGGGCGAAAGGTAGTGATGTTCAGCTGGGCGTCGTGGTGAGGGTGCCGCGATCAGTTGCCGGTCTGGCAGCAGGTGTACGAGAGACATCGCGGCGACGGGCTCGAGGTGCTCGCGGTCGCCATGGACGGCCAGGGCGCAGAGCGAGCGAGGCCCTACCTGGAGCGGGCCGGCGCGACCTTCCCAGCGGTGATCGACACCGAGGGGGTCACGAGCCACCTGTACGGGTTCAAGGCGGTGTCTAGCGGGTTCCTGATCGACGAGCGCGGAGTGCTGGCGTTCAGCAAGGCCAGCGGGTTCGGCATCGACAGGCCGGAGATCGCGGATCTGGTGCGCCGCTGGGCAACCGAGTCCGAAGTGCCGCCGTTCGTGGAGACGGACAGCCACTACATCCAAGCGGCGCGCGGCGCGACCGACCGGCGGGCGCTGGAGCTCTACCGGCAGGGCGCTGCGAAGTACCAGGAGGGCGACAGGCTCGGGGCAGCGGCGCTGATGCGCAGGGCTATGCGCCTGGACCCGGACAGCATCATCGTCCACCGGCACGCGTGGGCCATCGAGAGCCCTGAGCGCTTCTACGACGGCGACATCGACCAGGAGTGGAAGCAGGAGCAGCTCCGCCAGGGGCGCTAGGGGAGAGGAGGGGCCAAGCCTGGGATCGGGCTTGGGCTCCGGCCGCCGCTTGCATGGGGGTGCAGTTTGCCGTGTGCTTTGGAGGCTTGGCGGCCGGAGCACCGTTGGCCCTGGGGGGTTGACGACGAACATATTAGCGGAACACATGTGCGCTGTCAATAGGGTTAGCACGGGTGTTTCTAGCGATTTCAAGGAAGCCGTGCGCCGCAACGATAGAATGGGCTGGCAATGACAACCGCAATAGTCAGAATAGTCGCCCACGTACTGTTGTTCGCGCTGGCGGTCGTCGTCTTCTACCTGGGACTGGGCGTGGGTCTGGCGCTCAATCCCGCCCTGGGGACCCTGTTGTGGATCGTCGCCGCCGGCCTGTTCGCCCTGAACCTGTTCTGGATCTTCCGACGACGCCGCTAACATCACCGGCGTAAGGGAGTACCTGCTCGGTGGCGGAGTCACGGGGCAGGAGCTTGAGCTACTGCGTCCAGAGAGGGTGACGTAGCCGCGCGGCAATGCGTTGCTACGGGCCGATGAACCCCCACACGCGCAGGTATGCGAGCGACCAGACGATGGCCAAGGCCACCAGGGTGTAGTGGACCCTGCCGAGGAGCGACCACCACCGCTCGCGCCACGCACGATACGCCAGATACAGAACGAGCACGGCTATGGGCGCGATCAGATACGGGATGATGAACCACTGGCGAATCGACGTGTCGTACCCGAAGTTCCTGACGAGGTCCAGGTCTTCACCAGGGTATGCCCATAGGATGAAGCCGGCGATTATCAGCAACGCTGCCCCGGCAATCACCCGGGCGGGACCTGCCAATGGGTTGGTCGAGCTTGGCACCTGACGCCGGCGACTTACCACGAAGATTATCGGCCATAGGGTTAGCACGGTCAGCGGCAATACGGTCAGCACAGACAGCGGCAATACGATCAACACAGGCACCCCGGCCACCCCTTGTATCAGCCAAGACGCCGTGGTCACCGGTTGTGTCAGCGAAGACGTCGTGGCCGCCACTTGTACCACCCAGGACGCCATGGCCACCGCGTATACCGGAAAGAGCGTCGACCTTAGCGAACTACCGTTGCCCCAGTCCTGCGTATCCATCGTACGGGGGCCGCGGTTCAGGTAGATGTCCGAAAACTGCGGTTGGTCCGATGCAAGGCATGAGGAGTCGGGGCGTTGGTCCGGCCGGTGCAGGAAACTTTCCATGAGCTTCAGGCCGCATGGAGTGTCGATACCGACCCCGTGACCTGCCATTGGAATTACGAATGTGTAGCTGTTGCTCAGCGTCTCCGCCGCGAGAGCGGCCCACCTCGGCGGGGTGGTCGGGTCGAACTGGCCCGAAAGAAGGAGGGTCGGGATATCGCTCGCCACGGCCTCGCTCTCGATCGGATCGGCAGGCTTGTCGTTCCACCGATCACAGAGGGCAGGCGCCAAGTGCAGGTGTTCCGGGTCCACGAATCTCTGGTTTGCTGTCCGGTCCGCCTCAATCCTCGTGTGGTCGCCAACCAGGTCAACTGAGTAGCACCACATCGACGCCCATGCTGCGGAGTTGTCGATGGGTTCGGTAACGTACCGGATTGCCGGCCGTGCCCAGGCGTCCGCCACGAAGTCGTTCCCGGCGGCGATCTCGCTCACCAGGAAAGGCAGGTACGGGATCAACCGTTCGCTCCTCAGCGAAGAAGCAAGAAGCCGGGCAACGAATTCCCCATCGAACTCGTCATCGATGGACCGATCAGCGTACCTGTCGTAGAACTCCAGGTTGAACGGGGCGGCCGCGTACCTGTCTACCGCCCCCCAGAGGGCCTGCTCCAGGTCCGGGTACCGCCTGGCACACGCCGGGTCGGCCTCGCAATGGCGAAAGAACCGATCGACGGCCGCGGCGAATTCGGCGTAGAAGGTCTCGTAGAAGCTCACTTGGAGGGGGAGCACACCATCGAGGACCACACTTCGCACACCCGCGGGGAAGTCCCGCATGACGGTGAGGGCCAGCAGCGTCCCGTACGAGGACCCGTAGAGGTTGAATGAATCGAAGTCCATGGCCGAGGCGATGTACGCCACGTCGGCGGCGGTGGACGCCGACGTGTAGGTACCCAGGTCGATCCCCTGGTCGGTGAGCGTGCGCTTGCAGTCCAGTAGGGCCTCCACACGCCACTCCAGCTCCTCGTCCGGGTCGAGGTCGCGGTCTCGAATGTCGGCGTAGTCGTGCCGGTACTGGGCACACTCCAGCCTAGGCCTGGAGCCGCCGATGCCGCGCTGGTCAAAGAGCACGAGATAGCGCCCCGTCCACAGGTGCCGCCCCCGATCGAGGAACCGCTGGGTCGCTCGCGTGGCGCTTCCCCCGGGCCCGCCGGCGAGGTAGATGACGGGGTCGCGGTGCCGGATCGCGGATACCTCACGAATGCGGACGACGTAGAGCTCGATCACCCTGCCGTCGGGTTTGGCGCGGTCTTCGAGGGCCGTGACGTAGCCGCACGTGAGGACTGCGTCGTGCGGCACTTCCAGGTATCCGGGGCATTCTCCCGAACTAAACTCCGGCTCGAAGGCCTGGGGACCTGGCGCGGACGGCTCCTGCGCGTGGGCTTGCCCCGGAACGAGGGCGATGACCGCCAGGGCGACGACCGCCGCGATGAGAAGCCACACGCCCGGCAACCAACGGTGAAGACCGGCTAGCATGTTGGACGCCCCCCGGCGTCGCATTATACGCCTGCCGGAGGGGTCGGCAGCCTCGTACACCCTCACCCCAATGCCTGGACGATGAGATGGCGGACAAGGTGGCTTCGCGCAGCCGACCGACCAGGACGCCGTTGGCGACGCGGGAGCCGGATTGGGCTAGCTGGGCTCGATCACCCCGCAAGAGACGCGAGCCCCCGCCGACGCCACATCGCGATAGTCGTCGGGGTCCGCATGCACAATGAACGCGGATCCGTCCTCATCGAAAAGCGAGTGCGCCGCATCGCCGTCTAGGGTAACGGCATCGGTGAAATAGTCCAGGCGCGCGGTCCCGTCCTCGCTGGCGTGGATGTTGGGAAGGTCGCCCGCGTGGGGGCCGTCCTCGTTCAGGAAGCCGTGCGGTTCGCCGCCAGGGGCAAAGTGGCTGCCAGCCGCGGTAAAGTCAGGCGCACACGCGCCGACTCCGTGGATGTGGAATCCGTGCGCGCCCGGGGATAGTCCGGTCACCTCCGCCGAGATGAGCACGCCGGTCGGCGTTTGGGTCAGCGTCACCTGGCCCATGACGTTGCCATCCGGCCCGGCAAGCGCGGCGCGTGCGGTCCGGCCAACGTCACCAGGCGATTCGTCGCCGGCGCATGCAGCTATCATCAATGTTGCCGCGCCCGCGAGGAGTAGCCGAAAACCAGCCATCATTCTTAAACCCCCTTGTCATCGCGCATTAAGGCCACTGCGCTTTCATCGCCTGCCTGCTCTTGGTCGGCAATGGGTCGGTAAGCAGGGTCTTAGCTTACCAGTATGGGGGGTGGTGCCGAAGGAGGGATTTGAACCCACACACCCGTAAGGGTACTACGTCCTGAACGTAGCGCGTCTGCCGTTCCGCCACTTCGGCACGATCTCGACCCGGACCCGGAAGCTCCGGCCGGTGGTGGGCAGTCGAGGATTTGAACCTCGGACCTCTCGCGTGTGAGGCGAGCGCTCTAACCACTGAGCTAACCGCCCTAGCCCGCCGGTCCCGTCCAGCTGCACACCAGACCTGGTGGCAACGACAGGGTTCGAACCTGTGACCTAGCGCTTATGAAGCGCCCGCTCTACCTCTGAGCTACGTTGCCCTGTCGTCCGCGTCCGTAGAATCATATTAGTCCAGCGCGCTCACAGGTGTCAATCTGGCGCCCTTGATCTTGACGGAGTGGTGCTGCGATGCGATGTTGGTTACATGAGAGTCACTTTGAATATAGACGACGATGTACTGGCGGTCGCCCGCGCTTTGGCGGAGCGCCAGAAGATCAGCCTCGGCGGCGCCCTGTCCGAGCTGGCCCGCCGCGGCCTCAATGGCTCGTGTACCGAGGCGTACGGCGATGGTGCGGTGTTTGCCGTGCCAGCCGACGCCGAGCCTTTTACCAGCGAGGACGTCTACCGGGCATTGAACGAGTGATCGCGTCGCCGTGACCGTCGAGCAGGGGGCAGCCGTCTGCCGACGTGCTGCGGCTTGTGCGATACTAGGCGCCGTTAGTCCCGGCCGTGGGGGCGGAGGCATGGAGGCGCTCGATGACCAGCACTCAAGAGCTGCGGGAGTCGGCGGCGCGCCATTTGTGGATGGCGAACCGCGACTGGACGGAGATGGCCGAGACAGGCGGGCCGGTGATCGCCGTCGAGGGCCAGGGCCTCCGCGTCACGGACTCGGAGGGCAACGAGTGGATTGACGTGAACGGCGGGTACATGTCCGTCGGCGTCGGCCACGGCCGGACCGAGATTGCCGAGGCCGCCTTCGAGCAGGCCAAGCAGCTCAGCTTCATGCCCGCCGGCACGACCACGGCCGCCACGGTGATGCTGGCCGAGAAGCTGGCGTCCCTCGCTCCCGGCAGCCTGAACAGGGTCTTCCCCGTCAGCGGCGGGTCCGAGGCTATGGAGACGGCGCTGAAGATGGTGCGGGGCTACCACAGCCGCCGGGGCCAGCCAGGCCGCCACAAGATCATCAGCCGCGAGGGCTCTTACCACGGCGCGACTGGCGGAGTCCACTGGATGGGAACGAGCACGCCGGGCCTGCGCGAGGGTTACGAGATGGAGCTGTCCGGCTTGCTATTCGCGCCGCAGCCCAACCCCTACCGGTGCGCGCTGGGCGGCGAGACCCCGTCCGAGACCGCGATACTGTGCGCGGACGCCATAGAGACCCTGATCGTCGAGAATGACCCTGACACGGTCGCGGCTGTCTTCGCCGAGCCCGTTGCGGCCCGGACCATAGCGGTCCCGGGTGACGAGTACTGGCCGATGCTGCGGGAGATCTGCGACCGGTACGGCGTGCTGCTGGTGGCGGACGAGATCGTGACCGGGTTCGGCCAGACGGGCAAGATGTTCGCCCTGGAGCACTGGGGCGTCGTGCCCGACATCATGGCCGTCGCCAAGGGGCTCATCAGCACATACCTGCCCTTCGGGGCCGCCGTCGTCAGCGACGAGGTCGCGGGCGTGTTCGCGGGCGAGGACAACTACCTGCGGCACGTATTCACGGCGACCGGGCACCCCGTCTGCTCTGCCGCGGCCCTGAAGAACATCGAGATCATCGAGGAGGAGCGTCTCGTCGAGAACGCCGCGGAGACCGGCGCATACCTCAAGGCCCAGCTCGAGACGCTGATGGCCGACCACCCGACGGTCGGGGACGTGCGCGGCCTGGGCCTGATGTGCGCCATCGAGCTGGTCAGCGACCGGAAGACGAAGGAGCCGTTCGCGCCGGAGCTCGGCATCGACTCCAAGGTCAAGGATAAGCTCAGGAGCCGCGGTGTGCTCCTGGGGGCTAGCGGGGGCGTCATTGCGCTGGGCACGCCCCTCGTCATCACCCGCAGCGACGTGGACGAGATCGTCCACGCCATCGACCTGACGCTGTGGGAGCTCGAGGGCGAGCTGGGGATCGTGAGCAGCATATAGCCGGGACTGGCGGCGACCCTTTGGTAATCGTCGTTCCCGCGCAGGCGGGAACCCAGAGGGGCGCGGGGATGGGGGCTAGTCCCCGCCGGCTGATTGGCGCTACGGCGGTGGTTGTGTGAAAATCACCGCTAGGTTGAGATAGTACTCAGGCCCTTCAGGAGTGACAGGATGAGTTCGACCGCACACTTTACGCCGGCCCTGTTCGAGTTCCTGGCCGAGCTTTCGATGAACAACGACCGGGAGTGGTTTCAGGCCAACAAGGCCCGGTACGAGCGGGACGTCCGCAACCCGCTGCTGGACTTCGTGGCCGACTTCGGTGAGCAGCTCAGGACCATCAGCCCGCACATGGTGGCGGACCCGCGGGCGGCGGGCGGGTCGATGTTCAGGATATACCGGGACGTGCGGTTCTCGAAGGACAAGAGCCCGTACAAGACGAACGCGGGCGCCCACTTCCGCCACGAGGTGGGGCGCGAGGTGCACGGGCCGGGTTTCTACCTGCACCTGCAGCCGGGAAGCTGCTTCGGCGGGGCGGGCATATGGATGCCCAACTCGGCGACGCTGGGGAAGATACGCGGGGCCATCATCGAGAACCCCGGCAGGTGGGAGCGCATCGTGCGCGACGAGGCCTTCGAGTCCAGGTTCAACCTGGAGGGCGACTCGCTCAAACGCGCGCCGAAGGGCATCGACCCCGACCACCCGCTCATCGACTACCTGAAGCTCAAGTCCTTCGCGGCGGGGACGGCCTTCGACGATGACGACGTAGTCTCGCCGGGCTTCATCGACATCTACACGGACGCGTGCCGCACCGCCGCGCCGTTCTCCGAGTTTCTCACCAGGGCGGTCGGCCTCGACTGGTAGGCAGACGAGCTTACGGCGAAGCGAATCGCTCCACCGGGGTGTCAGACTACCGACCCCTGTAGTCCCCCAGGCGTTCGGCGCGGGTGGCTATTGCGCGCACCAGGCCCCCGAATATCCAGGCGTGGAACGGGTACAGGGCGTACCAGTAGACCAGGCCGACGAGCCCTTTGGGTATGAACGCAGCGGTCTGCTCCAGGTGGGTTGCGCCGTCCTGGGTCTCCCGCACCTCGTATTGCAGCCATGCCCGGCCGGGCAGCTTCATCTCGGCCCTGAGGCGTACCAGCCGGTCGGCCTGCAGGTCCTCGACCCGCCAGAAGTCGAGGGCGTCGCCGATGCGCAGGTCGTTGGGGTGGCGGCGACCCCTGCGGAGGCCCGCGCCGCCGAGCAGCCGGTCTATCGCTCCTCGCACGCGCCAGGCCCAATTGGCGAAGTACCATCCCCTGTCTGCGCCAATGCCGGTGAACACCCTGTAGACGTCCCTGGCCGGGGCCGCGACGGTGCGGCGGCGGTGCTCGACGATCATCCCGTGCCGCGATTCCAGGCGGACCGGCTTCTCAGGCGCGGCAGCGTCCCCTGAGGCATCGCTCCACGATGTGTCTATCCGCCCCTCGTCGAGGTCGTCGAGCACATCGCGAATGGCCGAAACGTAGTCCCTGGGCGCTATGTGGGGGAAGAGCTCGCGTGCGACCGCGTCTGTCACGACGACATCGTTGCGGAGCCCCTCGACGAGGGCCCCTGTGATTCCAGCGGGTATGGGCGTCATCCAGTGCACCCAGTAGGAGGACAGCCGTGGAGTGAGGACGGGGACCGGGAGCAGCAGCCGCCTGAGCCCCCTCGTCCCGGCGTAGCCGAGCATCAGTCCATTGTAGGTGGTCACGTCCTCGCCGCCGATCTCGATGGTGCGGCCGTGGCTCTCCGGCGTGTCGAGGGCGGACACGAGGTACTCCAGGAGGTCATCGACGGCGATGGGCTGGATGCGGGAGTAGATCCACCGGGGGCAGACCATGACTGGCAGGCGCTCCACGAGGTAGCGGACCATCTCGAAGGAGATGCTACCCGATCCGATGATCACGGCGGCTCGAAACTCGGTGACCGGCACGCCGCCCTCCCGCAGGGCCTGCCCCGTCTCCTGGCGTGAGCGCAGGTGCGGCGAGAGATCGGCTCCGGGGTCTCCGAGGCCGCCCAGGTAGATGATCCGCCCGACCCCCGCGTCCTTCGCTGCCCGACCGAAGGCGCGGGCGGCGCGCATGTCCAGCTCGTGGAAGTCGGAGCTCCCGGACATGCTGTGGACCAGGTAGTAGGAGGTGTCCACGCCTGCCAGCGCCTCGGACATGGCCTGAGGGGTCAGGACATCGCCGACAGCAATCTCCACCTGCTCGGCCCAGGGGCGGGAGAGCGCGCGGAAACGGCTGCGCACGAGTACGCGGACCCGCCGCCCGTCCTCGATCAGCCGGGGCACCAGCCTTCCGCCAATGTATCCGGTGGCGCCGGTCACCAGGATCGTTTCGGGTTTCGACATCTGATTCTGAGGTGCGGCTAGAAGGCTACGTCGATGTCCTGCTCGACCTTGGGGTCGGTGCGGAGGCTGCGGTCCAGCACGCCCCTGACGAGCCACCTGACCGACGACTTCTCGGTCTTCAGGCTCGGCACGGCTACCTGGCCGATATCGAGGCTGAAGCTCCACTCCCGGGTGTCGCCGGACTGCAGAGACGGGTCGCGTTCGAGGGTCACCTGGTCGACGACCTGGTTCTTCGCCGTGTTGCCGAACTTCTCCTCCCGGACGAGCTCGACCCTGGCTTCGGACGCGGTCACGTCTCCCTGGGGTTCGGCGCGGAGGGTGCCATCGATGCGCTCCCCAGAGTGGGCCGCGTCGCGGGACAGCTCCAGCGTGAGGGGGCATCCCCCTCGCGTTGAGTTTGCGATGACGGGCACGGGCCGCCCGGCGCGGGGCGCGGGAGTCGCTGCGACGGTGACTTCCTGGCTCTCCTTGATGTCGCGCGCCCTGGCCACGTCCAGGTCGACCCTGACCTCCCACGCGATGCCGGGCTCGATCTTCTGCACCAGCTCGCCCCGGAGGGTCGGCAGCGCGTCCCGCGGCACGGTCGCCTTCAGGTCGGCGGAGTATGGCACGCCGTTCCGGACCGTCTGGTCCTCCATGAACGTCTCGCCCTCGCTACTGAGGACCTCGGTCTTCCTGTGGTACGAGGGGCCGTACTGGGAGTCGACCCGCTGCACCCAGGTCTCGATGCAGACGAACTCGACCCTCCCGCTGCGGACGCGGAAGTCGGCCTTCGGCAGAAGCCTCACATCGGCGTCGACCGTGTCTCCGGCGTTGAATTTCGACCTGTTGACGCTGATCTGCACGTCGACGTCTGGGCGGCGAAGTATCACATCAGTCCTCCTATGGCTGGGGACCCGGCTCGGCCAGGAACGACCCCAGCGCGTCCAGGTAGGGCGCGCCCCCAACAGCGTAGGTGTCGTTGTGTCCCGCGCCCCGGATTGCATAGAAGCGCTTGGGCTCCTGCGCCGCCTCGAACACCTCGCGGCCCATCTCGAACGGCACTATCTCGTCGCTGTCGCCGTGCAGGACCATGACCGGCGCGTCGATCCGGGCGGTCTTGCCGAGGGTATCGTACATGTTCCCTGTGAGCAGGCCGAGGCCGGGCAGGAACGGGTAGGCGCGGCTGGCCATGGCCGGTATAGAGGTGAAGGGCGACTCCAGCACGACGGCGTATACGTCGTGCCTGACGGCCATCTCCGCCGCAACGGCGCAGCCGAGGGAGCGGCCGAACAGCACCAGACGGTCGGGGTCTACGTCCGGCCTGGAGAGGGCGTGGGCCACGGCGGCCTCGGCGTCGAGGTAGGTGCCCTGCTCGTTGGGGGAGCCCTCGCTCAGCCCGTACCCCCGGTAGTCGATGATGAGGATGCTGACGCCGAGGCGGCGGTTCAGCCCGGCGATGTTGTCGGCGCGGTTGCTGATGTTGCCGCCGTTGCCGTGGAACCAGATCAGCGTCGGTCCGCCCGAGCCCGGGACGAACCAGCCGTGGATGCGGACGCCGTCGGACGTGGTCAGATACACGTCCTCGAACTCCAGGCCGAAGTCGCCGGGATCCTGGTAGATGGTGCTGTCGGGGAAGTATATGAACTGGTTGATCACGCTGGTGTACCCGAGCAGGAGGCCCATGGCGACGTAGAGGACGACCGCGACGGCCAGCACCCTCGCCGCCGAGAGGGCTAGCTGCTTCACGGGCTCTAGCCGGCGAGAGCTCTCTTGTATACCTGCTGGCCCTCCCTGAACAGGTCGACGACCTCCCGCCTCTGGCTGTCGGTGTAGAACTTGCCCTTCGACGACACCCACTCGATGGACCGCTCTATTCGGTCGTCGAAGTACGCGGCGGCGGCGCGTTTCTCCGGTCCTGCTTGCCCTGTGACCACGTATACGGGGCTCGTATGGGCGTATACGGGCTGAGCGAAGCTGTCCCGGGCCCGGCTCCACAGCCTGGCGGCGAACCAGCCGTCGGACGCGGCGGTCACGTCAGACTCCAGCGACCCTGTCGCGCAACCGTCGGGGAACGACTCGGCGGCGGCAACGCGGCCGTTGAACACGACCTCGGCGCGGCTTATCGGGTAGTGGGAGTCCCATGCGACCCGCACTGGAAGGCGCTCGCCCGTGTTGGCCTCGATCTCGGCGCCCGGATGCTCGCCGTTCACTGCCAGCGACAGTGCGGGGCCGTTGGTGATAAAGGTCCTGCCCCGTTTGAGTGCGTCGAACCAGGGCTCGTGCTCGAAGGGCCCGCCCGTATGGGCGTAGACGCGGTTGGCGGAGCTGATGAACCAGTCGGAGCCGGTCGACGCCGGCATCCTGATCCCGGCGTCGAGCATCTTGTAGTAGATGTCGTACTCCGGGTCCATCCAGTTGGGGTCGAACAGGTTGAACGCGTCGACCTTGCCCAGCGCGGCGGCCACGGGGGCCTCCATGCCGCGGCCGTTGTGGCACCAGATGACCATGCCGCCCTGCCTGTGGGTGTCGTCGCAGGCGTAGGACAGCGGGGGGTAGTCCGGGTCGAAGGCGTCGACCAGCAGCCCGCGGCTCACGGGCTCGACGACGTTGCGGATGTTCAGGAGCATGATGTGGCCGTAGCCCGGGCTGTGGGAGCCCTCGGCGTTGTGCCTGTTCTCCTCGCCACACTCGACGTAGTGGTGGGCCGACGAGAAGTCGTTCAGCACGCCGGGGGCGTACTTGTTCGACGCGTACTCCAAGTCCCACCGCTTCAGGATGCTCACGGCGGTCATCCTGAGGTCCTCGATGCGGGGGTCGAGCTGGAGGCGCTCGTCGGGCCGCTCCTCCTTCTCGTCGTAGTGGATGTGGGTGTTGCCGGGGTGCCAGCCCTCGTCGCCCAGCTTCGACCAGCGCTCCAGCTTGACGTCGACTGTGACCGCGCCCTGGCCTGGGGCTTCCAGGTCGATGCGCGCCGGAGCGTACTCGGTGCCGCGCTCGACCACCACGCGGACCCAGCCCCGGGTGACGTCCACCTCAAAGCCGCCGTCGGAGTAGAAGAACGACGCGCCCGGCCCAACCTTCAGGATGGCGTCCGGCGGATGCACAAACGAGCCCGTCGAGTCGGACACGTGCACCCTGGCCGAAACGGTCTCGCCGGTCGCTGCGTCGTAGATCCTGCCTGCGAGCCTCGCCATGTGAGGGGCTCCTGACTCCCGGCGATTGCCGGGCTACTGGCTGCCGGCGGAGATTAGCTCGTGCAGCCTCTCGAGGGTGCGGCTGTTCTCCTCCAGCGAGAAGCCGTCGACCCTCTCGATCCTCTCGCCCGAGAAGCTGTCGACTGCTCCCAGCGCTACCGACCGCTGCACCATCTCGCGCTCCCCGGCGATGCTGGGAAGGAGGTTGCGGCCCGCCTGGCGCGAGAGCGCGGCCACGAGCCCGTAGCCGCCCCAGTTCGACACGCTCGCGATGACCAGCTTCGTGACCCTCGTGACGCAGGGTTTTTCGACCAGGGTGGGCACGGACGGGATGACGGCTGCGAGGTTGCCCATGCCGATCTCGTTGCCCCCGTCGCCTATGCCGACCGAGGGTATACCACCCGTGAACAGGTAGTCCGTCTTGGCGTTGAACTCCGTTATGTCGGCGTTGCGCATGTTGCGCGCCTTGCCGTCCTCGCTGGGGCCGCACCGCTCGATGGATATGACCACCGACGGCTCCGTCTCACTGAGAAAGCCCGCAGCGTGCTGGGCGCTTCCCGCGTCGTCCAGGAAGGGGAACTCCAACACGGTCGAGCTGTCGTCGACCAGCCCCTCGACTATGCCGGTCGAGTGGTGGTCGGACACGTAGACCACGTCGTTGCCGAGCGCCCTGAGCGCGTTTCCGATGGCGACCGCGCCGGGCGGGCCGTCGTTCTCGGGGGCGTCGGCCCACATGATGTAGAACCCGGTGACTATGAGGGCCGTGCCCGGGTTGTCGAGAATGAGCCGCGCGGCCTCGTCGATATACCCCGCGGGGAGGTGGGGCCTGAGCGCCGATATGCCGCGCTTGTCGTTGTCGAGGATGACGTCCTCGATGTCGGTGCTCACGAATGTCATGCCGCCCTACCCGGCCGTCTTCCGAAGGACCGCGCGGCGCCTCAGAGGGCCGCCACGTCCTCGTTCAGCCTGTCGGTGATGAACATGTGGCCAGGGGCGTGGGTGATCATGAGCGGCGGCTTCGAGGACATGGCGACCGCCTGGGGGGTCACGCCGCAGGCCCAGAACACCGGCACGTCGTCCGAACCGACGTGCGCCACGTCGCCCAGGTCGGGGGTGTGCACGTCGTCTACGCCGATGGACTCCGGGCTGCCAATGTGCACGGGCGCGCCGTGGACTGCGGGGTAGCGCGAGGTGATCTGTACGGCCTTGACGACCTTGTCCTGGGGGATCGACCTCATGGAGACGACCATCGGTCCGGAGAATATGCCCGCGGGCTCGGTCTCGATGGACGTGACGAACATGGCCGTGTTCGCGCCCGTCTCGTAGTGTGGGATGCGGATCCCCGCGTTCACGAGCGCGGACTCGAAGGTGAAGCTGCACCCCAGCAGGAACGAAACCATGTCGTCCCGCCACACATGCGAGATGTCCGTGGGCTCCTCCACCAGCTCGCCGTATTCGAAGACGCGGTACCGGGGCAGGTCGGTCCTCAGGTCGGCACCGGGGGCCATCGCGCGGGGCTCGGACGAGCCGGCCTCGACCACCTCGAGGAGGGGGCACGGCTTCGGGTTGCGCTGGCAGAAGAGCAGGAAGTCGAAGGCCTGCTCCTTCGGCAGTATCACGAGGTTCGCCTGCACGCGGCCGGGCGCCATGCCGCTCGTCAGGCCGCTCAGCTCACCCCGTCGCATCAACGTCCTAAGCTCACTCGGCGCGGTCGGCAGGGCTGCTACTTGCTGCATGGGTCCACCTCGGTCCTATCGGAGTCGCAACATTCTACCACGCGGCCCGTAGCACGCTCTGCTGGTTGCGCACGGGCAAAGGCGCTGCTCCACGTACGCTTGACGGCCGACGCTAGAGGACACATAATGACTACACTTCCCTATTCGGGAGTCTTTGGCTACAGCCCCCGTTGGGGGTCATTGAACTCGGGGTCCCTCTTGGGGCCCTTTTCTTTTGGTTCCTTATTCGTTCAGGAGAACTGGCAACTATGCTCGGAACGTACGCCGGGTTTGTCGATGCGGGTTACTTGATTGCTGAGGGTGCGAGATCCATTGGCAGGAAGCGACCGTCCGTGCGGCCCAATGCTTTGGCTGTGGCTCAGTGGTTCCGCGGGCTGAACCACCGGCTGCTAGGTGACAACTTCCTCCGGGCATACTGGTATGACGGAGCCTTCGCCACTTCGCATCGGGAGTTCGCTAGGCAACGCCCATACTTCGACGCCATCGGCTACACACCGGGCATACAACTCCGACTAGGACATGTGGCGGAGCGTCGTTCTAGGCTCGAGGGACCGATTCGCAACGCCTTGAGAAACACCGCTCAAGGCATCGGCGTCTCCGTCGAACAGTTGCTTGCCGAGTTCGATAGGAACTGGACATTCTACCCTGAACGTCAACAGAAGGGTGTGGATACGTTGATAACGTTAGACATGGTTCGTCTCGCGAGCCGCTCGGCATTCGAGAACGCTATCGTCATATCCGGTGATCAGGACCTCGCCGAGGTGATCAGAACCGTGCAGGACTACGGTGTTGGAGTGCTGATTGCCACTCCGAACCGAGAGAGTGTTGCAAGCGAGGTTCTTCAGCTTGCAGACGATGTGTTAGACATTGGCGAGTCAGAAGTGCTGGAGATGCTGACAGACCGCCCAACCAACAAGGGGAACCAAGCCTAGCGTGTAAGGTTGACTCAAGGCACGACTTCCTACCCAAGTCGTCGTGCCGGTTCCTAGTCCCCGTTCTTGGCTAGCTCCTGGAGCTCGAAGAGCTTGGTGATCGCCTCGATGGGCGTCATGGAGGCGACGTCCAGGGCCTTGAGGCTCTCGACGGCGGCCGGGGTTGGGGCCAGGAAGCTGAGCTGCTGGTACGATGGCTCCGGCCTGGCCGTTGACGGGCGCTTACCATCGCCGGCGTCCGGGGCGCCCTCCAGGTCCTTCAGCACCTCCCAGGCGCGGTTCACGACTCCGCCGGGCAGCCCGGCGAGCCTTGCGACGTGAACGCCGTAGCTCCTGTCGGCCCCGCCGGGCACGATGCGCCTGAGGAACACCACCTCGCCCCGGTCCTCGGACACGGCGACGTTGTAGTTGCGGGCCCTCGGCAGGGTGCCGGCCAGCGCGGTCAGCTCGTGGTAGTGGGTGGCGAAGAGCGTCTTGCACCCCAGGTCCGGGTGGTTGTGTATGTGCTCGGCGACCGCGCGGGCGATGGCCAGCCCGTCGTACGTGCTGGTGCCCCGCCCGATCTCGTCCAGGATCACCAAGGAGCGCTTGGTGGCATGGTTGAGGATGGCGGCCGTCTCGACCATCTCGATCATGAAGGTGGACTGACCGGCCGCTAGGTCGTCCTGCAGGCCGACTCGGGTGAATATGCGGTCGACGAGGCCGATGGAGGCCGACTCGGCGGGCACGTAGCTGCCGACCTGGGCCATGAGGGTGATGACCGCCACCTGGCGCAGATAGGTGGACTTGCCCGCCATGTTGGGGCCGGTGAGCACGATAAGCTGCTCGTCTTCGCTCGACATGGCCGTGTCGTTGGGCACGAACGAGCCGGGCGGCAGCGTCTGCTCGACGACAGGGTGTCGGCCCTGCCTGATAGCGATCTCCGGCCCGTCGTCTAGGCTGGGCCGGACGTAGCCCTGCCGCGAGGCGACCTCGGCCAGCGACGCGAAGACGTCCGTCTCCGCGACCGCGCCCGCCGTCTCGAGGATCGGGCCGACCGCCTCGCCGATCTGCCCGCAGACGCGCCGGAACAGCGATGCCTCCAGCTCCAGGATGCGCTCGTCGGCGCTGAGGACCTCGGCCTCGTACTCCTTCATCTCGGGGGTGATGTACCGCTCGCCGCCCACCAGCGTCTGCCGCCGGATGTACTCCTCGGGCACGGCGCCGGCGTTCGCCTTGCTCACCTCGATGTAGTAGCCGAACACCCTGTTGTACCCGACCTTGAGGGACTTGATGCCTGTGCGCTCCCTCTCCTTGCTCTCCAGGCCGGCGATGTATTCACGCGCCTCCCTCGACGAGCCTCGCAGCTTGTCGAGCTCGGGCGAGAACCCCTCCCTGATGACGCCGCCGTCCGCCAGGTTGACCGGCGGGTCGTCCACTATCGCCGCCTCGATGAGCTGGACCGCGTCCTCGTTCCTGTATATGCGGCGCGCGATCCACTCCACCTGCGGCGCGTCCTCGTCCTCCTCCATGACGGCGCGGACCTGGGGAGCGGTGCGTAGGCTCTCTCCCAGGGCCGCGAGGTCGCGGGGCGAGGCGACACCGCCCCTGATCCGGTTTGTGAGCCGCTCCATGTCCGAGAGCTTCGCCAGCAGGGACGTTATGCGGCCCCTGCGAAGGGCGCTGCGATGGTGCCACTCCACGGCGTCGAGCCGTCGCTCGAGGGCCTCGATGTCCAGCAGCGGCTGGCCCAGCCAGCGCCTGAGCAGGCGGCCCCCCATCGCCGTGCCGGTCTTGTCAAGGACGGATATGAGGGAGGCCCCGGCGTCGCCCCAGCGTCCGCCCTCGAACAGCTCCAGGTTCCGCCTCGTCTGCGGGTCCAGCACCATGTGGCTGCTGGTCGAGTAGGTGCGGAGGTTGCCGAGCTGGCCCAGGGCCGCCTTCTGGTTCCGGCCCAGGTAGTCGACGATCGCCCCCGCCGCGCTGGCCGCGAGGGGAAGCCGGTCGCAGCCGAAGGGCTCCAGCGACGCCGTGCCGAAATGCCTCAGCAGGCCCTCTGCCGCCCACTCCGGGTGGAAGGCGTCGGGGCTCACGGGCGTCACGGCGGCGCCGTTGTCCAGCTCGGGCGCGTCCTGGCCCTCCGGCGCGATAAGCTCGGCGGGCGCAAGCCTCCCCAGCTCGACTGCGAGCTGGCCGGTCGGCAGCTGTGTAGTCGCGAACTCGCTGGTCGTGATGTCCGCGTAGGCTAGGCCGGCCTGGCCGGCCTCGATCACGACGGCCGCCAGGTAGTTGTTCGCGTTGCGGTCGAGGATCGACTCCTCGACGACCGTGCCCGGCGTCACAATGCGGACGACCTCGCGGTCGACGATGCCTCGGGAGGTGGCCGGGTCGCTGATCTGCTCGCAGATGGCAACCCGGTAGCCCTTCTTGATGAGCCGCGCGAGGTACGACTCCAGCGCGTGGTATGGGATGCCCGCCAGGGGCACCCGCTGGCCCTTGCCCATCTCACGCGAGGTGAGGGCGATCTCCAGCTCGCGCGCGATTATCCGGGCGTCCTCGTCGAAGGTCTCGTAGAAGTCGCCCATGCGGAACAGCAGGATCTCGTCCTGGTGCTCCTTCTTTATGCGCAGATACTGTCGTCGGGCCGGAGTGGTCATGCGTCGGTTCGCCAGCGCGTCCTCCTTCCCGGTTGAAGCTAAGAGTTGGCGTTTGACGACGAATCCCGGCTAGCCTAGCATGGCCAGTGATACGGCCGGATGCGTACGTTCCCAAACGCCCGACACGAACAGGTTATCAGAGCCTTGGGAAGTCTGGGAGCAGGGAGTTCGAGGCACTGGAAGAGGCTACCCGATGACGACAGGCAGGTTCACCGCCGTTCTGATACCTGACGAAGACACCTACCAGGTGGTCGTTCCGAGATTCCCCAACTGCACGACCTCGGGCAGGACCCCCGCCGAGGCGCTGGAGAACGCTCGGGAGGCAATGGAGCTCCTGGTCGAAGACCCTTCCGAGATCGACCAGGAAACGTTACAGCTTCCTTCTGAGTTCCACGTGATCGTAGGGAATGTCGAAGTCGAAGTGCCCGACGTACTTCCAGACCAGCCGGCGGGATTCGCCGCGCCGTCACGGGTGCAATAGCCGACAGCGTCAGTCGTCCTTCCAGAAGCGCTCTTCCTCGACCTGGAAGCCGCGGGGGATGAAACGGGCCTTCACGTCCTCGATCATGCCCGGGTGGCCGCAGGCGTAGACGATGGTGTCGCCGGGCGTCAGGCCCTCGGTCTCGGCGTACCCCTCGACGATCTCGTTGACGCGGCCCTTCTTGCCCTGCCAGGCGCTGTTGCGGTCCTCGTCGGGGCGGCTCACAGTCGGGACGAACGACACGAGGTCCGGACGCTCCGTCGCGAGGTCGATCAGCTCCGCGTCGTAGGTGAACTCATCGGCGTAGCTTGCGCCCAGCAGCACGTGGAAGCGGTGCCCGCTCCGGCCGTGGTGGACATAGTCGCGGAGGATGCTCACGTATGGCACTACGCCGGTCACAGTCGCGACGAACAGGTGGTTGGGCAGCGTCGGCTTGAATACGAATATCCCCTTCGCCCGGGGCCGGATGGTGACCGTGTCGCCGGGGCCCAGCTCCCAGAGCTTGGGGGTGAGGACGCCGTCCGGCGGCGGCACCAACTCCACGAACAACTCCAGGTCGTCCTCATGGGGCGCTGAGACTATAGAGTATGCGCGCTCGATTCCGTCCACGCCGATGGTGCAGTACTGCCCGGGCTTGAAGGTGAATCCCTCCGGCTTCTCGATCCACACGGCCCACAGGTCCTCGGTCACGTCACGGCGGCGCAGTACCTTCGACTCGGCGAGCTTTGGCCGGCGACGGGGCCGCCTCGGCGCGATTGTCGTGTCACTCATTCCACTTCCACCTCTGCGGAGGGCGGGGACAGGCCCATATCGGTGGCAAGATCGTCGATCGTGTACTGCTCTTTCCTGACACGTAGGTCGTAGTAGACAAGGGTGCGACCGATCCATGCGAACGGTGTGATCAGGGCGCTCACGGCCACGAGGAAAGCGTCGGAGAGGACCTGGCTTACCTGCGAGAGCAGCAGGTCGGCCAGCCCGGCCACGAACGTTGCGCCCACCGCCAGCAGGGTGTACACGAGACCGATCAGGAAGACGCGCCAGAAGTTGTTCTGGACCAGGTCCCTGCTCCGCCAGAGCGAGTCCATGGGCTTCTTGCGTTCCAGCACTATGCACTCGACGAAGAAGAACCACACCACCAGCAGGTAGAAAAACAGCGGGATCCCGATGAGTAGCAGCATCAGGACTCCCGCCCCCACCATCGCGAGGGCGAACACCACGTATGCGAGAGACAGGGATGCGATCCTGTACCAGGAGCGCCTGAGGCAGTAGCCGAGGTCTATCCCGCCGCCCAGGTAGTGCTGCCCGACCGCCGCGACCGAGGCGGCGCTGAGCACGGTGCTGAAGTAGCCCGCCACAAGGGCAAGCACGATGGTTGCGACCAGGACCCCGCCAAGATCGGCAATAGCCTCGGCGGCGTCCACAGCGTCGGTGGTCTCGGCGCTCTGAACGTCGCCGCCGGACAGGAGCGTTAGTATCAGGACGGGGATATGCGCCACTAGGGCTATGAGGATGAAGGGCCTGAAATTGCCCCGATAGGCGGCGAGCGACTCTTCGAGGAAGTCGCCCAACTCCTTCGGGGTCAGCGCGCGCCGCCCTCCGGGTTCGTCAGGCCCCGGGTCGCCCTGTGAACCCTGTGGCACGCCGCACGTCACGCAGAAGCGCGCTTCGTGGGGGTTGCTGCCGCCGCAGGCTACGCAGCCCACTGCGCAACCTCTCTATGGTGCGCCCTGCCCGCAGGGCCATCCAGGACGATGGGCCGCCAAGTCCCCACGAGGGGCGAGCAGGGGTCAGTCGGCCGCGGCAGGTTCAATCTTCTCGACACGCACCGGCACCAGTGGAAGGCCGTCGACTCCCAGCAATGGGGCCGGCTCCCGCGACCGGTCCAGGTCGGTGATCATCTGGCCGAACAGGCTCGTGGTCGATACCATCCCCTGCAAGGGGCTCGTCAACTGCACAACTCCCTGCAAGGAGTCTCTGGCCGAGACCACGCGAACCCAGTCGCCCTCCGCGACGCCCATGCTGCCGGCGTCCGACTCGTGTATCTCGATGACCTCGTCCCGCACGATGACGGACTTCTTCTTGACCGTGCCAATCTCCATGGTGCGGTCGGCATCGTGAAGAATGCGCCCGTGGGCGAGGAGGAATGGGAAGTCGGCATCGGAGTGGCGCTTCACGTCGGCCAGGGCCATCCTGGACATGTTCAGGGCGCGGCCTCGGGCATCCTCCTCGTGCAGGCGCGGCGTGTCGCCCATGTCCGCGGCCAGGCAGGGCCACTGCAGGCCATCATGCCGGAGCCGGTCATAGGTAATGCCGCCGTACGCCCCCACGACGTTGTTTATCTCGTCGAACACCGAGGCCTCGTCCGGGTGATCGAATCCTGACGCATCCATCCTCTGCGCGATCTGGGACAGCGTCCGCCACTCGGTCTCTTCTTCTCCAACCGGTCCCAGGGCGGGAGCTAGCAGCTGCAGCCGCCTCTCGAGGTTCGTGTAGGACCCTTGCTTGTGGGCGAAAGTCGCCAGCGGCAGGACCACGTCGGCGATCTCGGTAAGCTCAGACTCGAACGTGCTCATCACCACGAGGAAGTCGAGGTCCCTGAGACTTGCCGAGAGGTCGCCGAGGTCGCCGTTCGTGAGGCTGCGGTCGCCCCCGACGACTACCATTGCCTTCAGCTCGCCGGCGGCGGCCGCGGTGGCCATGCCCGTGGCGGGAATGCCCGCCCCTTCGGGTATCGGGGCGCCCCATGCCTTCTCGAACCTTGCCCGAGCCGCATTGTCGCCCAGGTGCCTGTGCCCCGGGAGGCCGTTGGGAACGCAGCCGACGTCCCTGGAGCCCTGCTCGTTCGTGCCCGGGAAGAGCGGGTATATGCCCGCCGAGCGCTTGCCCACGTTGCCGGTGGCCAGCGCCAGGTTGACGATGCCCCTCACGCAGGCGTCCCTCAGCCCCGCATCCACCGTCTCCAGTCCGTACAGGAAGGCGCACGGGTCTCCCCCGGCGATGGTCCGCGCCGCCCGGCGGATGTCCTCGGCGGGCACCGCCGTCATGGGGGACACCCTGGTCAGGTCGAAGGCCCACAGGCTGTCTCTTAGCGCCTTCACGCCGTCGCACCTGTCTTGCAGGAAGTCGTGGTCGTCAAGCGACTCCTCGAAGATCACCCGCAGCATGCCGCCGATCAGCGCCGTCTCGCTGCCCGGCGTCGGCCTGAGCCATATGTCGGCGTAGCGCGTCAGCTCCGTCTCCCGCTGGTCGATCACCACCAGCGACGCCCCGGCCTTGAGTGCCTTCTTGATGGGCACCGCGACGACGTTCTGTTCCTCGGTCATGTTGCTCGAGACGACCAGGAAGCACTTGGACTGCTCGAGGTCCCAGATCGGGTTGGTGGCGGCCGGGACTCCGAGCATCTCCTCCAGGGCCGGGGTGAGCTCGGGGCGCAGGTTCGAAGAAACGTCGACGCTGTTGCTCCCCATCACCGAGCGGGCGAACTTCTGCGCCGTGTAGTTGTCCTCGTTGGTACCCATCGGCGAAGCCAGGAAAGCGAACCCATCGCCCTTGTGCTCGGCCAGGCCCTTGGCAGCCATGTCCAGCGCCTCGACGATCGTCGCCTGCCTCGTCTCCCCGTCCTCGCGCACGATAGGCTTGGTTATCCGCTTCCGGCTGTTGACGAACTCCAGGCCGAACTTGCCCTTGAAGCAGCCCTGGCCCCGGTTCGCCTTCCCGTACCGGTCGGGAATGGCCCGTATGAGCCTGTCGCGCTCGTCGACCTCCAGGGTCATCTGGCAGCCTACAGGGCACATGGGGCAGACCGACGTGGCCGTCTTCGCGGCCTTGCTCCACTTGTGCTTGCGCTCGACGAGCGCGCCCGTGGGGCACACGTCGATGCAGGCGCCGCAGAACTCGCAGCCCGACTCCAGCAGCGACGTGCCGTTCGAGGTCCCGATCAGGCCGCGCCCGGCCCTGTCTGTGAAGGTCAGTACGTTGTCGCCCCTAACCTCGTCGCACACCCGCACGCACCTTCCGCAGACGATGCACAGGTTCAGGTCCATGTCCCACATCGGGTCGGCTACGCGGAGGGGTATCTGCCGGTTGTTGTAGGTGAGCGGCGTGTCCATGTCCATCTCGAGGAACCGCACGGTGTCCTTCAGCTCGCACCGCTCGTTCTTCGGGCATGTCACGCACCTGTCGTTGACGGACACGTGTCTGAGGCAGATGTCGTTGGGGCCGCACAGGTCGATCCGGTGGCACGTGAGGCAGCCGTGGGGGTGCTCGGACAGGAGCAGGTCCATGATGCCCCGGCGCGAGTCCGTGACGCCGTCCGTCTTGGTGCTCACGACCATGCCATCAGCAGCCGGGACCGTGCACGAGGCCTGGTTGCCCGGAGGACCGCCCTCTATCTCGACGATGCACATGCGGCATGCGCCGAAGGCCTTCATCCCCGGGTAGTAGCATAGGTACGGGACGTATATGCCCGCGTCCATGGCCGCCTGCAGCACGTTGGTGCCCGGGCTAGTCCTGACCTCCTGGCCGTCGATGGTGAGTGTGATCTCGTTTGCCATGTACCAGCTCCGCCTGGCCTACCTTGTCAGCACCTGCACGGGCGCGGCGCCGGTCCTGTACTCTTCGGCGAATGCCCGCGTGTTCCTCGGCGCCAGCAGGGGTTCGTCACAGTCGCCGTGAGGGCAGCGCCCCTCCTCGAGGTGTGCGCTGAAGTCGTCGGGGAAGTTCACCAGGGCCGACCTGAGGGGGTTGTACCCAAGCTGGCCGTGGAAGCACAGCGAGGACGACTCCATGGTGGTGCCGACCCTGTTCATCAGGTCCACGTCGCCGGGCCTCGCCTCCTTGTCCGCTATGCGCTCGATCATTTCAAGCAGCTGGGTCATGCCCAGCCTGCAGGGGAAGCACTTTCCGCAGGACTCGTACTGGCAGAAGGCGACCAGCAGCCTGGCCATGTCGACGGCGCACCGCGTGTCGTCGCCGACGATTACACCGCCGGACCCCAGCATCGCCCCGTGCTCGCGCATCTCGTCGAAGTCAAGCCCGTAGTCCAGGCTCTCGGCGCCGAGGATGTGGCCGAGGGGGCCTCCGAGCTGGATCATCTTCACCGGCCTGCCGCTGGGAGTGCCGCCGCCGATCTCTTCGACCACGTCGCCCATCCGGGTCCCCATGGGGACCTCGTACATGCCGGGGCGCTTCACGTCGCCGCTCAGGCAGACTATCGCAGTGCCGGTGCAGTTCTCCCTGCCCACCGACGAAAACCACTCCCCACCCCTGGCGACTATCTGGGGCGCATACGAAAAACTCTTGACGTTGTTGATGGTGCTGGGCTTGCCCCAGACCCCGAAGGCCGCGGGGAAGGGGGGCTTGAAGCGCGGCATGGAGCGCTTGCCCTCGATGGACTCCATCAGGGCCGTCTCCTCGCCCGCGACGTAGGACTCGCCCGTCAGCGAGATCTCGATGTCGAAGCTGAATTCCGTGTCTAGGATGTTCTCGCCCAGCAACCCGACCTCGTAGGCCTGCTCGATGGCCCGCTCGGTCCTTGATATGGGCCCGTCGTGGCCGTGGCGGATGAATACGAAGCCGTTGGAGGCGTTGGTCGCGTACCCGGCGAGGGTCATGCCCTCGATCAGCGTGTAGGGGTCGCTCTCCAGGATTCCCTTGTCGTTGTACGCTCCGGGGTCACCCTCCTCGCAGTTGCAGAGAATGTACTTGGGCGGCCCGCCCCGGGCCATGAAGCTCCACTTCACGCCCGTCGGGAAGCCCGCCCCGCCGCGGCCCCTGAGCCCGGAGGCCTTCATCTCGTCGACCACGCCTTCGCGGCTCAAGTCGTTCAGGGCCCTGGCGAGGCCCCGGTAGCCGTCGTTGGCTATGTACTGGTAGATGTCGTCGGGAGCGATGTTGCCCGCGTTGCGAAGGGCTATCTTCTCCTGGCTGCCGATGCCCGGCAGGGTGGCGAGGTCCGGCACTCCGGCGACGCGCTGACCGATGTACCCGATGGTCTTGTCCACGGGCACCCTGCCGCCGTTCAGGACGCTGTCGAGCAGGTGCGGGACCTCGGACGGCGAAACGTCGCCGAAGAAGAGGCGCGAGCTGCCGGGACTGAGGATGTCGACTATGGGCTCCGCGTAGCAGAGGCCTATGCACCCTACCGAGTCGACGCGAGCGTCTATCCCTGCGCGTTCGAGCTCCGACCTGACGGCGTCGATCACGTCGAGGGCGCCGGCCGCCTGTCCGCACATCGCGGCCCCAACCCTGATCCACGGGCGGGTGCCCTGGGTCAACTCCTCCCAGCGGCGGTCGGCCTCGGCCTTCAGCTCCCGGTATTCGGCCACGGCGTACCCGCTCTATCCCGCAGCCGCGCCATCGAGCAGGCGCTCGATGTGCCGCTGCATGCCCTCGGGCGTCACGCGCCCATGGAGCCGGTGGTCTACGGAGACCACCGGGGCCTGGGAGCATGCGCCGAGGCAGGTGTTGTACTTGAGACTGAGCTTGCCGTCCGCCGTGTTGCCCTCGTCCGACAGGTCCAGGGCCTCGAGGCAGTGCTTCTTGATGCGCGCCGCGCCCAGGATGTGGCAGGTGGGACCCCAGCACACCTCCAGCGAATGGTCGGCGGGCGGCGTGAAGCGAAAGTTCGTGTAGAAAGACGCGACGCCCCAGACGTCGTTTATGGTCGCCTCGGTGTAGGCCGCCACCTCCTCGATGGCCTCGTCGGGAAGGTAGCCCAGCTCGTCGTGGGCCGCGTGCAGGGTGGAGAGCACGGTGACCGTGGGCTGCTTCTGCGAGGAGATTGCACTCCTCACGCGATCCCTCAGCGCTTCGTTCCCGTCGGTCAACCGCGTGCCACCTGTAGCGTCGTGCGAGCGCCCCAATCATAGCACAGCGCAATTTGGCCCAACAACAGACAGCGTGGGCCTGGCGCTAGTAGTGGATGGCGTTGCCCGCGCCGCCGCCCGCGGCTATCGCGTCGCCGGTGATGGCGATGGCCTTGGGCGAGGCCAGGAACGCGACCACGTAGGCTATCTCCCGGGCGTCGATCATGCGCCGCACCGAGTTGCCGCCCGCCATTCGCTCCTCGATCTCCCCAGGCTCCACCCCCTCGCTCTCTGCGCGGGCCGCGACCACGCCCGGCGTGGCCTCCGTGCGCGTAAGGCCGGGATGCACGACCGTCACGTTGATCCCGTGGGGCCCCAGCTCGTCGGCCAGGTTCTTGCACATGGCCGCGACCGAGACGTTCCTGATGCTGCCGATGGTCGCGCCCGTCGACCTGGCCGCCATGCCGCTGATGTTCACGATACGCCCCCAGCCCTGGGACTTCATGTAGGGCGCGACCGCCTGGGCGCACCTCAGGTAGCCGAGGACCTTGACGTTCATGTCCTCCCAGAACATCTCGTCGGTGATCTGCTCGAGGGCAGGCGGCGCTGCCTGCCCGCCGGGGCGCGCGGCGTTGTTGACGAGGATGTCGATCCTGCCCAGCGCTTCCGCGGCCTGTGCGACCATGCGGCTCACGGCCTCGCCGTCGCCGGTGTCGGCCTGGAGAGGCACTATGCGCCGGCCCGTCTCGCCGGCCAACTCGCCCGCCGTCGCCTCCAGCGCCTCCATGTTGCGGGCTGCAATGGCGACGTCTACACCCTCGCGGGCCAGCTCCCTTGCTATGGCCTTGCCTATGCCGCGGCTGCCGCCCGTCACGATCGCAGTCTTGCCCTCGATCTCGAGGTCCATGGGCTCACTCCTCGCAAAGAATAGCTCGCCCGGCCCACTGGGACCGGGCGAGAAGGGATCAGGGCTTAGGGGCGGCTAGGTGCCGAAGCGGACGTCCGAAACGGGGTCGGAGTACTCGACACCCTTGGTGGCCCAGAAGATGGCGGCGATCTCGTCCACCGCGTCGACGAGCGCCTTGGCCGAGTCCAGGTCGACGTTCTGCTTGTTCGCCGACGCCAGCTTGGTCGCGTTCCACACGGTCGTGTGGAGGTCAGGGTACTTGTCCAGGTGCTCCGGCTTGAAGTAGTCGTGCCAGAGGACGTCTACCTCGTGCTTGACCAGGTCGGCGTGCTGCTCCTTGACGGCGACGTAGCGACCGAAGGAGTTGCCGGCGGCGATGTCCATCTGCCCTTCCAGGGCCTCGATGCGCATCACCATCTTGAGCACGGTCTGGGCGGCGATCTTCGCCGACACGGGGTCGTAGATGCCGCAGGGAATGTCGCAGTGGGCGTGGGCCTCACGGATCGGGAGCTTCGTCAGAAGGTCGTTGAGTAGCCTCATGGGCGGTTCCTTTCTCACACAGGTTTGCAACGAAGGTTACAAGAACCGCCTTGAGGCCGCAACCGTTCTAGGGGGACGGAGCTAGTCGACCATCTCGAGCTTGAAGCCGTAGGAAGCGTCACCTAGGGGAGACTTGTAGAAGGCGCTGAGGAAGTAGACGCCCGGCTCCAGGTCAAGGGTTGTCCCTTCCCCTGCTGCGGCCGAGTATACCTCGTCGCCCGGCGCCAGGAACGGCTCGGTGCTGTCGACGGTGAACACCTGCACGTGCACATCACCTGGGCTGGACTCGCCGGTAGTAACGACGACAGACAGCGCATCGCCCCGTTTCACCGGCAACGCGGGTGCGCTTTCGAAGTCTTCCCAGCCAATCTTGTCGACGCATACGGTGCTGTTCGCGGTAACCGGCCAGCAGTAGCTGCCCTGCCGTCCGTGGTGCACACTCCCGCCGTATTCGATGGACACGACCGGCACGGCCGGCGGCGCGGGAGCTTCAAGCGGAGGCAGGGTGACTCTTGCATTAGGCTGAACGGGCGTTGCGGCCGGGACGAACCCCGTGGCCGCCGTAAGCGGCGTCGCGGCCGGAAGCGGTGTCGCCGGGACCTGGAGGTCGGCACTCTCGTCACGGGGGACCTCCGCTGTGCTGCACGCGATGGCTGCCAAGCCCAGTACAACCGCAGCTGTGAGAAGGTACCCTCGCGGCATAGCCGCCTCCAGCGGTCGAAGTAGCCGTGAACCGGCTCTCATCTTCTACAACGACTACTTCGCCGGCCCGGTTATGCGGCGCGCAGGGCGGTGGCAGAGCCGCGGGGAAGCAGCGGCGTGAGGACCGGGCCAGTCCTCCTTGCCGTCAGCCGCAGTGGAGGCAGCGCATGTTCGTGTCGGCGAAGATGATCTCCTTGTCGCCATCCTGGATGGCGTAGTCGAGCAGCACTCTCAGGGCCTTGCTCTCATCCATGAAATTGAACTCGTCGGCGATCTTGTCGAGCCACTCGCGGTGTACGGTCTCGATCTCGAATTCCTGCTCGATTGCATCGTGGGGCATCGGCGCGTCCTCCTGCTACGAGATATTGTTCTGGGTCTCTCCGGTCTCAAGTTCTGCGAGCCGCCGGTCGATGTCCGCCATCTCCCGGTACTCCTCCTTGACCAGGTGGTAGCACCGCTGGAGGTACAGGTCGGCCAGCCTCGCTCCCCGGCTGTCGCTCGACTTGACCGCCGCGACCAGGTGGTGGACCTGGTTGTCGGCTGGGAGGTGCCTGGCCAGCGCACTCATCTCGCGCTCCGCCTCCCGCGTCTGGACATCGTCCGAGCCCTCGACCGCGAACTTCAGCTTTCCCACGAGGCTGGTCAGCTCACCCAGCTTGTCGGCGTCGTTCATCAGCCCGTAGAGCACCTCGTTCACGCCGAGCGAGTCGTCCTCCTCGACCTCGCCGGGGACCTCCGCGGCCACCGCGACGCACCTGTCCGCGTACGCCTGCACGACCTCGTTGACGGACATCATCGCACCGGCCACGTCGCCCGAGTCGAATGTGCCGCAGTAGAGCACGTCGTCCTCCCGGCGTGTTGCCATCTCCTCCAGCGCCTCGCGGCTTCCCACGCGCTCGGGCGCGGGCGGGAACGCAAACGCCGACAGCTCCGTGGCGCCCGCCTGTTCCACCTGGTTCATCAGGAAGGGCGGGACGTACTTGCTCACGTCCACGGCGATGGGCAGGATGACCACATAGGTCGCCCATACCTCGTCGGCGTCGGCCCTGCTGCGAAAGTAGAGGATGGCGTGCCCCTTCGGGGCGGCTTCGTCCCCTCTCTCGAAGGTGATGTCCACTCCTGTCCTGCCTCCCGGATTCTCGCGCCATTATACGTCACGAAGGGCGGGGGCCCAACGGCTCGCGGCGCGGGGACTGGACGAGTTCGCGCCTTCAAGGTAGACTCTAGCCGGGTTCGGATGGGACTCACGGTCAGGAGGAGCTGGTTAGCATCAGATGGACCGTCCGTTCAAGATAGCCCTCGTATCCGGCTACGACTACGCCGTCAGCGGCGGCGTGAACGACCACATTGCAAGCCTCGGGGCGCAGCTCCGCTCCTGGGACCACGATGTCCGCATAGTGGCTCCCTGCTCCGACGTCGATCGGGTGGACGAGGAGGGCTTCGTGCCGATGGGCAGGCCTGTGCCCATTCCGAGCGGCGGCTCCATCGCCCGGGTGTCACTGTCGATGTGGCTGAAGCCCCGGATCCGCGACCTTCTGCGCAGGGAGCAGTTCGATGTGGTGCACCTGCACGAGCCCTTCACTGGCCTGGTCACGGCGTTCATGATCAGCGAGTCCAGGTCGCTGAACGTCGCAACGTTCCATAGCTACAAGGGCGGGCACTTCTACGGCATCGGCGGCACCAGGCTGGCGATGCCGTACTTCCGCAAGCTGCACGGCCTCATAGCCGTATCCACCGTAGCCCGCAACTACATTCGCGGCTACTTCCCGGGCGAGTACGAGATCATCCCGAACGGCATCAGGGTGGAGGACTTCTCGGACGGCGTCGAGCCCTTTCCCCACCTCCGCGACGGCATGGTCAACATCCTGTTCCTTGGGCGGCTGGAGAAGCGCAAGGGGCTCAGGTACCTGCTGGAGGCGTACAGCAGGCTCAAGTGGGAGTGGCCGAACCTGCGGCTGATAGTGGTGGGCGGGGGCGACCCCGACCAGGAGTCCCACAGGATAATGAGCGAGCGAAACCTCCAGGACGTCGTCTTCACCGGGGCGGTGTCCAACGAGGACAGGGCGCGGTACTACAAGTCCGCGGACATATACTGCTCGCCCGCCACGGGCAACGAGAGCTTCGGCATCGTCCTGCTGGAGGCCATGGCCGCCGGAGCCCCGATTGTGGCGTCCGGAATCGATGGCTATGCGGGCGTAATTACCCACGGCGTCGACGGCCTCCTGGTGCCCCCAAAGGACGGGGCCGCCCTGGCCGCGGCCATCGAGCGCCTCCTGGAAGACCCCGCACTGAGGGACCGGCTGGCCGGGAATGCCTCTCGCACCGTGGACGAGTACAGATGGGAGCGAGTCGCGCGCCGGGTTATCGACCACTATGCCGAGGCCATGGAGCGCGCAGCGCCGGTCCGTGTGGGCAGGCGGCAGGCCCTGTTGACCTGACCTCCCTGAGCACAAAGCGGCCCAGGCCGGAATACCTAGATGAACAGGGCTGACCTCCGACGGCTCCTCTCGTCGCGCGTTGAGCAGCCCATAGCCAAGCTCCTGGCGGCCGTAGGCCTTTCACCGAACGCGATCACCCTGATTGGCATGCTCGGCGCAGTCGCGGCCGGCGTACTGGCCTCCCAGGGCCTGCTCCTCGCAGCGGGCGCGGCAACCCTCATAGCGGGCGTACTCGACCTGTTCGACGGCTCGGTCGCCCGCCTCACCGGCAGGAAGTCGAAGTTCGGCGCGCTGCTCGACTCGACCGCGGACCGCGTGTCGGAGGCGGCGGTTCTCGTCGGACTGGCCGTCTACTACGCGGGGGAGGGGTCGCTCGTCGGCGTAGGCCTGTCCTGCGGTGCCATGGCGGGCTCGATGATGGTCAGCTACGTGAGGGCCAGGGCGGGCGGCATCGGCGTCGACTGCGAGGTGGGCGTGTTCACCCGGCCCGAGCGCGTCGCCGCCATGGGCGCGGGGCTGATAGCGGGTCAGTGGGCGGGCGTCGTCCTGCTCGTGGTCGTGGGCGCGACTGCCGCCCTCACCGCCGTCACAACCGTGCAGCGCGTGCTTCACGTCCGCCGCGAGCTGGACAGCCGGTAGGCATGGCGCTCAGCCCGCCGTCGTTGCCATGTCTTCCACAACCAGCGAGCTCCCCACGGCCTTGAGGGCCTTCTCTACCTGGCTGATGTGGGAGCGGTGATCCGGGTTGAGGAGCCTGCGAACGGCGTTCTCCTGCAACCCCAGGCGGGCTGCTAGCGCGACATTGGTGATGCCCTGCCGCCGCATTGCGGTGTACAGGGTCAGCTTCGCAGCGACGATGAGGGGCACTGGGATAAGGACCTGCCCATCGGCGATGGGGCTAGGGCTGGGAAGGTCTTCGCGGAGCTTCACATACGCGCCCAAGGCGACCCCCAGGCAGTCCTCCGCCATCGCCAGGGCCTCCTCCCAGCTCCAGCCGCCGGTGATGGCCCCGCACACGTCGGGGAAGGTCACGACGTAGGCCTCCCTTCCTGTCGCCCTCTCTTCCTCATCGTCGCGGACGATCTTGCAGGGGTATGCGTAGCGCATTTCCTAGAACTCCCTTCTGTCGATGCTCAAGTCCTTCAGCATTCCCGTCAAGGTGCCGCCGGGAATCTCCCTTACTGTACGAAAGTCCGGAATCTGCCGACATAGACCATGCCGTGGCTGCCCTTGCCGCGGCTCGGATCGAAGCTGAACTCCAACCATGCTTGCGGGCACACCGCCTGGCTCGCCCTACGAACTCCCTCCCGTTCGCCGGCCGACGATAGCACATTTCTGTGCGATGCCGGCGCGCGCCGGCCCAACCAATACGCTCCCTGCTGCGTTACAATCTATGTATGGACAGAATCCTCTGGCCGCGTGACGGGCGTACTATCGATTGAGGAGATAGTCCCGGACGCCGCCCGCGGGAGCAGGCCTTTGCGAATAATATCCATCCTCCCAACCCGGTATCTGCTCGTAGCGCTCGTTGCCGCTGGCTCGTTGCTGCCCATCGGGGCCGTCTCGGCCGAGGGCGACCTGCCAGTGCTGGAGTCGCATAGCATCACCAGCGAGTTCCCAGAGGGCTTCCGCATACAGGCAATGGCTTCCTCGGAGAAGCACGACGTCACCGGGATCGCCATACGGCTCAAGATCGGCCAGGAGACCACGGGTGTCTACAACTACCTGGACAGGGACGAAGCAGCCGACACGCAGGAGGGCGCCGCGTTCAACCTGTTCTGGAACACGAACAACTCCCAGAGGTACATCCCGCCCGGGACGATCATCACTTACAACTTCGAGATCGAGGACTCGGCCGAGAACCGGCTCGAGACCGAGCCCCTGCCCTTCATCTACTACGACGCCCGGTTCGTGGACGAGGAGGGCAACTCGATGTGGGAGGAGGTGTCGGCCGGCACCGTAACCGTCGCCTACAAGGGCCCGGTGAAGTCGCGCGCCGACAACATCCTCAGCGTGATCAACGAGACCCTGGAGAAGATGCGTCCGGTCATGGGCGACGCGGCCCTCGAGGAGCCCATCCGGGTCACCATGTACAACAACACCAAGGAGATGCTGGAGGCACTGCCTCCCAGGAGCGCGTCCATAGGCAGGGAGTTGATCACCGAGGGGCAGGCATTCACCAGCCTCGGCACGCTGCTGGTCCTCGGGGGCGGCAGGCTCGCCCTCGGCACGGCCTCCCACGAGGTCATGCACATCATCACCCACAGGGCGGGCGACAGCATCTTCCGCAGGGTCCCCGCCTGGCTCGACGAGGGCCTGTCCGAGTACGCCAACGTGGACCCGGGATACTCATACGACATCGCCCTCGAGTTTGCCATAGAGACCGACCGGCTGCTGCCCCACGTATACATGCCCGCGCTGCCCGGCACGCCTGAGGACGTGATCATCTTCTACGGCCAGGCGCGAAGCATCGTCAGGATGATGATCGAGGTCTTCGGCCCTGAGAAGATGAACCAGCTCATGGCCGAGCTCAAGAGTGGCACGGACATGGACGAGGCGCTGACGGCTACCTATGGCCTGGACCGGGCCGCCCTGGACTCCGCATGGAGGAGGGCCATAGGCGCTGAGGTGTTGGACCGCAGCCGCGTCGCGCGCGCCCGGCCCACAGCGGCCCCGCGAGCATCCCTCGACCTCTACAGTCTCACACCGCAGGCCGGCACCGAGGTGGTCGGAGCGCAGAGCGACCCGCCTACGCCCACGCCCGAGCCGACCCTGGTACCCACGCCTATGCCGGAGCCCACCCAGGTCGCGAAGCCCGCGCCCGCCGAGGAGGCGACGCCGGTTGCCGAGCAGCCCAGGGAGACCGGGACCTCCGGAGGAGGCTGCTTGGCCCCCGCGGACGGCATGGCCGCGACGACCGAGCTGGCTACCGTGGGACTCCTCGTGGGACTGGCCGGACTGGCCTTCCGCAGGCGCAGGAAGTAAGCCACGCGGAGGCGGGGGTCCCCTCTCCCTTGATGGGAGAGGACTAGGGTGAGGGTGATATCCGGGCAATCGCCCAATTCGCATGGAACCGGCACCAGCCTGAAGGTGTAGTAGAATCGCTGCGTGGCGCCGACGGCAAATCTGCGCAGGGCTCCTTCACCTCCTGGGAGGATATGCGTTGGGTGAGTCCCGCCCAGCTTTTTGGCCCGGAGATTTAACCGCCGTGCCGTACCAGGCCAGCGCAGGGCTGCATGCAGCGTGAGAGGGGCTCGGCGCCGCGACTTGTACCAACTAGGTAAGTCCTTGTCGAACCCGGACATCCAAAGCAGGCTCGAAGAGCTCAGGGCCCGCGTCAACCACCACAACTACCGCTACCACGCCCTGGACGCGCCCGAGATAAGCGACGCCGAGTTCGACGCGCTCTTCCAGGAGCTGCGGGCAATCGAGGAGCGGCACCCCGACCTCGTGACGCCGGACTCGCCCACCCAGCGTGTCGGCGCGGAGCCGGTAGCGGGATTCGCCGAGGCCGTGCACAACAGGCCGATGCTCAGCCTGGGCAATGCCTTCGACGAAGAGCAGTTCATGGCGTGGCACCGGCGCGCGCAGGCCCTCGTAGACGGCGAGGCGTTCGGCATGGTCTGCGAGCTCAAGTTCGACGGGCTGGCGGTCGCCCTCACCTACGAGGACGGCGTGCTGACACGAGGCGCAACCCGCGGGAACGGGACCGTGGGCGAGGACGTGACCTCCAACCTTCGCACGGTCCGGAGCATCCCGCTGCGGCTGCTGGAGGACGTGCCGGGCCGCCTGGAAGTGCGGGGCGAGGTGCTCTTCCCAAGGCCGCGCTTCGATGAGCTGAACCGGGAGCGCGAGGAGGCCGGGCTGCCCACCTACGCGAACCCCCGCAACACCGCCGCCGGCTCAGTCAGGCAGCTGGACCCGCGAATCACCGCATCGCGCGGCCTCGACATATTCGTGTACAGCCTCGGCCATGCCGACGCCCCGATGCCGGACACCCACTGGAAGACCCTCGAATACCTGGTCAGCCTTGGCTTCAGGGCAAACACCCACAACCGGCTCGTCGAGACCCCCGAAGACGCCCTCGCCTACTACCGGGAGTGGCTTGAAGAATTCGAGAGCCTCGACTATGGGTGCGACGGCGTCGTCATCAAGGTCGACTCGTTCGACCTGCAGCGGCACATGGGCGCAGTGGGCCGAGAGCCCAGGTGGGCCGTCGCCTACAAGTTCCCGGCCACCCGCGCGCTGACCCGCCTGAATGAGATACGCGTCAACGTGGGCCGCACGGGCAGCATCAACCCCTACGCCGTCTTGGAGCCCGTCGACGTGGGCGGGGCGACCGTCAGCCAGGCAACCCTGCACAACGAGGACTACGTCAGGGAGAAGGACCTGAAGGTCGGCGACTGGGTGATCGTCGAGCGCGCGGGCGAGGTCATCCCGCAGATCGTCAGCGTCGTGGAGGACCGGCGCACGGGCGATGAGGAGCCCTTCGTAATGCCCACAGAGTGCCCGAGCTGCGGCGAGAACCTCGTGCGGCCCGAGGGCGAGGCGATGACCTACTGCGTCAACGCCGCGTGCCCCGCCCAGCTCGTGCGCCTGATCGAGCACTTCGTCAGCAGGGGAGCCATGGACATAGAAGGCCTGGGAGTCCGGCAAGTCGTGGTCCTGCTGGAGCGCGGGCTCATCCGCGACGTCGCTGACCTGTACGCGCTGCAGGACAGGCGCGACGACCTGGTCGCCATCGACCGCATGGGCGAGAAGAGCGTGGCGAACCTGCTCGCCGCCATCGAGGCCAGCAAGGACAGGCCCCTGGCGCGCGTCCTCACCGCCCTCGGCATCGACCACGTGGGGTTCGAGGTCGCAGACGCGCTGTCGCGCCACTTCCGCACCATCGAAGCGATCATGGGGGCTACCGAGGAGGGCCTGTCGGCAGTGCCGTCCATCGGCCCCAAGATTGCGGCCAGCGTTTCCGCCTACTTCGCCAACGATTCCAACAGGGCCGTGGTCGACAAGCTCCGCGAGCGGGGCGTGCAGATGGCTGACGAGGAACGGCCCGAACCCGGCGAGCAGTCCCTGGCCGGGCTGCGCTTCGTGGTCACGGGCCGCCTGGCGAACTTCAGCCGCTCCCAGGCCGAGGGCAGGATCAAGGACGCGGGCGGCACGGTCAGCGGCAGCGTCAGCAAGCGCACGGACTACCTGGTTGCCGGCGAGGACGCGGGCTCCAAGCTGGCCGACGCCGAGAACCTGGGCGTAGAGATCATCGACGAGGACGGGTTCCTAACACTGCTGGAGCACGGCCCGCCCGATCAACCCGCCGACCAAGACTGAGGCTCTAGGCCCGTTCGCCCTGAGCCTGTCGAAGGGCAATGCTACGCAGAGCAACCCTACCCAGAGCCGTTAAGACCGTTCGCATTGAGTTCGCCGAAAGGCAATGCCAGGTAGCGCGCCCTACCCCTGCTTGACCAGCTTCTGCATCGACCGCAGGTTCTTGCCCGGCATCATCTCCGCGAACTCCGCCAGCGACACCTCGGCGACGTATATGTCGCCCCGCGAGTCGACCGCGATCCCGTGGGGGGCATAGAAGCGCCCCGGCTGGTCGCCGTAGGACTCCCTGCCAAGCCTGCCGACGACCTCGCCGCCCTGGTCGAATATGGTCACCCGGGGCCCCAGGTCCAGGCCATCGGCGTTCGAGGTCAGCCCGGCGTAGTACTCGCCCACGTAGACGAGCGTGCGGCTTCCCCGGCTGTCGGCGTATACGCAGGCCGCGCGCGACAGGTTCACCCACTGGGCCTGGTACCCGCCCGCCGTGTCGAACACCTGGATGCGCCGGTTGTCCCGGTCGGCCACGTAGACCCAGCCGTCGCCGTCTATCGAGATGTTGTGGACGATGTTGAAGTGCCCCGGGAACGTCCCCGACTTGCCCCACGACTCGATGAATCCCCCGTCCGGCGTGTACCTGTGGACCCGCGCGTTGCCGTACCCGTCCGACACCAGCAGCTCGCCGTTGCGCGGATCGACCGCAACGTGGGTTGGCCTGTGGAACGGCTCGCCGCTCATCGCAGTGGCGGCCTCGCCCGAGCGCCCGAGCGTCATCAGCACCTTGCCCTCGGGCGTCAGCTTGCGGACGGTGTGGTCGCCCACGTCCACGCAGTAGATCGAGTCGTCGGGGCCGACGGCTATGCCGTGGGCCAGGGAAAAAATATCCTCGCCCCAGGTTCGCAGGAGCCCTCCGTCGCTGTCATATACGATGACAGGGTGGGCGCTGCGGTTGAAGACGTAGACGTCGTCCTTCGAGTCCACGGCAACCGCCGTCGCGTCGTTGTACTCCCAGCCGTCGGGCAGGTCGCCCCACTCATCGCCCGAGACCTCGTAGGTGAACTCGCCGCTGCCCAGGATAGCCATAACTGCCTTACCTCTGCGTCCTCTGTGTTCTCTGCGGTGAAGTCCTATGGCCGCTCCAGCAGCACCGTCACGCCCATGTCACGGTACTTCTGCCGCAGCGCCGGGTCGTAGTTCCTGAAGCAGACCGCGACCTCAGAGTCGCGCATCTGCTGGACGACGTGGCTCACGCAGTCGTCCACGGTCTTGAACGGGTGGTCGGGATGCGCCTCGAGGCTGAAGGTGAGGTCGGCCGGGCCGAAGGACAGGCAGTCCACACCCGGCTTGGCCAGCATCCGCGCCTTCGTGATCGCTTCGACCGACTCGATTTGCATCCACAGGACGCCCGTCTGCGCCCACCAGTCGGCGTACTCGTGCATGTCCGGCCGCTCAGCCAGCCCCACTCGTGTCTGACCGCCCCAGCTGCGAATACCCCTGTGCGGGTAGTAGAAGTTGGCGACAGCCTCGTCGACCGTCTCCTCCGTCTCGACCTGGGGAATCTCGACCCCCGTGGGGCCCAGGTCCAGGTAGTTGCCGACCAGGTAGGTGTGCTGCGTATGCTTGATGCGGAACTGGACGGGTATCTCCATCTCGGCGGTCATCTTGCAGAAGGCCGTCAGCCGCTCCTCGTCGTATGCGGCGTGCTGGCTGTCCACCGATACGAAGTCGTAGGGGCCCGTCGGCATGAGCGCGGCGAGATCGTCGCGCCCCATGGTCACGGGTACGGCGAGGCCGAGCACGTCTTCCCCGCTCCGTATCCTCTGCTTTAGGTTCATGCTGAATCTCCGGCTAGGGTCATTCCAAGGCCGCCGCTCATTATAGCGGCAGTCGGAAGCCGCCGTGAGCGCTGCCCAAGACTCACAGGGTAGCTCGTACAGAACTTCCTCGCCGGGCGGCTACACCGTCCTGCCGAACTCGCGCTCCAGCCTGGCAGACGTGAGGTGGATCATCGTCGGCCTTCCGTGAGGGCAGGTGTGGGGCTGGCGGCACCCCTCGAGCTGGCGCATGAGCTCCGACATCTCGTGCAGGGTCAGCGTCTCGTTCGCCCGGATCGCGCCATGGCAGGCGATGGAGTAGGCGGCGCGCTCCTCCCAGCTCTCGAACCCGCCGCCCTCGGCCATCGTATCGAGCACGTCCTTCAGTGCCTGTACCGGTTCGGCGCCCGTCAGAAGCGACGAGACGGCGCGGATCATGTAGGTGCGGTCGCCGAAGTGCTCGACGACGAATCCAAGCCCCGAGAGCAGCTCCCCCTGCGCCTGCAGAATCTCCTGCTGGCGAGGGTCTAGCTCGACCGTCTGCGGCTCCATCAGGCTCTGGGAGTCCGCCCCCTTGTTCCTGAACTCGTCCGTCACCCGCTCGAAGACTACGCGCTCATGGGCGGCGTGCTGGTCTACCAGGTACATGCCGTCGGGGCCCTCCGCCGCGATGTAGGTGCCCTGCACCTGCCCCAGGACCCGCAGCGCCGGAAGTGCGGCGTGGGGCAGCGTCTGCGATGGGCCGGGTTCAGGCTGCGGTGGTCGCGGACTCTCGCCGCCCTCAGGCGCGCCGGCTCCCAGCAGCAGGGGGGGCTGCGGACGCTCGTCAGCCCCGAGCAAAGGAGGCTGGGCCGGATGACCCCCCGGCGCGGCGGAGGCATGGTCGGTCGCGGAAGCGGGCGTTTCCCCGACCTCGGGCACCGGCGATCCGGCGACGAGCGTGGCCCGCACCGCCTGCTGGACCACCGAAAACACGGGGCCCTCCCGCCGGAACCGCACCTCGACCTTGGACGGGTGGACGTTGACGTCGATCTCCGCGGGCGACGCCAGGACATCGACGACGGCGATCGGGAAGCGGCGTTCCATCAGGAAGCCCCGGTAGGCGTTCAGTATCGAGTAGGTCAGCGTCCTGTCCTGCACCCAGCGCCCGTTCACGAAGGTCGTGATGTGGCTCCTGTTCGAGCGCGAGATGGAGGACGGGCTGACCATCCCGTACAGCCCAGGCCTGTCCTCGCCGCGCTCCACGTCCACGTCCAGCATGGCGTGGGCAACGTTTGCTCCGTACACGTCCGCAAGCACCTCCCGGAGATCGCCCGACCCCGTCGTGCTGACGGCGACCTTGCCGTCCAGCGTCAGCTCGAACCTCACGGCCGGGTAGGCCAGGGCGTAGCGCGACACGACCGCCTGGATGCGGGACGACTCCGACGCGACCGAGCGCATGAACTTGCGGCGAGCCGGGAAGTTCGCGAACAGCCGCTGGACAGTCATCGTAGTCCCCGCGCCCGCCCCTGCAGGCCCGGCGGATACAGTCTCGCCCTCGTTCACCTCTACGCGCGCGCCCTGGGGGTTGTCCGGCGTCCTGGAGACGAGAGTCACGTGCGACACGGCAGCGATGCTAGGCAGCGCCTCGCCGCGGAAGCCGAGTGTCGATATCGCCTCCAGGTCTGGCACGTCCGTGAGCTTGCTGGTGGCGAACCGCTCGAATGCCAGGACGGCCTCGTCCGAGGCGATGCCCGACCCGTTGTCGGCGACCCTGACCTCGTCGAGGCCGCCCGCCGCGATGCCGATCCTGATATCGGTGCTGCCCGCGTCGAGGGAGTTCTCGACGAGCTCCTTGACGACGGACGCCGGACGCTCGATAACCTCGCCGGCCGCGATCTTGGACGATACGTCCTGGGGCAGCAGTCGTATGGGCAAGTCTTATCTCCGCTAGCCCACGCCTCCGCCGTCCATTACCAGCGGCGTGCCCGTCACGAACGAGGCCTCGTCGGACGCCAGGAATACCACTCCCGTCGCTATCTCGTCGGGCTGGCCGACCCGCTTCATGTAGCTGCCCTCGGCGGCCTCCCGGTAGAAGTCCTCCTCGGACGCGCCCACGAAGGCACGGTGCCTCTCGGACGCCGGCGTACGCACCGAGCCCGGGCAGACGCAGTTGACGCGGATGTTGTCCGGAGCGAGGTCCATCGCCAGGCACCGGGTGAGCTGTAGCAGCGCGCCCTTGGACGAGTTGTACGGCACGAACCCCGGCTGCGCGATGAAGCTGCTCACGGAGGCGATGTTGACGATCGACCCGCCTCCGGCAGCCTTCATGTGAGGGACGACGTGCCTCACGGCGTTCGCGGGCCCCACCAGGTTGACGCTGAGGACCCGGTGCCAGTCGTCCTGCGTAACGTCCTCGATCTTGCCGAATACGAAGGCCGCCGCGTCGTTGACGAGTATGTCGATCCTGCCGAAGGCCCTGATCGTCGCCTCGACCATCGCCTCGATGTCCGACTCGACCGAGACGTCGGCCCTGATGTACGTGGCGATTCCACGTGTCTCCTGGATGAGCCGCAGGGTCTCCTGGCCGCCCTCGATGTCGATGTCGCCTATGGCAACCAGCGCGCCCTCATCGGCGAACCGCTGGCAGATCGCGCGGCCTATCCCCGACGAGCCGCCCGTCACGATCGCCACCTTGTCCTTCAGTCTCATATCTGCCTCCGGGCTTCCTCATATGCGCCTTCTAAAATTATCGCATCCGATGGGGCCTATGACCAACGCAAGATAGGGTGCGTAATGGTTCAGTCTCCGCGTGTTGGGAAGTTCTCCTCGAATGTCATTGCTATGAAAATAGCGCCCTGCCACCACCATGTCGTTCCGAGCCTCGCGGCGAGAGCCTGCCCTGAGCCTGTCGAAGGGGACCTGGGGTGGGGTTGGCCTCGACCATGCAAAGAGACGACGGCATTTTCATCACCGCGTGCGGCCTTCGCAAGGCCATAGTGATTCCGAACGCAGTGAGGCATCTACGAAGGTGGCCTGGGAATAGCCATTCCGTGTGCAACGATCGGGCTCATCCTTCTCCCCCGGGAGACCTTTGAACAACTGTCATGTGCGCGCCCACACAGTCGTCGTTCCTGCGGAGGCAGGAACCCAGAGGAGCGGAGGGGCAGGGTCCCCTCCCCGGCGCGACTGCGTTACGCAAAGGTCTCCCCCGGTGAAGGACCGACCTCGATGTGCGGCCTCAGCCGGTGTGGAAGACCTCTTCGAGCTCGACGAGCGTCTGGTCCGGCCGCGCGCCGGGCGGGATCTCGAAGAACGGCGCCATCATCTCCTGCCAGCGCCGGTTGGCGTCCTCATTCTCCATCCCGGCGAGGGAAGCGGCCAGGTTCTCCTCGGCCTCGAAGTAGCCGAACAGCAGCCCATCCTCGCGCATGAACAGCGAATAGTTGTGCCAGCCATTCCGGGCCAGCGCATCGAGCATGTCCGGCCAGACGGACTCGTGGTGCTCCTTGTACTCGTCGAGCATGCCTTCCTTCACCTTCAGCAGGAACCCCACTCGCTTCATTGCCCGCCTCCTTGCGGCTTGTGTTGTAAGTGTTCAGAGTCTAGGGGAGGCGGCCCGGCCTCTTCCCCCGAGGAGACCTTTGCTCAACCGTCAGGCGTGAGCCTATATAGTCGTCGTTCCTGCGAAGGCAGGATTCCTGTCCCCAGGAACCGTCCCCCACCCAGAGGGGCGGAAGGGCAGGGTCCTCTCCCCGGCGCGATTGCGTTACGCAAAGGTCTCCCGACGGGGAAGATTGAGATGGGGGCTCTCGCGCTGCCGAAGAGCCTGTCCTGAGCCTGACGAAGGGCAAGGCTCCCCATGTCTATCAAACCTGCCCAGCTACCTTGTGCGCGATGGCCTTGTAGTGCTCGTCCGAGATGTCGTACGGCCCGTCGGCCGCGAGCCCGGCCGATTCCACTATGCCCGCCAGGGTCTCGTACGTGATCCCCGACGTCCGCCGCTGCTCCGCCTTCCACTGGATGATGACCGCCTGCCCGCCGGGCTTCAGCAGCCGCGCTATGTCGCGTGCGATGGCTGCGCGGCCATCGTCCGTGTCCGGGTAGTGCAGCACCAGGAAGCAGAGCACGAAGTCTGCTATGGCATCGGGCAGGGGAGCGTCGGAGCCGCCGTTCCATACGGCCTCCACGTTCGACAGCCCGGCCTCGGCGCACCGCTCCGCGACCAGCTCCACCATGCTCGGCTCCTTGTCGACGGCGTACACCTTGCCGGACGGTCCGGCCAGCTCGGCCGCCGCCAGCGTCAGGTACCCGGGGCCGCAGCCGTAGTCGACGACGGTATGTCCCTCGCCGATGCCGTGGGCCGCCAGCAGGTCGCGCGGGTCCACGCCCGAAAACCTGGACCCGTCGAGCAGGCGCTCGATCCACTCCTCGGTGTAACGCTCGCTCATTCTGCCTCCAGCCTCACGGCCTTGATCTTGTTGTTGAACCTGTCCGAGACCAGCAGCACGTCGCTCCCGTACAGGCGCAGGCCGTTGGGCGCGTTCAGCCCCGACCGCACACCCTGCGCGCCGTCGCCGGAGTCTCCCGCATCAGCCCCGCCGGCCACAGTCTCCAGCCTGCCATCTCCACCTATGCGGCGCACCCGGTTGTTCCCCGTGTCGGATACGTAGACGACCCCCTCGGGCGAGACCTCCATGCCCCAGGGCTCGTTCAGCATCGCACGGTCAGCGGCCGTGCCGTCCTCCGAGAAGCCCCTGGCGCCTGTGCCCGCAATTGTACCGATTATGCCCGCTCCGTCGATCCTGCGCACCACGTTGTGGTCCCTGTCGCTGAAGTAGAGGTTGCCCGCGCCGTCGAACCTGATCGCCGTGGGTGCGCCAACCCGCGCCTCGATGGCCGGTCCGCCGTCGCCGGAATAGCCCGGCGTGCCGGTGCCCGCGACAGTCTCGATCGTGCCGGTCGAGGCGTCGATCCGCCTGATCCGGCCCGCCTCGCCGTCGCCGACGTAGATGTCGCCGCCCGGCCCGTGCTCCACCGACAGCACGTGCACCAGGTTGGCGGCGATGGCCGGCCCGCCGTCGCCCCTGTCCCACTTCTCGCCCGCCCCGGCCGCGACCCGGATCACGCCGTCCTCGTCCACTTGCCGTACGTGGCCGTGCCTCGTGTCGGCTATAACGACCCGACCCCGCGAGTCGACCGAGACGTCGTGGGGGTTGCCCAGGTACGCCTCCGTGGCCGGCCCGTTGTCGCCCCCGTGGGCCCGCGCGCCGTTCCCCGCCACGGTGCGGATTGTGCCCCTCTCAGGGTCGATGGCACGTATGCGCTGGTTCCACACGTCCGCGATGTATATGTGCCCGTCGGGACCGACCGAGATCCCGCCCGGCCCGCGCAGGAAGGCCGCAGTGGCCTCCTCGCCGTCGTGTACGCTCGTGCCCCCAAGCACGGTCGTGACGATGCCGGTCTCGGCGTCGTACCGCCTGACCCTGCCGGAGCAGTCCGACCACAGCACGGTGCCGTCCGGGTCGGCCCAGAGCCCCACCTCGCAGGAGTTGCAGCGCGTCTCCGGGCCTGGCAGCCCCTCCTCGCCGAAGCCGGGCGAGCCTGTGCCCACCAGCGTCTCCACGACGCCTGTCTTCCCGTCCACGCGGCGAATCCTGAAGCCGTACTTCTCGCCCACGTACAGGTTGTCGTGCGCGTCCAAATAGATGGAGTCGGGCATGAAGACGCTGGCCTCGACCGCCGGCCCGCCGTCGCCGTTCGACGCCGCCTGCCCGTTGCCGAACACCGTCGTCACGATGCCCGACTCCATGTCGATCTTGCGTATCCGGTGGTTCGAGTTGTCGCACACGTACAGGTCGCCCCACGAGTCGAACGCCAGGTGCTCCGGGTGGTGGAACCCGGCCGTATCTGCGGGGCCGCCGTCGCCGTGGTAGCCGCCCATGCTGAGGCCCGGACCCGACGCTGGGCGGCTGTCCCCGTCCTCCGACGGGTGGTGCCGCGCGTCCCACCCCGCGAACCTGTCGATGATTCCCGCCCGGGCGTCGATGCGGCGGATGTTGTTCGCCCACTCGCTCGAAATGAATACGTTGCCGTCCCGGTCGATGGCGATACCGCAGTGCGTGTCGAGCTCCGCCTCGACCGCGGGCCCGCCGTCGCCCCCGCGCCCCGTCGCCCCGCTGCCCGCTATGGTCGTGATGATGCCTGATGCGGCGTCGATTCGCCTGATCGTGGAGTTCCCCAGGTCCGAGACGTAGAGGTTGCCGTCGTCGTCGATGCGCAGGTCGTGGGGCTGGTCGAACCTGGCCTCGGATGCGGGCCCTCCATCCCCTGAGTTCCCGGGCACACCCGTCCCGGCAAACTCGCGCAGAACACCGTCCATATCGATCCGCCAGATCCGGTGGCCCCAGTAGTCGACGACGAACAGGTCGCCGTCTGCATTCCGCGCGATGCCCATCGGCCACCCCGCGGGGGCATCCCGGGCGGGAACCTCCTCGACATACCCAACCCCGGCAATCGTAACGATCGCCCCGGGCTCCATTCCGGCGAACAGCTCGTTCAGGTTCATGTTGGCACGAAAGTAGCCGCAGCCCAATCCGTCACTCCGGCCCCCGAGCCGGATTCCTGCTGCAGGAACTGTCCCCTGTCCAGTCCCCGGCCGCAATAGTCAGTTCGAGGTGGCGATGGCGGAGCCATCTCTATCCCTTGGTGTGCCGGTCGCAATAGGCATGGGTGGTTCCTGCTGAGGCGTCCATTTCTCCATTCACAATTCCTTGCGGAACAAGACCACGTTGTCCTTCCGAAAGCTGGCCCGCCACCCGTGCCAATCCGCGATCCACTGCATGGTGCGCCTGCCGTAGAAGGCTACGTGGGTGGGGTCTCTGTGATAGTACCACTCCGGGAAATCGGCCCAATCGTCCAGCATCGCCGTCATCACCCCCAGCCATCCCCCGGCTCCCAGCAGGCCGTTAAGCTCGCGAAAGCTTCGCGCCGGGTCGTCGAAGTGCTCAGCCGTCTCGGTGCACACGATGAAGTCGTAGACGTGCCCCAGGATCGCCCGGTCGGGGTGGAAGTGCTTGTCGTAGACAGAAACGTCGAAGCCGTCCTCCGCCATCATCGCCGCCAGGGCGGGCCCGGGCCCCGCGCCGTAGTCCAGCCCCTTCGAGCCGGGTTGGAGGCGCGGCTTCAACTGGCTCCACAGCCGGTCCAGGAATGCGCGGTAGTCGGGATCGTCCGGGTCGTTGTTGTGCTCCAGGTACCGCTTCCGCTCGGCCTCGTCCCCGACGTGGAATCGACGAGGCACGGAGACGAGATCGCACACTTTGCAGTGCACGAAGTCCCGGCTCATCGCGCGGTTCCGCACGCTATGGAACGGGGATGCGTCTGAGCCGCACAGCGGGCACGTGTCAGCCACGACCACCCAGGCGCCGCACGAGCTTTAGGACTTCATCCAGAGCCTGAGCCCCCCGGCCCCCAGGATGGGCGGCAGTATCGCGTCGATTATCGCCCAGATGGTGAAGTCCTCCAAGCTGGCGTGCTTCACTAGGTGGGCGGCCCAGTTCGAAAAGAAGAGGAGCAGCAGCACGCTGGCGGCGAAGAAGGCGACGTTCACGTTGATGTAGCGCTTCAGGTCGGCGTCGTCCCCCTCCTTGCACAGGCGCCACATGTCCCAGCAGCTCGCGGCAAAGACGATCAGTATCGCTGCCGCCATGAAGAAGTCCAGGACATCCCATATGGGGTACCCGTCTTTGCCGTCGAAGATGAAGGGCGTGATGATGAAATTCACGGCGACGGCAAGCGCTATCACCATCACATAGGCCCCTAGAACGCGCTGAACGGTGGGCATTTCGATCTCCTCTGTCAGACTGCCCGCAGTCGGCCTTGCGGGCGCTGGGCCGAATTATACAGCTAGGCCACTCCCCAAACGAACGCCTCTCTCGTAGGGGCGGGTTTCAAACCCGCCCTCGGCCTCGCCCATGGACAGACCCTTGCGCAACCGCCGTGCGAGTTCCTAAGTCGCAGGTATATCGTCGTTCCTGCGAAGGCAGGATTCCTGTCCCCAGGAACCGTCCCCCACCCAGAGGGGCGAGGGGTGGGGTCTTCTCCTGGGCTCGACTGCGTTATCCAGGCGTCTCCATTTGGAGGGAACACTGAGCCTGTCCTGAGCCTGCCGAGGAGCCTGCCCCGTACTCGATACGGGAATGGGGACTCCTCCGCACGGTGACGGGCACTCCTCTCTCGCCGCAGCCCCTCTCAGGATTGGCGGTTGGGCTGCTCCAGGTAGATGGTGTTGCCCTCAGGGTCCTCGAAGCCGGCGACCATCGAGCCCCAGTGACCCTCCGACAGCGGGTGGGTCACGACCAGCCCGGCTTCAGTCACAGCGCGCAGGCTGCGTTCGATGTCTCCGCAGGCGAACACCAGCGAGACACCCGAGGCAGCGTTGTCAGAGGCTGTGAGAACAAGCGACGCACCCGCCATCTTGAAGCCCGATCCCCAACCGGGGTGGTGGAATTCCTCGCCGAAACCCAGCACGTCCCGATAGAAAGTCCTCATGCCCTCGAGGTCCTCGACCTTTAGGAACACCTCGTCGAGCCTGTCGACGGTATCGGCAAACATATCTCCACCTCCATCCCAGGCGGTCACTGTACGAGACTCAGACACTCAGCCTCGTCGGGGGTGATCTGAACTGTGAGCGCCTCCAGTGACGACACGGTCTCGCGCATCGTGGCGGGCCCGATGATGGGGAACACCGGGAACGGCTGGGCCAGCACGTAAGCCAGCGCAATAGTCGTCGGATCGACGCCCTTCTCCTGCGCAAGGCTGCGCACCCGCTCCCGGCGCTCCACATTGTCGTCGCTGTGCCACGAGGCGGGGAACGCCGTCGACCCATCACCGGCGAAGAATCCCTGCGCCTGGCTCGACCACGAGAGCAGCGGCACCTGCCCGGCCTCCAGCCACCGCCTGGACTCCGGGTCCGACGCGGAGACGCAGCCCTCCCACGGCGGTTCGAGCATCCGCGCCAGGCTGAAGTTGTTGCTCAGCACGGCGAACCCCGCCCTGCCGTGCTTCGCCGCGTACTCGTTCGCCTCCTGGAACCGGGCGATGGTCCAGTTCGAGCCGCCGAATGCCCGGATCCGGCCCGCGGACGCATGCTCGTCGAGTACGTCCACGAACTCGCCCACGGGCACCTCGAGGTTGTCCCGGTGCAGCAGGTAGATGTCCACGTAGTCGGTGCCGAGCGCGTCGAGGCTCTGCGCGAGCTGGGTCGTCACCACATCCGGGTAGCAGTTGGGGGTGTGCGCCCCCTTCGTCACCACGACGGTTTGCTCGCGCACGTCCCTGTTCCGAAGCCACCTGCCAAGGGTCGCCTCCGACCGGCCATCTCCGTAAGTCCTGGCCGTGTCGAAGCATGTCCCGCCCATCTCGAAGAAGTCGTCGTACATCACCGACGCGTGCCGCAGGTCGTGCCGGTTGAGTGTGCCCATCACGATCCGCGACACTGGCTTGTCGACGCGGTCCACGCTCCCATACGTCATCTTGGCGTCGCTGCGACGTGCTAGCGGTCGGCCATGGACGGGCACCGTCAGCGCCTCGGGCATCTCAGCGTCGTACTCGACGCCGATAGCCGCCCGCCACCGGTCCAGCGTCCGCATGTTGGCCAGCGAGTCCTCCCACGTCATGCCCGGGAAGCTCGCCTCGCGCCGGTCGATGTTCTCGGCAACGTGGTCGGCCTCGATGGCGTACAGCCACCGATCGGTCGTCACGGGTACCCGCTCGGGCTCCTCGTCCGCGCGGTGGACCTCGATGTGACTGGTGCCGCCCTCGCGCCCGCTGCAGAACCACGGCTCCGGCACGACGATATGCCCCTCGGTGCCGTAGATCCTCACCTCGCTGCCCACCACCAGCCGCACGGCGCACGAGACCTCCGCGACGATGTCCCCATCGAACAGCAGCGTCGCCGACGTGTACTCGTCGACGCGGCTCTCGGGCCCGACGTGCCCGACCGCGTGCACCTCGCGGGGCTCCGCAACGTCGACTCCGAGGGCCGTCGCGGCCACCAGGCGGCTCATCGATACCGTGTAGCAGCCCACATCAAGGATTCCGCCCCCGCCGAGCCTGTTGGCGATGTGCCGCTCCTCTAGGTCGAGGGGGAGCCGGAAGCCGAACGTCGCCCGCACCAGCTTCACCTCCCCGATGACCCCGCTACGGAGCACCTCGACGAGCCTCTCCGTCTGCGGGTGGCAGCGGTACATGAACGCCTCCATCAGGAAGACGTCGTTGCGACGCGCCGCCTCCACCACCGCCATGGTGTCTGCCTCGTTCAGGGTCATCGGCTTCTCGCACAGGATGTGCCTGCCCGTCTCGGCGCATTTGATAGCCCACTCGGCGTGCATCGGGTGGGGCGTCGAAACGTAGACGGCGTCGACGTCGGCATCGTTCACCAGCGCCTCGTAGCAGGCGTGCCTGCGCTCGACCCCGTACGTCTCGCCGAATCGCTCGGCGTTGGCCTCAGTCCTGCTCGCCACGGCAACCAAGTCGCCGCTGTCCGTGTGCTCCAGGGCCTCCGCGAAAGCCGCGGCAATCTTGCCCGTGCCAATGATCCCCCACCGAAGCGGCACACCCATGTCAGCTACCTCCGTACGTGTTCAGAGTCGGGGGAGGCTTTGACTTCTTCCCCCTGAGGAGGCCTTTGAACAACCTGTCATTGCGCGCGCCCATATAGTCGTCGTTCCTGCGGAGGCAGGATTCCTGTCCCCAGGAACCGTCCCCCACCCAGAGGGGCGAGGGAGGGGTCTTGTCCCCGGCGCCACTGCGTTGTGCAAACGTCTCCTGATCTATCTCCCATCACCGTCCCGGCGACGGGCAGATGATACACTGCATGGCCGTCCGGAATGGAGGTCGGCCTTGAAGTCAGCCCTGCTCGTATGGGGAGGATGGCCGGGACACTCGCCGAAGGAGTGCGCCGAGATCTTCGGCCCGTGGCTCGAAAGCCAGGGCTACGCCGTCGAGGTGTCCGACACCCTGGACGCATACCTGGACCTCGACAGGCTGAAGGAGCTGAGCCTCATCGTCCCCATCTGGACGCAGGGCGAGATCACGAAGGAGCAGGAGGTGAACCTCCTGGCAGCCGTGCACAGCGGCGTTGGCATATCGGGCTGGCACGGCTGCATGGGTGACTCCTTCCGCATGAGCACCGACTACCAGTTTATGGTCGGCGGCCAGTGGGTCTCCCACCCGGGCGGCTACGTCGACTACGAGGTCAACATCGTCGACCGCGACGATCCCATCACCGCCGGCCTCGACGACTTCAAGATGATGACCGAGCAGTACTACATGCACGTCGACCCCAGCAACGAGGTGGTGGCGACCACCACCTTCACAGGCGACCAGCAGGTCAGCAGCACGGCCCCATACGAGGGTTCCTGGATCGCGGGGTGCGTGATGCCCGTCGTCTGGAAGCGCATGTGGGGCGCGGGCCGGGTCTTCTACTCCTCGCTCGGCCACAAGCTCGACGACTTCGACGTGCCCGAGGTGATGGAGATAGCGAAGCGCGGCATGCTCTGGGCCAGCCGGTGAGTGAGAAGACCCCCCTCGGGATAGGCGTGATCGGCTGCGGTAGTGTCAGCAACCGGTACTTCCGACACCTGCCCGTCTACGACCACCTGGAAGTTCTAGGATGCGCCGACATCCAGTACGAACGCGCCAGGGAAGCCTCAGAGCGCTACGCCATCCCCAGGGCCTGCACGGTCGCCGAAATGCTGTCCGACCCTGACGTCGACTTGGTGATCAACCTGACGCCGCCGCAGACCCACGTCGACGTGGCCCTGGCAGCCATACGGGCCGGCAAGCACGTCTACTCCGAGAAGCCCCTCGCTATCGAGAGGGCGGGCGGCGCGCAGATCGTGCGCGAGGCCGCCGAGGCGGGCGTGATGGTGGGCTGCGCCCCCGACACCTTCCTGGGCGCAGGGATACAGACGAGCCGCATGGTCCTGGACGAGGGAGTGATCGGCGAGCCGATAGGCGCTTCCGCCTCCTTCACGAGCCCGGGCCACGAGCACTGGCACCCCAACCCGGGCTTCTTCTACCTGCGCGGCGGCGGGCCGGTGTTCGACATGGCGCCGTACTACTTCACGGCCCTCGTCGTGCTGCTGGGGCCCATTGCCAGCGTCACCGGGCTCGCAAGGGTCACGAGCGAGGTGCGGACGAGCGACATACACCCGGGCGTCTCTTTCCCGGTCGAGGTGCCGACCCACGTGGCCGGCCTCCTCGAGTTCGCGTCCGGCCCTCCTGCAACGGTCACTATGAGCTTCGACGTGTGGGGGTCGGAGTCACCCAGGATCGAGGTCTACGGAACCAGCGGCACACTCAGCGTCCCAGACCCCAACAACTTCGGCGGCCCGGTCAGGGTAAAGGTCGGCGGTGCTGATTGGGAGGAGGTCCCGCTGAGGTTCGACGAGGGAGGCCGAGGCATCGGCGCAGCCGAGATGGCGTCGGCCATCGCCGAGGGCAGACCCTCACGCATCGACGCAAGCCTCGCCTACCACGTCCTCGACGCCATGCAGGCCCTCCACGAGTCCTCAGACCAGGCCGCCCCCATCCGCCTAGCATCAACCTGCACCCGCCCAGCCCCCCGCCAAACCGGGATGTTGTAGATTAGGCGGAGACGGACCCCACTTGACGCAGATATGAGGAGAGTCAGATGTTCAAAGTCAATCCAGTAGCTCTGAGTGGTCTACTTGACCAAGTGCAGAGCGGACAACTCCAACTCCCAGATTTCCAGAGGGGCTGGGTATGGGACGATGACCGGATTCGTGGGCTCCTGGCAAGTATCTCCAGAGGCTTCCCGGTAGGAGCCATCATGACGCTCGACGCAGATGCAGACATCAGATTCGGCACGCGCCCCATTGAGGGCGTCCGATTGAATGGAATTAGGCCAGGTGTCTTCCTGCTTGACGGCCAGCAGCGACTTACTTCCCTATATCAGGCCATGCTACATCCTGGTCCTGTTGACACGAAAGACAACAGGGGCAAGAAGATCAGGCGTTGGTACTACATTGACATGCTGAAAGCCATGAACGATTCGGTGGACCAAGAGGACGCGGTATTCAGTGTCCCGGAGGATCGCAGGATGACGCGCGATTTTGGCCGCGAGACTGTTCTCGACCTGTCTGAAGTGAGTTTCGAGTACGCGAACCACGCGATACCGACGGAGCGTCTACTAGATAGCATCGAATGGATGCTGGGGTACATTCAGTTCTGGAACGATTGTCAAGCAGAGCACCCAGCGTCGAACGCCACAGCTTTCTTTCAGCGATTCAATTCGTCGATCCTAAGCGAATTCGTAGGGTACCAACTACCGGTAATCAACCTAACGGAAGATACCCCAAAGGAGGCTGTTTGTACTGTCTTCGAAAAGGTCAACACTGGAGGCGTCGTACTGACCGTGTTTGAGTTGGTCACAGCCTCGTTTGCTGCCGAAGGATTTGCACTTCGAGATGATTGGGCCGCCAGGCAGGCTCGCATGTCGGAGTACTTGGGTACTCTACAGGGAGTCACGGCAGACCAGTTCCTTCAGGCAGTAGCTCTCCTTGCCACACAAGAGCGTCGCAGGCAGGCAGTAGAGGCTGGTGCATCAGGACGTTCGGTACCAGCTATTGGATGCAGGAGACGCGACATACTCAACCTTACGTTGCAGGAGTACGAGTATTGGGCAGACAAGGTTGAAGATGGATTCAAGGCTGCGGCCAAATTCCTTCTCACTCAGTTTGTGTTCAAGAGCCATGACGTACCCTACGGCACTCAGTTGGTGCCCCTGGCTGCGATTCATGTGGAGTTGGATCATGCACTGAACACTGCCGAGGCGAAGGCCAAGCTGGAGCGATGGTACTGGTCAGGTGTGTTTGGAGAGTCGTATGGTGGCACGATAGAGACGCAGTTCGCACTTGACCTCACCGAAGTTGCCTCATTCATTCGCGGCGGCTCCGAGCCAACGCTAGTGAGCGAAGCTAACTTCATCCCTGAACGTCTGTTGTCTCTCCGCACACGTAACAGCGCGGCATACAAGGGTCTCTACGCCTTGCAGATGAAGAACGGCGCCGCAGACTGGCTCACCGGAGAACATTTGACAATCGCCACGTGGATGGCACAAAGTATTGACATTCATCACATATTCCCTCGGGCATGGTGCGAGCGCTCCAATCCACAGATACCTCCGAGGATATACAACTCGGTCATTAACAAGACCCCAATTGATGCGGTCACCAACCGCAGGATCGGGGGGCGAAGTCCTTCCACCTATCTCAATGGCCTTAGGTCCGGTATCAGCGAAGACTTGCTGGATGAAGTTCTGAGAGCACACTGGATCAATCCTCAACATCTACAGTCAGACAGATTCGATGAATTCTTCCTGGAACGCGGGGAAGCGATGCTAAAGCTCATTGGACAGGCGATGGGGAAGGAGATTGGGAGCGGACGTGAAGTGTTCATGAGCGCGCTTAGCGACGTTGGCCTTGTTGAAGAATACGAGGACGAGGAGGACGAGTATGACGCATTGGGATCGATGGCTTATGATCAGGCCGCAGACTGATGCCTCGACTTGTCAACGGGAGGTATCCGCAATGGCCATAGAAGGATACTGGGGGCAAGTCATTGTGAGCTTGTGGCAGTGACTCCCCACGACAAGAATGAAATCCGCAACACCGGCGTACACGTCACCCGCGTGGGGATGGGCGGCGCGCCCCTTGCGGGCCTGTACACGGCCGTGGAGGCGGCGACGGCCGTCGAGACGGTACGGCGCGCCCACCAGCTCGGCATCGGATACTTCGACACCGCGCCGCTGTATGGCAGCGGGCGCAGCGAGATGCTGTTCGGCGACGCCCTTGAGACCATACCGCGCGGCGACTACGTCCTCTCGACCAAGGTCGGCCGGCTACTAGAGCCCGTCGCCGAGCAGCCCGATAGCGACCAGTTCGTCGACTTGCCCAGACTGGAGCCCACCTACGACTACTCGCGCGATGGCGTGCTCCGGTCCATCGACGAGAGTCTTGGCCGCCTGCGCCTCGACCGCGTCGACATCGTCATGATCCACGACCCCGACGACCACTTCGAGCAGGCCCGGGACGAGGCGTTTCCGGCCCTGTACGAGCTCCGGTCACAGGGCGTCGTCGGAGCCATCGGCGCGGGGATGAACCAGTGGGAGATGCTCGCCCGGTTCGCCCGCGAGGCCGACCCCGACTGCTTCCTGCTGGCGGGCCGGTACACCCTGCTCGACCAGTCGGGGCTAGAGGAGCTGCTCCCCCTCTGCGTGGAGAAGGACATCGGCATCGTCCTCGGCGGGCCCTACAACAGCGGCATACTCGCGTCCGACCTCTCGGACGACACGACCTTCAACTACCTGCCGGCCCCGCGCGACGTACTCGAGAAGGCCCGCAGCATCAAGCAGGTCTGCGACCGCCATGAGGTGCCCCTGAAAGCGGCGGCCCTGCAGTTCGGGCTCGCCCACCCGGCGGTCGCCGCGACCATACCCGGCGCGCGCTCGATCGAGGAGCTGGAGGAGAACCTGGCGATGGCGGCCCATCCCGTACCCGCCGACCTGTGGGGGGAGCTGCGGGCCGAGGACCTCATTCACATCGACGCGCCCGCGCCCTGATGGGCAGAGACAACCAGGACCAGTTGACTTGGGGGAGCACTGCCCTTCGACAAGCTCAGGGCCAGCGAATTCACTCCGGCTATCGCCAGCGCTAGGTCGCTAGAGAAGCTCCGCCTTCAGCTCCGGTGCCACGAAGTTCTTGTCCTTCGCGTAGACCTGCAGGCGGCCCCTCGTGTCGCAGACGATGACCCGGTCCTGGTCGTCGACCTCGATGCCCGTCGGGCGCTCGAAAAGCCCCATGGGCACGTAGTCCTTGACCTGCTGGAAGGCGACGATGGTCGACGAATCGCGCCTGATGATGTACTCGCCTGCCTTGGACAGCTGTATCGCGTCGCCGTACAGGGCCGCGATCACGTCGCCCTCCGGCTCGTAGATCTGCACGCGCAGGTTGCCCCAGTCCGTCACGTACACGTCGCCCTCGCTGTCCACCGCGACGTTCGCGGGGTGGCTTAGGTCGCCGCCGTCCTCCTTCGTCCCCTCGAAGGACAGCACGAGCTCGCCGTCGCCGGTGAACTTCTGGACCCGGTCGTTGCCCCAGTCGGCGATGTACACGAAGCCCTCGCGGTCGATGGTCATGCCCCAGGGCCGGTCGAACTGCCCCGGCTCCTTGCCCGAACAGCCCCAGCCGAGGATGTACTCGCCGTCCTTCGTGAACTTCTGCACCCGGTCATTGCCCGTGTCGACCACGTAGACGTTGTCGTCCGCGTCGACCTCGATGCCGCTGGGCGCCTTGAGCTGGCCCGGCTCCGAGCCAGCCTCGCCCCACTGGCCGATGCGCTCCCCGTCAGGGTTGAACTCGGGGTACGGGTACAGCACGTCGGACGGGAATACCGCCACGTGATGCTCCCACTCGTCGGTTACGAAGATCCTGCTGTCCTGGGCCATCGCCATCCCGGCCGGCCACGTGAACTCACGCCGCGCGAAGTCTCCCAGGTGCTCCTCGTCCAGTGTCGTTTTCCCGATGCGCCCGAAGTCCTCCTGGTAGCCTAGGCCCCTGCTCAGCACGAACAGGATGTCGTCCGGCGCGGCAATCAGGTCGATGGGGAAGCGGTAGCCGCCCGTCTTGCCGTTGTGCTCGTTCGTGGGGCGGCCAAGGGAGTGGCTGAATTGCCAGGCCCTGCCCGCCGCGGCTGTGATCAGCATTGATCTACCCCCGTCTGCGACTACTTCTCGACGAACGCGGGCTTCTCGAACCGCCCGTTCACCATCGGGGCCGCGTCGAGCCCGAACCAGTCCTCGAGAATCGTCGTGTACGTGCTGCGGAAGTCGATGCCCGGGGCAAGGTCGCCGTCCACAAGGGCCTCCGCCCGCGTCTCCGGGTACTCCCCGTGCATCCCGCCCCGGACTCCCGGCCCGATGGCGAATGCGACGCCTCCGGCCCCATGGTCGGTGCCCGAGCCGTTCTCCTTAACCCGCCGCCCGAACTCCGAGAAGACAAACATCAGCACGTTGCTGTCCGAGTCATGCTCACGCAGGTCGTCCCAGAAGTCGCCTATGGCCGATGACACTTCGTTCCACAGCTTCGGGTGGTTCCCCACCTGCGAGGCGTGGGTGTCGAATCCGCCGTGCTCGGTGTAGAAGATGCGCGACCCGAGGCCCGAGAAGTGGATGCGGGCCACGTCGCGCAGCTTCTGGGCCAGCGGGTTGCCGGACTCGTACTCCACGCTGGACTCGTACTGCCCCGGCGCGACCTTCAGCATGTCGGCGCCCTTCAGGGCATCGAGCCCCGTGTTGCCGATGTACTCCATCACCGGGCCGGTGCCGATGGCAGGCGCGTACATGTTGGCGAACCGCTGCAGCATAGCCTCGCGCTGCTCCTGCTGTTCGATGGAGCTGAGCATCCCGTACGCCTCCAGGTCCGACACCGAGGCCACGGATGCATTGGGCGCAAGCAGCGCCCTGGGCAGCCCGTAACCGACGTTCACCGCCGTTACGGGATTGTCGCCCCCCGGGTCCAGCTCGCGAATCGTGCGGCCCAGCCAGCCCTCGGTGCCGACCACGTCGGGCTCGGCCGTGTGCCAGATGTCCATCGCACGGAAGTGGGAGCGGGTCGAGTTCTCCCAGCCGACCCCGTGGATGACCGCCATGTTGCCCTCGTCGTAGAGGTCCTTGAGGGCGGCCATCTGGGGATTGAACGCCATGTCGTCGTCGATACGCAGGATGTCCTCGTCGGCGTACCGTATCGTTGGCCGGTTGTCGTAGTAGTTCTGGTCGCTGTGCGGTATGACGGTGTTCAGGTAGTCGTTACCCCCGCTGAGCTGCACCACAACCAGTACCGGGTCCTTCTGCTTAGTTGTCATGTCGCTTGCTCCTGTTCCTGCTCCCCGAGCCTTACGCCTTACCCGTCTCCACGGTCCCTGATGAATGCACGTCGACGTACTGAACGCTTGGGCGCTCCCTCCGGTCGGGGAACTGCACCCAGTATGCCTATCAACTCCTTCATGTCGTCTATGCGGTCCCTGACTTCCCGTTCAGGCATCCACGCCTCATAGTAGTTGGCGTGCAGGCTTTCGGCTAGGCCGAACAATTCGCCGATTCGCCTCTGTCCAGTCTCTTCCACGAGGTCGTTGGCCACCAGCCGCAGTTCTCTGTGAACGCGATGTGGTAGTCCGCGCTGAGTGGCCATGGCCTTGAGGTACTGGGATACCGCGCCCCATGCCTTCTCCGACGCCTGGAGGAAGTCGCCCTTCTCGAACTCAGCATCCGCCTGCTGGAGCAGCCTGCCGCTGGTCTCCCTGTACTCCTCGGCCACTTCGTCGAGGGTCGTAGTTGTCGTCATCTGTGACTCTCTCGCGATCCGTAGGCGCCTACTCGCTCCTCTACCCGAACTGGTACTCCCGCGTTCCGGCGATGAGCGCCATCACCTCGCCGACGCGACCCTTGAACTCGTCGTATCCAGTGTCGCTCGTCATGTCTATCGGCCCCGCCGCCCCGGCCTGCTCGACCAGCTCGGAACGGGTCTTCTCCCTCACTTCCAGTGGCCCTAGAATCTTCAGGCACTCGTCGACCAGGTGCTCAGGAGTCATGTCCCGGCCGTTGCTCGCCGCCACCCGCTCCACGATGTCGCTGACGCCGGGGTTCTCCACGTTCCGCATCTGGTCGGCCATGAAGTTGACGCGGTTGATGAGCGCGCCGCTGTTGATCCACTCCCGGCCGGTGTGCCATCCCTCCACGCTCGGCGGGTCGAGCAGCGCCTGGCCCATGTAGCTGGTCTGGTTGCCCAGCTCGCCCCAGCGCGGATCGGGCGAGTTCAGGTCGCCCGTCAGCCTCAGCGTTCCGGCTACAACCTCGGCCGGGTTGCGCACCTTCCGGTACCGGGCGTTCTTGAAGAAGTCGGAGTTGAACATGTAGCGGAGCACCGGCTTCATCTCGTAGCCCGACTCGACGAACACACGGCACATCTCCCGGATCGCCTCAGGGTTGCCCGGCGGCTCGATGGGCCATGCTGGCACCTGCGGCTCGTCGGCCACGAAGAAGTTGTATAGGTGGCGCATGATGAACCGGTGGCAGGCCGGCTGCCGCACGATGATGTCGATCACGTCCTCACCGTCGAACTGCCCTTCGTGCCCCAGGAAGCTCTTGCTGCCCGTGTCATGGTCCTCCGCGTGGAACTCGAACGGCCAGAGGTGTGGTCCCCACAGGAGGTGGTGTATCTTCGCGCCCATCGTCCAGCCGGTGAAGGCGCGCGAGCACTCGAACACGTCCTTCTCGGTGTAGTTGCTCGTCCCCATTGAGAAGAGCTCGAGCAGCTCCCTGCCCCAGTTCTCGTTGGGCGACCGCTTGTGGTTCTCGTTCTGGTCCAGCCAGTACAGCATGGCGGGGTCGCGCGCCAGGTGGACCAGCAAGTCCCGGTAATTCTCCATCCCGTGATCGCGGAAGATCTGCACCTGCGCCAGCATCTGGTACGAGTTCTCGACCTTGGAGTCGCCCGTTGCGAACACGTGGTGCCAGAACAGCGCCATCTTCTCCTGCAGCGGCCGCTTTGTCGTCACCATGCGCCAGAGCCAGTTGAGCTGACCGGGCGGCAGGCTCAGGCTCCGCTCGGCGCCCGGATGGTAGCGGTAGAGCAGGTCGAGGTCTGCGTCGGGCTGGCACTGCGGGTCCAGCAGCATCTCCACCAGGTCCTCGTAGCTGTGCTCCGCCAGCGCCTCGACCTCAGCCGGCGGCTCGCCAAACCCGGCCCTGCGCATCAGGTGGGCAGTCAGGGCGACGTTATCCCTAGTAGCCATTCTCCTACCTCCGGCCGCCTGTCTTGATTGCCTTCGGCCATAAGGCGACCACAGGGCTCCCAGAGCCCGTTGCGATTCTACCACAGACATGCTATGCGGCTGGCACCCTCTTCGCGCCGTTTATGGGGGGCTTTCTGGGTGGGCTCAGAACTGGGCGCCCGCGCTGCCCAGTCCCGGCTGTTCAATGGTGACGAGGTCGCCGCGCTCTACCCACTTCGTCTCGACCAGGCTGCCCAGCAGTACGAATTCGCCGGCGCGGAGTCCTTTCCCGCGACCTGCCATCGAGTTCGCCAGCCACGCCAGCGCCTCGAACGGGTGGCCCATGATGTCGGCCCCGGTGCCTGAACCGACGCTTGTGCCGTTGATGTACATGGAGCCCTCGACAGCCGTCAGGTCCAGCGCCTGCCAGTCCCGCACTGGAGGCCCCAGCACGCATCCGGCACCGAAGAAGTCGTCCGCGATCAGCGTAGGCGTGTCCACGGACTTGTAGTCGACCCATCGGTCGTCCACAAGCTCGATGGCGGCCATGACCGCGCCCACGGCCGGAGCGACGGAGTCCCTGTCGTACGGCGCGCCGTCCGGCGGGAGGTCCGCGCCCAGCCGTACCGCCATCTCGCACTCGACGCCAGGGTGGAGCAGCCGGTCGAAATCGAACGAGCCGGAGCCCTCGCGCATCGTGGAGTCGAAGACTGCCCCCGCGCACGGGTTGCGGATGCCGAGGAAGCTCTGCATCACCGGCGTCGTGCAGCCGATCTTGTGCCCGGCCGGGCTGCCGAAGCCGCCGGCCTCGAGCAGCCCGTGTAAGGCATCCTGGACGCGGTAGGCCTCGGTTTCGTCGGCGGGACGCACATCGGATGGCAGCAGGCCCATCCTCTCGCACGCCAGCCGCCCCGCACTCAGCGCCGAAGCCCCATGTCCTATGGCGTGCTGGTCCATCACACTGTCAGGCGCGTATCGCGCCGGAACGTCACTCTATACGCCCCAGCTCTTGTCCACGTTCTGGAGCGTGTAGGAGACGCTGTCCGCTGCGTCGACGACCCTGGCGAAGACCTCGTCATGCAGGGGCCGGGCGACCCAGTCCAGCCGCGCCTGCTCGGACTCCCAGAAGCAGACGGCCTCCACCTCCGCGTCCGGCTTCAGTGCGCCGAGTGCTTCCAGGTCGCTGTCCAGGAAGGGCTTGACGGAGGCCGCGCTGATGAAGCCGGGCTGCTCGGCCATCGCCGGAAGCCAGTCCTCGCAGACCGCGGCGTCGAGCGCGTCCTCCATGCCAGCCTTGGCTGTCAGGTAAACGTGAAGCGAGATCATTGCACCACCTTTGTTTCCGGCCCTTCGACATGCTCAGGGTGAACCTTGTTGAGTTGTTCCGTTACCGATAACCAATCGAGCTAGACGTCTAGTTCGAGAGTTTCCTTCGCTGCGCGGTTTGCCAGCCTCAAAATGCCAGGCGATTCTACCCAAGCCCTCCCGGCAGTGTCAACGCAAACGCGACATGTCGCCTGCTGCGTCATAGCTACGAAAACAGCGACCTGCCACCACCGTGTCGTCCCGAGCCTCCTGGCGAGGGACCTGGGGCGGGGTCGGCCTCGACCATGCTAAGAGACGATGGCACTCTCGTAACCGTGTGCGGCCTTCGCAAGGCCATAGTGATTCCGAGCAGAGCGAGGAGGATGGGACCTTGCAGCCAGCCTAACCCTCTACCTTCGGCGGGCCCCAGATCAACAGCAGCTTCAGCGTCTCGTCCCCCGTGTTGCGGAAGCCGTGGTCGGTCCCCTGGGGCGCCAGGACCGCGTCACCCTGGCGTACCGGCTGCTCGCGCCCGTCCATCCACATCACGCCCTCGCCTCCGATAAAGTAGTAGAACTCCTCCAGCGCGTCGGCGCCGTCGTGGATGTGCGACCCCTCGCTCGCCCCCGGCGGCAGCTCCCATATCTCGAACTTCACAGGGAGCGTCACCTCCCCGTGGAAGAACCTCCGCCGGGTTATGACGCCCTCTCCCTCGTGTATCTCGGGCGTGTCGATCACGTCCGCAGTCTCGCTCTGCTTCCACTCCATGCGAACCCTCCAAGCCTCTGGTCTCGCGGCAAGTATAGCGCGGCCAGCGCCTGACGCGTCGTTTACCCTCCAGTGGGCCCAAGCGATGCCTGCTCAGACTTGATGAGATGGCAAGCCCGTCGCATGTAGGTAGGGGCGACTCACATGTAGGGGCGACTCGCATGTAGGGGCGACTCGCCGAGTCGCCCTTCCACGCTGGGCCGCGGGCGAATCCGAGCCGGGACATCCTTCTCATCATACTGAACAGTTACCCAAGGCGGGCTGTCGATGCCCCCACGGAGTATAATCCCCCACAATCCGAGCCCACAGCCCTTACAAGGAGCCAGACATGAGCCGACCGGCGAACCCCGACCACACAACGCTGAGCATAGGGACCCCGATGAAGCCGCCCCACTGGGCGCTGCTCGAACGCGAGCTGCTGAAGGCGGAGGCCGAAGCGTGTGAGGCGTTCTACGAGCACTACTTCGACGAGCGCGGATACCTGCTTTGCGTCCCCCGGTGGGGCGGCGACGACGGTGCCGACGACGCGGCCGAGAATCTCCTGAACTGGACCATGCTCCACGCGCTGGGCGCTCCGGACGTGGTGCTCGACCTCTTCAAGAGGGGTTGGGAGGGCCACCTGCGCCAGTACACGGAGGCCAGGACGGAGTACGTGCCCTTCGCCCGCGACGGTATGTACTTCAAGGAATTCCCGGTCATGTTCGACTGGATGCACAACGGCGAGGGTTTTTCAGCGTTCTTCCTGCAGGGCCTGTCGGACCCACAGGACCCCGCGTTCGCGCTCCGGACGAGGCGGTTCGCCGGGTTCTACATGGGCGACGACCCCGCCGCGCCCAACTACGACCCCGAGCACAGGGTCATTCGCAGCATGTTCAACGGCAGCCGAGGGCCGCTTATGCGAAAGGCGACGGGGCTGGACTGGGCCGGCGACCCCATCGAGATCGAGGGCCGCTTCGACCCGGGCCACGGCGAGCGCAACTTCGAGGAGATGATCATCCACTTCCAGGACTACAACGACGTCGTGGGCGACCATCCCCTCAACATGGGCACCACGACGCTGGGATTCAACGCCTATGCGCTGACTGGTGAGCGGCGTTACAGGGATTGGCTCGTCGGCTACGTCGACGCCTGGGTGGAGCGCACGGAAGCCAACGGAGGAATAACGCCGAGCAACGTCGGGCTGGACGGGACGATCGGCGGGGAGTGCGGCGGCAGGTGGTACGGCGGCGTCTATGGGTGGGGCTTTTCGGTGTACAACCCCGCCACTGGGAAAATCCAGCACCGCCCGGCCATGATGAGTCGCGCTCCGTGGAGCTTCGGCAACGGCCTGCTGACAACAGGCGACTTCCGGTACGTGGATACGTGGAGGGGCGTCATCGACGCCGTCAACTCTAACGCGAAGGTGGTCGATGGCCGCAAGCAGTACCCGCGAATGCACGGCGACGAGGGCTGGTACGACTTCAGGGACGAGCCTTTCGACGATGGCGCGATGGAGATCTACTACTGGACGCTCGACCCGTCCGACAGGGAGCGCGTGGACAGCGGCTGGCTAGACTTCCTGGACGGCCGCAACCCTAACTATCCGGTCGCAGCCCTGGAGGACACCCTGGAGCAGGTGCGCACTAGGATGGAGGGGGTGCGCCAGGACACAGCCTCACCCGACACCCGCATGTCGGACGACATGAACGGCCTGACGCCTGCGCTTACCGAGTCGCTGACCGAGCTGATGCTGGGCGGAATGCCGACCGGACGCCAGGGCCACCCGCTCCACGCCCGCGTCCGCTACTTCGACCCTTACCGCCGCCGCGCCGGTGTGCCGGAGGACGTCGCCGCACTCGTGACGGGTATGACGACGACGGAGACGACGCTCACGCTGGTTAACCTGAACCAGGTCGAGTCCCGGACCGTGATCGTGCAGGGCGGCGGATACGGCGAGCACCAGATCGACACCGCCTCAACCAACGGCACGACGGTCGACGTAGGCGAGCGTTCCTTCGCCGTCCACCTGGAGCCGGGCGCAGGCGCAGAGGTGACCCTGACCATGACCCGCTACGCCAACCAGCCAACCCTAGCCTTCCCCTGGGCGGGATAATGGCGCAAACTGTAAGTGGAGATATAATCTGGACAATGACGACAATGACTAGGTAGTGCGTATCATTTCGAAGAGCACTCTCAGAAGATACTGGGAGCGCCACCCGGACGCCAAGCCGTCACTCGAAAGCTGGTACGAGCGAGTACGCAGGGACGATTGGGATACTCCTGCGAGAGTCAGGGAGCAGTACCCTCGGGCCAGCACTGTTGGGGGCAAACGTGCGGTGTTCAGGCTGAAGGGCAATGACTATAGGTTGGTGGTGGAGATCGACTACCGGCGCGGCATCGTATACATTCGCTTCATAGGCACACATGCTGAGTACGACAGCATCGATGTTCAGGAGGTGTAGATGTGCCGACCGTAAGTCCCATACGTACCGAGGACGACTACGAAGCTGCGCTTGCCAGGATCTCCGAACTATTCCATGCGGAGATCGGCACTCCCGAGGGCGATGAGCTCGATGTCTTGGTCGATCTGGTCGAACTGTATGAGGAGAGGCACCACGCCATCGCCTTACCCAGCGCCATCGCCGCAATCGAATTCCACATGGACCAGCAAGGTCTGACCCAGCGCGACCTTATGCCATATATTGGAAGCCGCGACCAGGTGTCGGAGGTCCTGGCTGGGGAGCGCGACATTACCATGTCGATGGCTCGCGCGCTTCATAGACACCTGGGAATATCGGCCGACGTGCTGCTCCAAGACCCGGTGGCAGAACTAGAAGGTGTGGCGCCAGTTTGAGCCGGCCAGGGTGATAGACCGGATAGGGGAGTATCTGGCCGCGACCCAGGTAGCATGACATCAAGAGCCAATCCATAGTGCCTGTGCGAGCGGAGTCCGGTTGAAAATCACCGACATCGAGATCATCCCGATATACCCCAGGCTGGCTAAGCGGTATGACAATCCCGATGCCCAAGCCAGGATGGCCAACATCGACTGCCGCACCGTCTTCAAGGTCACGACGGATGTCGGGATTGTCGGCTACGGCGACTACTACTGGGCCGACCCTGTCCCCAGATCCGAAGTCGAGCCGCTGATCGACCGCAGCCCCTTCGACTTCATGCTCGCCGACCTCAACTTGGGGCTGGGCGCGGCGCTCTACGACGCAATGGGCAAGTACCTGGAGGTCCCCGTCTACAAGCTGCTCGGCCAGAAGGTCCGGGACGCCGGAGCGGTCGCGGCGTGGACCCGTCCCTGCTCCGCCGAGATCTTCGCCGGAGAGATCCGCCGGGCCGTCGACGAGGGCTACCGCGTCTTCAAGATGCACACGAGCCCCGAGTTCGACCCGCTCCTCCAGGCCCAGGCCGCGGCCGACGTGGCCCCGGACGGGTTCAGGCTGCACTTCGACTTCAACGGCTACGGGCGGACCCTCGGCGTAGTCAAGCCCTTGGTCGCCGAGATGGAGCGGCGCCACCCCATCGTCGGATTCATCGAGGACCCGCTGCCGCGCACCGACATAGACGGCTGGAGGCGATTGCGGGCCCAGACCACTATCCCCATCGTCCATGGCGGCTTCCCCGCGCTGACCGGTCACCACGAGATGGCCAACGGCGTCGCGGACATCTACATGCTCCTGGGCCCGCTGGCCGACATGATGGCGCGCGGGACGGCAGCGGCGGCGGCCAACACCCAGGTCATCATGCAGCTCACTGGCGGCACCCTGATGAAGGCGATGACGCTGCACCTCATGGCCGTGCTGCCGACCGCCTCCGCCCATTCGATCAACCTCGACGACCAGTACGAGGAGGACATCACCACCGAGCGCATACCGGTCGACGAGGGCTTCTCGCCGGTGCCGGAAGGGCCGGGCCTCGGCTACGAGGTCGACGAGTCGATGATACGGAAGCTCGCCGCCAACACCCCAAGGGAGAAAAACATCCCGCGGGTCATCGGGATTCTCCGCCTGCCCAACGGTCGCACCGTCCACACCCCGCGATGGGCGCCGGTGCAGCGCATCACGGGCACTGAGGAGGGAGACATCCGCGGCATCGACTTCGATCGCTGGGTCGACGACGGCACCGACGAGTTCGAGCAAGCGTACCAGCGCATGAAGGCCGAAGCGAAAGCGCGCGGCCAGACGGTCGTAGACTAGCGTACGTTCGGCCTGAGCCTGTCGAAGGCCAGTGCTCACCAGCACAACGTGATGTGGAGCATTTGCATGAAGGCTTGTCGAAGAGCCTGCCCTGAGCCTGACGAAGAGCAGTGCTCCGCGAATACTGGTCAGTTTGAGATAGCTTCTACCTAGGCGATAGGAGAGCGAACTTGAAGATCACAGACATCGAGATCATCCCAATACACCCCAGGCTGGCCGAACGCTACGACAATCCTGTGGGCCGAGCCAGGATGGGCGACATCGACTGCCGCATGGTGTTCAAGGTGTCGACGGACGCCGGCATAGTCGGCTACGGAGATTACGACTGGCCGGGCCCGCCTCCGCCGAGGTCGATGGTCGAACCGCTGATCGGCAGGAGCCCGTTCGACTTCATGCTCGCCGACGTGAACCTGGGCCTCGGCGCGGCGCTGTACGACGCCATGGGCAAGTACCTGGAGGTGCCCGTCTACAAGTTGCTCGGCCAGAAGGTCCGGGACGCCGGAGCGGTCGCGGCCTGGACCCGTCCCTGCCCTGCCGACGTGTTCGCGGGCGAGATCCAGCGGGCCGTGAACGAGGGCTACCGTGTCTTCAAGATGCACACGAGCCCCGAGTACGACCCGCTGCGGCAGGCGGAGGCTGCGGCGGACGTCGCGCCCGACGGGTTAAGGCTTCACTACGACTTCAACGGCACGGGGCGCTCCCTGGGCGTCGTCAAGCCGCTGGTCGCCGAGATGGAGCGCCATCACCCGATCGTCGGCTTCATCGAGGACCCCCTGCCGCGCACCGACGTGGACGGCTGGCGGCGGCTCCGCGACCAGACCACGATACCCATCGTCCACGGAGGCGGGCCCGCACTGGGCGGGCACTACGAGATGGCAAGCGGCATGGCCGATATCTTCATGCTCGGCGGGCCCATCGGCGATACGATGCAGCGAGGCATCGCCGCCGCACGTGCGAACATGCAGGTCATCATGCAGCTCACCGGCGGCACGCTGATGAAGGCGATGACCCTGCACTTCATGGCTGTTCTGCCGACCGCCTCGGCCCACTCGATCAACCTCGACGACCAGTACGCCGAGGACATCACCACCGAGCGCATACCCGTCGACGAGGGCTTCTCGCCGGTGCCGGAGGGGCCGGGGCTCGGTTACGAGGTAGACGAGGCGATGCTGCGAAAGGTCGCGTCGAACCTCCCAATCGAGGAGACGCGCCCGAGGGTCATCGGCATCCTGCGCCTGCCCAACGGCACCGTCGTCCACACGCCGCGCAAGCCAAGGCCACAGCGCATCACCGGCATGGAGGAGGGAGACATACGCGGCATCGACTTCGGCTGGTGGGAGGACGACGGCAGCCCCGAGTTCGACGAGGCCTACGCCCGCATGAAAGAAGCCGCCGAGGCCCGCGGCCAGGAAGTCGTCGACTAGGCGCTATGGGCCCTCATGGCCGTATCACGGAGCCGTCGGCGCGGCGTACCGTGTCCCACGCTCCCCCGTAGGCGCGCTCCTTGAAGGGGAACTTCGCCGCCAGGGCCTCGTCCACGTCGATACCCAGGCCGGGCCTGCCGTTTGCCCACATGTACCCGTCGCGCACCTCCGGACAGCCAGGGAAGACTTCCCTCGTGCGCTCACCGAATATCGCGTACTCCTGGATTCCGAAGTTCCAGGCGTTCAGGTCGAGCATCAGGTTGGCGGCGTGCCCGACCGGCGACGTGTCGCCCGGCCCGTGCCACGCCGTCCGCACGCTGAACGCCTCGCACAGCGCCGCCAGCTTCCTCGCCGGGGTCAGCCCCCCGATCTGCGAGATGTGCACCCGGATGAAGTCGATCAGCCGGTCCTTGATCATGGGGATGATCTCGTGGGGGTTGTTGTATAGCTCCCCCATGGCAAGCGGCGTGGATGTCTGCTGCCTGACGATGCGGAAGTAGTCGTTGTCCTCCGGCGGGAACAGGTCCTCGAGGAAGAAGAGCTTGAACCGCTCCACGTCCTTCGCGAACCCGACGCCCAGTATCGGCGGGATGCGCTCGTGGACGTCGTGCAGCAGCTCCACGTCCCACCCTACGGTCGACCGCAGGTGCTCGAACAGCGCCATCGCGGTGCGGATGTACGGCATAGGCTCGAATATGCCGGGCGGATGCTCCTCCAGCTCGCCAGACCCGGGCCTGCGTTGCGTCCGGTCGATCGCCACGCGCGGCCCCTGCCCCGTTCCGCGCGAGCTTTTGCCGCCCGTGCCGTATGACCGGAACCCCGGCGTGGCCATCTGCACCCTAACGTGGTGGTGTCCCGCCTCCGAAAAGGCGCGGACGCTGTCCTCCACCTCCTTGAGCTCGCTGCCGCTGGCGTGAACGTAGACGGCCGCCGCGTCCCGCGCCTTCCCGCCCCACAAGTCGTACACGGGCATGCCGGCCAGCTTGCCCTTGATGTCCCACAGCGCCTGGTCGATACCGCTCAGCGCGTTGTTCAGGACCGGCCCGTTGCGCCAGTACGACGACACGTAGCTGGACTGCCAGATGTCCTCGATGTCCCCGGGATCCTTGCCGATGACGAATGGCCGCAGGTAGTCGTTCACGGCGGCCAGCACTGCGGTGGGGCGCTGGGTGAAGGTGGCGCAGCCCACGCCGTAAAGCTCCGGCTCGGTCGTCTCGACCTTCACGATCACCAGCCGTATGCCGTCCGGCTCGGTGAGGATCACCCTCACGTCCCTGATAAGCGGGTTAGCCATGCCTATTTCCTTTCGCTGGAAGAGCGCCTGGCCGGAGTTCAGTTTCGGGTCATTGCTATGAGAAGCCGCCCGACACGCCACACCGTCATACCGGCGAACGCCGGTATCCAGTCCCAGCGCTCTGGATCCCAGTCAACGTTGAAGCAATGCACAACCCCATTCTCGTGCCCCTATGTAGCCTTGCACTACACCATCTTGGATTCTTCACTCCGCTGAGCCTGTCCTGAGCCTGCCGAAGAGCTCCGTTCAGAATGACGTGACATTGGACCGGTTGGTATGTCAGTGCGCCTAGCCCCCCGGCGTCACCAGTACCCACATGGGGCCGCCTCCCACCGTGTAGACGTCCAGCGGCGTGAGTGCGCCCGAGCCCTGGTCGATGGAGTACGAGGCCACCCGGCCCGTCTCGAGACCGGCCGCATACAGGAACCGCCCGGAAGGATCGATGTCAAAGGCGCGCGGCACGCTCTCCGTCGGCGTGTGGCCAATGGCCGTGAGCAGCCCGGTCGACTCGTCGACGCTGAAGGCGGCGATGCTGTCGTGCCCGCGGTTGGGCGCGTACAGGAACCGCCCTGACGGCGTCATCCGTATCTGGGAGCAGCTATTCTCGCCCGAGTAGCCCTCGGGCAGCGTTGGGACCGTCTGAATGGCCCTCAGTAGGCCGGTGTCTCGGTCCAGCGCGTAGGCGGTCACGCTGCAGCCCTGCTCGTTCGACGTGTAGAGCACGTCGAGGCTGGGGTGGAAACAGAAGTGGCGCGGACCGTCCACGGTCGGCGGTGTCAGCAACGGAGGCTCGTTGGGAGAGAGCCGCCCCGTCTCCTGGTCGAACCGGAACTGGTATATCGCGTTGGGGCCCTTGTCAGCTATGTGCGGCACGAACGCGAAGCTGTTCGAGGCATCGGTCTGGATGCAGTGAGCGCCGGTGTCCGTATCGACCCACTGCACGACCGGTTCCTGGACTGCGCCGTTGGAGCCGATCCGGTGCACCGAGACGCCCGCGCCCCCGTAATACGCGGACAGGAGGAACCGGCCACGCCTGCCCGTGGACATGTAGCAGGGGTCGGACCTCAGCGCCACCTCGCCTATCGCGGATATGGCCCCGGACTCCTCGACGGCGAAGCTCGAGACCTTGTTGTCGCCCCGGCGTCCCACGTAGAGAAAGTTCCCGTTGGGGTGCCTCGCAATCGGGGCCGGACGGCCCGGCACGTCGAAGCTAGCCAGAGGTGCGAGCTCCCCGCTGGAGTCGTCCATCGAAAGAAGCGCGATCCTGTCCTCCTCGGACACCGTCACATACACAAAGCCCATCTCATCCCTCCATGAGCATGACGCCCCAAGAACATACCATCATCCACCCATGCAATTCCAAGCCGCCGTTACGCATCAACCCATCGCCGTGTTGCGGCAAACCATCGCCAGGCTGCGGCCACCAATCGCGATGCTACGGCAATCCTCCGCCGTAGGGGCGGGTTTGAAACCCGCCCTCCCCTCGGGTGTGACGTTGAGACGGCACAAACCCCACGTGACATGGCTCTTGACCCGACTCCCTGCATCGCCCATCCTTGCCACCGTTCATTCCATACGCAACGAACTCAGGAGCAGCCATGATCACCGACTTCAGGCACGTCATCCCCCGCCTCCAGCAGCGAATCGAAGAGCTCGGCCGTGCAGTCGTCCGGGACAGCCAGGAGATCACAGGCTGGCGGATGCACCGCGGCGACGTCGATGACGGCGCGTCCCCCTCGCTCGACGATTCGGGATGGGATGCCCTGGAGTCCTGGGACGGCACCGACGCACCGAGTTGGTTCCGCGCCCGGGTCACCGTGCCGGAGCGCTTCGACGGAAGCCCGGTGTCGCTCTCGCTCAAGGTCGGCGGCTACCTCCATTCGCTCTTCAACGCCGAGGCCCTCGCCTACGTCGACGGCGAGCTGGTGCAGGGGCTCGACGCCTACCATCACGACATCCCCATCGCGGAGAGCGCCGAAGGGGGCCGCCAGTACCTGGTTGCCCTCTACGTCTTCTGGAAGCCCGACTTCAAGAAGACCGACTGGCAGCCCACCTCGATGCGACCCCACCCCGACCTCGACCCGGGCACGGAGGTACAGCTGATCGACCGAACCGCGGAAGCCTTCTACTGGGACGCAACGACCGCCTACGACGTTGCCCTCTCGCTCCCGGAGGACTCCGTCGACAGGGTGCGCATCCTCGGCGCCCTCGACCGGGCCATAGTCCAGGTCGACTTCCGCGAGCCGGGCAGCGACGCCTTCTACGACTCCATCCCGGCCGCCGCCCGGCAGTTGAGCTCCGATCTGTTCGAATCGACCTTCAGCCCTCCCGCCCCGACGGCCATCGCCGTCGGCCAGACCCACATCGATCTGGCATGGTTCTGGCCGCTCGACGTCAACAGGTTCAAGATCGGCCGCTCCGTGGCCACCGTGCTCGACCTGATGGAGCGGTACCCCGAGCTCACCTTCATGCAGAACCAGGGCAAGGTCTACGACTACTGCCGCCGCGACTTCCCGGATCTGTACGAGGCCGTCCGTCGGCGCGTTGCCGAGGGCCGCTGGGAGGTGAACGGCGCTATGTGGACCGAGCCCGACTGCAACATGCCGTCCGGCGAGTCCCTCGTCCGCCAGCTCACCTTCGGCCTCCGCTACTTCGAGCGCGAATTCGGCGGCAGCGGCGACGCGCTGATCGTCATGGACGCCTTCGGCTACTCCTGGGCGCTCCCCCAGCTACTCCGGCGTTGCGGGCTGAAGCACTTCCTGACCAACAAGATGTCGTGGAACCAGTTCAACCGCCTGCCGTACGACTCTTTCATATGGCGGGGCATCGACGGCAGCACCGTCGTCGCCCACCAGCTGACCGCGAGGTCCCCCGGCCGAGACGCCTGGACGACCACCTGTAACGCCGTCCTCGACGCGCCCACCCTCGCCGAGACCTGGGCCATGTACCAGCAGAAGGACCAGGCCGACAGCGTGCTCTTCACCTATGGCTACGGTGACGGCGGCGGCGGCCCCACAACCCAGATGCTGGAGACGGGCCGCCGGATACGCCAGCTCGGCGCGCCGGTCGCCCTCGAGCACGGCACGGTGCAGGGCTACCTCGAGGGGCTGGAACGGCGGCTCGAGTCGGGGCCGCACCACGTCTGGGCGAACGAGCTCTACCTTGAGCTGCACAGGGGCACCTACACGTCCAAAGGGATCATCAAGCGGGGCAACCGCAAGGGCGAGGTCGCCCTCCACGACAGCGAGCTCTACGCCGCCATGGCCCACGTGCTGACGGGCAGTGACTACCCACGCGACGCCCTCTACGAGGCGTGGGACCTGCTGCTGGTCAACCAGCAGCACGACATCCTCCCCGGCTCCATCACCCGCGAGCCCGAGGAGGACGCCGTGAGGGACTACGCCCGCATCCAGGAGCTGGCCGCGTCGATGATAGGCGACGCCACCCGCGCCATCGCCGACAGCATCGACACTGGCGGCGACGCGCTGGTCGTCTTCAACCCCGTCTCGTGGCGGCGCGATGGGGTCGTCGAGGTTGACGCGGGCTCGCTACCCGGCGGCGCGCGCCTCGTAGACCTGGAAGCCAGCGCCGTCCCGCACCAGGTCGCTGGCGACGGCCGTCTGCTCGTGCAGGTAGGCGGCGTGCCCTCCTGCGGCTACACGACCCTCCGCATCGAGCAGAGGGAGCCGGACTTCGAATCGTCGCTGTCCGTATCTGAAACGGCGATGGAGAACCGCTTCTTCCGGCTGGAGCTCGACGATAAGGGGCAGATCGCGTCCCTGTACGACAAGAGGGCCGGCAGGCAGGTGCTGGCGCCTGGCTCGGCCGGCAACGTTCTCCAGCTGTTCGAGGACCTGCCCCTCAACTACGACGCGTGGGACATCGACCGCTACTTCGAGGACAAGGCGTGGGAGATCGACAACGTCGAGTCGGTCCGGGTGACCGAGACCGGGCCCATCCGCGCCACCGTGGAGATCACGCGCCGCTTCTCCCGCTCCTCGATCACACAGCGGCTGCATATCTACGACTCCATCCCGAGAATCGACTTCCACACCGAGGTCGACTGGCACGAGACCCACACCCTTCTCAAGGCCGCCTTCCCCGTTGCCGTCAACGCCTCCCGCGCCACCTACGAGATCCAGTTCGGCGCCATCGACCGCCCGACCCACCGCAACACCTCGTGGGACCAGGCCCAGTTCGAGGTGTGCGCCCAGAAGTGGGCCGACCTGTCCGAGGGCGACTACGGCGTATCGCTCCTGAACGACTGCAAGTACGGCTACTACGTGGAGGGCAATGTCATGCGCATCAGCCTCCTGCGGTCGCCGACCAAGCCCGACCCCCTGACCGACCAGGGTAGCCACGAGTTCACCTACAGCCTCATGCCCCACTCCGGCGACTGGCGGAACGGCTCCACCCGCGCTGGCTACGAACTCAACTACCCCATGACTGCCGTGAGAGTCACTGAGAGATCCTCTCAAGACTCATCCGGCGAGCTTCGGCCGGGGAAGAGCGTTCGTCCTGAGCCTGTCGAAGGACAGTTCTCCAGCAGCACAAGCCGTTCTGAGACAGCTCCTAAAGACGGCCCAACCTCCGGCGGCTTGCCTAGGGAGATGTCCCTCGTCGCCCCGGACCGCGACGGCCTGTTCGTCGACACCGTAAAGCTCGCCGAAGACGACGACCGCCTCGTAGTCCGCTGCTACGAGGGCCACAACACCCGAGGCCCCGCAAGCCTCCACTTCGGAGTCCCTGCGACCACCGCCCACGAGGTAGACCTCCTCGAACGCGACGAAGGCGAGGCCGCCATGAACAACGGCTCCCTAACCTTCGACATAGCCCCCTACCAGGTCCGCACCTTCGCCGTAGAGCCATAGGTTGGGACACGGGCCGCGCAGCCAGGGCAGGGACACCCTGTAGGGGCGGGTTTGAAACCCGCCCTCGCCGCTTCCCAGTCTAGGTTGCCCTGGGATGGCTGACGGCCCGATAACACCTTACCGGGCTGGATTGGGGGTGGCCTAGGACGGCTGATTGTCCTCTGCTGTCTTGACGCTCAGCTGCAGTCCGAGTGCGCGGGTGACCTTGAGCAGAGTCGCCACTGATGGATTGCCGTTAGCCGACAGCGTCCTGATCAGACCGGCCCGGTCGAGCCCGGATGCCCTTGCAACGGCGCTCATGTTCTGTGCCCGTGCGATCGTATTGAGTGCGGTGCGAACGTCGCTCCCGTCGCCGGGGTCCTCTTCGAGGGCCATCTCGAGATACGCCCGTGCCCGCTCGGGGGTGTTGATGTACTCGGCCGCGTCGAACTTCGTTAGCTCCAGTGACATGTCACCCCTCCAGCTCTCCGGATAGACGCTGTCGTAGGGGCGGGTTTGAAACCCGCCCTCCCCCGTGCCACCCCGTCTTGGACCAGCCCCGCCGTTACCAGATCTACGTGGGTTGTGTGTCCATCAGCCCCACAACCCTACCGACAATAGCCTCACCCACCCTGCGCACCAGCTCCAGGTCCCGCGCCGTATAGGCTGAGGGCTGGGTCGAGGCCAGCACCAGCGCCGCCGAGGCCTTGCCCTCGTGCTCCAGGGCGACCGTGAGCATCGAGCGTATCCCCGTGTTCAGCGTCGACCCGAGGCGCGGGAATCGCTCGCGCAAGGCCTCGACAGGCCCGCCTATCACGATCCCGCCCCCCGCCCTCATCCCGGCCTCGACGACCGTGTCAGACAGCGTTCTGCGGTGGCCCGTCACTCGCCCGGGCACGTTGCGGCCCGTCACGTATGCGTCGGTGAAGACGTAGCCGTCCATGTCAAGCACGCCGATGTTCATCCGGTCGATCGGCATGACGGATCCCAGCAGGCGCGCGATGTAGTCTCCCAGCTCCTCCATGGACCCGGCGGACTGGGCCGCCCGCGCGGCCTCCTCGACGATTCGGTCGTTCTCCATCAGGGATGCTCCTTCCCGCTGCGACGTAGATTACTGGCCCCCCGGTGAAGGGGTATACTACACGTACATGCTGAGCATCGAAATCATACGGGACGACCCGGACCGCGTTCGCCGCGCCGTCGAGCTTCGCGGCGACAGCGTCGACGTGGACCGCATCCTCCGGCTCGACGAGGAGCGCCGGGCCGCGGTGCACGAGGGCGACGAGCTCCGCGCCCGCCGCAACGACGTGAGCCGGCGGATCGGCGCGTCGAAGGAGAAGCCGCCCGAGCTCATCGACGAGATGCGCACCGTAGGCGGCCGCATCAAGGAGCTGGACGCGCAGACGCGTGATGTCGAAGCGGAGCTCGACGGCCTCCTCCTGTCCCTCCCCAACATACCCGGCAACGAAGTGCCCGTCGGCGAGGACGAGGACGAGAACGTACTGCTGCGCACGTCCGAAGATCTCCCGGACTTCGACTTCGAGCCCGCGCCCCACTGGGAGATCGGCGAGCGGCTGGACATCATCGACTTCCAGCGCGGCGCGAAGCTGGCCGGGTCTCGCTTCTACGTGCTCAAGGGCAGGGGCGCCGCGCTGCAGCGGGCCCTCATTTCCTGGATGATCGACACCCACGTCGCCGCCGGCTACGAGGAGATGTACCTGCCTGACATGGTCTTGGCTGAGATCACCACGGGATCGGGCCAGCTCCCCAAGTTCGCCGACACCATGTACCACGACGACGAGGACGGTCTCTGGCTCGTCCCGACCGCTGAGGTGCCCCTGACCGGGCTCCACGCGGGCGAGATACTCGACCCCGGCATTCTCCCCCTCAACTACACGGCCCACACCCCCTGCTTCAGGCGCGAGAGGGCCGCCGCCGGACGGGACACGCGCGGGATCAAGCGCGTCCACCAGTTCGAAAAGGTCGAGATGTACAAGCTGGTCGAGCCTGAGCAGTCGAACGCCGAGCTCGACGTCATGGTCGCCCAGGTCGAGGAGATGTGCCGCCTCCTCGGCATACCCCACCAGGTCAAGATACTGTGCACCGGCGACATGGGGTTCGCCTCGGTCAAGACCTACGACGTCGAGATGTGGGCGCCGGGCTGCCGCGAGTGGCTGGAGGTCAGCTCCTGCTCGACGTGCGGCGACTTCCAGGCCCGGCGCTCCGGCATACGCTACCGGCCCGAGCCCGGCGCGCGCCCCCGCTTCGTGCACACCCTGAACGGCTCTGGCCTCGGCGTCGCCCGCGTCGTGATCGCCGTGCTGGAAAACTACCAGCAGGCCGACGGCTCCGTCGTCGTCCCCGACGTGCTGAGACCTTACACCGGCTTCGACGTAATCCGATAACATACGCCACAATTCCGTCATTGGTACGAGAATGGAACCGAACATCACCACAATCGTCGTTCCTGCGGAGGCAGGAACCCAGAGGTGCAGGGCGGGGCTCCCATCCCCGGACGTTGCCGCGGACTATGCTGCAACGGAAAACCCGCCGTCCAGGTTCCATCCCTTGGCATGCCAATCTCAATCGGCATGGGTGAGGCGCAGACCTGACCCATAGGACCCCTCGAAAGGAGAATGACATGACGGCCATACGCAACTGGCGGGACGCAGCACCCGTGGTGGGCCACGAGAGCGCCATCATCTGGAGGCTCTTCGACGAGCGGGGCACGAGGGACCTGCCCGACGACGAGGCCCCCCTGCAGGGCATACAGTCCCTCACCATGCACCGGATGCAGCCGGGCAAGAGCGGTGACTACCACGTCCACGAGAACCGCGAGCAGGTCTACTACTTCACCGAGGGCCGCGGCAAGATGAAGATCGACGGCGTGGTGCACGATGTCCAAAAGGGCGACGCCGTGTGCATCCCGCCCATGTCCTGGCACCAGATGATCAACGACACCGACGACTGGCTCGAGCACCTAATCATCACCGCCTGGGTCAAGGAGGGCTACGCCGGCATCGGCCTTTCGTCGTAGGACCGTCATTCCGGCGAAAGCCGGATGGTGGATTCACATTTCAAGTGCAACACCTGATTCCATATGATTTCGGCGGGAGAGTGGTACCCGAGGCACTTTCGCGGGGTACTGTTATAGGTCTGCAGGAGGGACGAGAAGTGCTCGTCCGACAAGTTTGCCAGGTCTGTCTTCCGCGGAAGAGCTCTCCGCAGGCGGCCGATGGCGTTTTCGATGCCGCCTTTCTGCCAAGGGGAATGTGTGTCGCAGAAGAAGGTCTGGATGCCCAGGGTATGTAGCCGATGATGTCGAGCGAACTCCGTGCCGTTGTCGAAGGTGATCGTCCGCCGCAGCTGCGGCGGGAAGTGGGCGAGGACCTCGGCGATGGCGCTGGCGATCGGATCAGCGGCCTTGCCTGGCGGTCGGAGGGCGATGATGAGGCGAGAGTGACGCTCGTGCAGTGTGAGTACCGCCTGTCCGTAGGTTCGGAACAGCATCAGGTCAGCCTCCCAATGACCGGGAGTCTGTCGGTCGGCGGCTTCCTGTGGCCGTTCGGCAAGTGGTCTGCGCTGAGCGATGAAGGAGGCCGGGCTGCCGCCCTTGCGACCCCGCCAGCCACGCTTCGACTTGGCTCGGGGCAGGTAGTGTCTCCAGGAGTAGTCCTTCGTACGCGCCAACTGGGCGTAGATGAACCGATAGATGGTCTCGTGTGAGATGACCTTTCTGCCAGATTGCAGAGCCAGACGTCCTGCGATCTGCTCAGGCGACCAGCCTGCTCTGAGGCCAGAGAGCACCTGGTCGCGCAGACGCTCGTCTCGGTCCAGACGTGAGCCGGTCCAGCGACGTGCCTGTGCCTGCTCATCGGCATACCTTGGCTTGTACCCGCTTGACTGGGTACCATTGCGCTTCACCTCCCGAGAGATCGTCGATGGCGGGCGATCCAGACTTGCAGCGATCTGCCGGATCGAACGGCCCTCGGCCTGTAGTCTGGCAATCTCACATCGCTCTTCAATGGTGACGTGGCTGTATCGATTTCCCATGGCAACACCCTAGCAAGGTGTTGCACTTCGTTTGTGAGTCTAGGGAATCCAGGGGGAGGTTGGCCTGGGGAACGCGTCCGATGACCAGCTCAAGACACTGGCCGATCAGCTTGGCTTCACCGAACTGATGGAGCGGATCACGGACGAGCAGACTGAAAGGTAAGGGATGTTCGAGACCCTGTCCGAAAAACTGAACGGCGTGTTCCGCGGCCTCGGCAGCAAGGGCCGCCTCACCGAGAAGGACGTGGACGCTGCCCTGCGCGAGGTGCGAATGGCCCTCCTGGAGGCCGACGTCAACTTCAGGGTCGCGCGCAACTTCGTCGGCAAGATACGCGAACGCTCGCTGGACGATGACGTGCTCAGGAGCCTGACGCCCGGCCAGCAGGTCGTGAAGATCACCAACGAGGAGCTGACCACGGTCCTGGGCGGGGGCATAAAGCGCCTGGAGCCCGCGCCGAAGCCGCCCTCCGTCGTCCTGATGGTCGGGCTGAACGGCGCCGGCAAGACGACGATGGCCGGCAAGCTCGCCAGGCGGTTTAAGCGCGACTCCCAGAGCGCTCTGATGGTGGCGGCCGACCTGCAGCGCCCCGCGGCCATCGAGCAGCTTCAGACCCTCGGCAGGCAGATCGACGTCCCCGTACACCGCGGCGAGGGGCGCAACGCACCCAAAGTCGCCGCGGAGGGCGTCAGGCGCGCGGCCGAGACCGGCGCGGCGTGGGCCCTTGTGGACACGGCCGGCCGCTTCCAGGTAGACGACGACCTGATGAAGGAGCTCGAGGCCGTCAGGGACGCCGTCGACCCCGTCGAGACCCTGCTCGTCGTGGATGCCATGACCGGCCAGGACGCCGTCGCCGTCGCCCAGGAGTTCCACGAGCGCATCGGGCTCACCGGGCTCGTGCTGAGCAAGCTGGACGGCGACGCACGTGGCGGCGCGGCCATCTCCATAGTGTCCGTGACCGGCGTGCCAATAAAGTTCATCGGCACGGGCGAGCGGCTGGACGCCCTTGAGGAATTCCACCCCGACAGGCTCGCCTCCCGCATCCTCGGCATGGGAGACATGCTCACCCTCATCGAGAAGGCCCAGACCTCCTTCGACCAGGACGAGGCCGTCAAGCTCGAAAAGAAGATCCGACAGGCCACTTTCGACCTGAACGACTTCATGGCCCAGCTCCAGCAGGTCAAGAGCATGGGCTCCCTCAGCCAGATCATGGAGATGATCCCCGGAATGTCCGCGATGAGGGGCCGGGTTTCCGAGGCGGACCTCGACGACGACCAGCTCGTCAAGGTCGAGGCCATCGTCTACTCAATGACGCCCGCAGAGCGCAGCAACCCGAGCATCATCGGCGGCAGCAGGCGGCGGCGGATAGCGAAGGGAAGCGGCACGACCCCGCGAGACGTCAACCAGCTCCTCAACCAGTTCAAGCAGACCCAGAGGCTCATGAAGCAGATGAGCACCGGCAAGGGCATGAAGGAGATCGCGAGGATGTTCCGCTGACCCTTCGTCGTACTCGTTCGCCGCAGCAGGAGGCCGCCCCATGAAGTTCCGCGTAGGAGTCATCGGCGCAACAGGGTTCATCGGCACCCCGTACCGCGCCCATATCAGGGAGGCGAAGGACGACGCCGACATCGTCGCCCTCTGCGCCCGCCGCCGCGGCCCCCTCGAAGAGGCCGCAAGGGAGGACGGCGCCGGCTTCGTCACGGGAGACTGGCGCGAGATAGTCGAGCACCCCGACGTCGACCTCGTGATGGTCGTCACGCCGGACGCGCGCCACCACGAAGCCGTGATGGAGTGCGCGGCGCGGGGCAAGCACCTGATCTGTGACAAGCCCATCGGCGCGAACGCCGCCGAGGCGTACGACATGTGGTCGGCCTACCGGGACTCCGGCCTGGGCCACTTCGTGCCCTTCTGGACACGCTACCTGGCCGTCTTCGCCCGCACGAAGGAGATCGTCGACTCCGGGGTCCTCGGCGAAGTGCGCGGCGTCGTGTGCAGGTGGCAGAACCCACGTCCCGAGGCGATGCCCTTCACCTGGCGCGACGACGCCTCGGTGTCCTCGTCCGGCAGCATCGGCGACCTGGGCTCCCACGCCTACGACACGGTGCGGTGGCTGATGGGTCTCGAGGCCGTCCGCGTCATAACCCACGCCGGCGTCATCACGCCGCCAAAGCCCGACATCGGCGACCCCAACCTGGAGGAGGCGCTGCGCTGGGGGGAGACCCACCTGTCGAGCGACAGCGAGCGCGTCCGGGCCGGGACTGCCTTCGACTACGGCTCGATCTCGATCGAGTTCGCCGGCGGCGCGGTCGGCTACATCATGCCGTCCCACTCGCCATATCTGCGGAAGGGGCTCGCGCCGGATATGGAGATACACGGCACGAAGGCCTCGCTGGGCGTGGAGCGCTGGGCGGGCCGGCTGCTCTTGGCCTGGCCCGAGGAAGACCCCGAATTGCTGGAGACGATCCCCGCCGGCGGGCCCGTCAACCAGTTCGCCCAGTTCGCCTTCCCGGGCGTGCGACAGCGGGCCGAGGGCTCGGGCACGGACCACCCGGGCCTGGACGACGGCTGGAAGGCCCAGCTCCTCACCGACGCCGCTGCCCTCTCCGCCCAGCGCGGCGCCTGGGTAGACCTCGACGAGCTAAATCCCGAGGCATAGCCCGGCCGCCCTTCCAAATAGGATAACTGCACAATCTGAAAGTACTACTTGCAATTTGCGCAATATTGCTGGTATCTTTGCGGCATGATCCAGCGCGAGATCGCACCCCGGCTGACGACCCTCTTCCGGCAGTACCCCTTTGTGACGGTGACCGGGCCGCGCCAGTCGGGTAAGACGACCCTCTGCCGCTCGGCGTTCCCAGATCTCAACTATACCAACCTGGAGGCGCCCGACCAGCGCGACTTCGCGGAATCGGACCCGAGGGGATTCATCGCCCAGCTGGGCGAGGGCGCGATCATCGACGAGATCCAGCACGTTCCCGCGCTCCTCTCCTACCTCCAGGTCCTTGCCGACGAAAGGGGCCGGAACAGCCTCTTCATACTCACCGGCAGCGAGCAGTTCAGGCTCTCCGATGCCATCAACCAGTCACTCGCCGGGCGGACAGCGTTGCTCCGCCTGCTGCCGTTCTCGCTGGCAGAACGCAAGAAAGCTGGCGCCAGCATTGCGGTGGACGACATCCTGTACTCGGGTTTCTATCCCCGGATTCTCGACCAGGGACTCGATCCGCGGCAGGCACTCGGCGACTACATCGAGACCTATGTCGAGCGCGACGTTCGCCGGCTGGGCGAGGTACGCAACCTTTCCAGCTTCCGCACTTTCGTCCGGCTGTGCGCCGGACGAGTGGGGCAGCTCGTCAACCTCACGTCGCTGGGGTCGGATGCCGGAGTCTCCCACACCACGGCGCGAGAGTGGCTCACGGTGCTGGAGGCGAGCTACATCGTCTTTCAGCTACAGCCGTTTCACGCCAATATCCGGAAGCGCCTGGTCAAGTCGCCGAAGCTCTACTTCTACGACGTTGGACTCGCCAGCTATCTCATCGGCGTCGAGAACGCGAGCCAGGTTGTCACCCATCCCCTGCGCGGGGCGCTGTTCGAGAACGCTGTCGTCGCGGAGGTGTTGAAGCACCGGTTCAATCGGGGGCTGCAGCCCAACCTGTCATTCTTCCGGGATGCACGGGGGCTCGAATGCGACCTCTTCTACGAGACCGGCCACGGCATCGGGGCCATCGAAATCAAGGCCGGCTCCACGGTCAACTCCGACTACTTTCGTTCGCTCGACCGCGTTGCCGAACTGGTCCCGGAAGTCTCCGCAAAGGCCGTAGTATACGGCGGATCGAACAGCCAGTCCCGGAGCGATTGCGAGGTAGTGCCGGTAGGTGGCTTGGCCGGAGTGCTGGGCAGCTTCGAGAGCTAGGCTACTGCACTAATTCCTCGGTGAATGCCACCATCCACTCACCGTCCACCTTTCGGAAGACCATGCGGACGCGGCGCTCGCCCACGACCGTCATCAGCTTGAGGTACACCTGGGCGTCGCCGTTCTCCAGCTGCGCAGGAGGGCCCTCCTCGGTCGCCTCCACCTTGGCCGCAAAGGTCTCCAGCAGCCCTATGTTGGTGCGGACATCCTCATCCTGCGTCTGGCGGAATTCCTCAATCATGAACCCCAGCGCCTTGTCGGGTTCATAGTCGTTGTATGCCTTCCAGAACTCCGTGAAGACCTGCATGATGGCTTCCGCATCCGGCGAGCCGACAGGTTCGAGCTGCGGCTCCGGCGTGGGCGAGGGCTCGGGTGTCGCAGCGGCAGCCGGCGTGGGGGTAGGCTCCGGCGTAGGTGTGGGCTCAGGCGTAGGCGTGGGTGTGGGTTCCGGCGTGGGCGTGGGCTCAGGCGTAGGCGTGGGTGTGGGTTCCGGCGTGGGAGTAGGCTCAGGCGTCGATCCGCACGCGGCCCCGGCCGAGACAAGCATCACCAGCACGCCAAGGATTACCCAACGTCTCAGCATCGTCCTCAAAGCGCCTCCGGGCTGGCCAACAGCCTCTATCGGAACGTCTGGCCGGTTCGGGCATGAGCATAGTCTTGAGTCTGATTCCTGTCAACATATAAGATTCGGCCCATCCGCGCTTGATCGCGAATCAAGGAGTCGAGGAGATGAACCTGTCCAAGACACTTTGCCGCAGCTTGTCGATCACAGCCCTGATCGCAACTCTCCTCGCCCTCACCGCAGCCTGTGGAACTGAACCCGAGCCCACGCCCACGCCGGCCCCCGCTGCGACGCCCACGCCGGTCCCTGACGTTAGGGACGTGCTCTCGAGGGCCGGAGAGAAGATGGCTGCCATGAAGTCCGCAAAGTTCGGCATGATCGACGAGACGGAGACGGGCGCCAAGTTCTTCGACACCACCTTCAAGAGCATGGAGGCCGAGGTCAAGGCCCCCGACAGCTTCAGAATGCTGGTGGACGTGGTGGCCCCGGCATTCGGGTTCGTCGAGATCGAGATGCTGGCGGTCGGCGACCAGGCCTTTATGAAGTTCTCCGAGGACGCGCCGTGGGCTCCTCTGCCGCTGGACCAGGTGCCCTTCAACTTCGGCGGTCTGGGCCCGACGTTGCGCGACGTGCTCGCCAGGCTCGAGGATCCTACCCTCGAGGGCCGGGAGGCCATCCAGGGCGCGCAGACCTTTCACGTCGAGGGAAGCATCACCTCCGATGGCCTGGCGGACCTCATCACGGACGTGGACCCGGGGCATGATATAACCCTCACCCTGTGGATCGACGAGACCGACTATGCCCTGCGGCAGATACGGATCGCGGGCCAGATCTACGACGACGACGGGCCCGGGACTACCCGCCTCCTGACCATCGAGGGCATCGACGTCCCGGTGGACATCCAGCTCCCGGAGGTGGGGTCCGGCCAGTGAACGAGGTCCGCGACCGGCTGACTTCCCTGGGATCATCCCAGACGGTCGTGCTGGGGATCCTCTGCCTGGGCGTGTTCTCCACAGCCCTCGACCAGACGGTGGTCGTGGCCGCCCTCCCCAGCGTCATGGTCGACCTGGAGATTCCCCTCACGGACCTCGACAGGGCGGCCTGGATCGTAACCGCCTACCTGGTCGCATACACCGTGGCCATGCCGCTGGCGGGCCGCCTGTCCGACGTCTACGGCCGCGTCAGGATGTTCCAGGCGGCCCTCGTCGTCTTCTCCATAGGGTCCGCCTTCGTCGCGCTTGCGCCCAACTTCCCCTGGATAGTGGCCGCCAGGGTGGCCCAGGCAGCGGGGGGCGGCGCAACCGTCCCCATCGGCCTGGCCATGGCCGTGGGCGTAGTATCGCCGGAGAAGCGCGGCATCGCCCTGGGACTCGTGGCCGCATCCGCCGAGCTGGGGTCCGTCCTGGGCCCCCTGTACGGAGGGGCGATCATCGAGCTGATCGGCTGGAGGTGGATATTCTGGCTCGACATACCCCAGAGCTTCTTCCTCATAGCGCTCCTGGCCATACTGCCGAACAGGGCCAACCCCGGCTCGAAGATGGACTACTTCGGAGCGGTCATCCTCGGGGCGGCGCTCACTGCCCTGACCATCGGGCTGGCGCAGAGGAGCATATTCTCGGGAACGTCTGTGTACCCTTACCTGATGCTGGCCGGGGGACTCCTCCTGGTCGCCCTACTCGTCCTGGTGGAGCGCCGCGCGGTCCAGCCGTTGCTGGCGTCCTTCCTGTACACCTCCAGGGCGTTCCTGTCCTCCAACATCGCCCAGTTCATGGTGGGAGTGGCCCTGATCATCGCCCTGGTCGCCGTGCCCCTCATGGCGGGCACCGTAATGGAGAAGTCTGCGTGGCAGAGCGCCCTCCAGCTGCTGCGCCTCACCGCCGCCATTCCGGTGGGGGCGGTGATAGGGGGCTACATACTTCGCTGGACGGGTGTGAGGACAGTATGCATAACCGGCCTCGTCTTCATGGGAACGGGACTGCTCGTCATGAGCGGCTGGGAGACGCAGGTCGACGAGCTCAGGCTCACGCTGCCCCTGATAACGGCTGGCCTGGGGTTCGGGCTCGTCATCCCGCCAATAGCCGTGAGCGCCCTGAGCGCCGCGCCTAGCCACTACTGGGGCGCAGCGGCCTCCCTGGTCACCGCGTCGCGGATGGTCGGGATGGCCCTGGGTCTGGCGGCCCTGTCCGCCTGGGGCATCGAGCGCTTCTACAGCCTCACCGCCGACGTCGTCCCCACCGAGTCCTACGAGGTCACCGAGGCCCTCCTGATCGACGCAGGCGTCACCGTCTTCCAGAACATGTTCATGATCACCGGCTTCCTCTCCCTCATAGCCATCCTCCCAGCCCTCCTAATGAAAGAAGAACAAGTAGAAGAAGCCACCGGCCTCATCTGAGGTTGGCTTGCCCGGAGGACTTGGACGTGACGATTCTAGTCTTCGTCGGTAACATGCACGAATTGCTGCTACTACTCTCTGTGGAACTGGGGCCCGCTTGAAGAGAAAATCCGCTTGCGTTCGGATCTCCTCATTGAGGCTCAGCCAGGATCGGGACTGAACAGCCGACCTGTGTATCGTGCGTCCTCGCACCGATGCTTGACTTGCCTGCGCGGATGACTGACGTTCGAGATGGTCGGGGCTCTCCCGATAAGACGAGCCCCGGCTCCAAGACACTGACGGAAGAACTTATCGGGCGACTAGGGCGCCCAATGAATTAGCAGTGCTTGTTCGAGAGCTGGCTGGGATGATTGCCAAGTGAATTCCGGGTAGACTGATGTCTTATTGGAGGAGAGGCCACTAGGCTTGAGTGCCTAAATGGGATGGCCAGATGGATTAGCAGATATGAGCTCTAGAGCATGTTGTATATTGCTGGCACGGAATATGCCTACAGATTCACTGGTGTAACCAATGATGTTCTTTGTGTCTACGTTGCCTGAATTATCCGTACCGTACACAGGCTGAGTCGTCTGTTGACGATCAACAAGGACTGCGGAGAGTAACAGACCACCTTCCTGCTTGACAAATACAGGTCCACCGGAGAACCCTGGATTACTGTGTCCCGCCACAAACAGAGACTCATGGCCACTTTCTAGATGAGTAAACCCACTGATAATCCCTTCTTTCACATATGCAACAGGATGCCCGAGGCTTGTGATGGTGGCGAAACGATGAGGGAAGCCAAAGAACAAAACCTCTTGCGCTAACTTCGGATCAGTTTCAATCTCCAAGTTGCCCAATTCTGTTGAATCAACCCAGAAAGGGATATTGCGCGTTGGTCGTAGGACTGCAATGTCTATTGCATCTGCGCTGAGTCCTATCACTCCGTCAACTAACGGCAGCCATTGCTTCCCCACTGCAATCTTGTAAGTGTCTATTGGGCCTGAGACTAGATGCTTAGCGGTAATGAGGTATTGGCAACCCTCTACATCGAGAGCAAAGGTAGTGCCTGTTCCCGCAGGAGTCTGAATACAAAGGGTACGGCGGACTATATCAAATTGGGACATACTCTGAAGCTCCTTTCCGAATTGGCGGGTCGGACAGGTTCTCCATCTAGTAGCGCGACGACGGGAACAGGTCGCCGGGGTAGGGGTCTAATGACCTTTGACCCGATAGACCCTACGGTCGGCCTATGGCACAGTTGATTCGGTAATGCGCACTGCGTAGTGGAAGACCTCGTTAAGGAAGTCTATCCAAGGCTGTCCGTCCTCTGACAATTCGTCCAGCAGGAACACCTTGACGACTCCCATCTGATCCAGTCTGTTCTGCATTTCCTGAGTGACGACGCCGGCAACGAGGAAGTTAACGCAATCACGCGGAGTAGCTTCGAAGCTCTTCTGCATCGCACCGAGTCGTTCGAGGGCTCCAGCGGGGTCCTTGCCGCCTTTGATCTCGATCGTCGCTGCATGTCGTGTGCGATCTCCGATCTCCTGCCGAAACAGGATGTCCGGCTCCGACCCAAACCGCATCAAGTAGCCTTTGGGCAGCTTGAACTCCGTTGCGTCTCTGCTCCGCTCTATGACCAAGCCTTGACTGTCAAGCCAGTTCCTGATGCGGGTCTTTACGAGATTCTCGGCATCCTGACCAATGATATTGCGAAACGTTCCATCGAGCCCGATTCCCATGTTGGCAATTATGTTCCGATAGCCATTCTCCAGGGTCCAGTTGGTAGTCCCTTCGATGATGGACGAGATCACCCCGTTGTAAAGCCGAGCAACTTCAAGGCTATGTTCGTACTTGACGGGACGCCTGCGCGAATCGTCCTCCCAAGACGAAACTGGCACGGCAATACTTGCTACACGCTTTTGGGGTAGAAGGGCAATGCCGCGGTAATACTGCGAGGTTCGAGGATGTTCTCGCAGTAGCCTCGGATGAGCGAACACCAGCTTGGGCTCTATACCCGAACGGACAGTGTAACTCCACGCCTGCTCACTGATCATGAGGTCATCCAGCCGACGAAAGTCCAACTCCTCGGTGTAGCCGGCAATCAACTTCCGTAACTCGTGGTCGGTACGAAGGCGTATCCTCTCCGACATCAGGGTCGATCTGAGACGTGCGGCACGTTGACTACTTACCTCGGCACTCACTACTCACCTCCGGACCCACTTGTAGACGCATTTCCTTAGTTCACGTCTCCCGAAGCGGCCCATCTGTTGGCTGGAGTTGCCCTTTCCTCGGGGGAGCATCCAGATGTTCTCGCAAACCAAACCTGCCTTCTCTGCGAAGTCAGACAGTATCAGGTCGACCGGTACTTCCTCGCCATGATACTGAACGTTGTCATTCACCATGATCACGGTTCCGCCGGGTCGAACGACGCGACCCAGTTCAGCGATGACGACGGCCATTTCAAGAAAGTATCCTTCTATCAGCCGGATGACATGTCGATTGCCCAACTCGTGGATGCGCTCCCTGAGAACGGCGAGCACTTCGTGGATGGCGCTCTGGTTCTGGTACATCTGGAAGGCGTCATTGAGCGGCTGGGGATCCTCCGAGTAGACTTCTCCCAGCCACGCCAGCTTGGTCTTGTTCTCCACGGTAGCGGACAGCAGGCGTTGCCGTAAGTCGGAGAACGCGTCCTGATCAAAGCCAAGCCAGGCAAGCTCCAGGGCGTAGGTCCGCGTATAGTCGTACCTGTTCGCATACGGTGGAGAAGTAATGACCATGTCGAATCGCGCGTCGGGCAACGTTCGCATCAACTCCAAGCAAGAGCCGGTTATGAACTCGGGATATCCGCCTCCATACTCCTGCTTGAGCATGTCGATGTCCTGGATCATTTCGAACAACCGGGCTCCGAGAGCGTGCTGGAAGGACAGGATAGGCCCTTTGTTCACCCTGGCCCTGAGTGTCCTGCCCGACCGATAGTCCCATCGAAGGTACTGCCCATCCTTTCGTGTATAGCTCACCTCTTCGAGAACCGTCATACACGCTAGGTTCAGCAAACTCCGCATAGCTTGGTCATCCAGCTTGGCTATGTACTGCCGGGCTTTTGCGATCGCGGTCTCTGTAGCGTCCGGAAAGGCCGCTTCCGTGATCTTGACGTGGGGGAATGCGTACTTGGCTGGGGCGGGTTCCTGTGACGACACCCTGTCGATCATATCTCTACCTACGGACTCGAGTGCTGCCTTTGATACCCCGTTGGCAGCCTGTGCGATCCCGTTTCCCGCCAGTACACCGACGGGCATGATCTCAATCCCTGTAGCCGACTTCCCCTTGCCAGAGGCGACCAGGGGCGTGGTTCCAATGCCGGCAAATGGATCAAGCACAGCGGTCGGCTGATGCTCATCGATGAGGCGCTCTACAAGAGTGCGCGAGAAGCCCTCTTTGTACTTCATCCAACGGAGACCTGGAACTCCCCGATTCCCCTGATAAGAGACTGTCTTCCGAGTGAATTCGGGGTTGACGGAAAGGCGACCGCCGAACTGTTCCTGCAGAGCCTGACGTCCTTGAACACTACCTCCGTTGGGAGACACCATCGGTACCATCTAGACTGACCTCACGTCGATAGCTGCTGAGAGCAGTATAGCATAAGTGTTCGTAATTGCAACCACTTAGTCTGGGATAAACGCATCTTCAGAGTCTAGATTATCGACCTCGACTGTACCTTCACCTTCTCGAGCCAGGCGCGGTCCGGGCTTGGACAGCCGTCCCTCGAATGGCCTGAACGTCTTGCGAGGCGTCAGCCACACCGGTACGCCCGCGCCCTGGTACAGGTCGTGGATCGCCTTCGCGTTCGCCCGGCCCGCCCACGCGCCCGGGCTTGATGTTGATCTACTCGCGGCCCGCCCACGCCAGCCGCCAGGGTTGCATCGGCCCAGCCAGGGAACCACGCGTTCGGAGCGGGTTCGGCCTGCGGCATACCTCGTACCCATACGTGACGCTAAGGGTGGGGCGCTTTGCAGTATGCCCCCCGCAGCCGCCTACTGAGAATGCAGCTCGTAATAGAGCCCGCGCCTCGCCAACAGCTCCGAATGAGTGCCCTGCTCCACGATGCGCCCCTGGTCCAGCACCACTATGCGGTCCGCGTTCTGCACCGTCGACAGCCGGTGGGCGATCACGAAGGACGTGCGGCCCTGCATCAGGCTCTCCAGGGCCTGCTGGATCTGCAGCTCCGTCTCCGTATCCACGTTCGCCGTCGCCTCGTCGAGGATCAGGATGCGCGGATTCCTGGCGAGGGCGCGCGCGAAGCTGATCAACTGCCGCTGTCCCATGCTCAGGTTGGCGCCCCGCTCCTCAAGCTCCGCGTCGTAGCCGTCCTTCATGCGGGCGATGAACTCGTGGGCGCCGACGGCCTTCGCGGCCACCACCACCTCGGCGTCGGTCAGGTCGGTCCGGTTGTACCGGATGTTCTCGCGCACGGTCGCTGAGAACAGGAAGGGCTCCTGCGGGACCGCGCTGATCTGCCTTGAAAGAGAGCCGGGCGTCACCTCGCGCACGTCGTGGCCGTCGATCGTGATCCGTCCCTCGGCCACGTCGTAAAGGCGCATCAGCAGCGACACGAGGGTCGTCTTGCCCGCGCCGGTCGGGCCCACGAGGGCGACGGTCTCGCCCGGCTCCACGTCCAGGCTGATGTCCCGCAGCACCGGCGACTCCGGCGCGTAGTGGAAGCCGACGTTCTCGTACTTGACCCTGCCGGTCACGGACGGGAGGGCAACCGCGTCCGGCGCGGTCGGGACGTCCGGCGTGACGTCCAGGAGCTCGAATACCCGGTCGGCGGCCACCAGGGAGCCGGTGAGCTGGCCGAACTCGCCCGTCAGGTCGCGAATGGGCTCGAACAGCCTGTCTATGTAGAGGGCGAAGGCGACGAGCAGCCCCACCTCCAGGGACGTCCCGATCATCCGGCCTCCAACGTAGATGACTGTGGCAGTCGCGATGACAGCCAGCAGCTCGACCGAAGGCCACAGGCCGTAGCGGTAGCGGGCGGACTTAAGGGCGGCGTCCAGGTTGTCGCTGTTGACCGTCCTGAAGGTACTGGCGTTGTGCCGTTGCCGGTTGAGGCTCTGCACGACGCGGATTCCCGCGACGTTCTCCTGGATGCTGGAGTTCACGCCGGCGACGGTCACCCTGGCCCTCTTCAAGTGCGGCTGGGCAAACCGGCGCCAGAACACCAGGCTCGGGACCAGCAGCGCGACCATGCCCAGGGTGATCGCCGCAAGCGTGGCATCCATGAGAAGCATCGCTATGGCAATGCCCACCACGCTGACCAGGTCGGCCAGCGCGAATGCGAGGACGGCGAACAGCGCCTGGCTCAGCTCCATCGTGTCGTTCTGGACTCGCGACATGACCCTGCCCGCCTGGTTCCGGTCGTAGAAAGACATCGACAGGGCCTGGATGTGCTCGAAGAGCCGCGTGCGGATGTCGAGGATCAGGCTCTCGCCGACGTTCACGAGCAAACGGCTATGGACTACGCCCGTGGCTAACCGCAGCAGGGCCACCAGGCAGAAGAGCCCCACAGCTGCTGCGAGGCCTGCAAAGCTGCCGTCGTCCGACATGACCTGCCCGTCGATGGCCAGCTTGACCGTCCAGGGCAGCGCCATCATCGTTCCGCTGTATGCCAGCATGGCCGCGAGGGCCAGGGCAATCTTCCCCCTGTACGGGCGGGCGTACCCCAGCAGCCGAAGAAGCGTCCGCCAGTAACGGATCCTGCGCTCCTCGTCGAGGTCGAGACGCAGGGCCCCCTGGTTCCGGCCTGTCGCAGTGGCCATCAGTCGAGCCCCCGCATCTCTTCGGCCGGCCGGAGCTGCAGGTCGTGAATCCTGCGGTAGAAGCCGTTCAGCTCCAGCAGCTCCTCGTGCGAGCCGCGCTCGACGATCCTGCCCTGGTCGAGCACGAGTATGACTTCCGCGCTCCGGACCGTGGACAGCCTGTGGGCTATGACGAAGGAAGTCCTTCCCTTCATGACCTCCTCCATCGCCCTGTGTATTTCCGCTTCGGTGCCCACGTCGACGCTGGAAGTGGAGTCGTCCAGGACCAGCATGGGCGTGTCGAGGAGGATCGTGCGGGCGATGGCAAGCCTCTGCCGCTGGCCGCCCGAGAGCGTTATGCCGCGCTCGCCCACCCACGTCTCGTACCCATCCGGCAGGCCCTCGATGAAGTCATGAAGCTGGGCGACCTTCGCCGCCTCAACGAGATCGTCCATGGTCGGGTCGTCGATCCCGTAGGCGATGTTGTCGCGTATGGTTGCCGAGAACGCGAACACGTCCTGCTGCACGATGCCCACGTTGCGGCGCAGCGACTCCAGGGTAACGTCGCGAACGTCGAGGCCGTCGATCAGTACTCTGCCCGCCGATACGTCGTAGAAGCGGGGCAGCAGGTGCGCGATCGTGCTCTTGCCCGAGCCCGCCGCGCCCACGATGGCCGCAGTCTGGCCCGGCTGCAGCTCGAAGCTCACGTCGTGCAGTGCGGGGACATCAGTGTCGTATTCGAAGGACACGGAGTCGAACTCGACGCGTCCCGTGGCGGACAGGTCCTTCGCATCCCCGGGGACTTCGAGCGGGTTGCGGGTGTCGAGCACCTCGAATATGCGCTCGCCCGCGGCCAGCGCCCTGGAGAAGACATGCACCCTCCACTCGAACCCGCCAATGCTCGAGGCCAGCATGACCATGTAGAGCACGAACGATGCCAGCGCGCCCGGCGAGAGCGAACCCTGCTGGACCTGCCATCCGCCGGCCAGCAACACCCCGGCTAGCGCCACGGCGAAAAGGAACATCAGGACGGCATCCCTCGTGACGGCTAGCTGGCCCTCGAGGATGGAGCTGGCGGCGACCGCCCCCGCCCGCTCCCTGAACCGCGCTACTTCGTAGTCCCGCGAGCCCAGCGCCTTGACCGTCCTCATTCCGGACAGGCCTTCCTGCACCAGCGTGTTCATCCGCCCGGTCTCCTGGAAAATGCGCCTGTTGGCGCGGTACAGCCTGGCGGCCAGGCTTACGCCGAACCACGACACGAGAATGAAGCAGGCGAGGACGCCGAGCCCCATGCGCCACTCGATGGTGATCATGACGGCAATCGGCAGGATGTAGGAGACCAGTGCGGATATGCCGTGCAGGAAGCCGATCGAAATGAACCTCCCGGTGGCGTCTATGTCCACCGTGGCCCGGGACATCAGGTCTCCGGTCTTCTGCCGGTCGTAGAACCCGAAGTTCAGGCTCTGCAGCTTGTCGAAGAAGTCGTTCCTCAGCCGGTAGTCCGTCTCCCGGCCGACCCTCTCGCCCATGTAGAGGGCGAGGTAGCCCAGGACCGCCCTGACCAACCCGGCGAGTACGATCTGCCCTACCACGAGAGCCAGCTCGGCATGGGCGCTGGCCAGCGCTTCGTCGATGGCGTTGCCGGTGAGGCGGGGGATCGCGACGCGCGGCACGATGGAGCAGACCATCACCACGGCCGTCACGATGAAGAGCGCCCTGCGCTCCAACGAGTAACCGACCAGCCGCAGCAGGACCTTCATACGAGTCGCTCCCCGGACTGTCGTGAAGGGGGGTCCGTCCGCCGCCAAAGAATCATTCTATGGCGCGTGGAGTTAGCCTGCTAGGATTTCGCCCTGCCCGTAAGTGTTCAGAGGCGAGGGTGAGGCGGCTCGGCCCTCTTCCCCCGACGAGCCTTTGGACAACCGTCATGCCTGTGCCCGAGTCGCAGGTGTAGTCGTCGTTCCTGCGGAGGCAGGATTCCTGCCCCAGGAACCGTCTTCCACCCAGAGGAGCGAGGGGAGGGGTCTTCTCCCCGGCGCAGTTGCGCTGCGCAAAGGTCTCCCGAGGGGGAACATTGAACCTGACCTGCGCCTGCCGAAGGGACGGGGGCTCTCGCCCTGCCGAAGAGCGAGGCCTAGACTATAGACCTCGACTGCACCGTTACCTTCTCCAGCCGCGCCCGGTCCGGTGTGGGCAGCCGGCCCTCGAAAGGCTCGAAAGTCTTGCGCGGCGTCAGCTCCATCGGCGGGTCGGACAGGTCCTCCGTGTAGAAACGCGACGACGGGAACAGGTCGCCGGGGTACGTGAAGTTCGGCAGCGTCGCCACCTCCACGCACAGTGCGCCGCCCAGCGCGCTCTCCAGCATCCCGCCGATCCACACCGGTATGCCCGCGTCCTGGCACACGTCGTGGATCGCCTTAGCGTTCGCGAGGCCGCCCACGCGCCCGGGCTTGATGTTGATGTACTCGCACGCGCCCACGCTGATCGCCTGCTCGGCCGCCTTGACGCTCACGATCGTCTCGTCCAGGCACACCGGCGTCTCGATCCGCCTGGCAAGCTCGGCGTGGTCCAGCACGTCCGCGTAGTGGAGCGGCTGCTCGATGAACGCCAGCCCCAGCTCGTCGATGGCCTGGAAGAACGGCAGGTCGTCCAGTGTGTACCCCGAGTTGCAGTCGATGTGGAACGTCGTGTCGGGGAACGCGTCGCGGACGGTCCGCAGCATCTCCAGGTCCCACCCTGGCGCCACCTTCAGCTTGATCCGCGGGAACCCGCCGTCGACCGCCTGCTGGATGTTCCCCAGCAGCATGTCGTACGAGTCCTGGATGCCGAAGTCCGCGCCGGCCTGCACCTCCCTCGTCTCGCCGCCCAGCAGCCGGTGCACCGGCGTGCCGGTGATCGCGCTCTGCAGCGTCCACCAGCATATCTCGATGGCCGCCTTGGCGAAGCTGTTGCCCTTGAACACCCGCATCCGCTCATTCAGCTCGTCCGCCGAGTCATACTCGCCGCCCACCACATGGGGCCCGAAGAACTCCGTCACGTTGTGGAACACCGACGCCGCGCTCTCCGTCAGGTACGTCGGCGCCCGCAGCGGGCTCGACTCCGACCACGCGTCATACTCGCCGCTCACCGCCCTCACGACCACCGAGTGTATGTCGTAGTCCTCGCCGTACGCCGTACGCCACGGATAGATCAGCGGCATCGCGACGTGATAGACCTCGAACCTGTCAATACGCATCAGCGCCCTCCGTGCTACACCTAGCCCTTACTGTACACCGAACTTACGGATGGTGATGGTACTGTAGCCTACCTGGCGTCCCATTCGACGTCAGGTTCGCTGGTGGCGCTCCCTACTGGAAGGGATGGACTGGAGAGATGGCGCGTTCTAACGCCCCGGCGGGAAGTCGGGCGGTAGCCACACTGGCAGTTCAGCGATCGACGTCCGCGCAGCCTGCGACGTCGGCACGCCCCACGCCTCAAAGAACGGACCGAGGTTGCGGCCTACCTGCCGCGAGAAACGAACAAGCCACTGATCACGCTTCTCATCATCGCTTTTCGGACGCTCAGCTTCGGGCAGGGCGCGGTACGCGGCGAACACCTCCCGGTAAGCCCCCCAGCCAAACGCCTGCTGCATCTGCGTGTACATGACTAGGGCTAGGAATGGCTCACGCTTCCACTGCTCAAAGTCTGGATCATCAAAATCGTAGCGCGCCATCTGCTCCGCTTGGAATGCGGCGGAGCCTCTCTCGTTTTCGGCCACTGGAATGCCGCACAGAAACTCGTAGACGTAGAGGGTGAACAGGTTGACGGTCACCTCTACCGTACCATCAAACGTCCAGTCGCCGACCTGGTGGTTGTGGCCCACCTCGTGGAAGAAACCCCAGTTGCTGCCTGTACGTTCGTACCGGCATGTGGAAATGTGAGGCGCATTTACGAGATTGGCCTGCTGATCCAAGTGAGCCATCAAGGGATAGCCGGAGTGCATGTATCCCACCGAGATCTGCCGGTCTACGACGAATCGCTCCGGGTACAGGCGGGGCGAGTCCCAGCTCGCCAGCTCCGCATTCAGGTCGAGCACGCGATCCCAAGTTTCGGCGACCGCCACCGGATCGTCGAGTCCGCGGACCTCGGAAGAGACCGTAGTGACGATCATGTTTCGCCCGGCGATCTCCGCCCATGGGGCCGGCGCATGGCGGATCTCGTTGCGCCAAGCGATCGGGTCCGTCTCGCCCAACACGAACAGCGGAGCTGCCACGGCACCCTCGATCTCGATGGTGACGCTTCCGAGGTCAGCCTCGGCAGGGACCTCGATGTATATGAGGCCTCCGAAAGCATTCGCCACGAGGGTCTCGGTCGCGGAGATGGGGAATCGGCGGCTTATTTCGGGCATGCGCACCCACTCGGATTGGTGCCAGATGCGGTCGCGGTGCGCGCCCACTCGCACGTGGAAACCGTCGGCTGTTACTACCTCAGTCGGCACACTGATCGTAACCAGTTCGCCCGCCGCGGCGTATAGGCCGGTTGAGTGCCAGCGGGGTATCGCGGTATCGATGGCGAGACTGCGCGCAATACGTGGAGCGTCGTCGGGGACAGGGCCAGGGAAATCCGCAGCCATCGGATGCGCGCGCACGGACTCCGGTGGAGTGCGGTTCTGCTCCAGCACAAACAGTGCAGCAGCCAGTCGGGCGATCACGTCGGCTTGGCCCACAGATTGCTCGGCCGAGGGCCAGCGGATGTTCTGTTCGCCTCGCCCGACCAGCACCTCCAAGCGCGGCGCAAGAAGCGCCTCGTCCGAAGGCAGACAGCGGGTGGCACGCAGCAGGCTATCCGAGGCCTGATCAATCTCTGGTTGAGTCAGCGTGCGCTTTCCACTCGCGTGCGCCTCGACGGCTTCGAGAGCCGTCCCTGCGTGCGTTAGCTCAGGGGGCGCTCCATCCACTGCGTAGCCCTCCGGCGATGTTCGACTCAGGTAGTCGTGGGACCAACGGATGCCGGCATGAGCGAGCAGTCGGTTGCCAGCGTGGTCGCTGACGAGATCGAGGTGCGGATGCAGCTGCGCCCAGCCCCAACCAGTGACGGCCGTAACAAGACCTCCGCCGCCGCGCACATACGCCGAAAGCGCTCTAATCTCCGTTGCGCTCTGACTCCACATGACCACCGCCACAACATCGACTGCCCCAAGAGAATCCGGTGTCAGCGATACTTCCACGACATCGTGCCCGCCCTCCTTGAGCCACGTGCGCAGCTCTGCGGCGCCTACGACACCGATGCGGGGACCGGATGTTGCTCCACCAGCAGACCAACGCAGCGCATTCACAATCAGGTGCCCCGTATCCAGCGACTGTAGCGTGGGACGGGCGAAGTAGCCCTCGTGACCCAAAGCGACGATGCGGCCTGCCTGCCACCGGCCCGCAGCCATGACCGGGGCACGGACTTCGCCAATCGCACCGACGATCACAGGGAAGACCTCAGAGCCGTAGATGCACAGGGGACCTGGCACGCCCGGTGCATCGATCTCGCGCACGCCGTCGAGCAGGGCACCAATGTCATCCACCGAATCTTCCACTCCTCCAACCACCACTGTGGGTATGGGCTCCTGAGTTGGTGTAGGCGTGGGCGTGCTGGTTGGCGCGGCTGTTGGCTGGCTAGCTGGCGTGGGCGTGCTGGTTGGCGCGACTGTTGGCTGACTGGCTGGCGTGGATGTGGGTGCGCTGGTTGCGGTAGGTGTGGGAGTCTGTGTGGGTGTCACGGCCGGAGCTAGTGTAGTGATGCCGGTTGGCGCCGGGGTTGGCACCGGGCCGTCTCCGCAGGCGTTTAGGGCGGCTATGGCAAACAGACTCCCCATGACTACGGGCCAGCAGATACGAAGATTGCGTGCGCCCATTGAGTGGACTCAATTCACCCCAGCTTCAGCCTGACACGAAAGGTTTCTCGACTTCTAGTCCAGCATGGTGCACCATCATCAGATAGTCAGCCGCCGGTAAAGATAAAGCAGCCTGTTGGGCAGAGCGTGGATGTCGTCCAGCACCTCGTACCCCATGTCCGCGCACATCGTCTTCAGGTAGTCGTGCCCGTTCTTGTCGACCGTCAGGCAGAACGCGCTGATGTCCTTGTCCCGCGCCTCGTCCAGCGCCATCCGCGTGTCGTGGACCGCGTACTCCTTCTCCACCCCCTCGCGGCTGTACCCACGGTCCTGCGGCCGCCCGTCGCTGATCAGGAACAGCAGCTTCGTGCGCGCGTCCTGCGCCTCCAGCTTCATGGTCGCGTGGCGGATGGCCGGCCCCATCCGCGTCGCGTGTAGCGGCGCCACCCGGTCGATCCTGCGCTGCACCCGGTCGGAAAAATTCTCGTCGATGTCCTTGATGGTGTAGAACTCCACGTTCTCCCGCCCGTACCCCGAGAAGCTGTAGATGCCGTACACGTCCCCGATCGCCTCCAGCGCGTGGATCAGCAGGACGATCGCCTCCTTCTCCAGGTCGATGATCCGCTTGTACGAGCGGCGCATCCCGTCGCCTCTGCGCGTGCGGAGCCACACCATGTACTCGACCGGGTCGCTCGGCGCGTCCCAGTCGTCGGTGACGTTCTTCGAATCCTCGATGGCCTCCGCGGTTGACGCGCTCGTGTCCAGCAGGAACACCACGGCCACGTCGCGCATGACCTTGTTGCGCTTCCAGTAGAGTTTCTCGCTCGGCCCCGCCCCCGTGCGTATGTCGACGATCGCCTCGATCACGTCGTCGATGTCGATCTCCTCGCCGTCCTCCAGCTTGCGCACCTTGCGGAACATCTCCGGCACCAGCATCTCGAACTGCCGCCGTATCTGGTCCGCCAGCGGCCCGTAGCTGTGCAGCGTGCTGCCGAAGTACGCCGCGTCCCCCTCCGCCATCTTCTTCTGGCGCACGATGCACCAGTTCGGCTTGTAGTCGTCGGCCCGGAAGTCCCACTCGTCGTACACGAACGACTGCGGCTCGTCCGGGTCCAGCGACCCGCCCTGCTCGTCCACGTGCATCAGCGGCCCCTGGCCCATCTCCGGCGTCTGCGGCAGCTGCAGCCCCGCCTCCTTCAGCATGTTGTCGGCGAACGCGCCCGTCGCCTCCTCCATGCCGCCCTCGCCCGCTTCCAGGTCCACCTCCGCGCTCGACTTCAGCATCTCCTCGAGCATCTCCTGCGTGATCTGCTCGCCTTCCATGTCATCCGACTCGCCCTGGCGCTGCATCCTCAGCTCGGTCATCATCTGCGCCAGCTCCGGCTTGAACTCGCCCCGGTAGTCCACGTCCTGGCTGGGGTTGTACTCCTCCTCCTCGCCCTCCTGGCTCTCCGCGTCCTGTGTGAGCTGGTCGACGAGCTGGCTCTCGTCCAGCCCGGACTCGGCCCCCTCCGCGTCGGGTAACTCCATGTCCTCCCAGTCGTCCGGCGCGGCCTCCTCGTTCGCTATCTGCGACAGGATCGCGTAGATCCGCAGCGTAGCCTCCGCGGCGTCCTCGACCGTCGCCGTCGGCACGGCCACCCTGCGCGCCAGCGCCACGACCTGGTGCGCCTCCTCCCTGTACTGCTTCGGAATGGCCAGCCCGTCCTGCTGCCGCAGACTGACCCTGACCAGCAGCTCCACCAGCGCCTCGCGGGCAGGCAGCGACTTGATGTCCGGCCGGCTCTCCAGCGCCCCCTCCTGCACCGCCAGGTACGACGCGCTGATCCCCGGGTACTCGGCCACGACGATCGCGTCCAGCCGCCCGTCCTCGACGATGGTGAACACGTCCAGCGCCAGCCGCCGCTGCTCGAATATGTCGAAGAACCGCTGCATGTCCGTGACCCACGCGCCGGCCTCCTCCGACCCGTTCTCGCCGGTCTTCGCCGCCGGGTCGACCTGCGGCCGCAGGTCCTCGAACAGCGTGGATGGCAGGTCGTATATGAACCGGAAGCTGCCGAACTCCAGGTGCGCCGTCTGGTGCGTCGAGATCACCTTGTAGAGCGCGAAGTTCTCCCGCTTCGACCCGTACCGCCCCTCCTGCGCCGGCAGGAACACCGTAGACCCCTCGGTCGTCGGCGCCTCGTCCGACACCCACCCGATGTTCTTCTCCGCCAGGTCGTCGCTCGTGGACAGCTTGATCTCCGTGCCCGCAAGCGCCCGGCAGTACATCTCCATCACGTCCCTGACGCGCGTGAACTCCACGCTCGACGACAGCGTCTCCAGCGTCTCGTGCGACCGGGACGACTCGATGCGGAAGTAGGCCAGCCCGCCGTCCTCGTTGTGGTCCAGGATGGCCGTCCCCTCGTCGAACCACTGGCCGAGCTGGGTTATCGAGACCTTCTCGAGCGCCCGTGGGCAGCTCTCGATGAAGTTGGGCACCGCCTCCGGCGCCTTCTTCATCAGCGTCTCGGCCATCCCCATGATCGGCTCGTGGTGCTCGGTCTCGACCTGCCCCAGCGCCTGCCCGGCCGACGCTATCGAGGCGGGCACGTTGACGGCCCCCGCGTCGTGGAGCCCCTGGGCCAGCCGGATGAACCGGGTGCGCTGGTCCGCCTGTATGTTCGGCAGCGCGCGGGCCGATGACTCGAACAGCCCCTTCACCTGCCGCCACGTCGTCTCAGTCAGCGACGTGCCCAGCCGGATGAACGTGCGCTTGTCCTCCCCCAGCATGGGAAAAATGTCCTGCGACGCCGCGAGGCACTCTGCCGCCATATCGTAGGAGCGCTGCGACAGCGCGCCCAGGAAGGCGGCGAACCGTTCGAGCTCCGGCACCGTTAGCGTCCCGAGAAGGGCCGGGCTGGCCTCGTAGAACTTGGTCGAGAGCGTGCTCGACTTCCACGAGCCCCTGTACAGCCCGCGCCCCAGGTTCATCCACGTCTCGATGTGCCGCGACCTCAGCCGGCTCATCGCCCCCGGGCTCGCGGCGAAGTACGCGACCGCCAGCGTGGGCGACTCCGCGCACAGCTCCGACCCGCAGTCGGCCCACTTCAGGAAGTAGTTGAACGGCATCATCCGCGCCACCGCAGGGCTGACCGCGTAGAACCGCGACGCCGCCTCCCACGACCGCACCGACTGCTCCGCCATCGCGGCGCCCCGCTCCGCCCACTCCACCACCTGGCCGTCCTGCAGCTCGGCCGACACAGCCTCGATGGCCGGCTGCACCTCCGCCGACATCCCCTCGCGGGCCGCCTCCAGCCGCTGCTCGATCAGCTCCAGCTCCCCCCGCGTCTTATCGTTCATGGCCACCCTTGATTACCCGTTGGGACGAAGACAGGGCCGCACGCCCCCACACCGCGCAGCGCGACTCTGTAGGGGCGGGTTTGAAACCCGCCCTTCCCCGGTCGCTGCCGGCCATGCTGTCCCCTCATGCCGGCTCCGCCACTCTGTAGGGGCGTGTTTGAAACCCGCCCTTCCCCGGTCGCTGCCGACCATGCTGTCCCCTCATGCCGGCTCCGCCACTCTGTAGGGGCGTGTTTGAAACCCGCCCTTCCCCGGTCGCTGCCGACCATGCCGTCCCCTCATGCCAGCTCCGCCACTCTGTAGGGGCGTGTTTGAAACCCGCCCTTCCCCGGTCGCTGCCGACCATGCTGTCTCCTCATGCGCGCTCCACCGCTCTGTAGGGGCGGGTTTGAAACCCGCCCTTCCCCGGTCTCTGCCGACCATGCTGCCCCCTCATGCCGGCTCCCCCGCCGCCGCCAGCAGCTCCCCGCCCTCATCCGCTCGCAGCAGCTCCAGCAGCCCCGTCACGATGCGCGCCGTCGCGCCCCAGATCAGGTGGTCGCCGTAGGCGTAGTTCGGCCTGCTCACCGGCACCCCGTCCTCGAAGCGCGTCTCGTCCCGTATGGTCGAGCCGTCCACCAGCGCGGCCACCGGCACCTCCACCAGCTCGGCCACCTCGACGGCGTTGACCGCGAACGGGTAGCCCTCGGGTATGGCGCCCAGGAAGGGAGTCACCAGGTAGCCGGTGCTCGTGTTCACGTCATCCAGCCGGCGAAGCACCCGCACGTCCTCGGGCCTCACCCCCACCTCCTCGTGGGCCTCCCGGAGCGCCGTGTCGAGCAGCGATTCGTCCCCGGCGTCCATCCGGCCCCCGGGAAAAGAGACCTCGCCCTTGTGGTCCTCGACCGTGTCGCTTCGCTTGTTCAGCAGCAGGTGGGGCTCCCCTTCCTTCGGGTACACGAGCACGAGGACACCCGCCCTGGTCAGGGACGGGTGCTCTTCGCTCTGCGTATCGCTGGGGTTGATGTGCCGGTTACTCGAATATGGACGAGATGACCTCGCCGATGCTGCTGTGTATCGAAGCATCGTCCGTGACGGCCCAGTTGACCGCCACCTGGCAGGCCCTTCTCGGCTGTATGCCCTGCGCTATCAGCTTGCCCGCGTAGATGAGCAGCCGTGTGCTCGCTCCCTCGGCCAGGCCGTGCTCGCGGAGGTTCCGCACCTTCTCGCCCAGCTTGGCAAGCTGCGCCGCCGTCTTCGCGTCCACCCCCGACTCGTGCGCCACGATCTGCGCCTCTATGTCCGCCGGCGGGGGATGGAACTCGATGGCCACGAACCGCTGCCGCGTGCTGTGCTTCAGGTCCTTCAGCGCGCTCTGGTAGCCGGGGTTGTACGACATCACCAGCAGGAACCCCTCGGCCGCCTCCAGAAGCTCACCCCGCTTCTCCACCGGCAGGATGCGCCGGTGGTCGGTGAGCGGGTGGATCAGGACGGTCGTGTCCTTCCGCGCCTCCACGATCTCGTCCAGGTAGCAGATGCCCCCCGCCTTCACCGCGCGGGTCAGCGGGCCGTCGATCCAGACCGTCTCTTCTCCCTGCAGCAGGTACCTGCCCACCAGGTCGCTGGCAGTCAGGTCCTCGTGGCATGCGATGGTCACGAGGGGAAGGTTGCGGTTGCCGTTCTCGCTGTCGTCGGCCGGGGGATCGCCATCCATGCGCTGGCTGACCTTGGTCAGCGGCTGGCCCAGCCGGTACGACATGTACTCCACGAACCGCGTCTTGCCGCACCCCGTCGGCCCCTTGAACAGGATCGGGATGCGCTGGCGGTACGCCGCCTCGAAGAGCTCGATCTCATCGGCTACAGGTACGTAGTAGGGCTCTTCGGTAAGGTGGTACTCCTCGATTATGTAGCTGCGGAATAGGGTCTGGGTCCTGGTTGTCATAAGCAACAGGCTGCGGATTCTAGCGCGAGTCCCCTGGGTCCATTCCTGCGTTGAAGCGGTCCCAGGCTGCCGTGACGCTCGCCCTCAGGTCGTCGAGACTGCGAGAGTTGTCGATCGCCGCGTCGGCCCGGCTCAGGCGGTCCTCGTTCGACATCTGGGCCCGCATCCTGGACCTGATCGACTCTTCATCGATGCCCCTTGACCCGACTGCCCTGCTGACCGCCGTCTCCTCCGGGGCCGCGACCACCCACACCTCGTCGAACATGTCCTCCCACCCGGCCTCGAATAAGACGGGAACCTCGACCACCGCGGCCGATACGCCGGACTGCCTAGCGGCATCCAGCCGCTCTAAGACCAGACGCCGGATCCGCGGGTGGACAATGCTGTTCAGCGTCATTAGGCGTACCGAGTCGCCGAATACGATGCCCGCCAGCTTGCCCCTGTCGATCTCGCCCGAGGGGCCCGCTATCTCGCTGCCGAAGGCCTCCACCACCTCGCGCCACCCGTCCGAACCCGGCCTGTAGACCTCGTGGGCAACCCCATCGGCGTCTATCACGAATGCACCCAAGTCTCGCAGGATGTCAGATACTGCGCTCTTTCCGCTGCCAATACCCCCTGTAAGTCCGATTGTCCTCATAGCACTGCGGTTCAGTGAAGGACATCACATAATACCAACGCCCCCCAAACACGGTCAACAACGAGCCGCTGGTCCACGTAACCGTCGTTCCGGCCCCCGAGCCGGAACCCAGGGGTGGCGAGGAGGGGGAACTCGGGGCGAGGACCGGGCGAGTCGCAGCTCCGTCGTTCTGGCCCCCGAGCCGGAACCCAGGGGTGGCGAGGAGGGGGAACTCGGGGCGAGGACCGGGCGAGTCGCAGCACCGTCGTTCCGGCCCCCGAGCCGGAACCCAGGGGTGGCGAGGAGGGGGAACTCGGGGCGAGGACCGGGCGAGTCGCAGCTCCGTCGTTCTGGCCCCCGAGCCGGAACCCAGGGGTGGCGAGGAGGGGAACTCGGGGCGAGGGCCGGGCGAGTCGCAGCTCCGTCGTTCCGGCCCCGAGCCGCCAGGCCAAGGTCGGCTAATTCAAAGCATGTAGGTAGACCCGACTCTGGGTAGGGGCGACTCGCTGAGTCGCCCTTACGTCGTTGGGCCGCGAGCGAATTGGAGTAGGCAAATCCACTTCATCAATACTGAACAGTTACTGGCAGTGGTGACCGCACAGGCTGGAGGACTGCCTGGCTAGGCCTGTTCTGCTAGAGTCGTTTACACGGGTGGGGACTCCCGGCCGTGAAGACAACGAGAGCGCAAGTCCCGCAGCTATCGAATGCGTGGTGCATGGGTGCTGAGCGTTTGCCCTGGGGAGGTGACCAGTCATGCCGAACGAGTTCTGCATCTTCTGCGAGATTGTGGCCGGGCGGGCTGAAGCGAGCGTTGTGTACGAGAACGAGCATGTAATCGCTTTCCTAGATCTGTTCTCCATAAACGAGGGGCACACACTGGTCGTTCCGAGGGTTCACGCCACCAACCTCAGCGACATGGACGTGGACGTGGGAATGCGTGTCTTCGCAGCGGCTCACAAGCTGACCCAGGCAGTACGAGATTCGGGGATCAGGTGTGAGGGAGTGAACCTGCTTCTCGCAGACGGCGCGGCGGCGGGGCAAGAGGTATTCCACGTTCACCTGCACGTTCTGCCCAGGTATGAAGGGGATCAGTTCGGGTTCAGGCTCCCCAAGAAGGGCCGGCCGACCCGGGCGGAGCTGGATGGCACCGCGGCAAGGATTAGGGGCGCGGTCGGCCCATGAAGATCAAGTACTTCAGCAACACCGACACCCTATACATAGAGCTCTGCCCTGCCGAGGTCGAGGAGACGCGCGAGCTGGACGAAAATACCCTCCTCGACCTGGACGGCGAGGGCAGGCTTTGCGCCATGACCATAGAGCACGCCAGCGAGCGCATGGCGATTCCCGACTTCTCCTAAGAGCAGGTCCCTGCCTGAGCAATGCCTGGTCAGACAGAAACCGGCGAGGACCGGCTGCCCGCCCATTCATCCGGGAGAGATACTCGACGAGGAGTTCCTCCAGCCTATGAACATCACCCAGTACCGGCTGGCCAAGGCCATCGGCGTGGACGCGCGCAGGATCCACGCCATCGTTCATGGGCAGCGGTCGATCACGGCGGAGACCGCCCTGCTCTTCTCGCGATTCTTCGGAAACTCAGCCGCGTTCTGGATGGGACTGCAGAGCCAGTACGACCTGGAGCTCGCCGAGGACCGCCTTGCCGGTAGGCTCAGCTTGGTCTCAGCCCACTCCGCCGGCTCATCGCAAGCACAGGACTGAGCCACCCACCACTGTCATTCCGGCCCACGAGCCGGAATCCAGTCCCCGGACCAATCCGTCGTTCCTGCCTGCGAGCAGGTACCGTCCCCCACCCAGGGGCCCGGGGCGGGCAGCCAAGTTCACCGGGCCATCTTCGGCTAATCCAAAATCGGATCTTGAATTAGCCGCGTCCCTTGGCCCAGCACCCGCGAACGGATGCCTTAGAATAGACCCGCAATGACCGGCACCCACGCGCCCGACCACCTCGACTACAACGACCCCGCACCCTTAGAAGCCGCATCCGAGATGCCCGCGGGTGGACAATACGGCTCAGTCATTCTACCTGCGCCGTGTCGGCGAATACGATGGCTGCCAGCTTGCCCCGGTCTATCTCGCTGCCCAAGCCCTCACCGCCTCGCGCCACCCGTCCGATCCCGGCACGTAGACCTCGTGGCCAACGTCGGCGGCGACTATCGCGAATGCGCCCAAGTCTCGCAGGATGTCAACTACCGCGCTCTTTCCGCTGCCAATACCCCCTGTAAGTCCGATTGTCCTCGTAGCACTGTGGTTCAGCAAAGGAAATCACATAAAACCAACGTCCCCCAACAAGAGCCTCCAAGGCCGGGCGCTGTAGGATCCCTCTTGAGCCTCAATAGCCCGTAGGCATGCTTGCAAGCTGGAGTCAGTATGGGGCATCTAGTCATCTTCTGATGTATCCTGGAAGGGTAGTTGGCGGCCCTCCGTTAGCCTTGGAGGCACATCTGCAACCCGAATGTGCTCCATGAGTTCTCCGCGCTCCTCTTCAGATCCAAGGGATAGAACCATTTCGGCAGCCCGCACGATCACAGCTTGGCTTGCTTCCGTCAGCGAGCCAACGATGCTCCCGACTGTAGCATTGACTTGTCCTTGCAGTGACTGTCGGTCACGCCATAGGCCGTAGACCCGGCGGCTTACGTCGTCCAGCAGATCATCAAACCGCAGCGTTACATCGCCTATTGGCGACCGTCCGACATGGCTCAAGAGCTGTGCTCTCAGCTTCTCCCGAAGGGCGTCAAGGTCTTCGTCCCTGCTCTCCGGAATCCAAGGGACAATGTATAAGGGTCGCGGGTCCTCATCAACTCTTGCTCCGAGTACGAGCCGCTCTGGTGCGATATGTCGCGGAAGCGTCCCGCCTCCTCGGGCTTCGTGAGCGGCTACAAGATAGACTCCATCTTGTCGAATGGCCACACCGATCACCCCGACGTGGCAGACCTGAGTGTTGCTCGCCTCCACTTGTCCCTTGAGGGCGATGAGTGTCGCCTCCATTGCACTCATGTCGCCTTCTGGCACCAAGTAGGCGACTTCCGCGGACCCTTCCGGGATCGGTAGCCCTCGCTGCATGATTTCGCTGCCGGCCAGAATGAGACCCCGCGCCTGACGTGTTTGGCCCGATTCGATCCCAAATGACGATGACTTGCACTCAATGACGACGTAATGCGACCTCCTGCCGTTCTCCAGCAGGGCATCGGCCACTGGCGCAATGCTCACTGGCGGAATTTGCGCCTGTAGGCTCTCTCTTTGGCCGATACCTACCGGCAGAGGTTGCTCAATCGAAAAGAGGGAGTACCCTAGGTTGCGAAGGATTGGCTTCGCCGGCGCACTGGAGGGTTGTGGGAGGGTTGCCCAAGTCAGGACATTCAATTGAAAAAGGCTGCTGCCCTCAAGAGCGGGGCTATCCATGAATCCGGGATGCTCCGTTCACAGCCTTGCGGAGAAAGTCCTCGTATCGGTGCTCCCCGACAAACGCCGAGACCTTGGGTTGGACGAAACGCTGAACGTTTGTAACTAGGCGGTGGATCGTATTCCCACAGGTTCCCGATGGCAACAATGCATAGACATGGTTGCGTGTAATCTCAAGGTCCACTGGTTGCCACAGGTGATTGTCGACGGCGTAAAGGTGTACTTTCCCTGGTCCTCTCATGAGTGGAGTACCCCACAGCCGAAAGCGGTTCGTCTTCCGGCGCAGGGTGTCGATCCACCGTTCAAACGCCCCGGAATCAAGGGGCTCGCTGAACTGGATCAGCAACGGAGCTCCGATACGCAGCCCGGTTTGCCCAGTAGCCACCACCGGCCACGCGGCATCCTCCAATTGGTGTGTTGACGAGTCATAGTGCTCCATAACGTCGTGCACCGTCTGCCGGAATGCGGTCGTTGAATGGCTGCGATTCGTGAAGCGGCCGTCAAAGTAGACGTCGTGCCCGCCCCGGTCTGGCGCTGGGATGCGCAATTGCACGATGGAGGCCAGAGGATCGTAGCGCTCTTCCCAGGGGAGAACGGCGTCCTGCATCTTGCCGATGCGCTCGGTGATCTGCACGCGAGCACGGCGGCGTTCAACCTGGTGAGGCCGCTCATCTTCAAGAGAGTCATCCTCAATGTCGTAGTCTTCTTCGTTCTGTTCAAGAGGATCTTCTTCGAATCGCTGATAGACGCTCTCGTGCTCGAAGACGATACGGGAAAAGCGATGGCGCGGGAATGTTCTCTCCACAAGCCCCCAGAGTTGCTGGAACATCGATGGCGATAGCCAAGCCCTGTCCAAGAGCGGGGAATTTATGACAAGCTGATCGATTCTTCGGTTCGCTATGTCGGACTTGACTCCAGTGTATATGACTGGGTAGCGGTCATTCTTGAGTTCAAGCAGCGCCCAGTCCTGGGTCTCGTCTGGCCATCGCATGCGAAATAGCGTCTCATCCACCGGCTCGAGTCCTACCCTCGAGCCCCCGCCCAACGCCGCCTTTGCGTCTCTGCCATTGTTGGTTCGCGAGGTTTCGAGGAGGAAGGCCTTCGTAACTGCCCGCGGCGTCCTACGCGCCCGGGGGCCATCACCCGCCCCAACTGGCCACCCGTCAAGATAGTCGAAGTACTCTCGACGACCCCGTAGCCGCGGCAGAAGATTCTGGGTTGGCGAATCAGGCATTGACATTGTGGGACCCTAGGAAGATTGAATCATGAGGCAAACAGCACCGACGCTCCATTATAGAACAAACGTGCACAGAAGGCGCAACAAGTCAGCATGGAAGCCGGGGCTCCCACTGCGTCTGGGCACCGCGAGATGGCGTGCAAGGGGAAGGGTTCGCATTAGTGGGGAACGAGCCTGCTAGGGACGACAAGCGGATGGGTCTGTTGGGTCGTCCTTGTAGCATCCGCATAGGGCCAGCATCATAGCAACCGTGTACTGCCTATGTAAACCTGAACTGCGACAGTCTTGCTGCAGTCCAGAGGGCTGCGGAAGGGGATCTGAGACGGCGGGCTGATTCGATGCGGCTCTCGGCGATACGCTTGCGGTGATGTGGGTTGGCACATCGTCGGCCCTGAGGTCTCGATGACCCGAGCGGTCGTGTCGCATACTCGCTCGGTCATCTAGCCGGCGCGACCTGCCCTGTAGACGACTCCGATCTGTGAGGCAACGGCGATAATGCCGCCGACGTTGATGACGAAGTTGCAGGCGGGACTGCTGCCCCAGGAACCGTCTCCCATCCATTCCGGTATGGTGGGCCACCACAATCCCGGTCCGCCGAGCTGTTCATCCACATGAGGGGATCAGGGAGCGGGGACAGACCACCCTCCCAATCCTGCCAATCCCCCAGAATCCTGATTCAGACACTCCCCCCTCTCTCCCTTCACCAACCCAAATCCACCGCCTAATTGGAGAAATGTTATTTTCTGACCTCTCGGTTGGGCCGGTGGGGGCGTCGATTGGCGACTGACGGGGTTAGCAGTGGTTTGGCGGGGCCGATGGTGGACGTATGAGGGTCTTGGGGTGCTGATTTGCCATGCTTGCGTCGATTTTGAGCCGTTTGGCCTCGTAGGAGGACGCAGCATCCCTATGACGGTTATCCACGTCGCTTGTCCGATAGGCGGATGTAGATAAGCTAGTTTCAGGTTGAGGGAGGGCCGTGAGCCAGCGCCGCTATTCTCCGGTGTGCCCCGACCAGCAGCGGGAACGATGGATGGCCTCGCGCCAGTCGGATCAGCAGCTTCCTGGCATGGTAGACCACTCGACCGGCAAGGTCGATCAGAGCGAAGCGCACCGCCTTGAGCCGCTTGGTCACCCACTCATCACCCAGCGCCAACTGCTTGACCGCCGAGTTCAGGTTGAACGCCAGCACCGTTATCGCCCACCACGCTGCGTTGGCTCCGAACTGTCCCGACGGCAGTCTCCCGCCCGCCAGGTCCTCCTTCAGCACACTATGGACCTCCTCGCCTTTCCCGCATCTCTCACGGTACCACCGCACAACCTCGTCTCCCGGAAGCTCCCGGTTCGTCACTATCCCGCTGATCTTGTACCAGCCGTGGTTCGGCATCTGCATGACCGGAACCGACAGCTCAAACTCACTCTCCATGCCCGGTAGCGGCGGTCGCCTCAGAGGTTCTCTGACGGCTATGAAACGGTAGGCGGGACCCTCCTTGTAGCGACCTAATCGACTGGACATGAAGCCCACCTCGGCCCACTCCTGCCCCGTCTCCACCTCGAACTCCCCCATCATCCGGGGCAACTGACGCCACTCGCTCTCTTCCACCAGCGCCGCCTCATGCTTGAACTCGTCCGTGACGCGTACCCCAATCGCGAACTCGATCACTCCGAACCGTTCGTCTCTCCCCTCGGCGCAGTACTCCAGAAGATCGTTCTGGTAGCCTGCCGTGTCGGACCGCAGCATCACCCGCTCCACTCCCTCGGGTACGCACTCCAACGCGTCTCGCAACACTCGTAGCTGCTCAAATCCCGCGGGAACGTTGCCGTCTCTGAACTCCGAGTGGACGACCAGGTCCGCCTCGGCCCAGTATGTCGTTAGCGGCTGATAGGCTTTGAATCCCTTGTAGCAGTAGAGCGCCTCCTGCTTGTGAGTCTCGACCAGCGTCGCGTCCATGTCCAGTGTCGCCTGCCTATGCCCAACGTGGCCCCGAACGAAGCCCACCATCTCGGCGTTGACCTTCCCAAGTCCGTCCAGCGCGTCGTTGGCCTGGGGTATGAACGCCGTATGAGGCTGCCTCGCCTCCTCCTGGGATGCGTCGTGGAACTGGCTCAGATACCGGAACACCGCCGATGGAGACGGCACATAGCGGTGTCGATCACGCCGCCACCGGTTGCGCTCCGCCCTGCGCTCCGAAGCTCGCTGCCGGTGGGTCTCCACCCTTCCCAACATCCGGCCAAGGCCCTCGTCCGCCTCCAGCACGCGAAGGTCGTCCACCCCTTCGCCGCCCGCCAGGTTCAACAGCGTCAGTGAGGTGACCATCTGACGGTCCGTCCAACCCTGGCCTCCCTCTCTGACCCTCACGTGGCGTCTGATCGACTCGCCAAGGCCGATTGCCTCGGCCATCTCCAGGTAGACTGCCAACCCCGATAGCGCCGTCATGCCCCCGACGCGGTTCTCTGCCCTGTACTGGAATGGTAGGACTCCATGTTGCATAATAACTGCACCTCGTTGGTGATGGTTTGGGATTGTCACTTACCATCTTAGTCAGCTTTGCAGCTGACTCCAACGAGGTCTTCTTCTTGCTTTAGGCGGTGGATTTGGGACCAATCCTCCCTCTTGACAAACCCACATCTCTCCCACATAATAGCACTTATGTACGCAACATATGTGCCTATCAGGGTGGAGCGGAAGCCGCCCACCATCGCCGAGATCGTCCGCCAAAAGACCGACGACGGCGCACGCATCATAGACTTCTTCCTCGACCTCATGGAGGGCAGGGTCGAGGACGCCAAGCTGTGCCACAGGATCGACGCGGCCAAGCAGCTCGTGAAGTACGGGTACAAGAAGGCCGCCGACTTCATCGCCGAGCACGGCGACGAAACCTGCGACCATTGCGAGAGTCGGAAACGCGGCCCACGCCCCCGCAAGGACCAGAGCCCGGCCGCCGGGCCTCTGCAGTCCTCGCCCCTGCACGTCCAGGGTCCCTATGGGTATGACTTCCTCACTATGCTTACGGAAGACTTCCTCACCGTGCTCTCGGCGGTGGACGAAGACCTGATGATCAAGCTCCTCCGCGCCCAGACGCGCGACGGCGGCACCGTCATCGACTTCCTGGACAACGTCATGCACGGCAGGGAAGATGGCTTCAGGGTCAACCACAGGATATCCGCCGCCAAGGAGCTCATCTCACACATCCTCCACGACGAGCATGCATTCGCACACGCAGTCCTCGATAACATATGGGCAGACCCACGTGTCCGCCCGCTTCCCGCCTCCCAAGTCCCCTCTCCCTCGACTCTTACACCCTCTCCCTCGACGGGAGAGGGATGGGGTGAGGGTGACTCCCCGGCGCGCGGCTCAGTAGGGGCGATTTTGAAACCCGCCCTCCCCGGTGCGGCATGGGAACCCCGCAACCCCGCAACCATCGTCAGCACCGTCGTTCCTGCGGAGGCAGGATTCCTGCCCCAGGAACCGTCCCCCACCCAGAGGGGCGACGAGGGGCGGATCGAGCCCGCTGATGAGCCTGTCCTGAGCCCAGTCGAAGGGCCCAACTCAATCGTCGTTCCGGCGAAAGCCGGAACCCAGGGGAGTGGCGGGGCCCGCAGCGCCACACCCAACGGTGCTAGTGCCGAGCCCGTCCCGAGCACCGACGAAGGGCCTGTCCTGATCACTGTCGAAGAGACCAACTCAACCATCGTTCCCGCGCAGGCGGGAACCCAGAGGAGCGGCGAGGGGCGGAGCCACTCCCAACTAGAAACTCTCCCCCACGTAGAGGGTGACAAGGACGAAGAACCTGCCCCGGCAGAGCTCACCCCAGGCCGCTCGCCGCCCTACTAGACCTCGACCCAACAACACAACAGAATAGCGAGCTCTTACCCCCTCTCCCTCGACGGGAGAGGGTTGGAGTGAGGGCGACTCCCCTGCGCGACAACACACCGCATCGCGCGCCTCTGTAGGGGCGGGTTTGAAACCCGCCCTCCCCGTGGCGTGCGGGAAGCACTGGCCCCGCACCCCCGTCTGTGCTAATGTTCGCGTCAGACCGCGTAGCTGGAGACTGAACCATGGCAGACCACCTGGAGGCCCTGCAGCAGGTCGTGCAGGACGCCATAGACGACGAGAGGCTGGGGCAGCCGCAGTTCGTGCGGTGCGTCGCGCGTGCCCCGGACGTCCGCTCGCTGGACTCGTCGCTGGAGACGCTCGCGTCGATGGGCGACGCGTGGTTCGGCGGCCCCGCCGCCACCAGAACACGCCGCGGCGAGGGCAGCGGCGCGTTCCTGACCGAGGTGTCGACGTGGGACAAGGGCCAGGGGGCGCTGATCACGGTGAGCGCCACAGGCGGGAGCGGCACGGCGGACATCGACCTGATGGTCGTCGGCAGCCGCGGCACACTCTACCACCGAGCGTGAGGCTATGAGCAAGTACGGAGTCCTGTTAGCGGGCGCGAAGCGCACACACCAGCAGAGCCACGCCGACGTGTTCGCGGCCCACCCAGACTGCGAGCTGGTCGCGGTGGTGAGCGAGAGGGGCGACCCGGAGGGCCGCGTCGCACAGTACCAGGAGCTGGCCGACGACCTGGGCCTGCCCCATATCGCCGACCTGGACGAGGCGCTGGCACGCGACGACGTCCACATCGTCAGCTCCACGCCCGCGGTGGAGCGGCGAGGGATCGTCGCTGCCCGGGCGATGGAGACCGGCAAGCACGTCTACCTCGACAAGCCGATGGCCGGCACGGTGGCGGACCTGGACATGATGGTGTCGGCGGCCGAGCGGACGGGCGTCGTGACCCAGATGTTCACCCAGAACCTCGCCGGCTGGGTCCAGGACGCAAAGCGCGCGGTCCAGAACGGCGAGATCGGCGAGCTTCGGGCGATCCACGCCGAGAACCTGTTCTCCAAGGGGCGCGCGGGCTCGGTGCCCAAGGGCACGGTCCGCCAGGAGAGCGAGGACCTCGACCGGTACACGTACCTGGAGGCCAAGCGGGAGATGTTCGACGTGGGCATCTACAGCCTGGGCTTTATCCACGAGGTCACGGGCGGGCTCGGCTTCGAGTCGGTGCTCGGCCACACGGGCAACTACTTCTTCGCCGAGCACATGGGCGCTGGCGTCGAGGACTTCGGCGTGATGATGGCGACCCTGGAGGGCGGCGTGACTGCGACGGTGCTGGGAGGCCGGTTCGGGTGGATGAGCCACCCTCTCAGCGGCCCGCAGAAGGTCGTCGTAGTGGGCACGGAAGGGACGATGAGCTTCGACCCCTTCGCCCTCCGCGTCGAGGTGTACAACAACGAGCCGGACTTCGTTCAGCCGGCTGTCGACCCCTACGACCCGATGGGCATGTGGGGCGCGTCGCACCCCGCGTACGCGCCTCCGCCCAAGCAGCGGTGGGTGTCGCTGGGCTCAGGCAACGTGATGGCCGACGACGTAGCGGCGTTCGTGAAGGCGATCGACGACGGCACGCAGCCGGACATGAACGCGAAGCGAGCGGCCGCGCTGACCGAGGTGATCCTGGGCGGCTTCATCTCCGCCGCACGCGGCGAAGAGGTGACCCTGCCCCTCCCCCGCGAGTAGGAGAGCTCACCGCAGAGCTCCGGGCGGCGACCCTTGCACAATCGTCATTCCGGCGAAAGCCGGAATCCAGAGGGTGGTGGGGTCAGCTAGACGACTACATCGAGCGAAACCGAGTCCCTGTAAGCTACGCGCCAAGCTCAGCGTAGACAGCCTCTGAGACGCCGGCCAGGGCGCGGTCTATGCCCTTACCGTCGGTGACCTGCTTGGCCATTAGGGCTACCGCATAGGGGCCCGACGGCGCGAAGACTATTCCCACGTCGCACCGGACGCTGGTCACGCCCCCCGTCTTGTGTGCGGTCCTAGTGCCGGGTGGCAGGCCATACGGGATGATCGTCGCGGCCTGCTGGCGCTCCAGGATGTCCATCGCGGCCGCGGTCGACGACTCCGACAGCAGCTCGCCCCGGTAGAGCATCTCGAGGAGGCGCACCATATCATTGGGCGACGACACGTCGGAGCGCTCCTCGGACAGCCCGTCCGACCCGGGCACCATCCGCCCATGGGCCAGGGCGTCCGCCACCAGCCGGATCCCCTCGAAGATGTCGTCGGTCTCGACCCCGTACATGCTGTACAGCAGTTCCTTGCACGTCATGGGCAGGCTGGTCCGGTCCAGGCCGAGCCTCTGCATGGTGTCGTTGAGGCGGTCGCGGCCCACAAGGTTGTAGAGCATGTCGGTCGCGGTGTTGTCGCTGACGATGATCATCAGCATAGCCAGGTCGTGCACGGTCAACCGCAGGCCGCTGTCCAGCTCCTTCAGCGTGCCGCCACCGGGCGACCGGAGCTCGTCGGTCAGCTCCAGCCGGTCCGTCGGGTCGACGATGCCCTGATCCACCTGCCGGTAGAGCTCGACCAGTATGGGCACCTTGAAGGTGCTGGCGGTGAAGAAGAGGTCGTCGGCCAGGTGGCCCAGCTCACGCCCGGTCTCCAGGTGCCTGGCCGCCATGCCGGTCACGGCAGGCACAGCCGCAATCGCCGCTTCGATTCGGTTCATCGGATTGGCCTCACTTCCAGGTGGACACCCTCGTGCTGTTGCATGTGGCTGAGGACCTCGAACAGGTTGCGGGCGTGTGGATTCCCAGCCGGTCCGAACATGCGCATGAGGCTCTTCGGCTGCTTGTTTGTCAGTGAGCCGAGCTTCTCGAAACCGATGGTAGCGTTGATGTAGTCGCGCAATACAACCTTGCCCGTCTCGACATCACCGGAAAGCAGACATTCGACGCCTTCCTTCAGCAGTCCTTCCCGAAAGGCCGGGTCGCGCTTGGCACGGGCCATCACGGTTTCCTTGAAGTCGCGAGTGAGAGCCATCTTACGCCTCGACATTGATCACACCAGGACGGTAACGCTTTCGTTACCCCATTACAAGCTGAGGGACGACCGTGAAGCAGGACTCCTGGACGCCTCTCACGCCCCGGATGTGCGCGAGTCGTCGCGGAGGCTGGCGGCGTATGCCCTGAGGGGGCCGCGGAGGGCGAGGCTCACCGGCAGGATAAGGGAGGTGACGGCTGCCATCGCGATCATCGCCGCCCTCAGGCTGAGCAAGTCGGCGACGCGGCCGTAGACGATGGGGGCGAGTGTGCCTCCTATCTCGGTGATTGTGTAGTAGTAGCCGTACCCGGTGGCCCGCCGCCCGGACGGGATGAAGGCCGACACGGTCGCATACAGCACGGAGGAGGTGCCGTTGAGGCCGATGCCGAGCACGAGCATCAGCGGCGCCACGGCATACGCGGGCGCGGCGAGAGAGGCGAGTAGGAGCAGGGCGGTCAATCCCTTGGTGCCCCATATTAGGCTTATGGAGCCGTAGCGGTCGTCGAGCCAGCCGCATACGAACTTCCCGGCCGCTCCCCCGGCGAGCAGGGAGAACAGCATCAGCTCCATGCGTCTATCGCTCAATCCCGTGATCTCTGTCATGACGAACGGCAGCAAGGCCAGGGCAGCAGCGCGTGTCCCCGAGTCCAGGAAGCCCACGCCGCCGAGTATGCCGAACGCGCGCAGGTCCACGGACTCGCGCCTCTGGACCGGCGGCTCTACCGCTGCGGCGGCCGGCGGCCGGCCGGACACGATGGTCCGGCGGGCCAGCCCCGCAAGTGCCATGAACCCTAGTCCCGCGAACCCGATTCCGTAGAGCATGCCGCGCCAGCCGTATCTCGCGACCAGGAGCCAGGTCATGGCTGGGCCGGCCAGCTTCCCCAGGTCGCCCGCGAAGTTCACGGTGCCAACGGCGGTGGACCTGCCGCGCGCGTCGTGGGAGCGCGAGACCATGCTGGTGGCGAGGGGGTGCTGCGTCCCCCCTCCGAGGCCTCCAACGAGGGCCGCGCCGAGCAGGAGCGGGAACGTGGTCGCCGCCGCCATCGCCACGAGCCCAGCGGCGACCCAGATGTTGCCGCCAATCAGCAGCCAGAACTCGCCAGTCTGCTCCGCCAGGTACCCGGCCGGCACCTGCAGCAGGGCGGACGCGCCGCTTTGTACGGAGCGCAGCAGGCCGGTCTGGGTGTACGAGAGGTCGAGGTCGACCCTGATGTGCGTCAGCAACGGAACGGTGATGACGAAGAACAGGTCGCTCCACACGTGCGTCGCGGATGCGAATACGAGCGTGTTCCTCGCCCTGCTCCTAGTGGAGCCGTCCACCTGGTCTAGCTCCCCACGGACCCGGGTCGGCGGGAGACGCACCCAGGCCTGGCCGCGCATTCATGCCCCTTGCAGCAGGGAGCGATGCCTACGCGACCGGCCGAGTGTGGGACTCTGTTGGTCAGTATCTCCCTCAGGCCGCGCCCAGCCCGGCCTCCCCAAGCTCGCGGTGCGCTGTTCGAAGCAGCCCCTCCGTCTGGGCCCAGTCGACGCACGGGTCGGTGATGGAGACCCCGTATTCGAGGTTCGAAGGGTCGTCCAAGGACTGGCTGCCGGCGTTGATGTGGCTCTCCAGCATCAGGCCCACGATGCCCTTGTTGCCGCCGAGCCGCTGGGACATTACGTCCTCGAACGCTACCGGCTGCCTTCGGTGGTCCTTGTTGGCATTGGCGTGGGAGCAGTCGATGACCAGGTGAGGCGGAAGGTCGGCCTCCTCCAGCAGACCGATGGCCTCGGCGACTGACTCAGCGTCGTAGTTCGGGCCGGTCTTGCCGCCGCGAAGCACGAGGTGAGCGCTCGGGTTGCCCGCGGTCTGCACTATAGAGGCCACGCCGTTGTCGTCGATGCCGAGAAATACGTGGCGTGAGCCCGCGGCGACGATGCCGTCGACAGCGATCTGGATGCTGCCGCCCGTTCCGTTCTTGAAGCCGATGGGCATGCTCAGGCCGCTGGCGACCAGCCTGTGGGTCTGGCTCTCGGTTGTTCTTGCGCCAATGGCGCCCCATGCCACCAGGTCGCCCAGGTACTGGGGTGTGAACGGCTCCAGCCATTCGGTCGCGGTGGGCAGGCCAAGGGCGCAGACCTGGAGCAGGAACTCCCGCGCCTTGGCGAGCCCCGTGGTGACGTCCGAGCTGCCATTCAGATGCGGGTCGTTGATCAGTCCCTTCCAGCCGACGGTCGTGCGCGGCTTCTCGAAATAGATCCGGCCCACGATGAGGATACGGTCCTTCACCTCGTCGGCCAGCGCCCGCAGCCGGGTAGCGTACTCCAGCCCGGCGACCGTGTCGTGGATGGAGCAGGGGCCGACGATCATCAGCATGCGGTCATCTTCGCCCGAGACTACGCGCTCGATCTCCCTCCGTTGGCCCGCGACCTGGTCCTCGATCTCCGGCGTGGCGGGGAACCGCTTCCAGTAGTCCGATGGCGGGGCCAGCGGCGTGATGCTCTCGACTCTGACGTCTCGTATTCGCGATGTCGTAACCATTGTTGGTGTCTTGTATCTCCTTGGGTTGAGGTGCTTTCAGCCGGGCACGTATGGTCGCCAATAGCTTGGGCGCCAATAGAGGGGCGCCAGCTCGGCCTGGCTAAACCAGCCCCGCGCCGGGGAGAGGACCTCCGCGGTCATTTCACTCCTCGGCAGCAAGGGAAGGCACCTCTTCTTTCATTCCACGGTCCCGCAGGTTCGCGGCGTCCTTCAGGTAGATGAACTGGACGTCTTCCTGGGACATCTCGCTGTTGACAATCATGAGCACTCGTATGCAGCGGCCCTGGCTGCCGGGCACCGGTATCTCGGTGGCGCAAAGCAGCGCCAGGTCTGTCCAGCCCATGCGCCGGGCCGCGAGGGGAGGGAACTCGGCGTCGAGGTCGTTGGTGACGGTGAAGTATATGGCCGCGATGTCCTCCACCTGCGTGCCGTTCGCCTCGACCATTTGGCGAAGCAGGTCCGCGGTGGCGTCGAGGATGGCCTCGTGCGTGTTCTCGTCCGCGGTCGTCGCGCCGCGGATGCCCCTCACACTCATCGGAGCACGTCGCTCCTGCCCCCGCCCGGTATGGTCGGTGCCGTATTCTTCAATCTCACCTGGCGTTACCCCTTAGGCTCGTCGTGAACTCGGCCGCGGCGGCGGCCTCGTCTCCCGGCGCACCCGCTATCGTGTCGATCAGGGCGCTGCCGACAGCGACCCCGTCCGCGAATTGTGCGACTTCGGAGACATGCTCGGGCTTCGATATGCCGAAACCCACCAGTATGGGCAGGTCCGTATGGCGGCGTATCCGCTCGACCAGCCCGCGCACGCCGCCGCGAACGTTGGCGCGTGCGCCGGTCACCCCGGCCACGCTAACGCAGTATATGAAGCCGCCTGCCTGTTCGCAAGCTAAAGCAATACGCTCTTCCGTGCTCGTCGGCGCCAGGAGCGGGATGAGGTGCAGCCCGCGCCGCCGGCACTGGTCAGCGAAGGGCCCGCACTCCTCGGCGGGCAGGTCGGCGACGATGAAGGCGTCACATCCCGCGTCGGCGGCCGCGGCGGCTGCGTCCGAAAGCCCGTACTTGAGCAGGGGGTTGTAGTAGCCCATGAAGAGAATGGCCGCGTCGGGGTAGTTGCTCCGGACGTCCGCGGCCGCCCGCAGGCACACGTCGAACGTGACGCCCTGCCGGAGCGCGTGAAGGCTCGACCTCTGGATAGTGGGCCCTTCCGCAAGCGGGTCGCTGAACGGCACGCCCAGCTCCAGCACGTCGGCGCCCGCATCCAGGAGGGCCCCGCCGATGCGCGTGGACGTCTCGACGTCGGGGAAGCCCACGGTCAGGAAGGGCGCGAGGGCTGGGCGACCCTCCGAGGCTGCCTTCGCCAGCCTCGTGTCGATCCGGTTCGTCATCCGGCCTATGTCTCCTCCAGAGCCAGGGCCGCCGCCAGGGCCAGGAGGTTCTGGGCCGCGTGGGCCGCGAAGGGCGGCCAGAGCGACCCCGTCCTCATGTACAGCCACGACAGCAGCAACCCGATAAAGAACAAGGGTATCACGACTGCGAGGCTGGCGTGGGCCGCGGAGAAGATTGCCGAGGCGACAACAGCCGCACGGAGCGGGCCCAGCGGCCGTAAGAGGGCGGCGAGCAGGAAGCCCCTGAAGAATGCCTCTTCGATCAGCGGCCCGGCGATGCCCACCCCGGCGATGCTCAGGAGCCTGACGGGGCCGTCGGCGAGGAGCTCGTGGGGGAGTCTCGGTGGGACCAGCATGTCTATGCCGAGCGCCGTCACGGTACTTACGTAGATGGCGCCCAGGCCGAGGCTCGCCAGCAGTACCAGTCCGGGCAGCACAAGCCCCTGGGGCAGCGACGGCGCCACGAATCCAACGGGCCGCCAGCCCCCGCGATTCCGCACCCCGAAGAGCCATACCGCCGCAAGCATGCTGGAGTGCGGGAGCACCAGCACGACCACGGTGACGGCAGGGCCGGGCTCCAGCACAGCGAGAACGACAACCGCAGCAGCAGAGACCGCCACTATCAGGCCAATTGCGCGGACGACGTCCCACAGGTTCCAGGGAACGCCCTCAGCCGCAATCTTGCCTGCGTCGAACACGTTCGCTCCTCTCAGCACCTCTCCGAACCCATTGGTATAATCCATCGGCGGCCCGAAGGTGGGCCAGTATAGCGCGGCGGGGGATGATCCTGCGATGGACTCCAGCGGATTTGCGTTGAAGGGCGAGACCGGCAGCAGGCGTATCGAGCTGGAATGCGAGCACCAGAGCGGCGTCCTGTACGTGGTCCCCAGCGAGGCGAGCTGGGTCTGCGACGAGGCGATGCTGCACGTCCACTCGCTGGCGGGCTTCCTGCGGGAGCTGGCCGAGCTCGAAGACCCGGACGTAGGCGCCGCGATGCAGAGGTGGGGGCTGTACTATCGCCCCCGCGCCCTCGCGGAAAAGGAAGAGGCAGGGTAGACCGCTGCCCGGCTCAGACGATCTCGTCGTCCTCGCTGGACACGGGGGCCATCTGGCCGGAAATGGGGTCGAGGACGCGGTCGTAGACGGGCGCAAACTCGTCGTCGTCTCCAGGCTCGGTGTCGTCGCTGGACCAGTCCTTGATTGCAACGGTCTCGTACCGGGCAACTTCGCCCTTGCTCGTGCCGCCCCCCGACGTAAGACCGACCAGCGCGTCCCGATAGGCGCCTCGTGCGCCGTCCCTGGAGGGGAAGGAGACGGAGCCCTTCTGTGAAGGGTGCTGGAAGACCTCCCTGATCATGATGACGAACTCGCGGTCTCCGACGCTCTTCACCGCCGCCTCGTACCTGTTGCCGCCCCGCATCAGCCTGATGAGCCTGGAGCCGAGACGCGGCTCCACCTGCCCCAGGTAGCTGTCTCCGATTCCATGGGCCTTTAGCGATCTTCCCTCGACCCTGAGAGTCACCGGGTGTCCCGGGGCTTCCTTCAGGAGCTCGGCGGTGCGCCCGAGGTTGATCAGGGGAGTGGCCCTCGACTTGCCGCTCTCCTCGATGAATACCCGGCGGGACCCGCCTGCGCCCGTGGTTGGTCCGGGCTCTCCATCAGCCAGCTTCCCCAGCCTATCGAGATTCCGCCTGGCGATGGGATTGTGGGGGGAAAGCTCGAGGACGCGCTGGAAGGCTGCCCTGGCCTCGGCGACCCTGCCCGCCTCGGTCAGCGCCTTGCCCATCCGGTTGTATGCCTCGACGTCGTTGGGAAACGCCGAGAGGATGGCCCGATTGGCGTGTACGGCGTCGGCCCAGCGGGACTCCATCGCCAGGGCGACAGCCTTCTTGGCCAGGTCCTTCCTGAACCCCTGTCTATCTGTCTCGTAGGTCTGCAAAGACACTCAGGCTCTCAATTTGGCGGGGATTCTAGCCAACCTCCGGCACTGGCGCAAGGCGTATCAGGCATGGATTCGTGGCTGCTGTCCGGCGATCAGGAATCATACTTGCCGGCCAGGCTTCGCAGCCGCACTTGCAGTATGTCGTTCAGCGCCAGCATCGAGTCGCGGAGAGGCCTGATCTTGCTCCGGGGCTGGTAGTGCCAATGGATGGGCACTTCGACTATCGGCAGGCCCCTCTTTCTTGCCACGTACAGGAGCTCGACGTCGAAGCCGAATCCGTCGATGCTCATGACCCTGAACAGGCTGTCGGCTGCCTCCGCGGAGAGCCACTTGAACCCGCACTGGGTGTCCTGGAGCCCCCTGACGGCCAGCACTCTGACCACCCAGTTGAACACCCTGCCCATGAGATGTCTCATCTGCGGCTCCCCAAACCGCCTTGCGCCCGGGGCCTCGCGGGACGCGATCATCACGTCGTAGCCCTCGTCAGCCCTGTCCAGGAAGCCTCCGAGCTGGTCGATCGGCATGGCCAGGTCGGCGTCCGCCATGAACCTGAAGCGGCCCCTGGCCGAGAGCATGCCCTGCCTGACAGCCCACCCCTTGCCACCGTGGGCTACCGGAAGGACCCGGATGCCGGGGAAGCGACGGCCGGCATCCTCCACGAGCTCGCGGGTTCGGTCGGTGCTTCCGTCGTCGACCACCAGCACCTCCCAGGTGAACCCGCGCCCGCCCAGGTAAACTGCGACCTGATCCAGAGTCCGGCCGATCCTCGCCTCTTCGTTATAGGCGGGCACGACCACGGAGAGGTAGGGCGCGTCCAAGGGGTGGCCGCTAGTCCGCGCTCTCGAGCTCGAAGGCGCGGTGGAGGGCCCGCGCCGCGTCCTCCATCCTCTCCTCTCGGACCACGCAGGTGATCCTGATCTCGGAGGTGGATATGAGCTCGATTGCGATGCCCGCGTCCGCCAGGGCGCGGAACATCCTGGACGCGTAGCCCGGCATGTTCTGCATGCCGGTGCCGACTATTGTCACCTTGGCCAGCTCGGCCGAGCCGCCGACCTCGGAAGCGCCGAGGGCCCTGCAGACCGGCGCCGCGACCTCCAGCGCCGCATCGAGGTCAGTGCGCTCGACCGTGAACGACAGGTCCGTGTCCCCGTCCACACCCACGTTCTGGACTATCACGTCGACGCTGATGTCGGCATCGGCGAGCGGGCCGAAGATGTCCGCCTGGAGGCCGACACGGTCCGTCAGGCCCCGCGCGGTGATCTTGCCGACGTTCGTGTCGGTCGCAATAGCCCTGACCCTGTTCCGAATCTGGCCGACTCTGGTGCTCACGTTCGACTCCTTGTGAATCATCGTGCCCGGACCGTCCTGGAAGCTCGAGGCCACGAGTATGGGAACGTCGTAGACGAGGGCCAGCTCGATGGCCTGGGGGGGGAATTTGGCCCCGTAGCTCGCCAGCTCCAGCATCTCCTCGAAGCCTATCTCGTCTAGCCTCCGGGCTCCAGGGACTATGCGGGGGTTAGCCGTGTAGATGCCGTCCACGTCGGTGTATATCTCGCATCTCGACGCGCCGAGCCCCGCCGCGACGGCGACAGCGGTTGTGTCGGAGCCGCCCCTCTCCAGGGTCGTCACGTCCAGGTCGTCGGTTATGCCCTGGAAGCCGGCGACGATCACGATCTTGCCGGACCGCAGCTCGCGGGTGATGCGCTCCGGCTCAACCACCGAGATACGCGCCCCGCGGTGGCGGGAGTCCGTGCGAATCCCCGCCTGTGCCCCGCTGAGGGAGACGGCGCCGCATCCGAGCGAATGGAGCGCCATGGCCATGAGGGTGCAGCTCTGCAGCTCTCCCGTGGCAAGGAGCGCGTCCAGCTCCCTGGTGTCCGGGCGTCCGGCGACCCTCTCGGCCAGCTCGATGAGCCTGTCGGTCGTGTCCCCCATCGCCGAGACGACCGCGACTACCCGGTCCTCTCCTTCGCTCGACCTGGCAATGCGGCGGGCCACGCTTCGGATGGCGTCGGCGTCGGCCAGGGAACTGCCCCCGTATTTCTGGACCACGATCGACAACGGAGGGCTTACTCGTCTTCCACGTAGAGGCGCACGCCCTGCTCGGAGGGGCGCGTCACCCTGAACTCGCCGCTCACCCCCGATTTGGATGCAGCCTCGGCCATCTCGTACCCGATAGTCATCCTCCGGGTGTTCGCGAACGCAAGCACGGAGGACCCCGACCCCGACAGGAAGGCTCCCAGCGCGCCCGCGTCCAGCGCGGCCCTCAGGATGTTCTTCATCGCCGGGAAGATCTTCTCTCTCTCCTGCTGGTGGAGCCGGTCCTCCGTGGCCGTGCGCAGCAGGGAGAGTTCCCCTGTCGCCAGCGCGTTTATGAGAAGCCCAACCCTGCCGATATTGAAGACTGCGTCGTCCCTGGTGATCTTGGGAGGCAGCAGAGACCGCGCCTCCTCCGTTATCACGGGCTGGTCGGGCACGAAGAGCACGGCGTCGAGCCCCCTGGGGAGGGGAACCGACGACACGATGATCCTATCGCTGCCGCTCACCACTATCTGCAGTCCCCCCAGGAAGGCAGATGCCACGTTGTCCGGGTGTCCCTCGACATCAGCCGCCATGGCAAGCAGCTCCTCCTGGTTGAACGGGCTGCCGCACAGCTCGTTTCCAGCCACTATCCCTGCTACGACGGCTGCCGAGCTGCTGCCGAGGCCCCTGCCGACCGGGATCTTGTTGCGGCAGACGATCTCGACATCCACCACTGGGGTGCCCGACTTCTCGAAGGGGACGGCAAAGGCCGAGCTGATGAAATTGCCCTGCCCCGCGGGCAAGTTGCTCGCGCCCTGACCGGTGACGCTGAACCCCGTCCCTCCAGTCGTGAACGTGATGGTATTCCAGACATCCAAAGCCATCCCCAGGCAGTCGAAGCCCGGGCCAAGGTTCGCCGTCGTAGCTGGGACGCTTACAGTTATCCGCTTTGCCATGGCTGGTCGAATACGGGTGGAATCGCCTGCGGAACATAATAGCACGGGCCGGGCAGGCCTCCGCGTGCCTGCCGATGTTCGCGTAGGGGCAACTGGTACAATCCAGGCGCAAACCCCTAGCTTGAGGACTGCCAGAGAGTGTCGTCCGGACAGCACAGATTGGCCGAGGCCGAGAGAGAGCGTCTCCTGGGGGAGGCGCTGGACATGCTGGATTTCCCCGAGGTGCGGAAGCAGCTCGCCTCAGAGACGACATTTCCCCGCACCGGCGGAATGGCCCTCTCGCTGACCCCTTCGTACGACCCGAACGAGGTAGCGCGGCTCCACGAGGAGACGGCCGAGGCGGCGGCCCTGCTCCAGGAGGGAAGCGACATCGCCCTGCGGGCCGTGGATGACGTGTCCGCATCGACGGCGCGAGCCGCGAAGGGCGGCCTTCTCACCGGACACGAGCTGCTTGGAATCGCCGAGATGCTGGACGTGCAGGGAAGGGCGCGCACGAGGGTCCTCTCCTTCGGCGACTCCGCGCCCATCCTGGCGGCGATAGCCTCAGGCATCTCGGACCTGTCGGACCTTCGTCGCAGGATCGCGGGGAGCATCGGGCAGATGGGCGAGGTGCTGGACGGCGCGTCGCCGGGCCTCGGACCTCTGCGCCGCAGCGTCAGGCAGGCATACGACAGCGCCGCGGCCGCCCTCGCCCGCGTCGTCGAGTCGCCCGAAGGCGCAGACGCCCTGCAGGACAGCGTAGTCTCCATTCGTTCCGACAGGCTGGTGGTCCAGGTCAAGGCGAACCACAGGCACCGGGTACCCGGCGTGGTGCATGGCGCGTCGAACACGGGCGCAACCCTGTTCGTAGAGCCCTTTGCAACGGTGGAGATGGGGAATCGCTGGCGAGAGCTGGTGCTGGAGGAGGAGCGGGAGACTGAGAAGATCCTGTGGGAGCTGTCGGCGTACGTGGGTGAGGCGGCGGGCGAGATAGAATCGGGCGTCGAAGCCGCGACCCGCCTGGACTTCATCATGGCGCGCGCCAGGTACGGCGCACGGAGCGAGTCGGCGGCGTTGGCCGTGGACGACGTGGGCGACGCCATTCGCCTCACGCGGGCGAGGCATCCACTGCTCGGCGGAGAGGCCGTGCCGGTGAACGTCCGCGTGGGTCCCGGGTGGACCGGACTGGTGGTGACCGGGCCCAATATGGGAGGCAAGACCGCCGCCCTCAAGACGGTCGGGCTCCTGGCGGTCATGCACCAGTGCGGCATGCCGATTCCTGTCGAGGGCGACAGCGCGCTGCCTGTCTTCGACGGCATGTTCGCCGACATCGGGGACATGCAGGACATCCAGCAGTCCGCGTCCAGCTTCGGGTCCCACGTCCGCAACGTGGCGGCGATCCTCAGACACGCCTCCCCACGGTCGCTGGTGCTCCTGGACGAGCTGGGGGCGAGCACCGACCCGGACGAGGGCTCGGCCATTGCCAAGGCAGTGCTGGACAGGGTCGCATCCCTGGGTGCGTGGTCCATCGCCACGACCCATCACAGGAGCGTGGCTGTCCATGCCGAGACGGCGCCCGGCATGAGCAACGCAAGCGTCGAGCTGGACCCGGTTACCCTCCGCCCCACATACCACATCACCCCAGGCGTGCCCGGCAGGAGCTACGCGATGGCGGTGGCCGAGCAGGTGGGCCTTCCCAGGGAGATTCTCGACGATGCCCGCTCGATGATGGAGCCGCAGCACGTGCTGTTCGAGGACTGGCTTCTCGAGCTCCAGGCATCGCGCCGGAACCTGAAGGAGCGCATCGAGGCGGCGGACAGGGCACAGACGGAGGCCGAAGCCTCCCGGCGGGAGATGGAGTCCAAGCTGGAAGAGCTAGAGGCTTCGCGCGCCGACGTGCTGGCGGAGGCACGAAAGGACGTCGAGAGCAAGTACGAGGAGGCCCGTAGGGGACTGCGGCGGGCGCAGGCCGCGCTCTCGTGGTCCGCGCCCCCCGGGGAGCCGCTCGAACCCGTGATCGACCGGGTCGCCGAGGAGCTTGCCGCTACGAAGCAGGAGATGGCGAAGATCGACTCCGAGTCTGCGGCCCTTCAAGCTCGACGTTCAGGGCAGCCCGTGGCCGCGGGCGACCTGGTCGACGTACGGGGGATGAGCCTCCAGGGGGTGGTCGAGTCCATCGACGCCCAGGGAGAAGAGGCCGACGTCTCGGTCGGAAACGTCCGGCTCAGGGTCGCCCTGGACCGGCTCACCCACGCAGAGGAGCCGGAGCCCGCCGGCGAGCCCCAGGTCGAGGTTGGGCTGGATCTGGGCCCCGTACTCGGGACTATCGAGCTCGACCTGCGGGGAATGCAGGCCGAGGACGCTTCGATACGGACGGACGAGTTCCTGGACAGGGCCGTCCGGGACGGGCTCAGCTCTGTCCGCATCGTTCACGGCAAGGGGACGGGCGTACTGAGGCGCGTTGTCCGCGAGCTCCTGGACCGCCATCCGCTGGTCAAGTCGTTCAGGTCCGAGGCGCCGATGAACGGCGGCAGCGGGGCAACATCCGTGGAGCTTACGTGAAGGCGGGCACCGCCAGGCGGCTGGCCATCGCCCTGGCTGCCGCGCTCCTCATGGCCGCCGTCGTCTGGTGGGGCCCCGGCAGCAGGCCCGGTCCGGCGCCCACCCCACCCGAGGCCGCGGTACCCGCACCTGCCGAGTCGCCGCTGCCGCCGACCGCGGCGCCCACCGAGACCCCGCAGCCGACTCCAACAGCTCCGCCTGTCGTCAGGGCCGAACCTGCCATTACGCCGTCCCCGGTCGCGCCGCCGGACGAAGGCGCGGGCGCCGTTGCAACCTCGACGCCATTCACCCTGTCGGACCTCGCGGCCACTTCGACGCCAATCTCCGCACTGCTGCCACCGGCGCTCCCCAGCATCACCGTGCCCCCTACCGCGACCCCGGCTCATACAGCGACGCCGACTGCTGCCGCGGGCCCACCTCCAACCGCTACCCCGGCTGTTGCCGCTTCGTCGTCTCCGATTGCGGCCCGGACGGCAACGCCCTCGCCGTCACCAACTGCGACCCCGGCATCCAGCAGCGCCCTAGCCCCGCCCACATTGCCCTACGGGCCGCAGGTGGTGGTCGGCGGGGCGGTATTCACCATCGACATAGCGTCTACGGAGGAGGAGAAGCGGATAGGGCTGTCGGGCCGGGAGGGGCTGGCCCCGACGTCAGGAATGCTGTTCCTGTACGAGACGGGCCGGCCATACCAGTTCTGGATGAAGGACATGCTGTTTGCCATCGACATCCTCTGGATAGCGCCCGACTGCACGGTGGGCGACATCACCCACGAGCTCCAGCCCCCTAAGTCCGGGGCGCCGGACTCCGAGATCCCCCGGGCCAGCCCCTCCGTAGAGGCGGCCCACGTCCTGGAGATCGCCGCGGGCGCAAGCAGCAGGCTCGGTCTTCAGGTCGGCGACCCCGTGAGATTCCTCGACGTCTCGGCGGCGGCGGGGGACTCCTGCTGAACCGGTGTCCGCGCCCCCCGGGGGCGAGTGCCGTCTCGCGAGAATTGACCGCCACAGGTGTTGACAGGGGGAACAGCGCTCATTTGAATTAAGCGCCTGACCTGACAAGAACTGGATGATGTCAATACAAACCGTAGGCACGGAGGTGTTGACATGGATCGAAGCTGGTTTGGAAAAGTACAAAAGCGCGGAGTGCAATGTGATAGGATAGAGGGATGGAAGAACTCAATTCGGTCAATCCTGCCCTCACAAAGCTGCTCGATGGCATCATACGGAAGGCGGACAGAACCGTGCTCGCGATAATAGGAATCGGCATTGTCGCGGTGCTGATGGCACATGCCATCCCGAATAGCCTTCCAGGCCCAATTCAGGCGTCGATAATACTGTTCATCATCATCATGTACGCACTGGTATCCCTAATCCTGTGGGCATGGACGACGCCCATGCAGGGCGATGAGACGAAGAGAGACGACCAGGGCGGATAAGGTAGCTGCGCTACGGCGTAGAGCGGTCGTCATGCATCCATTCTGTGCCTCCGGTAGAATCATTGACGACGTTGTGGAGCGGCGCGATACTCCTGCTGGCCTCCCTCTATTGACTCCCCGCGAGTAGGATGAAGATCAAGACGCCCAAAGCCATGAAGAGCACGGCCATGTGTGCGTAGTATCGCCTCCACCATTCCTTATTCACTCACCCCTCCTATCCCGAAGTCGGCGCCGCACAAGTCGAACATTGCATTAGAGAGATACTCGCGCGTGTATACTTTCCCCTCTATCTCCTGCGACCTCTTTATCGTGTCGGTCACGTAGTCATCGACGGTCTTGCCAGCTTGATAGTATAGAACAATCTCATACCCAATCATGGCGCAAGCGGCCGTAAAGTTCCCATCTGTCAGGGCCTCATGTGCACGCACGCGAATGACCTTGATCTTCTCCTCGGTCGCCGAAGCGAACTCGTCCGAGGCTGTACCATCGGTTTCAGCAGACCCGCTACTACTGCACGCCAGTGAGAGCGTGCCAGCAAGAAGTACGGTAAACAGCACACTGCGAACGGACATAGGGGTACATACCTCCTTCCGTCCCTGTGGGATCTGGCCAGCAGGGCCACCTTGCTTACAATCCTGTGCAGACGCCCACGACCATCCCGAGGACGGTCAGCACAAGCGCCAGCTTCCACGAGTCGCTGAAGTTCCGCTGTGCCTGGGCGTTGCCACCGCGCGACACTAGGAACAGTATTGACACTGCAATCCACGATCCGCCTAGCGTCACAAGGATGACCCACCACTGCGTACTAGTCGCGTCCAGCTCGGCCTGGTCGGCCGTCCAGCTCTTCTTTTTTGGTGGGGATAGGATGCTTCGTCGTTCGCTGCTCATAACAAGATGCCTCCGTAGGGCTGGGTTCCAACTTGCCACAGTGAGAACCGGATCGCGAGCCATACGGAGGCACGAGGTCGGAACCCCGGCAACCCGGACTGACTCGCGAACGTAACTCGACTCTCACTGTGGCATCTCCACACTACACACTTACTCTCGCACGGTCAACTACCAGGGCAAGTCCTGCAGGCCCGCATCACCCTCTTCGGGCGGACCCGCGTCCTCGACCTGCTGGACGAGACTGCGTATGTGCCGCAGCTCTTCCTTCGACGTCGGATCCCAATGGAAACTGCTGTAGAGACCAGTCATCGCATCGAACGTGTCGCGCGCCGTTTCGAGGGTCTCGTCCAACTTGCCCTCGATATCGCGCAACCGCAACCGTAGATGCATCAACTCTTTCACGTCACACATTTAGCGCTACCTCCTTTCTCCCCTCGGTTTGCCCGTAAGGGGCTCGTCCCTTACCATTGCCATTTCGGGAAGTCAAGCGCGGTGTATCCCTCTCGTCGATTCTCCCTATATCGGCTGAGAGCATTTGGGGGAATATTGGCCATTATTGGCAATTGTTGGACAGGCTCCTGCCGAGGCACACAACCATTGCCAATTCAGCACCCTTGTGCTATATTGGAGACGTATTCCACCACGGAGAGGTAGCAACATGACGACATGCAAGCATCCCGAACTTAGACCCAACAGAAACCCCTCATGCGAAGACGCAGAGATAGAGGAGGGCGTTGCAGAAGCACAGGCCATCACCCGTGCATTCGAGAGCATCATGGACGACGAGGACGATGATGCCGAACAGGTTGCCTCTACTTCCGCGTAACCCACAGTTGTTAGTGCTCCGCACCTCGCAGTTATTACCCATGATGTTCCGTTGTTAGTACCCTTGGAAGAGTTTTGACTCATTTGGAGTCGATTGGTATTCTACCTGTATGAATAGGCTGCCAACAGAAACACGGGTACGGATACTCAACATGCTGTGCGAAGGGTCGTCAATGCGTGCGATAGCACGCGTTAACGATGTGCCGTTCGAGACAGTGAAGCGTCAGCTGGTAACTGCTGGGGAAACCGCCCTAGCGCTTCACAATAGACTCGTCAACAACCTCGACGTAGACCATGTGCAGTGCGATGAGATATGGGCCTTCTGCTACGCGAAGAACAAGACGGTCAAGCGACGCAAGGAGCAGGGTGAACCGATACAGGGCCACGATTGGACGGGCGATCTGTGGACATGGACTGCGGTAGATCGCGACACGAAGCTGCTCATATCGTGGGTCACGGGTACGCGGGAGGAGCACTATGCCCTCCGACTAGCGTACAACGTCAACAGTCGCATCAACGGCGAATTCAAACTCACGACCGATGGGCACCGGCCATACGAAGAGGCGTTTGGGCGCACAACAGCTGACCCGGACGACCTCGATTATGTGCAGGTAGTGAAGATATACGATGACAATGGCCGCTACGTAGGATCTGAGAAGAAGCGTTTATTCGGGGACGGCGTAGACGATGAGCACAACACTTCGATAGCCGAGAGTTTCAATCAGTCAATCAGGACTGACAACCGACGCATGGTACGCAAGACGGTCGCCCACTCGAAGAAGGCACTACACCACAACTATCAATTGGCCCTGTACTTCCTCTTCCGCAACTTCATACGGCCGCACGGCACACTGACACGACGTAACAAGAACCGGCCCACCACGCCAGCGATGGCCGCAGGACTCGCGGAGCAGCCCTTCACATGGGAGGCGTTCCTGCAGGCCTGCGACTCACGGAACGCCCCGGGGTCGCGCGGACCCTACAAGAAGCACTCTCGGCCAAACGCCAGGGCCAACAACGCGAGGAAGCGGATGGCGCGGGAACGGGCAGCACGGCCTACGAGGGTCTTCCGCAACGGCGTCCGGCCCACCGACAGCTCCGAGGTGACGAGGGTCATACGATGAGCGCCGAATACAGACCGGGACCGTAAGGCGGGGTTCGAGCCTCTGCTGGTGCGGACACACACCGTCATAGATGCCAGCGGCGGCGTGACATGCCACTTCCGCGTACGGATGCCGAGCATTGGCAAGGAGAGTGCGTTCGCGGTGGATGCCAACCTCCGAGGCACAGGCCCGCGATCTAGGGGTGGCCCGGGTAGGCGTAGTGGGCTGAGCGGCTGATGCGCGAGGCATCGTAGCAGGCCTTGCCATTACGCGCGTTGTGGTACACTCCGCCTGTTCTCTCCGCAGGGGGGCGTTAGCGCGCTTGACTTGCCAGCACGCCTGTGCTAAACTTCCCCTAAACTTCAGGCAAGGAGAATTCTAAGGCAATGGCTATCCAGGTCGGTAAGTTCGTATTCGCGGGCGAGTCAGATGCAAAGCCCTGCACCCTCGGCCTCGACACAGTGAAAGACCTTCCTCTTGGTGTGGAGTGCTACGTCGGCGCCAAGACTCATGGCAGGAAGCTCGAAGGTGTGATACCATCGCATACTGTGATCAAAGAGCCTGGGTCAGGTCGCCAACTGGTACGGGGGATGGCCATACCAGCGGGAAGTGGGAAGATAGGCGTGCGCCTCCCTGCATCCTCGATGGGCACCGACACGTGGTACTTGACAGCCGAAGAGGCGGAGGTGGTAATCTTCGCCATTCCTTGAATAGGGAAGGTGGAGCAATGACAGTTCTCTCCGACAGGGATATACGCGATGCACTGACCCTTGGAACGCTGCGCATCGATGCCGGAGAGAACGAAATCCTCTTCAGCCGTCCTCTATCGACCTGCGGCTTAGCACCCCCATTCAGGTCTCAACTCAAGGCTCCACAGAGCCGGGGTCGATACTGGACCCAATGAACATGACAGACGTGATGTCTGCTGTAGAGCGATTGTCCTCCACCTACGATATAAGCAGGGAGCATCCCTTTGTACTGGGGCCAGATGCACTCGTTATCGCCACAACGCTGGAGCGGATTTCGCTTTCGGACAGACTGGCCGCACGCGTGGAAGGCAAGAGCTCTCTGGCTAGACTCGGGATTTCTGTCCACCTGACAGCTCCAAAGGTTGACCCCGGATTCTCGAACTACATCACTTTGGAAATCAAGAACTCGGGACCGCACCGCGTTGCACTCTCCCCAATGATGACAATAGCAACCCTCATTCTCGAAGAGCTACGGTCTCCCGCCACAGTGTTATACACAGGACAGTTCAATGCACCTTAGTCATGCCCTGGACTGAGGAGCTGAGGCGGTCGGCGATCTAAGACATCCATCCTGTCCAGTTTCCTTTGATACACGGGCTGCGGACAGCGGGCCTGCCCCGCAGGGAAGGCAGAGACGACACTCACTCTTGAGCAGCAGGCGGCCTACGACTATCTGGTAGATATCGCCCGCATGGGGCAGGTCACCATGTACGAGCCCGTACTAAAGAGGCTGGGCATCAGGGGATCCTTGCAATGGGCGAACACCAGGCGCCGATTGAGTCAGGGCTCCTTGCCCTGATGGAATACGACCTCGCTGCCGGGCGTCCGCCATTGGTCGCGGTCATAGTCAGCGCGAACAGAGGGCACCCCTCCGCCGGCTACTTCAAGACCACGGAGGCCCTGGGCCTCTACGGACGGCATCAGTCAACCCGCAACTATGGCGTTCTGCTACAAAGGGACGTTGGATGGGCACACTGACCGAGGTTTCATGCCTACTGGCACGGTCGTTGATTGGAGGGCATTGGTGGAGAGATGAGTGCGTGTATCCGGCAGGAGCTTGTTTGTTCTACTGAATTCTTGACAACATGACGAAAATGTGATAAGGTTGACGTACCGGCGGCGAAATCCGCAACATCGCCGACAGCGGACAGGCTACACCACGCGGGCACTGCGACGCATCATACAAGTCTAAAATCGGGATGAAGAGAAGAGAGGCGCAGTGGTTGACAGGGTGCCTTTTGTGTGCTAAGTTATCGTGGTGAGGATGCGCCCTCTGCCACTCTCCGGTACCTTCTGTTTCCCCCAGTCCTTGGTACACCTTTACCTTCTTTCCAGCCATCTCGTCCGGTAGCCCGCGCAGCGCGGGCACTAGCGCGTCCCTCTATTCTCTCCACAGGAGCGTCAAAAGCGTATGGTGTTTCCTTCTTTGAAGTCAGCGAACGGCAGCGAGAACGGGCGGCGGGTCTACTCGAAGACGCCGACCGTGCTGGAGGTGCCGAACCTCATCCAGGCTCAGATAGACTCCTTCGAGTGGTTCAAGACCGACGGCCTGAGGGAGCTGTTCGAGGAGATCTCCCCGATGGAGGACTACCCGGGAGGCCGCTTCGAGCTGAACTTCCTGACCCACACGTTCGACGAGCCCGCGGCCTCCGAGGAGGACTGCAGGGAGAACGAGACCACCTACTCGGCAGCCCTGAAGGTCAGGGTGGAGCTCGTCAACAGGGCGCCGGGCCCGGCCCAGGGCGAGCGCAAGTTCCAGGACCTGTTCATCGGCGACATACCGATCATGACCCGCACCGGCACGTTCATCATCAACGGGGCCGAGAGGGTCGTTGTGAGCCAGCTCGTCAGGTCCCCGGGCGCCTACTTCACTACGACCACTGACGCCAACACAGGCAGGCAGCTCGCCTCGGCGAAGATGATCCCGAACAACGGGGCGTGGATGGAGTTCGAGACGAGCAACAAGGACGTCATCTCCGTCAAGGTCGATCGCAAGCGAAAGAGCCCAGCCGCAATGCTCATCAGGGCACTGGGCTACGTGACCGACGACGAGGTCCTGGAGCTGTTCAGCGACGTGGACAACGATCCTGAGCACCAGTACATCCAGACCACCATAGACAAGGACGTTCGCGTCGATACGCACGAGGAGGCGATGCTGGAGTTCTACCGGAGACTCAGGCCGGGAGAGCCTCCGAGCATCGACAACGCGCGGAAGCTGCTGGACGACCTCTTCTTCAATCCGAGGCGGTACGACCTGGGGCGCGTGGGGCGCTACAAGGTCAACGCTCGCCTCGGCCTGGACACCAACCCGGACGACCGCATCCTGTCGAAGAACGACATCATCAGCCTTCTTCGCACCATGATCGAGATCAACAACGGGGTGCAGAAGGGGGACGACATCGACCACCTGGGCAACAGGCGCGTTCGATCGGTGGGAGAGCTGATACAGAAGCAGGTGCGCGTGGGACTGCTGCGCATGGAGCGTGTCATCAAGGAGCGGATGACCACGCAGATGGACCCGTCCGAGACAACGCCGGCGGCGCTGATCAACGTCCGTCCGGTGGTCGCCGCGGTCAGGGAGTTCTTCGGCGGGTCCCAGCTCTCGCAGTTCATGCAGCAGACAAACCCCCTGGACGAGCTCACCCACAAGCGCAGGCTGTCGGCCCTGGGGCCGGGCGGCCTGTCGAGGGAGCGGGCGGGCTTCGACGTTCGCGACGTCCACCACTCTCACTATGGACGGATCTGCCCCATCGAAACGCCGGAAGGGCCGAACATCGGCCTGCTCGGCTCCATGGCCACCTATGCCAAGACAAACGAGTACGGCTTCCTCCAGACGCCCTACCGCCGCGTCAAGACCACCATCTCGAGCAAGGACCCCGGGCTGCTGGGCCACACCGTGACACAGGACGTGGTCGGCGGCACCCGGACGGTCCTCAAGGCGGGCCGGGTCGTCACCGAAGCCACCCTGCCGCGCATAACGAAGCTGCAGGAGCAGCAGATAAGTGTCGAGGCGCCCGACGGCGGGGAGGAGACCATCTCCAGCACGGACCCAGGGCTGCTGGGCCGTACCGTGACGCGGGACGTGACCGGCGGCACGCGGACGATAGTGAAGGCCGGCGGCACGGTGTCGAAGGGTCTGCGGACCCAGATCGTCGAGCTGGCGGAGCAGGAGATTTCCGTAAGGCCGTACGTCACCGACAGGGCGGAGGACATCGAATACCTGACGGCGGCGGACGAGGAGAGCATTCACATAGCGCAGGCTACCGCGCCCATGGACGAAGCGGGGCAGTTCAAAGGCGAGAGGGTGGAGACGAGAATCGGCGACGGCGTGTCCTCCGAGCCCCCGGAGAACATCGGGTACATGGACGTATCGCCCATGCAGCTGGTCAGCGTGTCGACCGCGCTGATCCCGTTCCTGGAGCATGACGACGCGAACCGGGCCCTGATGGGCTCGAACATGCAGCGGCAGGCAGTCCCGCTGCTTCGCCCCGAGCCCCCCCTCGTCGGCACAGGGCTCGAGGGGCGTGTCGCGAGAGACAGCGGCCAGGTGGTGCTCTCCAGGACATCCGGGGTCGTTACAGAGGCCTCAGGGGACAGGATCGTCGTGACAGACAAGATGGGCGAAGCCCATGAGCACCGGCTCAGGAGATTCGTGCGCAGCAACCAGGGGACGTGCATAAACCAGCGCCCCATGGTTGACGTCGGCGACGTGGTCGAGGAGGGGCAGTTCCTGGCAGACAGCTCATCGACGGCGCAGGGCGAGCTGGCCCTCGGGCAGAACGTGCTGGTCGCCTTCATGAGCTGGGAGGGCTACAACTTCGAGGACGCGATCGTCATCAGCGAGCGGCTGGTCAAGGACGACCGATTCACGTCCATACACATCGAGAAGCACGAGGTCGAGGCGAGAGACACGAAGCTCGGGCCCGAAGAGGTCACCCGGGACATCCCCAACGTGGGCGAGGAGAGCCTCCGCAACCTGGACGAGGAGGGGATCATCCGCATCGGTGCGGAGATTGGCCCAGGCGACATCCTCGTGGGCAAGATCACGCCCAAGGGCGAGACGGAGCTGAGCGCCGAGGAGAAGCTGCTGAGGGCCATATTCGGCGAGAAGGCCAGGGACGTTCGTGACACGTCCCTGCGCGTGCCGCACGGCGAGCGCGGGAAGGTCATCGACGTCAAGGTGTTCAGCAAGGAGAACGGCGACGAGCTCTCCCCGGGCGTCAACACGATGGTGCGGCTGTGGGTCGCCCAGACGCGCAAGATAGCCGCAGGCGACAAGATGGCGGGGCGGCATGGCAACAAGGGCGTCATCTCGCAGATCCTGCCCGAAGAGGACCTGCCCTTCCTCCCCGACGGCACTCCCGTCGACATCATCCTCAACCCCATCGGCGTGCCGAACCGGATGAACCTCGGCCAGGTGCTGGAGACCCACCTGGGCCAGGCCGCCCACGCACTGGGGTTCCGCGCCGTGACGCCCGTGTTCGATGGAGCCCCCGACGAAGCCATCGAGGACGCCCTAGGCCAGGCTTGGATCATTCAGAAGTCGGGGGCGGTCAGCCCGCAGACGCTGGACGGCCGCGACACCTCCCAGATAGACCTGGGTGCCGTGAGGGAGTGGATCGAGGAGCGCGGATACAGCTTCGACAAGATCATCACAAACCCGCAGCCGGGCGAAGCCCGGACGGCGTGTCTCGAGATCTGGTTCCGGGAGGAGATGGGCCGCGACACCGCCGGTATGACCGTGGAGGAGATGAAGGAAGAGGCGCTGCGGCTGAACCGGGAAGAGTTCGTCGCCGCCCCGATCCTGGGCAAGTCCGTCCTGTACGACGGCCGCACGGGCGAGCCGTTCGACCAGCCCATCGCAGTCGGCTACATCTACATGATGAAGCTGATCCACCTCGTGGAGGACAAGATACACGCGCGCTCGACCGGACCCTACTCGCTGATCACGCAGCAGCCCCTCGGGGGTAAGGCGCAGTTCGGCGGCCAGCGTTTCGGAGAGATGGAGGTGTGGGCCCTGGAGGCCTACAGCGCGGCTTACAACCTGCAGGAGATGCTCACCGTCAAGTCTGACGACGTGCTGGGCCGCGTAAAGACCTACGAAGCCATAGTCAAGGGCGAGGACATAGTGCAGCCGGGCATCCCGGAGTCGTTCCACGTCCTGCTCAAGGAGCTGCAGAGCCTCGGGCTGTCCGTGGAGCTGATGGCCGACTACCAGGAGCAGGCTGCTCTCGAGGCAGGGGCCGAGATGCTTGCGGGCGAGCCGACGCTAGAGCTGGTGGACCCGATAGACATGGAGGACGGCGCATCCGAGCCGATTCCGGTTGGCGCGGATCCGGCTACCTCGGACGAAGCCGAGACCGGGGAGGGAGACGACGGGGCGACAGGACCCGTGGAGGCCGACTAGCCGATTCGAACTGTGGGGGCGGCCTAACGGCGCCTCCGGCGGGCAACAAGGGGGTTAATCAACACATGGTCCAGAGCGGCGACGATTTCAACGCGGTTAGGATAGCGCTGGCCTCTCCCGAGCAGATCAAGATGTGGTCCTACGGAGAGGTTACCAAGCCCGAGACAATCAACTATCGCACGCTGAGACCCGAAAAGGACGGACTCTTCTGCGAGCGCATCTTCGGTCCCACCAAGGACTGGGAGTGCTACTGCGGCAAGTACAAGAAGATCCGGTACAAGGGCGTGATCTGCGACCGCTGCGGCGTCGAGGTCGCGCGGGCGAAGGTACGCAGGGAGCGGATGGGCCACATAGCGCTAGCCGCGCCCGTGGCCCACATCTGGATGTCGAAGGGCATCCCCAGCAGGCTCGGGCTGCTGCTGGACCTGTCGCCGCGGAACCTCGAGCGCGTCCTCTACTTCGCCCAATACCTCGTCACCGAGCTGGACGAGGAGATGCGCCATTCGGCCATCGAGGAGCTGGAGAGGGACCTGGACGAGGCGCTCAGCCGCCTGGACAAAGAGCTCGAGGAGAAGGTACAGGAGCTCCAGGCCGGCGGCGACGAAGAGGCCGGGGACGGCGAGAGTGACGAGTCCGGCAAGGTCCAGTCCGCGCAGGAGGGCCTCAAGCTGACGTTCGAGCAGGCCAAGGAGAACGTCCAGAACGACATCGAGACAACGATCTCGGGCCTTGAGGAGCTGCAGGTGGGCATGCTGCTCACCGAGAGCCGTTACCGGGAGCTCCGGGACGGTTTCCCGGAGGTATTCAAGGCGGACATGGGCGCGGAGGCCGTCCTGAAGGTGCTGCAGGACTTCGACCTCGACCAGATGAGGGAGGACCTCCAGGGCCAGATCCGGTCGACGTCGGGGCAGCGCCGTAAGAAGGCCATAAAGACGCTGCGAATCGTCGACGCGCTCCGGGAGAGCGGCAACAAGCCCGAGTGGATGATCATGACGACCCTTCCCGTGCTGCCGCCGGAGCTGCGCCCCATGGTGCAGCTCGACGGCGGGCGCTTCGCGACCAGCGACCTGAACGATCTCTACCGGCGCGTCATCAACCGCAACAACCGGCTGAAGCGGCTGATCGAGTTGCAGGCGCCGGAGATCATCGTCCGGAACGAGAAGCGAATGCTGCAGGAGGCCGTGGACGCCCTGATCGACAACGGCCGCCGCGGCAGGCCCGTCTCGGGCAGCCACAACCACAAGCTGAAGTCCCTGTCCGACCTGCTCCGGGGCAAACAGGGGCGGTTCCGCCAGAACCTGCTGGGCAAGCGGGTCGACTACAGCGGCCGCTCGGTCATCACGGTCGGACCCAACCTGGAGCTGCACCAGTGCGGCCTCCCCCGCCGGATGGCCCTGGAGCTGTTCAAGCCCTTCGTGATGAACAGGCTGGTGATCAACGGCTACGCCCACAACATCAAGAGCGCAAAGCGGCTGGCGGAGAGCGCGAGGCCCGAGGTGTGGGACATCCTCGAGGACATCGTGCAGGAGCGGCCCGTGCTCCTGAACAGGGCGCCCACCCTCCACCGGCTGGGGATCCAGGCGTTCCAGCCCATCCTGGTGGACGGCGGGGCCATACGAGTGCATCCCCTGGTCTGCCTGGCCTTCAACGCCGACTTCGACGGCGACCAGATGGCGGTCCACGTGCCGCTGTCCAAGGGAGCGGTCCAGGAAGCCAAGAAGGTGATGCTCAGCTCCTACAACATGCTGTCGCCCAGCTCCGGCGAGCCCATAGTCGCCCCGACGCTGGACATCGCGTTCGGCTGCTACTACCTCACGGAGGTGAAGGAGGGCGCGCGGGGCGAGGGCCGGAAGTTCGCCAGCTTCGACGACGCCCGGCTTGCACACGAGATGGGCAGCGTCGATCTCCGTGCTAGGGTGCAGGTGCGTCAATCCGGAGGCGAGAACGGCTCGGGATGGATAGACACCACTGTGGGCCGGATCATCTTCAACGACGTCCTGCCGGAGGGGATGGCGTTCCGCAACGAGGAGCAGGGAAAGGACTCGCTCAAGGAGATTACGGCCGAGTGCTTCCAGTCCTTCGGCAACGAGGAGACTCTGAAGGTCCTCGACGCCGTGAAGAGCCTCGGCTTCGAGTACGCGTCGAAGTCCGGCACCACCATCGCCATCAACGACATCGAGGTGCCGCCCAAGAAGGACGAGATCGTCTCGGACGCCGAAGGTAACGTATCCGAGCTGGAGGACCAGTACCTGGACGGCCTCATCACCGAGGAGGAGCGCCACCGGAACACGGTGGAGATCTGGACCAAGGCGAACGATGACCTCACGAAGGTCATCGAGGACAACATGGAGAACTACGGCGGCATCTACCTGATGGCCGTTTCGGGAGCCAAGGGCAACATCGCGCAGATCAAGCAGATGGCGGGCATGCGGGGGCTGATGGCCAGCTCCAAGGGCCACATCATCGACAGGCCGATCAAGTCCAGCTTCCGGGAGGGGCTCAGCGTCCTCGAGTACTTCATATCGACCCACGGCTCGCGCAAAGGGCTGTCGGACACGGCCCTCCGGACGGCCGACAGCGGCTATCTGACACGCAGGCTCATCGACGTGGCCCAGGAGGTTACGATCACGGTCGACGACTGTGGGGCTGCGGCCGGGTTCTGGATGGAGAACGAACCTGACGATCCGCTCGCTACGTCGTTCATCGACAGGCTCAAGAGCCGCACCCTGGCCGAGCCGGTCGCGGACCCCGAGACGGGCGAGATAATCGCCGACGCGGGTGAGGCGCTCGACGAGGCGCTGGCCGCCAGAATCGACGAGGCGGGCGTGCAGGGAGCGCTCGTGCGGTCCCCGCTCGTCTGCGAGGCGGACCGCGGGCTGTGCAAGAAGTGCTACGGCGACTCCCTGGCGACCGGGGCCCGGGTGATGCAGGGCGAGGCCGTGGGCATCATTGCGGCCCAGAGCATCGGCGAGCCGGGCACCCAGCTCACGATGCGCACCTTCCACACCGGCGGTATCGCGGGCGAGGACATCACGAGCGGCCTCCCCAGGGTCGTCGAGCTGTTCGAGGCGCGGTCCCCCAAGGGGGAGGCGGTGCTGTCCGAGATCGACGGAGTCGCAAGCATAGTGGAGGAGACGGACGCTGAGGGACGCATCGCGCGCCGCAGTGTCCTCGTCGACAGCGTCGAGGACTACAGCGACGAGTACAGGCTGCCCGAGGGTCACAAGCCGCTATTCGGAGATGGCGACGAGGTGAACATCGGCGACAGGCTGGCGGAAGCCGGAGACGAGCAGGAGCAGGACGGAGACGTCCTCGCCGTCCAGACGGCGGAGCTGACGGCCAGGGTGGCAGGCACCGCGCGCGTGGAGGACGGGGCCATCACCATCTCGTGGGCCGAGAAGGAGGAGCGGGAGTACCCGGTATCCGCGGCCGCGACCATCACGGTCTCGGACGGCGACAGGGTAACGGCCGGCGACGCTCTGACCGCCGGGCCGAAGAGCCCGCAGCAGATACTCCGGATACTCGGCCGGGAGGCCGTGCAGCGCTACCTGATCGGAGAGGTGCAGAAGGTCTACCGCTCCCAGGGCGTGACCATCCACGACAAGCACATCGAGGTCGTGGTGCGGCAGATGATGCGCAAGGTGAGCATCGACTCCCCCGGCGACACCGACCACCTGCCTGGAGAGTACGTGGGCAGGGAGAAGTACGAGGAGACCAACGCCTCCGTGCTGGCAGAGGGCGGCGAGCCCGCAACGGCCAGCCCGGTGCTGCTCGGCATCACCAGGGCTTCTCTCAACATGGAGAGCTTCCTGGCAGCCGCTTCATTCCAGGAGACGACCCGGGTGCTGACGGAGTCGGCGATAAACGGCGACGTCGACCACCTGCGCGGCCTGAAGGAGAACGTCATCATCGGCAGGCTGATCCCCGCGCGTTTCGACATTTCAGAAGAGGGGCGAGAGCGTCTGGGCCTCGAAGACGGAGGCCACCTGGAGCCTGTCGGCGCCCTTGCGACTCCTCTCGCCGGGGATGGGCAGGACGGCCCGAACTGGGAGGATGTGCCCGACGAGGACCTCCCTCGCCTGTAACGAGGCCCCGGATGAGCACCACAACACTGACACAGGAGCCGGCGCAGCGCCGGCGCAGCGTGCCGGACTGGGAGCGCATACGCTTCGCGGCCTGCATGGCGGTCTACGGCGCGACCATAGGCGGGTGCGCAATCCTGGTGAACTTCCTGTCCAGGACCCAGTTCCCGGACATCCCGGAGCACATGAGCCTCAGCGCGTCCCTGTTCTTCGCCAGCGCGGGAGGGCTCGCCGGAGCGGTCATGACTGCGCCGTTGGCCTACTGGATGTATGGCGGCCTGCCCACGTTCGCGTTCACGCCCCATCCCAAGCGCGGGCCCAGGAGCGTGACGGCCTGGACGCTGCTGGGATTCGGGTACGGCCTGGCTCTTCCCCTGATACTCGGCATACTCCTGCCCGTGTGGCTCAGGTTCTTCGCCTTCTACGGCGGGGCTATCAGCATGGTGACCCTCGTGTCGAGCCTGATAGACCTGACGATCGGCTCCCTGTATCTTGCCCCACTCTTCGGGTTCGAGTACTTCTTCACGAGCCTGGTCGCGGGCGTCCTCTTCGCGGTGGGCGCGCTGGTGATCGACGTATTCAATTCTTCGAAGGACCGTGCCACGGCGAAGTATGGCTCCCTGTCGATCGCGATAGGGCTGTCCGTGCTCGTCGTCGTGCTGCTGGTCGTGGTACCTGAAACCAGCCTGGCACGGCTCGGATAGGTGCGAACGGCAACCGAAAGGGGCTGGCTTACGTAGTACATAGCGTAGTGAATCGGGTCGGCGCACGCGGCGATAGCGCGGGCGAATTGCGCCGAGTCGTGTTATCATGGTCAGGTAGCCCCACTCCCTCCATCGACCTGCCGTTGGGGCACCAGTTGATTCGGAGGGCCCTCAGATGAATACCAAATGGCTGCGCAACGGCTTCATCTACCTGCTGATAGTCGTTGCGGTTATCGCGATCTTCTACACCCTCTTCGGAAACGAGGGCGGGTCTTCCGAGCGGTCGATCAGCGAGGTCATAGCTATGGCCAAGCAGCGCCAGATCGACACCATCGAGATCCGCGGCGACAAGCTGACCGCCTACACTACCCGCGGCGAGACTCTCACGTCCCGCAAGGAGGGCGGCGCAAGCCTGCTGGAGCTGCTGACCGACGCGGGAGTCGACCCGTACGGATCGAACCCGACCGTAGTCGTGAAGGGGTCGAGCGGGCTCGGCAGTCTCTTCAGCATCCTGCTCAACTTCCTGCCACTCATATTCTTCGGGGCCGTGCTCCTATTCATAATGAGGCAGGCGCAGGGCAATACGAACCAGACATTCAGCTTCGGACGGAGCCGCGCGCGCATGCTGGTGGGCCAGCAGCCGAGCGTGAGCTTTGCCGACGTGGCCGGGGCCGACGAAGCGAAGGAGGAGCTCGAGGAGGTCGTCGAGTTCCTCAAGTACCCGGAGCGCTTCCTCAGCCTCGGCGCCCGGATCCCCAAGGGCGTGCTCCTGGTGGGGCCTCCGGGGACGGGCAAGACCCTGCTGGCCCGCGCCGTCGCGGGTGAGGCGGGAGTGCCGTTCTTCTCGATCAGCGGCAGCGAGTTCGTCGAGATGTTCGTGGGCGTCGGCGCGTCCCGCGTCCGCGACCTGTTCGAGCAGGCCAGGCGCAACGCACCCTGCATCGTGTTCGTCGACGAGATCGACGCCGTTGGCCGCCACCGCGGCGCCGGCCTCGGCGGAGGCCATGACGAGCGGGAGCAGACCCTCAACCAGATACTCGTCGAGATGGACGGGTTCGACACGAGCACGAACGTCATCGTGCTCTCCTCCACCAACCGGCCAGACATCCTCGATCCGGCCCTGCTGAGGCCCGGCCGGTTCGACAGGCGTGTGACCCTCGACAATCCCGACATCAAGGGAAGGCATGCCATTCTGGAGGTCCACAGCAAGGGCAAGCCGCTCGCGGAGGAGATAGACCTGGAGCGGATCGCCAAGCTGACGCCCGGCTTCAGCGGAGCGGACCTCAACAACCTCGTCAACGAGGCGGCTATCCTGGCGGCCCGCCAGCAGCAGACCGAGATCGACTTCGACGACTTCGTAGAGTCCATCGACAGGGTAATGCTCGGGCCCGCGCGGAAGTCGCGGGTCATTAGCGCAAGGGAAAGGGAGATCACCGCGTACCACGAGGCTGGACATGCACTCGTCGGTCACTTCCTGCCTCACGCCGACCCAATAGCGAAGGTCACGATCATCTCGAGGGGCGCTACCGGAGGCCATACCAGGTCGCTTCCGGAGGAGGACCGGCACATGTGGTCCCTCAACCAGTTCAAGGACAGGATGGCTGAGGCCCTGGGAGGCCGCGTCGCCGAGGAGACCACGTTCGGCGAGGACGAGATCACGACCGGCGCGGGCAACGACCTGGAGATGGCGACCAATATCGCCCGGACGATGATCACCCGCTACGGCATGAGCGACAAGCTCGGCCCCCGCACCTTCGGCAAGCGCGAGGAGCTGGTGTTCCTGGGCAGGGAGATCTCGGAGCAGCGGGACTACAGCGACAAGGTGGCCGAGACGATCGACGACGAGGTCCACTCGCTAATCGACACGGCCTACGACAGGGCGAAGGCACTCCTGGTCGAGCACAACGACAAGCTGATCGCGCTGGCGAAGTACCTGATGGAGCACGAGACGGCCGACGCGCCGGACTTGGAGAAGATCCTCGGCAAGCCCCCCGGGGCGGAAAAGCAGCCCCCGCGGCCCTTCATAGGCAGTCCCGCCCCCGCGGCCGAGTAGGCCGGTCCTGCTACCCGCCGCGGGTTAGCGCTGGCAGCTCGGCTGCAAGCGCGTCGAGCACTTCCTGGATCTCCGAAGGCTCGACCCTGCCCATGTGGCCGATGCGCAGTATCTGGCCCTCCACGGGACCCTGGCCGCCGCCAAGCACGATGCCGTGCTCCTCGCGCAGCGCGGACAGCAGCGCGGAGTCGGACGTCCCCTCGGGCACCTTGACGGCGGTCACCGTGTCGGAGGCGACGGACTCCTCGGGGAACAGCTCCAGGCCCAGGCCCTTCACGCCGTCCCGCGTCATCTGCGCGATGGTCTTGTGCCGCTCGAACAACGTGCCCAGGCCCTCCTCGGCGATCCTCGCCAGCGCCGTGTCCAATGCGAAGTAGGCGGACAGGCCAGGCGTGTACGGGGGCTGGCCCTTCTCGTAGTACTTCCTGTACTGGCCGACGTCGAGGTAGTACTTGGGCATCGTCGACCGCTCGTATGCCTCCCAGGCTCGTTCGCTGAAGCTCAGGAAGGCCAGGCCGGGGGGCAGCATCCACCCCTTCTGCGATGCGGTGGCCACCACGTCGCAGCCCCACGCGTCGGTCTTCAGGGGCACCGAACAGACGCTGCTGATGCCGTCCACAAGCAGGAGCTTGTCGAACTCGCCCTTCACAACACCTGCGACCGCCTCCACGTCGTTGGCAACGCCCGTCGAGGTCTCGTTGTGCGTGACCAGTACGACCTGGATGCCCGGGTCGCCGTCCAGGGCCTTCCGCACGTCGTCGACGTCCACGGCGCGGCCCCACGGGAAGGCGAGCTCCGTGACCTCCGCCCCGTAGATGCGGGCTATCTCGCCGAACCGGTCGCCGAAGAAGCCGATGGACAGGTTCAGCACCCTGTCGCCGGGAGACAGCGTGTTCACGACCGCCGCCTCCATCGCGCCCGTGCCCGAGGCCGTCAGTATGTACACGTCGTTGTCGGTCTCGAAGACGCTGCGGATGCCGTCGCTGACGCGGTACAGCATCTCTTTGAACTGCGGGCCCCGATGGTTGATCATCTGGCCGGACATCGCCTCGAGCACGTCTTCGGGCACGGGGATGGGCCCGGGTATTCTCAGGTTCAACTCAATCCTCCATGCGCTTCTCGGGACTGGATTCCGGCCTTCGCCGGAATGACGGGACTTGGGGTCGGTTTCATTTAACTCTCACCAGACGCCGCCTGCCGACCCTGATGACGTCGCCCGGGTTCAGGGACGACGCGGGGCCGTTGCGGTCGACGCGTTCGTCGTTGACGCGGACTGCGCCCTGGTCGATGAGGCGACGCGCCTCGCCTGAGCTGGACGCCAGACCCGCCCCGACGACCACATCGCTCAGCCTCTCCTGTCCTGGCGACGCCGGGAGCGCGTATTCGGGGACCTCGTCGGGGAGCTCGCGCCGCTGGACTGTCCGCTCGAAGTGGGCCTCCGCATCGCGGGACGCCTCCGCGCCGTGCAGCCAGGCGACGAGCTCGCGGGCGAGCCGCTTCTTCAGCTCCATCGGGTTCACGGAGCCCGTCTCCATGCCCCGCCGCATCTCCTCCAGCTCCTCGGAGGAGACGTCGGTCAGGTAGTCGAAGTAGTCGACCACCGTGAACCGCACCTTCTCCCCGCCCTCGTCCTCCATCTCGCGCATCTCGGCGCTCACGTCGGGCAGGGACATCACCTTGCCGTAGATGTCCTCCGGGGGCTCGTCGAGCCCGATGTAGTTGCCCAGGCTCTTGCCCATGCGCCGCACGCCGTCCGTGCCCACTAGGATGGGGACCAGGAGGCACTGCTGGGGGCGCTGCCCCATCATCCTCTGGAGGTCGCGCCCGACGAGCAGGTTGAACTTCTGGTCGGTGCCCCCGAACTCGATGTCGGACTCGACCTCTATCGAGTCGTAGGCCTGCATAAGGGGGTACAGCAGCTCCGTGATGGCGATGGGCTGGTTTGCCTTGTAGCGCTTGTCGAAGTCGTCCCGCGCCAGGAACTGGGCGACGGTGAAGCGGCTGGTGAGCCTGAGGACATCGTCCAGGCCGAACGGGCCGAACCAGTCACTCTGGAAACGGGTCTCCGTGCGGTCCCTGTCCACGATCTTGAAGAACTGGGCCAGGTACGTCTCTGCGTTGCTCAGCACCTGCTCCTGGGTGAGCATCGGGCGGGTCGACGACTTGCCGCTGGGATCGCCGATCTGCGCCGTCCAGTCACCCACGATGACGACCACGTTGTGGCCCAGCTCCTGGAGCTGCCTGAGCTTGCGCAGCCCGACGGCATGGCCCAGGTGCAGGTCGGGCGCGCTGGGGTCGAACCCCATCTTGAGCCTCAGCGGCTCGCCTCTATCCAGCAGCTCGACCAGCTCCGACTCGACAATCACTTCGGCGACGCCCCTTTGCAGCAGGCGATGCCTCAATTCTGGGTCCATGCTCACTCCCTGCCGTCAATCATGAATGCAGCGCCGCCGCGCCAGGCCGCAGTAGCCGTCTCGTCGCCTCCACGTCCCTGTCCACCTGCAGGCGTAGCTGCTCGATGCTGTCGAACTTCTCCTCGTCTCGCAGCCGCCGGACCAGCTCCAGGCGCAGCTCCCTGCCGTAGAGGTCGCCGTCGAAGTCCATCACGAAGGCCTCGACCGAGCGCCCGGCGCCGGGAAACGTCGGGCGCTCTCCTATACTGGCGGCGGCCATGTAGCGCGAGCCGTCGATCTCGACCCAGCAAGCGTAGATGCCGTCACGCGGCGCGAGGATCTCCTCGGGCATCTGGAGGTTCGCCGTAGGAAACCCGAGGGGGCCGCCGCGCCCGTGGCCGTGTACTACCGTGCCAGTGATCGTGTAGCTGCGTCCCAGCATCTCTGCCGCGCGGTCCATCTCGCCGGACGAGACGGCGGCCCTTACGGCCGTGCTCCTCACGGCTTCTCCCTGGGGCCCGAGCAGGGGTTCGACGACCTCCACTTCGAAGCCCATCTCCTGGCCGGTCTCGCCCAGGAAGGCCACGCTGCCCTCCCTGTTGCGGCCCATTGCGAAGTCCGGGCCCGCCACGAGCATCCTCGTGCCCAGGGTGTCCTGGAGCAAGGCCGCGAAAGTCCTGGCGCTTAGCCGTGAGAGAGCGGCGTCGAAGGTCGCCTGCACGACTAGGTCTACACCCGTCTCCCGGAGCAGCCGCACACGTTCTTCAGGCACGGTGAGATACCGGGGCTCGAAGCCGGCCCTGAGGACCGACGCAGGGTGGTTGCGGAAGGTCAGGACGACTGACGAGAGCCCCCGGCGGCCCGCGAGATCCTTCAGCCGGGTTACGAGGCTGCGGTGGCCCAGGTGCACGCCGTCGAAGACGCCGATGGTAACAGCCGCGCCGCCCTCCAGTCCGAGCCCTTCAAGCTCACTGCGGATACGCACTCTCGCCTAGCTCTCTCTGGCTCTCATCGAGGTACCGACGAGATACACGACAAGGGTGCTCTCAAGCATGTCAACAGGCCCGCCTCCAGGCAGCTCACTCAGCTACGCAACATAGCTATCGTACCATAGGGCATAGCCCGGACGGTGCCATTTCAGGGTAGGAAGCGGGGACTGACCGCAGACGACAGTGAGCGGTCTCGAGGAGCGGATACAGCCCTGCAGGGAGGCCCTACGAGGAAAGCTTGGTGACAGCGTCTCCGGCGCGGGCCGTGCCGGACTGTACTATCCTCGCATAGAGGCCGCGGAGCCTCAGCTCACGGCCGCTGGGGGTGCTCACGAACCGCAGGGCTTCCTGCCCGTAACGTGCCGAGAATTTGGCACAGGGCGTATGCGCCTTATCCTGGATCTCGAGCACCGCAGACCCGATGGCCAGCCGTGTTCCCGGCGGCAGGTTCTCCATGCTCAGGTCCAGGTCCACGATCAGCTGATCGCCGGCCAGCTCACATCTCTGCTCCGACTGGGCTATCAGTGACAGAAAGCGTGAGTTCATCACCGCGATCTGGCCCACCGGATCGGGGCTGCGGGTCATCCAGTTGTCCCCAACGAGGCCGAGGTCCACGTCCAGCACACCCTCCTCGACGGTCTCGCGCAGCCCCGTGTCGGGCCGACGGACGATCTTAACTAGAGAGCCGCCGTCGGCTGGAGACCGCAGGACGTGCTCCATGCCGGCGTCAATCTGCTCGGTGGTTAGGTGACTGACCGTCATGTCTGTGTCGATCATCGTGTCTGCTCCTGGAGCGCCAGCTTATTGTCGCTGGTATTCGAGCGACGTGAGAATCCATGTTCGTAGGGGCGCGTACCGGCGGTCAAGAATGCTGTGGCACTTAGGGCGCGCGGGCTCCTATGGCCGCCGGGGTGTGGGCGGCGTCTGCCTGGGCCGTATTGGCTGCTTGCCAGGTGGCTTTCTCAGACCTCGTGGGGGAGGAGGCGCAACCCTTGGGCCTGTCCCTTCGATTACAACCCTGTCTCTTTCGTCCCCAGATAGCACGGGTGCCTCCTCCTTGTGTACTTCTCGGTGTCAGCTACGATGCACGATATCATATGCGGTAGTTGCCGTCCATCCTTCGGCGGAGCCGGGGCCCCGCGAGGGGTTGTAGAAGTAGGCGTAGACGAGCACCGACTCGTAGCCCGAGGAATCAACTATGTACTCGATAGTCTCCGAATGGGACTCGCCCGGCTCCAGTACCAACTCTCCCTCCGCCCAAGCTCTCCCGGCTTCCACAATCGTAGGCCATTGAATGCTATTGAATCTCTTCTGTGCGAAGGTCTCCGTGTAGAGGACCTCCACCTCTTCATCCGAAACCGGTGATATCCCTTGGAGCCGGAAGAGGCCTTCTCGAAGCTCTATCTTGACGTTCGAGCTGTTGTGCAGGATAGCCGTCGCATCGATATGCATGTAGCTGTCGCTGAGGCGTCTGTGGGAGATCCTGTGCTCGATGGTCAGATGGGGCTCCAGCGTCCTGAACAGCTGCAGCTTATAGAGAGCGTAGATGCCCCCGGCTACAATCGCCAAGGCTGCGGCAAACGACTGGACGATCGAGGCAATGTCCTTGGCCCTGCCCCCATCGGGCAGCGCGAAGCCCAGGACCACGGCTATGCTGACAAGGAAGGCGAGGGCAACCAGGACGAGGGCTACACCCCTCAGAATCTGGCTCTCTTGCAGCCTTGCTATCAATTCACCATGCCTGTGTCTCCAGCGCTCGACGGCTTGAATAGCGAAGAGTGTGAAGCTGGTACTATATCAGTCATGCGGCCACGTGCACACAGGCCCAGCCTTGGTTCGCAGACCCGGGGTTTGAAGGAGCTCCTGCCTGTGACAGGTAGCCGCTCACAGCCAGGTTCTCGTAGGGCGATGTTCCGGGGACTCCTTGCCGCAGCGGCCATTGCCGCCACTGTGGTCGCGGCGGGTTGCGGTGCCCCGGACCCCGACCGCCGGGAGCCTCCTCCAACCCAAGCTGCGGCGACGGCCTCACCCCGGCCCGCCGCCACGGCCACTGCGGCGCCGGGGCAGGCTCTCGCGGTCGTCATGAGCGTGGTGGTCGCCGACCGCGAGTCTGGGCTCCCCAGATACGACAGGGACGACTGGCGACACTGGACGGACGTGGACGGCGACTGCCAGGACACACGGCAGGAGGTCCTGATAGCCGAGTCCTTAACGCCCGTCACTTTCACCGGCGAAGAGGCTTGCAGGGTTGCGACCGGCAGGTGGATAGGCCCCTACACCGGCGATGTGCTGGAGGACCCGGGTAAGCTGGACGTCGACCACGTGGTACCGCTCGCGAACGCTCACCTGTCGGGGGGCCACCGGTGGAGCGCCGAGCGAAAGGAGCTATACGCCAACAGCCTGTCCTACCCCGGGCACCTTGTGGCAGCGACCGCAGCCGCCAACCGCTCCAAGGGCGCCAAGGGACCGGAAGAGTGGAGGCCGCCCGACCGGACCTACTGGTGCCAGTACGCCATGGACTGGGTGGCAATCAAGAGGGAGTGGGACCTCACCGCGACCAGGGCGGAGGCGGCCGCGCTGCGGGAAATGCTGGCCGGCTGTCGGCCCAGTGTGCACCTGCAGGTCCTCACCGCCGGCACGCCCATCCCTGCGAGCGCTTCTCCCACGCCTTCGACCGGTCCTGGCACCGTTGAGGCCACGCAGACGCCCCACCAGACCGGACCGAAGTACGACCCCGCCGGGCCGGACCGCGATTGCGCCGACTTCGACAGGTGGGGCGAAGCGCAGGCCTTCTACAGGGCCGCTGGCGGACCCGGCACCGACCTGCACAGGCTGGACAGCGACGGTGACGGGGTTGCGTGCGGGTCCCTCCCTGGCGCTCCCGAATCGGCGAGGCCCACGGCAGAGCCGACGCCAACTCCCGTGCCCACTCCCACGGCCCTTCCCAGCCCGACGTCCGTCCCTGCGCTGGCGCCGACTCCAGCAGCCACTCCCACGCTGTTGCCCACCCCCACGGCGACGCCGACACCCACCCCTATCCCCACAAGCACATCTCGTCCGAGCCATACTCCCACGCGGGCGCCGGCAGCGACATCTACGCCTGCATCGACGATCACACCCACGGCGACACTCACCCACACACCTGAGCCGACCCCAACCCATAGTCCGACACCTGCCCAAAGCGCGGTCGAGTTGCGGTACGACCCCGCCGGTCCGGACCGCAACTGCTCGGACTTCGACGCATGGGCTGAAGCGCAGGCCTTCTACGAAGCCGCTGGCAGGCCTGAGACCGACAGGCACGGGTTGGACCGCGACCGCAACGGCGTCGCCTGCGAGTCCCTACCGGGCGCTCCGAGCCAGAACGCGGCTGCGCAGACCCCGGCTTCACCAACGCCCACCGCCACGCCTACAGCCACGGTCACACCAACGGTAACGCCCACAGCCAGGCCCACGGCGACTCCGCGCACCGCGACTGCTACACCCACCGCCAGACCTACAGCGACACCTACAGCCACAGTCACGCCAACGGCAACGCCAGCACTTGCACCTCACACAGCAACTCCTACGGCGACACCTACAGCCACGCCAACACCCCCATCTCCCACAGCAACCCCCACGGAGACCCCCACAGCCACGCCTACACCGCCTACCCCTACAGTAAGTCCGTCGCCAACTCCAACGGTATTCTCTACGGCCACGCCGTCCGTTCCGGACCGCAACTGCTCGGACTTCGACACGTGGGCCGAGGCGCAGGCCTTCTTCGAGGCGGAGGGCGGCCCGGAGTCCGACCCACACCGGCTGGACAACGACGGGGACGGCATCGCATGCGAGTCACTCCCCGGCGCGCCGTAGACGGGGTGCGGGCGGCACGGGGCCTCATCGCCGGTGCGGTGGTATAATCCGGGCGCCTCGAACCCATAGCTTCCCCACGGAGCCACGCAATGACCAGGACCGCGCCGTCGATTCTCCCGACCACTGTCATCGGCAGCCACGCGTACCCAAGCTGGCTGTGGACCGCGCTGGACGAGATGGAAAAGGGGAATTACGGAGCAACCGATACCGCGGAGGCGTTCGACGACGCTGTAATGGTTGCGATCATGGACCAGGAGCGGGCGGACGTGGACATCATCACCGACGGCGAGATGCGCCGGTGGTACTTCGTCCAGAGCTTCTACGGCCGCATGTCCAACATCGTGGAGGACCCGCCGCTGCGCAAGGTGGGCCTGTACGCCTACGACAGCCCCCAGCGGTACCATACCGCCGGCAAGGTCACGGTGCCCGAGGGACTGGGCATTGTCGAGGAGTACGAGTTCACGAAGCAGCGGACGGACAGGCCGCTCAAGCTCACTTGCCCGGGCCCGCTGACGCTAACCATGCACATCCGTCCCAGGGAGGGATACTCCAGCCGGCTGGAGCTCGCATGGGAGCTCGCCGATGCCATAAACAAAGAGCTGCGGGCCCTCGTCGATGCCGGGGTCGACTACATCCAGATCGACGAGCCGTCGTTCGCCATCATTCCCGGCGAGCTGGACGAGTGGGTCAGCCTCTACAACGCCTCCGTTGAGGGTGTGGACGCCAAGCTTGCACTGCACGTCTGCTTCGGAAACCTGAGCAGCCGCCCCAGGGGCAAGCGCAACTACGACTGGATGTTCCCGGCCCTGCTGGACACCCGGTCGGACCAGCTGGTCTTCGAGTTCGCCAACCGGGAGATGAAGGAGAGCGGGCTGTGGGCTGAGGTCGGCGACGAGAGAGAGCTTGGAGCGGGCGTGGTCGACGTGAAGTCCTTCTACGTGGAGCAGCCCGAGGACGTGGCCGAGCGCATCCGCGAGATGCTGAAGGTCGTGGAGCCGGAGAAACTGTACGTGAGCCCGGACTGCGGCTTCTTTCAGCTCCCCAGGTGGATCACCTACCTGAAGCTGGAAGCGATGGTGAAGGGCACGAAGCTGGTCAGGCAGGAGCTGGCCGGCGGTTGAGCGGGGTCTGCGGCCCTGATATGATGGAATTCCCTGGCGGGCGGGTGTAACTCAGGGGTAGAGTGTCTGCTTCCCAAGCAGAATGTCGTGGGTTCGAATCCCATCACCCGCTCCAGCTTCACCAATCGCAGGCAATAGAGAAGGGGCGGGAGCAATGGTGCTCCCGCCCCTTTGTAGTCTTGACTCTGTCTGCGGCCCGGACCGCCTTTACGCCGCTTCCAACTGGCGGCCGGGTCGAGTCAGCCTGTCGTTAGCCTACCAGCGTCCGCCGCCACCACCGCCGCCGCCGCGTGGTCCCCTGTCCTCGCGAGGCCGTGCCTCGTTTACGGTCAGGGGGCGGCCCATCATTTCACGCCCGTTCAGGGCCTGAATGGCGGATTCCGCAGCGTCGTTGTCCGGCATTTCCACGAAGCCGAAGCCCCGCGACTGTCCGGTATACCTGTCGGTGATTATCCGTGCTGACTGCACCTCACCGTGGGCCGCGAAAGCGCCCTCGAGCTCTTCCTCGGTCATCGCGAACGGAAGGTTGCCCACATAGATGTTCATGCGCGCTCCTCCTTGTTGAAGATCCTCCTCACCGGTGTCAAGCGTCGCATGCGTTCTACAACAAGTTGGTGCAAGCGCAGGAAGCGGGACGACATTCGCATCGAGTATCGGAGTCCGAGGTATTATAGCACAGCGGTCAACCACCCGTTGCGATGGGACGCCGGCCCTCTACCGGCGGACTGTTACTCCCAGCCCTCTCAGCCCCTGCGCTCCTTCTCCAGCCGCTCGAATGTCTCCGCGTTGTAGTACCTGCCAGGCGGGCACCCGTCCTTCAGTATCATCCCCTTCACTACCTCCTCCAGCTCCTCGTGCTCCTCCGCCCAGTCGATCACCTCCTCGGCGATCTGCTTGGGCACGCACACGATGTCGTGGTCCTCGGCCACCATCACGTCCCCCGGCCTCACGGTGATGCCGCCGCACACCACGTCCACGTTGTCGTCGTACGTGATCATCCCGGCCCGGCCTGCCGGGGTAACGCCGCTCGTGAATATGCCGTAGCCGTACTCCTTCACCTGGGGCAGGTCGCGCACGGCCCCGTCCGTTATCACTCCCTCGGCGCCCACCATCTTCAGGTGCAGCAGGATCACGTCGCCCGCAATGGCAAGCTCCGCGCTCCGGTTCGTCCCCACCACCAGCACGTCGCCCGGCCCGCAGGACCCCATCGCCCTGAACTCCGGCGCGTCCTCGCCGCGCTCCAGCTCCTCTTCGATGTCCGGCCTGAACGGCACGTACTGCAGCGTCCGCGCCCTGCCGACCACCCTCATCCCCGGCGTGTAGCAGTTCACGCCCTTCATGTAGCAGAGTGGATAGCCCCGCTGGTTCACCGCGCTGTAAACCGTCGCCGTCCCGACTCCCTTGAACCGCTCGATGATCTCGTCCGAAATCTCGCCTGTGCTCATGCCTGCTCCTCCTGCGGCCCTCGCGCCCATCACGCCATGCCGCTATACTAGGGTCGCCATTATAGACCCGAATCGAGGCTCACATGACCGACGCTAGGATCGACAAGCTCGCCGGGGCCCTCGTCTCCCTGCCGACCTTCACCGACGACGATCTCAGCCTCCGGCTGGACAGGCAGCGGGCGCACATCAGGTGGCTGCTCGACCAGGGCATCACCGGCGACGCCGGTATCCTGATGGTCGCGGGCGGCTACGGCGAGGGCTACTACCTCGAGGACGACGAGCTCTTCGCCCTCATCGACACCCTCATGGACGAGGCCGGCGGCAAGGTCCCCACCATGGTCGGCATATTCGACCTCAACGTCCGCAAGGCCACGCGCCGGGCGAAGTACGCCGCCGACGCCGGCATCGACTTCCTCGAGCTCGGCCTGCCCCACTACTCGTGCCCGTCCGAGGACGACGTGTACATCTTCACCAGGCACATCAACGACAGTGCCGACATCGGCATCATGAACTACAACAACTACTGGGCCACGCCGCCGCCGGGCTTCGAGATAACCCGCGGCCTCATCGAGCGCATGGCGGACCTGGAGCACGTCGTCGGGTTCAAGTGGAGCTCGGCCAGCGCCGCTCACTACGTCGGCATCCTGCGGCTCTTCTCAGACCAGTTCGCCTTCATGGATAACGGCATGGCAAACTCCCTCGGCCAGCGACACGGCATGACGGGGTTCGTCGACTTCTACGGAAACGTCGCCCCGCGCCTGTCCCTCAAGAAGCTGGAGCTGATCCGCGAGGAGCGGTACGACGAGCTCGACGACCTGCTCTACGCACTCCACTTCGACGCCGAGAACAGGCTCAACACGGCCGAGGACGCCCCTGCCTTTGCGTCCGTTGCCGACGGTGTATTCGGGCGGCTCCGGTGGAGGCTCATGGGCCTCGAGACCGGGCCGAACTTCCCCGCCCAGGCTCAGCCGTCCCAGGACTACGTCGACCACACGAAGAGGGTCATCGACGAGAGCGGCATCATGGAGTGGGTCGACTGGGACCCGGCGATACTCCCATAGCCGCCATTCCCATGACACAGGAGAACGCAATGGGCACGCTGCGCAGAGACCGCCTCAAGGGCTCCATACTCTCGCTCCCGGTCTTCACCGACGAGGACCACAACCTGCTCCTCGACCGCCAGCGCATACACCTGCGCTGGGCCGTCGACCAGGGCATGAAGGAGGGCCGCGCCGTCCTGCTCATCGCCGGCGGGGTGGGGGAGACCTACATGCTCGAGGACGACGAGTTCGCCACCCTGGCAAAGCTCGGGGTCGAGGAGGCCCGCGGCGAGACACCCGTCATGGTCATGGTCGCCGAGCTGAGCGCCCGCGCCGCCGCCCGGAAGTGCCAGGTCGCCGCCGACGCTGGAGTCGACTTCGTCCTGCTCTCGCCGCCCCACTACTCCGCGCCGTCCGAGGACGACGTATTCCTCCACTACAAGTACGTGAACGACCGCGCCGACATCGGCATCGTGCTCTACAACAGCTACTGGGTCATGCCCAACCACTACTCCTTCAGCCGCGGCCTGCTGGAGCGGCTCTCGGAGCTCGACAACGTCGACGGCATGAAGTGGAGCGCCCCCACCACGGAGGACTACCTCGGCATCGCCCAGCTCTTCGGTGACCGCATCAAGATGGTCCAGAACCGCTTCTTCTTCTCCATGGGCACGCGCTTCGGGATGACCGGCTACATCGACGTGCTCGGCAACGCCGCGCCAAGGTTCTCCCTCCACCAGACCGCCCTCATGGAGGCCGGCGACTACGAACAGCTCGACGCCCTCCACAAGCAGGTGCGCTTCGACCCCGTCTACAGCCCAGACTCCATGCCCGCGCCCAGGAAGAACATGGTCGCCGACGGTCCCAACGCCCTCGTCATCCTCCGCTCTCTGGGCCTCGACGCCGGCCCGCCCTTCCCCGGCCAGGCCGACGTCACCCCAGAGTTCGAGGAGCACATCCAGCGCCAGACCGAGGCCAGCGGCATCATGGAGTGGGTCGACTGGGACCAGTCCATCTTCAACGGCACCTAGACCGGGGACCTCCAATCGTCGTTCCTGCGCAGGCAGAGCCTGCCCCGTACCTGATACGGGGAACCCAGAGGGGCGTCCCGGGGTCCCAATGTGCTGGTGAGCGCTCTGGAACCGTTCGCCCTGAGCTTGTCGAAGGGCAGCGCTCCGCCAGAACGGGCTAGTTGAAGGGGCATGGTCCTGATGACCTGTCGGTAAGGTAGTTCACACATGGGCATCCACGTCGGCGTAGTATCCTCCCACGGCCACGAAAACGGCCACATCACCGTCTGGGACAAGCTCCCGGAGGTCGAGGCCATACACGTCTGCGCCATAGCCGACGAGGCGGATCTCGACGCCATCGCATCCCTCTCCCCAAAGGTCGCCTCCAGGAGCCGCGGCCTGCCGGAGCTCCTCAGCAGGCCCCTCGACGCCGTCGGAGTCTGCGTTCGCCCCGACCTGGGCCCACCCACCCTGCGTACCATCGTCGATGCTGGAGTGCCCGTACTGTTCGACAAGCCCGCCTCCACCCGCGCGGACGACATGCGGGAGGTCGCCGAGCTCGCCGCGTCCAAAGGCGTCACTGCCGGCACGATGTTCCAGTGGCGCTACTCCGCCTCCGTCCTCGAGGCAAAGCGGGCCCTCGAAGAGGGAGGGCTGGGAGAGCTGTGGGCCGTGGAGATGCGGATGCTCACCTCACAGCTCAGATACCGCCGCCCCCGCACGAATTACCTCTTCAGGAGCGAATATGCCGGCAGCGGCATCCTCTCGTGGCTCGGCTGCCACCTCCTCGACAGCCTCAACTTCATCACCGGCGACCGCATCGTCGAGGTCACCGCCATGACCGGCAACCAGAACCCTGAGCCCGTCGACGTGGAGGACACCGCCATGGTCGCCTTCAGGATGGCCCGGGGCGCGATGGGCACCCTCCACGCCGGGTATCTCATGGCCGGCCCCGGCAAGAACCCGGACGACTCGATAATCGCCCTGCGCGGCTCGAGGGGCTACCTACAGGTGCCCTTCACGGCTCCCTGGTCGTCCAGCGGCTTCGACGGCGACCAGTCAGGGCTCGCCTACCTGATGTGGAGCGAAGCGTCCGGCTGGGAGACTGGCGGGGCAAGGAGCTCCATCTTCGACGTGCCCCACTCCGACGTATACGGGGGAGTCATGGCCGAGCGCCTCTTCTCCGACTTCCTCGTCGCCGCGAAGGACGGCTCCCCGGCCCCCAGCCCCATCGAGTCAATGGTCCACGTCCTCGAGGTAGTAGAAGCTGCCAAGGAGTCCTCCCGGACCCGCCGCACAGTGAGAGTGGGCGGCTAGTTTATCGAGGCGGTCTGGCTGGACTTCGTAGGGGCGGGTTTGAAACCCGCCCTCTTCACGACGCCTATCCGATCACGGATGAAATCGGCTGGCTCATGGCCTCCGCTGACCTCACCGTATGAACTCCTTGATGTAGCTGGCGATCTCCTGCTCCCGCTCCAGGCTGACCTTCACGTCCCGCTTGGGCCTCGTCGGCGTCTTCCCCTCGAGAACCGCGATGGGGGGAGGCCCGCTGCCCCAATCGCTGCCAGCCCTGCGCCGGGGCACCACGTGCATGTGGAAGTGAGGCACATCCTGACCGGCGACGACCCCGTTATTCTGGATCAGGTTGAGCCCGTCGGGGTCGTATGCGCGTAACAGGGCATCGGCAACGCGGCGTACCCCATGAATCACCGCCTCAGCTTCCTCATCCGTCAGGTCGAACAGCGTCGGAGCGTGGCGCCTGGGGATGACGTAGACCTGGCCCAGCTCGTACTGCTTCCAGTTCATCACCGTGAGCGTCAGGCCCGCCTCCTCGACGATACCCTTCTCCGCGCGCCCTCCAACAACCTCGCACATGTAACATGGATCGCCCGGAACGGGCGTCTTGCCGCGATCTGCTCCCCCGGGCCCCTCCGGGACCTCAATCGGCATCGGGCGCCTCCATCCAGGACATGCTCCTCCATTCGTCAGCGTGCACGAGCGCCGAGAGACACCGTTCGGTCAGCTCCGACACGTCGGACTCCTCGACATCCAGGAGGACGAGTCCCGCCTTCCGGGCTCCCTCGACCATCCGCAGATCGTACGCGACGGTGCGTTGCAGGAACTTGTCGATCATCTCTCGTTCCCGGGGTGACTTCGAGCCATACTCGCTTCCCTCGTGAATCCTTTGCCTCAAGACCTCCTGGCTCGCCGTCAGCCATATTGCGGCGACCTTGCCGAAGTCCAGGCCTGCCGCGAGCTCGGGCCACAGCGCCGACCCCTCCAGCACTATGCCAGTAGGGGCCGGCTGGTTCGAGTACGAGGAAACGATCCCCGCGACGCTGGGCCAAACATTCACCCGGTAATGACGGATGACGTCATCGACCAGCTCGTCGACAGACAGGGTGAGGTAGTGTTCCGCCACGTGATCAGGCACCTTCTCCGGTGCAGGCTTCCAGGGACGGCCGGGGTGGCGCGCCAGGCTGTCGGTGGACAGGTAGTCCCAGCCCAAAGCGGCTGCCAGCGACTCGGACACCGTCGACTTCCCAACGTGCGACGTTCCCCCAATCAGTATCATCCTCAAGTTAGGACGCAAATTGCCCATCACCTTTACGGGACGCCATCGACCATCCCTGGCCCACGCCTTTTCATACCGGCTGGGAAATAGCAACGAAAAGCCTAAGCCATTTGGATATCCCTAGGATAGACGGGTCCGCAATTGTAGGCTTGGAGCTACTCCCCTGGTTCGAGTCCAGTTGAATGGCCCTGCCAGGGTGATCCACACCTTGGAGATGGTGCTGTCCGCCCTAAATCGTGGCGGACCTTGACGTTGGAGAACGACACAGGTCAGGGCCATTCCATATCGCGCTCGACAAAGGTCGCTTCTCCGACCGTCGTGGACCCTATCGTCTTCGACTGCCGTCAATGCGATAGAGGGACACCATCAGCCTGCCGAAGACTAGAAAGATCATATAGCCGAAGACACATATCGTGTGCCACACGTAGCCCACGTTCATACGGGCCAGGGCCTCTTCCCGGGAAAAGCCCAGCCCTGCGAGGTCGATTTCCCAGGACCACAGTAGATTGTGGTCCGGCAGAACGCTGGGCAGATCCGGCGACAGGTATATCGCCAGGATGGTGCCTATCCCCAGGACTCCCGAGATCATCGCCAGGACCGTTGTTGTAGAGAGCAGGAACAGCCGGTCTCTCTCGTTGGGGTTGAACGCCGGGTCCCGCAGTACCAGGAGCGCAGCGAAGACAACGCCCAATACCGGCAACAGGATCGTCAGGTGGACGGATACCGAGATATTGGTGATCACTACGACCGTGACGTACGCGAAAATCACCGGCGGCAGCACTACAAAGGCCGCCCGGCGGAGGGGGCTGGCACCGTCGCTGGCGCCTGAGTACTGACGCTTCCATAGTAGCTGAAACGCCAGCCCGGCAGTAGATGCGATCAAGAGGTTCAGGAGCAGGGCCAGCATGTAGGGCGTCTGTGTGCCGGCGAGGCTCCCGATCGTATAGAAGCCGTAGTGGTCTGTGTGTATCCGGGCAAACTGCAACAGCGGGGAGGTCAACAGGAAAAACAGCGAAACCCAGAAGAACTCCCGCAGGCCGGCTTCGCGGTCTCTGAACAAGAACCCTTGCGCCAGAACGATCCCCATGGTGAAGGCGATGTAGGCTGGGGGCATCCAGCCGTTGTTCCAGCCGAATGAGAACAGCGCATACCCGCCAACGATGCACAGCCCCAGCGGAAGAACCCTCAGTAGCCCAAAACGGGCTGCGTCCCCCAGCGTTGACCGGGTACTCCCTGACGGTAACGTTCCGGTGTCGAGCACGACGCCTGGGGCAGGTCCCGGCTTCGGCGCCGCTCCGGGGCCCACAGTTCCGGCACGACCGCCGGTGACGTGGCCCAACGCCGTCTGAAAGTCAGCCGCCAGCCCTGCCAGCAACACGAGACCGGCCATCTCCGTCTGCGACAGATTCAGGGCCTTGCCGAAGACTCTCAGCCGCTGAAGTGTGGGGCGGGTGTCGCCGGATTCCCACCGCGACACCGTGGCGTGGCTGTACCGCTCGGCGTAGTCACTGTCCACCGACCCCATCAGTTCCAGCAGGCCTTCCTGCGTCAACCCTCGCCGGCCGCCTCCGGACGAAAAAGACTCGCGGTAGGACCTCATCAAGAGGCCTACCTGGGCCGCCCTCGCCCGCTGGATGCTCTTACTGGCCATCGATCAGCACGCACATTTCAGCTTTGGGGTGTCAAAAAAACTCCAATGCACAGACTTGTCCACGTGCACAACCTACTATCGCAGCGGCGGTCGCCAGGAAGAAGCGAAGGACTCAGCGCCTCTGGACCTTAAGCATCACCGTGGCGTCGCCGCTGGGAAAACTCATTCGATATTCAAATATTATCAAATACAACTGTTGTATAGGAGGTACGATAACATGCATCTCATTGGATCGCTCGCTTGGAACACCCGCTCGATCCCGGTATTGCTTATTGCCGCGGTCGTTGCCGCTGCCGCCCTGTTTGCGCTGTCGCCACAGGCGGCGCAGGGCCAGGCCAACGATAGCCCGGCGACCATGGAGGAGTGCAAAGAGGAATTGGCCGCCGGGCGGGCGGTACTCTGCAGTAGAAACTCCTTCTCGGTCACCACCACCATGGCTGACGGGACATACCACATCAACTGGAGTGAGTGGGCCAACCGGCAGAGCAACCTGGAACGCTACACCATCCAGAGGCTCCAGTTCATGTACCGCGACAACTTCCAGCTCGAGGCCGACGGCGCCGCTGTGAACCACTGGGAATACGGCGCACCGGATGTGAACAGCTGCAGGCCCTGGGGGGTTGAAAGGGACAGCGCGGGAGTGGTGACCCGATGGGCCTGGTTCTGCAGCGGCATCTCCAATGTCCGCGAAGACCCTTCGGGCGCACCGACGTCGGTAGAGCGGTTGGACGACAACTGGATGTCTACGTCCTGGACCGGCTCCCTGTTGGCGCCGGGACGCAAACACAACGTCCAGGTCCAGGCTCTAAGGATCCCAGGCAGCCAGGACGAGGCGCACCCAGACAACCCGCAGAGCGCAACCGACCGGCTGACGCAACAGGAGGTGGACGACAACACCCATAACCTGCTCGCATCCGAGGTTGAGATGCACCTCTATGTGATAACCGCTCACTTCGGTGACGGGGCCACCCGGCGGAGCCACGGGCTCATCACCGGCTCACCCTTCGCCGACAGGCAATGACTGTTGGCCGGCAGGCAGGAATGGACTTGTACTGACATGGCTATAGTCACCCTTTAGCGAAGCGCCCCCGAATACCACCAGGGGTAGAAGAGGGCCACCGCGACAATGAGCCATCGCCTATTCACTGAACTGTGAGGACTTCTGCAATGCCAGGGCGAGCCACACCGGAAGTGCCGCCCGGGGGTTCTCGTTCCAGTCTAGGAGCCTGTCGTCTGTCCCCGGCAGGTACGAGAGCTCCTGCCAGAATCTAGAGTCATCGGCAGGGCTCTCGAGGGTTCGCCTCAGGATGAGTCCCGCGGCGGCCAGGGGGTTGAGAATGTCCGCAAGGGTCCAATTGAACCCGAACGACCCTTCTGCACCATCGATTGGCCCGGTGTCCCAGTATGGCTTCGCAACCTCGGTCGCCGTCACCTGGTCCTTCCATGGCCTCTGGAACGGGTGGACGTCGTAGAAGACGTAGTGTCCGCCTGGACGCAGGATACGGCGCACTTCGCTGAAGACCGCCTGCAGGTCTGCAATCCAGACGAAGAATCCGTTCGAGGAGAACACCAGGTCGAACTCCTCGCTCCCGATAGGACTCAGGTCGGCGGCGTCGGCCTGCACGAACGTGATCTGCAGCCCCAGGTGTCTCGCCCGTTTCGAGGCCTTCGACAGCCGCTCCTCGGAGATATCCACCGACGTGACGTTCGCTCCCATCCCCGCAAAGGCGAATGACGCCAGGTTGTCGCCGCTGCCGACGACGCACACGTCTTTGCCCGACAGTGTGCCCGCGACCTCGCGGACCAGGCCAAGCGCGCCTCCCGTAAAGGCGATGCCGGGCTCGCCGGCGAAGCGTTGCCACAGACTGCCCTCTTCCTCGAGTCTCTCCCACCACTCCGCCGCCTCGTCCCAGTACTGCCGGTTGGCCTCGTGCATGTCATTCATGCCAGATAGTTTCCCGCTCACGTGCCCCAATGACGTATCCGCACCCGGCTCTGGGTGACTACTATCAGGGTGCCCTCGCGCATCGCATCCGCACTGTGTTCGATCAGGTCGAGCATTGCGGACACCTTCTCGGAGACTTGCATGTCTACGAAGCGCACGATGCACGGGTGCGGCATGCGGCGCACGAATACCAACTCACCGAAGTCCTTGTCTTCAGTGACGAGCACGCGTTGCTCTTCGTACGCAAGTACGAGCAGCGCTTCATCCGTAGCCGAAGGGTCGCCGTCCACTGCCGACAGCACATCGTGTCCGTACTGGATCAGTGTCGAATGCATACTGCGTGAGGCAGCACAGACGTCCAGCAGGAACTTCACCGGGGCTTAGCCGACAGACACCCGTTCATGCACCTGCTCGCCAGCCAGCGAGCGGTGGGCGAAGAGCAGGCAGGCCTGTATGTCCTCATCCTTGAGGACTGGATACTCCCGGAGGATGGATTCCTTGGTCTCCCCTGCGGCAAGCATTCCGAGGACGTGCTCCACCGCGATCCGCATATCCCGGATGATGGGCTTTCCGCCGAACACGTCCGACCGCACGGTGATACGTTGGAGCAGATCTGCGTCCGTTGCCATGATTTCCTCCAGCTCTCGCTCGAGGCCGCCTACTCCCCGAAGACCTTGTTCGTGCCCACCAGCGGGATCCGCGCCATGGCCGACGCCTCCACCGTCAGCGCGGCCATGTCCTCCGGCTCCAGGCTGTGGACGTCGCCCTTGCCCAGCGACCGCGTCAGCAGCGACATCTCCATCGTCATCGCGTTGAGGAAGTTCGCGACCCGTTCCGCGCCCTCCTCGGGGTCCAGCCGCTTCACCAGCTCCGGGTCCTGCGTCGTGATGCCCACCGGGCACTTCCCCGTGTGGCAGTGGGCGCAGTACCCGGCCGGCACGCCCACCTCGGCCTCGTAGTCCGCCTCGGGTATGTCGCGGTTGCAGTTCAACGACACCAGCGCCGCGATGCCGATAGCGACCGCGTCCGCGCCCAGCGCCAGCGCCTTCGCCGCGTCGGCGCCACTGCGGATGCCGCCCGACGCGATCAGGCTCACCTCGCCGTACATCCCGATCTCCCTCAGCGCCTCCCGCGCCAGCACGATAGCCGGCACCGTCGGTATCCCGCTGTGGTCTAGGAGCATCTCGGCAGAGGCGCCAGTCCCCGCGACCATGCTGTCGATAACCACCGCGTCGGCCCCGGCCTTGGCCGCCAGCTTAACGTCGTCCATCACCCGGCACGCGCCCAGCTTCACGTGGATCGGCACCTTGTGGTCCGTCGCCTCGCGAAGCTGGTCGATCTTGATAGCCAGGTCGTCGGGCCCCAGCCAGTCCGGGTGACGCGCCGGGCTCCGCTGGTCGATACCCGTCGGCAGGTCGCGCATCTCAGCGATGTGGTCCAGTACCTTCACGCCCATCAGCATCCCGCCGGTGCCCGGCTTCGCGCCCTGGCCCACAACGATCTCCACCGCCTGCGCCTGCACCAGGTGGTGCGGGTCGAACCCGTACCGGCTCGGCAGCACCTGGTATATCAGCTTGTCGGCGGCATCGCGCTCCGCCTGCAGCATCCCGCCGTCGCCCGTGCAGCTCGCGCTTCCCACGAGCGCCGCGCCCTTGCCGAGCGCCGTCTTCGCGTTCGCCGACAGCGCGCCGTAGCTCATGCCCGATATGTAGATGGGCGTGTCCAGCACCAGCGGCTCTTCGGCGTACCGGTGGCCGATGGTCGTGCGCGTGTTGCACTTCTCCTTGTAGCCCTCCAGCGGGAACCGCGTCAGCCCCGTCGACAGGAAGGTCAGGTCGTCGAAGTGAGTCACGCGCTGGAAGGTGCTGAAGCCGCGAATCCGGTAGCGCCCCAGCTCCGCCTTGGCGTGGATGTCGTCCATCACCCACGGCGGCATGATCTGGCTGCTCTGGTAGACCATCAGACCGCCGCCTTCTCCAGCCGCTCCAGCGAGTCCAGGTGGTAGAGGCGCTTGGCCGACACGATCTTCTTGAAGTGGGGCCGCTCGTCTATTCCGTGCCCCTCCAGCGTCCCCCACAGGTCCAGCAGCTCCTCCTCGCTGGCCTCCTCGACCGTCGCATCGCTGCCCAGCGAACCGTAGCTGCCCGCCACGTAGATCGTCCCCTCGTACATCGAGTCGCCCACTGCGTCGCCCGCGTCGCCGCACACGATGATGCGGCCCTTCTGCATCATGAACCCGGTCAGGAACCCGGAGTCGCCGCCCACCAGCAGCGTCCCGCCCTTCATCGATATGCCCGCGCGCGCCCCGGCGTTTCCCCCGACGTATATCTCGCCGCCGCGCATCGACGCAGCAACCGACGCCCCGGCGTCCCGCGAAAGGCTGATCCGGCCGCTCATCAGGTTCTCGCCCAGGCCCCAGCCCGCGTTCCCCTCGATCTCGACCTCAGGCCCGTCCAGCATGGAGGCAGAGTAGTAGCCCACGCTGCCCTCGACGCGGATCCGGCACGGCTGCAGCACACCGACTGCGATGTTGTGCCGGGCCCCAGGGTTCGTCACTACCGCGTCCTGCCCAGCCCCCGCCAGCTCCTTGAGTCGCCGGTTGAGCTCCCTCGTGGTCAGCGACGCGGCGTCTAGTTCGACCACGTCATGACCTCTGCCTCCTGGGGCTCCGTCCGCGCGATCTCCTCGTCGAACACGCTGCGCAACGCGACCTCTTCCGACGCCACCGCCACCACGTCGTCCGTCTCCATCGCGACCAGCGGCTTCGCCGACCAACGGTCCTTCGCGCAGCCCATGCCGTCCTTCGTCGACACCAGGTAGGTGAACGTGCCGTCCAGGTCCTCCAGCGAGGCACGCAGCGAGGCCTCCAGCGTCTCGCCGTTCGCCATCTTGTCCGCCAGGTACACCGCGATAAGCTCCGAGTCGTTGTGCGTCTGGAACCGGTGCCCGGCGTCCTCGTACTTGCGCTTCATCTTGTGGTAATTCGTCAGCTGCCCGTTGTGTACCACCGTCACGTCCGGGAACGGGTAGGCCCAGAAGGGGTGCGCGTGGTTGATGTCGACGATGCTCTCCGTCGCCAGCCGCACATGCCCGATCCCGTGCGTCCCCCGCAGCGATCCCAGGCCGTGCCTCGTGTCCACGTCCGTCGCCGTCCCCACGTCCTTCACCACCTCCGACGACTGGCCCATGCTGTGTATCTCGATCTCAGGCATTTCGTAGAGCGCGCCGGCTAGCTCAGGCACCTCGCCCTCGTAGTTCAGGAAGAGCCGGATGAAGTCGCCCTGAGTGTCCAGCGAGGCCACGACCGCCCCCAGGCGAGACACCGCGTCAGTCACCCGCGCGACCGTCTCCTCGGGCGACGCTCCGTCCGCCCTCAACCGCACGATCAGGTCCGCCTCGGTGGTCTCGCCCGCTACCGTGAACCCCGTCGAGTCACGGCCCCGGTGGGCCATCGAGTCCAGCATACGAACCAGGTCACGCCCGATCGGCGCCGGCCGCCCCGGCGTGGCCTTCTTGTGGAATATCCCGCTAACGCCGCACATATCTCACCCCGGCCAATTGTATCGCACCCTAGTCATTCACCCTCAAGGATTGAGCGCTACCCAAACCGTCGTTCCCGCGGAGGCGGGAACCAGGCGGGCGGCTGGGCAGGGTTCCTCTCCCCTCTCTCCCCGCGGGGGCACCGAGTCGCGTTGGAGTCGTACCGGGCGCTCCCTCACTCCAGCTCCACCCGTGCGTGGTCCAGCACCGGCGGGTTCACCAGGTTGTCGGGCATCTGCCCCTGGAACACGTGGACCACCTCGCCGGCCGCCCGCTCCTCCAGCTCCAGCACCGCCTCCTGCGAGAAGAACGCGGTGTGGGGCGTCACGATCACGTTGTCGAGCTGGATGAGCCGGTGGTCCAGCGGCGGGTCTATGTCGACCAGCACGTCCAGCCCCGCTCCGGCTATGCCTCCCGTCGCCAGCGCATCGTACAGCGCGTCCTCGTCGATCAGCCCGCCTCGCGCGCAGTTGATCAGGAACGCGTCCGGCTTCATCATCGCCAGCTCGTCGCTACCGATCATGTTTCGCGTCTGCGGAATCAGCGGCGAGTGGATCGTCACGAAGTCCGACTCCCTCAGCAGCTCGTCCAGCTCGACGAGCCGCGCCCCGCTCGAGGCGGCCGAGCCCGGCGTCACGAACGGGTCCGACGCCAGTACCTCCAGGCCGAACGGCTGCGCCTTGGCCGCGACCCCGCGCCCGATCCGGCCGAACCCCACGATGCCGAGCCGCTTGCCCTCCAGCCGCATGATCCGCATCCCCAGCCCCTCGCTCCCCCAGCCCTGCGTTTTCGTCGCACGGTCGAAGAAGGTCAGCCGCCGGTTCCAGTCCAGCATCATCCCGATGACGTGGTCCGACACCTCAGGGATGCAGTAGTCGGGCACGTACGTCACGACTATCCCCAGCTCGGTCGCCGTGTCCACGTCGATGTTGTCGACGCCCACCCCGTACCGGCTGATCACGACGCACTTCTCCGCCGCACGCACGACCCGCTCCGTCACCTTCGCAAAGCACGTAAGGATCGCGTCCGCGTCACGCGCCATCTCAACGAGCGTGTCCTCGTCTCCATCCGGCGCGACGACGGCCTCCGCGTCCGCCAGGGCCAGCACAGCCTTTTCAGGCTCGACGCTCGGCCACACGTAGTCGGTAATGAGCACCTTCTTGGTCATCTAAACGGCCTCTCGATGGCGTTTGTCCGTCCAAAGGTACAACATGCCGCCGTCCCTGACCACATTTAGGAGGCCCTCATACGGGCCGGCCCGTACATCGTAAATCCATCGCCCGTATCCTCAAAACGAGCTGCCCGCGGATAAGACATCACCTTCGCGAGCATGACGACGTCGCCAGCCGACCCCGTGAAGCCGAAGAAGTAGGCAAACAGCGCGGTCGTGTACACGAAGCCCCCTGAGGACGCAAGCATCAAGGCGAGCGGAAGAAGGGCGGTCAACAGCACGGGCGGCGCCATGGCTGCTGCCGCGAACTCGGCCCTGTTCAGGTAGCAGCCGGGGGCGCTCACCCAGAAGACGGGACCAATCTTGACCCAGGGCTTGAACCCGAACCCCGGACGCGCGCCGAACGCCATGAACGTTGCGGCGTGGCCCAGCTCATGCAGCACGATCCCAACCACGATTCCTGCGACCGACCCAGGAATGAACCATTCGCCCGTGATGGCGAAACTGGCAGAACCGTTCAGGACCAGGTGGACCAGGCTAATGACCGCGACCGAGGCGTACGCCAGGATCACGACGACGGCCGCCGCGGCCAGCAGAAGCCATCCAGATGTCCCTCCGAGGGTCCATCTGTCTATCTGCACGTACCCCGGCGGCAGACTCCGCTCACTCACTCCAACTCCCGTTCCAGCTTGGGCAGATGCCTGGCGTCCTCGTACAGCTTGTCCAGCACGGCGAGCTTGCTCTCGAAGCTGGCACTCGCCTGCCGCCGATGCCACTTCGCCTTTTCCTGGAAGATGCGTTCAGCCAAACGACCGGAATCTTTCGGCGAGGGACCCGTCTTCATCGTCGAACTCCCCTATCAGTCAACACCGCTACGCCTCCGACTCCGCCATCGGCTTGAACATGCACCCCTCCACGAACACCTCGAAGAAGTCCGGCGTCGTCTCCAGCTCCACGTGCTCGATCCTCCCCACGATCCGCTCCGCCTCCTCCCGCATCGCGCGCGAGACCAGCATGAGCGTCGCTCCCTCCAGCGCCGCGTTCCCCACCTTCTCCACTCGCTCAGGGGGCGCATCCGCGATGAAGCCGATGCTCGCCGCGTTCCGGGCGTCCACGTAGTTGGCGAACCCCCCGGCCAGGTACAGCTTCGAGATCTCCCCCGGCGTCACCCCGTACCGCCGCAGCACGATGCGCTGCCCGCTGAAGTTGGCCGACTTCGCCTGCGCCAGGGCGCTCACGTCCGCCCGCGACACCGACATCCCCTGCTCCGGCGCGAATGCGATCTCGCTCCCGCCGTCCGCGAACACCCCCAGCTCGTTCATCATTCCCGTCCGGCGAAGCTCGGCCAGCAGGTCCACCAGCCCGGACCCGCATATGCCCTGCGGCTCCACGCCGCCGATGGTCCTGCACACGACGACGCCCTCGCCGATCTCCACCGACTCCACGGCGCCCTCGTACCCGGGCATCCCGTACGTGATCTCGCCGCCCTCGAACGCCGGGCCCGCCGGGCAGGACGCCGCCATCATCCCGTGACGGTTCCCGACGACCACCTCCGTGTTCGTCCCCACGTCGACCAGCATCACCACATCCTCCTCCTCGTCCATGCCGATGGCCAGCAGGTCCGCCGTCACGTCCGCCCCCAGGTGGCAGCCCACCAGCGGCCCACCGTATACGTTCGCGCCGGGAAACACGCGGAGGCCGAACTCCCGTGCCGTCGTGTTCAGGGCAGTCCCTGTGCGCTCGCCCTGGTCCATCTCCAGCTCGATCAGCGACTTGTACGGCTTCTGCCCGATGCTCTGCACGTCCACGCCGAACAGGATGTCCCGCATCGTCGCGTTGCCCACCACCACCACGTCGTAGATGCGACGGCGGTGGAACCGGAGCTGCCGGCCCATCTCGCCGATCTCGAAGTTGATCGACGACAGCAGCACCTGCCTCAGCTCTCCGGCGTGCTCCCCGCCGTCGTACGAGATCCGGTGCATGATGTCGCTGCCGCCGAACCTCTGCGGGTTCTCAAACGACGCCGTCGCCAGCATCTCCCCGCTCTCCAGGTCGACCAGGTTCATGACAACGGTTGTCGTACCCGCGTCAACCGCCAGCCCGTAGACCTGGCCCCTGTACGCCTCCAGGCGCCGGTCGCCGGAGTACACGTCGTCGCCCCTGCGAACGACGAACGGGTCAGCCTTGGCGGGCCGCCTGACCGAGCGCGTCAGGATCCGCGGCTGCCGCCTCAGTACCGCAAACTCCACGTCGGCGTCGGCGTCGGTCACGTGCGCCTGGCACGCCAGGCGGTAGCTGCCGCGGAGGAACTCTTCGGACGGCGTCTGCGGGGTCAGCGCGGGCATGCCCCGCTTGATCTCGACGATGCACTCGTGGCACTCGCCACTCCGCCCGCACGACGTCGGCACCCGCACCTTCAGCGCGTCGGCGTAGTCGAAGATGCTCTTGTCCGTTGCCGATTCGAGCCTGGTGCTGTCGTAAATGATCGGAGACATGCGTTACCGGCCCCAGGCGTCCGTAACCCCCTCTCCCTCGACGGGAGAGGGTTGGGGTGAGGGTGGAATGAACAGCACCATGTGCTCCTCGTCCAGGTACTCGCCGTCCACGAACAGCGCCCTCGGCTCGGCCCCATACACCTCGAATCCGAAAGACGCGTACAGACCTCTTGCCCGCGCGTTCCGCGTGACGACCTGGAGCTCCACCTGCTCCAGCCCCGGAAGCGCACTGGCAAGCTCCAGTGCTCTAGCCAGCAGTGCCCTCCCTGTACCCCTTCCCTGCTCCTCGGAGGGGACGTACATGCCCCAGATGTTGCCCCGGTGCCGCGTCTTCTCCCTCGATTCTTGATAGAAGCCGACCATCCCGACCAGGTCCTTCCCCCGGTATGCGCCGAGCGTGAAGGAGTCCTGTGATTCGGCGTTCAGGCGCAGCCGTTCGGCTGCAGCCTCGATAGGGGCCGCGCTCTCCGCCTTATACGACGAACCGAAGGCGTCGGGGTGCTCCTTCAGGGCTCTCAGCCTCAGGTGGCGAAAGTCAGCCGCATCGTCCCCAGTCAGTTCACGGATGTCCAGGGCCGTCATGCGATGGGCTGCTCTGCCGGGGTTCGCTTGCCCTACTGGACTTCCCAGGCGCTGCGGTAGTCCAGCTTGTCGCTGCCCGTGCAGACGTAGAGCTCGCCGGGCGGGACGCTGCGATCCTGGTTGCGGCATCCGAAGTTCGCCGTGCATCGGTCCTCGACGTTCTTGTAGGGACAGCGCCACGAGGAAACCTCGCCGGCGGTCTCGGATATGCCCTTGAAGATGTTGTAGAGGCGATCGACACTCGCCTCGTACCGCGCCCTGTCTACCTTCATGCTGTTTGATTCGGGCGGCATTCCTTTGGAGGCGGTCCGGAGAGCCGCCTATAGCGCCTCGGCCGCCAGCAGCTCCTTGGCCATGTCTACGCAGGCGATGGCATCCTTGCCGTAGCCGTCCGCGCCCATGTCCTCGGCGAACTCCTGGGTCACCGGCGCTCCGCCCACCATGATCTTCACTTCCTCGCGCAGCCCCTCGTCCTCGAACGACTGGATAGTCCGGCCCATGTTCGGCATCGTCGTCGTCAGCAGGGCCGACATGCCCAGCACCTTCGCCTCGTGCTCCACCACCGCATCGATGAACTCCTCGGGGCTCGTGTCGACCCCCAGGTCGTGCACGACGAATCCCGCACCCCGCAGCATCATGATGCACAGGTTCTTGCCGATGTCGTGCAGGTCGCCCTTCACCGTGCCCATGATCACCGTGCCGATGGGCTCGATGCCGGACGCGGACAGGATCGGCTCGATGTGGGCCATCCCCGCCTTCATCGCCCTCGCGGCCACCAGGACCTCGGGCACGAAGATGATGTTGTCCCTGAACTTGATCCCCACCACGGCCATCCCCGCGATCAGCCCGTCGTCGAGAACGTCGTTGGCGGAGAACCCGTCGTCGAGCGCCTGGCGGGTCAGCCGGTCCACCTCGTGCTGGTCGCCCGTGATCAGCGCGTACGCCGTCTCGTGCATCAGCGAGTCCGTGCCCTCGAACAGCGTGTGGATATGGGCAAGCTCTGTCGGATTGGCTACGTACTGGAACTCCTTAACGAGTCCCTCGTGTTCGGTCACCATGCGCTACTCCCGGCTACAGCCGTCGCCGAATATTATTCGCGCCCCGCCAACCCTATGTCAATGTCGCACCGGCCTACTCGCCATCCGTTCGCCCTGAACCTTGCATCCATCTGGTGTAGGGGCGGGTTTGTAACCCGCCCTCCCCGCCGGCTGTGAGGATGCATGCCAAGGGTGGCCAGCCAGTAGCCCTGAGCCTCACGCACCTGAAACTGTCGTAGGGCCGAAGCCCACCGAGGCATCACCGAACCAACGGCCGCAGGGCTGCAATGTGCTCTGGACCCGAGGCGCAGCAACCCCCTATGATGTGGGCCCCCTCGGCCAGCCAGCCCCGCGCGTACTCCGCGTACCTGTCGGGCGAGTTCTCGCCGACGTCGATACGGTGCCACTGGCGGGTGGCGTCGCTGGGTGCCTTGGAGTCCCCCCAGTAGCCGATGTTCGCGTACGCCCCGATCGGCCCGTCGAACGCCTCCCGTACGCGGGGGAAGACGGCCGTGATCTCCTCAGGGGGGCTGCACATGTCCAGGACCGCGGCTACCGGCAGGTCTTCGATGGCGTGGACGGCGTCTACGGCGTCCTCTTTGGAGGCCATCGTGCCGGCGGCGTCGAAGTGCTTGAGCCCTAGGAAGACCGGCAGCCCGGTCTCCGCAGCAACGCTCACAAGAGTCGTCGCCTCCTCGACGGTGCTCACGTACTCGAGCAGGATCAGGTCCGACCCCGCTTCTGCGAGGACTGCGGCCTGGTCCCGGAACTCCCCGGCCAGGTCGTCGGATACCACCTCCAGGTTGCCGGGAACCGGCCTGCCCGTCGGCGGGGCCATGCTGCCCGCCACATAGGCGTCGGAGCCGTTTGCGTCGACCGCCTCGCGCGCCAGCTCGACGGACACGCGCGTGTACTCCTCCATCCGGTCCGCCTCCCCCAGGCGGGCAAGGCGCGTGCGGTTCGACCAGAAGCTGTTGGTCGTGATGATGTCGGCGCCCACCCGCAGGTAGTCCTCGTGTACCGCACGCACGGCGTCGGGAGCGTCAACGTTGGCCGTGGCCGACCAGGCCCCAATCCCGCCGTCGGGCGTCCGCCTGGAGACGTCGACACCGCGCCGTTGCAGCTCAGAGCCGGTGCCTCCGTCCAGCAGGAGTTTGTCTCCCGCTTCCAGCCTCTCGACGATTGAAGTCGCACCCATTCAGACCCTCATTCTCGCCCCCTCGGGGTCGTACAGGGGCTCATCGACGACCCTGGCGGCGTATCGCTCGTTGAAGTATAGGATATCCACACTGGTGCCGGGCTCCGAGTACTCCGCCGGCAGGTAGGCGTAGGCAATTCCGCGGCCGACCGAGTACCCGTAGTCGGCGCTGGTGACGAATCCGAGCGCCCGCTCACCCGACATCACCGGCTCCGAGCCCATCACAACGGCCTCCGGGTCGTCCAGGGCCATGCAGCAGAGCTTCCTTCGCAGCCCGGCCTTGCGCGCCTTCATCAGCGCGTCCCTGCCGATGAACTCGCCCTTGCTCAGCCGCACCGCGAACCCCAGGCCCGCCTCATACGGGTTGTACTCGGTGTGGATGTCGGTCCCCCATAGCCGGTACCCCTTCTCGACCCTCATGGACGTGAAGGCGGCCGTGCCCGCGGCGATCAGCCCGTGGGGACGGCCCGCCTCCCGCAACGCGTCCCACAGCTCTTCCCCTTGTTCCCACGGCACGTAAAGCTCCCAGCCCAGCTCACCAACATACGAGAGCCTGATCGCGAGCACGGGCACCCCGCCTATCGTCACGTGCCGCGCCCCCCGATATGGGAAGGCCTCGCTCGAGAAGTCGTCGCCGCTGGCTGCAGTGATGATCTCCCGGGCCCTCGGGCCCCACAGGCAGAGACAGCCGAGATCGTCGCTCACGTCCTCGATGCTGACCGACCCGTCGTCCGGCATGTGGTCGCGCAGCCACTTCAGGTCCCGGTAGCCATACCCGGTGCTGGTCATGACCATGAACCGGTCGTCCGCCAACCTGGTCACCGTCAGGTCGCTGACGATTCCGCCCCTGTCATTCAGCACCGACGTGTACGTGATCCTGCCGGCTGGCTGGTCCATCTGGTTGGCCGTGACCCGCTGGAGGCCCGCCAGCGCGCCCGGCCCGGTCACCTCCAGCTTGGTGATCGCCGTCAGGTCGAACAACGCCGCCCGCTCCCGCGCCGCCCTGTGCTCGGCGCCGGCGATGGGCGACCAGTTGCGCGCCGCCCAGCCCTTGCGGTCCTTCCACGGCTCGTCGTAGTCGTCCAGCAGCGGCCCATTGGCCTCGTACCACTGCGGTATCTCCCACCCGGCGCTTTCGAAGAACACGGCCCCCAGAGCCTGCTCCTTCGCATGGAACGGGCTGGGCCGCATGTCTCTCGCGCTCTCCATCTGGTCGAGCGGGTGGTGGACGGTCGGCCCCTCCCTGTACTGCTCGACCCCGCGCGCCAGCCAGTAAGCCCGCTTGCGCGCGTGGGGATGGAAGCGGGTTATGTCGCACTCGCGCAGGTCCAACGATGGCGAGCCGTCCACGATCCACTCCGCCATCGCCTTGCCGGCGCCGCCCGCGTGGGCGATCCAGACCGCTTCCGCCGCCCAGAACCCGCGCACCTCGTCCGACTCGCCCAGCACCGGCATGGCGTCGGGCGTGAACGAGAACATGCCGTTGAACCCCTCGACCAGCCCCGCTCCTTCCAGGGCCGGGATGAACTCCTCGGCCGACTGGCGGGCGGAGGCAAAGTCTGACGGGGTGAAGGCCATCGACGCGGGCATGACCCCGGGCTCTCCGTGCTCCACGATGTCCTCCGGCTCGACAGGCAGCGGCTCGTGATCGCTGGAGCCCATTCCGTAGCCCTCGCCGTGCTGGCGGAAATAGAGCCCGCCGTCCTGGTGCCGCATTATTGGATGGCTCGCCTCGCCCGTCTGGCCCTTCAGCACCGCGAGCGGCCCCGTGCGGGCATACTGGTGCTGCATCGGGTACAGCGGGATCGACACCCCGGCCATCCGCCCTACCTTCGGCCCCCAGATGCCTGCCGCGCACACCACCAGGTCCGCGCGGATGCGGCCCCGGTCCGTGACCACCGCCCGGACGCGCCCGCCGCTCACCTCGATATCCGTAACGCGAGTGTTGCCGTGAAAGACGACCCCGGCCGCCTGGGCCGCCCTTGCCATCGCCTTGGCCGCCCTCACAGCCTTGCCTATCCCGTCCGACGGGACGTACAGGGCTCCCACGACGCGTTCCGAGACTATCGGCACAAGCTCCAGCACCTCGCGGGGCCCGATCAGTTCGGCATCGATCCCGTAGGACAAGGCCAGCCCGCGACGGCGCTTGAAGTCCGTAAACCGCTCCTCCGTCCACGCCGCCTCCAGCCCGCCGACCGGGTAAAAGCAGGGCCCGCCGTCCCCCTCCAGGCGCGAGTATAGGTCCACCGAGTACTTCGCGAACTCGGTCATCGTCCGTGACGGGTTGACCTGGAAGATGAGCCCCGGGGCGTGCGACGTGGACCCGCCCGTCTCGAACAGCGGCCCCTGCTCCACGACGACAACGTCCGTCACCCCAAGCTTGCTGAGGTGGTACGCAACGCTGCAGCCGGCAATGCCCGCGCCGACTATGACTACGCTAGAGTGGTCTCGCATCACCCGATACAAGGTCAATCCCTGCCTGCCTCACAAAGACAGAGACCGCCCCCAAGGGACGGTCTCGACCCTACCGCCGACCGGCGGAGATTGTCAACGTTGCGCAATTGGTAGACCTCTCTGAATAGCAGCGTGCAGTAACTGCCGAAGTATGAGCGCACGCAGGCACGTGTCTGGTCCAAACGGCGCCGATACCCGCCCAAATGTCCTTGACGCCCGGAACTGCATTCCCTAGCATTCCCCCAACGTGAACTTCGAAATCGACGGCAACCCAGACTACGGTCAGATCACAGTCCGGCTGAGCCCCGGCGAGACGTTCATCGCCGAGAGCGGCGCGATGGCCTGGATGGACAGCGGGGTCGACGTCAAGGCTCGGCTGCTCGGCGGCTTCCTTCCCGCCCTTATTCGAAAGCTGACCGGCGGCGAGTCCCTCTTCGTCGGCGAGTACACCGCCGGCAGCGAGGGCAGCGTCACCTTCTCGCCCTCCAGGCCCGGCATGGTCGTCCAGCGCACCCTGTCCGGCGACTCCATCACCCTGACGGCCGGCTCCTTTATGGCCTGCACGCCCGGCATCGAGTTGAAGACGAGGTTCGGCGGGCTGCGCTCCCTCTTCTCCGGCGAGGGGCTATTCTTCGTCGAGTGCAGCGGCGACGGCGAGCTCTTCTTCAACTCGTTCGGCGGCATCGTCGAGAAGGACGTGGACGGCTCGTTCGTGGTCGACACCAGCCACGTCGTCGCATGGGACCCCGGCCTCACCTTTAGCATCCGGGGCATGGGCGGCATCAAGAGCACGCTCCTCTCGGGCGAGGGGCTGGCAATGGAGTTCTCCGGCAGGGGCAAGCTCTACCTCCAGACCAGGACCCTCGGCGGCGCGGCCTCGTGGCTGACCCCTTTCCTTGGCTAGGCGGCAAACATGCACGTAGAAGCAATCAAGAGCGGCGCCTTCGGCTGGGCCCTGGTCAATCTCGATCCGGGTGAGCGGTTCGTCGCCGAGGCCGGGTCCATGTTCAGGACCTCCAGCAACGTGGACATCGACGTCACCACTCGCAGCCGCGGCACGGGCGGCATCATGTCGGGAATCAAGCGCATGATCGCCGGCGAGAACTTCTTCTTCTCCACCTTCACCGCCGGCGGCGGCGGACCGGCTGAGGTGGGCCTCGCCCCCACCCTGCAGGGAGAGGTTGCCGTCATAGACTGCAGCGGCACCGGCAAGTGGGTCTGTGCCGGGGGAAGCTACCTCGGCTCGTCGCCCCAACTCGATGTGGACACCCAGTTCCAGGGCCTCCGCGGAGTCCTCTCAGGCGAGTCCCTCTCCTTCCTCCTCATCGATGGCGCCGGGCCCCTCGTCGTCAACGCCTTCGGGACCATCAGGGAGGTCGAGGTACATGGGGAGCTCACCGTCGACAACGGCCACGTCGTCGCATTCCAGGACTCCCTGGACTACACGATCGGCAAGGCGGGAGGAAGCTGGGTACAGTCCTTCCTGACGGGCGAGGGAGTGACCATGACCTTCTCCGGCCATGGGCGCCTGTACGTGCAAAGCCACAACCCGACTGAGTTCGGCAACTCCCTCGGTCCGCTGCTTCCGCCCAGGAGGTCGTGATGGACTACAACATCGATTCGCGGCCCAGCTACAGCCTCCTCGAAGTCACCCTGGCCCCAGGCGAGGAGCTCGTCGCTGAGGCGGGCGCGATGGCATGGATGGACTCCAACATCGACGTGGAGACCTCCGTCAGGGGCGGCCTCATGTCGGGCGTGAAGCGCGCCATCGGGGGCGGCGAGAGCTTCTTCCAGAACACCTACACTGCCCAGGGAGGGCCAGGCACAATCGGGCTGGCCCCGGGACAGACCGGGGACATCCAGGGCTACGAGTTGGACGGCGGCGAGCTGCTCCTCGAGCGAGGCGCCTACCTGGCTTCCACGTCCGGCATAGAGACCAACGCAGACTTCCAGGGTCTCCGCGGACTCTTCAACGAGGGCCTCTTCATACTGCGACTGACGGGCAGGGGCATGCTCTTCTTCAACGCCTACGGCGACATCCAGGAGATCGACGTGGACGGGTCGTACGTCGTCGACAACGGGCACGCCGTCGCCTGGGAGCCCTCCCTCGACTACAGGCTGACCCGCGCCGGGCGCATCCGCTCATTTCTCTTCTCCGACCAGATCATCATGGAGTTCTCCGGACGCGGGAAACTCTGGGTCCAGTCCCGCAATCCCCGCTCCCTCGCCAACTGGATATACCCCTTCCGCCGCGTCCAGTCCAACACCAACACCGGCGACTAGACAGTCGTTCCCGCGGCGGGAACCCGGAGGGGTGGAGGGTCGGGGTCTACTCTCAGCGCAACGCCTCTGTCGGGCGACGTCTGCGGAGGCGCGGACCACTCCACACACCCGAGCGTCCGTCGCCCAAGAGCACATGCGACCTGCCGCGTCTCCTTGCAGTTGTCCGGGAAATATGTTGTATCCAGCATCCCCTTTGTCCCGGACTTGTACCGAACATTGCTAGAACTAGAGCCGCCCGGCGCCTTAACATCGGCGCCCGGCGCCGTGAGCGTGGAGATTACAGGCTTGCCGCCCCGCGCCAGCGTCTACAACGCCATCGCCCACCACCGGCCGGTTCAAGGGGTCCCGGGACGCCTCTTCCCGATTCCAGAAAACATCGGCGCAAAACCCGGAAACTCCCTGCTCACGGCCTCCCATTTCGGGTGCTAGACTCAGCCCACACCGTTCATGCACAGGAAGATCCCCCCTACACCCACTAGCGCCTGTACCATGCGCTTCCCGGTCTTCCACACGTGTACACTGGGGTTCCGATTTGGTAGTCCGTGACGCGACAATTGTCTGGCAGGCCGTGCTCGGTGAGCTGCAGCTCTGCGTGCCCAAGCCGAGCTACGACACCTGGCTCCAGGGCACGTCGGGCGGGTCCTTCGTCGACGGCAGATTCACCGTCTCCACGCCCAATGCCTTCGTCTCCGAGATGCTTGAGCGCCGGATGCACTCCGTCATCTCCCAGGCAGTCGAGAAGGTGGTGGGAGACGGCGTCGAGATCGCGTTCGAGTCAGGTCCCGGCACACGGGCGACCCACGCAACCCAGCCTGAGGCGACCCAGGAGGATCCCCCGACCTCGCGGCGGACCAGCCGCCTTAATCCCAAGTACACCTTCCACCACTTCGTAGTCGGCAAGTCCAACGAGCTGACCCACGCCGCAGCTCTGGCGGTCTCTGAGAATCCTGGTCGCCGCTACAATCCCCTCTTCATCTACTCGGGGGTCGGCCTCGGCAAGACACACCTAATGCATGCAATAGCGTCCAGGCTCGTCCAGTGCGGCATCCACCCTATCTACGCCACCACCGAGGACTTCACGAACGAGTACATCCGGTCCATCCGCAACGGCACGACCGAGGCCTTCCGGGACCGTTACCGCTCCGCCGGTGCCCTGCTTCTCGACGACATCCAGTTCATCATAGGCAAGGAGCAGACCCAGGAGGGCTTCTTCCACACGTTTAACGCCCTCCACTTGGCTGGCAGGCAGATCGTCATTACGAGCGACCGGCCGGCCGCCGCCCTGACCCTGCTTGAGGATCGCATCAGGTCGAGGCTGGCCGGCGGCATCGTCGTCGATATTCAGCTGCCCGACTACGAGACGCGCCTTGCGATCCTCAGGACAAAGGCAGAGGAAGCCGCCCTCTCGTTCCCGGAGGACGTGCTACAGTTCCTGGCCGAGGGTATCCGCTCCAACATACGCGAGCTCGAAGGCTACCTGAACCGCGTCGCTGCCTATGCAGAGCTCTCCGGGCACGCAGTCTCGCTGGAAATGGTGCGGCAGATCATGTCGGACAACCATGTGTCGGGCAGGCCCAGGTCCGTGTCCGGCGACGCCGTTCTCCGAGCGGTGGCAGACTACTTTGCTCTCACCGAGGACGCGATCACCGGGCGGCGCCGCGACAAGAAGACAGCCATGGCGCGCCATGTCACCATGTACCTGCTGCGTGAAGAGGCGCACATGACGGCTAGCGCCATCGGGCGCCTCCTTGGCGGCAAGGACCACTCGACCGTCCTGCATGCCTGCAACCGCATCTCCACCCAGATGGATGTTGAACCCCACCTTCGGCAGGACCTCTTCAACATCCGCGCATCCTTGGACGCGGCCTAGACCTCCAGAGAGCCTCCCTGTGCCCGCCGCCATGTGTGGGTATCTATGCCTTTCCTGTGGATAAGTCGCCTTTCCTGTGGATAACTGGTCTCTTTCCACTTTTCGTCCACTCTAATGCGGAGGGTGTCAGCCCACTGTCGACAACACCAAGTCACCGGGAATCGCGGCCTGCCCGCCTCCCGACTGCTAACCCACGAGTTCCACAGGGCTTATTGAATGTTACTGCTATACTCTTATCCTGATGATTGACTCGGTTTCAATCAAGATAAGAAGCGGAGATGGTGGGGATGGTGCCATCTCCGGTAGACGGGAGAAGTTCGTCCCCATGGGAGGGCCTGACGGAGGCGACGGTGGGGATGGAGGCAACGTCAGGATAGTCTGCGATCCTTCGGTAAAGACGCTGATCGCTTACCGGTATCGGCGCAGTTTCGTAGCGGGGAATGGAGGGGACGGTGCCGGTAGGAGGAAGCACGGGGCCCGCGGCCGAAATGTGGAAATCGGCGTACCTGAAGGCACCGTCGTGACACTCGTGGATGCTGCGGGGGACTCCAGCGCCGTCGATCTGGAGCAATCCGGTCAGCATGTGCTCGTATCGGGAGGTCTGGGGGGCCGAGGGAACGCGAGGTATGCCACCTCGACAAACAGGTACCCTCTCCTCGCTGAACAGGGTGAACGGGGTCGTGAGTTCACAGCCCGGCTGGAGCTCAAGCTGATCGCGGACGTCGGCATTATCGGCCAGCCCAACGCCGGTAAGTCCAGCCTGCTGGCTGCCCTGACTGCCGCCCATCCGAAAGTCGCCGCCTATCCGTTCACTACCCTGGAGCCCGTGCTGGGCGTCGTGGAGGTCGGGGAGCAGAGGGCTGTGCTGGTGGACATCCCCGGTCTGATCGAGGGCGCCCATGCTGGCGTAGGGCTCGGGCACGAGTTCCTCAGGCATATCGAGAGGGCGCGGATCCTAGTCCATGTGATAGACGGTTCGCTCGATGATCCTGCTGCTGAGTACAGGCGCGTGCGAGAGGAGCTCATTCAGTACGGAGAGGGCGTCCCCTCAAAGCGCGAGATCGTCGCGCTCAACAAGTGCGATGTCCCGGGGGTCGAGGACAAGGCGGACGGCCTCGGCCGGGACCTGGACGGGCGGCCGGTCCACGTGATATCGGCGGCAACTCACATGGGCCTTGGGCCGCTTGTCGAGGAGGCCTTCGCCGTACTACGGGCCTTGGATGAACAAGAAGGTGTCCCTGCCCAGGGTAGCGGCGAGCGCGTTGTTCTCAGGCCAGCGCCTGCAGACGGGGTAATCGAAGTCGAGGGGAATGGTGCAGGCTATGTTGTTCATGCCGGCAGGCCGGGCAGGATGGCCGCGATGGTGGACCCCTCCGACTGGGAAGCACGTGCCCAGCTCTACGCCCACCTCGAACGGGCTGGGGTCTTCGGGGCCCTGCAAAGGGCGGGCGCTTCCCCCGGCGACACGTTCGAGCTGGGCGGCAAAGAGTGGCCGTGGGAGTAGTGCGCAGGCTCGGGGTCTTCGGCGGGACGTTCGACCCCGTCCACAACGGCCACATCTCCATAGCTGTCAGGGCGGGCGAAGACCTCGCACTCGACGAGGTCATCTTCATTCCCGCGGGTCAGCCCCGCCTGAAAGACAGGGACGTATCGACCGCTCCGCACCACCGCCTCCGCATGGTGGAGCTGGCAATAGTAGGTTGCCCTCCCTTCACCTGCTCTGACATGGAGATCAGGCGGACCGGCCCAACCTACACCGCCGACACGCTGGACCGGCTGAGCGAGGAGAGAGCGGGCAGCGCCCTCTTCATGCTGGCCGGACTCGACTCCCTGGCAAAGTTTCACCGGTGGGGCCGCCCGGCGGATATACTGCAGAAGGCGACGATAGTCGGGGTGCCACGGCGCGGCTTCGAGCGGCTCGACAGGGCCGTGTTCGAGAAGGTCGCCCCCGGCGCGGCGAATAGCGCGGTAAACCTTATGGGCCCGATGACCGACATAAGCAGCACTGAAATAAGGAAGCGGGTGAGCCGGGGGCTGTCCATCGGCAACCTGGTCCCCGGCGCTGTGGCCCGCTACATCCGCGAGAATCGGCTCTACGCCCAGGTGGAGACAAGCCAATGACAGACACCGCCACAGCCACCCCGCAGAGGATCATCGAGATTGCCGAGAAGCTCGGCGCCCTGCAGTTCGGCGAGTTCACACTCACCGCTGGCGGCACCAGCTCCTACTACTTCGACGGCCGCCTCGTCACCCTCGACCCTGAGGGATCCCACACCGTGGCCGGCGCCCTCCTGCCAGTGCTGGACGCATATGCGGTCGATGCCGCCGCCGGGCCCGCCGTTGCCGCCGTCCCCATGGTGGCGTCCATCGCCACGGCAAGCTACGCGGCGGGGCGGCCCGTGAAGGCCCTCATCGTCAGGTCGGAGCGCAAGAAGCACGGCACCGGCAAGATCATCGAGGGTTCCCCCCGCAGCGGCGACAGAGTCGCAGTGGTCGACGACACGTGCATGACGGGCGGCAGCCTGCTGCACGCCATCGACACCGTCGAGGAGGCAGGGTGCCAGGTCGCAATCGTCGCCTGCATCCTCGACCGCCGCGAAGGCGGCAGCGATGCGGTCCGTGACAGGGGCTACGAGTTCTACTCCATTCTGGAGGCCCGCGACGGCAGGATAGTCCCCGCATCATCCCTTCAAGGAGACAACCGATGAGGCTTCTGCTGGTCCGCCACGGAGAGACATACGCGAACGCAAGCGGCCAGGTCCAGGGACAGGGGGAGTCGCCCTCGTTCGACCTCTCCGCCAGGGGCCGCGCCCAGGCCCGCGCATGCGGCGAGAGGCTCGACCGCGAGGGCCTGATGCCGACCCACGTCTACGCCAGCCCCCTCAGCCGCGCCGCCGAGACGGCCCGGCTGATAGTCGGGCGATGGGGCATGGACATCGAGTACTGGGACGACCTGATGGAGCACGACCTGGGAGACGCCTCAGGCCTGACCCTCGACGAGATCGCGGACCGGCACCCCCACCTCGACCTGGCCGTCGAGCGGGTCCGCGGGTTCGAAGGGCTCCCGGGCGCCGAGCCGCTGGAGGCCAGGACCGAGCGAGGCCGCCGCGCGGTCGGCGAGATCATCCGCCGGCACGCCCAGGACGACCTGGTGCTGGCCGTCGCCCACGGCGGCATAATAGCCGACCTCCTTAGGGCGGTCCTGAACAGCGACAGGACCTGGGCGGTCGACATTCGGAACACGGCCATCTTCGACTTCTCGCTCGACGTCGAGCGCTGGTATCTCGAAGGCCCGCACCGCAACCACCGCATCTGGCGCATCAACAGGTTCGCCGACGCCTCCCACATCGACAACCTTGGGGTATAATCCGCTTCCCTGAAAGCTAAGCGGGACGTTGGAAGGGAATCGTTCGCCTGAGCCTGTCGAAGGGCAGTGCTCAGTACCAGGAGGAAGAAATGGACCACTTCATCGCATACTACAACGGCGACTGGATGCCCTTCGGCGATGTCCGCGTACACCCCCAGGACAGGGGGTTCACCGTCGGCGACGTCGTCTTCGACGTGGAGCGCACATTCAACGGCAAGAGCTTCCGCATGAGGGAGCACGTCGACCGCCTATACCGCTCCCTCAAGTACGTTCGCATCGACCCCGGCATGACCGCCGACGAGATGATCGACCTCAACGAGGAGGCCATCAGCCGCAACGAGCAGTACAGGGCAGCAGTCGGCGACTTCAGGGTCAACCAGTGGGTCACGCGCGGCACCGGCGGTGTCGGCTACCCCGAGGGCCCGCCCGCCGTCTGCATCAACATCCTGCCCCTCGACTTCGGGCGCTATGCCAGCTCATACGAGAACGGGAAGCACGGCGTAATCACCAAGACCAGGAGCTACCCGCCCGAGGCCCTCGACCCCAAGATCAAGCACCACAGCCGCATGAACTTCAACCTCGCCACCCTCGAGGCCGACGACCTCGACCCCGGCGCGTGGGCCCTGCTCCTCGACATGGACGGCAACCTGTCCGAGGGCACCGGCTACAACTACTTCCTCGTCACCGACGGCGTAATCCGCACCGCAACCGACAAGGCCATCCTCCAGGGCGTCTCCAGGGGCATGGTGTTCGACCTCGCCCGCCAGCTCGAAATCCCCGTCGTGGAGGAGGACCTGCAGCCCTACGATCTCTACACCGCCGACGAGGCATTCTTCGCCAGCACCAGCTACTGCGTCCTGCCCATGACCGTCGTCGACAAGCGCCCCATCGGCGACGGCAAGCCCGGCCCGATCACCAACCAGCTCCTCGCCGCCTGGAGCGAGGCAGTAGGCCTCGACATAGTCGACCAGGCCATCCGCTTCGCCCCCTAATGTCCGTGATACCGGCTATCGCCGGTATCCAGGGGAGGCAGCCCCGCAATTCCCGCCCCCCACATACCCGCTACAATATCCCGGATATGGTGCGGCTCCGGCACATACCGGCTGCGGCTAGAGCCGCGCGCTCGCGGGACCTCGTCCCCGCCGTAGCTCTCGCCCTCACCCTCTTCATTGCCCTGGCCCTCCGCCTCTACGGCATCGAGTGGGACAGCGGCTACCCCTTTACGCCGCATCCTGACGAGCGCGCAATTCTCATGAAGGTCGGCGAGCTCGGCCTCCCCAGCCCCGGGGACGTGGGCGACCTCCTCGACGCCGACCGCAGCCCACTCAATCCCCGCTGGTTCCCCTACGGCAGCTTCCCCCTCTACCTCCTCAAGGCCTTCCAGGGCCTGCTCTCCGCCGTGCCGGGCGTCGAAATCCACGACCTGCGAGTGATCGGCAGGGTGCTCTCCGCACTCGCTGACACCGCGACCGTCGCCCTCGTCTACATGCTCGGCGCGAGGCTGTTTGGGCGGCGCGAGGGCCTGCTCGCCGCCATTCTCGTCACCCTGGCCGTCCTCCACGTCCAGCTCAGCCACTTCTTCGCCGTCGACACCATCATGGCCGCCTGCGCCGTCGCTGCCCTCTACCTCCTCGCCCGCGTGGCGAAGGAGGGCGGAACGCGGGACTCCGTCGCCGCCGGCGCGATCGTCGGGCTGGGCATCGCCACCAAGGTCACCCTGCTGCCGATCTACGGCGCGTTCCTCATGGCCCACGCCATCTACGCCCTCGGGCTGCTTGACGACGGCGAGCACGAGGGCCTCAGCCTGGCTGAGCGGGTGGCTGCGGCGGTGAACGGCGTGGTGCTGGGCGGCGCGGCGTCCGTGGTCGTCTTCGCCGTTGCCCAGCCCTACGCCTTCATCGATTACGCGCGCTTCATGGGCGACGTGGTTGAGCAGTCCGAGATGGTGCGGCGCATCAGGGACTACCCCTACACCCGCCAGTACGTCGACACGACCCCCTACTGGTACCACGTCCGCCAGCTCGCTACGTGGGGCCTCGGCCTGCCCCTCGGAGTCGTCGCGTGGGCCGGCCTCGTGTACGCGGCCCTGCGGGGCCTGAGACCCTTCTATGGCCTCGTGTACCTCGCTGCTGGCATAGGTGTGCCGGCCGCAATCCTCGTCCATTCCCACAGCCTGCTTGCGATAGTCGCCGCCTCCGGCATCGCCCTGGCCGCCCTCGCCTTCACCCTCCCGTTCCGCTCATCAGAGTCGAGGGGCTCCGTGCTCCTCCTCTCGTGGGTCGTCCCGTACCTGCTCATCACCGGCTCGTTTGAGGTGAAGTTCCTCCGCTACATGATTCCGGCTACGCCGTTCCTCATTCTCTTCGGGTCGCGGATGCTCCTCGACCTGTGGGACACGGTGAGCGCCAGGCTTCCCCGGCTGCGTCCGCTGCTGGTCTCCGGGTTCTTCCTACTACTAGCGGCGACGGGCTTCTACGCCATCGCCTACACCGCCGTCTATGGGCGCGAACACCCGGCCATCAGGACGGCCCATTGGATCAACGCCAATGCCCCGAAGGGCTCGGTCATACTCAAGGAACACTGGGAGGAGGGCATACCCGGCCTCCACGGCTACGAGATCCGCGAGCTGCCCATCTACGACCCCGACACGGAGACCAAGCTGAGCGGCATGGCCGAGGAGCTGGCCCTGGCCGACTACGTCGTCTTCTACAGCAACAGGCTCTACGGCACGATACCCAGGCTGCCGGACCGGTACCCCTTTAGCAGCGAGTATTATCGCCTCCTGTTCTCGGGCGCGCTCGGCTACGAGCTTGCGGACGTCCGGACGTCTTACCCTGGCCTGGCCGGGGTAACATTCGTCGACGACACCCTCTCGCGCCCCGGCGTCCCGAGTCCCGGCCGCCTGCTCTCCGGAGCCACGGACGGCCTCGTGCTCAACATGGGCTTCGCCGACGAGAGCTTCACCGTCTACGACCATCCCATGACCCTCGTGTTCGAGAACCGTGGCCGCCATACGGCCATGGAGATCGAGCAGGCCCTGGGTGTGGGAGAGTCGATCGACCTGCGCGTCCCTGGGCTAATGCTCACCGCCGAAGAGGCCGCGGTCCAGCGTGCAGGCGGCACCTGGACCGAGATCGTGAGGCCCGCGAGCTGGCCGGCCAGGCTCCCGGTGCTCTCATGGCTCCTCGTCGTCCAGCTCATGTCCCTGTTGGCGGTCCCGATAGCCTTCGTCCTGCTGCGCCGGCTGCCGGACCGGGGCTACCTGTTAGCGAAGCCCCTCGGCCTCCTGCTCGTCTGCCTGGTCGTCTGGCTCCTCGCCAGCTACGAGCTGCTCGCCTTCTCGGTGACGTCTATCGGCGTGGGCATGGCCGTGATCGCGGCGGTATCGCTGGCCCTGCTGGCAGTGAACTGGCGTGAGATCGCCGCCTTCGTTGCACGCAGGTGGAAGACCCTCCTGGCGGGCGAGGCCGTATTCCTGGTCGCCTTCCTGGCCTTCGTCCTGGTGCGCATGGCAAACCCCGACCTCTGGCACTCCCACCTGGGCGGCGAGAAGCCCATGGACATGGCGTACCTCAACGCCGTCCTCAAGTCCAGCTACATGCCGCCCTACGACCCCTGGTTCGCCGGCGGATACATCAACTACTACTACTGGGGCCAGTTCATGGTCGCGACCCTCGTCAGGGCCACGGGCATCGACACCGCAATCGCCTTCAACCTCGCCGTCCCCCTCTTCTTCGCCCTAACCGCCGCCGCCGCCTACTCAATCGTCTACAACCTCGCCAGCGCCACGCGTCCCGACCGCCCGACAAGTGTCGTCCCGAGCGCCAGCGAGGGACCTGGGGCGGGGTCCCTCTCGACCGCGCCCACAGACGACGCCATCCCCGCTCGGATCGCCCGCCTCGCCCTCTCACCCGCCGCCGCGGGCCTCGCCGGAGCCACCTTCGTAGTCCTCCTCGGCAACCTCGACGGCGCGGTACAGCTCCTTGGCGGCGCATGGGACGCCTTCGTCCGAAACATCCCCTTCTCAGGGTTCGACTTCTGGCGCAGCACGCGCGTCATGCCCCCCGACCCGCCCGGCCACGAGATCACCGAGTTCCCCTTCTTCACCTTCCTGTTCGCCGACCTCCATGCCCACCTCATGGCCCTGCCATTCACCCTCCTGGCCATCGGCCTCTCCCTGGCCGTAGTCCTGTCGGCCCGTCAGGACAGTTCGTCGTTCCCGCGAAGGCGGGAACCCAGAGGGGAGGCGGGTGGATGGTTCGGGGGTGTTGCAGGCAGTGTGCAGGGCCGTATAAACCCCGCCGAGCTAGCCCTCCTAGCCCTCCTCGGCCTCGCAATCGGCTCCCTCCGCGCCATCAACACCTGGGACGTCCCCGTCTACATGCTCCTGGCCGCGTCCGCCATCTTTCTCGCGGCATACTTCAGGCACGGCGGCCTAAGCCTGCAGGTCCTCATCGAGTCGGCTGCTAAGACCGCCATCGTGGCCGCCGTCGGATTCCTCGCATTCCTGCCCTACCACGACAGCACTGAGACCTTCTTCACGAGCATCGAAGCGACCACCAATCAAACCGTGCTGTGGCAGTTCCTGCTCATCCACGGCCTCTTCGTCTTCGTCGTCGGGTCGCACCTGCTGCTCGACACCCGCACGCAGTGGCTCCCCTCGCTGCGGAAGCTGTGGCGCAGGGCAGGGGAGAGCCGCGCGAAGCTGGTGCCCCTCGGGATCGCGGTGCTTCTCGCGGGCTACCTGGCCCTTAGCTTCATCACGGGCGTGACCGGCAGCACCATCCCCTTCGCCCTGCTGCTGCTAGTCCTCGCAGCCGCCAGCGGAGCGAAGCACATGTCGTCCGGCGGCCCGGACTCGCGCCAGGTGACCTTCGGGACGCTCCTCGTCTGCGCGGCCCTCGGCGTCGTCATCGGGCTCGACATCTTCCGCGTCGAGGGCGACATCGACCGCATGAACAGCGTCTTCAAGCTCTACCTGCAGGTGTGGGTGCTCCTGGCCCTTGCCTCCGCCTACCTCGGCTGGCGAATCCTCAGTTCGGGCGTCCTGGCGAGGGCGATGCCCGGGCCATTGAGTGCGGCGTGGGGCTGGGCCCTGGTCCTGCTCGTCTTCGGCGCCGCCGTATACCCCGTGCTGGGCACCCAGGCCCGGCTCAAGACGAGGTTCGAGGTGCTCCCGCTGACCCTCGACGGCACGGCATACATGCGCGCGACCGTCTACAACGACGCCAACGGCCCCATCGACCTGTCCGCCGACTACGACGCCATACGCTGGCTCCAGGACAACGTGGACGGCTCGCCCGTCATACTCGAGGGCCTCACGCCCAACTACCGCTGGGGAGGCCGCATCTCCGTGTACACGGGCCTGCCCACCATCGTCGGATGGAGGTGGCACCAGGAGCAGCAGCGGTGGGGTTACAGGTGGGCCGTCGCCCAGCGCGCAAGCGACGTAGATCGCATCTACTCAACCCCCGCCGCCGCCGAAGCCCTCGACCTCATGCGCAAGTACGACGTAGAGTACGTCTACCTCGGCCAGCTCGAGCGGCTCTACTATCCCGCCCAAGGCCTGGCCAAGTTCGACGAGGCGATGGCCTCCGCCCTCGACGAGGTCTACCGCACCGACCAGGTCCGCATCTACCGGGTGCTCCCACAAGATCGCTCGCCCTGAGCCTGTCGAAGAGCAGTTCTCAGGAGATGCAGAGCGAGCCCCCACGCAGGCCCCAGGGCATCTTATTCTCTGCGCCCTCCGCGCCTTCAGCGGTGAGTCTCACCCGGTTGAAACCCGCGCGTCCGCGCCCTAGAATTGGGCTAACCCCAATTCGGAGGACGCGAGGATGCAACGTTGCAGGTGTACGCCGGCTGAGGCAGCCGGGATAACCGAGGACCCCTGGCACACTCAGCCGCACCCACAGCCCGCAGCTCTGGTCACCATCGACTCCGAGCCCTTCATCGGAGAGACGCCGCTGGACGCTATCCAGAGTTGGCTTACGCCCAACGCCCTCTACTACGCGCGCAACCACTACGACACCCCCTCGATCGACGTCTCCGCATGGACCCTCGCTGTCGAAGGCCTCACTACCTCGCCTCTGCAGCTCACCTACGCAGAGATAATCGCGATGCCCAGGCACACCATCCCCGTCACCATGGAGTGCGCCGGCAACAACCGCGTCGACCTCGACCCGCCTGTCAGCGGCAACAGGTTCCAGGGCGGCGCCGTCAGCACCGCTTACTGGGCTGGAGTGTCCCTGCCCGACGTCCTCGACCGCGCAGGTGTGTCCCGCTCCGCCGTCGAGGTGGTCTTCGAGGGCGCCGACACCGGCTCGCCCGTGCCCGGCGCGCCTCCGAGCCCATACGGACGCAGCCTTCCCATAGACCTCGCCCGCGACCCCGACATGCTCCTCGCCTACGAGATGAACGGCGAGCCGCTCCCCCAGGACCACGGATACCCGCTGAGACTCGTTGTCCCGGGCTGGTACGGCATGGCCTCCGTCAAGTGGCTCACCAGGATCTCCCTCGTGGATCAGCCGTACGAGGGCTTCTTCCAGAAGGACCGCTACATCCTCGATACTGGCAACGGACACACTGAGCCCCTCGCCAACATGCTCGTCAAGTCCCTCTTCAGCAGACCCCGCCATGGCCAGGTCTTCGAGCAGTCGCAGGTCGACGTCGCGGGCCTCGCATGGTCAGGCTTGGGCGAAATCGACTCCGTGGAGATCAGCGAGGACTTCGGCGACACCTGGGCGCCCACGGACCTCGGCGGTCTCGCCCAGCAGTACACCTGGCGCCAGTGGAACGCCCGGTGGTCGCCCGCCGCCACGGGCCACCACACGCTCATGGTCAGGGCCCGCGACGCCCAGGGCAACGTCCAGCCCATGGAAAACCGTTGGAACCGCCTCGGCTACGCCGTAAACGCCGTCCAGTCCGTCTGCATCAACATAATGTAGGGCTGAGTTCGTCGTTCCTGCGAAGGCAGGAACCCAGAGGTGCGAGGCGTGGAGGGGCCTTAACTCCCTCTCCCTTGACGGGAGGGCTGGGTGAGGGTGACTCTTCCCCCTCTCCCTCGACGGGAGAGGGTTGGGGTGAGGGTGGAACGAGGAACGGAGAGCTCGTTCGGCCTGAGCTTTGTCGAAGAGCCTGCCCCGTAGTCGATACGGGGGCAGTGCTCAGCAGGGCAACCACCGTCGTTGTGTAGACAGGAGTTGGTAGCCCGTAGGCCCCCTACTCGTTCCCCCAAGGGAACGACTCCACCCGTAAACCCCGCTCCGCCGCCGGCAGCGCGACCCTCGCGCCGCCCGCCCGGTGCGACAGGTGTACAGCGAACCCGATCTCCGTGGCCCTACACGCCTCCTCCACGTCGCACGCCGTCGAGCCCCCGTTCACCACCGCGTCCACCAGGTCGCCCACCGCCTCCGGGCCCGCGGGCCACTCCACCTCGTCGGCAGGCAGGTCCAGCGCCGTCTGCTCCTCCTCGTCGTCGCGCCAGTAGATGACCGAGCTGAAGTCGCCTCGCGCCAGCAGGCCACCCTCGGTCCCCGTCACGTGGAACGACAGGCCCGAGCCGTCGGGCATCGTGTGGATCACGGCGCCGTTGGAGAGCTGCGTCATCGACCTGCCCGGCGGGTCCATCGGCCGCCTCGAGTCCGGCGGGTCGCCCGACACGTCGATCACCTCGCCGCTCGTCCAAACCGGCTCTCCGTCACCGGACAGCGCCAGGGCCATGTCGTACCAGTGGCACCCGTGGTTGATCAGGTTCGAAGCCCCGTAGCCCACGACGCTGGTCACCTCGCCTATCGCCCCGTCGCGGAGCAGCGCCCGCGTCGCCAGCTGCTTGGCCGTCCACCGCCGGTCGAGCAGGTAGGCCAGCGGCACACCCTTTCCCCTGCATGCGGCGAAGATACGGTCGGCGTCCTCCAGGCTGGGCGCGAGCGGCTTCTCGCAGGCTATGCCCCGCACGCCCGCCGCAACGGCCGCCTCGACCTGGTCGGCGTGCATCGTTTGCCGTGTCGTCACGCACACGATGTCCGGCTTGGTCTCAGTCAGCATCCTGTCGTAGTCGTCATACCCGGGGATCTCGCCCCACGTATCCCGCCACACAGACCGGAACTCGTCCCGAGTCTCCTGCCCCTTGTCGAACACGCCCACCACCGTCGTCTCCGGCACCCGCGCAAACCCGTTCGCCCAGTTGTGCCCCCGGTTCAGCGTATCCAGCATCCGGTGACACCCGGCAATAGCAACCCGCAGCTTGTCAGCCATCTCACACCTCTTGTCCCTTCCCCCCGAGGGGGAAGGTTAGGATGGGGGCTCGCCCCTCCTCTCCCTTGACGGGAGAGGATTGAGGTGAGGGTGACCCTCCCCTCTGTACACCGGGCGTTGTCCCAGGAGCGGCCCTACGGTAACATCGCCCCACCAAGCGGGCAACAACAACACCCGCAACGATTCCCTCCTCAGGAGACAACCATGCTGAAGACGGCGTTCGTAGGCGCAGGCGGGAGAGCCCAGTCGGCCCATTACCCGAGCGTAGACCGGCTGGATGACGCACGTATCGAGGCAGTGTCAGAGCTCGACGAGTCCCGTATGGGCGAGGTGGTCGACCGCTACGGCATTTCCCAGGCCTTCGGCGACTACCGCGAGATGATCGACGCCGTCGGCCCGGACCTTGTGTACGTCATCATGGGCGAGGAGTTCATGGCCCCCGTCGCCATCGACTGCATGAACGCAGGCAGGAACGTCTTCATCGAGAAGCCCGCCGGGGCTAGCCCCGAGGAGTCCCAGGCGCTTCTCGAAGCCGCCGAGGCCAACGGCGTCGTCTGCGCCGTCGGGTTCCAGCGCCGCTTTGCCGACGTCACCAGGGAGGCCGTGCGCCTCGTCGGGGACGCCGGCGGCGCGACCCTCGCCGTGGGCGAGTTCCACAAGGACATGGTCGGCGCTCCCAAGCCGCCCCGCACCACCATCTGGAACGACGTCTGTCACGCCGTCGACCTGATCAGGTACATGGCCGGGAGCGAGGTGGCCGACGCCACGGCCTTCCAGGACGCCCGCGGCACCGACTGGCGAAACGACTTCACCGCCCTCATGCGCTTCCGGAACGGCGCGACAGGCGTCCTGCTCGCCAACAGGTCCTCCGGCGGCCGCACCCTCAGGTCCGAGCTCCACGGCATCGGCGTCGGCTGCTACATGCGCATCCCCGAGCGCATCGAGGTCCTCCGGAGCGGCCAGGACCCCCGCGACGTGCACGGCGCAGACCTGCAGGACGCGGACCCGGAGGACTCTCACGCCTACGACGGCACCCTGGAGATGCACAAGCACGTCGCCGAGTCCGTCGCCGCCGGCCGCATCCCCATCAACGACATCCGCGACGCCATCCACACCTCAAACCTCGTAGCCCGCCTGGAAGGCGGCAGCGTCGACTAGGTAATCCGGCGTTTTCGCATAGGGGACCTACGCAAGACTGCAATTGCCGCGAAGCGGCGCCCGGCCACCCGGCAAGTCGTCCCGAGCCCCGAGGGACCTGGGGTGGGGTCGGCTCGACCATGCCACGGAGGGCCAGCTTGGACTGCCGCGCTACCAGTCACGCAGGCGCAGCGGGGGACTAGACTTCTACCGCCCGTGGACTTCCAGCAGGTCGCGGCTGAGGATGCTGGGGCACCAGTAGCGCTCGATGTAGTCGACCACCAGCTCCGTGCCGCGGTCGTGGCTCACGTACGGTGCCCGGCTGGGGTTGTACATCGCGTCCGTCAGGTCCCGTACCAGCACGCAACGGACGCCCCACCGCGTCATCTGCTTGATCGCGAACGAGCGGTTCAGCACGCACATGTTCGTGTGGACGCCCATCACGACCAGGTTCTCGATGCCCGCGCCCCGCATGAAGCTGTAGACCTCCTCGCCGCTGTCGGAGATCACGTCGTCCTCACCGATCTCGATGGCCGGGTGCTGACGCGTCCATGGGCGGCCCTGCTCGCTGTCGCCGTCGTCGCATCCGCCGTCCGAGTCGTCGATAGGCAGAGGCGGCGCGATGGGCAGGTCGATCGGGTCGGGCGGCTCCACCCTCGGCGTTTCGGCGATGCGCCTGCGCTGGGGCTCGTAGGCGTAGAAGTCCATCGTGTCCGACGGGCAGTGGATGACCTGCACGCCGTTTGCCCGGGCAGCGGCAACGACGCCGTTCGCCCGCTCAGCGATAGCCGCCGAGCGCCTGGCGGCGGCCCTGCACCAGTGATCGTCCCACAGGTCGCACAGCAGCACGGCCGTCTCAGCCACGGGGAAGAGCTTGGGCACGGTCACCCTGTCCCAGAAGCCGGTGCTCTTCAGCGTCACGACCTGCGTGCGCAGGTTGAGCAGCAGGTGCGAGCTGCTGTTATCGGCTGCCATGCTCAAATCACCCCCCCAGCCCACAGCACGCCGTTGGTCAGCAGGCGGAGGAAGCGGCCGTCCCTGAAGTCGTCCTGGTGCCCCAGGGACGTATAGAAGACGCGCCCGCCCCGGTTCATGCGAGTCCACGCCACCGGCTCGGTCGCCTCGTCCGTAGTCCCCGTCAACAGCAATGTCGCGTCGTCAGCGATGGGCGTATTCCGATACAGGCTGCCGTGGGACACCAGCCCCTCGGTTTCGTCGAGAATCGGATGGCCCGCCGCCCCCGGCGCCTCATCCACACGCACCAAGGGCCCCGCGCCGTAGTGCATGTGGTAGCTCCCGCCCAGCACCTCCGCATCGAAGGCCAGCCAGTTCTGGAACCCGTGGCTGGCCGTCCGCACGCCGACTATCGGCCGCCCGGCAGCACAGTATTCCCTGAACCGCTCCAGCTCCGGGCCGGCCGTGTTCAGGCGGCGAGTGAACAACAGCAGTACGTCCGTGTCGTCGATAGGCGCGAGCGACAAGTCGTCGTCCTCCGACTGGAACACCACCGTCGAGCACTCGACGCCGCCAACCTGTCGGAGGTGCTCCTCGAAGATCGCCAGCGACCCCTCCGAGTCGTACTCGAAGGACCCCGACAACATGCACAGGCTAATGGTCACGACCGAACTCCTGCCGACCGCTGCTTCTCGATTCCACATTCACAATTCCCAATTCTCCGATATGATGTGGCCTGCGATGGGCACCGTCAAGACTGAGCTGACTCCGCCGTACCCTGTCTCCCTCCACAGCACCGTCAGAAGCCACGGATGGGTCATGCTCGCCCCCTGGGGCTGGGACGACTCCACCGGCGTGCTGTGGAGGAGCGATAGGCTCTCGTCCGGACGGGTAGCCCGCACCCAGGCGACCCAGCCGGCCGCCGACCGGATCGAGGTCGCCGTCGATGGCGACGGCCTCAACGTGAGCGACGTGGAAGAGGCAACCGGCCTCGCTAGACGCTGGCTCTCGCTGGAGTGGGACCCCGTCGAAGCCATAGACGCAGCCAGCAAGGTCGACCCCGAAGCGGCGAGGACCATCGAGAGAGGCGGAGGCAGGCTCCTGCGCTCCAGCACCTTCTACGAAGACTTCGTGAAGACAGTCTGCACGATCCAGATCGCCTGGTCGGGCAGCCTGCGAATGGTCGAGGCGCTGGTCGATGCCCGCGGCGGCCTATTCCCCGCACCGGCCGATGTTCTGGCCCTGGGAGATGCCGGACTGCGGGAGCGCGGGCTAGGCTTCAGGGCTCGCTCGCTCTACGAGGGCACCGAGACGATGCTGGACCGCGGTCTGATCGATGAGGCCGGACGCGCCGCCGGGCCCGTTGGGTACGACGACCTGATCGACCTGTGGGGGATCGGCCCCTACGCGGCGGCCCACATGGCCGTCCTGCAGCACGACTTTAGCCGCATCCCTGTCGACTCCGAGGTCACCTCGTACTGCCGCGACCGCTACGGCATCGGCCCGAAGGAGATCGACGCCCACTTCGAGCCTTGGGGCGAGTTCCGCTTCCTCGGCTACCGCCTCACCAAGAATGCATTCCTAGGCCGCGACAAGTAGGGGGGGCGCCCCGTCGCGACGACCGCCCTACGGTGTCTTGAAGGGGTCCTCGATGGTCAGTGACGCGACCCTCTGGCCGTGCTGCAGGTCCTCGGTGTAGAGGCGAGTGCAGCCCGACTCGATGGCGCCGGCGACGATTATGGAATCGTAGAAGCTGAACCCGTACCTGCCGCGCACCTCGAGGCCTCGCTCGTACAGGGCCGCGCTCGGATGCACAGTCCAGAGGGGCGCGAGGATACGTGTGAGCAGGGTGCGGGAGTCGTCCTCGGCGAAGCCCAGCTTCCTCGTGGCCACGTTCAGGGTCTCCTGCACCACCTGGTAGCTGATGCAGCCGGTTCCCCTGGAGAGGCTGCGCTGGACCAGCTCCTCGGCCCTCTGGCGTTTGAAGTCATCCGAGGCGTCCAGCATGTACACGAAGACGTTCGTGTCGAGGAAGTCCTCAGCGCTCATTCATCTCGTCCCTGGTGAACTTGCGCCCGCCCGTGTCGTACCGGGCCTGCAGCTCCCGCACTGCGCTCATGGCGCGTTCCGCCTGCTCGTGGCGGACGTACCCCTCGAGCCACCGCCGGAACTCGGCGTTCAGGGTGGTGTTTTCGGACGCGGCACGCTGGCGAGCCGCGTCTATCAGGCCCGCTTCCGCACTAAGGGTGACGTTCCGCATGTCCAGCCTCCCTGCGCCTGCTCTTGCCGGAGCAGTGTACAAGGTATAGTGTACCCATAACACTATGCAGTGCGCAAGTCCCCTGGGTCAGGGCGAGGCGGGCCTAGAGGTTGCGATAGGAGGGAAGTGGCTTGACGCTGTAGGTGTCGGCGCCGCTGGCCAATCCCGCGACGGCGGCCCTCGCCGTGTCCAGCCAGGTGAAGCACGGGATGCGCCGCTCCGTGGCCGCGCGCCGTATGTGGAAGCCATCCTGCAGCACCTCGCGGTCACCCGTGACCGTGTTCACCACGGCGTCGACCGTCCCGTCCACGATGATGTCAACCACGTTGGGGTGGCTCTCCGACAGGCGTTTCGGCACGGTCGTAACCGGCAGTCCCATCTCCCGGATCATCGCGGCTGTGCCCTCAGTCGCGTAGAGGCCGTACCCGAGGCCGTGGAGCTCCCGTACCATCTCGACTGCGTCCGGCTTGTGGCGGTTCGCTATGCTCAGCAGGATCGACCCCTTCGGCGGAAGCATCAGTCCCGCGGCCATCAGCGCCTTTGCCAGCGCCGGGCCGAACTCGCTGTCGATTCCCATGACCTCGCCCGTCGACTTCATCTCCGGGCCCAGGTACGTGTCGACTCCCGCCAGCTTGGACATGGAGAAGACGGGCGCCTTCACCCCGACGAGCTTCTGGCGCGGCCACAGCCCGCCCTCGTAGCCTTGCTCTCGCAGCGTCCGGCCCAGCATGGCGTTAATCGCCAGCCGCACCATGGGCACGCCCGTCACCTTGGAGATGAAGGGGATGGTCCTGCTCGACCTGGGGTTGACCTCCAGGACGAAGACCTCGGTGGCCCGCTCCGGTCCGTTGTTGCTGTCCGGGCTCCGGTAGGCCCCGCCGCCCACCACCACGTACTGGATGTTCATGAGGCCCCTGACGCCCAGCTCGAGGCCGATGCGCGTGGTGTAGTCGACGATCGTGTCGACCTCCTCCTCGCTCAGCGTCAGGCCCGGGTAGATGGCCATCGAGTCGCCGCTGTGGACGCCAGCCCGCTCCACGTGCTCCATGATCCCCGGAATCAGCACGGACTCGCCGTCGCACACGGCGTCCACCTCGACCTCGCGCCCCTCGAAGTACTTGTCGATCAGCACCCGCCGGCCCTCTCCGGCCGCCAGCGCCTCGCCCATGAAGCGCTCCAGCTCGCCTGGGTTCTGGACGATCTCCATAGCCCTGCCGCCCAGCACGTAGCTCGGCCTGACGAGGATGGGGTACCCGATGGTGTCGGCGACTCTCACGGCCTGTTCCAGGTCGGCGACTGCAGCCCCGGGCGGGTTTGGGATGCCGACGCGGGCCAGGAACTCCTCGAACAGGTGGCGATCCGAGGCCGTGTCTATGGAGCGGGCCGTTGAGCCGAGAATCGGCAGCCCTGAGGACGCGAACGCCTGGGAGAGGTTGATAGCGGTCTGTCCGCCGAACTGCACGACCGACGGCGGCGCATCCTCGTCGCCCGCGTCGGTAACTGAGGACTCGTTCTCTATGATATCGCGCAGGCTCTCGGAGTCCAGCGGCTCGAAGTAGAGCCGGTCGCTGGTGTCGAAGTCCGTCGACACCGTCTCGGGGTTCGAGTTGACCAGGATGCTCTTCATCCCGGCCTGCTGGAGCGCCCACGCCGCGTGTACGGAACAGTAGTCGAACTCGATTCCCTGCCCGATGCGTATCGGGCCGCTGCCCACTACGACGGCCTTCCTGCCGGAGAGGGCCTGGGCCTCGTTCTCCTGCTCGTACGTGCTGTAGAAGTATGGCGTCTCGGCCTCGAACTCCGCGGCGCACGTGTCCACCATCTTGTATACGGGCCGGAGGCCCTGCTCCTTGCGGAGCTTCCGAACGGCCTCCTCCGTCCGGTCCGTGAGCACGCCGATCCTCCCGTCGGAGAACCCCATCCGCTTGGCTTCCCTCAGCAGCCCGGGAGTCAGCGTCTCGGAGAGCAGCCGCGCCTCGGTGGTCGTGATCCTCTCGAACGCCCGCGTGAACCAGGGGTCCACCCCGGTAGTGCGTGACAGCTCCTCGGGGCTGGACCCGCGCCGGAGCCCGGACAGCAGGGCCCAGAGCCGCTCGTCGTTGGGGTGCAGGGGCAGGTGGGAGAGTGGGCCGTCTCCGTCGCCACTCCATCCGGGGTCCTCCCACAGCACCGAGCGGCCGGTTATCTCCAGCGAGCGGACGGCCTTCTGGAATGCGGCCTCGAAGGTCCTGTCGACCGCCATGACCTCGCCGGTCGCCTTCATCTGGGTGCCGACGCTGCGGTCGCCCGCGGGGAACTTGTCGAAGGGCCAGCGGGGTATCTTCACCACGCAGTAGTCGAGGGCGGGCTCGAAGGCCGCGACGGTCCGGCGGGTCACGGCGTTCGGTATCTCGTCGAGGCGCCGGCCCGCGGCTATCTTGGCCGCCACGCGGGCGATGGGGTACCCGGTCGCCTTGCTGGCCAGCGCCGAGCTGCGGCTCACCCTGGGGTTCACCTCGATGACGTAGTACTCGCCCTCGCTCCCGCTTCCTCCGGGCAGGGTCGGGCCGACCACGTCGCCCGGCGCCAGCGCGAACTGGACGTTGCAACCCCCCTCGATCCCCAGCGCGCGGATGATCTTGAGGCTCGCCGAGCGGAGGGCCTGGTACTCCTTGTCGCTGAGGGTCTGGCTGGGCGCGACGACGATGCTGTCCCCCGTGTGGACGCCCATGGGGTCGATGTTCTCCATGTTGCAGATGGTGATGCAGCTGTCCGAGGCGTCGCGCATCACCTCGTACTCGATCTCCTTCCAGCCAACGAGAGAGCGTTCCACGAGCACCTGGCTGATGGGGCTGGCGGCCAGCCCGCCGGCGGCGATCGCTTCGAACTCCTCCTGGGTGTTCGCTATGCCGCCGCCCGTGCCGCCGAGGGTGTAGGCCGGGCGGACGACCAGCGGCAGGCCGAGCTCGCCGGCGACCCTCCGCGCCTCCTCCATCGACCCGACGGTTGAGCTGGGGGGCACGGGCTCACCGATGTCGATGAGCAGCTGGCGGAAGCGGTCCCGGTCCTCGGCGTCCTTGATCGCCTTCAGCGGCGTGCCGAGGAGGCGGACGTCGTAGCGTTCGAGGACCCCGGCGTCGTCCAGGTCGACCGCGAGATTGAGGCCCGTCTGGCCGCCCAGGGTCGGCAGAATGCCGTCGGGCCGCTCGGCGGCGATGACGCGCTCCAGCACCTCGACGGTGAGGGGCTCGATGTATACGACGTCGGCGATGTCCTCGTCGGTCATGATGGTCGCGGGGTTGGAGTTGACGAGCACGGTGGTCACGCCCTCCTCGCGGAGGGCCCTGCACGCCTGGGTGCCGGCGTAGTCGAACTCCGCCGCCTGCCCGATGACGATGGGGCCCGACCCGATCACCAGGACCTTCTCGGGCTTCGGGTTGCGGCTCATGGCAGCGCCCCGGCGGTCTGCCCTGACCGGAGCAGCGAGGGGAGCTCGGCGAGCGACCGGATCTCCGGCACGTCCGCGGGCGCCGTACCGGCCCCGTTGCGGCTCAGCAGGACAGCATGGGCGCCCACGCCGAGCGCCCCAGCCACGTCAGTCTCCGGCCAGTCGCCCACGTGGAGCAGCTGGCCGGGCTCGCACGCGGCCTCTCGCAGGGCGACTTCGAACAGGCGACGGTCGGGCTTCTCGATGCCGCCATGGTCCTGGGAGAAGACCTCGAATGACATCAGGTCGTCTATGCCCAGGGCCGACGCGCGGCTGTTGCCGTTCGACAGCAGGCCGAGCTTGTAGGCCGGGGCAAGACGCTCCAGGGCCGGCCGGGCATCGGGGAACAGGGAGCGCAGCTCGTCGCGACTCCGGAAGTAGGCCTGGGCCATGTGCGAGGCAAGCTCGTCGTCAGGCCTGCCCGCCTCCCGGAGCGCCTCTCGCATCGACTGCTCGCGAACGCCGTCCAGGTCGGTGACGCTGCCCAAGAGCCGGGTGTGGATCTCGTTCCTGAGGGCCACGAGGCGCTCGACGTCGAGCCTGCGCGCCGCTTCCGGATCGACCTTCGCCAGCTCACGCAGGGCCTCCTGGAGTGCGCGGGGCGACAACCCCTCGAAGTCCCACAGGGTCCCGTCCACGTCGAACGAGATGGTCGTGATTCGCGAGAGGTCGGTCACTGCCTGGTCGCCTCCTCGATCTCGATAGTCACTTTGATCCCCTTCAGGTGGTAACCGTCCGACCACACCTGTTCTGCGCCTATGGCTTCATAGACCAGGCCATCGAATAATCTTCGGGGGTTGTCGGGGCCTACGTCACCCTCGCTCCCGTTCCAAAGGGACACGCCCCTGTTCATGGGGCTGGCGTAACCGTTCTCGAATTCGTAGGAGCGTCTAATCACTTCCTGGTCTCCATCGCTGTCTGCACCATCGCAAGAAACTCTGTAAAGATGTACTTGTTGTCGAGCGGGCCCGGCGACGCCTCGGAGTGGTACTGGATGCTCATGACCGGCAGCGTCCTGTGCCTCAGGCCCTCGACCGTGCCGTCGTTCAGGTTGACGTGGCTCACCTCCAGGTCGGTGGGGAGCGAGTCCGGGTCGACGGCGTATCCGTGGTTCTGGGCGGTGATGTAGACGAGGCCGGTGCGGTTGTCACGCACGGGATGGTTACCGCCGCGGTGCCCGAACTTGAGCTTGTAGTTGCGCCCGCCGAAGGCGCGGGCGATCACCTGGTTCCCCAGGCAGATGCCGAGCATGGGGACCCTGCCAGCGAGCCCCCTGGCCGTCTCCACCGCGTAGTCGAGCAGCTCCGGATCGCCGGGCCCCGGCGACATGAGCACGCCGTCCGGCTCCAGGGCCAGCACCTGCTCCGCGGAGGTTCCGGCGGGCACCGCCACGACCTCGCAGCCGTGGGACCGCAGAATGCGCAGGATGTTGTACTTCAGCCCGCAGTCGTCCACCACGATGCGGCGCTTCCCTGCGGAGGCCTCCTCCCCAGAGGGCTGGTCCCAGTCGTAGGGGGCGTCCGTGGTCACTTTCGACACGAAGTCGGTGTCGTCGTAGCGAGGGAGACCGCGCAGCCATTCCAGGGCGTCCTGGGCGGACGCGCCCACCGCGATTGCTCCCATCATCACCCCGCGGGTGCGGATGCGGCGCGTCACGGCGCGGGTGTCGATGTCGCTGATGCCCGTCACCCCCTGCGCAGCCAGGAACTCGTCGAGGGTAGTGGTGCTAAGGGCGTGGCTGGGCCGCGGGCAGTGCTCCCGGACGACGAACCCGGCCACCTGCACCTGGCGCGACTCGAAGTCGCGCTCATTTATGCCGTAGTTGCCGATCAGCGGGTATGTCGGCACGACGATCTGCCCGGCGTAAGACGGGTCGGTCAGCATCTCCTGGTAGCCGGTCATCGACGTGTTGAATACGACCTCGCCGAACGCGTCGGCCGACGCGCCAAAGGCGAGGCCCTCATACGCCGAGCCGTCTTCAAGCACAAGATGTGCGGGAGTAGGCATAGGCTAGGAGGAGCCCTCCTCCTGCCCGCTGCTCTCCCAAGCTGCGTACACGTCCTTCGTCAGCGAGGACAGGAGTTCCCTGTTGGCCTCCCACGCAGGGTGGTCGACCGGCAGTTTTAGCTCCTCGTACACGCCTTCTACGTCGCTTGGCCCTCTCCATGTTTCAAATTGAAACGCTTGCTTAACCTGATCGAACTCTTCCGGACAGAGGCTGACCGCTCTCCCGTAGAAGACAATCCCGACCCTGCCCTCTTCGGAATCAATGCGCGCGTATGCACGTCTACTTGGTTCAGCCTGGTGCGAAAGATAGATGCCAATGCTTGCCGGACCGATATTCTCACTAGACCTATCCCAGTTCCCCCTAAACATTGCCCTCACGGCGTCGAACAGGTCCGTTATGCCGTACTCCTCGACACGTGCTGCCAACCTCTCCCTTTTCTCTGCTGCGCTCAGGTATCGTTTCGCTGATCGAGGTTCGGCGTCCTCGGTCTTCTCTATGTGCACCTGCTTGGCTAAGAGAGTCTTGTCCTCATATTCGAAGCTGTGGAAGGTGACGAGCGAGATGTAGAGGCTGCCATCATTTGCGAGGAAGTCCACCATTCGCTCTGCTCTGTCATCGGCGCCCAGTCCAACTAGGAACATGCGTAGCGGCCGCAATGATGCTAGTTCCTGATCGGGGAACTCTTGGCTGTACCATTCGTCGAAGTCCGTGATCTTGCATATGCCAAGCTTGCCCGATTCCTTAGATATGAGCGTGGCGAGCTCAGCCAGATCCATGGCCTCCAAGTCAGCTGCGTAGTCGATCACCTGCGCCACAGCTTCGCGCGTCACCTTGCTGCGCTTCAACTCGAACAGGGCAAGCCTGCCGTATTTGTCCACTCCAAGCAGATCGAGCGGCCCTCCCGCCGTAGGTGTCTGCCTGCCGACCAGTTTCAGGCCCGGGATCAGCAGGTCAGGTTTCTTGACGAGGATATCCTCCAAGAGTTGCTCTGTATGCGTCTGAACTTTCGACACTAGCGGCTCGACGTTCGAGTCACCGTCGACCGACCATATCTTCACTTCATCCATGGCAGCATTCTCCCGTGGGTCCGCGCCTCTCAGTTCACGTAGCGCTAGCTAACGTCTCGTCTAATGGGCAGGCTGCGAGACCGGATTTGTCCTTTGGTTACGCGGATGACGGCACCAGATGCACAGCGTGGTGTCCGGTACCTCCCAGGAAAGGCACCACCCTGGGAGAAATCCCCATGTCTACCAGGAATCTCACACGGACGCGCCTTCCAGCGGGTGGACTCTCTCTTCTGCCAGCCATGCGGCATATCGCAGCGCCTGGCCCACGTCTTCAGGCTCCAGGTATGGGTACGCATCCAGTATCTCTTCAGTGGACATACCGTTGGCAACCAAGTTGAGCACCAGAGAAACCGTCACGCGCATGCCCCTTATGCAGGCCCGGCCGCCCATGACGTTCGGATTGTGGGTTATCCGCTCAAGGCCCTGCATTGAGCACCTCCTGCTGCCTCACATCTACCCCCTGCGACCTCAACTCCTCTTTGGCCTGCTTCCATGGTATGGTTTCCTCACCAGAGCGGCGGACGCCGTCGATCTCCTGGAGATCGGATAGATTTTCGAGCAGCTCCAGCCAGCGGTCGTAGTCGAGCAGCACGGCCTTCTTGCGACCATCGGAGTCCACGACGAACCGGGCCGCGTCGATCAATTCAGTCATTTGCATGAGCCATCCTCCACTCCGGACGCCGCCACGTCATGATATACAACCTTGCCGCCAGCTATCGTAGCTATGACGCGGCCCCGGAGTGTCGTGCCGGCCAGAGGGGTGTTCTTGCCCTTGGAGGCGAATTGGGCCGGGTCGACCAGCCATTCGGCGTTGGGGTCGAAGATCGTGACGTCTGCCGGCGAGCCCGGCTTCAGCGTGCCCAGGTCCATGCCCAGGAAGCGGGCGGGGGACGCCGTGAGCCTCTCGACGGCCAATGGCAGCGCGAGCGCGCCGTCGTGCACCAGCGACATGACAGAGCCCAGAGCCGTCTCCAGCACGCTGATGCCGTTGGCGGCCTCGTCGAAAGTGGTCAGCTTGTCCGTGCGGCCGTGGGGAGCGTGGTCCGTTGCGACGAAGTCCGCAGTGCCGTCGCGCAGGCCCTCCACCATCGCCGCCATGTCGTCGCGGGAGCGCAGCGGCGGAGCGACCTTGGCGTTTGTGTCGTAGGCCGCCTCCGTCAGCGGCGCGAAAGCCCCGTGCGCCCCACCGTGCCCGAGGATGGCCTCGTCCGTCAGGGTCAGATGGTGGGGTGTGGCCTCGCACGTGACGGCGGCGCCACGCTCCTTGGCCTGCCGCACCAGCTCCACCGTCCCGGCAGTGCTGGCATGGGCTATGTGCAGCCTCCCGCCCACTGTTTCGACCAGCGAGATGTCCCGGGCGACCATCGCCTCCTCGGAGGCGTTCGGTATGCCGCGCAGGCCCAGGCGGTTGGCGGTCCATCCCTCGTTCATCACGCCGCCGGCAGACAGCTCCGGTACCTCGCAGTGGTTGATGATCGGCAGGCCCAGCGACGACGAGTAGCTGAGAGCCTGGCGCATCACGTTGGCGTTCGCGACGGGGTGGCCGTCGTCGCTGAAGCCGACTGCGCCGGCGTCGGCCAGCTCGATCATCTCGGCCAGTTCAGCGCCCCTGCTGCCCTTTGTCACCGCCCCGATGGGCAGCACGCGGACCACGCCCTCGGCGCTCGCCTTGCTCAACACATACTCGACGGTGGCCCGTGTGTCCATGACCGGGTCCGTGTTGGGCATGGCGCAGACCGTGGTGAATCCGCCGCGGGCAGCGGCCAGCGTGCCCGTGGCGATGGTCTCCTTGTACTCGAAGCCGGGCTCCCTGAGGTGGCAGTGCAGGTCGATAAAGCCGGGAGAAACGACCAGCCCGGCCGCGTCGATGATCTGGGCACCATCGCGCGTGACACCCTTGCCAATCCCGGAGACACTCCCATCCTCAATCAGCAGATCAGAGACCTTGTCCAAGCCTTGTGATGGGTCGACTATGCGTCCGCCGCGAACTAGTATGGGCCGTGTGTCAGCCATTGAATTGGAGCCTCTCCAGTATCACCTCGACGTGAGGGCTTGTTGTGAGGGGAGGCTTCCCGTCCCACCAGGGGAGCTCGGCTACCTCTCCGCCGGTCCGCGCCTCGCCTCCGGCCTCGATCCGGTAGACATGATGCCTCTGGCTGGTGCTTTCCCACACGAACAGGCCCTCCGCCCCCCTGGCGATGAGCCCAGTCTCCTCCTCGAGCTCCCGGACGGCGGCCTCCTCCGGAGGTTCGCCCGGCTCGATTCCGCCCCCGGGCATGTTGAAGAAGGCAGTCCCCTCGTCGCGCGCCAACAGCACGAGGCCGTCCCTGATCACCACCACAGTGGCGCGGTCGCGCAGGTGCCCGGTCACTTCTCAGTCCTCTCCCGCGGCGGGGTTGCCAGTCCGTAGAGAAGCGCCATCCTGATGGCGACGCCGTTGGTAACCTGCTCCTCGATCACCGACTGGACGCCGTGGGCGACGTCCGGGTCGATCTCGACGCCCTCGTTCATGGGGCCGGGGTGCATGACCAGGGCGTCCGGCTTAGCGAGCTCCAGCCTGCGGCTGTTGATGCCGTAGACACGGGAATACTCCCGCAGGCTCGGCAGATGTCCGGCGCTCTGTCGCTCCTGCTGGAGGCGGAGGGCCATGACGACGTCCGCGCCCTCCAGGGCCCGCTCGACGCTCGTCTCCACCTCCACCGCTGCAAAGGGGTGCTCCTCGATGTGCCTGTTGCCGTTCACCATGTCCACGGGCAGGAGCGTCGGCGGCGCGCACAGGACTATGCTGGCGCCCATGGTGGTGAGCCCCCAGAGGTTCGATCTCGCGACCCTGCTGTAGAGTATGTCGCCCACGATGGCGACCCGGAGCCCGGCGACCCGTCCGTAGTGCCTCCTGATGGTGTAGATGTCGAGCATGGCCTGGGTCGGGTGGGCGTGCCCCCCGTCGCCGGCGTTGATGATGGCCGAGCGTAGGTGCCTGGCCAGGAAGTGGGGCGCCCCCGCGTGGGAATGGCGAACCACGATCACGTCGGCGTTCATGGCCTGCAGGGTCAGAGCCGTGTTGTAGAGGGACTCGCCCTTCTCCACGCTGCTGCCCGAGCCCGAGACGTTGATGACGTCGGCACTGAGTATCTTTCCCGCCTGCTCGAAGGAGACGCGCGTACGCGTGCTGGGCTCGTGGAAAGCCGTGATGATGGTCCTGCCACGCAGCGCGGGCACCTTGCGGATGTCCCGCTCAAGGATCTCCTGCATGGCTTCGGCGTTGTCCAGCACCTCCTCGATCTCCGGCGCCGTGTAGTCGTCGATGTCGAGGATGTGACGCCGCGCCGCGCCGGCGGGCGCGACTGGCACCGCAGTGAGGTCCTCGGATGCTTTAGCCCTGCTGGCTATGGTCATCGCTCATCGCTCCTTACCAGGACGACGCTGTCGCTGTCATCGATCTCAGTGAGCTGGACGCGCACCTCTTCGCCCCTGGCGGTAGGCACGTTCTTGCCCACGTAGTCGGGCCTGATCGGCAGCTCCCTGTGTCCCCGGTCGATCAGCACGGCAAGCTGGACCCTGCTCGGGCGGCCGAAGTCGGTCAGGGCGTTCAGCGCGGCCCGTATGCTGCGCCCGGTGTAGAGCACGTCGTCCACGAGGACGACGGGGCGGCCGTCGATGGACACGGGGATGTCCGTCGGGCGCATCCGCGGGCGGGAGCGCGAGAGGTCGTCGCGGTAGGGGGCTATGTCCAGCGAGCCGACGGGCGGCGCGGTTCCCTCAAACCTGGCGATGAGGCCGGAGAGCCGCTGGGCGAGGGGAACGCCGCGGGTGTGCAACCCGACGAACACGATGTCCGATGCGCCGCGGTTGCTCTCCAGGACCTCGTGGGCGATCCGCGTGAGGGCGCGCCGTATCTCGTCGGGGCTGAGGATTCCTCTGGTCAAGCTATACCCTCGCCGGGGGTGGCAAGGGGTTGCGGCCGGTGACATGCCCGGAGCCGCCTTTCGGCAAGCTCCGGCCCGCGCCCTTGCCAGCCTCTCGGGACTGACTTAAAGGGACAGCGATTATTGTAACCGCGCGGGCGCAGGAGTTCAACGGTGACGATCGCTCTGCAGGAGGCGGGACACGAGGGTGAAGACGTACAGATGAAGCACGCGGAGCGCCCGGCGCGTCAGCTTGAAAATGTAGCTGGCCGGAAATAGAATTACGCATCTTATGAGCGTACCAAGAGCGACCGTTCGACTTGAGTCCAGCGGCGGGGTGGTGTACCGGAGGGGGGATTCGGGTGTGGAAGTCGTCCTGTGCGGGCGGCACTCTCCCCCGATCTGGGCTCTGCCCAAGGGCACGCCCGACGCCGGCGAAACTCGAGAGGAGACGGCGGTCAGGGAAGTGGTCGAGGAGACCGGCCTGCAGGTCGAGCGCGAGGAGTACATAGGGAGCATCGACTACTGGTTCGTCCGGAACCGGGCCCGCTGCCACAAGACGGTCCACTACTACCTGATGCGGCCCACGGGCGGCGACGAGTCCCTGCACGACCACGAGTTCGACGAGGTGAGGTGGTTCTCCGCGGGACAGGCCCTCGAGACATTGACCTACGAAAACGAGGTGAGGGTTGTTGAGAAGGGCCTTGCCCTGGCTTCGCAGTAGGACGGAGCCAGGATCCGGCGAGGAAGTCACACGAGGCGCGAAGGTCGTCATCCGGGGTAAGCGCATCGAGGACGCGCCCGACGACTATGCGTGGCGGACGGACGAGGAGCTGGCCAAGCTCGACGCCTCCCAGCCCCTCAGGATGACGTACAGGGACTTCCTCAGGTTCTCCAAGGACGAGCTAATCTATTCCGGCGGCACCTCCCGGCGCCTGGCCATCGACACGTTCGACGGCCAGCACATCGGCAATTGCATGTACTACGATGTCGATCTGCGGCGCGGCCGGGCCGAGCTGGGGATCATGATCGGCAAGCGCGAGTACTGGGGACGGGGGTATGGGACAGACGCCGTCGAAGCGCTCCTCGAGTACGTCTTCGCCAACATGTCCATAGACCTGGTGTACCTCCACACCCTGGAGTGGAACGAGAGGGCCCGCCGGGCCTTCGCCAAGGCGGGCCTGCGAGAGACGGTGAAGGTGAGGCGCAGCGGGCTCGACTTCGTGAAGATGGAGATCGGGCGCCAGGAGTGGGAAGCGAAGCAGTCCTATCGGGCGCCCAGCGCCGGGATGGAAGGATAGACGAGCGCTCCGTTCAGCCCTGGTACGCCCTGATGATGTCGACTACCAGCCCGATGTCCTTGCCCACGTCGGCGATTGGCGATCTGGGCGCAGCGCCGTTAACTATGCAGTCGTGGAAGTGGCGCAGCTCCCTGCGGAACGGGCTCTCCCAGTCCATGGCCGGCTCGGAGCTGACGCTGGACCCCCTGTCGTCGATCTGCTGAATCCGCACCCGCGACAGGCCGCGCGAGAACCCCGTCTCGTACGACACGATGACCCGCTTGCTGCTGCCGTACACCTCCAGCGTCTCGTAGAAGTCCCACAGCTCCGGAAGGTCGACCCAGGTCGCCACGCAACGGAAGCCGTCCTCGTACTCCAAGGTCGTCGAGATTGCGCCGCCGCCCTGCCATATCTCGGTGCTGGGCACCCTGCTTGGAACGCCGAACAGGTCCCGTAGCCCGTACAGGTCGTGGATCATGCTTCCGGACAGCGTACCGAATGCCCTGATGACGTGCGGAGCGGCTTCGCCGATGGCCTGACGGACGGCTATCTCGCGCGCCATCGCCGTCTTCTCGATCTCGTCTCCCGGCACGTCGTCGAAGCGGCGCGTCCTGAACTGGCGCACATGCAGCTCGTTGTCCGGGTGCAGGTGGTTGACCTGTACGAAGCGAATGTCGTCCATCTCCGCGATTTCAATCTTCGCCCGTTCGTACGCTGGCTCGTAGAGTTTCACATAGCCCACCAGACCCACCTTGCCCGAGGACGCGGCAGCGGAGGTGATCGCTACGACCTCCTGTGGGGAGAAGCAGACCGGCTTTTCGATGAACACATGCTTGCCCGCGTCGAAAGCGGCCACCGCGACCTCCGTCTTCGGGTCGGTGTGACAGAGGAGGACCGCGTCCACGTCGGCGTCGAGCAGGTACCGGTAGTCGGTGAAGCGGCTGGGCACGTTGAAGAGCTGCGCGGCGTACTCGGAGGCCGACGACGAGACGTCGCAGACGGCGGCCACCTCGAACTCCTCGGCAAGCTCCGTCAAGAAGGGCAGGTGCTGCACCTGCGCAATCGCCCCGCAGCCCACGACGCCTATGCGTACCCTGTCCATGCGCTGCCTCCTTGGCTGCAACGGCCCAACGTTCGCCCTGAGTTTGTCGAAGGGTAGTGCTCGGCTGTTGCTGGTGTTCTTAGGTAGCCTCTACGTCCTGCCCGCCCGGGGCGCGACGTCGTTCCACAGGTCGGCAAGCTCCGCCGAGCGCCTGTAGACCTCGGATAGCGCATCCCATATCGCGTCCCTGCCCTGTGATGAGGAGTCGAGGTCGCCCCTCGAAGCGGCGTCCGCCAGCCCGCCGGCCTCGCTCTCCTGCGTGGAAGCCGCGTGTGCGGCGGCTTCCCGCACCGCAAGCGTGGAGGCGGTCAGGTTGTCGAGGAGCGTAGCCAGGGGCGTGTCCGTGTCGGTCTGCCGGTCGTATGCGCTCGATGGGGCGAAGCGGTGGGGCAGGCGCTCGCCGTCGTCCGTCCACATGGTGTGTGTGGGCTGGATGTGGGGCGTGACCGATAGGTACATCGTCATGGGCTCGTCGCCAATTACCCGCAGCGAATGGAGCTGGTCGACCAGGGCCACGCACATCTGGCCGGGGCCGACCAGGCCGGTCTCGCCGTCGATGGTGAACTCGGCCTGGCCCTCCAGGACGAGGAACACCTCGTGCCCAAGGTCGTGGGAGTGGGCGCCGCCCTCCTCGCCGGGCTCCAGCCGCATGAAGCGGGAGCGTATCTGCGGCGTGACCAGCACGTTCCTGACATCTTCCCGGTAGTCGTAGACGGTGAGCGCCAATGCTCTTCTCCTGCTCGCGGTATTGCGGATGGGGCCCGAGGAGACCACCTAACCCATGCCGTCGTCGGGGACCCTCCTCACGGCACACGGGAGTGTAAGAGCCGCGCCAGGGAGTGTCAACGAGTGACGGCGCGGCTTGGCTGAGTGCCGCCAGCGGGCCTGCGGTTGACTGTAGTGTGGAGTCTGCATATGCTGGGGCCCCTACGGAGGTGACCTGAAATGAAGATGTACCTGGCCGGCGAGTGGGTGGACCGGGACGAGAAGATCGACGTGGTGAATCCCTTCAACGGGCAGGTGTTCGACACCGTGCCCAGGGGCAGCGTGGAGGACGTCCAGACAGCCATCGCCAGCGCCGAGCGGGGCGCGAAGGTGATGGCGGCGATGTCCGGCTACCAGCGCTACGAGATACTGACCCGCGCCGTGGCCCTGATGAGGGAGCGCGTGGACGACCTGGGCCGGACCATCACGATGGAGGAGGGCAAGATCATAGGCGAGGGCCTGGGCGAGGCCGAGCGGGCGATCCAGACCATGACCGGCTCGGCCGAGGAGGCCAAGCGCCTCTTCGGCGAGGTCGTGCCCCTCGATGGCGCGCCAACCTGGACCGGCCAGCTCGGGTTCACCCTGCGCGTGCCGTGCGGCGTCGTGGCGGCCATCAGCCCCTTCAACTTCCCCCTCAACCTCGTCGCGCACAAGGTCGGGCCCGCCCTGGCCGCGGGCAACGCCGTCATCATCAAGCCCGCGTCGGACACGCCGCTTTCGGCCCTGAAGCTTACGGAGATACTGGTCGAGGCTGGCGTGCCGGCCGAAGCCGTGCAGTGCGTGACCGGCTCTGGCGGGTCCATCGGCGACGCTCTCGTTGCGGACGAGCGCGTGCGCAAGGTGACCTTCACCGGCAGCAAGGAGGTGGGCGAGCACATATGCAGGACGGCGGGGCTCAAGAAAGTGACGATGGAGCTGGGCTCCAACTCGCCCCTGATAGTCATGCCCGACGCCGACATGGAGAAGGTCGTGGCGGGCACCGTCGCGAGCGGCTTCTCGAACGCAGGGCAGGTGTGCATCTCCGCCCAGCGCATCCTGACCAACGAGAGCGTCTACGGAGACTACCTGGACGCCCTGACCGAGGGCGTGAAGGGCCTGAGCACCGGCGACCCGCTGGACGGCACGGTGAAGATGGGGCCGATGGTCCGGGCCCAGGACGCCGTGCGCGTCAACGAGTGGGTTACGGAGGCAGTGGCGGGCGGCGCCCGCACCGTGGTAGGCGGGGAGTATGAGGGCGCGATGCACGCCCCGACCGTCGTGGCCGACGTGAGCCCGGAGATGCGCATTTCGTGCGACGAGCTGTTCGGCCCGGCTGTTGCCGTCACACCCTTCTCGGACATAGACCAGGCCATCGCCATGGCCAACGACACGAACTACGGCCTGAGCGCTGCCATCTTCACCCAGAACATCGACTGGGCGATGAAGTTCGCCCGCGAGGTGGACTCGGGCAACCTGATGATCAACTCGGGCCCCCAGTGGCGCGCCGACCTGATGCCCTACGGCGGCGTCAAGGACAGCGGCATGGGCAAGGAGGGCCCTCGCTACGCCGTCGAGGAGATGACCGAGCTGAAGATGGTCATCTACCACCCGTAGGCTCGCATTTGCATGAGGTACGTGTGGGTCTCTTGTCCCTCGAGTGACTCATTAGGATGAGGGCGGTGCCATGACCATACAGGCAATCCATCCGGGTGAACATCTCGCCGAGGAATTGAAAGAGCTTGGCATGAGCGCTGCGGCGCTCGCCCGGCAGCTCGCGGTTCCCACCAACCGCATTACGGAAATCCTGAATGGGCGACGTGCAATAACCGGCGATACTGCCCTTCGGCTGGCACACTTCTTCGGCACCAGCCCTGAGTTCTGGCTGAACCTGCAGAAGATTTACGAGCTGCGCATTGCGGAAGAGAAAGCGGGCAGCGACATCAGATCCCTTCCTACGCTGAAGGCCGCGAGGCCATAGTCTCGTAGGAGTTGCCTGCTGCTCGGAACTGGAGGGCCGAGTTGCGGTGTCCAAAGGAGGCTGGGCATGCCTTTGCAGCTGGACCACACGATCGTGCCTGCGCGCGACAAGGTGAAGTCCGCGGAGTTCATCGCGCGCGTCTTTGGGCTGAAATACGAGGGGCCGTGGGGACACTTCGCCCCGGTCAAGGTCAACGACACGCTGACCCTCGACTTCGACAATTCGGACAGCCCGCAGTCCAACCACTATGCCTTCCTGGCGTCCGACGAGGAGTTCGACGCCGTTCTGCAGCGCGTCAAGGACGAGGGCGTCCCGTTCGGGAGCGGGCCGCGCTCGCGGGCGGACGGCAAGATCAACCACAAGCACCAGGGGCGCGGGTTCTACTTCGAGTGCGCCGACGGACACGTGTGGGAGGTCATCACCCACACCTACATCACCGACTGAAGAGATTAACTCCAGACTGCCTGCACTGGTGAGCACTGGCCCTTCGGCAGGCTCAGGTCAGGCTCTTCGACAGGCTCAGGCCGAACGAACCACCCCTGCACTTCGCTGGGCAGGAGCTCCCCAACTGCTACGCCTTCAGGGCTGCGCCGTAGCCGCGTGGGTCGCTGCCGCCGGATGGCTCGCCGCGATGGTCGCCCAGCACTATGGCCTGCACGCGGGCGGAGCGGCTGGGGTAGAGGCCGTACGAGGACGTGTCGCGCATCACCCTGAGGCCGCCCGCCCTCAGCTCGTCGCACACCGAGCCGGGCACGCGGCCTTCGACGTAAACCGTCTCGCCCTGGCAGTCTATTCGCGGAGCCGATACTGCCTCGAGTGCCGTCATGCCGTGGTCGATCACGTTGAGGATGGTCTGGAGCACCGCGCCGATGATGTACGTGCCGCCCGGCGCGCCCGCGACCATGAAGGGCCGGCCGTCCCTGAAGACGATGCAGGGCGACGCGCCGGTCGTCCGCTTCTTGCCCGGCTCGATGGAGTTCGGGCCGCCGGGCTTCGGGTCGAAGGAGATCATGTAGTTGTTCTGCAGGAAGCCGAGACCCGGCGTTATGACCCCTGAGCACAGGCCGTTCGTATGGGTCAGACTGACGCAACCCCCGTCCCGGTCGACCACGGAGATGTGCGTGGTGCCCGCGCCGTCCGTCGCCCGGGCTCGTCCCGCGACGGGCCCCTCGCCCCGATCGATGCGCCTGCGCCAATCGGCGGCGTACTCCTTCGAAGTCAGCATGTCGACGGGCACGTCGACGAAGGCGGGGTCGCCCATATACTTGCCGCGGTCCTCGAATCCTGCTCCCAGCGCCAGGGCGAGCACACGTATGTACTCGGCGCTGTTGTGCCCCATCGACGCGAGGTCGTAGCCCTCCAGGATGTTCAGCACCTGGACGAGCGTCACGCCGCCCGAGGGAGGAGGCTGGTCCGAGATGGTGTAGCCGCGGTAGGTACCGCGCACGGCCGGCAGGACTTCCGGACTGTAGCCCTCGAGGTCGTCCGCGGTGACGTGGCCGCCGTTGGCCTCCCAGTCGGCGACTAGCCGCCCTGCTATCTGGCCGGTGTAGTAGTCGTCCGGCCCCAGGCTGGCAATGCGCTCGAGGCTCGCCGCGTAGTCGGGGTTTCTGAGCACGTCGCCATCATCGAGGGGAGCGCCGTCCCTGGTGTATATCGCCGTCGCGTCGGGCGTGACCGAGAAGCGCGTCATCGCGACGGGCCGCCCGGGCGAGTAGCGGCTGCGCCACTCCTCCGCGAGCTCGCGCGGCACAGTGTATCCCTCTCGGGCCAGCCTGGCGGCCGGAGCGATGGCTCGGTCCCAGCTCCAGGTGCCGTAGCGCGTGAGGGCCTCGTGCAGGCCGCGTATGCCCGTGGGGAGGCCGATCGACTGGTAGCCGATCTCGTTGACGTCGCCCTTCAGGATGGAGCCCAGGCCGTCCTCGCCCTGCCGGTCGATCAGGGCCTCCCACATGTCAGGCGCCGCCTTCGAACCCGCGACCGAGCAGAAGTCGAGTACCACGTCCTCGCCCGAGGCGTCGTCGTAGATGTGCATCCAGCCCAGCCCGCCCATACCGCAGTTCAGCGGGTCGACGATGCCCTGGACAAAGGCGGCGGTTATGGCCGCGTCGACGGCGTTGCCGCCGTTCCTGAGGACCTCCACGGCCTCCTCGGCCGCCCTGGGCTGCGGCGCTACTGCCATTCCGTTCATATGACGGTCCCTCCTGGGTTCCTGTGCGACCCCGCCGGGCCGCTAGGTAAGTTTGATGCGGGGATCGACGACTGCTAAGAGGATGTCCGAGATCAGCGTCCCGACCACTGTCAGGGTCCCAAGGAGCAGGATGATGAATCCGGCCAAGTATGAGTCCTGCTCGAGGATGCCCGACAGGAGCAGTGGGCCGACTGTCGGCAAGCTGAGTACCACCGACACGATAACGCTGCCGCTCACCAGGGCCGGCAGCAGGTAGCCCACTGTGCTGACCAGCGGATTGATAGCTACCCGTACGGGGTACTTCATGATCAGCCTGACAGGCCCGACCCCCTTTGCCCTGGCGGTGACCACGTAGGGCTTGCTCAGCTCGTCCAGGAGATTGTTGCGCATGATCCTGATCAACCCGGCGGTGCCGGACGTCCCTAGCACCACCGCGGGGATCCACAGGTGCTGCAGCAGGTCGACGAGCTTGCCCAGGTTGGGGCCTCCGTCGAACCAGGGCGCGTGCTTATAGTCCGCCGAGAGCAGCCCCCCGACGCTATGGTCGAAGTACGCGAAAGCGACATACATGAGCACCAGCCCCAGGAGGAAGTCGGGTACGGCCAGGCCGGAGAAGCCCAGCAGCGTGAAGACGTAGTCGCCTATGGAATGCTGCCTGACGGCGGAGTAGATGCCAACCGGGATGGCGAAGCTCCAGGTGACGATGATTGTGAACCCGGTCAGCACCACCGTCATCCCGATACGGTCCCCGATCAGCCTCTTGATGGGCTGCTGGCGCGCCCTTGCGCCGGCGGTGGTCCCGGTGAGCGTCCCGAGGAAGGAGCGGCCTAGGTCGCCCTGGGCGAGGTTCCACATCCACTTCATGTACCTGTAGAGCATCGGCTTGTCGAGGCCCAGGTACTCGCGCATCTGTTGGATCCGCTGCTGGTCGTCGTGGGCACCGACCTCTCCACCCTGAGCGAGGGCCTCGAAGTAACGGTCGACCAGGTCGCCTTCGGGCAGCTGGATGACGATCCATGCCAGGATCGAGATGGCCCATATGGTGAAGGCTGCCAGGATGATCCGGCGGCCCAGGTATGCCAGCATCGGTCTAGTCCCACTCCAGCAGCACAGCGAGGGTTACGGTCGCACGGAGCGCGGCAGAACGGCTACGTACGCTCCTCGCCTGCCGGTATGCCCTCGTGGTTCTCGGGCTCGGGGGGCGATCGCCGCGTTATTCTCCGCATACCGGTGGCGGCGAGGCCCTGGAGGCGGTGAACGTCGCGGCTGATGGTGGACCTGAAGGAAGAGCTATACTCGCCCATGTTGCGGAACTTCTTGCGGCGCTCGGCCGCATGCCCGGACCTCCTCCTCGGCTGGAGCTCCGACAGCTCCTTGAGCAGGGCCCTCCGCAGGTGTCTGGCGGCCTCGTCCGGGTTGACGTGTGCTCCTCCGGGCGGCTCCTGCACGATCTGATCGACTATGCCGAGCTCCTCGCAGCCGCTCGCCGTGAGCCTGAGCGACTCGGCGGCCTCGTCGGCCCTGGTCTGGTCCTGGTAGAAGAGCCCCGCGGCCTCCTCGGGGGAGATCACGGTGTAGATGGCGTTCTCGAGCATCAGCACGCGGTTGGCCAGCCCCAGCGCGAGAGCGCCTTCGCTCCCTCCCTCGCCCGTAATCACCGCCACCACAGGTGCCGAGAGCCCTGCCATCCTGGCCATCATCTCCGCAATAGTGTGCCCAAGACCTCGCTCCTCCGCCTCCAGAGACAGCAGCGGCCCCGGCGTATCTATGAGAGTGATGACTGGCAGGTCGAACTTTTCGGCGAGATCGGCTGCGCGAAGCGCCTTTCGGAAACCCTCGGGAGAGGTCCTGCCGCCGTTCCGCTCGACCGGGTCTCCCTGGCGGCCCCGCTCCTGGCCGATAACTACGACAGTCTGGCTGCCCAGGTAGCCGATCCCGCACACGACCGCACCGTCGTCGCCGTGGACGCGGTCGCCGTGGATCTCCACGAAGCTGGACATGATCCTGGAAAGGTAGTCCATCGCCGTTGGGCGGTCGCTGTGACGCGCGAGCTGGACCGAGTCCCACGCCGGGGGTCTGTGCTCGGACGGCTGCCGGGGCTCCGCCTTCCTCTGGGCCTCCAGCCTGTACCTGGGGCCCAGCAGCTCGAGCAGCACGGCTATCCTGTCCCTCAGGTCGGACCGGTGGACCACGTCGTCCACGATGCCGTGGGCCAGGTGAGAGTCGCTCGTGTGAGACCCCCCGGGTATGGGCTGGGAGCTCGACTCCCTGATCGCCCTCATCGGCGCCAGTCCCACGATGGCTCCCGGCTCGGCAAGGATGATGTCGGCCAGGTTCGCGAAGCTCGCATAGGCGTGGCCGGTAGCCGGGTTGGCCAGCACGGTGATCAGCGGAAGGCCCTTCTCGTGGAGCTGGCTTGCTGCGATGACCGTCTTGGCCATCTGCATCAGCGACAGGACGCCTTCCTGTACCCGGGCGCCGCCGCTCGTCACCACCGTTACGAACGGCATCCGCCGCTTGGCGGCGCGCTCCATCGCCAGGGCGACCTTCTCGCCCACTACACAGCCCATGCTCCCGCCCATGAAGCCGAAGTCCAGCACCGCCATGACGGCGGGGCTGCCTCCTATGGAACAGGTGCCGGTGACGACGGCCTCGGACAGTCCGGTTCGCCTCTGGTCGAGGAATAGCCGCTGCTTGTACGACACCTTGGCGGAAAAGGACAGCGGGTCCAGCGAGGAGACCCTGCGGTTCGTCTCGCGGAACGTGCCCGGGTCGGCAAGGGAATCGATCCGCTCCCGGGCGGTCATGCTGTAGTGGAAATTGCAGACGGGGCAGATACGGCTGCGGGCGTAAAGGTCCGACGTGAGCAGGTTGGTGCTGCAGACCAGGCAGGACTCCCGCTCCGGCGCTCCGCCATCCCCGTCTCGCCGCCCTACTACCGAGCCGATGGCATCGGCGACGTTGCGGACCATTTCACCCCTCCCGCAGCAGCCGAGGGGTCGATCTCAGGCGCCGGGCTCGTGATGCCCGGCCCATCCTGGCCGCTCGACTGGCTACACGCCGATTATAACATCCCTCGACTTGGCCCCATCGCTCGGCCCGATCAACCCCTCCTCCTCCAGCTGGTCCATCAACCGTGCGGCGCGGGGATAGCCGATGCGCAGGCGACGCTGGAGAAGCGACGTTGACAGCTTCTTCTGGGTGTGGGCCAGCTCTATGGCCTTGTCCAGCATCTCGTCCCTGTCGCCGTCGTCCTCATCCAGGTCCGGGCTGCTGTCGTCCAGGTCGCCGTCGCCCGCTGAATGGAGGGCCACGGTCGGCAGCGGCAGCCAGGGGGTCGTCTTCCAGAACTCGACCAGGTCCTCGACCTCGCCGTCCGATATGAACACACCCTGGACGCGCTCGGGCCTCGCCGCGTCCACGGCCTGGTACAGCATGTCGCCCTTGCCCAGGAGCTTCTCCGCGCCGGCGGTGTCCAGGATAGTCCGGGAGTCGATCTGGGACGTGACTCCGAAGCTGATCCTGCTGGGGAAGTTGGCCTTGATCAGGCCCGTAACCACGTCGACGGATGGACGCTGGGTCGCGACTATCAGGTGAATGCCGGTGGCCCGGCCCATCTGCGCCAGGCGGCAGAGGGACTGCTCCACGTCGAACGATGCCGTCATCATCAGGTCCGCAAGCTCGTCCACGGCCACGACGAGATAGGGCATCTCGTCGGGCATCTTCTTGTTGTAGGACGAGATGTTGCGGACGCCGGCCTCCTCCATGCGACGGTAGCGGTTCATCATCTCGGCGATCAGCCCCTTCAGAAGGCCGACCACCTCGTCGGTCTCCACCACCACGGGGGTGAGGAGATGGGGAATGCCGTTGTATGGCGTGAGCTCGACCCTCTTCGGGTCGATGAGGAGCAGCCGCAGCTCGGCCGGCGTCTTCTCCATGATCAGCCCGGACAGGATGGTGTTGATGCAGACGCTCTTGCCGCTCCCGGTGGCGCCCGCCACGAGCAGGTGAGGCATCTTCGCGAGGTCGATGACCACCGCCTCGCCGCCGCTGCCCTTGCCGAGGGCCACTGGAAGGCTGGCGGACGCGCGGAGCTTCCGGTACTCGGGGCCCTCCATTGCACCGCGAAGAGTGACGAGCGACGGGTTGGGATTGGGGACCTCGATCCCGACCAGGGACTTGCCCAGCGCCGGCGTCTCGATGCGAATGCTGGGGGTGCGCAGGGCGAGCGACAGGTCCTTCTCGCGGGAGGCGATGGCCTCGACCTTCACTCGGGTCCTGGTCTCCACCCGCTTGGTGATCCGCTTACCCTGCTCGTTGAGCACCGGCCGGCCGTCGTCGTCGGTGACCGTGACCTGCTTGTGCCGCCGGATCCAACCCGGGGCCAGGCCGTACATCGTCACCGTCGGGCCCGGGTGGGTCTCGCCAAGCTCGACTTCCACCCCGTAGTCCGCGAGGGTGGTCTTGATGTTCTCCGCGGTCCTGTCGATCTCATCCTGCGTGATGCCGCCTTCCGGTACGTCGTGCAGGATGTCGATCGCGGGCCTCTCCCACTCGGACGCGTCCGGGTAGGAGACCAGGGGGTCGTCTTCGCCCTCGTCGCCGAGGTTTTCGTAGTGCGTAACTCCCTGGCTGTGCTCCAGTGGGGCCGCCTCTTCGCCCCAGAACTTGTTGAACCTGGTCTTTGTAGGCTGCGGGTCGACCGTCGCGGGCTCCGACCACGCGTCCTGCTGGAATGCCGAAGGCTCCGGCTCGAGCTCCTCCGCGGGCTCCGGCTCCTCCTCTTCCAGGACGGGCTCCAGCTCGGGTACCGGGGCCGGCTCTGCCTCCATCTCCCCGGCGTCAGGGCCCGGAGCGGCGGCGTACGTGTCTCCCGGCTGCTCCTCCCACGTCTCCACGCCTTCCCAGCTTTCGTACTGCTCGTCGTCCGCGCTGCTGTACGGGCTCTCGTTCAGGAGAGCTGAAAGCTCAGCCGTGCTCGCGTACTGGACGGCCTCCACCGGCTCCTCGCGGGGCTCTTCCCGCTTCTCCCTGCGCATTGCGGAGGCCAGCTTCCCGAAGGCGAAGACGATTGCGCCGTACGAGACAACGGCGAGCCCCCCGAGGCCCTTGCCAACGACTCTCGTGACGGACGGCATGGCCGCGGCCGCAGCCATCAGGAACAGGGCCGCCACCCTGGCGACGGCGATAGCTCCAGGCGGGCCGGCGATTATCTCGCCCACTCTCCCGCCAAGACTAACCTCGCCGCCGAGCGTCACCCAGGAGAGCGACCCGAAGTAGACATCGTAGAAGGAGAGCAGCCCCAGCACTCCCGCCAGTGCGCTCACTGAAGAGACCCACAGGACGGTCCTCCGCAGCGGTGTAACCGGCGCGAAGGCGATGGCCGTGAACGCCACGACCCAGACGGCGACTGCTGCAAGCCCCAGGCTGAGCGCAGTCAAGGCGGACTGCTCCAGCGCCGAATACGCCTCCAGCAGTGTTTGCCGGTACCAGTAGCCGGCTGCGGCCACGGCAAGGACCACGAAGATGACGGCCGCCAGCCCGGCCGTGGACGACAGAATACGACGAATCATCACCTAGCCTCCACAGGCTTGTCCGGTGGCTTGCCACCTAGGGGCCGGAGCGCCGGTGGGCTGCCGCGGACTCGATTCAGTCTTCTCGCAGGTGCACCAGGACGGTCGGTCGGGCCCGGGTCTCTTCGTAGAAGAAATCGGACACTCGGTCCCGTAACAGGCTGCGAGTTCTGTCGTAATCTAAGACTTGTTCAAGACTTTGGTCTAGGGAAAACAGGACTTCTTCGGAGACTCTTTCGAGGACCTCGGCCGAGTCCACCGTGCCCGCGAGACCCGCCGACATCACCTTCGGCTCTCTCAGGAAGCCCAGGTCGTCGCGGGCCGTCGAGGCCGTCACCACTACCACGCCGCCGCGAGCCAGCTTCAATCTCTCGTCGAGCACGCTGTTCTCGGTCCAGCGGTGCTGGCCCTCGATGTAGACGATTCCGGCCGGGACCGAGCCGACCACCTCGCCGTGGTCCTCGGTCAGCTCCAGGACGTCGCCGTCCTCGAGTACGAAGGTGTTCGACGTGGCGACTCCGGCGGAGCGCGCGATGGCGGCGTGGGCTACCAGGTGCCTGTACTCGCCGTGCACCGGCACGAAGAACCGGGGCTTGACCAGGCCGAGCATCATCTTCAGCTCCTCCCGGCTGCCGTGCCCGTGCACGTGGACCATGGCAATCCGGCTATAGAGGACGTGCGCGCCCTGCCGGTGCAGGTTGTCGATGGTCCTGGCCACCAGCGTCTCGTTGCCCGGTATGGGCGAGGCGGAAACCACGACCGTATCGCCCGGTACGATCTCGATGTCCGGGTGGGTCCCCATGGCGACCCTGACGAGGGCCGACGTCGGCTCTCCCTGGGCGCCTGTCGCCACGATGACCACCTCGTCCAGGGGCAGCCGCCGGGCCTGCTTCGCCGATACCAGGACGCCGTCGGGCGCCTCCAGGTAACCCATCTGCCTGGCCATTCGCACGTTGTTGATCATGCTCCGGCCGATAACCGCGACCTTCCTGCCGTGCTTGGACGCCGCGTCGACGATCTGCTGCACCCTGGATATGAGGGAAGCGAAGGTCGCGATCATCACGCGCCCCTCGGCTTCTCCCATGACCCTGTCCAGGGCTTCGCCCACTACCTGCTCTGAGGGTGTGTAACCCTCCACTTCGGCGTACGTAGAGTCCGAGCAGAGCAGGAGCACGCCCTTCGACGCCATCCGTGCCAGGGCCGCGAAGTCCATCACCTTGCCGTCCGCGGGCGTGTGGTCGATCTTGAAGTCGCCGGTGTGGATCACCACGCCCAGGGGCGTCGTGACCGCTATCCCCATGGCGTCTGGGATGGAGTGGCACACGCGGAAGAACTCGACGCCCAGCTCCCCGACGCGGAACGGCTCATACGGCTCCACCACGTTGAGCCTTGCATCCGCCAGCATGCCCCGTTCCCTCAGCTTCACGCTGATCAGGCCGTGGGCCAGCCGTGGGGCGTACACGGGCACATTGAGATCCTCGAGCACCCAGGGTAGCGCGCCAATGTGGTCCTCGTGGCCGTGCGTTATGAGGATGGCCCGCACCTTGGAGCGGTTCTCCAGCAGGTACGTGATGTCGGGGATGGCGAAGTCGACCCCGGGCGTGCTCTCGTCGGGGAACAGGACGCCAGCGTCGATGACGACGATGTCCTCGCCGTACTCCAGCGCCAGCATGTTCTTCCCGATCTCGCCGTGCCCGCCCAGGGGGACGACGCGCAGCGGGGTCACTGGAAGAGGCTGAGCTGTTCGGATGCCTGCGCTTCCACGGGCGCCGACGGTTCAGGTTCTGCGCTGGACAACAGCTCGCGCAGGTTCCTGAAGTCCTGCTCGATGGCGGGCCGCAGCCTTGGATTGTGCAGCGCTGCGGCCGGATGGTATATGGGATAGGCTGTGTAGCCGTTCAGCTTCCTGGGCTTGCCGCGCGACTTGCTGAGCTGCTCGCCTGGGAAGAAGCGCTGGAAGGAGTAGCGTCCCAGCGTCACGATCACCCTGGGGCCGATCATCTCCAGCTGGCGGTCCAGGAACGGCCTGCAGCTCTCGATCTCGCCCGGCAGCGGGTCCCTGTTGTTGGGCGCGCGGCACTTGATCATGTTAGTGATATAGACGTCGCCGCGGGCCAGCCCGATCGATGCCAGCAGCTCGTCCAGGAGCTTGCCCGCCGGACCGACGAAGGGCCGTCCCTCCCTGTCCTCGTGGAAGCCGGGGCCCTCCCCGATGAAGACGATGTCGGCGTCAAGGGAGCCCTCTCCCGGCACGGCGTTCGTGCGCTTGCCCGAGAGGGAGCATCGAGTACAGTCGTGGATCTCACGGACGAGAAGGTCGTACTGCGGCATGGGGGCAAGCCTCGGGGAATGTGGGCGAATCGTACCAACAACGCGCCCACAGCGTCAACGAGGGAATGCGCCGCTGGCTACCCGGGGTAGGGCCCGCGTAACACCCCGGCAGTCAGTGCCCAAAGGCCACGGTGAGGCCCCAGAGGCTAGTCGGAGACGCCGTGTTCCTTGAGGTAGTCGATGGCTGCCTGGACGGTGGTGATTCCCTCGGCGTCTTCGTCCGAGATCTCGATCGGCGTGTCGTCCGTGCCGAACTCTTCCTCGAAGGCCATGATCAGCTCCACGAGGTCGAGGGAGTCGGCGTTCAGGTCCTCCGTGAACGAGGCATCGGGCACCACCTCGTCCGTCTCTACGCTCAACTTGTCCGCAACCACAGTCTGGACTCTTTCAAGAACCGTTGACATCGACCACCTCCATCGTCTTGCCGTTCCTGTCAGCCTCTCCAGAGGCTTGCCGCTCGGCCAGCACGGATCCCAGTACGCCGTTCACGAACCTGAAAGACGCGTCGGAGCCGAACGTCTTGCCTATCTCCACAGCCTCGTTGATGGCCACCCTCGGAGGCGTTTCCCCGTCGATCGCCAACTCGTAGACCGCCACTCGAAGCAGATTGCGGTCCACCGACGCCAGCTGCCGTATGGGCCATGCAGGGGCATGCGTCCCTATAATTCTATCTATCCGTTCGAGATTCTCAAGGACTCCCCGCACTATCTTGCGGGCAAACGACTCCACGGCATGAGGCTGGGACAACTCCCGGACCCTCTGGGCCACGACGCTCTCCGGGTCGTGCCGGGACCCGTCGATCTCGTAGAGCGCCTGGAGTGCCAGGACCCGCGCCCTTCGCCGCGTAGTGTAGGGCGTCGCTGTGTTAGTCACGTCGTCGAGCCTGATGAGCGCGAGGCCGGGCTATGCCCCGGATGGCTGGCTACTTGGAACCCAGCGAGAGGACGGCGTCCATGTCGCTGATGCTCACGGACGAGACAGATCGGTCTATCCTCTTTGCCATGCCGCTGAGCGTCCTGCCCGGCCCTATCTCGATGAAGCGGGCCACGCCGGCTCCCAGCATATAGTCCATGGACCGCTTCCACTGGACACAGCTCGATATCTGGCTGATCACCTCGCCCTTGACCTCGTCGGCCGTGGTGAGAGGTTGTGCATTGCAGTTTCCCACTATCGGGATCCTGGGATCGCTGAACCTTACGTCGCTCACCGCCCGTATCAGCCCTTCCTTGGCGGGCTCCATGAGGGCCGAGTGGAAGGCGCCTCCGACCCTCAGGGGCACGGTCCTCTTGGCGCCCCTGGCCGACGCCAGGTCAAGCGCGATGGCGATGGCCAGCAGGTCCCCGCTGATCACGACCTGCTCGGCAGTGTTGATGTTCGATACGTACGTGCCGGTCTCCCTCGCGATCTCTTCGATCGTGTCGAGGTCCAGGCCGAACACCGCGGCCATTCCACCCGGCTGCTGCTCGCACGCCGCCTGCATCAGCCTGCCCCGCTCCTGGACCAGCCTGGCCGCCTCCCCTACCTCCAGCACCCCGGCAACCGCCAGGGCGGTGAACTCGCCGAGACTGTGGCCGGCCATGAATGCCGGGGGCGGCATGCCCTCCGGTCCGAGCTGCTCTTCCATCGCCATGGTCGTGGCCAAGCTCACGGCCATGATCGCCGGCTGGGCGTTCATGGTGTCGCGGAGCTGGTCTTCGGGCCCGTTGAACACCAGCTTGGAAAGCGGACGCCCAAGCGCCATGTCCACTTCGTGGAATACCGACCGGGCCGACGGGGACATGTCGTAGAGCTGGGTCCCCATCCCGACCGCCTGTGAGCCCTGGCCCGGGAACAGGTACCCCACGCCTCGATCGCCCTTCGCCTTGGGAAACATGAAACCCATAGTCTTGCCGAGCGGCTGACCCGCCGCCTATTCGACCTCGGCGGACTTGACTGCGACGACCTCGCGACCGTTGTAATAGCCGCACGGTGTGCACACCCGGTGAGGCCTGTACGCCTTTCCGCACTGCGGGCAGGAGGAGAAGTGCAGGCGCTTGAGGGCGTGGTGAGCGGCTCTCTTACCCTTTCGCCCCTTCGAATGCTTCTTCTTTGGTAGTGGTGGCATTGCCTTATCTCTTTCCCTTGTCCGCGCCGTTCGCCGCCAACGTCAGCAGCGCTCCCCACCGCGGGTCCCGCTCATGCCCATCGCAGCCGCACTCCCCATAGTTCAGGTTTGTGCCGCAGCCGGGGCAGATGCCCTTGCAATCGGGGCTGCACACGGGCTTCATGGGCGGGGCGATTTCCAGGTACTGTTGAACGGCCTCCGTCAGGTCGAGTATGTCGTCGTCGATCCTGAGCCGTTCGCTCTCCTCCTCCTCGAACGAGCCGGCGGACAGCGTCTCCTCGTCGATGACCAGCTCCAAGGGTTGGGTGTGCTCCTCCAGGCAGAGGCTGCAGGCGGAACTCACGCTCGACTCCAGCGACGCCGACACCCACAGCCCGTCGCTCGTCCTGAACAGCTTTACCGAGCCACGGACATCATGCGACCCGTCGTCGCGCGTGACACTCTCGGCCACGTCGTAGGTACGGACGGAGCCGCTCGGCTCCTTGAGCAGCTGCGAGACGTTAATGTGCAACCCGCCCAACCCCATGAAACAGCAAACTGCAAGCTCACGCCTGCAGTCGAATCAGTGTATCTACACACGGGCCCCGTGTCAAGGTTGCCTACGTGGCGTCCCCCGCCTTGACACGCCCTCCGGCGATAACCTAGTCTGAAGCCCCGAACAGCAACACCGACGGAGGACCCCGCATGGCCTACGAGTTCGACCACGTTCACCTTAAGGCGCCAGACCCGAAAGCTATCGCCGACTTTTACGTCCGCGCCTTCGGCTTCAAGATCATCAGCGATGCGGTCCGCCCATATGGCGACCGCTTCCTCCGCTGCGAGACGTCCGACGGCGCCGTGGTGAACATCTCCGGCGCACGGACCGACGAGAAGATGGGGGACTCGGACGCCAGCGCCCACTGGGGCCTGGAGCACATGGGCATCAAGGTGGAGGACATGGCCGCCGAGATAGCGCGGCTGACGGGCATGGGCGCACAACTCATGGAGGGTCCGGTCGACGTGGCGGGCGGCCCCATCATAGCCTTCATCAAGGCCCCGGGCGGCGTGAGGATAGAGCTGCTCCAGCACCGGTAGTGAGGGCTGCATACATCGGCGGCTTTGACTTGGCATGAACGCGATCTTCGGCAGGATGATCAGGGCGCTCACCTTCGACGAGCGCCTCTACCTAGAGATCGCCGGGGACTCCACCGCAATCACGCAGGCTGGGATGATCGTCCTGCTCAGCGCCGTGGCCCGCGTGCTCGGGCTGGCGGTTGGCGGCCTGGAGCTCATCCTGCTGCACATGGTCCAGCTCCTGATCTGGTGGGCCGTCCTGAGCCTCACCATCTGGGCGGTCGGGCACAAGCTGTTCCCGCCGCTGCCGACGGACTACGGGGCGAGCAGCGCCGGTCCCGACCCCCTGAAGGTCGCGCGCGTGCTGGGTTTCGCCATGACGCCCAGGATCTTCCGAAGCCTGGCGTTTATTCCGACCGTGGGGTTGTTCATCTCGTATGCGGCCACCTTCTGGCAAATTTTCCTGATGCTCATCGCCGTCCGGACCCTCTTCGGGTACAACGACGAATTGCGGCCCATATATGTGGTGGCCGTGGGGCTCCTGCCGCTCATGATCGGGCTGGAGCTGCTGGAACTGATCGAGCTATAACCGGCTCAACGGGGAGGGCAGCTCATGGCTGACGACTGCATATTCTGCAAGATCAAGGACGGCGAGATTCCCGCCGACGTCCTTCACCGCGACGAGCACTGCTTCGTGATACGCGACATCGCTCCCAAGGCCCCCGTGCACCTGCTGGTTATACCCAATCTGCACATCGGACCCCTGCGGGGACTGTCCATGGACGAGCGAGCGGCCGTAGGCGGCATGTACGCGGCTGCGGCCCAGATGGCCGCCGGCGAGGGCGTGGACTCCACCGGCTACAGGCTCGTGGTGAACCAGGGCCGCGACGCCGACCAGACGGTCGCTCATCTCCACCTGCATGTGCTGGGCGGGAGGCAACTGGGCGGAATGGCCTAACGTGTCCTAGACTACAACCTGATATGATTTGAAACTAGGACAAAAGCCATGCTGGCATGATGCGGCCACGAGCCGCGTCAATGGGGCGGCCTCCCTAGAGGGGACAGGGCGGGTTTCAAACCCGCCCCTACGGCGTGGCAATTCACGTAGAGGGTATTCAATTGGCGACAGAGGGACTAGGAGAGCGGCAGGTAGCCGTACTGATTGACTATGAGAACGTTGGCCTGGCCGCGATACAGTGGCTCCTCGACCAGGTCTCCGACCACGGCCGGGTCATCGTGAAGCGCGCATACGCGGACTGGTCCCAGTCCGGCTCGGGCCGCGACCAGAGGCGCCAGCGCGACCAGCTTCTCGAGCTGGGGATCGAGCCCATCCACCTCTTCCACTCGGCCTCGGGCAAGAATTCGAGCGATATCCGCCTGGCGATAGACGCCGTCGAGCTGATGTACAACTCGCCCGTCGACACCTTCGTCATCGTCTCGTCCGACACCGACTTCGTCCCCCTCGTCAGCCGCCTCCGGGCTGCGGGCAAGGGCGTGATAGGCGCGGGACGAAAGAAGGGAGTCTCCCAGACCCTCGTCAGGTCGTGCGACCGCTACTACTACCTGGAGCAGGCCAGCTCGTCGACCAAGTCAACGGAAACGACTGAGCAGAGGCCCGGCGAGAGCCTCCTCGTCCGGGCCGTGCGCTCCGGCATGGACGCCCAGGGCCAGATCAACGGCGGCAAGCTGATGGAGACGATGCAACGGATGGACCCGAGCTTCGACTACCGGGGTCTGGGCTACTCAACCTTCTCGCGGTACCTGGAGGCGTCCTCCGAGGTGTCGGTCACCCGCCCCAGGGGCGGCGGAAACATGTCCGTCGAGCTCTTTGAGGGCTCCGAGCAGCCCGATGCATGGCACAACGGCATCGACCAGGCGTGGCTGGAACGCGCGCCGAACTCCGGCGACCGGATGGCCGGAAGCACCGCCGCCAACGACGCGGCGCGTGTTCTCGGAGTCGGCAAGCTGAGCGCGTCGAAGTACAAGACCCTGCAGAGGCTGCTGGAGGCGAGCCCGCTGCTGAGCTCTCGGTGGGAGCGGGACAGGTACATCATCCGCCGCCGCTAGGCTGCGGGCTCCCGTCGTTCAGACGTCGAGCACCATCAGCTCTTCGCCCCAGACGACGCGCCCGTCGTATATCCGCGTGATGTCCGCAAGGGCGCGCTCCGTCTGCCCTGGGGCGTCCAGGCTAATGGCCTGGTGCACCAGCACGAGGCTCTTCGCGCCGGCATCCCGCGCCATCTCGGCCGCCGTCTCGCTGTGGCACATGTAGTCAGCCTCCGCCGTCCCCGCCACGTCCTCCTCCACGTCGACACAGATGCACACGAGCATGTCGACGTCCGCCGCCAGGTCGGTCACCGACTGGCAGGCCCGCGTGTCGCCCGTGACGACGATGCTGCCCTCGTCGCTGTCGATCCGGTAGGCGAGTGAGTCCAGCCACGGCTCCACGTGCTCGGCGGGGGCGGCGGTGATCTCCCAGTTGGTTCCCTGGCACACCTTGCCCGGCCCTATGTCGGACACCGTGAATGACGGCGCGGGCCTCGGCAGCACGCCGCCCCTGCTCGTGTAGGCGTTGAGGCTCAGGGGGTGGTTGATTCGCGCGATCCAGTCGTGGGCGAACGCCCCCTCGTGTTCGTCCATCAGGCGGTGGTGAAGCTGCTCGGTCAGGTTCGGCCCGAGCACCTGCAGCTCGTTCTCGTCGCCCACGTGCAGGTTCCACCTGCTGAGGATGAAGCAGGGGTAGTCAACGTCGTGGTCGTAGTGGTGGTGAGTGAAGAGCAGGTAGTCGATGTCCACCGGGCTTAGCCCTGCCTTCGAGAGCTTGTGCGTCGTCGCCGGGCCGCAGTCGAACATGATGTGGTCGCCGCCCACCTTCACGACGTACGAAGAGCCGAACCTGTCCGGCGACGGCCTCGGCGTGCCTGCGCCCAGGATGTACAGCTTCACTGGTTCAACTCCCTGGCCGGAGTGATCGCGGCACCGCGCCTCTTCAGATCTCCAGCTCCATCAGCTCGCGGCCCCACACGACCGAGCCGTCGTATATCCGGGTGATGTCGGCCAGCGCTCGCTCCGTCTGGCCGTGGGCGTCCAGCTCCTCGGCCTGGTGCACCAGCACGAGGCTCTTTGCGCCGGCGTCCCGCGCCATCTCGGCCGACGTGACGCTGCCGCACATGTACTCGGCTTCGGGAGTGCCCTCGATCTCCTCCTGCACATAGACGCAGAGGCAGACCAGGACGTCCACGTCCGCCGCCAGGTCCGTGACGGTCTGGCACGGGCGGGTGTCGCCAGTGACGACGATGCTGCCCTCGTCGCTGTCGATCCGGTAGGCCAGCGAGTCCAAGTAGGGCTCCACGTGCTCGGCGGGCGCGGCGGTGATCTCCCAGCTGCTGCCCTGCACAACCTTGCCGGGCCCTATGTCCGATACCGTGAACGACGGCGCGGGCCTCGGCAATACGCCGCCCCTGCTCGTGTAAGCGTTCAGGCTGAGCGGGTGATTGATCCGCGCTATCCAGTCGTGGGCGAACGCCCCCTCGTGCTCGTCCATCAGCCTATGGTGAAGTTGCTCGGTCAAGTTCGGCCCGAACACCTGCAGCTCGTTCTCGTCGCCCACGTGCAGGTTCCACCGGCTCAGGATGAAGCAGGGGTAGTCGACGTCGTGGTCGTAGTGGTGGTGGGTGAAGAGCAGGTAGTCGATGTCCACGGGGCTCAGCCCTGCCTTCGACAACTTGTGCGTAGTCGCCGGACCGCAGTCGAACATGATGTGGTCGCCGCCCACCTTCACGACGTACGAAGAGCCGAACCGCTCCGGCGACGGCACCGGCGTGCCGGCTCCCAGTATGTACAGCTTCATTCGTTCAACCTCGAATTCCGAGTCATCTGCCTAGCCCACGTCCTGTCCGGGCGGTGTGTACGCGACAGCCCTGTTCACGGCGGCGTCTACCTCCTCGGGCGTCAGGAGCACCGTGGTGCTCCCGCTCGACGACCCCGAAGCGCCAACGGCGAGCATGAGGGCTGCCATCGTCTCGTTGTCCGGGACGTCGACGATGGCGTACAGGTCGTGGTCGCCGAAGGCATAGTAGAAGGCTTCCAGCGTCCCTCCCGCAGCCTCGACGGTTCTCGCAGCGGCGTCACGGCGGGCCGTGCCGCCCTCCTTCACGAGTCCCTGCAGGCCGTCTCTCGTGTATGAAAACCGCGCCAGGTACTTGGCCATCGCTCCCTCCGAGCCACCTTTTCTCGACGCCGCATAGAGTATCCATGCGGAGAACCCGTTTCAAGACCCGCAAGGCCGCCCGGATGCTCTAACATCGCGCGATGGAGGCTGTCGAATTACTGTAGCGGGTTTGAAACCCGCCCTCCCGTCGCACCAAGGCTCCCCGCAGCTACCCCTCGATCAGCGCAAACGCATATTCAGCCAGCACACGCACGTCCTCCGGCGGCGCCTCCAAAGTGCCCTCGCACCCGGGTATCGGCGTCCCGGCCTTCAGCGCCTCCCTGTCGATCCAGCGCCAACCGTCGTTCATCGCGCCAGGCTCGCCCGCCGGGCGGCAGAAGTAGATCATGTCGATGTGCTGGTGGTAGCCCTGCACGGGGTCGTGGATGTCCTCGATCATGATCGTGAACGGCGGCTGGACGTGCTCGGGGTACTCCAGGTCGAGGCGAGGCGCGGTCGGGACGACCACCGCCTCCAGGCCCGTCTCCTCCTCGACCTCGCGCACGACGGCCTGCACCGGGTCCTCGTTGGCTTCGATGTGGCCACCCGGCGGGAGCCACGCCTTCACCTTGGGGTGCCAGTGCAGGGCGACGCGACCCCGGTGTACGACGAAACCGGTCGCCGTGAAGTGCCTGGTTACGGCCACCCTACGACCCGGTTTGAGGCGCTTCGCCCTGGCCCTGCTCGCCTGGCTCCGTACCGCCACCGGCCTGCGCCCGGGCGGATCGGCGACCCGCCCGCCTCCCGAGGAAGATGGCCGCTACTACGATGACGGCGATGATGGGGCTGAATACCAGCAGCCATATCGAGCCGGTAAGCGCCGCGGCAGCGACGCCGGAGAGCGTCCGGACCGCGGTCTTCCACTGGTCCGCGAAGCTCCAGCCCGCTATGAGCCAGCCCTGCGCCTCCCGGACGTGCACCTCCACCCTGCCGGAGCCCTCGACCTCGCCCGTCTCCATCATGCCGGTGATGGTGAGCCTGGCCGTGTAGGGCCGGGGACGGTAGTTCTGGTAGACGTGGGCGGCGACTGCCGTGGTCACGCCCTGCGCGAGGCTTCCCGAGGCCGGGTCGGAGCCGTCCCCGAAGTCCCACGTGTATCTCACGTCCGTCATCCCTGCCGGCCTCGTGAAAGACCCCGAGAGCTCGACCGTCTCGCCCTCCTCCGCTTCGGTCCACTCGCCGGCGAAGACCTCGATGTTCGGGATCCTCGACACGGTGGCGATCAGCGTGTCCTCGCCCTCAGAGAGGCCGCCGTCGCCGAACCCGGTGATGTTGAACTGGACGATGTACGGCGAGTCCCGCTCGTCCTCGTACCTGTGATGAATCGTCGCCGTAACCCTACGGTCGCCTTCGCCCGCGGGGGCCGTGCGGTTGCCCGATACGACGTTTGAACCGTCGCCGAAGTCCCACGTGTAGTCGAAGCTCTCGATGCCGTCGGGCGGCGTGAACGTGGCCCGGAACCTGATCGGCTCGCCCACGCCCGCCCTCACGTCCGCGCCCGCGTCAGGGACCATCTCCCGCGGCTCCTCCGACAGCGACACGTTCAGGAGCGAGTAGGCCGAGGTCTGCTCCAGGTACTTGATCCGGCCCTGCAGCCGCTCCACGTCCTCTTGGACCCTCGAGAGGTTCTGCTGTACTGCCAGCGCGTCGTCGACCTTCTCGGCACGCTCCAGCAGCTTCAGCAGCGCCTCCTCGGTCGCCATCGTGTTCTTCAGCCGGCTCGACAGGTCCACGTACTCGTCGGTCACGTCCCGGCTGTCGGAGCTCTCGTACCGCACCCTCAGCGAGAGCGCCCTGATATCCAGCACCGCCTGGTCCAGCATGTCCGCAGGGACGCGGACCGATACGGAGCCCGTGTGCCTCAGAGGCCTGTCGGACGAGACCACCCAGCCGCCCATCCGCTTGGCCAGGTCGCCAATGTCGTCGATGGCGTCGCCCACGTCGTCGACCTCGACCCCCATGTCGACCGTGCGAATGATGATCCGATGCTGCGTGACGAGCTGGGCAAGCTGCTGTTCCGAAGAAACGGCGGACTCCACCGACTGGCCTAGTGCGAGCTTGGCGGCGGCAGCCGGGGCCGGCGCGGCAGCCGGAGCGCCCGGAAGGCCGGGACGGCCCGGAAGACCCGGGAGGCCCGGAGCGCCCGGAGGGCCCACCGCTTGAGACGCGGAAGCGTCCTTGAGCACAGGCGCATCTGCCATAGCCATCGCTGGCTGCGCGGGCGCGGAAGTAAACTCCGCCTCGTCCGTCCCGCCCCAGAAGCCTTCCTCCTCGCCGGCCCCACAGGCCAATGCCCCGAGCAGCGCGACAACGATAATCGGGACGATCCACGGCCTCATACCAAGCATGTCATCCTCCATCGAGGAGTGGGGCTTCATGTAGAATAGAACGGCGATAAGCGCTGCTCGGTTATCATAGCACCACATACGACAGGGAGAGGTTGGACATGCAGCTCGAAGACAGGGTGGCGTTGGTAACCGGTGCGGGAGGCGGCTTCGGGCGGGCCATTTCCCAGGCCCTGGCTGCCGATGGGGCTCACGTCCTCGTCACAGACCTCCTCGAATCGGGCTCCGAGACGGCCGAGGAGGTCGGCGGGACCTTCATCCAGGCCGACATCTCCACCATGGAGGGCACGAACGACCTCGGCAGGCGCGCGCTGGAGGAGTCCAGCGGGGTCGACATCCTGGTAAACAACGCCGGCATACAGCAGATCCACCCGGTCGACGAGTTCCCCGACGAGCAGTGGGCGAAAATGATCCAGATCATGCTCAACGCCCCGTTCCAGCTCACCAAGGCCGTCGTGCCGGGCATGAAGGAGCGCGGCTGGGGCCGCATCATCAACATCTCGTCCATCCACGGCCTCGTCGCCAGCCCCTACAAGTCCGCCTACAACGCCGCCAAGCACGGCGTCATCGGCCTCACCAAGACCGTCGCCCTCGAGGTCGGCGACTACGGCATCACCGTCAACTCCATCTGCCCCGGCTACGCCAACACGCCGCTGGTCCAGAAGCAGATCGGCGACCAGTCCCGCACCCTGGGCATCCCCGAGGCGAACGTCGTCACGGACGTGATGCTGGCGCCGTCCGCCATCAAGCGCCTGGTCGAGCCGGACGAGATCGCCGCGATGGCCGCCTACCTGTCATCCGACGCCGCCCGCTCCATCACCGGCGCGTCCATCTCGGTGGACGCAGGATGGACCGCCCGGTAGGAGGGCTGAATGGAAATCACCCAAGTCACCGTTACGGTCCGGAACCCGGCGGAGCCTGACAGGACCTGGGAAGGGCTCTTCCTGGTCGATACCGGCGCGATAGACTCCCTCGTGCCCAGGCAGCACCTGGAATCCATCGGACTCAAGCCCAAGGGCCAGCGCGTATACGGCCTCGCCGACGGCAGCGAGGTCAGGATGGACGTCACAACTGGCGACATCGAGTTCATGGGAGACATCGTTGGGTCGACAATCGTGATTGGCGATGAGGACTCGGAACCATTGCTCGGCGTGACCGCCCTCGAGTCCGTCGGCATCGAAGTGGACCCACGCAACCAAAAGCTCACGAGACTGCCATCCACCCGGCTCAAGAGCCTATACAAGCGCAACAGGTAGGGATGATGTTCGCAGTCCTGCCAAGGGCGCTGCAGGCGTGACAGCAGACCTGCCCGCACTTACCCGGGTCTACCAGAACCACCACCTGGACAGCACGCGCTGGGAGCGGTTCCAGCCGCGCGACGACGATATAGTCGTAGCCACGCCCTACAAGTCCGGCACGACGTGGATGCAGACCATCGTCCGGAGGCTCCTGTTCGGCGATCGTGAGGCCGAGATGCCGTCGCTGGGCGAGCTGACCCCCTGGATGGACAGGCGGCTGTCGCCCTTGGACGCCGTCATCAGGGACCTCGATGCGCAGGAGCATCGGCGGTCCGTCAAGACGCACCTCCCGCTCGACGGCCTCCCGTACTACCCGCAGGTCAAGTACGTGGTGGTAAGCCGGGACGCGCGCGACGTCTTCATGTCGCTCTGGAACCACTACAGCAACTACACCGACCACTTCTACGACCTGCTGAACGATACACCGGGCAGGGTGGGCGACCCGCTGCCGCGCTGCCCGGGCGACATCCGCCAGCTGTGGCGCATGTGGACCACGAAGGGCTGGTTCGAGTGGGACAGCGAGGGCTTTCCCTACTGGTCCAACATGAGGCACGTGCAGACCTGGTGGGACTATCGCCACCTGCCGAACATTCTGTTCGTCCACTTCAACGACCTGCTGGGAGACCTCCCAGGCGAGGTGTCGAGGGTCGCCCGGTTCCTCGACATCGAGCTCGACGACGAGTCCCTGGATTCGACCGTCGACGCGGTCACGTTCAGATCGATGAAGCAGAGTGCCGAGCGGACGTGGCCCCGCCTGGACAGCCTGATGAGCGGCGGTGCGCAGACCTTCTTCCACAGCGGCTCGAACGGCCGGTGGAGGGAGGTGCTGACCGAGGAGGACCTGGAGCTATACGAGGCGGCGGCGGCGCGGGAGCTGTCGGAGGAGTGCGCCCGGTGGCTGGAGGGCGGCAGCTCGGCAGTCTAGGTGGAGGGGAATCCGAGTGGCTGCCCGCGTGATCGTCGCTACTTCACTCATAGTGCTTCCGCTCGTCGCGTGCACCGATAGCCCTGCTGCCGCCACCCCCACCCCTCATCCAGGACGAATAGCCTCAGACCGCATCGCCGGTAGTATCGAGGCCATGCGCGCCGCCAACGTTGCCTTGATAGATGTCACCGCGGCGGTTAACGATGCCTTCATAGGTGCCGCTGCGGCCAATGATTCCTTCGAAGATGAATCAGCCGCCCTAGATGCCTATGCAGCCACTCTGGACCAAGCTCTTGAGGCCCGTCGCGTTGGTCTGGAGACTGCTGTTAACTTATATGCTGGTGCAGTGGTGAGGCTAATGAGAATAGCTGCCTATGACCAGCTCGACTTCCTCTTGGCCGGTTTCCCCGCCCTCGGCGCTATGGGCGCAGTACAGATAGCCGTCCACGAGGCCCATCACGACGCACGCGAGGGAGGTTTTCAGGTGATCCAGGACCCTGCCTACAATGCTACCGGAGAACGTGAGAGATTCGACGTCCTGGACACGTTTGCTCAAAGAAGTCCTGCCTTGCTTGCTGCAATTGAGGATTCCTACGCTGCCGCAGACGCGGCTAATACGGCTGCAGCCGGCGTTAGGGATGCATTCTTGGAAGCCATGGGAGAAAGAAAACCCCCTCGGCATGGCGATGAGTACGCCAGGGCCGTACTAGCAGCTACGGACCCTGCTGGCGCTGGAGGTATAAGGGAAGCCGCATTAGAGGCTGCCAGGGAGGCCTATGCCACTTCTCCGAAGGCGGCGTTCGACGCTGCCTTCAACGTGTTTCACGGGTACTTTTCCTCTGGAATAGCCTCCGTTCCCACCCCCACGCCGGTCCCTAGATAGTCGTTGCTACTCGAAATGCCGGCTGCCGTACAGGATCATCCCCAACCCCAGCGCACCGACCAGGACCCAGTGCGTCATCTGGATGTACACGAGCTGCGCCTGTGCGATGCTGCCCGTGTCCAGGTAGTACCAGTCGCCCAACACACCAAGCCAGTTCAAGACGGCCAGCACCAGCAGGAACGACCCAACGAGCAGGAACACGACCTTCATGTTAATGAGCGAGAACACCATCGACATGCGCATTGCCGATACCTCCTTGACCGGCGGGCAGGCTACTCACGCCTCCACAGGGTGTCAACCCTAGGGCCTCTTGGTCACCGGGTACGCACGGACACTCGGCTACGACAGCAGTCGATCCAAGGAGACTCGGGTTCCGATGGCGAGGCTCAAGCCCCGACCGCCGGCACGCCAAGCTCCCCGATCAGCGCGCTTAGCTTCCCCACGTCCTCTTCCCTGACCTGCTCCAGCCGGGTTAGCACCCCGTCCAGCCGCCCGGACACCTCGTCGAACACCTCGTACGCCTGGCTCGTCGGAGGGTGGTCGCCCGACGAAACCACCACCGTTAGCTCGGCCAGCTTGGCGTCGAGCCGCGCCTCGTGCGAGATGCCGCCGAGCTGCCCGTCCGCCTTGAGCTGCACCAGCGACTCCTCGATCCCGTCGAGCGCCTTCACGACGCCGTTCGCCGCCTCCACGACTGCTGTGAAGCGCTCGTCCGACGACGCCCGCTCGCTCCACTCTTTCGCCTGCTCGCGGATGGCGCGGGTCTGGTGCACCGCCCGGCTCAGCTCCGTGCGCCTGTCCCTGATGTTCAGGAGCAGGTTGCGCTGCGCCTCCAGGTCGTCGATGGACGCGCCACCCCTCGGGTCCGCCATCAGCTCGAACGGCTGCGTGCTGACGGCATCGCCGACCGTCAGCCTTGCCTCGTACCTGCCGGGCACCGCCAGCGGGCCGGGCAGCCCCTTGTCCGCCGCGCCCGCGCCCGGGACTCCCACTGCACCGGGGTGCCTCATATCCCACTCGAAGACGTTGACCCCCGGCTCCGACCCCAGCACCGGCTCCTCCGGTGAGCCGGGCTCAGGATCACTCGCCGCGTTGGACGAAAACCCCCTCACCAACCGCCTGGACGAGTCGCGGATCTCCAGCTCGACCTCGCCCGCGTCCTCCGGCAACGAGTAGCGAATGACCACGCCGTCCGGCGGGTTCTCGCCCGCGTCCAGGAAGCACGGCCCGTCTCGATGCCCTCCGGGGAGATACGTCGCCTCCTCCGCGGCACCATAGCCATAGGTCTTGCCCGGCAGCACCAACCGCAACCCCTTCGGAAAGGGTATCCGGTACGTGTCCGCCGGCCTGAACAGGTGCGCGCCGTCGTCCGGCTCGTCAACTTGGCGCAGGTACGCCAGGTCGTCCAGCACCCAAAACGAGCGCCCATGCGTGCCCGCTACCAGCTCGCTCTCCCTCGTAGATATGTCGTGAATTGGAGCGACGGGCAGGTCGAGCTGCAGCGGCCCCCACGTCTCCCCGTCGTCGAACGACACGTAGATGCCCGTCTCCGTGCCCGCGTACAGCAGCCCTGGCCGCACGAGGTCTGCCCTGATCACCCGCGTGAAGTCGCCCTCCCGTATGCCGTCCGTAATCCGCGTCCACGTCCTGCCGGAGTCCGTCGTCCGGTACAGCAGCGGCGCATAGTCGTCCAGCTTGTACCGTGTGACGGCCATGTACGCCGTCCCACGGTCGTGGGGCGATGGATCGATGGTGCTGACGGTCGCCCACTCCGGCATGTCCGGCGGCGTCACGTTCCGCCAGCTCTCCCCGCCGTTCGTCGTCAGGTGCACCAGCCCGTCGTCCGAGCCCGCCCACAGCATGTCCGCGTCCAGTGGCGACTCGGCCAGCGCGAATATCGTGCCATAGTGCTCCGGCCCGGTCGTGTCGATCGTGATCGGCCCGCCCGCGGCCTCCATCTTCGTCTTGTCGGCCCGCGTCAGGTCGGGGCTGATCTCCTCCCAGCTAGTCCCATCGTCAAGCGACCTCAGCACCACGTTCGCCGCCACGTACAGGACGCCCGGGTCGTGGCGGGAGGCGACGATCGGGTACGTCCACTGGAACCGGTACTTGTGGTGCTTCACCCCGTAGCCCCAGTTGAACTCCGGCCACGGCGCGATGACCCTGGTCTGCTCCGTTCGCCGGTCGTAGCGAAGCAGGATCTCGCCGCCGTGGGTCGGCGTGCCCGAGTACACGATATCCGGGTCGCCGTGCTTCACTGCGATGTGCCCGCACTCCGAGTTGCCCACCCGCTCGCACTCCCGCCACTCGATGGCCCCCTTGATGGAGCGGCCAGGGACACTGACGGCCGTGTTGTCCTGCTGCGTCCCGTACGCCCTGAACGGGAACTGGTCGTCCGTCACCACGTGGTAGAGCTGCGCCGTCGGCTGGTTGTAGAGCGTCGACCACGACTCGCCGCCGTTGAACGACACGCACGCGCCGCCGTCGTTCCCCTCGATCATCCGGTCCGTGTCGTCCGGGTCGATCCACAGGTCGTGGTTGTCCCCGTGCGGGGTCGTAACCTCAGTGAACGTGCTACCGCCGTCCGTCGACTTCCACGCCTTCAGGTTCAGCACCCACACGGTGTTCGGGTCCTGCGGGTCGGCGAAGACGTGGCTGTAGTACCAGGGCCGCTGCATCAGGTTCGCGTCGCCTGTGAGGTGCTGCCACGTCTCGCCCCCGTCGTCGGACCGGAACAGGCCGCCCTCTTCCGCCTCGACGATGGCCCACACGCGCCCCGGCACAGCCGGCGAGACCGCGACGCCGATGCGGCCCTTCACGCCCTCGGGCAGGCCTTGGTTGCAGGTGAGGTCGTCCCAAGTGTCGCCGCCGTCAGCCGACCGGAAGATGCCGCTGCCCGGCCCGCCGCTCGTGAAGCTCCACGGCTGCCGCAGCGTCTCCCACGCCGCCGCGTAGAGTATCCGAGGGTTGTTCGGGTCCATGCACAGGTCGGCGGCCCCGGTCCGGTCGCCCCGGTCCAGCACCCGCTCCCAGCTCTCGCCCCCATCAGCCGTGCGGAACACACCGCGCTCGTCGTTGGGCCCGAACGCGTGCCCGAGCGCCGCAACGTAGGCCACGTCGGGGTCCGCCGGATGGATCCGCACCCGCGCGATGTGCCTCGTATCGCCCAGCCCGACGTTCCGCCAGGTGCGCCCGCCGTCAGTGGAGCGGTACACCCCGTCGCCGTGCGATACATTGCCCCTGATGCACGCCTCGCCCGTCCCGGCGTACACCACGTTGGGGTCGGACTGCGACACTGCGACCGCGCCCACCGACGCCGTCCCAAAGTAGCCGTCCGAGACGTTCTCCCAGTAGGTGCCGCCGTCCTCCGTCTTCCACACGCCGCCCGCGCAAGCCCCGAAGTAGAACACACCGCGCTCGGTGGGATGCCCGGCCACCGCGACCACTCGCCCGCCCCGAAACGGCCCAATACACCGCCAGTGCAAAGCTTCGAGACGCCCGGCCGGCAGGTCTGAGATAGATGCGTTGTGGCTGCTCATGTGTTCACCTAGATCGGTCCTTCCGTCCAGTCAGCAAGCTTTGAGAGTGAAGCTACGCAGCACTTCCTCGCTCTCGTCCGTGAGGGATGTGAATCCCCAGACGCTCAATTCGAAGCTTGAGGGGTCTGCGGCGATGTTCGGAGGGACCGCTGATACCAACTCGACCGTTGAACTGGTCGGTGATGCCGTAAGTCGTTTGGCAATCTGGATGTCAGGGGGCACTGAGGGGTAGTATTCACCAGGGCCAGGAGGGTCCGTAAACGACAACACTGGGTCGACAACGCGGTAAGTATAGCCGGGCCGCAGTTCGTTGCGACGGTAGATGCTGAAGGTCGCAAAGTCGTCTCTGCCGACCACCGCTTCGCCCTGTAACTCACCCCTGAACGTTAGCTCGCCATCACAGACCACAGCCCCATTGTCAAGTATCTGGATCCTACTAGCCCCCCATGGGGTTTCTAGCCCCATCTCATGCCATGCTAAGACGATCAGAAAGGGAATAAACAGCAGCGCCAGCCCACCCAACGCCCTCATTGAAGTCTCCCTGAACCCAAGATGTCTTGGCGACAGTGACCATCGGAAAGCCTCGGTGGGATGACGGAGCAGACGTTGTCCATGGCCTTAGAGTCCTGAACGGTTACCCCGATGTATAATGCGCCGCGGGCGATGGTCGCGCCGGCCCGGCAAAAGCATACACGCCCCGGCAGCCTCTTGCGAGAAGAGAGCAGATGATCTCGCAGGCGCGCCTCTCACTACGAGCCATCTCACCCGGAGCCCGCCTTGTCCTGGATAGCAATCACACTCCTCGGCGCCGTAGTGCTGGGCCTCGTCGGCGTCCTCGACAAGGCCTTCATACACCACTACGCCCGGTCCCTCCGCACCCTCCCGTTCCTCATCGGCGTCAGCCACATACCCATTTCAGCCGTGTTCGCCGCCATCTCGCCCCTGGACGGCCTGACCCTTAGCGCGACAGCCTGGGGGCTGGCCGCCGGGCTCTTCGGGGGCCTCAGCGCCGTGGTCTTCTTCCGCGTGATGGCCAGACGGGAGGTGTCCCGTACCATCCCCGTAGTCCAGACATTCCCGATATTCGTCGCGCCCGCCGCCGTCCTCTTCCTCGGCGAAAGCCTGAGGCTGCAGGACTGGGCGGCCATTGTCGTGACGGTCGTCGGCGCAGTCATGATGTCGGTGCGTCAGGACGCCGGCGGCCGTGGGTTCGCCATCGACAACTCCTTCTACCAGCTCTTGGGCGCGAGCCTGCTTATGGCGGCCATGAACCTGGCGGCCAAGCAGGCGCTGGACACGCTGCCGGTGCTGCTGGTCCACGCACTCCGGTCCATCGGCGTAGCCGTCGTGCTGCTGGCCTTCACCGCCCGCATGGAGCCCGTACTCGAGCTTCGCAGGATGATACGTTACAGAAGCCCGGCCCTGACTGTCTTCGGCGTCAACGAGTTCCTGGTCGTCAACACCGGGATGGTCCTGAACCTATGGGCCACATCGCTCGGACCCGTGTCGCTCGTCACAGCCCTCTCGGCCAGCTCCTCGCTCTTCCTGCTCCTCTACAGCACCCTGCTGGGCCTGCAGTTCCGCGGGATGCTCGGCGAGCAGGTCACACCCCGCGCCGTAGCCGTCAAGGCCGCCGCCACCATCCTCATAGTCGCTGGCATCGCGACTATCTCCCTCCGCTGAGTCCCTCCCCTTCGCGCTTTGACGGGAGAGGGCGGTGAGGGTGACGTAGGCTTACCCTACAGGTTCACGAAGCTGACGTTCGTGCCCACCGACGCCCGGTCCAGCCGCTCCATCTCCTCGTCGCAGAGGCTCCAGCCGACGGCGCCCAGGTTCTCGTCCAGCTGCTCGATGGTGTCGTTGCCCGATATCGCGACCGTGATCTCCGGCTTCGACATCACCCAGTTCAGCGCCACTTGGCCCGGCGTCTTGCCGTGGGCCGCCGCAATGTCCCGCAGCGCGGCGATGATCCCCGGACCCTGCCCTGCGAACGAGCGCTCGTAACGCGCGGGGGCCTTCGACGCCCACAGCGACCCCGGCGGAGGCGGTTCGCCCGGAGTGTAGAGCCCGCTGAGCAGTCCCGCGCCCAGCGGGCTGAAGGCCATCGCTCCCAACCCCTGGTCCCGCAGCAGCCCGAACATCTCCGCCTCTAAGCTCCGGTTCAGCAGGCTGAACGGGTTCTGGATGGTGACCAGCGGGTCCGCGCCCACCCTGTCCGCCGTCCAGAGGAACTTGCACACCTGCCATGCCGCGAAGTTGCACGCGCCGATGTACCGCGTCTTGCCGGAAGTCACCAGGTCGTCCAGGGCCCTCATCGTCTTCTCCACCGGCGTCTCGTCATCGAACTGGTGGAGCAGGTAGATGTCCACGTGGTCGGTGCGAAGTCTCTTGAGCGACCTTTCGACCTGCGAAAGGATGTGGTACCTGTTGCTGCCGCCGTCGTTCGGGCCGGGCCCCACGTGTCCGTACACCTTCGACGTGATCACCAGCTCGTCGCGCCTCTTCCTGAGCACCGGCGCGAAGACCTCCTCCGACAGCGGGCCGCCGATCACCCTGTAGAAGTTCGCGCAGTCGATGAAGTTCACCCCCGAGTCAATCGCATGCTCGATCAGCCGCTGCGCCGACCTGACCGACGACTGCCCCCTGAACCCCAACCCAAGCGCAATCCGCGAGACCTTGACTCCTGCGCTCCCTAGCCTCACATACTCCATGTGTGTCGCCTCTGCTACTTGATTATCACTTCGCCTGCGAAGTTCGATAGGTCGTCCAGGAACTCTCGATACTGACCATAGACCTCTGGATGCTCGGACGGATTGAGAAACCTGGCGTCTGTCGTCTCGTCAGTCTGCCTCTTCAGTTCACCGGACCACTCGTCCACCCTGAATGCGAACACCAGGCCCTGGTAGCTGTCACCATAGGCGCTCTTGAATGTATACCTGTCGCCCGAGTATATGGCTACGAGAGTCGCCGAGACTACGTCCAGGCCGGTCTCCTCCTTGACCTCTCGCCTGAGCGCCTCGAGGACAGTCTCCCTGAGCTCTATCCCACCGGCGGGCATGCCCCACCTGCCGTTGTCGCTCCTTCGTATGAACAGAACCCTGCCGTGCTCGTCGCGTATCAGCGCGCGTACTCCCGGCGTAAGGAGCATCCTGCTGCCCACCAGCTTCCTAAGCTGACCTACATAGGAATCTTCGTAGGACGTCACTCAGGTTCTCCCAGAATTCTTGCCGCGGTGCCGCCCATGATCATGGCCAATTCGCTCTCGCCGATGAACTCGCAGTACGCCTCGATCCACTTGCGCGACTGCCTGTACGTGCAGAAGCGGTTCTGGAACGGCATGTCAGTTCCCCACAACAGGTGGTCGGCGCCGATGTTCCTCACCATCGCCTCCAGCGTCGGCCAGACCTCGCGGTACGGGAAGTCGAACAGGTCCCCCAGGCGCACCGGGAAGCACACCTCCAGGTTGCACCGGTCCCCCTTGAACGGCTCCCACACGTCGTCCGGCAGCACGATAGCGTCGCCCTCCAGGAAGTCCCGCCATGGGAAGCCGTGGGTCAGGCTGCACACCGCGTCCGGGTAGCGCTCCATCCACCGCATCAGCACCCGCAGCTCACCAAGGTAGCCCTCGCGCCCGCCCGGGCCCGACTCAGGCCCCGAGCCCAGCGTGAAGAACACCGGCACCTCCAGCTCCGTGACAGCGTCCCAGAACGGTTTATAGCTGCCGCCGTCCCACGGCTCGTCGCTCACCGTGTAGCCGAACGGGTTGAACTTAATCGCGTGCAGCCCATCCTCCCGGATGGCCCGCGTCACCTCCCCGATCACCGCGTCCGTTTCGTCCAGCAGCCTCCACTCCTCCACCGGCGCCATCGCGCGCAGCCGGTCCGGGTAGAGCGCCACGCACTCCGCAAGGTAGCTGCTGTCCCGCACCAGCATCGGGTCGGTGTGGATCAACGCCATGTCGACGCCCGCGTAGTCCATCTCGCCGATCAGGCTGTGGGGCGAGAACTCGCACCCGGTCAGCGCCGGCGGGTAGAAGTGCTTCGTGTATTCATCCCCCTCGTACTCCCACGTGACCCGGCCCCGCTCGTGGTCGACGTGGAACCCCAGGTCTGGCAGGCTCGCCAAGTCGCGGCCGTCCGGAGCCAGCACTTCCGACGAGCCGGGCGCCCTGTCACGCGTGCGGAACGCTGGCTGGTGGTGCCTCGCGTTGGCCGACTGCACCCAGCGCAGGTGCTCGGCCCCGTCCGCGTATCCTCTGGGCGAGTCCGCGGGCAGGAAGCAGTAGGCGTGCGAGTCGAATATCACGACACCCCTTCGCCTCCGACCCCCTCGCGCCGGGCCCGCATCCGGTGGAACAGGTGCCACGCGACCGCCAGCGCGACCACGCCCAGGCCTCCAGCGATCGTCAGCAACTCGAAGTTGCTGGTGATGAACTCCTGTATCTCCTCGCCGAACAGCATCACCAGCACGCCAATCGTCAGGAACCTCGCGCCCCGTCCCACCAGCGATGCTATCGCGAAGCTGCGCTGGTCAAGGTCCAGCACCCCGGCAGTCACTGCGAAGACTTTGTAGGGAATCGGCGTGAACGCGGCCAGTACCGTGGCCCACACCCCGTAGCGTCCGAGCCACCTCTCGGCCGCCATCACCTTGCCTTCGGAGAAGAGGCGGTCGAGGATGGGCCTGCCCAGCCGTCTCCCCAGCCAATGGCCTACCAACGCCCCGGCGACCGACGAGACTGTGACCAGCGCGGCAAGCCACAGGGCCAGAGGCTGTTGCACTAGGGCGATGCCAATCAGCAGCGGGTCGGGCGGAACTGGGAAGAAGATCGCCTCGGCGAAGGACACCAGCGCCAGCATCCCGACTGCCCAGTCGCTGTCGGCGAACGCGACCGTCCAGTCGGCCAGGTCGTGCAGCCACTCCGTCATTCGCCCGTGGCGTCCGTCCGGACCTCTACGTCGAAGCTGTACGTCAGGCCCTTCACCACGGCCGTGGCCCGCTGCGTCCGCGCTGGGCCATCGCCCGCCGTTACCGGCTCACCCTGCTCGTCGACCACCTCGAGCGCCTCGCCGTCCACCACGACTGTGACCGGCATAGCTGGAGTGGGCGGGACACCGTCAATGGCGGCGAGAACAGCCTCCTGCTCCTCCAGCGCCGCAACCGCCTCTTCATGGCCCACGGCGGTGAACCTGACCGACTCGCCAGGCACCGCCTGCGCCAGCCGGCCCAGGTCAGCCGATATCACCGTTGCGAGCTTCGTGTAGCCGCCCGTCGTGCCCCGGTCGGCCATCAGCACCGTCGGGACCCCGTCGCCTGACACCTGCACGGCCCCCGGCGGGTTCCCCTCCGAAATGATGTCCGGCGAGTCCCGATGCGCTATCTGCGGACCCTCCAGCCGGTACCCCATGCGGTCCGAGTCCAGCGACACGGTGAACGTCGACCCCAACAGCGTCGATATCGCCTCGTCGTCGAACCCGTGGTCCTGCGGTCCCAGTATCACCCGGAGCTCATGCTCAGTACCGTACACGGGCGCATCGAAGCCGGGAGGGAAAGCGCGAGCCGGCCCCGGCTCGTCCAGCGTGTCGAGGACGTCTCCGGCTGAAATCGCCGCGCCGTTCAGTCCGCCGAACCCGCCCTTAACATACGTGGACCGGCTCCCCATCACCTCCGGGACGTCGATGCCACCCGAGACGGCCAGGTAACCCCGGATTCCGTCCGTCATGCCGTGGAACGACACTCTGCTGCCGGCGGAAGCATGGACCGCCTCCCAGCGCGGCATTGACGAGCCGTCGAGCATCGCCGACAGGTCCGCGCCCGTCACCGCGATGACCGCGTCGCCCTTGAGCTCCAGTGTCGGCCCGATCACCGTCATCTCCAGCGCGGCCGCGTTCTCGTCGTTGCCTGCCAGCAGGTTTGCGGCCCGCAGGGCGAACTGGTCCATCGCCCCCGACACCGGCACACCGAACCGCTGATATCCGTGGCGGCCGCGGTCCTGCACCGTCGTGAACAGGCCCGGGTCTATGACCTCGATTGCCGGGCTCATCCCTCGGCCACCCTTGCGTACTCCTCCGGGCCGTCCAGCGGCACGAACCGCACCACGTCGCCCGGCGCCAGCAGCGACGGCGGCTCCCGCGTCGGGTCGAACAGCGACAGCGGCGTCCTGCCGATGATGTTCCAGCCCCCCGGGCTCGTCAGCGGGTACACCCCCGTCTGCGACTCCGCGATGCCAACAGAGCCCCCGGGGATCTCCAGGCGCGGCGTCGCCACCCTCGGCGTGGCCAGCCGCTCGTCCAGCCCCCCCAGGTACGGGAAGCCAGGCGTGAACCCCAGCATGTACACCAGGTAGCCGGTGCCCGAGTGCAGTCCGATCACTTCATCGACCGGCATGCCGGCGTGCTCGGCCACCCTGTCGATGTCCGGGCCATGCTCCCCGCCGTACAGCACGGGCAGCTCGACGACCCTGCCGCCCCCTTCCGTCTCCACCCGCCCCGAGTCTAGCTCGACGATACGCGCCTTCAGTTCCGCCGTCGAAACGACCGTGGCGTCGTACTGCACCAGCAGGCTGTCGTATGCGGGTATGAGGTCCACCACCCCGTCGACGGCAGCCTCTTCTATCGCCTGGGCCAGGCCGTGCACCGCGCGTTCGTCTCCGGGCTGATCTCGTCGCCAAGCTCTACGAGCACCGCCTGATCCCCAGCCGCCCGAAACACAGGTTCGTCAAACATAGGCGGTACTTGCACGACGGTGTAGAAGTGCCGTCATTCCGGCGGAAGCCGGAATCCAGAGGGGGGCGGTGAGGGTGGCCATCTCCGGAGGTAGCCGACGCAAGCAAAATCTGTTCATGTTCTCCAGTGCGAGACCCTCCAACACCCATCTCCCTTGACGGGAGAGGCAGGGTTAGGGTGAAGCTACACCAGTTCCGCCATCGGGACCACCTCGACCCTGCTCGACTCCAGCCCCTGACGCACCTGCGCCGCCATCTCCACCGCGCCAGGCGTGTCGCCGTGGATGCAGATCGACGACGCCTCCACGTCGATGCGCTCTCCCGTGATCGCCGTCGCAACGCCCTCCGTCACCATCTGCACGCTCCGCTCCACCACCTCGCCCACGTCGTGCAGCACGGCGCCGGGCTTCGAGCGGGATACCAGCGTCCCGTCGGCGTTGAGGGCGCGGTCCGCGAAGATCTCCGGTGCCACCTTCATCCCCATCTCCGACGCGGTCTCGACCCATTTCGAGCCTGCCAGCGCCACCAGGATAAGTTCAGGGTCGAACTCCAGCGCCGCCTCGCATATCGCCCGGGCCAAGTCCTCGTCGTCCACCGCCTGGTTGTACATCGCACCGTGGGGCTTCACGTGCTGGAGTCGCTTTCCGGCCGTGAAGGCCTGCAGCGCGCCGAGCTGGTATGCCACGTCGCACTTCACCTCGTCCGCCGTCGCGTTCATGTTCCGGCGCCCGAAGCCCACTAGGTCGGGATAGCTCGGGTGCGCCCCGACGGCAACGCCGTTCTCCTCCGCCAGCTGCACCGTCGTCCGCATCCACGTCGGGTCGCCGGCGTGGAATCCGCACGCGATGTTGGCCGAGCTCACGTGGCGGATGATCTCCTCGTCGAGGCCCATCTTGTACATCCCGAAGCTCTCGCCCATGTCGCAGTTCATATCTATGCGAACAGCCATCGCCTCATCTCCCCAAGCCCAGCCTGCGAAGCATAATATAACATGGCCCATCCGTTGTTCCCGCGCAGCGAGACCTACCAAGGCCGTTCTGCGGTCATACACGGATACTCCGAAGAGAACACGTACACGTCACCCACGTACGTCACGCACGACACAGCCGTCGTTCCCGCGGAGGCGGGAACCCAGGGGGACTGAAGTGGGAGATCCTTTCACTGGCTAGGCGCGTCATGCGGCCTGCACTGTAAGCCGATACGAGGCGTGAGAACCCATCCTAGACAGGGTCTGCCACCCCGCCGAGCGCCTTGACTGCCATGCGGCCTCTTCATATAGTTAGGGTTACCCCACGACCCCGGCTCATCATGGAGGACGCGCCTTGAAAGCCGCCGTCTTGACGGAGATAGACCGCCCCCTCGAGATCATGGACCTCCGGCAGGACCCGCCAAAGGCCCAGGAGGTGCGCGTCAAGACCGAGGTCGCGGGGCTGTGCGCCAGCGACTACCACGTCATGAAGGGTACCGCCATCCAGCAGGTGCCCATCGTCCTGGGCCACGAGGGCGCGGGGATAGTGACCGAAGTCGGCGAGGGCGTGACCCGCGTGAAGCCCGGCGACCGCTGCGTACTCTCCTTCGTCTCGAACTGCGGCCACTGCCGCCAGTGCAGGACCGGCAATCCCCAGCTATGCGACACCAACCTCGAGACCGCCTCCCGGCAGTACGACGGCACTGTACGCCTCCACGACGGCGAGACTGAGATCGGCCAGATGAGCAAGCTCGGCGTCTTCGGCGAGTCGCTCGTCGCGCCCCAGCAGGCCGCCCACCCGATACCCGACGGGGTGCCGATGCACGTCGCGGCACTCATTGGCTGCTGCGTCACCACCGGAGTCGGCTCGGTGATCAACATGCCCGCCGCCAGGGTCGGGATGACTGTCGCCGTCTTCGGATGTGGCGGAGTCGGACTCAGCGTCATACAGGGCGCGCGGCTCTTCAACGCCAGCCGCATAATCGCCGTCGACGTCCACGACCACAAGCTCGAGTTCAGCTACAAGTTCGGCGCTACCGACGTGGTGAACTCCCGTGAGCAGGACCCTGTCGAGGCCATCAGGGAGATCACCGGCGGCGGCGTGGACATGGCCTTCGACAGCTTCGGCAGCGCGCAGACCACCAACAACGCCGTGCTGGCTCTCCGCAAGGCGGGCACGGCCGTAATGATCGGCCTCGGCCACGTCGGCGAGACCGCACCCATCGACATGGTGGAGTTCCTGCGGAACCAGAAGTCCCTCGTCAGCAGCTACTACGGCGCGGCCAGCCCCCACGAGACCTTCGACAAGCTGGTTGGCTTTTACCTCAAGGGCGAGCTCGACGTGGACAGCCTCGTCACCCGGACCTACTCCCTCGACGAGATCAACGAAGGCTTCGCCGCCCTAGTCCGGGGCGAGGACGGTCGGGGCATCATCCGCTACCCGTAGCCTCCGACCCGAAATACCGGGCCAGCTCGTCCCGGTCGAACTTGGGCAAATCCTCGATCCCCGTGGCCGTCTCCAGCTTCAGCCCGGACGCCGGACCCGTGAACCTGCCGATCTCCCACGCCTCGATCCCCGCCCCAGACAGCGCGTCGATCAGCCCCGCCGTCCGATCGGGGGGAACGGCCGCCAGCAGCGATCCCGACGCTATCAGCCCCATCGGGTCCAGCCCCAGCGCCCCGCAGACCTCACGGCACTCCGGGAGCACGGGAATTCGCACTGCCTCCACCCGCAGCCCCAGGCCGCTCGCCGACGCCATCTCCAGCAGCCCCGTCGCCAGCCCTCCCTCCGTCGGGTCGTGCATCGAGCGCGCCCCCACCTCGCACGCTATCTCTGCCTCCCTGCGGACGCTGATGCCGGGCTCGAACAGGAATCCCGCAGCCCTAACCACGACATCCTCGCCCACGGCCGCATCCCTCAGCGCCTCGGACGCTTCTCGCGCCAGGATCGCCGTGCCCTCCACGGCTATTCCCTTCGTAAGCACGATGCTGTCGCCCGCCTCCGCTCCTGACGTCAGCACCACGCGGTCCTTCGCCACCTCGCCCAGCATCGCCCCCGCTACTATCGGGCGCGGCAGGTCGTACGTGACCTCCGTGTGACCGCCCACCAGCGTGATGTCGTGCTCCCGGCAAGCATCCGAAAGCTGGTCGAACACCGACTCCACCATCGACCGGTCCGACCCCTCCGGCAGCAGCAGCGTAGCCATCAGCCACCGTGGCGTCGCGCCCATTACAGCCAGGTCGTTGGCGTTCACCTGCACCACGTACCAGCCGATCAGGTCCGTGGCGAAGGTGATGGGGTCGCTCTTCGCCACCAGGTAACGGTCGCCGAAGTCGATCAGCGCCGCATCCTCGCCCGGCCGCGGTCCGAGCACCACCCTCGGGTCCCGGACGTCCAGCTTCCCCAGCACCTCCGAAAGCAGCTCGAACGGTAGCTTCCCAGCCTCCATAGCCGCACGATGCTAACATAGCCATATTCACAACCACCGTCATTCCGGCGGAAGCCGGAATCCAGAGGGGTGGGGGGTGACGCACGGCGGATGTACCCGCTTCAGAATAGTGGAAGTATTCGGAGAGTGACCTGCCAATGCTGAAAGCCGTCTTCTTCGACCTCTACGGCACCATCGCTGGCTTCGAGCCGGGCCGCTACGAGGTCCAGTCCATGGCCTGCACCGAGTTCGGCATCACGTTGACACCTGAGGGCGTCCTGCGGGGCTACGCCGACGCCGACTCCTACATGAGCCGCGAGAACGCCATTCATCACATAGGTCGCCGCACCGCCGCCGATAGGGACGCCTTTTTCGCTGAGTACCAGCGGCGCATCATCCGGGGCAGCGGCGTCGATGTCGACCTCGAAACCGCCGGCAAGGTATGGCGCCGCATACGGCAGATACCCTACGAGCTCGCCCCGTTTCCGGACTCCGCGCCCACCCTGCGGACCCTCCGGGCCCGCGGTCTGCTGACGGGCCTCATCTCCAACATGGACATGGGCGGCGACCAGCTCGTCACAAAGCTCGGCCTGGCCGGGCTCTTCCACGTCGCCGTCACGTCAGGCGACGTGGGCGCGGCAAAGCCCGACCCCGCCATATTCAGGGCAGCCCTGTCCCGGGCGGGCGTCCATGCCCGCGAGGCCGTTCACGTCGGCGACCAGCTATCATCCGACGTCCAGGGCGCTCTCGCCGTCGGCATCCGCCCCGTCCTCCTCGACCGCGACCGGAACCACCCACGCTACCGTGAGTGTCCCCGCATCGAGAGCCTCTCCGAGCTTCCCGCTCTCCTCGACGACATGTGCGGCTGATACCTTTCAAATTGACTACGCCGACAATTGATCGTGAGGCAGCTCGCAACCCGTCATTCCGGCCTTGAGCCGGAATCCAGTCCCCGGCTGTTGTATTCAAGCCGGGTGGCTATGGCAAACCTGCCACTTTTCCGGCGCTCTATGTGCCGGCATCATGCCGATTTGGTATGAGGCACAGGGCCTAATGCGAAGGGCCGCACTCCTCGCTCTCGCCCTGTGGCTGGCCGGATGCGCCCCGGGCACTGACCCGGAGTCGCCCACACTCCCGCCGGCACCCGACGCGGTCGAGCAGCTAACCTCCAGGCTCGCAGCCGATGTCGGGGCCGATCCCCCCGGCTGGCCCTCCAGGAGCGACTACGAGCTCGTAGTCCTACCCTTCTACGACGATAGCCCCGAGTCCCTGGACGACGCACTGGCCGTCTTCGACCACTACGCCGCCGTCTACCTGGCCTCCGAGTGCCTCGCCGGACGCGAGCCGACCCCAGCGGGCTTCAGGGAAATGGTCGGCAGGACCTTCTCAGCCGGCAGGGACCGCATCCCCAGGATCGCCGCCGAGGCCCAGACCGTGATCGCAGCCATCCTCGCCCACGACCCTCAGGACGCCCCGCCGCCATGCCTGGGCCCCTACGTCACCCCGGCGACAGCAGTAGAAGCCATAGCGGCTCTGCGCCTAACACGCCCAATCCTCGCTGCCAACCGCCCGGACCTGCTGCCCTGGCAGATCGACGCCAGGGCGCGGGAGATAGCCCTCGCCTGGTTCGGCCGCCCCGTCACGCTCTACCAGTGGGCCTGCTCCCAGGACGACACCTGCAGGCTCACCACGCCTCCATAAGCCGGCCATCTAGCGCAATCCACGTACCTGCTTAGACTTGATGAGATGGGAACCCGTCGCATGTAGGTAGGGGCGACTCGCCGAGTCGCCCTTGCACGTTGGGCCGTGAGCGAGTCGGAGCCGGTACATCAATACTGAACGGTTACCTTTCCGCCGAAGCGCGCGACTAGAGCGTCAGAACTCAACGAAGTGCCAGTACTCTCGCTTGTCCGGTTCCAGGGCCGTGCGTAGAACGACCGCGTAGTCCTCTATGGTCTCCTCGACCGTCCAGCCAAGGTTACTCACGAAGAACGACACCGCCCGTTCGATCCCCGGCCAGTTGTAGTCGTCCAGGGCCACGATGCCTCCCCTGCGCACCAGTCGCCCAAGGTAGAACAGGTCCAGGATGACCGCGTCAAACCGGTGGTTGCCGTCGATGAACCCCAGGTCGAATCTCCTTCCCTCCTTCAGGAACTGGGGCAGCGCTATCTCCGAGAATTCGGCGTGATGTTCCACAAGCTGCCTGACGCCCGCGTCTTCGAGCACCTGCAGCCCGCAATCCGAAAATCTTGTGGCCTGGCTGGGGTCGAGCACAACATGCCGTGCGGCCGGATCCCCGTTGCGCAGCAGGCCCTCACAGATATGCAGCGCGGAGACTCCATAGCCCAGACCGACTTCGATGGTCCGGACCGCGCCTTCGCGTACGACCCAAGCCCGCAGGGCTTCGCCTTCCGCCGGGCTCACGGCTACGGGGAACACAGTGTGTTGAGTCCCATCGGCCCGCGACACCACGGATCCGTCACGCACCAGCCGCTCGATCACCCGCCTCACTTGCTGGACCCGCGCCGCCTTCAAATTCCGCTGGTCGTCCGCCTCCAATATCTGCCTCCTGGTGCTGTGACACTTGGCGCGATAGACTCACGCCGCCGTTTACTTCCACATGTAATATACTCCCTCCGCCCGGCCGTCTAGGTGCGGCCAGGCCACTCCCACAGACAAGGTGCCAGCCACAATGACCTCTAGCCCCCTCAATGCCGTCGAAGCCCTCGAAGGCGCGCTCGAATGGCGCTGCATCGGCCCCTACCGGGCCGGGCGTGTCGTAGCCGTCGCCGGTGACCCCGTCGACCCGCGCGTCTTCTACTTCGGCTCGGTCGCCGGCGGTGTATGGAAGTCCACCGACGGCGGCACGTACTGGCAGAACGTCTCCGACGGCTTCCTGAACACCGCATCCGTAGGCGCAATCGCCGTCGCCCAGGCGGACCCCAATGTCATCTACGCCGGCATGGGCGAGACCTGCATCCGCGTCGACGTGACCCACGGCGACGGGGTGTACCGCTCCGACGACGCCGGCGCGACCTGGAATCACCTCGGCCTCGACGACACCCGACACATATCCCGCGTCCGCGTCCATCCCAGCAACCCCGACCTCGTTTACGTGGCCGCCTTCGGGCACGCCTTCGGCCCCAGCGCACAGCGCGGCATCTTCAGGTCGAAGGACGGCGGCGAGTCCTGGCAGAACGTCCTAGACAAGAGCGAGGACGCCGGCGCGGCCGACCTCTCGATGGACCCCAACAACCCCCGCATCCTCTACGCATCCATGTGGGAGGCCCGGCGCTCATTCTGGGCGATGAACAGCGGCGGCCCGGGCAGCGGGCTCTACCGCTCCACCGACTGCGGCGACACCTGGGACGAGATCACCCGCAGGCCCGGCCTGCCCGAGGGCGTCGTGGGCCGCATAGGCGTCGCCGTGTCCCCGGCCAGGACGGGCCGCGTCTGGGCGCTCGTCGAGGCCGAGGACGGCGGGCTCTTCCGCTCCGACGACGGCGGCGAGTCCTGGCGGAAGCTGAACGACACCGAGGACGTCCGCAGCAGGCCGTGGTACTACACCCACGTGTTCGCCGATCCGGTGAACCCCGACACCGTGTACGTCCTCGCGCCCAAGGCGCTCAGGTCGACAGACGGCGGCACGACCTTCGGGCAGATCAACATGCCCCACTCCGACCAGCACGACCTCTGGATCGACCCGTCCGACCCGCGCCGGATGATCGAGGGCAACGACGGCGGCGCGTGCGTCACCTACGACGCCGGCGAGACGTGGAGCTCCATCTACAACCAGCCAACATCCCAGCTCTACTCCGTCGTCGCCGACAACCAGGTGCCATACCGGGTCTACGGCGCGCAGCAGGACAACAGCGCCGTCAGCGTCCCCAGCCGCTCGGTCAAGGGCGTCATCCCCTGGGACGACTGCTACACGATCGGCCTGTCCGAGAGCGGCAAGGTCGCTGTCAAACCGACTGACCCCAACGTCGTCTACTCCTCCTACCCCGGCGGAACCCTCCTCAGGTACGACCACGGCAGCGGCCAGGTCAGGGCGATCATGGTCTGGCCCGAGTACTACCAGAACTCGCCGCCCAAGGACTACAGATACCGCTTCGGCTGGGAGTTCCCTATCACCATCTCGCCCCACGACCCCGACACCCTCTACGCCACCGGCAACGTCGCCTTCAAGACGACCGACGAGGGCACCACGTGGGAGGCCATCAGCCCCGACCTGACGCGCGACGACCCCGAAAAGCAGGAGCTGTCCGGCCCCATCACCTCCGAGGGCCCGTGGGCCGAGATCTACTGCACCATATACGCCTTCGCCGAGTCCCCACTCGAACCCGGTCTCCTCTGGGCGGGGACCGACGACGGCCTCGTGCACGTGTCCAGGGACGGCGGCGGCACGTGGAGCGACGTCACCCCCGACGGCCTGCCCGAGTGGACGATGGTCAGCTTCATCGAGCCCTCCCGCCACGACCCGGCCACCGCCTATGTCGCGGCGACCAGGTACAAGCTCGACGACAACCGCCCCTTCCTCTACAGGACGAACGACTACGGCGCGACCTGGACCCTCATCGTCGACGGCATCCCCGGCGACGACTTCACCCGCGTCCTCAGGGAGGACCCCGTGCAGCCCGGGCTGCTCTACGCGGGCACCGAGACGGGCGTGTACGCCTCGACCGACGACGGCGCGAGCTGGACCCGCATACAGCTCAACCTGCCCATCGCTCCCATCTACGACCTCGAGGTGAAGGACGGCGACCTGGTCGCCGCCACCCACGGCCGCTCCTTCTGGGTGCTCGACGACATCACCCCGCTCCGCCAGTCCGCCGCGGGAACGCCTGCGGGCCCGCACCTCTTCGAGCCGCGCCCGGCGATTCGCTTCATGAAGCAGCTCGGCTCCATCGTCGAGTCGGGCCCCGGCAGACACTACGCCAGCGACATCCTGGGCGCACCTGCGTCCTGGATGGAGACCGCGGACAGCGACGGGCGCACCGCCAGGAAGGGCCTGGACTCCGGCGTGAATCCGCCAGAGGGCGCGGCCATCGACTTCCGACTCGATGTCGCCCCCGAGGGCGAGGTCGCCGTCGAGCTGCTCGACGAGGCCGGCACGGTGGTCAGGCGATTCTCCACCTGCTCCGACGGCACCGACAAGCTGACCGCCAGGCCAGGCCTGAACCGCATCTGGTGGGACCTGCGCCATACCACCTCCGAGGACCTCCCGGACATGGCCGGAGGCGCAAGCCCCTTCGGCGCGTCCAAGATCGCGCCCCTGGCATCACCGGGCGCATACACCGTCAGGCTGACCGGTGGAGGCGAGTCGCGCACCGCCTCACTCCAAGTCCTGATGGACCCGCGCTCCAACGCCTCCCAGACCGAGCTGGACGCACAGCTCGCCCTCCAGCTACGCATACGCGACAAGTACGAGGAGACAAGGGACCGCGTGAGGCAGATGCGCGCCATCAAGGACCAGCTCGAAGAGTGGCAGAAGCGCGCCCCCGACGGAGCGGCCGAGGAAATAGCCGAGACCGCATCCCGCATTCGCGACAGGCTGTCCGACGCCGAGAACGAGATCGTCCCCTTCAGGCCCGCCGGCCCCCAGCCCAGGGGCATACCCGTAGGCCTTTACGCCAAGCTCAAGGAGCTAATGGGCATCGTGGCCGGCGCAGACTGGCCGCCGACAGCCGCATCCTACGAGCTCCTCGACGACCTCTCAGCCCGCCTACAGACTCAGTTCGACACCCTGCAGAACGTAGTCGACAGCGACATCCCTGTCTTCACAACCCTGCTCGAAAAGTCAGGAGTCCCCGCCATCTCGACAGACTAGCCCCTCCGCATGCCATAGAGGGGGTTGAACTTACACCGTTCGCCCTGAGCTTGTCGAAGGGCAGTGCTCAGGACAGGCGAGGTTGCCTTTAGACCGACCTGCTACGACTCCCCCACCAGCTCATAGCTCGTGCTCCGCCCGCCCGCCCGGCTCCGCACCATCATCCCGTGCGACACCAGCTCCTGGATATCGCGCAGCGCCGTATCCTGCGAGCACTTCGCCAGCTTCGCCCACTTCGACGTCGTGAGCTTGCCCTTGAACTCCCTGTTTACCAGCCTTCCCAACACCAGCCGCTGCCGACCGTTGAGAGGAACGCGGGCCGCGCGCTCCCAGAACCGCGCCTTCGCCAGCACGCCGGACAGGGTCGCCTGGGCATCGTCGACGGCCCGGCCCAGGCACGACAGGAACCACTCTTGCCATGCCGACACGTCCATCGCCCCCCTCTGCGTCTGCTCCAGGATGTCGTAGTAGTCGTCCCGCTCCCGCATGATCTGAGTCGACATGCTGTAGAACCGCTGAGGGCTCCCCTCCGAGCGCGCCAGCGCCATGTCCGCCACGGCCCGCGCTATCCGCCCGTTGCCGTCGTCGAATGGATGGATGGTCACGAACCACAGGTGCGCCAGCCCTGCCCTCAGCACTCCGTCCGTCTCCGCGGGCGCGTTGAACCACCCCAGGAAGGCACCCATCTCCGCATCCAGTCTCGCGGCGGGCGGGGCCTCGTAGTGCACCCGCTCCCGGCCCATGGGCCCCGAGACCACCTGCATCGGCCCAGCGCTGTCGTCCCGCCACGCGCCGACCGCGGTCCGCCTCATACCGGTCTGGCCCACCGGGAACAGCGACGAGTGCCAGGCGTGCAGCCTCTCCGCCGTAAGGGGTTGCGCGTAGTTCGACGTCGCGTCCATCATCATCTCTACGACGCCGTCCACGTTCCGGTCCGCGCGCCTCAGACCGCCGATGTCCATCCCCAGCCGGCGGGCGACCGACGAGCGCACCTGTTCCCCGTCAAGCCGCTCCCCCTCGATCTCGCTGCTCTTCACCACGTCGCCCGTGATGGTCTCGAGCACCGCCTCCTGTCGCAGGTCGAACCCGAGGTCCTCCATGCGGCCCAGCAGGCGTCCCTGCCGGTGCCTGATCTCCGCCAGCGGCCCCGCCAGCCCGCCCTCGTCCCACCGGAAGCTGGGCCAGCCAGGACCGTCGTGGATGTACTTTCTCCGCATCATTTGCGGAGATTATACGCCCAATCTCCGCAAATGGCAATTATTCCCTGCATGATATGCGGAGAATAATCCCGTAATCTCCGCAACCTAAATCCCACGGGTGGACCCAACCCGTTCGCCCCGAGCTTGTCGAAGGGCAATGCTCCGCCAATTCAGACCTGACAGGGAGATTCGCTTGGCCGCATCGCCAATCACCGCATAATTTGCGGATAATAAGGGCCTATTCTCCGCAAACCTGCCGAACACGGCTTGAAAGATGCCCCCTACAGGTACTCCTTCAGCCTCCCCGCCAGCTTCGCCGTCATCCCCGGCACCGCCGCTATCTCATCCTCCCCGGCCTCGCGGATGCCCTTGACCGACCCGAACTTCCGCAGCAGCAGGCGCCGCCGCTTCGGGCCGATCCCCGGCACCCCGTCCAGCGCCGAGGACGCCGACGCCTTCGACCGGCGCTGCCGGTGGAACGTGATTGCGAACCGGTGCGCCTCGTCCCGCGCCCGCTGCACCAGGAATAGCGCTTTGCTGCCCCGCGGCAGCACTATCGGCTCCGGCGTTTCAGGCACGAACAGCTCCTCGTTCTCCTTGGCCAGGCTCGTCAGCGGCACCGACTCCACGCCCAGCTCCAGGAACACCTGTAGGGCCGCGCCGAGATGCCCCTTCCCCCCGTCGATGAGCACCAGGTCAGGCGCCATCGTCCATCCATCCTTCTCCGAGCCGCCGTTCTCGCTGCCCGCCTTGCCCAGCCGCTTGAACCTCCGCGTCAACACCTCGCGCATCATCGAGTAGTCGTCGACGCCGTCCACCGACTTGATCTTGAAGCGCCGGTAGTGCTTGGGCAGGGGTCTGCCCTCCTCGAACACCACCATGCTCCCCACTGGGTTCGTGCCCCGCGTATTCGAGATGTCGTAGCACTCGATCCGGTTCGGCGGGCGCGGCAGGCTCAGCGCCTCCTGGAGCTCGCCGATCCCCTCCTCAGAGTCCCCCCGGGCCACGCGCCTGACCCGTAGCTGCTCCAGCCCCTCCACGGCGTTCTCCGCCACCATCTCCACCAGCTTCCGCTTCTCCCCGCGCTGCGGGACGTACACCCGCACCTTGCCCTGCCGCTTCTGCCCCAGCCAGGACTCCAGCTCCTCCGTCTCGACCGTGGCGTGCTGGGTCAGAATGCGGGGCGGCACGAAGGGGTTCGCGCTGTAGAACTGCTTGATGAACGCCGTAATCACTGCGCCCGGCTCGTCGTCGGCAGGGCTGGCCATGATGAAATTGTCCCGACCGACCAGCTTGCCCTCGCGGATGAAGAATATCTCGACCCACGCCTCGCCCCCCTCGTTCGAGAGGCCGATTGCGTCGATGCTGTCAGCGCTGAGGTGGAGCACCTTCTGGCCTGCGCTCACATTCTCAATGGCTTTGTACTGGTCGCGCAGCACGGCTGCCCGCTCGAACTCCAGGCGCTCCGCCGCCTCCTCCATCTGCCGCGCCACCTGCTTCGCCACACGGTCCGTCCGCCCCCGCAGGAACAGCGCCACGTGGTCGATCACCTCCCCGTACCCCTCCTTGTCCACCGCGCCGATGCACGGCCCCACGCACCTGTGGATGTGGTAGTCGAGGCATGGCCGCGCGTCTGTCCCCGTAATCGTCTTGGTGCACGAGCGATACGGAAAGAGCTTCTTGAGCAGCGCGAGGGTCCTGCGCACGCTGTACGCGCTGGCGTACGGCCCGAAGTAGAGCGACCCGTCGTTCGTCTGACCCCGCGTTATGTAGACCCGGGGAAAGTCCTCAGACGTGTCGATCTTAATGAACGGGTAGCTCTTGTCATCCTTCAGCCGCGAGTTGTACGGCGGCTTGTTCTCCTTGATCAGGTTGCACTCGAGAAGCACTGCCTCCTCGTCCGACTCCGTCAGGATAAACTCGAAGTTCGCGATCTTGGGGATCATGCCCCTGACCTTCGGGTACGGGCTCGCCTTCTTCCCGAAATAGCTTCGAAGACGGTTCCGCAGATTCCCCGCCTTCCCCACGTACAGGACCTCGCCCACCTTGTCCCGCATCAGGTACACGCCGGGCTTGGACGGGACCGCGCGTAGCAGCTCCGAGAAGTCCCGCTTCCCGAGCACCATCACATTACTCTTGGCCTGGCTGTCCACCACCTACCCTGCTCTCTCCGTTTCCTAGCCCAAATACTACCATCGCGCCTTAGAGGAGGGTCGAGACCTGCCCTCAGCCCTTTGAGTGGGGTGCCGGCAACGATAGGGCGACACTGAACACAGGCTGAGTGGACGCCAATCGCTCGCCCTGAGCTTGTCGAAGAGCCTGCCCCGTACTTGATACGGGGGGCAGTGCTCTGCCGAATCATGGCCGGGTGCCGGACGCCGTTGACTGCGTCCGGGTGGCCTGCATACACTCACGTCAGGTTGATCCCCCTCAAGCTCCAAGTCAAGAACTTCATGTGCTACCGGGACAACGTCCCGGAGCTCGACCTGCAGTCCATCCACGTCGCCTGTCTCTGCGGCGACAACGGCCACGGCAAGTCCGCACTCCTCGACAGCATCACCTGGGCCCTCTGGGGCAAGTCCCGCGCCCGGACCCACGACGAGCTCGTCCACCAGGGGCTCTCCGACATGGCCGTCGACCTCGAGTTCGCCGCAGGTACCCAGCGCTACCGGGTCAGCAGGCGGTACTCCCGTCGCAGCAGCCAGGGCCACACCGTCCTCGAGTTCCAGGTCTCGTCCGGCAGCGGCTTCACTCCCGTCACCCTCAACTCCGTCCGGGAGACCGAGGAGCACATCCGCAGCACGCTGCACATGGACTACGACACCTTCGTGAACACCGCCTTCCTCCTCCAGGGCAAGGCGGACATGTTCACCGCCAGCACCCCCGCAAAGCGCAAGGAGGTCCTCGCCGAGGTCCTCGACCTCGCCTACTACGAGACCCTGGAAGAGCGTGCCAAGCAGCGCGGCCGCGAGATCCAGGGCCAGGTCCAAAGAGCCGACACCGGCATAGACATCCGTGCCGCCGAGGTGGACGGGCGCGAGGAGCACGAGCAGCGCCTCGCCCAGGTCAACGCCCACATGGAGGGCCTGAAGACGCGCGCCGAGGACGCGCAGGCACGCCATCGCCGTCTCGAGGAAGCCGTCACGGCCCTCCGCGCCAGGGCAGCCGAGCTACACGACCTGGAGCGCCGCATATCCAGCGCCGAGGAGGACATGGCCGAAATTGCCCGGCGCATCCCGGACACCCGCGGGCGCATCGAGGCGGCAGAGGAGCTGGTCGGCAGGGAAGACGAGATTCGCCGTGGCTTCGATAACCTGGCAGCCGCCCGGCGCGAGGTGGAGCGCCTCCGTGAAGCCGCTCTCCAAGCCGCCGACCTGGAGTCCAGGATCTCCGGGCTCGACAAGGCCATCGCCGTGGAGCGGACGCGCCTCTCAGGCGACAGGGAGCGAGTCCGGGCCAGGATCGCCGATGAGCTGGAGCCGGCAGCGAACCGGGGGCCCGCCATCGAGTCCGAATTGGCCGGGCTCGATGGCGACGAGAAGGCTCTAGACGCGAAGGAGGCGGAGCTCGAGGTCCAGAGGCACCAGATCGACGGACTGACACTGGAGCGCGATGCCCTCCACGGCGCAATGGAGGAGAGGACCGAGATCGGGGCCCGCAAGGCCCATGTCGAGCGCGAGATAGCCGTCCAGGAGGCCCAGGTCAAAGCCGCCGTGGGTCACCAGGCGAAGAGGGCCGCCGACCTCGCGCAGGCTGCTGATGCCTTCGACGACTTCAGGCAGCAGCTCGACGGCCTCGGCGGAGAAGACGCGGCCATCGATGCCGAGGCTGCCGAGGTCGACGCACTCAGGCGCGCCGCCGAGAGCGCCGCCGCCCGGATGGACCAGCTCAATCAGGTGAACAGAGACCTGCGCGCCGAGATGGATGACACGCGCCGTAAATTCGACATCCTGGGCGACGAGGCAACGTGCCCCGTCTGCAAGCACCCACTGGGCCCCGACGGGCGGGAGCACCTCAAGGCGGAGTTCGAGCAGCAGGGGTTGAACAGCAAGCGCCGCTACTCCGAGAACAGGGCCGAGCTTAGCAGGCTGGAAAGCACCCATGCTCGCCAGGAAGACGAGGCCCGCAGTCGAGCCGCTGCCCTCGAACAGCGGCGGCGCGGCGCGGCCCAGAGGAGAGCGGCCATCGAGGAGCGTCTCCAGGAAGCCGGGAAGGCCGCTGAGGACTTGGTCACAGCCGAGGCTTGGCTGGCCGAGCTCCGCGCCAACCTCGCCACGGGTGGCTTCGCCAGCGAAGAGCGCAAGAAGCTCGGCGAGATCGAGGAGGAGCTTGCGGCGGTCGAGTACGACCCCGAGCGCCGCAGGGAGATCGACCGCAGCATCGCCGCCCTGCGGACAAGCGTCGACGCCGGCCAGGGCGAACTGAACCGCACGCGCACGGAGCTCCGCAGCAGGAGGGCCGTCCTCGCATCGGACCTGGAGGACTCGAAGCGCGCCTCTGGCGAGCTGGAGCCCCAGCGCAGGCGCCTGCAGGAGCTCGACCTCGCTATCTTGAACAAAGACTACGCCCGCGCGGAGCGCAAGCAAGTCGAGGCCCTGACGGCCAGCCTGCGCGACCTCGGCTACGACCCGGAGGAGTATAGCGCCGCCCGCGCCGTAGCCGCAGACCTCGAACCCTACGACGAGCTCGGCAGGAAGCTCGACGAGGCCAGGACTGCCCTCCCGCGCGAACGCGAGTCCCTCGCCGCCGACACCAGGATGCTCGAGAGGCGCCGCTCGGACATCCAGGTGGACCGGTCCAGGAGCGAGGAGCTACGCGCCCAGGTAGCCTCCATCCCCACCCGTGAGCGCGAGCTCTCCGATGCCGGCAAGGCCCGAGACTCGCTGGAGGGTCAGGTCCGGGAGGCCGCCATCGAGCAGGGGCGGCTCGGCCGGGAGCTCGCCAGGCTCGACCGGCTCCAGGCCGAGATCGAGCGCCTACAGGCCGAGCGCAAAGAGCTCGCTGACCGTAAGTCCATCTACGACGACCTCGCCGTCGCCTTCGGGCGGAACGGCATCCAGGCCCTCATGATCGAGAACGCCATCCCCCAGCTCCAGGACGACGCCAACGAGCTGCTGGGCAGGCTCACCGAGAACCGCATGTCCCTCAAGCTCCAGGTCATGGAGGGACGCCGCTTCCGTGGCGTCGCCTCCGAGGAGCTCGACATTCGGATCTCCGACGAGGTCGGCACCCGGAGCTACGAGATGTTCAGCGGCGGCGAGGCCTTCAGGATCAACTTCGCCCTCCGCATCGCCCTGTCGAAGCTGCTGGCCCGCAGGTCCGGCGCGCCCCTGCCTATCCTCTTCATCGACGAGGGCTTCGGCGCCCTCGACACCGGCGGCCAGGAGCACCTCAAGGAGGCCATCCAGTCCATACAGGCCGACTTCGAGAAGATCATCGTCATAACCCACGTCGAACAGGTCAAGGAGGCCTTCCCCGTCCGCATCGAGGTCACCAAGACCCCCGCCGGCTCCACCTTCGCCATAGCATAGACCTCCACACCGTCGTTCCCGCCCAGGGAGACTCTCGCGTAACCGTCGTTCCCGTGAAGGGATACCTTTGCATAACCCCTCGTCGGTAGGGGCGGACCCATGTGTCCGCCCGATGGACGCGCCATCGCCGAGGCTGGCCCACCACCCTCTGGATGGGGGACGGTTCCTGGAGCAGGAATCCGGCTTTCGCCGGCATGACGGAGTTATGCAAGGGTCTCCGGAGGCGGGAAACCCAGAGGGGCGGATGGGTAGGGTTCCCGTCCCCGGATCGGCGGCGTAATGGGAGACCCTCCCAGGCGCCTCGGCCTTCGCCATTGCTTAGACAATTTAGAGAAGGCCGCATAATGAAATAAAACTCACGAAAAATAGGCCCATAAAACCTTGAGACGTATCTGGGAGGGGCGTAAACTTAACTGTTGTGCGGCGGATTCGACGCGACCAAAGCGCCAGATCTAGTCAACGCCCACCGGAGCATAGTCAGGAACGCCCCAGCGTCCGACGCGACATGATTCTGGCACGGATCCTATCCCTCACGTTAAACCACAAGCGGCTGCTCGCCGTCTCCCTCTTCTGCGTCTCCGGCGCTACGGCGGCGTATCTCGCCCTTCCATTGCTCCTCGGGGCAGCCATCGGCGAGGTCAAGCGCGTCTTGGATGGAGGCGACGTCTCAGATGCGACGATCCTCAGCATTTCCCTGGCGATCCTTGGCGTAAGCGTACTCAGAGGAGCAATGACTTTCGGCCAGACCTACTTCGGAGAGCGCCTGTCCCAGGCCGTCGCCTACGACATCCGCAACAGGTTCTACGGCCACGTCCAGGACCTCAGCTTCAAGTTCCACGACACCCATCACACCGGCAACCTGATGTCCCGGGCCATCACGGACGTGGAGGCCTTCAGGATGTTCATCATGTCCAGCTTGGTCAGGTCGCCATCCTTCTTCATCCTCTTCGTCGGGGCGGCCGGCATACTCCTGTATACGGACTGGGTGCTCGGCCTGGTCGCGCTCAGCTTCATGCCGGTCCTGGCGGTACTGACTGCAGTCCTCAGGATGCACCTCAGGAGGATCTGGCTGCGCGTCCAGGAGGACATGGCCGACCTCAGCACAACGCTCCAGGAGAACATGACCGGCGTCCGCGTCGTCAAGGCCTTTGCCGCCGAGAGCTACGAGGAGGCGAAGTACGAGGCCAGCAGCTCGGCCGTCTCCGACGACATGGTCAGGGCGTCACGCCTCCAGGCCCTCAACACGTCGCTCATGATCTTCGCCTACCTCGTGGTCATCGGGCTCATACTGGGGATCGGGGGCACGAGAGTAATCGGCGGCCACCTGACAGTAGAGGAGCTGACCAGCTTCCTTTTCTTCATGCAGCTGCTCTCCCTCCCGATTCAGCAAGCCGGCATGGTCATCAACTCCTACGCCAGGGCCTACTCGGCCGGGCAGCGCCTCTTCGAGGTGCTCGACTACAGGTCGCCCGTACAGGAAAAGCCGCGCGCTGCCGCGATGCCGAAGAGCAGCGGGCACGTCCGCTTCGACAACGTGTCATTCAGCTACGATGGACGCACACCGACCCTGCGGGATATCGACATCGACGCCCGTCCCGGAAAGGTCGTCGCCCTGGTGGGGGCGCCCGGCAGCGGCAAGAGCACCCTCGTCAACCTGCTGCCCAGGTTCTACGACGTCACGTCGGGCAGCATCACCGTCGACGGCGTGGACATACGCGAGACGACCCTGAAGTCCCTCAGGCGGAACATCGGCATGGTGCAGCAGGACGTCTTCCTCTTCACCGCCTCGCTCAGGGACAACATCGCCTACGGACGCGAGGACGCGTCCATGGACGAGATAGTCGCCGCGGCCCGTGTCGCCCAGCTCGACGACTACATCTCGGGCCTCGAGGAGGGCTACGGCACCGAGATAGGCGAGCGCGGCTCGACACTGTCCGGAGGCCAGCGCCAGCGCATGTCCATCGCCAGGGCCGTCCTCCTCGACCCGCCCATACTCATCCTCGACGACTCCACCGCCAGTGTCGACGCCAACACCGAGGAAAAGATCCGCACGGCCATGGAGGCCGTCATGAAGGACCGCACGACCTTCGTCATAGCCCACAGGCTCAGCACAGTGCATAAGGCCGACGAGATCATAGTCCTCGACAGGGGGCGCATAGCTGAGCGGGGCACCCACGATGAGCTTCTGGCCAGGGGAGGCGCGTACAGGCGCATATACGAGCTCCAGCTGCGGCCCCAGGAGGAGGTCATGATGGAGTTCGATGTACCGGCCGAGATGGAGGCCGCGGTCCGATGATGTCCGGCGCGGGCTCGTTCATGCGGCAGGCCTCCCGCGACTCGGGCAGGCTGGACGACGAGGTATTCGGCCAGGCCTTCAACTACCGCGTCGTAGCGCGGATGGTCCCTTACATCATCCCCAACAAGGGACTGGTCTCCCTGGCGGTCGTCTCGATGCTCGTCTTCACGGCGACCTCGGTCGCCGTCCCGTTGCTCATCGGGAAGGCCTTCGACGAATTCATCATCCAGGGCGACTTCACCGGCCTGATGTGGATAGTCGCCCTGTTCATCGGTAACGCCATGCTCAACTGGGGCGCGAACTTCACCCAGGAGGTGACCATCGCCCGGGTCGGCCAGAACCTGCTCTACCGCCTCCGCGGCGACATGTTCCGCCACCTCCAGAAGCAGTCAGTCTCCTTCTACGACAAGAACGAGGTCGGGCGCATCATGTCTCGCGTCCTGGGAGACGTGTACCAGCTCCAGGAGTTCCTGTCCGTAGCCGTCATCACCGTCGGCAATCTGCTGAGCCTCGTCGGTATCGTTGGAATGGTGCTCTACCTCAGCGTCCAGCTCGGGCTCATATCCCTCGTCACAATCCCATTGCTCATCCTCGTGATGGCCGTATGGCAGCCCTTTGCGCGCAAGGCCTTCATGCGCGTCAGGCGCGCCGCCGCCATCGTCAACGGCAGTCTGAACGAGAACATCTCCGGCGTCAGGGTCGTCCAGGCCATGAACCGCCAGGAGCGCAACGCAGAGATCTTCGAGGCCAAGAATCGCGAGAACCACAACGCCGCTGTCCACGCCACCGGCATCTCGTCGGGCCTGCTCCCCAGCGTCGACATACTGACCGCCGTATCCATCGGCCTGGTGCTCTTCTTCGGGGCAAGGCTGGTGGGCAGCAGCGCCCTGGAAGTTGGCGCGCTGGTGGCCTTCGTCTTGTACATCCAGCGCTTCTTCGATCCCATCCGAAGCCTGACGATGCAGTACACCCAGCTCCAGCGGGCCATGGCGTCGGGCATCCGCATATTCGAGCTGCTCGACACTAAGCCGGACCTGGAGGACAAGCCCGGCGTCAGCGACCTTCCGCCGATTCAGGGCCAGATCGAATTCAGGGACGTTAGCTACAGCTACGTCGAGGGCCAGGACGTGCTGAAGAAGGTGAACATGCACGTCCTGCCGGGCCAGACCGTCGCCGTCGTGGGCCCCACCGGCGCGGGCAAGACGACGCTCGTGTCGCTGCTGTCCAGGTTCTACGACGTTGAGGAGGGCAGGGGCGCGATACTGATCGACGGTCACGACATCCGCAACAGGACACGCGAGTCACTCGCGCGCCAGACCAGCATGGTCCTGCAGGAGCCGTTCCTGTTCACCGGCACCGTCAGGGAGAACATCAAGTACACCCACCACGACGTGTCGGACGGGGATATGATCGCCGCAGCGAGGGCTGTGGGAGCGCACGACTTCATCGAGAGGCTGGAAGACGGCTACGACACCCTCCTCCACGAGCGAGGTGTAAACCTCAGCGTCGGACAGCGCCAGCTCATCAGCTTCGCCCGGGCCATCGTCGACGACCCGCGCATCCTGATACTCGACGAGGCGACCGCCAACATCGACAGCTTCACCGAGATGCTGATCCAGAGGGCCCTGCAGACCCTCCTGGAGGGCCGGACGGCCATAGTCATAGCCCACAGGCTCTCGACCATACGCGGTGCCGACAAGATTGTCGTGCTGAACCACGGCGAGGTCGAGGAGGTCGGCGACCACGACGAGCTCATGGACCGCAACGGCCTCTACGCCCACCTCTACTCCATGAACTTCGCCGCCCTAAAGGCAGCCATCCCCGAATAGGCCGCCGGCCTCCTGGACTCCCTGCCTTCCCCCGGTTCGCTATGAGCCTGTCGAACTGCGGTGCTCCGCCATTGCGGATTGTCTCGGGTGGGCAGTTGGTCGCCGAGACCGTGCGTTCCTGGCCCGATCCTGCCCGAGTCTCTCTATCCAATCACTTCGAAGGCGTAATGCCCATGACCCCGCTTGATGCGATAGGTCGCGAACTCGTTGCGGTCGATCGTGAATACCTTGCGCAGGTTGAGCCGCTCGGCCACAGTCACGAGTGAGGCGTCGGCAAGGTCCATGGGCACATTGGAATACTGCGCCATCAACTCGAACGAACGCTGGATACCACGGTCATCCAAGAAGGTGACCTGTAGACCCCCATCGGCAACGAACTCCATCAGTCGCGAGGAGCCGACGCTAGCTGGTCCCAACAGGTGAAATGCCTCGGTCAAGACAGGTACGGTCGTAGCTATGGGCTCCCTAATCCTCTCCAGGACTTCGACACACCGCCCGTGGTCGCCATCCGACGGGTCGAACAACGCGACCAGCGGGCCCGTGTCGACCAGTATCACCGTTGGTGATTCTCCCTCAGGGCCTCGACCACGGCGGTCTTGGCCTCTCTTGCCGGGGCCAGGGCGTAGCCTCCCGGCCCGAGATCCAATCGGCTAAAGATGTCGAAGGGTGTGTTGGTCGACTCGTCGCGCACAACCTCCGCATACGATTCCAGGCCCCGCTTCAGCACGTCCGAGATCGACAGGCCGGTCTGCTTGCGCAGGGCTGCCAGGGTGGCTTCGGCATCATCGTCGAGGCGAACCGTCCTGACACTCATATGCAACTCCCGTCCGATGTATTGCACACTGTATGACACATGAGCCCGAACGTCAATATTTCTGGGTGAAGCCGGTGAGCCGAGACTAAGCCCACCGTTCGCCCTGAGGCTGTCGAAGGGCCTGCCCCGTTCCCGGTGCTGGGCCAGCGCTACAGCAGTGCAGGGCTGTCCCTGGCAAGGAAGTATACCCGTGGCGTGAAGCCCTAGAACAGGGCTGATTGGCGGTCTTGTGGGAAGGCCAGGCCCAGGTGCTCGTAGGCGCGGCGGGTGGCTACGCGGCCACGGCGGGTGCGGTCGAGGAAGCCCTTCTGCAGCAGGAACGGCTCGTACACGTCCATGATCGTGTCGGCCTCCTCGCTGATCGCCGCTGCCACCGTCTCGATGCCCACGGGCCCGCCGTCGAACTTGTCGATGATCGTGGTCAGCACCAGCCGGTCCGAGTCGTCCAGCCCCAGGCCGTCCACCTCCAGCCTGCCCAGCGCATCGAGGGATATGCCTGCGGTGATCACGTTGTCGCCGACTACCTGGGCATAGTCGCGCACCCGTTTCAGCAGGCGGTTGGCGACCCTGGGTGTGCCGCGCGACCGGCGGGCTATCTGCTGCAGGCCGTCGTCCTCAGCCTCGATGTCGAGTATCCGCGCCGACCGACGGACTATCGTGTGCATTGCCTCTTCGTCATAGAAGTCGAGCCTGAACACGTGCCCGAAGCGGTCTCTCAGCGGTGAGCTGACCATGCCGTAGCGAGTCGTTGCGCCTATCAGCGTGAAGGGCTGGATCGCCAGGTTGATGCTCCTGGCCTTGAGCCCCTTGTCGATCACCCACGAGACCACGAAGTCCTCCATGGCGCCGTACAGGACCTCCTCCACGACCCGGTGGAGGCGGTGGACCTCGTCGACGAACAGCACGTCGCCCTTCTGGAGCCGCGTCAGGACCGCCACCATGTCGGCGGGGCGCTCGATGGCCGGGCCGGACGTGGTCTTGATGCGCGTGTCCATCTCGCGGGCGATGATATTCGCCAGGGTCGTCTTGCCCAGGCCGGGCGGCCCGTGGAGCAGCACGTGGTCCAGCGGCTCGCCCCGCTGCGAGGACGCGGCGATGAAGATGTCGAGGTTGGACTTAAGCCGCTCCTGGCCGATGTAGTCCTCAAGCCGCTTGGGCCGAAGGGTGTCGTCGACCGGGCGGTCCTCCTCCTGTGGGTCCCCCGAAACGATGCGTTCCGTAGCCAAACCCGGCTCCTGGGGCCGGGAGGTCATTCGACCCGGCCCACTCCCGCGTCCTCCATGGTCTTCCAGAGGTCCTCGCCGTTGTCCTGCCACCAGCCGTACAGGATGGTGATGTCCGTGCCGATGGAGAAGTGCCGGACGCCCATGTCGAGGTACTCCTTGGCGTCGTCCGCCGTCTGCACCTCCGCCCTCGGGGCCACGCCCCTAGCCAGCGCGGTCTTGAAGACCCTGTCACGGGCCGCGACGACGTCCGGATGGGTCCGTTGGCCGGCGAGGCCCACGCTCATCGAGTAGTCTGAACCGCCCCACTGGACCATGTCCACGCCGGGTATGTCGAGGATCTCGTCGAGGTCGTCGACCGCGCCCTTCTTCTCGATCATGACCGCGACGACGGTGTCGTTGATGAGGTCGACGTAGGACTCGCCGCCGCCGTAGCCCATGTAGGTGTTGCGCCTGGTGGCCGCGCCGTACAGGCCGCTCCACTCGGGGGTGTCGGCTCGGGCGATGCGCACGCACTCCCGGACCTCCGCGGCCGAGCGGGCGTCGGTGAACAGCACACTGCCGAAGCCGGCGCCGATGCCGCGCTGGCCCAGGAATTCCTGGTGGCTCTGGTCGACCTTGATCATAGAGCCCAGCTTGTGGAGCTCGGCGGCGCGGCACAGGTTGTCCAGGTCGTGGAGGTCGAAGGAGCCGTACTCGGCGACGAACTCCACGTAGTCGTAGAGCCCAGTGTGTCCCAGCGCCTCGACCACCGACGGCCAGGTCGTGTGGATGTGCGTGCTCACCGTGGGCTCGTCTCGGCTCAGCTTCTCCCGAATGATGTTGGTCCTCATGAAGCCTCCAGGCGATGGGCCAGGGTCGGTCCGTCAGTCCGCATTATAGCCGACGCAGGCGCCTCCGCACCCCCTGTTCACCGGCACCGTAGTTGTTCAGACCTGGTGTGACGCAGGCAGTCTTGATCTTCGGCGGGGTGAGAGCCCCCATCCCTTCGGCAATCTCAGGACAGGCTCAATCTTCCCCCTCGGGAGATCTTTGCATAACTCCGGGGCCCGGCGAGGGACCCCGCCCTTCCACTCCTCTGGGCTCCTGCCTCCGCAGGAACGACGACTATATGAGCGCGCGCATGACGGGTTGTTCAAAGGTCTCCTCGGGGGGAAGAGGCCGAGCCGCCTCTACGACAGGCTCAAGTTGGGGCCGGCGACGAATTCCGTAAAATTGCTAGAATGTACATATAGCCTTTTACCTGCGGAGGTCTCGATTGGACACACTGGCCCACATGACTGAACACGGACACGAGCTGCTGGTCGCGGGGAGCGACACGGCGGCGGGGATGAAGGCCTTCATCGCCGTGCACGACACGACGCTGGGGCCGTCCTGCGGCGGGGTGAGGATATGGCCGCACGCCAGCGAGGAGGCGGCGGTCACCGACGTGCTGCGGCTCTCGCGGGCGATGACCTACAAGTCCGCCGTGGCCGGCCTGCCCCTGGGCGGCGGCAAGGCGCTCATCTGGGCCGACCCGCGCACCGACAAGACGGAGGCGCTGCTCCGCGCCTTCGGGCGCTTCGTCGACAGCCTGGGGGGACGCTATGTCACCACCGAGGACGTGGGCATGACGCCGGCGGACCTGGAGCCCATCGCCCTGGAGACGCGGCATGTCGTCGGGCTGCCCCTGTCGATGGGCGGCAGCGGCGACACGTCCATCCTGACCGGCCTGGGCGTCTACCTGGGCATGAAGGCGGCCGCCAAGGCGGCCTGGGGCGACGACGACCTGGGCGGACGCACGGCAGCAGTGCAGGGCTTCGGTCACGTGGGGCAGCAGATGGCGCCCCACCTGGTCGGGGAGGGCGCGCGGCTCGTGGTCACCGACATCTACGAAGACGCCCGGGCGGCTGCGGCCGAGCTGGGCGCGGAGGTCGTGGGCGCGGACGAGATATACGACGTGGAGTGCGACATCTTCTCGCCGTGCGCCCTCGGAGGCGTGCTGAACGACGAGACGATCCCGCGCCTGCGGTGCGAGGTGGTCGCCGGGGGTGCGAACAACCAGCTCCTGTCGGACGAGCACGGGGCGGAGCTGCAGCGGCGGGGGATACTCTACGCGCCCGACTTCGTCATCAACGCCGGCGGGATCATCACCGTCGCGTCGGAGATCGGCGGCGTCTACAGGGCCGACCGGGCCCGCGAGATGACCGAGCGGATCTACGACACGACCGCCAGGGTCATCGAGGCCTCGCGGGCCGAGGACGTGCCCACACACGTAGCGGCGAACCGCATCGCCGAGCGCCGCATCGAGTCGGTCCGCCGCACCAGGCCGCCGTTCCGCAGTCCCCTCGATTGAAGTCCTGCGGAACCCCACCCGGCATGATTCACTGGCCAGTCGCTTCGTCGAAGTCGAGCTCGGCTATCGAGGTTACGATGCGGTCGGGCGTGATGCCCGAGCCTGAAGGCGGGCCCTCGCCCGTCGGGTCGACCCAGACGCAATAGATGCCGAGCTTCTGCGGAGCCGCGACCTCCCACTCCAGGTTGTCGCCCACGCACCACGTCTCGGCTGGCTCCGCGCCCAGCGCGGCCATCGCCCCCAGATAGACCCGCCGGTCCGGCTTGCCGTAACCGAGCTCGCCCTCGATGAGGACCTGGTCGAAGTGCCGCGCGAGGTCGAAACGCTCGACCTTGGCCCTCTGGCCTTCGCCATTCCCATTGGTGATCATGGCGAGGCGTATGCCGCGGCTGGTGAACCGCCGTAGGGCCTCGACCGCCCCCGGAATGGGCTCGGCTCCTTCACTTCGCCTGGCCCTGTATGCCAGGCCCAGGTCGCGGGCAAGGTCGGGCAGATCGAACCCCAGCGTGCGGAGAGACCGCCGGACTATGCCGACGCTGGCGACATTCAGGTTCAGCCTGCCAACGCGATGGCGCTCCCGGTCCGACCAGTACCAGTAGCGCGTCTTCGTGATCTCGCGGAACAGATCGCCGGCATCCAGTCCCGGGACCTGGCCGGCTGCGGCGGCGCACACCTCGCGCCAGCACTCTTCCTGCCCGGGGAAGTGGATGATCGTGTCGTCCAGGTCGATGAGCATCCCCTTTGGGACGAACTCTGCTCTCGACTCCGAGCGCCGGTCACGTGTCATGGTCCCTGTATGTTACGACGACAGAGGACTGGATACCGGCTTTCGCCCGGTATGACGGTATGGTGTCGGTGGCTGGTCTCGTTTGACCGTGCTGCCGTGCAGTTGCTAGACTGTAGCTAGCGCAAGCTGGGCTGAGGCCGCTTGCGCCTGTCATTTCGGAGATCGGCTTGGCCCTGCACTCCATCACAAGACGTACGGTCGCGGTGTTGGCCGCGGTCGGCCTGCTGGCGCTTGCCGTAGCAGCGCCCGGGACTGCGCGCGCCGACGGCTCGTGGGAGTCCATCGGCCCCACGGGCGGCTACGCATGGTCGATCGTCGCCTCGCCGGCCTACGGTACCGACAGCACGGTCTTCGCGGGCACGGACGGCCGCGGCGTCCTGAGGTCCAGGGATGGAGGCGCCACCTGGCGCAGGATCAACAGCCCGGGCCTGGGACGGATCATCGCGACGATGGTCGCCTCGCCCGCCTACGAGACGGACGGCACACTTTTCGCGGCGGGCCCGACGGGCGTCTTCCGCTCCACGGATAGCGGCGACTCCTGGGAAGAGGTCGTCGAGGGGCTCGAGAACCCCAAGGTGCTCGTGCTCGCCATTTCTCCGGGGTTCGCGGACGACTCCACCCTCTTCGCGGGTACGAGCGACGGCGTGTACCGGTCCACGGATGCGGGCAGTTCTTGGAGCGTCGCGGACACGGGCCTGACGGGCGCGACCGTCCTGTCGCTCGGGATCTCGCCGGACTTCCAGAGCGACTCGACCATCTTCGCGGGACTCCTCGGCAGGCGGACCGGCCGGTCCTTCGGGGGCGGCGAGTTCACCACGCCGGACGGCGGGCTGTACCGCTCCACCAACGGCGGCGCGACGTGGACCGAGATCGACGAGGGGTTCCGGCAGGTCTCCCCCATCGCAATCAGCCTGTCTCCCAACTTCGCCTTCGACTCCACCGCATTCTTCGGGACACTGCACAACGGCATCATGCGCTCCACCGACGGAGGCAACACCTGGAGCCGGGTCGAGGAAGGCCTGGCCTTCCAACGGTTCCCCGCCGTGGAGTTTTCGCCCGAGTTCCAGGCCGACTCCACTATCTTCGCGGGCGCCTTTGGAGTCGTCTTCCGGTCGGTCGACGGCGGCGACTCCTGGGAGCAGCTCAACGAAGAGAGGTCGATCTCGGACAGCCGGGTGCAGGGTTTCGCCGTGTCGCCAGCCTACGCCACCGACCTCACACTGTTCGCGGGCGCGGGAACCGGCGGCATCCTGCGCTCCGTCGACGGCGGGAACACCTGGCAGCAGATCACCAAGGGCATCACCGGCGTCACCAACGTCAGGAGCGTGGCCCTCGCCCCAAACTTCGTGTCGGACCCGACCCTGTTCTTCTCGACCTCAGACGGCGTAGTGTCCAGGTCGCCCGATGGCGGCGACACCTGGCAGCAGGTCACGAGGGGTCTCACGGTCGCCTCGGGGGGGGACTGGCTCCTGCCCGACGTGTGGACCATCGCGGTTTCCCCCAGCTACGAAGCCGACTCAACAGTGATGCTCGGCACCGCGGATGGAGTCTTCCGCACGACGAGCCGGGGCGAGGTGTGGGAGCGGCTAGATGTCTTCGATAACGAGGCGCCTGTTCCCGCCGTTGCCTTCTCGCCGGACTACGCCTCCGATGACACTGTCTTTGCCGGCGGGTCCCAGGGCGTCCTGCGGTCGCACGACGGCGGCGAAACTTGGGAAGGGTCGACCGGTCTCGAGGGCGCATCGGTCTGGAAGCTGGCCATATCCCCGCGGTTTGTCACGGACGGCACACTGTTCGCGGCTACGATCTCGGACGGAGTCTTCCGGTCCGTGGACGGGGGCCGCTCCTGGGAAGCCGTAAACGACGGCCTGGGCGGTCTCAGGGTACAGTCGATGCTGGTGTCGCCCGAGTTCGGGTCAGACTCCACGCTGGTCGCCGGCACCACTGTCGGGCTCTTCAGGTCGACGGATGGGGGTGGCTCGTGGACCCGGCTGCGCGACGGTCTCAGGGAGGGCTCGACCTTCCTGGCAGTCGCATTCTCACCCGACTATGCCAGCGATAACACGCTGTTCGCCGGCACGGACGCCGACGGCGTATTCCGCTCCGAGGATGGAGGCGAGTCGTGGCAGCCAGTCAACCACGGCCTGCGGACCCTCGGCGTGTCAACCCTGGCCGTACCGGACAACTACGGTGAGACATTCCAGCTCTTCACCGGCACGACCAGATCCGGCCTGTTCAGGGGGGCCTCGCTCGAAGTAGGCCCCATCTTCGAGCCCGAACAGCAGTCGGCACTCGCCGGCCAGTACAGCCTGTTAGGCTGGGTCGTGGTCGCGGGCTCGGCGGTCTTGGCGGTGGTCCTGTTCTTCGCCTACAGGTGGGGGCGCCGCTTCCTCGACCGGCGGCGTCCGAGGGAGCGCGCGGGGTGGGGACAGGCCCTGGCCCAAAGCGGCGGGCAGGACCCAACAGGGGGCAATTCCAGCGAGTAATGCCGGCCCCTTGCCACCAGGCCGGGCCGGACGCGCACCAGGCGACGCATTTCGTATGCCCGCATAGCACCGGCCTGCTAACCGGCCGGCTGCGGCCAGCGTTCTATCTGGCAAATGTGCATCAGAAAGCTACGAAATACGTTGACGTGTGGTGAACCGCTTTGCTAGAATTGCGCATCATACATTTCAATTCGTGCGTTGCAATTCATGTAAAGCAGGCGCAGTGAACTTGGAATAAGGAGTAAGGAGATATGGAAACGTCAGTCGCATCGTCAGTTGCAGTGGCCGAGCCGGAAGTCCTGGAGGCGTCCGCCTGCCTGCACCAGTGGATGATCGCCACGCCGAACGGACCCTCGAGCAAGGGCACCTGCCTGGCATGCGGTACCGAGAAGGACTTCCCGAACTACATCGAGGGCTCGGCCTGGGGCTACGACATATCCGTCGAGCAGCTGGCCAAGAGCGCCAAGATCAACGTCCGTCGCGAGCCCGCCATCGAGGACGACTACGAGTAGAGAACCGAACCCAGACCTGTAGACAGGCGCTGCGCCGCACGGGCCGTGGCGCCTTGTCTGCGGCAAAGCCCGCTCACCGGAACAGGTCCGTCGAGCGGCTCCGCAGAAGCGCACCGGTTCCGCCGTCACCGCGCCGATATCGATAGCCCCGCACGATCGCCGCGGGTACCCCGTCCACCTTTCCCATCACCAGCTCTGCCGCCGCCGCTATCTCGTCGACCTCGGCGATAATCGTCACGGCCATGACCTTGCCCGAGGCATCGGCCTCTCCGCGGTAGTCCCTGGACACCTCCATCCCGGACACCCCCACAGCGAAGTTCACCTGGCCCTCGCGCCAGGGACGTCCGAACGTGTCCGTGATGATCACGGGCGTGTCGACGCCCGTTGCGCGGAGTATCTGCTCCCGGATCTCCCCGGCCGACCGGTCCGGGTCCTCCGGCAGCAGCGACACAACGTCATCGCCCGGGACGTTGGATGAGTCGACGCCTGCGTTGGCGCAGATGAAGCCGTGGTGCGTCTCGGTGATCAGGATGCCCCGCTCGGCGTCGGAGCGGACGATGCTGCGGCTCTCGCCCAGCACTACCTCGACGCCCCTGGCGTCCTTGCCGCTCTGCCGCGCGAACTCCAGCGCGAATTGGGAGGGCTCTACGCTTCCCAGGTCCACCAGCCGGCCCTCGGCCTTCGAGACGGCCTTCTGCGTAACGACGGCGATGTCGCCTCCCTGCAGAGGCGTGTTCTGTGTCCGGCAGGCGCCCGCCACCAACTCGCCCAGCCGGGCGCCGGGCTCTATCTCGGGAAGGCCGGTCACGCCAATGATCTCGATACGCGGGGCGGTCATGGGGAGTCATGTAATCACGCCGTTTCCGGGGGTGTCAAACAGCGCGTGGTATACTTGGCAGCCGCCATGAGACCCCTCCGCAGCCCCCTGTTCGTGCCGGGAAACAACCCCAGGATGCTCACCAAGGCGCTGGGGCTCGCACCCGACGCCTTCGTGCCCGACATGGAGGACGCAGTCCCCTGGAGCGAGAAGGAGAAGGGCAGGGAGACAGTCGCCTCCTTCCTGCCCAGGCTCATCGAGACTGGCATCCCCGTTATCCCGCGCGTCAACGCCTCCGGCTCAGGCCTCTTCGAGCAGGACCTCGAGGCCGCGGTTGCGCCGGGCGTCTTCGGCATCACCGTCGGCAAAACCGCGTCGGCGGACGAGATCGCGGGGATAGGCGACGCTGTCGGCAGGCTGGAGTCCCAGCGGGGCATCGACCCCGGGAGCATCGCACTCGTACCCTGGATCGAGTCCGCAATGGCCGTGGTGAACGCATACGAGATATGCGCCGCGCCGCGGGTGGCGGCAGTCGCGTTCGGCGCTGAGGATTTGGCCAACGACATGATGATCGAGCGCACGGAGGGCGGCGGCGAGGTCGCGTACGCCCGCAGCGCTGTCTGCATCGCGGCCCGGGCCGCGGGCGTACTGGCCATCGACACGCCCTACGTGAGGTTCCGCGACGAGGACGGCCTGCGGCGGGACTGCGCCTCCGCCAGGCGCTTCGGCTTCAAGGGCAAGTTTGCCATCCACCCTGCCCAGATCGACGCGATCAACGATGGCTTCGGTCCGCTGCCGTCCGAGGTCGCATGGGCCACCCGCATTGTGGACGCCTTCGACGAGGCCGAGAGGGCAGGCACCGGCGCGGTATCGGTCGACGGCAGCATGGTCGACGCGCCCGTGGTCAAGAGAGCCCGCGGCATCCTCGAGCTAGCCGGCCGCACGGCCTGACCTTGACGGCCCCAGGAGCGCCGATACCGCAGTCCGCTCGCCCTGAGCCTGTCGAAGGGCAGTGCTCCGCCAATTCGAAGAGATTTCCAGGGGAGCAACCTTGAAGGACAAGATCGAGCTGAAGGGCATGACCTTCTACGGCTTCCACGGCGTAAACCCTGCCGAAAAGGAGCTGGGCCAGCGCTTCATCGTCGACCTCGACATCTTCTGCGACCTTGCCACGGCGGGCCGGACCGACAACCTGGACGATACGGTCGACTACTCCGAGGTCTACCGGGGCATCAAGGAGGTCGTCGAGGGCCCCAGCCACAACCTCCTGGAGAGCGTCGCAGCCGCGATAGCAGAGCGGGTCCTCGCTCACTCCGGCGTGGAGGCGGTGAGGGTACGCCTCAGGAAGCCCGAAGTCCCGATGAAGGGCAGCGTCCTCACCCACGCCGCCGTCGAGATATACCGCGAGCACTAGCGGCTCCTGGTGCTGAGCACGAGTCTCCAACCGATCTCAATACCCAAGGAACTAACAAGCGGCGAGACGGCGCGTAGACAATCGCTATGCTGTAGGGCAAGAACAATGGCGATAAGGTCATCCATGGAATAGGTGAGAGATGAAGCGAGACATGGAATTGGTTCGCCAAATCTTGCTCACTACTGAGCGTATTGAGGCTAGGTCTGCGAAAGTGAGCGTGCCTGACTATCCTGAGCATCTGGTCAACTACCATATCGACCTGTTGATTTCGGCTGGGATAGTCAACGGAAAGATGCATTGGATGAGTCGCGGCAGAGGGGTTGCTGTGGTAGATGGCCTCACTTGGGAAGGGCACAACTACCTGGACGCCGTCCGTGACCAGTCCGTCTGGACTAGAACTAAAGACCTTCTGAGGGGGAAGGGTCAAGATATACGGCATCTTCCCTCCGATGTGGTCTTCGAGGTAGTCAAGAAAGCCGCATCTGGTGAAATCGTCGACAGGCTCAACCTGTAGTTTTTCTAGCGGCTCCTGGGGTTCTTGAGCCCCGTCTCCAGCTTGTTTCGCACCTCGCGCTTCACCCTCGCAGCCAGGATGCCGTCATGCTCCTCCAGGAAGTGCGCAACCGCTGGCTTGTCCCAGGGCACGAGCTCCCGGAGCGCCCACGACAGGGCCTTGACGACCATGTCGTCGTAGTCAGCAACCAGCATCCCGCAAACCTTCAGCGTGCGCGGGGTATCGCCGCTGCCGCCCAGCGATTTCTTATTCAGGACCGTCGTCGAGACGAGAGCCGCGCGTCGCCACCACCGGTCCTCCGAGCGCGCCCATTCGTCGATGACCTCGTCGCCGATGCGGCCTTCGAGCCATGCCGGGCCGGAGACCAGCCATCCGAACGCGTCGACGCTCGCCCAGTTGTCCATACCGCGGCCAAGCGACTCCACGGCGGACGCATCCAGGGCCGCGCGGACGCCCTTGTGGCGGCTCAGCACCTCGTACCCGGCTTGCCTCCCCTCCAGCGTGTGCGAGTCGATCAGTGCCCGCGCCAGGTCGAGAACTGCGCCCGGCGTCGCGTCCTTAAGCTCCCTGGCGGCGTCGCGGGCGACCCTCCGCATGTCCGGCACGGTGACACCGATGATCCTGGCGCCGGTGGGTGTGTACGACGCGCCCTTCGCCGCCCGCTGGGGGTTCGCGGCGGCCTCGAGCCGCGACATCACCTCGGCTGCCAGCCCTTCGACCTCGCCACCGCCCCGCCCGGTCATGCCAGCGACCCCAGCGGCAGTGTCGCGAAGTAGGCGTCGTGGTCCAGCCGTATCGCAAACAGCTCCGCCTCGTGCATGGCGACCTCGATTCGCACCGGCCTGCCGACGAGCCCCGAAATGTCCTCCCGCTCGGCCCATCTAGCGGGCGCGAACAGGTGGTCCCCGCTGATCGGCACTGCCTCGTCCCAGCCGTACCCCTCAATCGGTTCTGCCGTCTCGCCGTCCAGCATCCGGACCAGGATGCGCGTGTGGTTCGTCGTGCGGACGTTGAACGTCAGGCCGCCCGACCTCGGGATCAACGTCTTCGTCCTGAGCAGGCCCTCCCTAGCGTAGGTCTTGAGCGAGCAGAAGCCGTCCAGCCGCAGCTCGTGCAGCAGGGGGCCGATCACGCCCGTCGTGTCCACACCCGCCTCCTGCATGTCGGGGTAGAACGCGTGCTCACCCATCGTCGCCGACGAGTAGAACAGCAGCCTGTCGTCCGGCGTCCGCAGCAGCTCCTGGCCGTACACCTGCCCGCCGCCCAGGAGACCGTAGTCCCGCAGCCCCAGGAATGCCTCGCGGTTGGGGCGGTACCAGCTCAGACCGTTGTAGCTGTAGGCAAGCTGCGTCTCCATCCGCCCCGTCCGCTTGTACCGCCGCATCTCGAAGTGGTCGACCGTCTGGATCTTCAGGAACCCCACCAGGATGTCCTCGTAGGGGTGTGCGGGCATCTCGTAGAACTCCGTACCGACCCTGTCGAGGGCGTCCGGCTGTATGCACGTGAACGGCTTCGAGAAGCTCCGCAGATCGGGAGAGGTCGATACCGCGATCCTGCGGTCCAGGTTCACGTTCCGGGTGTAGATGTTGAAGTGCCCGGCCCCCTCGTTCCAGGTGATGTGCCCGGGCACGTCCGACCCCGGCCTGCGCCATGGGTTGTCCCTGTCGACCTCGAAGTTCAGCCCGTCGCGCGAGAAGCCAAGCGCACTCACGCCCTCACGCGCGGCCTGCCGCCGGTCGGCCAGCGGAGGCATGACCCACTCCCCGGTCACGTAGCCCCTGTCAGCTATCGGCGTCCCGGCAAGTGGGATGACCGAGAAGGGCCAGAAGCGCTGCCCGTGCTGGTCCAGCACCACCCTCTCGAACCCCTTCCATGCCGGTGTCACGCCGGCGTCGTAGACGGGATGGGGCCACTCGAACGGATTGTCCGACTCCAGCCTGACCACGAACACCCCGGGGTCGGCCTCCGGCGGAAAGACGGCCAGGTATAGCACGTACCGGCCCACCTGCTCATCGCGGAAGACGGTCATGTAGCCGCTGTACCCCAGGAACCCGGGATAGTAGTCCGTGAACAGCTCCTTCACGAACTCGGGCTTGCCCCAGACCCGCTCCAGCGAGTCCCTGTGCTCCACCATCCAGTCGTCCAGGAACAGGATCGACTTCATGGCGTCATCCGCGCTGACTTCAGACTGAGTGCCGCTTCGATGTCGCCGAGGTGCTCCGCACGATGCATCGACCGGTCGAGCACTCGGTACCGCTGGGCCGCTACGGCCTCGGCCTCCTCTGGGCTGAGGTCCTCCACTATGCGGTCGAGCACCTCCGCTGTCTTGATGGCCTGCTCCAGCGCCTCACGCGGCGCACACTCACCCCATACCGGAAGCCGCACGTCGTTTACCACACCCTCGCCGTCGGTCCACAGGGTCAGCGGGAGACCGTGGTGCCTCCACGCCTCGATGGCGCCTGCCGCGCGCCCATCCCAGTACTGGATGTGGGCCAGCGCGATCCCGACGGTCCAGTGCTCGCCGACAGGGCGCAGGAGGTCCTCATCCGTCAGGCTGCGAAGCACCTTGAGCCGCCGGGTCTGCAGCCGGTTTCGCTGGTTGTAGCTTGAGTCCATCACCTCTTTCCCCATCGGCAGCTTCTGGATGGACGCTGCGGGACGATCATGACCCCGGCGTAGTATCATACACGCACGCTAGGGCAGGCCCCCGACTACGCCGCATGGAGCCCTTTGAGAGGGAAGCGCGCCGAAGTGCACATAGCCTTTAGCCTCAGCCCCGCCCCCTGCCGGGCGGCTAGAGCACAGCACAGCACCCCTGGCTTGACGAAATCAAGAACCGAGGTCGATTCCAACGTCGCCCCGTCGCTCGGCATGGGGACCGTGTACGTCAGCGTCGCCTCGTCTCCCACCACCTCGATGCCCTCAACGAAGTTGCGGATGAGCGCCTTCTTCTCCGGGATCGTCCCGTCCTTCAGGAAATCCCGGAAGTCCGCCACGTATCCCCTTATCTCGTCCGTCGTCGGCAACTCCACCCTCCGCTGCTCAAGCTGGGTTTCGGCGTCGTCACGCGCAGCCTCCAGCTGCTCCTCACGGTGCCTCAGAGACATGATGCGGGGCGACAGGACCTCAAGGGTCAACTCGCTGGTCTCTATGGCCTCGTAGAGCTTCTCAAGGCGCTTCCGCACGTCCGATAGCTCCGCCTCGACCACCTCCAGTCTGCCGGAAAGCTCTCCGGCCATGGCGTCGATCTCCTCAGCCACCAGCGTCACCAACTCGGTGATGGTCTCCTCGTTGAGGATCCGCTCCCTGATCTTCTCCACCACGAACGTCTCCAGCTTCGGCGCGTTCAGGTAGCGGGCGCTGCACGTTCCCGCTCCCTCCCTGAACAGGGTGCCGCAGATGTAGTAGGCGAACTTGCCGCTCTTGGCTCCCTGGGCGGAGTAGCTCTTGCCGCACACACCGCACTTGAGCAGCCCGCTCAGCAGGAACTTGCTCCCGACTCTCGCGGGCCTCCGCACCTTGGGGGCGCGGTCCCTCATCGCCTGCTGCACTTTCTCGAACAGCTCCCTCGACACCAGCGCGGGCCACGCTCCCTCTACCCTCACCGGGTCGGCGGTCTTCTGACCCTTGCCGGTCTTGCCCCAGACTGCGGTGCCGGTGTAAGCCTCGTTGGTGAGCACGTAGTGGAGGCTTCCCTTGTTCCAGCGGTTGCCCCTGTTGGTGATGCCCCGCTCGTTCAGCCCCTTGCATATCTCCTTGAGGCCGTTGCCCCTGAGCGAGCTCTCGAATACCTCCTTCACCACCGGGGCCGTGGCGGGATCGACCTCCAGCGCGGGGCGCTCCTTCACCCCGTCACTGACCTTGATGCGCCTGTAGCCGAAGGGAGCTACGGAAGCCATGAAGAAGCCGCGTGATGCGGCCTCCCTCATCCCCCGGACGACGTCCTGGGCAAGATTCTCGCTGTAGAATTCGTCAACGGACTCGATGATGGCCTCCATGAGCTTGCCCGTGGGGGAATCATCAGCGTGCTCGGTGATTGACACCACGCGGATGCCCTTTCGCCGCAGCTGGGACTTGAAAGCCACGGCGTGCTCGCGCTTCCTGGTGAAGCGGCTGAATTTCCAGACTAGGATCACCTCGAAGGGGGCCTTAGCCTTGCTGCCCTCTTCGATCATCTCCTTGAACTGTGGCCTGTCGGCGACGCGGCCGCTCTCAGCCTCGTCCACGTACTCGCGAACCACGGAGTAGCCGTTGGCCTTCGCGTAGTCCTTGAGCGCCCGTAGCTGGGCGGACACGGACAGGTCCACGTCCTGCCGGTCGCTGGACACCCTGGCGTAGAGCGCCGCGGGCGTTAGGGGCTGTAGATGCTTCTTCTTCATGCTGTCCTCCTATCGGATGGCTTGATTCGAACCATGTGACTGTTCATCTCCTTCAATTCCTTCCTGATCCCGGTAACCAACTCCTCCATCCGCTCCTCGTGCTTCTTGCGCTCCCTGTCTCGTTGCCAAGAGACCATCTGGTTGATCATTACAAGGATGACCGCGAACACTACCGGCAACAATGCATCAGCGGACCCGTCTTGCCCCAAGGAAGACAAGACAATCCAAAAAAATGCCACTCCCAAGAGAAGCCAGACAAGCAACTTGAACACTTCCTCTCCAGATAAATCCACCCTCTTGGCCTCCCGTTTATCCCTCCGCCTTCGCCGCAGACGGTTCGACACGCGTCTAATCATCCCGAGATTCCTCAATTGCAGGACGCCTCCCAATTGCCTACCAACTCGATGCGGTCTCCGTAGCGTCGAAAATCCGACGTGTTGAACGTCAACAGCCTGCGCTCTCCATGCGCCAGCATGGTCGCCACGATGTTGGCATCGTGAATCTGCCGCCCGCCAGCGGGAATCTCCCGGCATAGCGCCACCAGCCAATCGGTCACCGCGGGGCCATCCTCAAGTATCTCGAAGCTGCCAATCAATCTGCTCACGTCGTCAAGAGCGTCCTCGCGGGTGATACTTACCGGCCAAGTCTGGGGGCGAGTAACGACTGCCAGGTATTCGCGCATCACCTGTCGGCTTATCCTCAATGGTTCAGGGTTTCGAAAAGCGCGGTCCAGGCGTGCCCGGGCCGTGTCGTGATCTGGCGCACCGAGGATGCGGGACTTCACCAGCACGTTGGTGTCTATGAACATTGCGAGCTAGACCCTCTCCTCATAGAGATCCTCTCGCCTGAGGCTCAGGCCTTCCGGCCACACAGCGGTGGGGTGGACCGGCCACGCCTCGTCGAGGGGAAGCCTGGGTACGGGCCTGGAGTGCGTTCGCCGGAACAGCAGCGTCTCGGCTTCCATATCCACCTCCGCGGTCTCCCATCCCGCGACGCTCCAGGCAAGGGCGTGGCTGTGGCCACTACCGCCCCGTTGATTTCCCCACCAGGGCCGGTGCAGCCGTGACGATGGAGGCAACTCGAAACCGACCACCGCCTCTACCTCCCTGAAGGATGTCCTCCACTCCGGGACTTGTAGGCTGCGCAGATAGGCGAACAGTCTCTGGTACTTGCCCCGCATCACCATCTCTAGGTATTTGTCCTTTTGGTCTACAGCCATATCATGCCCCTCACCTTTGCCTGGCCCAAAGGTGCACGTCCATGTAGATTGTAGTGAGTTAGTGACTATCGCGCAAGTGGGCTTGTAGACCCGAACAAGGACAGAGACACCCGGGGCTCGGTGAAGATATACCTTGGTTCGTTGGCGTCGTCTCCCAGCTTGCGGCGTAGATTCCTCATTGTGGCGCGCAGCAATTGAACATCACCAAAGTACTCCGATCCCCAGACCCCTTGCAGTATCTGGTCGTGGGTCATCACCCGTCCGGCGTTTGTGGAAGGCTCGAAGAGCAGCTTGTACTCGGTCGCCGACAACTTCACCGGACGGTCGGATCCGGTTCCACTGCGAGAAGCTTGACTGCATCCCCCGACCTAACGACCTGAGCGTCGCTGGTAAGCCCCACAACGGCGTCTGCGACACAGGGAACGTGAAGGTGATTCGCGTTCCGCGTTTCCCCGCCACTGCTCTCGGCTCTGATGCGGCCCCCGTGCGCCTCTACTATGCCCTTGCAGATCGCAAGCCCTAGTCCCTCCCCTGCGATCTTCCTATCACGCTCCCTGTCGGCTAATCGAGTAGAATTCTTCAAGAGGTTGGGCAGTTGGTGGAAGTGGTCGTGGTGTTACGCGATCTGCTGCCACTCCACCGTTCCAACCAACCCGAAATCATAGAGAGGTGCTCGTCATGGGTGTAGTAGCCGTAGCAGTCGCACTTTGTGTTGTGGCCATCTCTTGTGCTAAGTCAGACGATGTGGGGTACGACATGACTCCATCGCCACATCCTGCTGTACAGGGACCGGAACGAAGCGACTCTCAGGAACTCAGAATCTCCTCGACATCGACGGCACCCACGGTGACGGCCATTCAGCAGCAACCTCCGTCGCCGTCGCCAGCGGCTGTTCCTCCAATCCCACAGGTATATCTTGAATATGGTTCACGCCTCATTCCAGGATGGAGGGGCAGCTACTGCTGGCCGGTAAGTATCGACAGCACCGTCTGTTCGGAAAGTGCGGGGTGGCGTGACTTTGACAATGCTCCCACCGTCGTCATAAACCGAAGGGACGGATTCGAGGTTGTTATTCCAGATGACAATTCCAGTCCAGAACAGGTGCGGCTTACAATATTCCCTGTTATGGAGAATAAACCCGTGCTGAGGTGGGGAGAGGAAGTTTATTCGACTGACGTAGCGGAAGCACATGGACTTGACCTCCCGGAGGGCACTTATTTTGTCCACGCATTCCTCAAGTACGATGTAGGCGACGTCTCCTACGGCATCAAGTTGGCCATTCAGTGACCTTACGCCCACTTCGGCGTGCTTCCATGGGCCAGAGGCTAACGAAGGTTCCCCTAACGGCGTGCCGACACCCATGGGCCTCCGTCAATTCTCGAACTATCCTTCATCTGGCTGTAGCTGATGACTCTGTTAGACATGCCCAACCTCGGAATCTCTCTTCGCTAGGATGGCCGCTGCCAGGACGACACTCTTGACACTCCCTTTAGCCGGGCTTTGACAGAGTCTCTGTCTCCGTTCATCAGGAGACAGCCTTTAGCAATGCAGGGATGCTGTACTCCCTCTGATCGGCATCCTCCGTTGGCGAGCGCGGCAGCGAGCCGTGCCAGGCGTACAGGCGGGGCCTAATACAGTGTCTGACCAGAGTCGGTTCTTCCGAGGGTGTCGGCGCAACCCTGCCGGATGACTCGCCATTCGCCGATTCTCCACCGGCAATAAACGTCTCGGTCGCTTCGTTGACCTTCACGGTGTACGTCTTGCCCCGGTCGAAGTCGGCGCCCAGGGGAATGTTGACCCGGTGAGTCCGGTAGCGCTCCGCGCACGCGACCTGTTGGGACGGCGACGGCTCCAGGTTGGTTACGGTGATGACGATGGCGGCCTCGGAGCGGAACTCCTCGTAGCCATGGTATTTGGCGCAGGAGTCGGGCAGGCCGGAAGCCACCTCCACGAAGTACTGGGGAGGGTCCGACTCCGCTACGTAATCTCAACGCTCTCCACCGGGGCCGGAACGGCGACCTTCCCAGCGGGCACAGCGCGCGCCGGGGTTTCTCCGGTTACGGTTTCGCCCGCATCCCCGCCGGCCAGTGGGGAGCGCCTGGTCTAGGCGTGCAGGCAGTTGGCGACAGCATCAACAGTCCCAGCCCGAGAAGGGCGGCGAGCTGCGGAGCAACTCTCGTCATCGAAGACCTCCTATCCACAGGGTGCTGTCCCTACGTCACCAGCCGCCAGATGAGTAGAACGCAGACGACAAGCAGCACAGCCAAGGCCAAGCCGAGCCTGACGGCCAATCGCCTCGTCCGCCCGTGGGCTGCCCGCTCCTCCCGGCACGTCTCCTCCAACTCATCATACACCCGTCTACCGGCGGAGACGGCTTCCCTGGCCTCGTCCCGCTCCCGCTCCATCTCGGACGCTCTCTGCTCCAGCGCCAGGGCGTTCCGCTCCATCTCCCGCACCGTCCGCTCAAGCTCGTCCCTCCTGACGATGGCCCGGCGCAGCAGCTCCTCATCTGTGATGTACTCCCCTTCCATCCGCACGTACACACGGCGGCCATCACGGGGCACCTCCACCTCTCCCTTCCGGATCCTCCGGTCCAGGGTCGATAGGGACACATCCAGTTCCTCGGCAGCCTCCGCTTTCGTGACCCAGCGAACGGGCTCATCCATCACTTTCTCCTCCTCTACAGGCTGACACGTCACGCTGTCGAGAGCGTCGAACAGGTCGATAAGGGTCTCGGCGGCGAGGTATCCGACCGGCTCCGCGGCCCGCCGGTTCTGCAACGGATTGTCCTCTGGGGGAACTGGTGGGGGCTGACACGGCAGGTGAGGAGAATATCCTTCTAGCCCCTACAGGAAGTACGCAGGACGGCTCCGGCGACAAGTTGTCCGCATGGTGCGAGGGCTTCGCGGTCCCGTGTGTCCGACTCCGCGGCAGAGCGGCTGTAGCTGGGGTCCGTAGCTGACGGGTCATGGGGCTGGGTGGGCTGCTCAGTGCCAACGATGAAGCCTGACCTGTTAGTTCTGCAACGAGTTGTACACGGCAGGGCGCAAGGGGAGATACGTGACGTGTCGCGTCTGCAAGTCGTCCCAGCAGCTATGCTGGGACAACCCCTATTGGAAGCGTCGGAGACGGGAATGGTGTTCATTGTTGTACCTGATACGTCAGGGCCAGGGGCCTCCTGTCGAGGGAGTGCGGGGGCGGAAGAATCCATGCGTCCCCCAGGATGCCATGCTCAGCGAGAGCCTCTGCGTTGGAGGTGATGATGGGCACATCGTCCACTTCGCCGGCGACGTCCAGGAATACGTTCTCGCTGTCGGGGGACTCGAAGACGAAGAGCACGTGGGGCATATGGCCCCCGTGGTCGCGCTCAGCCCAGCCGCTCATGAAGTAGCGTCGATAGGACCTCAGGCGCTTGGGGATACGCTTCGGCGTGGTGGCCCGGCGCTCGAACTCCAGCAGGAAGGGACGCCACCGGCCTTCGTACTCCAGGGTGAAGGAGGCGTCGGGGTGGATGACGTAGGTGGTCCAGTCGTAGCGGTAGCCGATGCTGGATCGGGACGTGGGCAGCAGGTCGAACAGGTCGTGATCAGGGGAGCGGGCTACCTCGGCTGAGAGGGCCGAAGCGAAGCCGACTACGCCGGCGTGGTGGCGCATCTGGGATGCGAGGGCTCGCAGGCCGGTCCCTGCATAAACGTCGGGGTTGGAATATGACGGTTCAGGGCTCCAGCGGTCGAGGGTCAGCCCGACGGCGGCCCGGTCCCTGCGGGCCAGGTGCGTCAGTCCCTCGTCGGTGAGCATGAGCAGGGAGTCGTCCTCCCGCACAAGTCCGTGTTCACGGAGGGAGCGGAGCACCTGGTTGACCCGACGCAGGGTGACGCCGCCCATCAGTCCTGCGAACTGCTCCCGGGTGCACAGGGGCCAGGCAGAAAGCAAGTCGAGGGCGTCCTTCTCGACGCGAGTCAGCTTCACCGAGAGAGCCGATGCGAGTTGCTCAGCGGGCTCCGGCATGGCGGCCCGCACATCTGAGGGGTAGAGGATCTCGGGGTCGGGCTTCGGCCTGTCCCGAAGGAAGGAGTGGGATGTGTCCAGCAGTCTGTTCATCCAGGCTAGGATGCCTGTCAGAGACGTGTCCGGGTCGATGCGCACAGGAGGATCGTGACCCAGGCCGCTCCCGCACTGCTGCCAGACTGCGCCGGTGTGGTTTCCGGCCAGAAGCTCCCCTTCCGTCGCCGCGAAGGTCCTGCGGTGCTCCGACGGGTCGCCCAGGGAGCGGACGGCCCTGCGGGTGGCCTGGTCTGCGTGGGTCGTCACCAGGGTGACGAAGGGCCTCTCCCGGCTGCGCATCCGCTCCACGCTCCTGAGGCGGTAGCGGAGGTTGGACGTGGGCAGGGCTTGGCCCTGGCGGATGATGCCGATGGAACGGCCCTCTGACAGCGTAATCAGCATGTCGTAGGGGCCATTGCGGTAGTGGTCCACGCGCACGGGATCTTTGTGCGGGTCGGCGTCGGCGACCATGGCGGCGACGCGGTGGAGCACGGCCAGGGCGTCGAGCCGCTCGGCCAGCAGCCGGAGCCACTGCCTGGACACCGGATATTCGCTGAGGAAGTAGTCCGTGCCGTGCTCAACCTTCCCTCCGGCGACGATGCCCTGCTCCGTGGGGAAGTGGCGACGCTTGGGGTGCGGCCCCAAGCTGCCCAGGTGATGGGGCACGGAGTCCACGAGGCCCCGCTTGGCGAGCTTGCCGAGGCGGTCTCGGAGGGTGGAGGCCGGGACGCGCCCGAAGCGGGAGAGCTCGTCCGCGGTGGCCAGGGGAGCGGCGCACAGCAGCCGAAGGGTATCCTCCAGCGCCTCGGGCAGGGAGCGGGACGGAGGGGCGGCCTTGGGGTTCGGCCTGCTGGCGAGCACACGCTCGGTGACGGCGATGGCCCATGTCGCCGCCTCCACCATCTCGACGCTGTCGCCCACGGTGTCCAGGACGGCGCGGGGCAGGGCGCGGCCCGCGTGGCCCCGCCTCAGGAATCGCCACAGGGTGTGCCGGGAGACGCCGAATGCCTCGGCCGCGCGGCGACGTCCGCGCCACAGGACGTAGGTCCGCACGTACTCGCGGATGGCGTCCTCAAGGTCGCGGTCGGGCCGGGCGCTCTTGCCCGGCGTTCTCGTTCCTTGCTCCGCAATGGTCACTCGGCTGCTCCTGTCGGCAATGGACCGACATCCCATTGTGGATGGGAAAGACGGCGAAGATAATGGCTTGCAAAACATTGTTTTCGTGGCGGTCTTGTGGTAGCGCAGCGCCCGGTGAGCCGTCTGGCGCTCGGACGCAGAAGCATCGGAAGGGGAAGCCAGCCGGGGTGTCAGAGATCGGCTAGCGAGCCTCGTTCCTTTGCGCAGTCCCCCGCCGCAGCCCCAGGGCGGGAAGACTGCCGTTGCAGATGGGCGCGGGCGATGATCCGGGCCAGGATGCGCAGCCCACGCCGCATCCGCTCCCGTTGCTCGGCGGTGTGCGCCGCCGTCACCCTGCGATTCGTCGATGAGTTCCGTCCGTTGTCGCTTCGCATTCAGCTCTGTACCATTCGTTTCCCGGCCGGGACCCGACGCGGATTTCGTCCACGCCTGCCGGGACACGTGCCTTTCCAGTGTGGTCGACCAGAATGACCTTCAGAACCTCTCGAGAGAGGGTGCCCACGTGCACCCCCCGGACAGGGTCCTAGAGCCTGGGCAGCGGCGACGCTGGCCTGTGTGACCGATGCCACCGCCAGCTCCGGCTGTCTCGACGTCCAGTCTGTGGTCCTGGGAGAGCGAGCGGTATCCCCTGGAAGGGACTACGGCGCAGTAGTCCCCTTGAGGTCACTACTCCCATGTAGTCCGGCTCATGGGAATGTGAACCTGAGACCTTCAGCGACGCCGACGGGGACGTCAGGGAGCTGTACAGGGAGTCCGAGCCTGTGTACAAGTTGTACATCTGGGCGGTCTTCAAAGCTGGCACAGGGGGAAATCAGCCTCTCCAGGACGTGAAAGGCGAACACTTTTCGTCAGGGGCCGGTTGCGGGAGGGAAGTACATCGGCCCTAGCTAAGATGTACATGTTGTACCACCGGCGAGATTCGGGAGACCTGTACATGAGCTGTACAAATCGCACAGCGGAGCGCTGGCGATGAGACCGGACGAGATAGTCCGGGTAGCAGGCGAGGACCGCCTGCGCCTGCTCGGCGCTGCTCAGGGCGGGAACGGGGACTATATACGAGAGTAACCTGAGCTACAGACGGGGACGTGGTGGGCGCGGGGGACGTAGTGGGCGCGGGGGACGTGGGCCTCGTGGCTTCTCGACCTTCATTCGGCCCGGGCTCGGCATCCTTGCCTTCTCTACGCACTCGGGACACTTCTCGCGAGGATCAACTTCGGCCCACTGCTCAGCTGAGACTATCAGGCCGGTGGCAGGCGCGAGAAGATCCTCACAGTACGCTCCACCAGCCAGACCCACTCGATGGCAAATGGTCATTGGACCTCCTTTAAGCCGAAGGGGCTTTCCCGGAGGCTAGGTGGCCCAACGGGATTGCCTGCCTTAAGTGTGGGTCGCTGACCATCAAGCTGTTCGACTCTGAGCGGCGGCCCATGCGCTACCGCTGTCAGGACTGCGCGGCGTTCTTCAACGTCAAGACGGACTCGATGATGCAGGGATCGAAGCTCCCACTCAGCAAGTGGGCGCTGGCGATCTACCTGCTCATGACTTCCAACAAGGGCGTGTCCAGCGTGCAGTTGGCCAAGCAGGTGGGAGTGACGCAGAAGACCGCGTGGTATCTCGCTCACCGCATCAGGCGAGCCTTCAAGGTGGAGGGCTACTTCGAGGGGCCTGTCGAGGTGGATGAGACTTACATCGGCGGCCATTACAAGAACTTCAAGAAGCTCACGCGAGCCGAGAAGCTGGCGGGCGACGCGAAAACTCGAAGGTCCAGCAAGCAGGGCCTGCAGGGCAAGACGATTCTCCTGGGCATGGTGGATCGAGAGAGTAGGCAGGTGGCCGTGCGAGTCGTGCCCTACACCGCCAGCGAGACCTTGAAGGGCTTCGTGCTGGACTACGTGACTCCCACCACTCGCGTCTTCAGTGACGGCCACGGCGGTTACAAGGGTCTGCCGAATCACACTGCGCTGAAGCAGGGGCTGGCCTACTTTTCCTTGGGAGGATGGCGTGCAGGTTCACACCAACACCATTGAGAGCTTCTGGTCGGGGCTGAAGCGGGGCATCATGGCAACCTACCACTCCATCAGCGCTCAGCACACCGAGAGCTACGCACAGGAGTTTGCCGCGCGCTACGCGAGTAGGGGCCTGTCCGTCGTCGAGCAGGTGATGGGCGCAGTCACTTAGCTAGCTGGCAAGCGGCTAACCTACGCCGACCTAGTGGCAGGTGGCTAGCGTTCCCTAATCTCAGTGGCCTCTGGTTGATCTGAGGATTGCCAGAGAAGCTAGTGAAAGGTGAGGAATGAGGAGATTTCCCATCCCTTGACCGGCGGACGGAATAGTGGTGGGATACACGACTCCAAGAAACGACACAGTGGACTGCGGATTCTGCGCTCAGGATAGTCACTTAGACCGAGCATCACGTTCCTCACGCCTCAAGGGAAGCCGCCAGGCTAGGACTGCTTCAGCTTAGCTACAAGCTCTGCAACATCACTGGGTTGGTCAAGATAGATGATCCTCGCCCTCCGCAATAGCCTGCCAACTTCAGGGCCTGGAGGAATGCCGAACTCCCTCATGACGTCTTCACCCGTTATTGGTAGTGGAGGGTCATAGTCACTCAACAGCGTCCGTTCGATAAGCTTACGAGCCTCTGTTTCAAACCTGTAGTTTTCGGACCGAGACCGAAGCTCTCTACTCCACTGTTCATAATGACGGTCGGTGAGCTGTGATGCGTCAAGAGAATTCTGTCCGACATCGTTAGCTACCTTCGAAACAATCGCTTCATAGTCCGCCTTTGAGTGGGTTCGAGTCAGCCTGGCGGTCCATTGTCTGGCAATCATGTCGGAGGATTCGTCCTTTTCGATTTCCTCAATACAGGTGACTACTGCCTCCAAGAAAGACACAGACGCTCCAAGGACACTCTCTAGACATCTGTTCCATTCAGTGTCATTGTCTGGCATGGCAGAACCGCACCGTGAAAGGAACCATTCCTCACATCGTCGTTGGAGTTCTAGGTCACGTTTCGAGTCAACGTTCAGATTATGTTGTAGGAACGTCCGGATTCTGCGCACGTCGGCATAATGTTCCCTATGAACCTGCTCGTCGTCAAGATGATAAGTCGGCAGCCGTTCTATTAGGAACCGGAAACTTAGACGGCCCGCCTCCAAATAGAACACATAGAGCCATGTGATCGTCTGGTAGAAGGTGAGTTGTGGAGATGAACCCTGTGGGATTCGAAGGGTTATCTCTTCAATCACCCGTCGAATCTGAAGGATACAGGAAGATCGCTTATTGATCTCTTTGTGGAGCTCCGATATCTGAGACCAAAGGTCAGTCACGGATTGTCTAGCCATGGGTATCTTGGAACTCTTAACGTGTCCGAGGATCGGCAATCGGGCCAATGAAATTGAAGGCAATGTGAAAGTCCCCTAAGGACTCGCCTCTGCGGATGTGTGGGCGACCAAAATCCATCGGCCTAAAGGGAATGGCTCTCCTCAATTGCTCAACGAACACCTCACCACGGCGTCCTTCTTGATCTACCCACCGGACATTCCCGTGGAATATTCTCTGGGCTCCACCTGGTTCTGCAGCTATGACGAACCTCTGTATCCGCCGTAGGCCGCGCAGAATCTCGGATTGCCTCTCAACCTCGCGGAAAAGCTGAAGGGACTCAGCGACGAGGTCGACGTGAAAGAGAGCTATGGCCTCTAACAGGGCGAATGTGAGGTCTCGATAGGAATCCAGTGCACGAAGATCTCGGATCAGTTGCAAAGTGTAGGCCCATTCACTCTCGTTGAATGGAAGTGTCAGTCGCTCACTCTCAAACAGGCGTTGATGGGTTCTGGCTAGCCACCAGTAGTCGAAGAGGAGGTTAACGCATCTGGAATCGTGCGCTATCTGTGATCGATGTCCTTCCAAGTATTCCCAAGCGCTTTCAATCTTCTTAAGATCCACGTCATGCTCACTAACCAGACTACCCCGCGCTCCGCTGATTTCCAAAGCGCGGATATAATAACCGGCTGCTGAGTTGATTGCGATTAGATTCTGGAAAGCAGACTCACTCAACGCTTCATCACCTAAGAGAGTGAATGCCTCATACCTCCTGCCAGCCAGTCGTTCGATATTGTGGGTTTCGAGGAGATCATGGTCGACTGTCTCCAAAGCGTCGAGAGCATCAACGATGGCTTCCGTGCGCGTGGCATCGTCGACCATGTCGGACCGAGCAAGTGCCGTTGTGCTCCAAGCCAGTATGTCCACGGGGTTGTATGCGCCAAAGTCCAGTCTTCTAGCAGTTCGGACAGCTTCAAGGAGCCGGCGGAAGTCTCTTCTGACTTCTTCAACACTAGCGCTACCCTCGTTTATCGAGTCGATGGTTGCGGTACCGAATGTTGATGCGAGCTCCGTTGCGACAATTGTGCGTAGTCGGCGGTGCCTTCGTCCAGCGTCCAACATCTCCATCGCTTCTTCGAGGACCGATTGGGCGTATTCAAGTATCTCGCGTGCGTCCTGTGGCCGAGTGCCATTACGGGATTCGATTGTGACCCATTCTCTTAACAAGAATGCTTCCTGAAGCATGAGTCTGGGATTTCTAATATTCCGAGTTTCCCGCAGCTGTGATATTGCCGTCGCAAGGTCACGAAAAGTCGACGCAAATCTTGGACGCTCATCACCACGGGGACCGACTTCTTGCAGTAGGTCGATAACAAATTCCATCTCGTCGCTCTCATCAGGCCATACTGAAGGCCGAACCGCCTGGATGATTCGACTGACGATCGCAGCTTCGTCGTGAACATTGCCAATTCGGGCCTGAACTATGAGTTGGGCTTCGAGTCGATGTCTCGGCCCTACTACGATACGCCCGGAAGAATCTTCGAATGCGTGGATCAGATCAAGTCCCCGGAGGACTTGCGCCAAGTTTACAAAGTCACTCGTTCCAGACGCCCTAGCTAATAGCTCTATCGGAATGCGCAAGCCGAATCGACCTGGGACAGTCACGATGTCGACTAAGTCTACGACCTCGGCGGAGCTAATATGGACGTCCGATTGTTGTTGCAATCTCTCTAATCTAGAGGCATCGATTATGCCTGCAGACAAGAATGCCTGGGCCAGAGCAGTGACCGGTTGTTCGACTGTCACTGATTGATTCACTGCGGTAACTAGTTCAGTTTCCAGTCGCTCGAGTTCCTCAACAACTCCAGTTGTGATGCGTGGGCGCGCTGGAGGGAGGTACCGATACAACGCCACCAGATAGCTTGGATCACGAGCCCCTAGCGCATCCCGATGCCGTTGAGTGATGTCTATACCTAAAGTCTCTAAGAACTTTCCGAATTCGCCGGCCTCAGTCTTAGTCAATTGATCGGGTACTGCCACAAGGTGCTGGCCGGACTCCTTCAGCTTGTATGAACTACCCACAACCACGGCTTTTCTTCCACGGCTTGCTAGATACCCTTGGAGTTCATAGTAGTCACTAGAAGCTACCATCCCATCCCAAACAATCAAGGTCGCGTCAGCACCGTGATCCTCGAACCACTGGCAGCAATAGTCAATGTCAGGATGTATAGGTCTCTGAGTCCTCCTTTCTATGAAGACAGTCGGATATGCACCAGAAGAGGCGATGCTGTAAGCCAACGAGCCCAACGCAACCGTCTTGCCAGTGCCAGTCTGTCCGTGAACAATGATTGGGTGATTATTGACGGCCCCCCGCCCGAGTCTCGACAGGGTGACCTCTCGCAGCTGGCTCTCGAACTCTCGACGAAATGCTAGACCCCTTGCGAATCCTGACCATAGTGGCCGGGTCCCACATTCAAAGAGGAACCGCCTGAACTCCCAATAACGTGCTTCATCAGAGATGGGTTGGGGTTGAGCTAGGACATAGTCGTCTAAGAGCGTTCCAGAACCGCTTACCCTATTCCATAGATCTCTTGGAACCGCAATTGAACGGCTACGGAGCGTTAGGCTACGACCATGGCTGTCCCACTCAGAGTTCTCGCCAAGTCTGATCAAACCTAGGGAACCGGCACGATCCAATGCCCATTCCAAGCTCTCCGGGTGAGTTACGACCTTCCCCGTTCGAACTAACTCAGCCAAGATTGAGCTGTTCAGGCTCTGACTTTCTGCGTTGAAGTAGTGGACTTGCTCTGGTCCTAGGGCTTGCAAAATCGGGTACAGGTCCGCCAGTGGGAGCCAGTCTTCGTCGCAGTCATAAGCTTCAATTGCAAGTACTCCCAGGGGTGTCAGGACATCGGGAATCCGCTGCGCGAGATTTCTGGCCGTCTGCTGCCGCGTCAGATAGTCGAAGTGTGAGAGTGGAGGACGCTGTTTGGACTCTGTCTGACTCAGCGAGCCAAAGAGAAACGTGCAATGAAGTTCTCGACGATTGCGCGGGTTCCTAGGATAATACTCATCATCGTAGATCGGAGCCACATCCCTCCAGTCGTTGCGAAAAGCCGACAGCCATATGGGGTCGATTGCGGAGGACATGACACCATTCCAAGCAAAGTCAGAGACGGACTGAAGCCATTCAGGCGGTGAGAATCTGCGGCACCGTTCAGACATCCATGCGAGTGCCGCGTCACCGTTGTCATGAGCAGTTCCTTGCCAAAGAAGATCGTACCCCTTGTGAGTTCCTTGACCTCCAAATCTATCGCGAACTTCGGCTAGGAGAGGGTCGATCCCCGTTTCAACACGGAGATAGTCTTGGCCCAAGAGTAGTATCGCTGGACCTCGGTCCAACTTCTGCCAGAATGCTTCTATGTTAGACATCGCAAACCCCGGCTGATGTGATAGAGGTGTTGAGCATTATACATGACTGCGGGCTAGGTTCTGGCAGCGGCAAGGCGAAGAAGATCAGTTTTCAGGCCCCAGTAGCACTCTTTCATCCTCGTGAGCGCCCGCTAGCACTGGGCCCTCTACCCATACTCAGAGACGGTAAGTTACGTCATATGAGCCAATTCACCCATATTCTGAGTCGAGGGATCCATGAGTTTGAGAGATTCCATGCTCTGGCGGCGGGCATAGGTACGAAGTGACTGCTCGATCCCTTCCATGTCAGGCAGCAAGGCAACGGATACAGCCGCTGGTCTCGGCCACCATGTGGGTAACACCTAGCGCTTCCCTCAGCAGGAAGCACTGCCCATCACGACACCCTGAATGCCAGAGCGTCAGTAGCCGTGTCCTCCACTCTACTAGCCAAACGGGGCACCCAGTACGCGAGCAGTGTCGATTCTTGAGGCACGGTGACTTCCTCAGCAGTCTGGGGCTGGACTCTAGTGGGCCGGGTTGGCCGGATGCCCCCGGCTTCCCTTTATCGCCGATCTGACAAGGGTTTTCCCATATTGGGAGTCTTCAGGGCCATCGGACAGCCTGAGGTAGCATCATAGTCAGGTCCTGCATCGAGACCGCGATAGTGAAGCTGAAGCACCAGGTGGCTAAGCTTCCGGGAGACCGCCGAGCGGTTCCGCAGCGCGTTGCTCTGGAAGACTTCGGAGCCCCCGAAGTTCCCCAAGTGCTACAGACGTTTCCGCTCGTCCGCCTAAACCTCGCCCTTAACCCGTCCCTATGCTATCCTGGCTGATAGCATAAGATCGATGCGAAGGTGAGACAGTGGGATTGTCGAAGCGGCTGCTGATGGAGCAGGAGGCCCAAGGCTTCAACTATGTGGACGAGGCGTCCATGGCCTGTCAGGGCTGTGTTGCCGAGCCAGGCTTCAAGCAGTGGATCGCCCAGCAAGGAACCCACGAGCGGTTTTGCACCTGCTGCTGGCAGATCTCGCGTCCCGTGCGTGTCAACAGCCTCTTCGGCCACATCAACGAGTGGCTGTCGAACTGGTACGACGAGGCTGTCGACTCTCTGCCCTACGATAGCGGCGAGGGTGGCTATCAGGATACGGTGTTCGACAGTACGGACCTGTCCTACGACCTGTTCGAGAACGAGGAGTTGCAGCAGCTCTTCATCCACTCGTTCATCGACCGGCAGTTCTGCGCCAAACTCACCGACGGCTGATCGGGCGGTCGAACCGCTCGTCGACCAGTTCGCCTATCCACCGGATGCTGCGAGGATGCTTGGCAAGTCCAGCGGCGACGGCTGGCGTCGTGCCCAGGGTGACGTGCATCCAGCAGAAGTCCAGGTACACGAAGAACAGCGAACGCCAATCCTGCAACCAGTGCGGAAGCTGGGAGAGCGGAGCGTTATCCCCCTGGAGGGCACTGCGCGACTGGAGTCCCCTAGAGGGGAGTTCATCCTTTGTAATCGCCTTCGGGGTATGGAGTCGACGCTGGCGAATTGGGCAGCAGGCAGGAAGACGGGGAAGAAGAGGGCGGATTGGGGAGTTAGCGCCGCGTCCTCACCCTTGGGAGCAGGTGACCCAAGCCCATACAATCGGCGAGTTCCTGGAGAGCAAGAAGGTGGTGCATGTTGGGCAGGACTCCCTGCCGCCACCGCCACAGGTTGACGACGCTGGTGCCGAGGCGGCGGGCTATCTCCGCCCATGTGAGCCCTGAGGCCTCCTGGAACCGTTCGAGGGCCTTGCCGAAGTCGCCGATCAATTCGCAGGTCGTATTCCTAGCGTGTCTAACACGCTTGCGAGGCATGTGTTCAGTTCTCCTTGAGCGGGTCCAGGAAGTCGTCTCCCATGAGGACGTCGAGGCCACCCGGTATCCACGCCGCGAGACGCACCAGGCAGTGGTAGGCCCCTCCGGACGGCTTCGTGCCCTGCGTCCACCGGATCAACTGCTTGGGCTCCACTCCCAGCAACTCGGCGAACTCGTAGTAGGTGACGTCGGCGGCCTCCTTAAGACGGACCACCCGTTCCCCGAAGTTGCCGGGAAGCTCGCCGTCCCCGTGGGGCACGAGGCGGCCGTTGATTACGGGATCTCCGGCGTAGATTGACAGGCGGGGAGCGCTAGACATCGTCGTCCTCATTGCGCAGCTCGAACAGCTCTTCGAAATCCTCCACTCCTAGGACCTTCTGCATCCTTCGCCTGATGCGTCCCGATGGAGCGCGCCCCTCGTTGACCAGCGTGGACAGGTATCCTCGGCTGATGCCGACTTCGCGGGCCAGCCAATTCTGGGAGCGGCCGAGCACTTCCAGGCGATCCCAAAGGACCTTGGTCTTGAGCAGGACGACGGTGCGTTTCATGTCGGTTGTGGGTTCTGTGACCTCTAAGCGTAGCTTATGGTATAGTGTAACCATAAAGCAGATGGATTGTCAAGAACTAGTGTGCTATTCTATGAATGTCACTAGACCGCAAACGGAGCGTTGACAAGGGAGTCATCCAGACCATGACCGAAGACCGGGGCTACAGGTGGAAGAGCATCGGAGCCCGCATCAAGGAGGCTAGGCTGAAGGCCGGCCTCACCCAGAGGCAGGTGAGCGAGATGGTTGGGGTCAGCCCCCACGCCGTCTGGTCCTGGGAGGCGGGGAAGATGAAGCCCACCCATGAGCACCTGCTGGAGCTTGCCTACCAGTGCGAGACGAGCACCGACTGGCTCCTGGGGCGGGATGTGGTGGAGGCGGAGATATTGAAGGAGGCTGACGTCTCCTTCCGCAACGCCATAGAGGGATTGCCCATGGAGGACCTGGAGTCGATCATGGAGTTCATCCGCTTCGTGCGGGAGCAGCGACGGAGGAGGGACCGGGCCGAGCGATGAAGGGGGTGCAACGGAAGGCGGTGGAGCTCAGGAAGAAGCTAGGGCTTCACGGACGGGTGGACTCCGAGGCGGTGGCCAACATCTTGGGGATGGAGGTGGTGCCGTGGCCGATGCAGGTCCAGGAGGAGATGCAGATGGGCCGGTACATCGGTGTGGCGGAGCGTCTGGACCCTCGCTGGCGGCGGTGGGTGGTAGCCCACGCAATCGGACACCGGCTACTGCACTCCGGCAACCACCTGTGGATACGCGACCACACGAGCCTGGGCAGCCTGTTCGAGCGGGAGGCGGAGGACTTCGCCCGCGCCCTGCTGATGGACGTGGACGAGGCGATGAAGGAGGGGCTGAACGAGCTGTGGGAGGTGGCCGAGCACTTCGGCGTGCCGGAGGAGATGGTCCTGCTTCAGGCACCCATGAGAATGGAGTGAGCGAAGTTCCCTTTGCATAGAAGGCAGAGAAAGGAGGGCCGGCTATCCTGTTGACTTCAGCCGAGTTGGACCGTAGACTCTAAGTATGCTTGAGCGCTCACGGAAGGAACGGCCGTTGGATAAGAACGATTTGACGGCAGACTTTGGAGGCGAGTCCACAGACAGTATGGCAATGGATGAGGAACTGACCAAGAATCCAGCTGCTGTTGCCCTCGGCCGACTCGGCGGGAAGAAGGGTGGCAAGGCGCGTGCTGCGAAACTGAGTGCGGAACGCCGATCCGAGATCGCACGTATGGCCGCCCAGGCTAGATGGAGGGAGCGTGGATAGTTCGGCGGACGCAAACGACTTTATTGAGAAACAGCTAGACGAGCGCATCCGAGTAGTTGAGGAGAAGCTCGCGGCGGATGCAGTCGCCTACAGTGGCCCTCTGATTGATGGCGTTGACGACGTCATGCGAGGAGTTGTAGAGTCCAAGGCCAACGTCAGCACCAAGCGTGACAGGTTAGTCGTGCTGCTAACGACCGGTGGTGGGTACATCGAAACGGTAGCGCGCATTGTTGAGACTCTCAGGCACCACTACGAGTATGTCGAATTCGTGATTCCTAACCGCGCATTCTCCGCAGGAACGGTGCTGGCATTGTCTGGCAATGCGATTTACATGGACTACTATTCCCGCTTAGGTCCGATCGATCCGCAGGTTGAATCTGGGACTGGGGAGCAGGTACCTGCCCTTGGATACCTGTCTCGATACGAAGCTCTGCTGGAGAAAGCCAACCAAGGCCAAATGTCTCAGGCAGAGATGGCATTGCTTCTCAATTTCGATCAGGCAGAGTTGTATAAGTTCGATCAGGCGCGAGAATTGTCCATTTCGTTGCTCAAGGAGTGGCTTGTCAACTATAAGTTCCGAGACTGGAAACAAACTGAGGGCCGTGGAATCACGGTCACCAAGAGGATGCGTTCTGCCAGGGCAACCGGCATTGCCAGGCGACTTAACGACACCGATCGGTGGCATAGTCACGGGTACGGGATATCCATGGACGTATTGACGCGTGACATGAACCTAAAGATTGACGACTTCGGAGCTAATCAGGAGTTGAGCGACGCCATAAGAAGCTATCACCAGCTGTTCGAGGATTACTTGGCCAAGCGCGGTATCGTTATGGGCGTCCATGTTGATGGGAAACTCGTTCCGATTCACGTTCATCATCATCACTAGGAGTTCAAGATCATCTGCACCGACCGTCTCATTTCCGTGAATTTGTTGGAGGTCTGCAAATGAATCAGTTAGATATTGATGACATAATCCGCAAGAACCCACACTTGGATCGCGAGGCACTCGACGCTTTGAGGAGGATTCTGGATGAGGTGGCGCCAAGTGGAAAGACTCGCTACCGACTGGCGCCGTTTGGGACCCATCGGGCCACAATTGGTATGCCTGACTCGATTGACAGACCAAGGCGTTTAAGGAGTTCCCCCGGCTTCTAGCGAGTCTCAGAGGCTATACCACAAACCGCAAAGTCTCTCACCGCCTGACGACGCCCTGGGGATCTCGCTTGGACGCCTTCCGATTCAGGGCGTGGTCCAAGATTGTGAATGCTTCGTGTATACCCATGCCCTCGACCCTCGGGACGGGTTCCTCCTCCTGCTTGAGGAGGGCGTGGGCTATGAAGTCTGCCATCTGGAGCAGATAGTCGCCGTCTGAGCTACGGAAGGCGGGTCCTCCGATGACGCGCTCCACGGGGATGTTTCGGGTCCTCTCGCCCTCCTCCCATCGCTCGTACCGGCTGGGCACGGGGTTGAATATCCTCAGACGCCGGTAGGCCCGCGTGATCATCGCCTCCTTGCCCTCGTCGAAGATGAGGAAGGCATGCCGTTCCGCCGCCCTGACCGAGCTGTTGATGCGGTTTAGGAGCCGGTCGAGGCTGACCTTCTCGTAGCGGTTGCCGTCCGGCTTGTGGAGGCACACGTTGATGACCTCTATGCCTCCCATTCGCCTAGCGGCGTTCTCGATACGGCGCAGCCCCTCCAGGAAGACCTCGGCTCCCTGCCTGGGAGTGAGTCTCTCGTCGCTCTCACCTTTGCGCGCCAGGAGTCCCCTTCCGGCCAGCAGATCGCAGGCGTGAAGCTCCCTGTCCGGCGGGATGGCGTGGCTCTTGCCAAGCTCTCGTCTCCATTCTTGGATGTGCTGGAACAGGTCGTTCCAACACTCGGCGTCGACTCCCAGCGCGGAGCGGACGTAATAGCGCGGTCCCTCGGACTCGTCAATGTAGTACAGGCGCATGGTTCCTTCTCTCCTTCGGTGTTCTCTTTCTCAATTGTTAGGCAGGGGTCGTACGGACTCCCATTCGCCCGGCGCTCTCCAGGCCCGTCCCAGCGGCCCCTTCCGCTCGACCAGCTCCCAGTGGGAGACCATCAAGGGCACCTCAACTCCGGCGCTGTCCATTCCCCCGCCGGCCACGCGCAGGAAGTGGGAGGTCGTCAGCTCGTCGGGGAAGACGACAAGGACGGCGGGCTGGACGCCGTGGTCGTCGGTCGGCCTGTGAGACGAGTAGTAGCGCAGGTATGGAGCGAGCCGCGCCGTCATGGTCGAGGGGCGCACGGCTCGGCGCTCCCACTCCAGGAAGAAAGGCCAGGTCGTATCGTTTCTGCGCAGTAGCCCGAATGCGTCGGGGTTGACCGAGCGCAGCCCGCCGGCGTGGCGGAAGTAGCGGGAGGACCGGAAGGGCGGATCAAGCTGCGCCAGCTCCCAGCCCAGGTTCCGGGCCTGCATCGCCAGCGCCGCTATGAAGCCGTGGACCGCCGCGGTGTGTTCGACGTTCCTGAGCAACTGGCGGGTCCCCCTACCGGAGATGTTGCGCCACGTGAGAGGAAGGATGGGCTGGACGGATTCGACGCTCCACCGCTTCCTGGCCCCGCCCACGGAGGTGCGGTCCCTCCGGGCCAGGACTGCCAGCCCCCGATCAGTGAGGGCCAGTCGGCGGCCTTCGATGACGATCCGACCGACCAGTCCGGCCTCGAGCAGCGGGGCCATGATCTCGTGGAGACGCGCTCGCGAGACGCCGAGCAGCCCTCGCGCATGGTCCGGCGTGATTCCCGGCCAGTCGTACAGCAGGTCGAGTACACGTTTCTCAGCGGGCCTCAGCTGGGCTGGCAGCATCCAGCCGGGAGTTTTCTTCCCTACGCCATCCAAAGGGACTTCCTCAGGAGTGGTTGCCCTCATCGGCTCAGGCTCCCGAGGGACCGCTCCGCCCCGCTCCAGGTAGGACGACAGGGCGTAGCGAAGGTCGAGAGGAGCGGCGACGGACGGCAGACGCCAGACGGATTCCGAGGGGCCTGCCCAGGCCGCGTCCCGCTCCAGGGCAAGGACGGCCGGCACGGGCGAACCGGTGAGCGCCCTGCGGGTGTGTCTCAGCCGCACCTCGTCGGGCATGAGTATGAGCACAGCTCCCGGGAGCGACCCCTCCCCGAGCCGCCACAGGCGCTTCGAAAAGCCCGTCCTGTCCGCAGTCGGCCCCTGCCTCACGATGCCAAGTGTCCTCCCGTCGGGAAGCGCCAGTGCGGCATCGAGGGGCGCAGCCCTGTACCAGCGGAACCCTATGGGTCCCGTCTCGGCGGCGATGGTCGACGCGAGCCGGTAGATGACGCCAACGGCGTCGAGCCTCTCCATGAGAATGCGCCTCCACTGCTGGGAGACGGGGTAGTGGCGGATCAGCTCTTCCAGGGCCATGTTCTCTTCATCGACCAGCCTCCTCAGCCCGGCGGCGGTGAGATGGAATCTCCGTGTGGACCTGAGCAGGTTGGTGGCGTGGGGGATAGAGGCCGCCAGGCCCCTGCGTTCCAGTGCTGCCACGGCCTCGTAGGTCGAGCGGTCGGGCGTTGCCGAGACTGCGGCCAGCTCCAGGCGGTCGAGAAACGGCATGGAGGCCAGCCGCCGCATCGTCGCCATGTCCTGCTGCAGGGCACTCACGAGGATTCACCGTCGCCTGGGTCAGCCTTTGGGGGCTTGTTGCGGGTGCGGATCTTGTGCTTCTTGGGTTTCTTGGGACACTGGTCAGCGTCCTGGGTCCCCGTCTTCTCCTGCCGGTCCTTCAGGTCGTTCACTCCGTCGTGGAAGTCCCCCACCTTCGTCTCCGCCTCGGCGTTCCCGGCTGCGATGTCCTTCGCCGCCGTGACGTAGGACGACGCCGCGGCACGGATGCGCCCGGCCCTCTCCGGGTCCCCCTCCTCCGGCCTGGCGACCTTCATGGAGAAGGCGTCCATCCGCTCGGTCCCCACGGTGGCTCTGACGTAGCACTGATGTACGGGGAGCGACACGATGTCGTCCTCGGTCACACGTTCCTTTCCCAGCTCCCAGACAAGCTGGCGGGCGTCGTTGCCAGCCACCTGGAATACGGCGAGGCAACCGACGTTGGCGAGAATGGTGTCTCGCATGGTGAGGGAGAGATCGTCCAGCTTCGCCAGGCTCTGGGTGGCGAGCACGAAGCTGGCCCCGAACTTTCCGAGCTCGCTGAGCATCGACTCGTAGTCGACTCCGGGCATGGACTGCATCTCGTCGACGATCACCAGCGCGCCACGCCGCTTCTCCATGGGCAGGCCGCCCTGCTCGCGGATCACCGCGTCCACCAGGTTGAGGAGGGAGGCGCCCACCAGGGCGGCCACGTCCCTGCCCGCCGTGCCCTGGGCGGTGGACACCAGCAGTACTCCGCCCTCCAGGATGGTCCTTCGCATGTCAATGGTGGAGCGGCGCTGTCCCAGGATGGCCCTTGCCCGCTTGGAGGAGGCGTAGTAGGAGAGGCGGGTCTGCACCGGGGCCAGGGCCTCGGCCCGGTACTGGTGGGTCCAGTTCTTGAAGTCCCGCGCCCACCACTCCAGCAGGTAGGGGTCGCTGACTTTGGCCAGCACGGCGTCCCTGAACTTCTGGTCGTCTGAGAGGAGCTTGAGGCCGTCGAGGATGGTGTACTGCTCGTCGGCGTTCGTGCTCTCGTTGGCCTCGTGAAGGGTCTTGACCGTCTGCTCGAGTATCGACTGCATCCTCGGCCCCCACTGGTCCCACAGGCCCCTGGCGACCCTGACCACCGAGTCGGCGGTGCGGTCGCGGTCGGAGAAGACGCGCGTGTCGAGGAGGTTCACTCCCGGAGCGCCCCGCTCATCGGCCAGGTCGATGAGACGCACCGTGTCGACCAACTCATCCGGTACGTGTTCGAGGATGTCCTCCACCAGGTCGGCGTGGGGATCCACGACGACTATGGCGTCGCCGTCCCTGCCAGCAGCCTTCTCCTCGAGCTTGTGCCGGACTATGTGGTGCATCAGGGTGGACTTGCCCATGCGGGTGCGGGCGACGTAGAGGTGGTGACGCCTGAGCAGGTCGGCGGGGAAGTGGATCTCCCTGCTGGCTCCGGCGGTGGTCTCTCCCACCAGGGCGCCGCCCCTGACGCCCCTGGCGGAGGGAATGAGCGCCCTCGACCCTGACCGCTCCACCAGGGGCGTCTCGTCCCGTGCTCCAGGCGGGTGCCACAGGGCCGCCGCCTCGCGCACTCCCAGAACGCTGCGCCCACCGAAGAGCCCGGGACCGGAGGGGTGCATCACTGACGGGTCGGGCATCACGGGCCTCACCCCACTCACGTTGAGCCGCGCTCCGGCGGGGTTGTCGTAGTGGCGGTAGGCCGCCGCCACCTGTTCCAGCAGTTCCTCTGCGCGCTTGGGTCCCGCGTCCGCCGGCAGCACAGCGACGACCTGAACCTCGCCGTCGAAGGCGACCCGCGAGACTTTTTCGCGTATGAGCTGCGGGTCGTACACCCGGTTGCGGGACTTCTTGAGGCGATGCCAGGCCCAGCCTCCCGCCGCGAGGGCGGTGGCGACGCCGATTCCCAGCAGTGCGGCCTTCCACGCCTCTCCAGCCTGCACCCACAGGTAGGCCCGCAGGGCGGCGACCACGCCGACGCCCAGGACGGCCATGGTCACCCCGTCCATTCGGAGGGGTCCGGTCTGGTATGTATAGGAAGGGTCCTGCCGCTGCTCCACGGCGGGCTTGTGGCCCTTCTCCATGTGGTGCTGCGACCAGTCGGGTCCCAGGGAGCGCAGCATCAGGCGGGACACGACGCGCTCCTGGGGACGCAGATTCGACAGCGAGCCCATGAGCGCTATGAGAGGGTCCGAGCCGGGATCGAGCAGGTCATCGTCCCTGAAGACCCGCAGCGGCGCGTACTCGGGGCCATCGGCTCGCAGGGTGATCGACCACGCCTGCTCACCCTCCTCCAGCCGCAGGGGGTCCTCCTCCGGCGGAACCTTCTGGATGCGGGCCTGTGGGTAGTGGGCGGCGATCTGGCCCCTCACCACCTGGTCGTCCAGGCAGCGGGCCATGAGGGTCACGCCGTCCGCGTCCCCGGCCAGCTCCAGGGAGAAGGGCTCGGGCACCGCGATGGACTGGAGCATGTTCTCCACGCCCAGCATGGTGCGCTCCCCCGTGCGCGGCGGCGTCACCGCCAGCAGTACGGGTTTCTTCTCTCCATCGTCTCCAGACAGCAGGTTCTTCAGATCCAGATTCACTGTTCCACTCCTCTCTCTATCGGTTCCTTCCTACGTTTTCGCTTCGCCGGTCGTGTCAATGCCTGCCCGGTCTCCACTCGATCACCTCCGTCTCCTCCGGCGTGGCCTCGATGCGGACTGGGAATCTGTTGCCTCGCGCCAGCAGCAGCCCGTCCCCGCGGGGGCACGACAGCAGCCATCGCTGGAGGTCTTCGGGCAGGTCGAAGGCGTCGCCCACGGTGGAGATGGCGGCCGCGTCCTGCTGGAGCAGGAGCTTGAAGGCGGCATTCTGGAGCAGGGCGCGTCCACTGTGTCCGGTGATCGCCCGTGAGGAGTCCTCGGACAGAAGGTCCTGCACGTCCTGGGTGATGAACTGCAGCCCCAGGCGGTGCTTCCTCGCCCGCTTCGCCATCGAAACCATGAACGCCGCGCCCTCGGGGTGCTGCATGATCGACCACACCTCGTCCACGACCAGCAGGCGGGGCTTGGGGTCCTGGGCCGCCGCTGCCCACACGGTTTCGGTGCACACCATCGCCGCGGCGGGCCGGAGCTCCGGTTCGAGCAGCCGCAGGTCGAAGACGGTGATCAGGGCCTCGTTGTTGAGGAGGTCGTCTCCCTCGTCGGAGAGGAGGTGCCGGAGGCTGCCGGTGGCGAAGGGCCTGAGCAGTCTTGCCAGTTCGAGGTCTCCCGCCTCGCTCTCCTGCAGATACGTGTAGAAGTCGCGAAAGCCGGTACGGTCTTTGGGCTTCGCGTAGTAGCCCGCCAGGGCGTGGTCCAACGACGCCCTGCGCTCCGCGCCGAGGCTCTCCCCCACCATGACCTCGATCAGGCGCCGGAGGCTGCCGATGCGCTGGAGCATCTCCTCTGAGTCGCCCCTGTCGATGACGAAGGGGTTCATGCCCTCGCCGGGCACTCCGGGGGAGAGGACGCGCCCGCCCGCGGCGCGGGCCATGTCCGCGTACTCGCCCTCAGGATCGATGACGTAGGCGGTCACCCCCCGGCACAGGCCGCGCAGCATCCCCAGCTTGGTGGAGAAGCTCTTGCCGCTTCCCGACCGTGCGAGGACGGCGGTGTTGGCATTCAGATGCGTTCCGTCCCAGGGGTCGTAGACCACGGGGGAGCAGGCCCTCATGTCGATGCCGTACAGGGTGCCGCTGCGGGTGTCGAGGTCGGGGGGCGAGAAGGGGAAGAGACGGGCAAGACTGGACGTGTCGAGGCTGCGCCACTCGGCGACGGCGTTCAGGGCAAGGGGCAGGGTCGATAGCAGGCCCTCGCGCTGGCGGAAGGCCAGGTTGTCCAGCTTCCCCAGCGTGGCGCCGAAGTGGGCCTTCGCCCGCTGGGTCATCTCCTTCAGCGAGTCGGCGTCCTTCGCGTGAAGGGTCACGGACAGGGAGGAGTGGAACAGACGCTCGCGCCCGCGCTGCAACTCGTCCCTGAGCCGGGTCACGTCCTCCAGGGCGATCTCCGCCTCGGGGGACATCGTTCTGCCCCGCTTGAAGGAGAGGGACTGCGCCGACTCGAACCTCACCTTCTGCCACTCCAGCGTTCTGGCCGCCTGCTCAGCGGGATGGGGCCGACGTGGACGGACAGGTCCATGGGCGCTCCCGCCGCCATGAGTCCTTGCAGGAAACCGGGGGCCAGCGACCGGGGCCACTTGCCCAGGTGGAGGGAGCGGACGAGGCGGTCTCCGACGCGCATGTCGCGCCGATTGACCTCGACCTCGACGGCCGCGTCCCCATCGAACTCTCCGGGCGAACCGCCGAGGGCCGCCGACACCAGGAACATCCGAAGCTGCCGTCCTCTCAGGGGGTGGACGGAGAGCCCCGCCCTGGCAAGCAGGCCGCGCAGCTCGTCGATGCGGGCGAACTCGCAGACGGCGTAGAAGCGCCGGTCGAGGATGCCGTCCCTCGTCTCAAGGTCGGAGAGCAGACGGCCAAGCGAGTCCGCTGCCTCCTTCGTCTGCGGTGGAAGGTCCTCCGGCTGGGCCTGTTGCAGCTCTTGGCGTAGATGTCTCAGGCGGGGCGGGTGCTGCCGGATGAGGAGCTGGGCGGGGAAGTCCAGGGCGTTGAGCGCCCCGGCGAAGGCCCCCAGCTTCGGTTCGTCGATCTCCAGGCCCATCAGCTCGCAGACGCCCAGCTTCACACCGTCCAGGCGGACAGGTCCGTCTTCTTCAAGGTGGGACAGCATGAAGAACAGGGGCAGGTCCGGCGGGAGCTTGGGTGCCGGAGGCTCGGGTGATGGACGAGCCTCTTGCTGAGCGCTCTGTTCTTTACGTACCGCAAGCCACCGGACGCGCTCCCTCAACGCGAGGAGCGGGAGCAATGCCGAGCGAACCAAGGGCGGGGCCTCGTTCAAGTCGTTGGAGCCGTCCTTCAAATGGTCGTGCGGCGGGGATGCGTCCGCATCGGCAGACTCCTGCGCTCCGCGTCTCAACAGTTGTCCAATAAGCTCTTTCAAAGAAGTGGTCTCCTTCGCTCTAGGGGGTTGGCAGGGACGGGATGACGCCGTGCCTGAGCAGGGTTGCGACGCCCTTGGCCGACAGCACGAGGACCAGGCCGACCACCGCCAGGAAGACGGCGGACTTGGCTCTGCCTCCGCCGCGCTCCTCGCTCCCTTCGGCCATCAGGACGAATCCCGCCCAGGCGATGGCGAAGACGGCGAGACCGGCGGCGGCGTAGGACATGGCGGTGAGCACGCGGTCGAATGCCTCCAGCATCGCCTGCTCCTCGGCCGGGGCTGCGCCGGTGGTGACCAGCGCAGCCCCGGCCATGAGGACTGCCGTCAGCAGCCGCCTCACCAGGGCCACTCCCATCCCAGCCGCTTGAACCAATCACGCAGGCCGCTCGCGGGCGTCTGCTCGGCGGGCGGGTCCTCCGGCTCGGGCTCCGGCACGGCCAGCGCCTCGTAGGGGTCGTCGGCCCCGACGTAGGAGGCAAGGTCGAGGCCCTCCTCGCGGCTTGCGGCGACGGGCTCGCGCTCCACCACCTCCGCCTTGACGTGCTCGGGGTGGACGACGGTGATGGTCACGTCCTTGTCGATGGTCGTGCTTGGCACGTATGCGTACGCGTATGCGGAGACGGTGTGCTCGGTCGTCGTGCCGTCGTCGTGGGTGACGGTGATGGTCTCGCTGTCGCTGTCGGAGTCGCTGGCACCCGGCCGGTAGAGGCTCACCGTCTCGGTGCGCTCCTCCATCCGCTCCGGGTGGTGGGTGAGCACGGTCAGCGGCGGGATGGGAACGCTCAGGCTCGCCTCAAGGCTTACGTCCACGCTCACGGCGTGGACCGCCTCGCCGTCGGGGACGCTCAGGGTGAAGCCCGTCTCGCCGTCGGGGACGAAGGCGACGTTGGCGCTCGTCGCGCCGGAGGCTGCGTCGACCCTCCCCGTGATCTGCGTCACCCCGGCCCCGATGAGGGCCGTCTGGGTGACGCTCTCGTGCCCGGCCACCGTCTGAAGTTCGACCGGGTGCTCGATGGACTCCACGCATTCCGCCTCGACGACGCCATTGACCGCGCCGGGCGCCCAGCCCAGGGACGTGAGCCTGACGGTGCAGAGCTCGCCCTCCACCTCTGGGAGCGGGTACGGGATGGAGTCGTGCTCGACCGTGAGCGCACCGGCCTCCCCGAGAGTGTCCTCCCACGAGACGGTGAAGGAGGGGATGGGGCCGTGGAGGGGGAGGGAGTAGTCGGTCCGCTCCCCCTGGGCCAGTGTCGCGGCGCCCCAGAAGCGGAGGGAGCGGCCCTCGCTTCCCCCGAAGGCACGGACGCGGATGTCGATGTCCGCTGCCGCCTTCAGGGTGAGGGCGGCGCGGTCGCCGGAGACGGTGAGCCCCTCGACGAATATCCGCCGCCCCTCCACCGGCTCGGTGATCTCGAAGTCGATCTCGTCTCGCCAGCGCTCGTCGTCCGGACTCTGGGCGAGGACCAGGGCCTGGGGGGCGGCCGCGGCTACGGACAGCAGGACGGCGGCGACTACCGCCATCTCGCCCCTGCCATGTCCGTTGCGTCCGCTCTCCAGCGTCTCGGTCATGTGGCCGGGCCGTTGCCCGCGTCCGCCTCGCCCGCGCCGCTTGCCGAACCATGTGTGCGGTCGGAAGGGTCTTCTTTCCCCGTCGCGCTTCTGCTTCCTGCGGCGGCGGAGCTTCCTCAGCGTCTTTCCGGCCCGCCTCGCCATAAGGCGCAGGGGGCCGGGGCCGGACCTGACCGGCTGCGGCGGCGCGGGCGCTTCGCTCCTGACGAGCTGGGAGACCGGCCCGGCGTAGAGCCGCGCTCCCAGCCTGTACCTCAGCAGGTCGGCGGCCACCAACGGAAGACGCCGACCGCCTATCTTTCCCACCACCATTGCGATGCCGGCCAGGCCGAACAGGACGGCAATCGCCATCCTCACCCCGGACGGGCCGACCGGGGCATAGCGGTACGCGCCGTAGGACAGGGCGCACACCGCCGTGATCGCAACGATCTGCGGGAATGTGAACCACAGCAGCACCCTGTCCTCGGCCTGCACGTGGGTTGGGACCTCGTGTTCTCTCATGTCTTTTCTCCTTTCCGTCCGGCTAGGGCGTGGGGGTGGGCTCGGGAGTGGCCGGGTCGGGCACACCGATCTCCACCGGCGAACCCACTACCGCGTTCATCACCAGCTCCACGACGCCGTAGGCCACCATCGCCAAGACGATGCCCGCCAGGGCCGTCATCATGGCGCTTTTCCCTCTCTCCATCTGGTGGGGCGCTCCCGACGCCGTGAGATACATGTAGGCCCCATATATGAAGAAGCCCACGCCCACCACGCCCACGATGCCCAGCAGGATGCCCACAAGGTTCGATATGGTCTGAGTCAGTTCTTCCATTCGTTGTCTCCTCTCTGTCTCGACTGCCGAGCGTTCCCCGCCCGGTCTTCCTCGGTTCGTCCGTCTCTATCGGTCTGGCCGTCCTCTCTCGCCTACCTGCCCATCGCTCCCACCTCCTTCGCGCTCCAAAATGGCGCGTGTCTCTCTCGCGCCGTGGATTTCGTCGTTACTCGCCGCTGCTCCTGGGCGCTCCGCCTACGGCGTTTCCACCTGCGGAGGGCGTCGCCATCGACGCCGCAGAGCTGATGCCGCCAGCCGCCGCCGACAAGCCCGCGCCGGCCGCAACCGCGCCAACGGCCATGCCTCCCGGCCCTCCTGCCGCTCCCGCCATCAGGCCGATGGTCTTCGCAGAGCGCACCAAGGAGGCGGGCAGGTTCATGCCGAAGTAGAGGGTGGAGAGCCAGGCGTCGAAGGTGCCCGCGTTGCCCAACAGGGACGGCACCCTGGTCGCCAAGTAGACGAAGGCCAGGGACATGAGCAGCTTCCAGATCAGGTCCTGCACCGGCTCGAAGGCGGCGACGGACGCGAACTCCTCCAGGAACCCGAACCCCAGGGCCAGCGCGATGAGCTGGACAGCCTGCTGGAACACGGTCGTCATGAAGAGCCGCAGCCAGTGCCTTCCCCAGCCCGCCGTGTGCGGCAATATCCACAGCCCCAGGGCTATCGGGGCGAGAGCCAGCAGAATGTCAATTAACGCAAGCCGCAGAACCATCTGCACGATCACGTAGAGGACGAAGAAGCCGTACACGAGGTAGAGCAGCGCAAGGAGCTGGGCCATGCCCACGCTCCCCGCCTGCACCGCCCTGAGAAACGTGTCCAGCGGAGCCCTGAGAAGGTCGCCGGGGGTGACGTCCAGCGAGACGGCGATGAAGCCGGATACGGCGTCGGCCACGTCCAGGACCAGGGCGCACCACCACAGCGACGACGCCGCTGCGACGAGGCCCAGCGCCAGCCTGGGCACCATCTCCCGCCACCCGGCCTGCCGGCTTCCCAGGTGCTCGGACATGATGAGGGTCAGCCCCATCCATCCCAGGATCACGACGAGCGCGGCGGAGGTGACGGCCCAGACTACCATCCAGGCGTCGCGCACCAGGTCGTGGCCGTAGGTGAGATTTGGGGGAGTGCCGGTGAGGATGTCGGTCATGCGCCGGAGTCCCTCCGGCAGCTGTCGGCGTCCTCGCCCGACGCACGCTCCACGACGCCGCAGAGAGTCCCGTGGACTCCCTCGACCACCCAACCCGCGAAGGCCCTCGCCCACCGCTCCGGGTTGAGGGCGGCCAGAATCCTGTCCCAGATGCGCCCCGGCTCGTAGATGGGCACGACGGCGTAGAAGTCGCCGCTCCTGCCGTCCTCGGCGGTGGCCAGCATGATCAGCAGGTAGGCCCGGTCGGGGTCGAGGTCGGGCTGCTCGGCCAGGGCCGGGTACTCGAAGCCGTACTCCCAGCCATCGCTGCGCCGCTTCTCGCCGCCCCGGACCTGGTACACAGCGGTCAGCCAGTCGCCGGTGTCGGCGTCCCTGACGGCGTAGAAGAGGTCTGCGATCTTCCGGCCGAACACTGGGCGGGCGACGAACTCGCCGCCCTTCTTGCGCTCGACGAACTCCCTACCGGCGTTGACGAGGGTGAGTTCGTCAGCCGGAGGGGTTTGGGCCTGGGCGACGCTGCTTGCGGGGATCGTCACGAGCGCCGCCAGAAGCAGCGCGGCGGCCAGGGTTATCAGCTTCTTGACTCTGGCAGGGATCCGTCGGGCGGTCGATTGCGCTCCCAAGTCTTCGCCTCCTCGTCGATGGGATCGTGTTGTCTGCCATCGAGTCTGGAGGGCCGGATTGCCGAACGTTATCCCCTGGAAAGCACTACAGGGATGTGGTGCCTCCCAGGGGACTACACGGGTGTGGTGCCTTCCGAGGGATAACCAAGGGAGGGCTGCCGTGATGTCATGGGGCTGTACAGGGAATCGCAGTTGTGTACAAGTTGTACATCAGGGCGGTTTTCGAATCTGAATCGCAGGGAATTCGCCCCCTACAGGACGGGAACGGCGAACACCTTTTGTAAGGGGCCGGTTGCGGCGGGGTGGTACATGCTGCGTAGCTGAGATGTACATGTTGTACACAGGCGAGATGCCGGAGATCTGTACATGAGCTGTACAAGTTGCACAGGAGGCGATGGCGATGGAACCGGACGGGAGGATCGCGGCTGATGAAGCAGACGAGGAGAAGGAGTTGCACCATGACCGGCTCATGGCGCTCCTGCACGACCTGGTGCGGAAGAACAACGGCCGCAGCGGCGCGGCGCGTGTGCTGAGGGTAGACCGACGCACCGTGGCGACGTGTATGGATGAGGAACGATTGACCCGGAGAATGAGGAAGGCGCTGGAGCGGGTGCTCCGTGAGAAGGCGAGATCGGCCTCCGACCAACCGAAACCCAACGATGCGTTGGACCGGCGGGTGGAGGCGTTGGAGAAGGACCTCGATTCCGTCAGGGGCGAGGTCGGGGAGCTGCGGGAGGGCCGGGCGCGGAGAGGGGAGTCGTTGCAACGACAGTCGGCCGGCAAAGATGCTCAGCAGGAGAAGCGCCAGGGGTCTCCCGGGCCTGCCGACGCTCCCAGCGCAGCCGGACCCGTGCCTGAGGAGGCCACGCCGACGGCTTGCCCGTCGGCGAAGGCCAGATATCCGAAGCGGCTGTATCCCGAGCTGGTGACGAAGGACCACGCTCCCGACGACGAGCAGGTCTACGGCGAGGCGTGGCCCCTCATCGAGGAGTGGCGCAGCCTGTGGAAGACCCACTCGGGCGTGGGTAAGGGCCTGGCGTGGCTGGAGGTCGAGGAGCGTGTCCGGGAGCTGGAGGTGGCCATGCTGGAGAAGCACGGGCTGACCCTGCCGCCGGAGACGATGCCCCTGACCGGTCTGTGGCGGAGCACCCAGCTGAACTGGCGCAAAGACACCCTCCGAGACGTGCGCAGGGCGGTGGAGTGGAGATTGCTGGTGAAGCGGGTCCTCACGTTGGGACGCGGCGGAGATCGACGCTTCGGCGGGCGCACTTAGGGTTTTGTGGAACTGTACAGAACACTTCGGGCGGCGATGCCCCGGAACCCTTCCATCCGCACCGGTGTTCGGCAATAATGGAGCCAGTTTCAGGCTTTTCCAGGGTTTCCCGCCGAGAAACCTGGAGGATTCCCCGTCCCCCGAATCCGGGACCGGCTGCATAGGATCGAGCACTGCGCTCTCCGAACAGCCGCCCCGGGGATCGAGCTGGAGGGATCGAGCATCGCGCTCTCCCGAAGGACCGCCCCCGGAGGGACACATTCGCAGCGGCTGAAGCGCACACCGCGCTTCGGCCCCTCGGATACTCTGGTCGAGGTGCGCCCCGCGCCCCGGCCGGTTCCTCACGACCGCTCGACTTTCCCAGGGATCTTTCGTCCCTCTCGTCGCGCGTTCGGCTCTCTGCCGAGTGCGGGAGCGGGAACGGGGGTGTGTTTCACGGACTCAGGCGGCATCGAACGTCAAGCTCATGAAGGAGGTGTTGAAGGCATGGAAGCACTGCGGACGCACGACATCGGAAGGCGAGGTGACGAGCAGATGGAAAAGGCATTGACGGACATCGAAGGTGCGGTTGGAAGGGACGTGAAGGAGGTCTACGTGGGGCCAAGCGCGGTGTGGATAGCCAACCTGCTGTCCCATCGCGTCAGCTTCGACGGCGGCTGGTTCTGGACGACTGCGTTCTGCCACAGCAGAAGGGCAGACGGTCTGGCGTTTCGACAGCGGCCGGACGGTGAGGGCATCGAGGCGCTCTGCCACACCGGGGGCTGCTCTCCCGAGGTGGCGGCGGATGCGCTGGGAGGGCAGATAGGGTGGCCCATTCGGAGCGCATACGAGCCTGTCGGCGAGCCGGTCGACAGGCTGTGGTGGCTCAGGTCGTGGCCCAAGCACAGGATCGTGTGGCACGCGGCGGCTGCCGTGGCGTTCGCCGCGCCGCTGCTGCTCGGTCATGCGGTGCAGGCCGCCATCCTCGCCTGCCTCGCGTTCAGCGTCGGCTCATGGCTGACGTCCCGATCCATGTTGAGCCGGCGGGCAGGGAGGTTCCACGACTGACGACGCGGGCCTCCGGCCCGGCACAACCCAATTCACAACCCAGGGGCCGTCTCCCGATCTGATTCGGGGGCGGCCCTTTCTCATGCCCGCAGTCGGGCGCACGGATCCAAGAGCAGCAGAGCACAGGCACTTAAGGAGGTGCACGATGACGACGGCAACACTGGTGACTCACGGACGGACAATGGACGCTGAGACGGTCAGGCCCAGGCGAAGCCTCGAAGAGCTGGTCGACCGGCTGTTCGAGGCACTGTTCCCGGCGCAGACGGAGACGGCGGAGCAGAGCGCGACTCGCTCGATCCACGAGGCAAGGCGGCTCCGGCAGGCTGGGGACGTCGACACCGCTCTGGCGACCTTTGCTGGCATGGACTTGGGGAAGGCGACGCCGGGGGAAGTTCGGTGGGCCTTCTCCGAGTGGAAGCAGTTGGCGAAGCGGCGGTTCGGGGACCGAGAAGTGGTGCTCTACACCCAGGGCACAGGGAGGGCCGCCGCCCTGGTTCCAATAGGCCATGGCGGGACGCTTGAGGTCGCAGCCGTGCTCGGAATGCGCTGGCGGCCCGGCAAGATCGTCTCGGAGCGCAGCCTCCGGGGGCTTCGGCCACTTGAAGGGGCCTGCCCTTGACCCGGTTCTCGCCACCTCCCCGGTGACATCGACGGCACGTCAGGCCCTGAACTTGCTTGCGAGGGTGCGCCGCACTCTTGCGCTTGCCCGCACCTGCCGGGCGCTCCCGACAGCTAGGGCCCGGCACTCAACTCCCCACGGCAGGGCTTGCACACTCGGCCCCTTGCTTACGGGACCGGATCCCGCCCGACCGCCCAATCTCACCGCTTGGAGCCTGCCCCCGACTCCGGTCAGGGGAGGGACTATGCCAGATTCCCGATGGAGCACGCCCGCGACTTGACCGGAGCTTGCCCCGCACACGGCTCCCCACGTTCGGGAGTCCGCACCGGCAATTGGCCGCAGCAACAACACAACCCAAAGAGACGGTCCCGACCACAGGGACGTGGAATCACGCGGGACCGTCTCTCCTCCCTGGGGAGGGGTGCGTCCCGCTTCTTCACTACAGGAGGAAGCGACATGACGACGGCAATGACCAATCGAACGACCGAGACGGCGGGGCGGGAGAGCGAGCTGAGGGCTGCGGCGAGGCGGCACGGGCTCACCATGAGGGAGCTCGCAGCCATGATGGACGTGAGCCCGGGCTACCTGTCGCGGGTCGCAACGGGCGGCAGACCGTGGACCCCCAAGATGCGCGAGAAGGTCATGGCGGTGCTGGGAGAGGTCCCAGGACAGGGGACGGTCTACCGCCAGGGCGAAGTGGTGACCGGCGAGAGCAGCTTCATCAGGGAGCGCGCCAGAGAGATGGGCATGACCATGCGGGACCTGGCCGACCGGGCCGGGGTCTCCCACGGATACATGACTGAGGTGTCCCGCGGCCGCAGGAACATGGGCGTGAAGGTACAGGCCAGGGTCGAGTCGGCGCTCAAGGCCCCGGCGAAGGTCGCCCCGGCCAATTGCGCCAACCGCCAGGAGACCCTGGCGAGCGGCGGAAGCTGCTACATCAGGGAGCGCGCCCGCGCCCTGGGCATGAGCATGAAGGAGCTGGCCGAGAGGGTCGGGGTGTCCTACGGCTACCTTGTACAGGTCTCCAGGGGCCACAGGAACATGGGCGTGAGGGTGCGGGCGCGATTGGAGTCGGTGCTGGAGGGACCAGCCAGAGTCGCGTCTGCCGAGTGCGCCGACGTCGACACCCACACCCTGTGGGAGCGGATGGACGCCCACGGCATCAGCCAGAACGAGGCCGCGCGGCGCGCCGGCATCAGCTCCTCTCACCTATCCAACATCATGAACGGCAAGGCCAACGCCTCGGCAGACGTCCTGAGGAGGCTGCACGGGGTGCTGTTCCGGCGGACGAAGGCCGAGGAGCGGGTCATGCCCGCCGACCTGAAGGTGCTGGGCTGGCGGAAGGGCGAGCGGAGCGGGATGGTGGTGCGCGGCGCCCGCAGCAAAGACGGCACGGACAGGGGTCCCGGCGTGCGGACCGGCGGACCGGTGCCCTGGGGCGCCGACGTGGAGTACGCCTACCGTGCGGGGTACGACGGTACGGGCCGGGTGTCGATGACGCCGGTCGTCATGCCCGCCATCTCCGCCATGCTGGCGCAGCACGAGAAGGCAGCTGCATAGGAAGGCCGCCGCAACTCCTCACGAGAACGTACCAGACGACGGCTCACACCGGGCCGCGGACACGAGGCCCGCCACAGGCGGACCTTCGCTCGATCACACAAACGCCGAGGGCGTTGCTGAGACCCGGACGCCGCCGCCTGGTGCGGCGCAGTCCGTCTCCCCCTGCGCCTTTGGCGTCGACTGGGGGAGACGTGCGTCCGGGTTCCGGTGTCGTCCTCCGGCTGACACAAAGGAAGGAGGACGACACGACATGAACCTAGGAGACTTCATCGACCGTTTCAAAGACGCGATAGCGCAGCGGGTGGTCGAGTCCTACCCGCCTCTCTACAGGCCCTCGGAGAACGGCGGAACGCTCCCCAGGCTTCTGAGAGAGCCCCTGGGAGCGCAGGCCGACGCCATAAGGGGCGCGGCCCTCTCCCTCAAGACCCACCGGGGAACGACTGTGGTCGGCGAAATGGGCACGGGAAAGAGTTTCATCGGCGCGGCCGCCGCGTACATGGCGGGCTTCCATCGCATTCTGGTGATCTGCCCGCCCCACCTGGTGCCCAAGTGGAAGCGGGAGGTGGAGATGACGGTGCCCGGCGCTAGCGCCGCCATCGTCGAGTCCATCACCGACCTGGAGCGGCTGCGCCTATCAATCGATCCAGGCCCGCTCTTTGCGGTGATGAGCAGAGAAAAGGCCAAGCTGTCCTACCGATGGAAGGCCGCCGTCATACAGCGGTGGGCCACGTCCAGGGGCAGGCTCATCAGACAGGAGGAGACGGGCGAGCCCTTTCGGGTGCCCTGCTGCCCGGTCTGCACCGCGCAGGCCGTGGACAAAGACGGCGTGCCCCTCACGGACAGGGTCCTGAACCGCAGAAAGCACGTCTGTGCAGCCTGCGGCTCCCCCCTCTGGCAGGCCGACAACTCCGGGCCGAAGCGCTACCCCCTCAGCGAATACGTGAAGCATCACATGAGGGGCTTCTTCGACCTGCTGATCGGAGACGAATGCCACGAATTTAAGGGGCGCGGCTCGGCACAGGGCATCGCAGCAGGAGTCCTCGCAGACGCCTGCGGGAAGTCACTCAGCCTTACCGGGACTCTGCTTGGAGGGTATGCCTCGACCATCTTCCACCTGCTGTACCGCTTCTCGCCGGAGATTCGCACTGAGTTCGGGCGCTCCGACGAGGGCCGCTGGATCAAGCGCTACGGCTTCGAGGAACACACCATCGGCAAGCCCGACGACGACGCCATCGAGGACGGGCGCAACAGCAGGAGACGCAAGTTCCGCAAGACGATCAGGGAGAGGCCGGGACTCGTTCCTTCGGCGCTGTTCCACATCATCTCCAACACGGTCTTCCTGCGACTCTCCGACGTGGCCTCGGGTCTGCCGGACTACGAGGAGCAGGTACTCCTGTCCTCGATGGACACCGAGGAGGACGGCACGGGCTACTCCCAGCGCACCGCCTACAGCACGGTGTTCGAAGAGCTGCGCAAGGAGCTCGCAGAGGCCCTCAAGAAGGGCTCCAAGCGCCTGCTGTCCACGTACCTGCAAAGCCTCCTCGCCTACCCGGACGGCTGCACTCACGGCGAGACGGTCCTCGATCCACAGACGGACGACGTCATCGTCCAAGTGCCACCGCTCTCGGAGGAGAGGCTGTACCCGAAGGAGAAGGCGCTGGTGGACCTGGTGGCCGCCGAGCGAATGGCCGGGCGCAGGGTGCTGGTCTACGTCACCCACACGGGGACCCGGGACATCACCGGGCGGCTGGATGACATCCTCACCAGGCACGGGTTCCGCGTGGCGGTGATGAAGGCCGACGCCGTTGAACCCAAGCGACGTGAGGCGTGGGTCGCCGACAGGGTGAAGAAGGGTCTCGATGTCCTCATCTGCCACCCCAGGCTGGTGCAGACCGGCCTTGACCTCATCGACTTCCCAACAATTATCTGGGGGGAGGTCGATTACAGTATCTATGTCATGAGGCAGGCTTCTCGCCGCTCGTGGCGCATCGGGCAGACCCGCCCGGTCAAGGTGGTCTACATGAGCTACCGCAACACTCTGCAGGCCGACGCCCTCAAGCTGGTGGCGAAGAAGCTGCAAAGCTCCCTCGCCGTGGAGGGCGAGCTTCCCGAGGATGGCCTTGCAGCCTTTGGGGACGACGGGGACGACCTGATGATGGCTCTGGCCCGCAAGATCGTCAGCGGCGAGGAGGAAGAGGACGAGACTGTGGAGGAGGTGTTCGCCCAGGCGCGGGACGCCGAGAACTCAGCCGAGGAGCTGCTGGTGGACGACGGCTGGAAGTCGTTGGAGATCGAGCCGGAGGCCGTTTCGGTCAACGGAAACGGTACCAATGGGCACCACTCCAACTGCCACCTCGACCTGTTCGGCGTCGCGCCGACGGTAGAGCTGGTTCCGCCGAGCGGTTACATGCCGGACAACGGGAACGGCCACGAGGTCGTCTCGGTCAACGGAAACGAACACCACGACGGCGAGACCGAGGAGCCGCAGCGTTCGCTGTTCTCCTGGGCCGAGTTCATGGCCGATGAGACGGTCAAGCCAAAGCGTCGCAGCAGGAAGCCCCAGCCCGCAACCATCTCGATGTTCGAGTGGGCGCTGACCCTCGAACAGGAACGGGAGAAGGAACTGGTCGGCGTCGGGAGATAGTCCCCAACTTATGGAGAGAGGGCGTCGCATGTCGGCGTCCTCTCTCCAATAGGCCATGTAGTGCCGCCTTTTGCGTTTTCGGGGATGCTCCCAACGTCACCGCCGTGTCTGGTCGCCGTTGTATTCGGTCATTCCGAAGAAATCGACCGTGCTCTGAGGGAACGCGGTGTTTGCCATCCAGCGTGACACGAAGCAGTTTGCGGGGGCACTGTCGCGCTGGCTCTAAGACATGGCGTCCGGTCTCTATATGGTGCCAGATGAGTCACTTCATGGGGATGGAACAAATTGATCTCTTGGGAAACCATCTGTAGCTCAGAACCGGTAGTTCCCCACAGGTCCGCAACCGCCTCCCTAGCTGAGGGCGTGTAGTGATCCAGGGCGCGGGAAGGAGGCATTACGCTAGACCTTCCTCTAACTCCCTCGCGCCCTCTAATGGGCAGAGTAGGGACCGAAAGAGCATGTCTCATGAGCACTCCCAAGTTTCGGCCACGAGACTGTCGAATCATTGATCCAGCATTGAATCCATCCGAACCAAAGGCGGTCAGAGCACCGAGTCCGCTCATCATACAGTCTATGTCCGCGCTTGCCACATCAAAGAACTCCTGCCAACAACGGGAGGCCCGAAACTACCTAACCACTCTAGTCGCCTTCATGTGTCGGCACACCTTGCCTGTCCGCGACTCCCCGCCGGAATCCACTAAGACAACTGTCCGGCCGATTGAAGTCAGATGGCGAACCTCAGCCTCGATTGCGTCGAGACTTTCGTGCGGAATTGACTGGTAGTCATATGTCGGATGCTCCCTGACCAGAATCCTCCGCTCCGCATGATGCGTGTTAAGCCACTCTGCAAAGGTTGGCTTACTTCCCCGCTCCACGGACGTGTCGACGCCACCGCTAAACGAATAGTAGGAGAACTCGCTACTGCCTTTACTACCCTGCTTGCGGCCCAACAGAGAGACTATCGCAGTGTCAGGTCCGGGAAGCCCTTCTACCCATGCAGAGACGACCTTGTCTGACACGCGTCCTTTCGGCCCTCCGGATCTGCCAGGGCGACCACATGTGTAGAAGTACGTGATGTCGCCTAGTGAGGAGTCCGTTTTCCACTTCTTGAGCTTATGAGGCTCCATATACACCTCCCAGTCAGCGACGACAAAACGTTAGGGCACCCCAAGTAGGTTCATAGAGGCCCTAACCACAATTCAAAGACGGTCCTGTCTACCACATACGTTGGTTTGGCCCTGCTACAATTCGGAGACGGTGCCAAATACCTCCACGCATGCCCACAAGGGTTCGACTGCATGGGGTCCTACAATACAATCCGCCGTAGCAGTCAAGTGGTCCGAAGTCCCACAGCCTATGTGTATCTGATTCCTTTGTCTCCATTGGATGACCGAAATCCTGGCCGGGCTGATCAGGAGTTTTTCTCGCTTAGAAGTAGCTATCCCTGCCCATCCCTAGTGGCCTCCTTCGTGCTGTCGTGGTCTTCAAGGGCACTAAGCAGCATCGAGTTAACCTGTGCCTGCGTCTCCCAGTAAAGGAACTACCTCGTTCATCACCCAGACGTATACCCGGCTGTACTCCGGGCCCGCCCCAGCCAAGAGGCTTTGCCTATAACTCTCTGCGTCCTCTCGAACCCGCTCAACCTCTCGGGTAAACTTGTCCACATACGGCAAGGGGTCTGACACGCCACACCTCCTGCGACTTACCAACTGTGCCCTTATGCTACCATCCCCTTCCACCCTTTCGCTGGCGGGGCCGGCCAGCCGGCCCTGCCGCCATCTCCCCATGCCTTGACAGTATATGTTACGTCTGTTCTGAATAAATATGCGCGCTGCCACCCTCCTGTGACGACAGCGCGACTTCTGCAAAGGGAGCCCCCACATGACAACCAACTCCCCCTCGCATTCTGATGTTGACGTAGAAGCCACACTGAGAAACCTCCTTCCTCCACCCGATGAAGGGGAAGCGCTCAACTCCGCACACTCGGGCATTGACGTAGAAGCTGTCCTGAAGAGCCTGCTCTCCCGGCCCGACCCCGGCCTGGTGCTTCTCCCGGTGGTACTCAAAGATGGAAGGCCAGGAGTACACGTTGGGTATGTGTTTCCGCTGATACGAGACCGCAAGAAGGGCAGGCTGCGCCCTGTCATCGCCGGTGTAAGAGTGTCACACTCTCCATAGTGCGGACATTTTCCCTGGTCAGTTAGAGGATTCATTCCCTGAACATCGACACGAAACTGGGTCAAATCTAGACCGGCGTTGACAACCTTGACACAGGCCCTTTCGGAGTGCGTTGTTTCGCCTCGCCAGGCCATCCAAATTGATGCACCACCTCTGCGCAGAGATCGAAGCGCTGAGGAAAAGCACGACCGCACGATGCAACTGATCGAACGGGCTGTTTGAACAGGGGGTTGGCTTTCGATACGGCAGGAGCGGTGCAGCAAGAGGGTCCAGGCAGCATGATGCCCACACGGAGCACCGGCGCGAGGACCCCGGACTGTCTACCTGTGAGCCTGCTCCTGACGACCAAGAGGTCTACGGAGAGGTGCGGCCCCAGGTAGCTCGGCACGAAGCTAGTCTGGGCAAGGACGCGGGATTGGATCATCGTCCTAGAGATCGCACTGATCGACGAGTGGGCCTGACACTACCTCCGCAATTTCACCGATGCACCCGTCCGAGCGGGAGACCCACCTCGGTTGGCGGCGCAGGGTTCTCGACGCCCTGCAATGGAAGCGCGTGAAGCAAGAGGTACTGCGGAAGGTGAGACGCGTGCTGACCTCTGGCGTGTGGCGGCAGTAGCTCGGCTCAGAAGGTGTGGCCAGGGTCCGACTAGGTCGAAGAGCCGGACAGTATCACTCCGTTTTGCCTCCACCATGAAACTTGTCGTTCTGCGAGAGCTTTCCCAGGTCACGCATGAACTGTCCGATTGGCTGCGAGACCGCGCTGCCGAACAAGATCCCGACGATTGCTCCCGACACCGCCACCCACACATCATCAACACTGAGCGCGTTCACGGCCAGCATGGTCAGTGCGACGAGAGGCGCAACCAGGAAGAGCATCGTGAGACTCTCCAAAGCTGGCCCCCAGATGGGGCGATCGTCCTTCCGTCTCGCACGAATCAGAAACCTGGTTACGAGTGCCCAGACGACACTGGCGTAAGATACCACGGGCACCGGCAGAAGCACCAAGTCCAAAGCCAATCCATCGGGAGCAATCAGGTGAACTACGTACAGCGAGGCCGTAACAACGATTGGAATCAACCACAGTTGTAACAAGTGCTCCCCTTTGGTGAGATCCCAGTAGATCACGAAAGCAGGAAGTGCTGCTACCAAGGAGACAACGCTTACCGCCAACCCTGGAGCATCTATCCTCTCTCCAACTAGTGCAACGAAGGCACCTACCGAAAGTGCGGACACGCAGACGGGTGTCCAGCCAAACTTATGACGTCTTTCGTCGTTGCTGAGGCCATCAGCAAAGTATAGGAGGGACATGACTACGGCGAGTAGATTGAGAGCGATCTTTGCAGGCAGGTCATCGATTGGGTCGAAGCACCAGACGATGGCGGTGATCGACGCCAGTCCCACTAGGCTGATCCAGAAATTGACAAGCCGGGGCCAATAGCGCTTGATGATCTCAATTGCACTCCTCAATCCCATCCTCTCCTTGACAACCCCTGTGTGTTCAATCACCCGCCCCCTCGCGCCCATACAGGATGGGAGCTCTGGCAAACCATCACATAGACAGCAAGTCTCCATCGCCGCTGTTCCGGGCGGGCCACCGGCGCGGCGCGGCTCGGTGACAGCCTCTACCCCAAGGGACTTGTGACCCCGCGGCCTAGGTGCTGGGAGCGGTGTCCTTTCGCTCGCGTCTTCGTCGCTTAACGCCGGAGCCGAGCCAGAAGTAGATCGAGTCATCCTTTCGCTTGATGACGATCTCCTTGCCCGCTGCCTGCGCCGCCTTCCCGATCCGCCGTCGGAGGGCCGTTGGACTCTCGTCCAAGCCGCTCGCCGTGAGCACGCCTGCCTCCCCTTCCTTCAACTGGTTGAGATAGCCGAGATACTCGACCATGATCTCGGCCCGCCTGCCGGTCGCCGAATCCAGTTCAGCCTTAGTCTGCGACATCACCTCGAACTCGACCATCGTTGGCTCTCCCCTGGAAGACTCTCTCTTTCGCTGTTTCAGGCCAGTGTAGAGCAAGATCCCCTTGATGGTTCCGAGCGAAGCATCTGTAATGAAGAACCACATAAACGAATTGGGGCTATCGGATGAATCGAGCGTATCGAAAACCCAGATCTCCAACCAAAACGATGCCGCGATGAGTCGTCCTACAACCACGAGCCAAGCAAATAGCTGATAGCGGTATGGGACGGTCGCTGCCGCAGCATTGATGACGGATACCACTAGCAGCAGCATTCCAGTGTTCCGCAACCACACCGTGTGATAGTCGGGGCCGAACCCGAACGCGTCATTGATCACCTGGGGCGCTATCAACGCTGGGCCCCAGAATGCGGCGTTCACCAGAACGCCGATAGCCACCATGAGGCGGAAAACGTTAAGCCAAATGTTCATAGGCTCTTCCCAGACAACCCGCTTGGACTTTCAGTCCTGTCAAGATGACTCCACTGTCGGTGTTGCTTCCGTCGGCACTATGGTAGATGGAACGGTTGGTAAGTTCACTCCCTATCCCCTCATATCAAGCTCAGCCTGGTTGAACTTAGTCTCCTTTCGACGTACCAGTGACCGAATCGTATCCCACCCAAGATGCTATCCGATGTCAGCCGGGGTTCAGATGAGCGACTCAGCGGGTAGGCAGAGGCAGTCGAATCCACAGGGGCAGGTGGTCGCTCACCTTGTGCTCGAACCTTGGCACCAGGTCCGTCCGCTCGTCGGACGAAAGCTCCCGGTACGGGCGGCCCAGTATGGCTTGGCTGAACAGATCTCCGAACTCGAACACGCCGTAGTCCGGCCCTACGGCACTTTCGCCCATCGTGGCGTTGTCGGTATACGCTGGCAGACGCGGGTCGCGACTGAACAGGCCTATCTGGTCGAAGGTTTCCGTGAGCCGCGCGTTGGTACGGAAGACTCTATCCCTGCCCGGATGCACGTCCAGGAATGGGAAGTTGACGTTGGCTCCTTCCAGCTCGCTGTTGAACGACTTGATGCGGTCCTCGATCCGCTTCCTGTCGCGGGCGGGGTCGTCGTAGTCCAGGTTCAGGTCTCCAAAGAGGATGAAGTTGGGATAGTAGGCCCGGCTGTTGGTCTTCAGACGGCTCATGAGCCAGTCGGCCAGCGCATTGAACTCCTGCCGCCGGTCGGAGATGTAGTTCCCGAAGTACAGGTGGGCGTTGACCGCCATGATCTCGTATGGCCGGGTGCCGGGGTGACCGGCGATGCGAAAGGCCACACAGAAGGGCTGGCGTATGAAGCTCAAGAATATGGGCAGATTGAGCCTGGGCTTCCTTCTGCGCCTTCCCGCTCTGTAGTCTGCCAATTGTCTGGCGTAGGGCGTCATGACGCTGGTGAAGGTGTCGTAGTCACTGGCGATGGAGTCGATGACCTTTGAGCGGTCGTAGGTGACGTCGCTGGCCACCTCCATCCGCTCCACCGTGTTCCAGCGATAGATGAACCCTAGACGTTCCCCCACTCCCCGTTCCCCCGGGAATATGCCAGTCTGGTCGGAGACGACCATGCTGAACTCCGGCCCTAGCAGGGACATCAACCGACGCAGACCGGAGAGGTCGTCCATGATCTCCTGCACAGCCAACAGGTCGAAGCTGCGGCAGACGTTGGCCAGGAACTCCCACGTATCCGGGTTCCGGCTGCGGGACGACCCCAGCTTGCGGATGTTGAACGATCCCAAGATCACGGAGCCGTACTCCCTTTGGGGGAGGCCGTACCGCTCCGGGTCGGCCTCGAGTCGGGCGTTGATTCAGGTCCCACTCCGACGAAGTGAATTGCTTTGCCATGGCATACCTCCTAATCCTGTGTAACCGCGCGGTGTTACGTGTCTGCCGCCTGCTCCCACGCGTCCAGAAGGCCGTTGCGCACAGCCCAGACCACCAGCTCCTGCTTCGTCTTGATCTTGATCTTGTCCTGGATACCATAGATGGCGTTTCGGATCGTCACCCGCTGGTTACCCCTGGCAGCGGCGATCGTCGCGTAAGATAGTCCCTGGGCAAACAGTGTGAGAATCTCACGCTCTCGCCCTGTAAGCTTGGCGAGCCCCTCAGTCTTGTTCGGCTGAGCCGATGCGCCGGTCTCGGCAAACACGCGCCTTATCACGTTGGCTGGTATGCGGTACTCCCTCCCCCCCCAACGTCGCGGACGGTACGCAGCGGCTCCTCTTTGCCCGAATACTTCTGAAGGTATCCCATCGCGCCTGCGGCTACCGCCTCGATTGCCGCGTCCTCTGCCGTTGCCGCCGTGAGAATCAACACCCTCGTGTCCGGGAGCATCTCGGTGACCTCCCGGCAGGCTTCGATGCCGTCCTTGAGAGACATCATCACATCCATGAGGATAGCGTCGGGCCTGAGCTCCTGGGCTATTCTCACCGCCGCCTCGCCGTCCGCGGCCTCACCCACCACCTCGAAGTCTCTGGACTGCTGCTGCTGCTCGTGCAGACCGTCACGCATGATCTTGTGGTCGTCCACGACCATCACCCTGGTCTTCGTGGCCGCGCCAAGTTACGCGTCCTCCTCTAGAATGTCATACGGGATGGCGCAGGTTACCGTCCTACCGCGGCCCGACTCGCCCGGGCCCATTTCGAGGCAGCATCCCATTCGCTCGGCGTCCGCTCTCATGTTTCCCGAAACCTGACCGTGATCTGCGAATCCTAGCCTCCATTCCCATAGCGTAGCCTACTGAGCGGCATTGGCAAGGTGCAGCAGTACCTAGGGGGACGGGTGCTATGGCACCCCTTACAGTCGGTACAATCGAAGTCCACCTCCAGCGAAGATGCTTGACCATGCTCATCATCCACCCAGCCATTCCGCCTCAAACCGCAGGTATGGAACCCACCAGCACTGACCGAAGAGAACTCCCCGCCTAGAGGACTGGCCTGACCAAGCTCATCACTTCCCCAGCACTCCACCGACCCGTCTCTATCTGGCCCATCATTCCCTTGTTGGCGGCGCGCACGCGGAAAGGCCCCGGTCCACCTTGTATTGCCTCGCCAGCGTCAGGTTGTACGGCACGCAGCCCGTGAAACTGTCCGGTGTTAGCCACAACCTGTCCAGCGTCAGGTTGTTCAACGTCTCCGATATCTGACCGCTCAGGTTGTTGTTCGAGACGAACAGCCATGTCAGGTCGGACAGGTCTCCCATCTCGGCTGGAATGGCGCCTGTTAGCTCATTGGTGTACAGCCACCGTCCACCATATATGCCAACCTTTTTCTGTTTTCCTCGTCTCATCGCCGGTGGCCGGGCCGTCCGACCGTTCCTCGCCTTGAGCGTGAGGCCGGAGTGTCTCGCAACGGGCACGGCCTTCGACCGGTATGAGAGCTGCGGGGGCCGCGGTTCCGGCTGTTGGCGCAATCGGACTGCACGCCAGTCACTCCTGCCTGCCGTTCCCCTCGGAGCTGTCGCTCTCTACTGGCCGCTTTGGCCGAAGATGATAAAGCACTTGCCCTTGCACGAGGCAAGCCGCCCGCGATGGTCCCGAGTGAACTGTCAGAACGTGTAGCTATGCCCTACTCCAAGTCCCGGGTCTTCGGCGTGTCTTTGGGCATGCCCAACTGAGCGTCATCGAATCAGGCCGTCTGAAATGAACGAGGCTGTTGCGACACTGGCTATGGAGATAGCCAAACCTAGGACGTAAGGGTTGTCCCAACCGTTGATGCAAGCTAAGGGGAAGTAGACGATAACGAGTATTGCGTAGAAGACCACCACGTATAGGATCGCCTTGCCGATAGACCGGAATGTTTGTCTCATTTGTGCAGCCATCCTTCGTGTACAGTTCGGAGACCTTGCGGCGGCTATAGCAAACCACGGCGCTGTGCGGCAAGCACAGCACCCAATCTGGTGGGTACTTGCAGCTTCTCGCGAATGTTGCGTATGTGGTTGAGAACGGTATGAGGACTAATGTGCAACTCGTCAGCAATCTCCTTGGTATCGTGCCCTAGGGCCAACAAGCGCAATACCTCCATCTTCCGTATTGTTGGAAGTTTGGAAGCATCAGGGTCTGAGTCGTCTGCCAAGCTAGCTGGCACGAGTGCGCCAGTGGCCGCGCGATCAAGCATTTGCCTATAGTACTCAATAGTCTGCTTGAGCCCATGTTCCAGCTTGATTCGCGGCACGAAGCCTGTCGTTTCCTTCAATGTCACCAGATCTGCACATAATTCAGTATTCGCTGTCTCGCCTGGACGCATCGGTTGAAACTCGATCTCAGAGGAGCTTTCTGTCATCTCCAGGATCATGTTGCATAACTGCACCATAGAAGTCTCAATGCCCGTACCTATCTCTACGACGCGCCCAGCCGCCCTAGATCAGACGTGAATCCTGGGGTCGAAATATCGGTCGGCAAGTCCACGTCCATTTCCCACGCAGCCTCCCAGTCCACAATCCGTACTTCTCCAAACTCGAGATCTCCAACCATGATATTGCCTAATGCCAAATCACCACACACTATGTTGTCTTCGTGGACTGCTGCAAGACTCAAGGCGAGGTTTTGCCAAATCTTCATCAGTGTGGCGGCATGCTCAAATAGGGCCTCCTCTTTGGGATGCACGCTCAGAATCGGATTGTAAGCTATTGTAAAATGAGCCAAGTCAAGCTCAGGCAAATGCTCTTCCACGAGGAACAGGTGTTCCCAGTCTGTGAACAGGTCAAGAGGCTTAGGTGCGACACCAGTATCTTCCAGCTTGGTGATGAGCCGATGCTCTTTTCTCAGGCGCTCCACGGCATCAATGCCGTTGTCATCAACGCCGGTGTGCGGTCTAGCAGGCTGCGGAAGAATAGGTTCTGGCAGTTCGACGTAGCTGGTTGAGTGAGCAGTGCCGACGTTTTCATGACACGGAAGGCGGTTTGGAGCCCCGCCGGACGGCTCAGGAGGCGATTCGCAGGGCTCGCAGGCCCCGTCAGATAGTTTCGGACGCACTGCGCCCCGGGCAGTCACACCGACTGAATGGCCCGAGTCTGCTGGAGCGACAACAGGTTCGCCATCCGCACCAGGTTGTAGGAGGTAGCTACGAAGTACCCAGCCAGTCCAGTCCGCTCCACACCCCGATACCGAGTGCGGCGGAACCCGCCCACCGTCCGCTTGCGTATCTTCTGGCTCACCCCATAGCCCGGATGCCGCGTCGTCCGACCATCTATCGCAGAGTGAACTCGCTGTGCCACGTGCGGCGTCACTCCACGATCACGCGTATCCCTCACACACTGCCGCGTGTCGTAGCCCCTGTCACCTCCCAGAGTCTTGGGACGGAAGCCACGCTCTCGAGCATCGTCCAGCAGCACAGGTACAGCGTCACGTTCGGCCGTGCCCGTCGCGCTACTGACCACAAAGTCCATCAGCAGCCCGTTGCGGTTCTCCATCAGCGCGTGCCCCATGAACGCCAGCTTGGCCTCCTTCCCCTTGGCTTTGCGCATCAACCGCGCCTCAGAGTCCGTTCTGCTCTCGTGAGTCTCGTTCCGCAGCCGCTCTCCATGAAAGTCCACCGATGGATTGCCGGGGTCGTCGTCGGGCGGCTGCTCTTCCTCATCACGACGCCTGAAGCTCTTGATGCTCGCAGCAGCCTCTATCAGCGTCCCATCCACACTGAAGTGCTCATCCGACAATAGCCCCTGTCCCTCTGCCTCCACGACCACCTCGTCGAACAGCGCCTGGCCTATGCTGTGATCCAGCAGACGACGCCGGTTCTTCGTGAACACCGTCGGGTCAAAGCTGCGCTCCATCAGGTCCATGTCCAGGAACCAGCGGAACAGGAGGTTGTATTCGAGCTCCTCGCAGAATGCTCTCTCGCTGCGCACAGAGTAGAGGGAGATCAGCAACGAGGCCTTCAGCAGTCGCTCAGGCGGCACCGACGCTCGTCCCACCTTCGAGTACATCCGGTCGAACTCCGGCGAAAGGCGCTCCAGGGCCTCGTCGGCCACGGCTTTGATGGTCCGAAGAGGATGGTCCCTTGGAACTCGCTCCTCCAGATCCACGAACGCCAACATCGTTGCCTGAGGGTACTGTCTTCCTCTCATGGGACGACCACCTCCATTCCGGTGTGATCGCATCCTATCTCAGAAAACCGTTTTTCCGCAGCCTGCTAGCTTCCTTGATTACTACGGTTGTGCCGGTTTCGAAGTCAGTTGCCAAGTACGTTCCACCAGTAGCTGAGGTAGCCAGGGCACTCTCAATCCGGTATCTGCCGTCTTTCAAGAGTACTGGTTCATCCTCCTCTTCAGGAGTTTGGAAGGGATCAGCTACCCAAGGAGGGGGCCTAGGTGCTCGGGGCAGCGTCCTTTCGTGTTCGCCTTCGCCGCTTCACACCGGAGCCGAGCCAGAAGTAGATCGAGTCATCCTTTCGCTTGATGACGATCTCCTTCCCCGCGGCCTGCGCCGCCTTCCCGATCCGCCGCCGGAGGGCCGTGGGACTCTCGTCCGAGCCGCTCGCCGTGAGCACGCCGGCCTCCCCTTCCTTCAACTGGTTGAGATAGCCTAGATACTCGACCATGATCTCGGCCCGCTTGCCGGTCGCCGAATCCAGTTCGGCTTTGGTCTGCGACATCACTTCGAACTTCACCATCTTTGGCTCCCCCTGGAACTGTCTATGCTGGCAAGGCTACTACAACAGCCCCTGATACGTAAACACGACGGACTGTTGAAAAAGCCAGGACGCGGTCACTCTGGGTTACGACGGAGTCGTCGCGCGTCGGCGCAACTACTCGATTCGCCTGATACTGACGTTCCCGGTTGCTGATTTCAAGTAACCTCGGTCCCAGCTCAGCGCCTCATCCCTACCTACACTATCCGATCAGCGCAGCCACAGGTTCTTGGCCAGGGTTCGACTCAGGTGGTCCCAGGAAGTCGTCCATACGCTTCACCGCCTTCTTCAAGTTGTGCGCCAGAGCCGATGTGTACCCTTCACAGTCCACCTTCCGCAGTCCTCGCAACCTGCTCGTTGCCCAACCCAGGCGGTCCTGAGACGCGAACACCCCCTCAGCTATTGTCCGCCGCCTGCGCATCTCTATATACGGAAGGCTTCTCCCTCGTTCCTTTCCTTCGCCTCGAGGAGCAACGGGTAGAACATGCTCAACGCCACGTATCGACGCTTCTGGTGCGCCGGTAAGCACTCGGTCTTCACGGGACACCTCTGACAGTCCTGCTGACATGCCACGAATTGATATGTGAGGTCCTTCTTGAGGAGCGCGCTCTTACGCAGAATCTTGCCCTCAGGGCACACCAGGTGCTCTTCTCTGTACTTGAAGCCTCCCGTTGCGATCATGTTCTTCGCCAGATTGGGGTGAAAGGGAATGTAGGCGGTTATGCCCATGTCATCCAGGTGCTTCCTGAGTCGCCCCCGCGGTGTATCCCGTGTCAGCCGCGAACGTCTCGGGAGTAACCGGCAACTGCTTTAGCATTCCCCCGACTGCCTTCCACTCACCCTCACTAGCGTGGGTCGCCTTGCGCGCCACTATGAAGCCACCGCTCTCGACTATCACGTTCTCCTGGTAGTGGAGCTTCCCCTTCGTGTCCCGCTTCCCGGTCGTTCGCCACCTGGCGTCGGTGTCCACCGGGCTCAAGGGCAGCCGTCCTCTAGGGTCCTGATAGTAGCTGACTGTCTCCCTCTCCTCCCCCTCGTCACCAACCTCCCGCTCCCTCACCACGAACAAACCGTTCTCCTCCACTGCCTTCGCCCTGAACTCATCCACACTCATGCCGCTGGGGGACAGGCCGTTACTGCTGACGTTCGCTTTCACCAGGCTGGAGTCGGCATACATCTGCCGCGAAAGCAGCCCCAACCTCAGCAGCTCCTCGTTGAACCGCTGGAATATCTCTCCGAAGCCCTCGTTGCCAACACGCTCGATGAAGTGACTGATCGTGGAGTGGTCAAACACGTTGTCGTCTATCGAAAGGAAGCAGAACCAGCGAAATGCCAGATTCTCCGATATCGCTGCGCACAACCGCCGGAACGAGCTGACGCTGTAGAGCGACGAGATGAGCAGAGCCCTTACCAGCACTTCGGGATGGACGGCCGGTCTGCCGTTGTCGCGACAGTAGTAGTCTTCAAGAGGCTCGACGAGCCTGGCGAAGTCGAACTGCTTGTCGATCTGGATCAGCAGGTGGTTGGGATCAATGAAGTCTCTGAGACGTTTGGTTGTGAACTGGAAGAGTGTCGAGTCTCTGCTGTGGCGGTCCAATGGTTCGAGCATTGCCCTACTCCCAAACCCGATGCTCTCCCCATCTCACGGCCCGCCGACCCCAAGGCTTTTTCAACAGTCCGCTTACACCGGCGATGACAGCAGCGATGACATTTGGCGTTAGAATTGGTCTTCCGACGATGTTATACTCGACGCCTGACGCGTCTAGGAGGTGTAGGCTTATGGAAGTATCAATGCCCTGGTCTGCGGCTATCCTTGTCGTAGGGGTGTGGGTTACCTTGTTTAGTGTGGCCGCATTTGTGGTCGAAGACGGTCAGTCGGGATGGGCTTTCCTGTTTGGGCTGTTAGGGTTGGTGGCTGCAGCGTTTGGCGTATACCACCTTGCGCAAGGACTTGAGAAGCTGTTGGCCTAAATACAGACGACTGGGACCGCCCATCACTAGCACAGGTCACGCAGAATCATGGTGCGCCGCCAGCACACCGCTCCAAAAGGGTCCTACCACCAGTGGGACCCGGTGTTGCGGGCGTGCTAGTTTGAAGCGAGCCCATTGATGTTGAGGGCCCGGGCCTTACTTAGAACATCGCAGCGTGCACGCAACGTTTCCCGGGCGCTGATCTCGAAGGGGCCCTGTCCGTTTCCAAGAGCGTGCAGCCACCAATGCGCAATCTCGCGATAGCGAGTGCGGTGGCCGAACGGGTCAAGGATCTGTGCAGGCAGTTCAAGCTGCCCACACTGGCAGCGGAGACCGTCGGTAGGTTCAGCGAGGCCGGACATGCTGATGCGCTTCTGACCCTGGTGGAGGTGCTGGAGCAGGAGGCGGAGGACAGGCGTGTAAGACTCGTGGACCGACTGAGGCGAGCGTCGAAGCTGCCGGCCGGCAAGACTTGGGACACGTTCGAGCACGACAGCCTCGGCGAAGCTCAGACAGCAGCTGCAAAGACTTACTGAAGGCGACTTCGTCGACCAGGGCGTCAACGTGCTGGCGTTTGGACTGCCCGGCACAGGCAAGACCCACGCCATGTCCGCACTCGGGTACAAGCTCGTGGAGTCCGGCCGTTCGGTGCTGTTCACTCCGGCCTACCGCCTGGTGCAGGACATGTTGGCTGCCAGGAGGGACCTGGAACTACCCAGGATGCTCAGGAAGCTGGACAACTTCGACCTGCTGAACGCTACGAGCGCAGATCGTTGGGAATCACTTCGAACCTGGTCTTCAGTGAGTGGGAGAGGGTGTTCGCCAACCCGATGGCGACCGCGGCAGCGATAGACAGGATCGTCCACCACTCGGTCATCCTAGAGTTCGATGTGCCGAGCTACAGGACCAGTGAGGCACAGAATCGTCAGATGGGCAGTGGCGCGCAGGCCTCCAGATCTCCGAGGCCCTGGCCGTCGAGCCCCGGGACATCCAGGTCGACGAGAAGGGCAACGCCTCGCGGATCGTCCCCGTCCATCCCGAACTCAAGAAGGCGCTGGACTTGGCCCTGGACTACGGCGGATGCCAGGATGAACCGTTCGTCTCGTTCTCCCGTCCCCACGCCTCCCGATGGATCGCCGCCGCCGTCGCCAGCGCCACCCAGGCCGGAGTACTCGCGCCGGGCCGGAAGGTGAGCAGCCACACGCTGCGCCACTCCTACGCCCGACACCTGCTAGCGCACGGCATTCCCCTCAACGTCCTGAGCCTGTGGCTCGGCCACAGCTCGATCGAGACGACCCTGGTCTACGTGAGGCTGCTGCCGGACCCGGCGGGGACCATGCGAGGGATTCCTTAGTCCAAGTCAGTCCGCCGAGATTGTACAGCTCGTGGCCACCCAAAAGAAGAAAGGGAGCCCGTGCAACGGGCTCCCTTCGGGTCGGGGAATGGCCCCTAGGTGCATCAACAGGTGATCTCCGTCGTGTCGGAAGTGTTATGGAAGGTGACCACCGACCAGTCAGTCAACATCACACTGCCGATGCCCTTGGCCCTATAGTCGAATGTCCCAGCAGGACAGCCAGCCCCAAGGTTGTTCTCGAGGCCGGTCGTTTGTATCCACCCGCTGTTGTAGCTCACCAGGGTAAACCAGATGGAGCCTGACCGACGCTCGACGCGAGACCTCAGCCTGATCTTGTGCAGGTCCGCGCCGCCGCAATCAAGGTTCTGGACGTTCCTCACCAGATCGTTGTCCTCGTCCTCGTAGGGAAGAGGTACAGTGAGCGCACACCACCAATCCTGCTGCTGCGAATTGAGGGCGCCGCTACTCACTCCGAAGTAAGCATCCATCGCACTACGGATATGGGCGGGCAACTGATCGAGGATCTCCGCAGGAATGTTCTGGTAACGAGCCCTAGCCTCATCATCCGCCGGAACCACAGTAGCCTCAGGCAAGTCACCGTCCTCGACGCCCTCACCCCACACGATGGCAATAGCCGTTCCGTCGGCGGTGTTGCCGTGAACAGCGTCAGCCTCGCCTTCTGTGATCTCGAACCCCGCCTCATCTGCTGGCTCGGGCTCAGGAGTGGGCTCGGTTTCGGGAGTGGTGCCCAGCAGGACTGCTCCCAGCATGAACAGGGCCGCGATAATCAATACACGCTTCAACATGTTGATCTCCTTTCCGCTAGAGGTGTCCCTACAGCCTAGAGGACAGATGTAAAGCCAACGCAAAGATCAGCGGCGGAAACGCAAAGGTTCCGTTAAGGGAGTTTCAGGGTTTGGCCATACGGTAGCCAACCCTGGGTATCGTGAAGATGTACTTCGGGTTCCTTGCATCGTCCCCCAGCTTCCGGCGCAGAGTTCCAATGAACACGCGCACTAACACTCCCTCACCCGCATACTCGGCTCCCCAGACCCGCTGGAGCAGTTGGTCGTGCGTCAGCACCCGGCCGGCGTTCACCGACAACTCGGACAGCACGTTGAACTCCGTAGCTGTCAGTTGGACCGGTCGACCTGACATGGTGACGCTGCGGGCCTGGTAGTCGACCACAAGGTCGCCTGTCCGGTAGGGTTCCTGTCCTTGGGGCCGCTGGTCGCGGTCAGGACGCCGGCGCAGGGCCGTCTCGATCCTGGCGACGAGCTCAGTTGGCGAGAACGGCTTGACGATGTAGTCTGAGGCCCCGAGCTCTAGGGCGTGGACGACGTTCTCCTCACCCCCGCTGCCCGACAGAAAGATGGCCGGAACGTCCGAAACCTCGCGGATGCGCTTCATCAGTTCGAAGCCGTCCGTACCGGGCATCCGGACGTCCAGGAGCACCAGGTCGGGTTGCTCGACCTCGAACAGGTGCATCATCTCGTTGGGATTGCCCGTCACGGTGGGATTGAAGCCGGCTTCCAGGAGCGTGTTGCGAATGTATCGGAGCGCTTGTGGGTCATCATCGACCGACAGTATCCGCGCCCTGCCGTTCGTCGTCCTGACCGGCGAGTCGGCGGCGGGTTCTGCGTCCAAGGCCTTTGGAATCGTGAAGGTGAAGCGCGTACCGTGGCCGCGGCCACGGCTCTCCGCCCAGATGCGGCCACCGTGCGCCTCGATGATCCCCTTGCAGATCGCCAGACCGAGGCCATGGCCCTCGAGATCCTCCTTGCCGACCCGAGAGAACTTCCGGAAGAGCTTGGGCAGCTGGTCGGACTCTATCCCACTGCCCTCGTCGACCACAGAGATTACCAGGTACGGCTCTTCCCACTTGGCGGTCAGAGTGATCGTCGAATCCGCGGGCGAGTACTTCGCTGCGTTGGACAGGAGGTTGCCCAGGACCTGAGTGACCCGCTGCGGGTCGCCCGCAGTCGCCGGCAGGTTAGGCGCTACCTCGACCTCGAGGTGATGCCGCGTACCAGACCGCAGGAAAGTCCTGACAGCCTCGTCGAACAGGTCTTTGACCTCCGCCCTCTTGGGAGTGACAACCAGCGCGCCCGCCTCTATCTTGGTCACGTCCAGCAAGTTGCTGACCAACTCGCTGAGCAGGTCGGTCTGTTCGTCGATAATCCTGAAGAACCGGCGGGTCTCGATCGGATCAAAGGGCGTCGACGTGTTCAGGACCGTCGCACTGGCCCCTTTGATCGCGGTCAGTGGTCCCCGCAGTTCGTGGCTCACCATCGCGAGGAACTCGTTGCGCATCCGCTCCATCTCCTCGAGCGGGGTCAGGTCCTGGAAGACTGCCACGGCCGTTGCGATCTCGCCGTCATTCGCATAGACCGGCGTGGCGTTGATCAGGGTCAGGACGGTCCGACCGTCTGGCCGCTCGAACAGGACCTCCTCGGCCCGGACTACCTCGCCCTGGTCCAGCGCCCGAGACAGTGGTCGTTCGTCGATCTCGTATGCCCGTCCGTCCATACGCCGGTATAGAGCCACCCTCTGGTAGCTCTCGAGCGCATCGCCCGGCCTCGGCGCGACGCCCATGATGCGCTGGGCCTCCTGGTTGACAGATGCGACCGTCCGGGTCTGTGCATCGACCTCGAGGACGCCGACCGGCGATGTCCTGATCAGGACTTCCAATCGCTCCCGCTCATGCTCAGCGTCGGCCAGTTGGGCCTGCAGGGCTTCCAGCTTGAGGTGCAGGTCGTCTTGGTCTTCGTGCAGTGATCAATCCCCCTAATGCGACTTAACGGCGCGGGGATTGTACCACTGCCAACGCAGACAAACAAAAAGGCCCCGGCAACAACCCGGAGCCTTTCCCTTGACGCTTCCTTTTGTGTGTGGGGTCTCAGTCCAGGTAGTGGATCCCGGAGTCGATGGCGCCGCCTTGCCAAACCCCGTTTATCTTGTGGTGTCCCGTGGCGGTGGTCTCGTAGTCCCCGTCTCCGCAACGGCGGCTCAGTCCCGTGATACCTGCTGACATTGAAGGTGTGCATGGTGCGGGGGTTGCTTGTCACCACATTATCCGAGGACAAACTCTCCACTCCGGATCGATTCATCCTACGCTTACTCAACGCTGGCGTGACTCAACCGAACGAAATAGGCAGGATTCTGGGTCTGCCTGTCAATTACGTTGCAGAGGCGGCCTCGGAGCTCCTTGGGAAAGAGCTGGTGGTCCAAGGGATTGATAACAGCCTCAGAATAACAGATGCGGGAAAGCTGTGTCTTCAAAACGGGGAAGTAGTTTGCGACCTCGCATTATGTCTCTGCGAGTGCCTTACGACCCACTAACCAAGAAGGTTCAGGACATTGACATAGATACTTTGCTGGATGGGGATGTGGTCAGGAAGAACGGATTGTTCGTCATTCCTGCGAATCCGGGGGCTGGTTGAACAAAGTAAACCCTTTCAGAATCCAGCTTCCTCTCGTCTCCCAAGTCCTCTACGTCCAATCCGTCCTCGAATCTGCCTACTACTCTCGCGAAATAAACCATGTGGTACAATCTCTTCGACGCAAGAGTCCACACGAGATTAGGGACGGAGGGAAGTAGTGATGAAGCATGCAACTCGAGATGATGTTCGTAGCACTCTTCAAGGTCGCTGTACTCACCCGACTGATTTGGTGGGTACAGTAACGACCTAACCGATAGCATGTAGGCTAGGTGTCCTGATGGAAGCAAGCCACTAGGGCACCTAGTCATCACTACTCCCCTCCGTCTCGAATCTCGTAATCGTCCTGCATCCCTAGTCGAAGATACTATCAGCCAGTTCACTCAGTCTATCAACCCAACTCCCTCTGTAAGCCTTTGGCTCCTGTGAGCGTGGCTCATGCAGTCCGACAGCAAGCATCCCTAGAGGACCGAACAGCAGCCCTGCTAAGAGAGCTCCGAACTGACTGCGATTCTTCGATATGGCTATAGACCTAGAAAAGAACGCACAAGCGATACAGGTTAGTATCCATAGCCAAACTACTACTTCCATAGTCCCTTACTCTATGGAACCTCTTCTGAGAGCTCCCTTAACTCCACGGGAGATGAGTTCAAGGCTGACGATACCCAACGCTACTCCGGTCGCGACTAGGATGAAGTCGTGGATGCCCATTCTGTCAGATTACCTCTCTATCGTGCTACAATGTCTCCCGGACTCAGGTACGTCAGCCTATTAGGGGGCTGACGTACCCCCCCCCCCCCCCCCCGGAAAGGAGGAGTACCAATGACCACTCGAAAGGCTACAAACAAGCAGTCAAAGGCTGCTAAGTCGAAGAAGTGGAACGCGCTCTGGAAGAAGCTGCCGACGCCTCCACCGTTCCCTGGCTGATTTCGGACGGCCCGCTACCTCATTTAGAGTAGCGGGCCTAGCTGTCCCTCGAAAGCATGAATCCGACGACTCCACCAACAGTCAATCCGCCCACCCAGCCCAAGCCGATGAACGACAACGAGTAGATCTCCACACCGAAGTCATCCTCTTTGAAGATGTAGGTCGCTTCCCAACCCTGATCGCATGGTACCTTTTCCAAGCGTATGGTTGCCGTATGCCTCATGGTCACCTCCAGAATCTACTTTGGAGGGGGAGACTATCACGGGTGTGCTCGGACTGGTCAAGGCTTCTCCACGCTCGGCAACGCTCCCAGTATCAGCGACGCCCCAGGTATCGGCGTCAGCAGCACCCACCAAGGCGACCTGCCGATGTCGCGGAGCCTCTTTACGCTGTTGGCAGTCCAAATCCACAGCCAGACGGCAACCTGTACGTTCAGACAGAAGACGGCCAATACCTCAATGACAGAGTTCAAGCCTGGAGCAGTGAGTAAGTACCACTCCCTCACCCAGGGCCAAAATACTACTACGGCGACGACTAGGACCTCCACCGCGAGGAGCGACAGTAGAACCCGCCAGTAGGCCCCTCGACCGACTCGACCCTCGAAGCCGAACAGCACTTGCCGTATCGTCATTGGTCTCACCCCTTGACTACTCATCATACACAATGACGCGGGATACCTTTACCGCCCCGTGGAACGACGATCAAGCCCTGGCGGTCTGCCTCTTCCATCCGCTCTTTCGTCCATCTCCATACTCTCGTCACGCCCTTGAATTCGTAGGTCAAGATTGGTCTGTCGGGATTTGGGTTCAACAGACTCGTCAACTGATAGCGCCGTCCAGTTCCCTGCTCAATCAACTTGTACTGTTCATGTGCACGTGGGATCTTCTTTCCAACGCATCAAAGTACTCCCCGGGAGGGTCTGAGATCAGCGTGTCCGCTGTGCTGAAGGAGCCATATCTGGCTATCTCAGTCGTGGACCAGGGTCAGGGGATTGCTGCGGACCAGCTCCCGCACCTGTTCAAGAAGTTCTCCCGCGTGGACAGTGCTGAAGCCCAGACCGAAGGGCACGGCCTGGGCCTAGCGATCTGCAAGGGCATCGTCGAAGCGCACGGTGGCCGCATCTGGGCTGAGAGCCGTGGGCGTGGCCATGGCACGCGCTTCACCTTCACGCTGCCCATCGCCCCGACCGAGGCGGACGGCGACGCTGAACGGAGTACTCGGACGGCAGTTACGGGGGTGACTCGCATCCTGTCGGTGGATGACGACCCGCAGGCGCTGCGATACATACGCAACGTGCTGACAGATGCTGGCTATGACCCCATCGTTACCGGCAACCCGAATGAAGTGATGCACCTGTTCGAGATCGAGAAGCCCCACCTTGTACTGCTGGACGTGAGGATGCCGGGAATGGACGGGTTTCAGCTGATGGAGCAGCTAAGTGAGGTTTCCAACGTGCCAGCCATCTTCCTATCAGGGAGCAGCGGCGACGAGAACGTTGTCCGCGCCCTTGAGATGGGTGCGGCAGACTACATAGTCAAACCGTTCTCGCCAACCGAGTTGGTGGCGAGAATCGAGACGGCGTTGCGTACGCGACCTGGGAATGTCGAGCGATCGCAGCGCAAGCCCTACCGCTTTGAAGACGTGTCAGTCGACTACGACACCCGCACTGTGGCTGTGTCGGGTCGGACGGTACAGTTGACCGCGACGGAGTACAGGCTGTTGTTCGAGTTGACCACGAATGCCGGGTTGGTGTTGACCCACGACCAGATTCTCCAACGGATCTGGGGAGCCGAGTATTCGGGGGAAGGGCAACTCGTGCGTGTCTTCATCGGGAACCTGCGACGCAAGCTTGGGGACGACGCCAGGGACCCACGATACATCTTCACCGTACCGCGGGTCGGCTACCGCATGGCGAAGCCCTGAGCACAGGGGACACTCGCAGAGGCTGAGGCAAGGTAATCCACATCTGCGATGGCCGGCGTAGGTTCCGCGACCGAAAGATTCCGAGCGGCTAGATCCAATAAGAGGGTTCAGGGATTCCTTTACAGAACCTTTACGGTTTCGCGCTTGACCTTCGCGCCAGACTTACATTGGGGCTGTAGCCTGGAATCAGGCTTCAAGTAGAGGAGGCGCTTATGAGCTCTTATTGCCCCCTTGGTGCGGAGTACTTCATGCTCCGAGGGGCCATCAGGAGTCATCCGTCTAGGGTAGCCTCCCCTCTCTCGATCGAGCCCCAGGCGAGCTTCACCTCCATTAACCCCAAGCATGGAGGCTACCCGCAAGTAAACGAAGGGAGGATGTGTGATGTTGAAGCGAACGTTGACTATTGTGGTTCTGACCATCTTGGCTATCACCCTCATGGGTGTCGGACCTGCGGGCCTACCATCTGATGTTCCTGCCGAGGGAGAGGTACAGGCTGAAGTCGACAACTGGCTGGCGATCTTCGTATGGGGAACCACAGGAACTCCGCTGCCGAACGTGGCACCAGTCATGCGCGAGATCGAGACTCCACCCTCGGAGGTGCAAGAGGTCTATGCTGGCCTGTCGAAGCAGATACTAGCTCAGCTTCCTGAGCGTATACAGCGTAGAGTGGCTGGGGACACGTCGGTAGCGTACAATCACCACGACTTCGACTGCGTACTTATCGTGAACCGCCCATGGTTGTCCGGCTCCAGTGTACGGGCGTATGCGTTTTGGGATTGCAGAGCAGAAGCTAGAACAAGCAAGACTCGCCTGCGGCTAACGCTGTGGCGGGACCTAGGTGTTCTGTTGGACGCCATCGGCGGTGAGTGGCTCTCTACGAGACAGCAGAGCCGCTCGGTATCAGCTTCCTGCACTTCTGGACGGCGCCTCTACTACGCTGAGGCAAACGCCGGCGTCGAGTTCCACGACGGAGGCAGACGGTTCGATTGGGATGTAGGTCAGAGATTCATCACCTGCTAGATGGGGGCCGACAGCCTACGGCTTGGGCTTCTGTAGTCCAGGCCATAGGGCTGTTTCGTTAGGAGGTAGCCGTGGTAAGAGCGTGGCATATAGGAGCCGTCCTGATAGCTGGCCTAGTCATCGGGTTCGGTGCTGGTTGGTGGACAAAAGACTCTCAATCCACCACTATCCACACTGTCGGAGACTACGACTTCATCATCCATGGAGGCGCTCCTAAGTATGAGGAGCCAGACTTCATACACTATGAGGGATTCGGTCTTTCATGGCCAGTAGGGTGGAGAGAGGAACGTCCACGACTAGTTGCTCTTGTCACTGAGGACTACTTGGAGTTGGTGGACTACAACAAGCTCCCTCCTGGCTTTCAGGAGTTCATCATAGAGGAAGCCCGGCGAGGGACAACCCCAAAGATACCTCTCAGGTACGACGACGATACTCCAGACGATCTAAGGTGATGCAGATGATCGAGGTCGAGTGGGCTCATTGACGGGAAGGGGCAGGGGGGCGAGGAGATGCGTGCGGAATGGAATGCGCGGTCGAAAGGACAGGATGAAGAGCAGGTTGCCGCTTTAGTTGAACGCATGCGCATCCGGGCGGCAGAGATCGAGGCGCGCCGTCGGATGACCCCGAGGCAGCAGTACATCAACCACGTGGAGTCCACGCTGTGCGGCGCCTTGCTGACTCACATCGTTGGGCAAGACCTGAGATCGGCGAACTCCAGCCCCGGGCAGTGCGACATCGCCAAGGTGATCGCGCTGACGGAGGAGGCGCTGGAGGCCGGACAGACGGCCAGCAGCGATGTAGACCTCCGCGAGGCGATCACTGCCACGCGGCAGGGCGGGTGAGAATGAGTCAGGCGGCAGTCCGCATCGTCGTGGACGTAGCGCCCGAGGACGCGACGGTCAAGGACGTTGAGGCCAAGATGAAGGAGCTCCAGGACCGCTTCACGAAGATCTCGGAAGAGCAGGTCAAGACGCTCTGCGGTCCCAGGCTCGACGATCTGAACGGCAGCCTCAACTTCTGTTCAGACTACTGGCTCGTCGAGCCAGTCAGGATCCGCGACAGAATGGAGCTGCTATACGAGCTCCATGAGCGGCTCGATGAGATAGAAGAGGAGTTGAAGGACATCGAATGCCGGTAGCGGACACACCAACACCTTGTCCTACCAGATTCTGTTCGTGAACGGCTCCATCTTGAGAAACGAACCTGAGACGCTAGGCTCCAACATCCAGTGCCCGGAGGTCTAAGCCAGTGAGAGTAGCTGCCGTAGTCATAGGGCTCGCTGCTATCGCAGGCATATGTTGGATAGTGCAGGGAGAGGAGACGCTGATGGGCCCTGCTGCGTCCTCCCCTACAATAGAGGATCAGATCCGCCCTACGCCGACGTCCACTCTCAGGAGGGGTTGGGGTCCGGTTCCGACCGAGCCTGTTCCCCGAATAATTGATGTGTCAGCGTCATTCACTCAACCTACGCCCCAGGTATGGAACGACCGATGCGCGATACTCAGACTAAGGGAGTCGTACCAAAGCAACCCCGAGAACGAGAATATGTGCGGCTGGACGGAGATGCCTACGCGACCTTAGAGACTGCCGGTTGCGGGTAGGCGGACAGCATGCCGATGGTTCAAGCTCCCAGAAGGGTAGAAGGGCGCCTCTCAGCGAGATCAGAGGCCCGTGGCCATCGGCCGCGGGGCCTCTGGCAGAGTTCACACTGAAGGGACTCCAATGCCTAGAACATGGATACTGCGAATCCTCATCGTACTCGCACTCCTGACTGGCATCAATGCCTACGGATGGGGAATGCACTTGCTGCTAGAAGGAGCAAGCGATCTTCGCCCACACCCAGGAATAGAGTGCTTCGCTTACTCAGGGATAGACAAGGCGAAGACTGCTATACGCGAGCGCAGCCAGAACGATAGGTTCTTTGACGACAGGGACGCGTTCGAGATGGGGATAGCCGATATGAGCGTTGGAGAAAACAGCAGCACGCACTTCGGTTACTTCCGTCTGCACCCTCCCGATGCACGAGCGGTCATCCTCTGCTTCTTCGAGTGGGAGAAGGACAAAGAAGACACGGAAACCGGCTATCGAGTATCAGAGGTATACGAGTCCAACCGCGACAACCCGCATCTTCCTATGGCAATAGACCAGCCCGAGAGACCCAAGGACCTCGACATCCACGACGATGGACATGAGCAAGGCTACTGGTGAAGTCCACTATAATGTCAATTGAGACTTCGCTGCTCGCAGAGCCACGATTCCGTCATGGGAATGCGGTCTGCCTCCTTGCCGTCAGCCCTCTTAGGAGGAAGCGTTTCTGATGGCCAATACTGACACACGAGTTGACGACCTCCTGAACTCCATTGTCGGATGCGCGTTCGTGGTCGCGCTCGACGAATCAGGACTCACGCCGGACGACGTGGCGGATCCGAAGGTAGCCCTGCGGATGGCCGCAGCGTGCGCCGACAGGGTGTTCAGGTTCCGCTCGGACTATGACCTCGTCGCGTCTGGGGTGTTGGCTCTCGCCAGGGGGAAAGCGGCCCAGGCGCGCGCATTGATCGAACATCCCGGCGTCGCATGGTGGTTCGATGACGTGGACCTGCGCGCGCAGGCTTGGCTCTCCATACATGGGACACCCGACAATTTCATCTATGGCACGCCACCGGATACGATGGCATGGCTTCGACCGGCGGACCCATCGAGACCTTGGGAGCGCTATGCGCAGCAGCCGCTTGGCAACCAGTCCACATCGACACTCTACGGAGCCTACCTGACATCCGAGCTTGTTGCCTGCGATGAACGGGTAGGGGACTACCTATGTGAGCTCCCGCTGGCGTGGTGGTCGATACGCTTCCTAGAGCAGGTGCGGGTGTTCGAAGTTCATGGCCCTTCCGACTGGCATGACCTGTGCGTCAGGTACCCCGCAAGAGGCACGGAGGACGACCGCCTGGCGCCGAATTGGGGAGCCGTGTCGGAGGAGTGGGACGGCGTTCACTTGAGCCTGGGCGGGCTGCTGACTACCGAGCAGAACAGGTACGAGTCGCCGGCAGGATGGACCATGCTGGACTCTTGGCACGCGGAGCAGACCCGCTGGCTGTGTGCGCTGAGGACCGAAACGGAGCGTCAACCAGACTTCGACAGGGGGCTGGGGCCTCCCGACATCCCAGGATTCCGTTTCCCTGACTTTGGCGGAGAAGGCGATATTCTGGTACGCACTTGACCGTGAATAAGCGGTTTACACCCGGGGCCTTGGCGTAAATCGTTGTCATGCTGAGGCAAGACGTTGCGATACTTAGGATGGGCAAGGAGTACAGAATGACATACCTCGACTTCCCAAAGATGCTCTCGAACTTCTGGAAGCGGCCCATCAACCCTTACGAACCGGACGGGGCCGGAGGCGAGGATGACCAGCCCGCTAAGGAGGCCGTCAAGGGCGGCGCAATCATCAAGGACGTGTTGATCTGGACCGGCTGGCTCCTGCTGGCCCTGGCCGGCATTGCCCTGCTGGTGCTGGTACCGGGCCTCGTCGTGAGTTGACCATGACGCTCCGGCAAAAGCTCGTACTCGTCGGACTCGGGACATTCGCCATTCTGTGGGCCCTGCTCCTCTTGTACCTGTGCGTACTGCCTATCCTCTGCCACACAGAGTCGGCTTCGGTGCACTCCGACGGAACAAGGACGATAACGGATAGGGAGGGCTGGCTAGAGGAGATAGGTTGGACAGAGATGGACCTAGACGCGCGAATCATTACCGTCTTCATCGCGTCATGGCAATTCGGAATCGGGATGATACCGGTCTGGGTCGCGGCTATCATCGGTGCCCTCGTACTCTGGCGAACAGGCCGACAAGAACCGCGGCGGTAGGCGGACCGATACAGGATCAAGTCTTTCAATTCCTCGTTGTGATTGGCGCAGGTAAGTGTCGTCCTTCGGGCGGTGCTAGAATTGGGGCGCTGTCTGGCGTCCCGCTCAAGCACCAGTACCAGTAGAGCCAGTGAGCCTAGCTTCCACTACGCAATGCTGTCAATACAGGGAGAAGACCCCATGAAGAGATGGGTTAGGGGCATGCGAGGATGGGTTCTTATCCGGCATCGACGACGCCGGCTGAGGGAGCGCCAACTCAAAGCAATCCAAACCTATCGGCGGTCCCTTCCATCCTCGGAAGAGGAAGGGGAGATCGAACGGATACGGTTTCTGCCTCGCATCTTCTAGCCAGTGCTGCCTCTGTTCGAGCACCTTGCGCCAGTTTACGGTTTCCCCCCTGGGGAAGTACTATTCCTGTCACATGAGGCGAATCTCCGACCCCTGGCTCGCAATTCTCGATGGTGCTTACGCGCACCACCTTACAGAACTAGCTTGACCGTCAGGGTGAAGGTTCTTCAGACGCAACTGCAACGGAATCAGGCCGAGGGGAATCTGGTACAGGAGAGTGAGGCTCACGGGGATCATCATCGATGGGTATGGCCAGCGTGATGTCCACGTTGTTGTCCCTGTCGATGACGACCTGCTCCACGACCATCTGGAGAATCTCCTTGCGCTCCTCATCGGTCAGCTCGTCGATGCCCTGGCCGACGTTCCGCGCCCAGGATAGGACGGTCTCCATCAACCGCCGCTTCTCGGCCCCGCTCGCCTCCCGAGCACGGTAATCGTCCAGCTTGACCCTGGCGCTCTCAAGCCGCTCGGTGATGAACTTGCGCTGGATGTCCAGCTGGGCCTCGGTGATCTTCCCCGACACGAACAACCTGATAGCGCGGTCCTCCTCCATCTGGATGCTCCGCACATCCCGCTCTGCCTGGGCGATCTCCGCCTCCAACCCGCCGCTCCCCTGAGCGTCGAACGTGTGGATTCCGGCGACGATCAGATCGGGGTTCTGAATCACACGCTTCACCTCGCTCCATATGGGTTCCTCCAACCGCTCGGCCCGGATGTAGGGACGCTCCCGGCAGCGCAGCCGCATACTCAACTGCCCGTTGCACATATAGTACCGGCTGGGAGTGGGAAGCACGTAGCGGTACTTTTTGCCGTTGCGAACGTTGGTGGTTGTCCGAGCGCACCTCGCGTGGAAGTTGCGACCGCACTCGCCGCATTTGAGAAGGTGCTGCAACAGGTAGAGCACGTTTGTGTTCCTCTTGGCCTTCACGCTCCGCTTCTTCTTGAGGGCCTGCGCTCTCTCCCAGGTCTCGTCGTCGATCACCTGCGGGACCGGTATCTCAATCCAGGTGTCCCTCGGCTGGTCGTAGACCTTCATACCGTCCTCGGTGGAGACGTGGCGGTACTTGCCGTAGACCCAGGTGCCGGTGTAGGTGGCGTTCCCCAGGATGTGGTGGACGCGGGACTGGAGCCACAGCCGCTTGCCGGCATGGGTGGGGATGCCCTCGTCAGTCAGCCGCACGGCAATGGAGTAGGCCCGCAACCCCTCGTGGACGTACATGTGGAAGATTCGCCGGACCACCTCCGCCTGCTCCTCCACCACCTCGGGTCTTCCGTCATCGCCGATTCGGTATGCGTAAGGGAGATTGCCTGTAGGGACGCGCCCCTGCTTGGCCGTGCCGCGCTTGCCCAGGGTTGAGCGTTCCCTGAAGTTGTCCAGCTCTATCTTGCCGATGGCCGCCATGAGGCCGAAAGTCTTCATGTCGATGGCGTCCATGACGGCTTCGAGCCGAATCTGGTGGGCCTCGACAACCTCCATGAGGGCGGCGGCGGGGTACATGCCCCTGCTGAGCCGGTCTGACTTCCAACAGACGATGACGTCGAAGCGTCCCTTTCTGGCGTCGGCAAGCATCCTCTGGAACTCCGGGCGCTTCTTCGACCATCCCCTGCCGACCTCCTGGTAGCGGGTGACAATGGTCAGTCCCCTCTCCTTGCAGTAGGCTTCCATCTCGCCCATCTGCTCGGAGATGGAGGTCTTGTCCTCCCCGTCTTGGCTCTTGTCCGAGACGCGGGCGTAGATGGCCGCCCGATTCGCCTCCGTCTTCCTATTGGTCGTTCTCGCCATCGCTGCCTCCTCTCGAATCCCTGAAAGTGAAAAAGACCCGCCTCCTGTTGGAAGCGGGTCTGCGAGTAGTACAATCACTTCGCATCACCTGCTTCTTTCAGGTGGCGCCACGGGCCGGGGTGTTTGCAGCATCGCCGGGCCAACTTTCTCCTCCCATGATACCGCGATGGGAGAGGTGGGGTCAAAGAGCCCGGATGCCCGCCGTAGACCGGGGTTCCCGCCTATGGTAATATTCATGGTGAAGAGGCCGAGCCGGGGGTACTCGTACCCTAAGCTATTCGTAGCGACTGGCTTGGTCTCCTCTTTTGTTCATGGCGACGGGAGTTCCGGGAACCGGTCCCGGTCGGGCACGAGGGCTATGCCCCTGGCACTCACGCGGTCGGGATGCCCTCGGAATCGGCGCAGCACCTGCCCCAACCTGTCGTATCCCTCGCGCCTCCCTTCAGCCCATGTCCGCACCGCATAAGCTATCCAGTCGGCCATCTGAAGCTGTGGGCTGAACCTGCTCGAACCGAACCAGACGTTGTTCACCAATCTGGGGGCATCGCTGAAGTAGCCTCGTCCGGCCTGGATACCGGCCTGGGACTCGTGCATCAGTTGGTTCACCGCGCTCTGGTCCCCTATGACCATCGCATCGTGGTATTCGAAGTCGGCGTCGCCGCCAAGGTCGTCTATTTCCCGAAGCAGGTGCCCGAAGGCGCGGCCCAGGATGAAGTTGGACAGTTCGGCTCTGAGGGGCTTTTCTCCGATCCTCTCAGCCTTGGGAAGGCTCTGCATCGACTCCCACCTTGCGAAGCGGGGCTGGCGGAACGAACTCCACGCGCTGCCCTTTTGGACGCAGGCGGCAAGATACCTTACAGGGATCGGCGGATCGGAAAGGAACTCCCAGATATCATCGATCAACTGATCGACGCGGCCAATCGAGTTGAGGCCGTGTGCGAACAGGGTCTTCTGGGACTCCCGTAATCCGGGACCTCGCCTGAGCTTTCGACGCAGGTCGTAGAGATCGGAGCTCTTGACCTCACAGTTGTAGTAGCCCAACTGGTCGCCATCGACGTCGAAGTGCTTCCCGATAACCTCGGTCCATGCGGCCGAGCACTCACGTACAAGGGAAGCGGGCAACACGACGGCCCCGAAGCAGAAAGTTCTCGACGAGTTGGGATCGGCCCCGCCGCTGTCGTCGAAGAAGGCGGTCACGGTGTTGTATGGCATGGGCATATTGTACTCCTCAGCGTGTGACGAGCCCTGGACGCGACAGTCGTCATGCCTCCGCCTCGGTGGAGTCATCGGTTGGCCGGTCGTCCGTGGCCGAATCCTCCTGCGCGGCCCCTCCGTTCCTGGTGGCGTACTTGACCATCAGGGAGAAGAGGCGACGCAGCCGGTCCTCGGCGTCCGGGCCGGGGTTGGCGAAGACCCTGATCTCGCCGATCTCGGAGGCGTTGCTGCGAGGTTTCCCCCGTCTCTTCCGTCCGTTCGTATCCTTCATATCAATCTATGTCTTCAGTCTCATTGCGGGGCGCTGGTTGCCCCTGCACTCACCCATCGGCTCTTACGAAGCCGCCGGGCTCTTGACGGGCCTGTGAGCGGGAGGCGTGTCTATCCCTGCATGGTCTGTGTGGGCCGACGACGCCGACGGAAAGGAGCGAGCGCCTTCGGCTATCGATACCGTCTCAGGCCCCGCCGCGCCGCCGTCGCGCCTGCGCCCGGCGGGGCCTATGGTCTAGCTCTCCTCCTCGAAGAGGGGCATCTGGAGCCCCTGGAAGCCCTCGCCCATGAGGATCTCGAGACCTCCGGGTATCTGGGCTGCGAAGAGGACCAGGGAGTGGTGCGCTCCCCCGCTGGGCTGGGCGTCCTTGCGCCACTCGCGCATCTGCCTGGGGTCAATGCCGATGGCCCTGGCCATGCCGCTCCAGGTGAGGCCGCTGGCCTCCTTGAGGCGCACGAGGCGCTCGGCAAAGTCCCTCGGCAGCAGCCGTCGGGCGGACAGGCTCCACTCGTATTCGGCGAACCGGTCTATGCTCCCGTCGATGCGGGAGTCGTCAGTCTTGTTCATCTTCAACCTCCATGGTGAACAGGTCTTGGAAATCGGTCGCTTCCAGGGCCTTGAGCATCCGGCGGCGGATGCGACCGGAGGGGGAGCGCTCCCCATTGACCAGCATCGACACGTAGGAGGGGCTGACGCCGATCTCCTTGGCGAGCCAGTTCTGGGAGCGGTTCAGAAGTGCGAGCCGCGTCCAGAGGGCCGCCGCGTCGAGCCGGACGACGGTCCGTCCTCCGCCTCTCCGGTGGCCTTTCCTCTTGTCGCTGCGTTGCGTACTCATGGATATGCCCTTCGGATGCCGCTCAACCTTCTGGGAGCGGCTGCGCGGCTTGGGAGTCGCCGGGGCTGCGCCAGGCGCGTCCCAGCGGCCCCAGGGCATCAATGGCCCCTCCGTGGGAGACCCACAGGGGAACCTTCACCCGGTCCGCGCACATCTCCTCTCTCGCCACGCGCAGGAAGTGGGTGGCTGCGATGTCGTCGTCGAAGACGATGAGGACGGCGGGCCTGGCGCCGTTGTCGTCGATGGGCCTGTGAGACGAGTAGTAGCGCAGATACGGCGCGAGGCGTTCGGACATGGTTGAGGGCCGGACGGCGCGGCGCTCCCACTCCAGGAAGAAGGGCCACGTCGTCTCGCACCTCCGCAGGACGCCAAACGCGTCGGGGTTGACCGAGCGCATCCGCCCGTCGTGACGGAAGTGGCGGGAGGCCCTCCTGGGCGGGTCGATCTGCGTGACATCCCACCCCAGGAGGGCGGCCTGCGCGGTAAGTTGAGCCATGAAGCCGTGGACGGCTGCGGTGTGCTCCATGTTCCTGAGCAGCTGCCTGCTCCTCCGTCCGGTGACGTTGCGCCACTCGACGGGGCCTTCGCCGTCCTCAAGAGATACGCTCCACCGTCTCCTCGCAAGAGCCACCGAGGTGCGGTCCCTGCGGGCGAGCAGGGAGAGGCCCCGGTCGGTGAGGGCCATCCGCCTGCCCGCGTCGCGTCGCCGGGAGACGAGGCCGAGGCCCTCCAGCGGGTTGATCAGCTGGCCGGTCCTCTGGGTCGAGATGCCGAGCAGACCGGCGAGGTCGCCCAGGACGATCCAGGGCCAGTCCGATATGAGGTCGAGGGCGCGCTTCTCAGCGGGCCTGAGCAGGAGGGACAGCATGTGGTCGGAGATGTCCGACGCCGCGCCCCTGTCGGGCAGGTCTGCGGGGACAGAGACCCTCTGCGGCGCGTCCTCTATGGGAAGCTCTCCGCCGGGGTCGGTGCGGTCGATGGCGTAGCTCAGGTCGATGGACGCGCCCACGACGGACGGACTCCATATTCGATCGCCCTTTCCAGCCGTGACCGCATCGCGCTCCAGAGCGAACAGCGCCTGCGCTCCGGTTCTCGACAGCAGCCTTCGGGAGTGCCTGAGCCGAATCTCGTCTGCCATGAGCAGGAGGACGACTCCGGGCATCGGCCCGTCGCGCAGCCGCCAGAGCCGCTTGGAGAATCCCGACCTGTCGGCGGTCGGACCCTGCCGGACGATCCCGACGGTCCCGCCGTCGGGCAGAGTCACGGCTGCGTCGAGGGGGATGGCCCTGTACCAGCGGAAGCGAATCGGGAAGGCGATATCCGAGAGTGCGGATGCCAAGCGATAGATGACCGCCAGGCCGTCGAGCCGCTCCATCAGGCTGCGACGCCACTGCGTCGAAAGCGGGCGGCGTCGCACCAGCTCGTCGAGAGAGATGTCCTCCTCCTCTGCGAGCCTGCGCAGTCCTGCGGCGGTGAGATGGAACCTCCGCGCCGGTGGGAGGGGGTCCACTGCATGGAGCACAGAGGCGCAGAAGCCGTCCGACTCCAGCCTCCTCACCGCCTCGTGGACCGCGCCCTTCGACCGGCCTGTGATGGCGACCATCTCCTGGCGGTTGAGGAAGGGCATGTCGGCCAGGGCACGCAACAGTTGGGCGTCGAGTCCCTCGGGTCTCATTCCTAGGCCTCCTTGTGCTCTTCAGCGGTGCGGTTCTCGTCCGCCTCCTCTTGCCTCTCCTCCTGCTCGGCCTTTTCCAATGCCTCGACCCCCCGGTGGAATTCGTCCACCTTCTCGTGGCCCTTGGCGTTGGCGTAGTCCCCCTGGCGGGCCGAGACCGTGTAGGCGGACGTCGCCTCGCGGATTCGGCCGGCGACAGCGGGGTCTCCCGGCTCCGGTTTTCTCACCTCCATGGAGAAGGCGGGCATCCGCTCGGTGCCCACGGTGGCCCTTACGTAGCAGTGGTGGACTGGCAGGGACACGATGTCGTCCTCGGTCACCCGGTCCTTGCCCAGCTCCCACACGAGGTGGCGGGCGTCGGAACCGGCCACCTGGAAGACGGCGAGGCAACCCACGTTGGCCAGCAGGGTGTCCCGCATGGTGAGGGAGAGGTCGTCCAGCTTGGCCAGGCTCTGGGTGGCCAGAATGAACGACGCCCCGAACTTGCCAAGCTCGCTGAGCATCGACTCGTAGTCCACGCCGGGCATGGTCTGCATCTCGTCCACGACGACCAGCGCGCCGCGACGTTCCCTGAGAGACAGGCTTCCCTGCTCCCGTATCACGGCATCAACAAGGTTGAGCAGCGACGCGCCCACCAGCGCGGCCACGTCACGGCCCACCGTCCCCTGGGAGGTGGAGACCAGCAGGATGCCGCCGTCGTGGATGGTCTTTCTCAGGTCGATGGTGGAGCGGCGCTGTCCCAGGATGGCCCGCGCCCTCTTCGAGGACGCGTAGTAGGAGAGCCGGGTCTGCACCGGAGCCAGCGCCTCCGCCTTGTACTGGCGGCCCCACTTGCCGAAGTCCCTGGCCCACCATTCGAGGAGGTACGGGTCGGAGACCTTCTTGCGCACCTGCTTGCCGAACTCATCGTCCGACAGCAGCTTGAGGCCGTCGAGGATGGTGTACTGTTGCTCTGCCTCCATCTGCTCGTTGGCCTCGTGCAGCGTCTTGACGGTCTGCTCCAGGATGGACTGCATCCTCGGCCCCCACTGGTCCCACAGACCCTTGGCCACGCGCACCACCGAGTCGGCGGTGCGGTCGCGGTCTGCGAATATGCGGGTGTCCAGCAGGTTGACGCCGGGGGAGCGACTCTCGTCCGACAGGTCGATGAGCCTCACCCTGTCGGCTATCTCCTCGGGGACGTGTTCGAGGATGCCCGCCACCAGGTCGGTGTGGGGGTCGATGACGACGATGGCGTCCGGGTCCCTTCCTGCCGCCTTCTCCCTGAGTTTGTGGACGACCAGATGGTGCATGAGGGTTGACTTGCCCATGCGGGTGCGGGCCACGTAGAGGTGGTGACGCCGCAGCAGGTCGTCGGGGAATCTGATCTCCCGTTTCGTCCCCGCCGTGGTGTCGCCCACCAGCGCGCCTCCCCTGACGCCCTTCGCCGACGGGCTGAGCGCCCGTGCGCCGGACCGCTCCACCAGGGGCGTCTCGTTCCCAGCTCCCGGCGGGTGCCACAGGCAGGCGGCCTCACGGACTCCTAGGACGCTGCGCCTGCCGAACAGGCCGGGGCCTGTGGGATGCAGGGCGTCGGGGTCGAGAGCGTTGGGTCGGACCTTCCCCACCTTGAATCTCGCCCCTGCCGGGTTGTCGAAGTGGCGGTAGGCGGCGGCCACCGGCTCAAGCAGCTCGGCCGCGCGTTGATGTCCCGTGCCGGAGGGCATGATCGCCGTCACCTGTATCTCTGCGTCGAAGGCGATGCGGGAGACCTTCTCCTTGATGAGCAGGGGGTCTTCAACCCGGTTGCGGGCCTTCTTGAAGCGGTGCCATGCCCAGCCGCCTGCGGTCAGTCCCAACGCCGTTCCCATACCCAGCAGCACGGCCTTCCACACGTCCCCGTCCTGCACCCACAGGTAGCCCTGGAGGGCGGCAAGCGCCCCTACGCCGAGCACGGCCATGGTCACCCCGTCCATCTGGAGGGGCTTGGTCTGGTAGGTATAGGAGGGCTCTCGCTGCTCATAGCCGGGGCTCTTGTGTGCTTTTTCGAGATGGTGCTGCGACCAGTCGGGGCCAAGGGAGCGAAGCAGTAGCCGCGCCACGACGCGCTCCCCCTCGTAGAGGGACGACAGCGCGCCCATGAGGGCGATGAGGGGGTCGGAGCCGGGGTCGAGGAGGTCGTCGTCGAGGAAGGTGCGCAGGGGGACATACTCGGGGCCGTCGGCCCTGAGCGTCATCGACCACGCCTGCTCGCCATCGTCCAGCCTGAGCGGGTCATCGCCAGGGTGCACCTTCTCTATGCGGGCCTGTGGGTAGTGGGCGGCGATCTGGCCCCGCACCACCTTGTCGTCGATGCAGCGGGCCAGGAGCGTCACGCCGTCGGCGTCCCCGGCAAGCTCCAGGGAGAAGGGCTCCGGCACCGCGATGGATTGGAGCAGGTTCTCCACGCCCAGCAGGGTCCTCTCCCCTGTCCTGGGCGGCGTCACCGCAAGCAACGCCGGGGTCTTGTCGTCGCTTCCAAACAGTCTTCGTATCGGGTTCAGTTTCATTTCTATTGCTCCTTCCTATGTATGGGTCTTTCTTGCGTTCTCGCACTTCTATCGGTGTGTGCCCGGTCTCCACTCGATCACCTCCGTCTCTTCCGGTGTGGCCTCGATGCGGACGGGGAATCGCTGCCCCTTCGCCAGCAGCAGGCCGTCTCCCCTGGGGCAGGACAGCAGCCAGCGCTGGAGGTCTTCGGGCAGGTCGAAGGCGTCGCCCACGGTGGATATCGCCGCCGCGTCCTGCTGGAGCAGAAGCTTGAATGCGGCGTTCTGTAGCAGAGCCCTCCCCGAATGGCCAGTGATGGTCCTGGAAGAGTCCTCGGACAGAAGGTCCTGCACGTCCTGGGTGATGAACTGCAACCCCAGCCGGTGTTTTCTTGCCCGCTTCGCCATGCTCACCATGAAGGCGGCCCCTTCGGGGTGCTGCATGATGCTCCACACCTCGTCCACCACCAGCAGCCGGGGCTTGGGGTTCTGCGCGGCAGCCGCCCACACCGTCTCGGTGCAGACCATCGCGGCGGCGGGCCGAAGCTCCGGCTCCAGCAGCCGCAGGTCGAAGACCGTCACCAGGGCTTCACTCCCCAGCAGGTCGTCCCCCTCGTCGGAGAGGAGGTTGCGCAGGCTCCCGGTGGCGAAGGGACGCAGCAGATGTGCTATGTCCGCAGCTTCGCCTTCCAGGTACTTGTAGAAATCTCTGAAGCCGGTGCGCTCCCTGTGCTGGGCGTAGTAGCCCGCTAGGGCGTGGTCGAGGGAGGCCCTGCGCTCAGCGCCGAGGCTCTCTCCCACCATGACTTCAATCAGACGGCGGAGACTCCCGATGCGCTGGAGCAGTTCCTCGTCGTCCCCCCGGTCGATGACGAAGGGGTTCATGCCCTGGCCCTCCACTCCGGGGGAGAGGACACGACCGCCTGCGGCCCTGGCCATGTCCGCGTACTCGCCCTCCGGGTCGATGACGTAGGCCGTCACTCCCCGGCACAGGCCCCTCAGCACTCCTAGCTTCGTCGCAAAGCTCTTGCCGCTGCCGGACCGTGCGAGGACTGCGGTGTTGGCGTTGAGGTGCGTGCCGTCCCAGGGGTCGTAGACCACGGGGGAGCAGGCCCGCATGTCGATGCCGTAGAGGGTGCCGCTGCGGGTGTCCAGGTCCGGCGGCGAGAAAGGGAACAGCCTCGCCAGGCTGGACGTGTCCAGCGTCCTCCACTCGGCCACGGCGTTCAGGGCCAGGGGCAGGGTCGATAGCAGCCCCTCCCGCTGCCTGAAGGCCAGGTTGTCCAGCTTGCCCAGGGTGGCGGCGAAGTGGGCCTTCGCACGCTGGGTCATCTCCTTCAGCGACGCCTCGTCCTTCGCGTGGAGGGTGACGGAGAGGGAGGAGTGAAAGAGACGCTCGCGCCCGCGCTGCACCTCGTCGCGGAGCCGGGTCACGTCCTCCAGGGCGATCTCCGCCTCCGGGGACATGGTTCTGCCCCGCTTGAAGGAGAGGGACTGCGCCGACTCGAACCTGACCTTCTGCCACTCCAGCGTCCTGGCCGCCTGCTCAGCCGGTATCGGCCCCAGGTGGATGGACAGGTCCATGGGCGCTCCCGCCGCCATCAGCCCCTGGAGGAACCCCGGGGCCAGCGACCTCGGCCACTTGCCCAGGTGCAGGGAGCAGACCAGCCGGTCTCCGACGCGCATATCTCGTCTATTGACCTGCACTTCGATCTCCTCGTCCTCGTCCACGTCGGCTGGAGACCCGCCCAGGGCTGCCGATACGAAAAACATGCGAAGCTGCCTGCCCCTGAGCGGGTGGACGGACAGCCCGGCCCGCGCCAGCAGGCCCCGCAGCTCGTCGATGCGGGCGTGCTCGCACACGGCGTAGAAGCGCCGGTCAAGGATGCCGTCCCGGGTCTCAAGGTCGGTGAGGAGGCGCTGGAGGGACTCGGCCGCCGCCTTCGTCTGCGGCGGCAGGTCGGCGGGTTGGGCCTCTTGTAGCTTCTCCCGCAGACTGCCGAGACGCGGCGGGTGTTGCCTAATGAGAAGCTGCACGGGGAAGTCGAGGGCGTTGAGCGCACCGGCGAAGGCCCCCAGCTTCGGCTCGTCGATCTCCTGTCCCATCACCTCGCACACGCCGACCTTCACTCCGTCCAGACGCACCGGACCGTCGTCTAGGTGCGACAGCATGAAGAAGAGGGGCAGGTCGGGCGGGGGCTTGGGTGCGGGCTGTTCAGGCGCCGATGCGTCCCCCACTAGGTCTTGCACAGCAGCGCCTAGCTCCGGTGGCACCTCAGTCCTCCGTCTCGTCAGTCTTTGAATTAACTCGTTCAATTCGCTCGCTTCCTTGTCTGATTAGGGAGCCGGGATAGGGATGACCCCGTGACTCAGGAGCGCGGCGACGCCCTTGGCCGACAGCGCCAGCACGAGGCCAACGACGGCCATTACCACGGCGGTCTTGGCCCTGCCTCCGCCCCGCTCCTCGCCTCCCTCGGCCATCAGGACGAACCCCGCCCAGACGACGGCGAAGACTGCGAGTCCGGCGGCGGCGTAGGCCATCGCCGTGAGCACGGCATCGAAGGCGTGAAGCATTGCTTCCTCCTCCGGCGCAGCTCCCATCAATACGAGGGCTGACATGGCGAACAGCGGCAGGGTCGCGATGCGTCTCACCAAGGCCACTCCCATCCCAGTCTTCGGAACCATTCGCTCAGGCCGCCATCCACTTGCGTCTGCTCGGCTGGCGGGTCTTCCGGCTCCGGCTGGGGCAGAGTGAGCAGGACAAAGGCGTCGTCGGACCCGATGCCGGAGGCCAGGGGTAGCGACTCTTCCCTTGTCCTGGTGAGGGGCGTTCGGTCGGTGGTTTCGGCCTTGACGTGTTCGGGATGGACGATGGTGAGCGTGACCTGCTTCTGGATCGTCGTGCCCGGCACGTGGGCGTATGCATAGGCGGACACCGTGTGCTCCGTCGTGGTGCCGTCGTCGTGGGTGACGGTGATGGTTTCGCTGTCGCTGTCAGAGTCGCTCGCCCCCGGCCTGTACAGGCTCACCGTCTCGGTGCGCTCTTCCGTCCGCTCCGGGTGGTGGGTGAGCGTCGTGAGTGGCGGGATGGGAATGCTGAGGCTCGCCTCAAGACTGACCTCCACGCCCACATCGTGAAGGGCCTCGCCTGTCGGAACGTCCAGCCTGAAGCTCGTCTCTCCGTCGGGGACGAAGGCGACACTGGCGTTCGATGCTCCCGTATTGGCGTTGACCGTCCCGGTGATGGCCGTCACCTCGGCGTCCATGAGCGTTAGCTCGGTGACGCTCTGGTGTCCGGCCACCGTCTGAAGCTCGACCGGATGCTTGATGTTGGACACGCAGTCAGACTCGATGACGCCTCTAACAGCCCCCGGAGTCCAGCCGAGGGAGGTCATGCGCAGGTTGCACAGCTCGCCCTCGACTTCGGGAAGCGGGTACGGTATCCGGTCATGCGCCCAAGTGAGCGCACCGGCCTGTCTCAGGGTGTCCTCCCAGGAAACGGTGAAGGACGGCATCGGGCCGTGCAGGGGCAGGGAGTAGTCGGTGGCCTCTCCCTCGGTGAGGCTGGCCGATCCCCAGAAGCGCAGGGACGTGCCCTGGCCGCCGCCGAAGGCTCTCACCCGGATGTCCAGGTCGGTGGCCGCCCTCAGGGTCACTGCGGCCCGGTCGCCGTTTACGAAAAATCCCTCGACGAATATCCGCCGTCCCTCGACCGGCTCGGCGACCTCGAAGTCGATCTCGTCGCGCCACGGCTCGTGGCCGTCGGCAAGGACCGACTGTGGGACGGTGGCGACTGCCGCCACTGCGACGACGGCCACCACCGCTATCCAACCCTTGGGACCGTGGCCCTGGCTGTCTCGCCCCGCCTTGCGGCGGCGTCGCTTGCCGAACCAGCAGTGGGGCCGGAAGGATTTTCTTTCCCCATTGCGCTTCCGCTTCCTGCGGCGGCGCAGCCTCCTGAGGGTCTTTCCCGCCCTACGAGCCATCAGCCGCAGGGGGCCGGGGCCGCTCTTCACCGGCTGCAACGGGGCGGGCGGCTCAGGCCGCACCAGCCCGGATACCGGGCCTGCGTAGAGCCTCGCCCCCAGCCGGTACTTGAGCAGGTCGGCGGCCACCAGCGGCAGCCGCCGTCCTCCTATCTTTCCCACGACAACGGCGATGCCCATCAGCCCGAACAGGACGGCGAGTCCTATCCTCACCTCGTTCGGTCCCACCGGGGCGTAGCGGTATGCGCCGTAGGACAGGGCGCACACCGCCACCACCGCCACGATCTGCGGGAAGGTGAACCACAGCAGCACCCTGTCCTCGGCCTGCACGTGGGTCGGTACCTCGTGTTCTCTCATGTCTTTTCTCCCTTCCTCGCGTCCTATCCGCCGTCCGGCGTCGGCGCTGGAGTGGGGTCTGGCACTGTGGGGTCCACGGGCGAGCCGACGACGGCGTTCATCACCAGCTCCACGACGCCGTAAGCCACCATCGCCAGGACGATGCCCGCCAGGGCGGTCATCATGGCGCTCTTGCCCCGCTCCATCTGGTGGGGCGCTCCCGATGCCGTCAGGTACAGGTAGGCGCCGTAGATGAAGAAGCCCACGCCCACTACTCCCACGATCCCCAGCAGGATGCCCACCAGGTTCGATATGGTCTGAGTAAGGTCTTCCATTTGTTCTTTCTCCTCTCATATTCCGAGCCTTACGCTCGTCTCTATCGGTCTCGTTCTCTTTGCCCTTCTATCTGCACATCGCTCTTCCTCCGTCACGGTGTTGCCTCACTCGCTGGCGCTCCTGGGGGTCTCGCCGCCAGCGTCTCCGCCGCCCGACGGGGTGGCCATCGAAGCCGCCGAGTTGAGGCCGCTTGCCGCAGCCGACAGCCCCGCGCTGGTCGCCACCGCTCCAACGGTCACTCCCGCGGGACCGCCGGCGGCACCACCGGCCAACAGCCCGATGGTCCGGGCCGACCGCACCATCGACGCGGGCAGGTTCATCCCGAAGTAGAGCATCGAAAGCCAGGAGTCGAAGGTCCCGGCGTTGCCCAAGAGGGACGGCACCCGGGTTGCCATGTAGACGAAGGCCAGACTCATCAAGAGCTTCCAGACCAGGTCCTGCACCGGCTCGAAGGCCGCTATCTGCGCCACCTCGTTCAGGAACCCGAACCCCAACGCCAACGCGATGAGCTGGATCGCCTGCTGGAAGGTGGTCGTCATGAAGAGCCTGAGCCAGTGGCGGCCCCAGCCCGCCGTGTGCGGCAGAATCCACAGCCCCAAGGCGATGGGGGCCAGGGCCAGGAGGATGTCGATCAACGCAAGGCGCAGGATCATCTGCACGATGACGTAGAGGACGAAGAAGCCGTAGACCAGGTAGAGAAGGGCCAGCAGCAACGCCATGCCCACGCTTCCGGCCTGAACCGCCGTGAGCAGGGTCTTGAGGGTGGACCTGAGCATGTCCCCGGCGGTGACGTTCAGAGATACCGCGACGAAGCCGGACACGGCGTCGGCAACGTCGATGACCAGGGCACACCACCACAGGGAGGACGCGGCGGCCACAAGCCCCAGCACCAGACGAGGGACCATCTCCCGCCATCCGGCCTGACGGCTGCCAAGGTGCTCGCTGACGATGAACGTGAGGCCCATCCAGCCCAGGATCACCACCAGAGCGCCCGACGTGATGGCCCAGACGACCATCCACGCCTGCTGCACCAGGTGGTGGGCGTAGGTCAGGTCGGGGGGAGTGCCGGTGAGGATGTCGCTCATGGACTATCTCCCACCCCGGCAGTTGGCGGCGTCCTCCCCCGAGGCCCGCTCAACGACACCGCACAGCGTCCCGTGGACTCCCTCGATCACCCAGCCGGCTGCGGCCCTGGCCCAGCGGGAGGGGTTGAGGGCACTCAGAATCTTGTCCCAGATGCGTCCCGGCTGGTGGATGGGGACCACGGCGTAGAAGTCGCCCCGGTTGCCGTCCTCGGCCACCGCCAGCATGACCAGCAGATAGGCGCGGTCCGGGTCGAGGTCGGGCTGTTCGTCCAGCTTGGGATACTCCCAGGAGTACTCCCATCCGTCTGAGCGCTTCTTCTCGCCGCCCTGGACCCGGTACATGGCGGATATCCAGTCGCCGGTGTCGGCGTCCCGGACTGCGTAGAAGAGGTCGGCCATCCTGCGGTCGAAGAGGGGCCGTGCGACGAACTCTCCGCCCTTCTTGCGCTCCACGAACTCCCGGTCTTCGTTGACCAGGGTGATCTCGTTACCGGGCGGTTCCTGGGCCAGGGCGAGGTTGCTTGTGGGGACGGCGACCAGCGCCGCCAATATCAGCGCGATAGCCAGCGGAATGAGCCGCCCAAATGACCGGAGCTTCGATTTCAGCGCCAAGTTGTTCGCCTCCCTGCGGTTTGCTGCAAATCACGGAATTACACGGGTCGCAAGAGAGTGTGAACCCCTGAAACGGGGTTGAATACTAGCTACGACGACGGGGGACGGAGTGGGACGCTGGACGCCCCTCCCTCCGCCCCCAACCCTGCGGACTGCACCCTGCGGCGATCTTGGAAAGCGGCCCCACATGTGATGTATTGGGGCTGTACAGGAAAACGAGTTTTGTCGGTGACGCATCAACCGGGTCGTGGCAAAGCTGAGACAGGCATAAATCGCCCCCTATCGGACGTAACTGGTGAACACTTTTTTGAAAGGCCGCAGTTCGGTCGAAATCGAGAAAATGCGATTGACGTGGGGGTGCAGGACGCGGGCCAAAATCGGCGGGCAATCGGAAAACAGGCCGAAAAAGTCGTTTGATGTGGGGGTGCGTTACATCCAGCGAAAAGGGGTGGCGGGACCTGGGCGCAGACCCCGCATGAAGGAGGAGACATGAATGCGACCGGACACGGCATCGAGGACAGCAGGGACGTGGAGAACGTCTACCACATGCGGCTCATGGCGCTGCTCAGGGAGCTGGTGCGGAATCGGGGGTACAAGGGGACGGCACGGGTGCTGGAGATCGACCCGGAGACGGTGGCTGAGAGCGCTAAGACGGGGAGGCTGTCCCGCCGGGTGCGCGACTCCCTGGAGCGGGCGTTGCAGGAGGGCGTGGGCTCGGCTGCCGCCAGGCAGCGGGAGCGCAACGAGAAACTGGAGGTGCGCATCGGGGCGCTTGAGCAGGGGCGCGAGGCATTTGAACAGGCGCAGGACGAGTTGGGCAAGGAGCTGCGCAGACGGATGGCGTCCATCGAGGGCGAGATAGCGGGTCTGCGGAGCGATGAGGATTCCTCATCCAGAGGGACCGGGGCCGGTCACGCCGGCGCCGGTCCCGAACAGGAGGACGTAGGTGGGCTGGGCATAGGGAGCAGACGGAAGTTCCGGCGCGAGTACCCCGACCTGGCGACCCTTGAGCCCGCCGATGACGACGAGGAGGTCTTCGGCGACGCCTGGTCCCTGATCGTCCGGTGGCGGGAGTTGAAGGAGTCCCATCCCAACGAGGGGAAGGGCTTTGATTGGCTTATGGAGCGGGAGCGGCTGCTGGAGATGGAGCTTGCGCTGCTCGAAGAGCACGGGATGACGCTGCCTCCGGAGAAGCAGCCCCTGCGAGGCTTGGACAGAAGTGGCCAGGTCAGCTGGCGCAGGAAGGCGCTCTTCGACACGCGGAGAGCGCTCAGAAAGAGGGAGCCTCTGCGGCGGGTATGGCGTGTATTGACGCTCCGATTCTGGCGGCGGCAGTAGGGAGGTTGCTAAACGACATTTCCTGTGAACTTTTGTGAACACTTTTGGCGAGCAAGCGCCGAAAGTCTTCACATCGGGGTTTGGGTCGGGTAATAATGAGTGCACTGTTAGGCTTTCTCCAAGGTTTCCGACCATAGAAACCTGGGTGCGTGATCCCTGTTGCACGGGCTTCGCCCAAGAGGGAATGCTGGCAATGCGGAGTTTGACGTTGGTCCTCTGCAACCAGCGCGGGCCGAATCGACGGAGTTGACGCAAGGGCCTCCGTCCCCGGCTCAGTCCAGAGGGTCGGAGTTTGACGTTGTTCCTCCACCCGTTGGGCATCCGTCCGGTTGGTAGGAGTTGATCGCTCCGGTCGCTGGACACAGGTCTGACGGCTGGGGTTGATCGCCTCATCAGTCGGACACGGGGACGACGCGGTAGCGCATCGTCCTCGGCAAGCTGGTCGAAGGTGCGTCTGTCGCCTCGACCAGTTCAGCACGTCTGCGGCAAGGCCGGCACGCAGCCGGGCCGCAGCTTCGACACGTGCCGGTCTGCGTTCTCAAGCAGGCTGGCCGCTTCACGTCTCGCAGCTTTCCCCTGGACGATGTGCGCCCTGGGCGAGCTGCGACTTCTATCACCCCGGTCTCCCCTGCGTTCACATCGCTGGCGGGCCGGGTGCGTCTTCGGAACGGAGTCTACGTCACACAACACACAAGGAGGTATCGCACATGGACGAAACACGGACACGGGCAACGACGGAGCAGTATGTGGGGCCGAGCGCGGCGCGGATCGCCGACCTGCTGCCTCACCGGGTGTCATTCGACAAGGGTTGGTTCTGGACATCCAAGGCGGTCTGCCACGGCGGTCACTCGGACGGGCTGGTGTTCAGACAGAGGCCGGACGGGCAGGGCATCGACGTGAGCTGCCACACCCGGGGCTGCTCACGCGGCGTGATAGTCACCGAGCTTGAGGCGCTCATCGGCCTGCCGATCTGGACGGCTTACGCCCCGGTCGGCGACGCGGCGGCCAAGGCCCGTCAGAAACGGCCCTGGTGGAAGCGCAAGCCGGTCATCGTGGCCGGCGTTGTGGCACTGGTGGTCGCGGCGCCGCTTCTGACCCTCGACCTAGAGCTGTTCTTCCTTAACCTGTTCGGGCTGGGCGTCGGCTGGCTGCTGCTCCGGCGGTTCATGCCACGGCGTCCGGCGCGGAAGTTCCGCCGCTGACGGCGCGGGCCTCGGCCCCTCACAATCCATTCCCAATCACAAGGGTCGTCTCCATCCGGGGACGGCCCTTCTTCTTTGCCCGCAAGCGGGCGCGGATCGACGGCAACACAAGCAAGAGCACTTAGGAGGTGCGAAATGACGACGGCGACACTGGTAGCAGGCAATCGGACGATGGACACGGAGACGGTACGGCCCCGGCGCAGCCTGGAGGAGCTGGTTGACCGGGTATTCGCAGCGATGGGATTTGAGGAGGAGACCGAGACGGCGGAGCCCAGCGCGATGCGGAGCATCCACGAGGCCCGGCGGCTCAGGCAGTCGGGGGAGCTGGACACCGCCTTGGCGGTGCTGGGAGACGTGAACGTGGCGAAGGCCACGCCGGGGGAGGCTCGCTGGGCCTTCTCCGAGTGGAAGCAGATGGTGAAGCGACGGTTCGGAAACAAGGGAGCGATGCTCTACAGCCAGGGCACGGGGCGGGCCGCCGCCCTGGTGCCCACTGGTGGCGGGACGCTGGAGGTCGCTGCGGTCCTGGGGATGCGCTGGCGGCTCGGTAAGGTCGTCTCGGGGCGCAGCCTCCGGGGGCTCAGGCCCCTCGTATCGAGTACGAGGCAGGCTCTGAACGGGGGTGCATGATGATCACGGCAAGCGTGGACATCCCGGCGCTGAAGGCCCGTCACCCCCTGGGCGACATGGTGGAAGCGTCGGGCGTCAGGCTCAGGGGAAGGGGCAGGGTCCGCCAGGGCGTCTGCCCCTTCCATGACGAGCAAGAGGGCAGTTTCACGGTCTACGAAGACTCGCAGAAATTCTGGTGTTTCGGCTGCGGAAGCGGCGGCGACGTGCTGGACTTCATTCAGCGCGTGGAAGGTCTCACGCTGCCGGAGGCCATCGCGCGGCTGGACGGCAGCCCAGGGCTTGCGCCCCGGTCTGCTCATCGTCCAGCCCGGACGCGGCGTCCTGCGTCCGCCGCGCTTGCTTCCCGCGACCCCGCCCTGCTCATGGCGGCGGCGCGCTTCTACGCCTGTTGGCTCCGGCGTTCTTCAGAAGCGCGGGGGTACCTGGCCTCGCGGGGCGTCTGCCCCGTCGCCGCAGCCCGCCTCGGTCTCGGCTATTCGCCGGGCGTCGGGCTGCGGCAGGCCCTCGAGTCCCTCGGCTTCTCCGAGAAGCGCATCGGGGACTCGGGGCTGTTCATGGGGCGAGGAGCCGAGCGGTTCGCCGGGATGGTGGTAGTCCCCGAAACCTCCGGCGGCCTCGTCCGGTGGCTTGTGGGCCGGGCCGTCGGTCCCGACCGGACGCCCCGCTTCCAGGCTCTCCCAGGCCCCAAGCCGGTGCTTGGATTTGGCAGGCTCGGCCCCGCTCCCCCGTGGCTCGTCGTAGCCGAGGGGGTCTTCGACTGGCTTGCGCTCGCCTCCTGGGGCGTCCCCGCCGTCTCAGCCCTGGGCACCCAGGGCGTCGAGCGGGTCGCCTCGGCTCTCCGGGGCTGCCCTAGGGTCTTCCTCGCCTTCGACGGCGACGACGCGGGTCGCGAGGCAACGGAACGGCTTGCGGGCTTGCTTGAACGGCGCTCTGCCGCCGTCACCCTCCCCCCTGGCATCGGCGACGTGGCCGAGCTTTCGACCCTTCCCCAGGGCCGCGCCCTCTTCCTCCGCCTGCTCTCGCAGGCCGCCCACTCCGCCCGGTAGCGGCCTCTCCCCCTACTCCCCTCTAACGGAGCTTCCCCGCTCCGCTCGCTTGCGGGACTCGCTCTCGACTCATCCCCACACCACTCTCAGCACCCAGGAGGACCTATGCCCAATTCACGACGGGCCTTTGCCCGCTTACGGACTCCCTTTGGGACTCCGCATCACCCATCCACTACTGGAACAACACGGCACAAGGAGAATCACAATGACTAACGGCAACAACAACGGACACCACTCCAACGGGACCAACAACGGCCTCGTCCACCCCAACGGCAACGGGCACAAGCCCGACGCCGCAATCGTAACCGAGCACGAGCTGCTCTGGGACGGGCTTGCACCCGCCGTCACCCAGGCGCTCGGACAGCCCCTCGACCCCTCGCTGGTCTCCCAGCGCAAGGGGCGCGGCGGCAGGGTCTTCGACTACCTCGAAGGCCACGTCGTCATCGACCAGGCCAACAGAATCTTCGGATACGGCGGCTGGGGCGTGGCGATAGGCGACGTGACCCTGCGCCGCAGACGGTGGACACCCAGACCGGTGAGGTGAAGGTCTCCCTAGCCTACAGCGCCCCGGTCCGGGTCACCGTGGCGGGCGCCCTGCCCCGCACCGACGTCGGCTTCCACCCCGTGACGGAGGAGACCTCTGAAGGGCACGACACAGCCATAAAGGGAAGTGGTGCGCCGCGTCACGCGGCATAGGATACCTAGCTCACTAGGAAGAACTCGGAGAAAGTTCTTGGGTCAACCGACCTACCTCAAGGCGAAAGCTGAGGGGGACAACAGCATGTCGGTAAAGCGGCTACGGCCTCAAAGCGTTGTAGGGCCGGTTCCGCAAGACCCGTACGATATGGTGAAAGCTTGATTGCCTGAACCCCAGTTCCCAGTCGCGTACTTGACGCCCGCCGGTAGAACGGTGGACACCCAGACCGGTGAGGTGAAGGTCTCCCTAGCCTACAGCGCCCCGGTCCGGGTCACCGTGGCGGGCGCCCTGCCCCGCACCGACGTCGGCTTCCACCCCGTGACTGTACGTCAACGTCCGTCTCCCGTAGTGACACTTGTGGAGCTCCATGAACGAGGCCACGTTCCAGCCTCTGCGGGGTAAGCAAATACGCCATTCACTGCAACGTCACTGCGCCAAGCACCTCCCGTGATGCCAAACATTAAGCAGGCGACAAAGACCACCAGCGCAGTTACCACAACGGCATGAAGCGAGCGTTCCGCAGCTTTGGCCCACAGTTCGGAAATAGCCTCTACGGCGACCAGTCGTCGGCAAACGCTACGCGAACGCGGAGAACGAGGATTGCCGCTGGAGAACATCTATCGGCTGCTCTACAACCGGAACCTTTACCTGCGGGCCACGGTCGCATCTACTCAAACCAGGGAGCACGACCAAGGGAACCACGCAGAGACCGTGGACGGTATGTCACTGGCGAAAATCCGGCTACGAGCGGTTCAGGTGGACGCCGGTGCACGGGTCAACATTCCCAAGCCTAACGGCAAGACCCGCGCTCTGGGCATACCAGCCCAACTGCCCCGCTCGGCAGGCTCAGAACGGGCGCAACGACGCCCAGGTGGACACCCTGCGAAAGCGCCTCATGGAACTGTGTGTACCTACTGAAAGCGGGCTACGTCGAGGATTGGAAGTACAACGAGGCTGAGCGGAACACCGCAAGGCGGCATCGATCCTCGCCACGTCTACCTAGACCGGTTGGACAAGTAAGGGGAAGGCCATCGACGACCTGACGGCGAACGAGATCGGGGAGTTGATCGAGGCCGCAGCCAAAAGGCTCCAGGAGAGGCAGGCGCAGGAAAACGCTCATAACCCATGCCACCAGCCAGGCGGCCAAGTTCCTCGGCTACGAACTCGTGCTTCAGAAAGCCAACGACCAACTCGACCCTAATGGGACGCGCAAGGTCAACGGCCGTATCGGATTACGGGTTCCCGCCAAAGTCATCGAACAACATTGCCAAGCCTACATGGTCAACGGCGAACCGGCCTACCGCAGCCTACTGATACACGATGAGGACTACTCCATCGTGGACAGGTATCAAGCGGAGTTTCGGGGCGTCGTCCAGTACTACATCATGGCTGTCAACGTCGCCCACTTGGGCAAGTTGCAATGGGTCACTCTCCCATCCAAAGGAAGGAGAAGACCAATGACAACGGCAACGGTTACGTACACACCCTGGGGCTGGACAAATGCGAAATGTGCGGCTCCCAGGTGGACGTTCAAGTCCACCACGTCCGGCGCTACGCGACCTGAACGTGAAAGGCCAAGGTCCCAAATCTACGTGGAAACAGTTCATGGCGGCGCGACGGTCGCGACGCCCTCACACGGCGGGCTGAAGCTCAGCCGCGAGACGTGTGGGAATCACTTCCCGCCGAGGTTCCGCAGGGCAGCGATGCTCACCCCGACCTTCGTCCGACGGCAGAGGCCCAACTGCCCCGCTCGGCAGGCAGAACGGGCGCAACGACGCCAGGTGGACACCCTAGTCAGGACTGTGTGTCAAACAGGGGTTCGACGAGGAGCAGGTGACCGTCGTCCAGCGGCAGAAGGGGAAGGCCATCGACGACGGCGAACGAGATCGGGGAGTTGATCGAGGCCGCAGCCAAAAGGCTCCAGGAGAGGCAGGCGCAGGAAGCCTAGCCCGCTGGTCAATCGGATACAGAGGAGAGCGGGGCCGCTCCACGGGGCGGTCTCACTCTCCCATCCAAAGGAAGGAGAAGACCAATGACAACGGGGTTACTTCGCCCGCTACCGTCCCGCGCTCCCATTCATTCGGAACCATCCGCCCGGCCTCCACTACCACCGTGGCGGGTTACTTCGCCCGCTACCGTCCCGCGCTCCCATTCATTCGGAACCATCCGCCCGGCCTCCACTACCACCTCACCGCCTACAGGGGCGGCTTCAGGACAGATCACTTCGGGAGGTTCGACACCCTCGTCGAGGCCGAGACCTTCGCCAACGACCCGGACACGGCGGGCAGGTACAGGCGGATGGAGGCCATCGAGTGCAGCAGGAACCACGACGGGCAGGAGGAACGGTTATGACCCCGGCAACGCGGGCCAGGCCCCGCAGTCTCCCAAGCACCACCACGAAGCTGCAAACGGAGTTCGGGAACCTGTACGTCACGGTCTCCGTGGACGAGGACGGCGAACCCTTCGAGGTCTTCGGCCATCTGGGGAAAGGTGGATCGTTCCAGAACGGGGTGACGGAGTTGGCCTGCCGCCTCATCTCTCTGCACCTGCGGCGCGGAACCCCGCTGGCCGAGATCATCGACCAGATGCAGGGCATCTCTGAAATGCAGCCGTTCTGGAACCAGTTGGAGGACGGCAGGAGCCTGCCCGTGCTCGGCCTCGGAGACGGCATCGCCCACGTCCTCAAGTCCTACGTGAAGGTCGAGAAGGAGAGGAAGGCGACGGACAGGGAAGCAAAGGCGGCCGCATGAGCGGCCCGGACAACATTTCATCTACAGGAGGCAAAGATGGAAGCAACGACTGACATTGACAGAGCGGAGGTCTTCTCCCGCCCTGCGGCACGGTTCGACGGCGACGGCAATATCGAGGTGCGTGCATCGGCGGCCCTGGGCTGCCGCCGCGCCCTCTGGTACGCCGCAACGAAATACTCACCCACGAATCCCCCCAGCGAGGAGTCGCTCGTGGCGATGGAGGCGGGCAACGCCCTTGAGCCGGTGGTGGTTCGGGCGATGGAGCGGGCTGGCTGGAAGGTAGACCCCGCCGACCCACGGGACCCGCAGCAGGTAGCGCTGCGCATCGGCCCCAACATCGTGGTGACGGGACACCCCGACGGCACGGTGCGGATGCCGCTGCCGGAGGAAGAGGCCACGGCCCAGATCCAGAAGGTCCTGTTCGGGGACGCGGCCCTCGCCTACGGCGACGAGACGGTGGTGGAGATCAAGACGCGGGGGCCGGAGGCGTTCAAGCGGTGGCACACCCTGGGAGCCGAGCGCAGCCATCCGGCGTCGGTGGCCCAGGCCGCCTTCTACACCCTGGGAACCTACGGGCAGATGCGAGACGCCGTGATCGCCACGATGGACACGGGCAACCGCACCTGGGACTACGAGGTGATTCCCGCCGACCGGCTGGAGAAGTCCCTCCAGGACACCTGCGAGTGGCTCGGCGAACTGGGAGCACACCAAGTCCAGAACGGGTCTGACCCCGACGTCCTGCCCGACCGAGACTTCTCGGCCAACTCCTGGCAGTGCAGAAGCTGCCCCTTCCTGGACATCTGCCTACCGGGTGTGGCTGAGGCCGATGCGGAGCAAGAGATCGAAGAAAGGGAGGTGAACGACGAAGAAGCGCGGGACGCGGTGGCGGCCTACACGGAGGCACAGGAGGCGATGAGGGAGCCTGAGAAAGCCAAGAGAGCCGCGCTGGACACCCTGAAGGCATGGATGCGCCGGAAGGGAGACGCCAAGGCAACCGTGAACGGCAAGACGGTGAGCCTGGTGCAATCGACACGCTACTCCACCAACTACCGTCGCCTGAATGAGCTTCTCGATCCAGGGACCAGGGCGGAGGTCGTGACCGAGAACGAGTCGGAGTACGTGCGGGTGACCTAGACGCTCCAACGAGGAGCGCTCACACGGGGCCTGTTTCCCCCATCTACCGGGACGGCCACGCCGAATCCCAACAACCGAGCACGAAAGGAGCTAACCATGACCAACGCAACAGGAATCACGACCATCTGGCGGGACGCCCACAGCGGCATTCGCGGCCACGAACTGATGACGAAGGAGTTGGGAGAGAGCATCCCTGCCCTCTACGCCAACGAGAACGTCAAGAACTACGACGACGTGCTCGCCGTCGCCAAGCTCTTCTCCCCGTATGCCAACTGGACCTGGTACATCACCGAGATGAACCCGGAGTCCGGGATCTGCTTCGGTTTGGTCGAGGGACTGGAGACCGAAATCGGGTACTTCGACCTCACCGAGCTGGCTGAGGCGACGGTGTTCGGCGGCGTTCCTGCCGTGGAGCGGGACCTGTACTGGCAGCCGAAGACCATCGGCGAGATCAGGAGAGGGTCGAGCTAGAGCGAGTTCAGCCAGACGCTTCCCTAGTGGGAGCGCACACACGGGGCCGGCCTTCCCTCTATCGGGGAGTCGGCCCCGCTTCATTCAGACGGGTGCGGCAGGTCCGCGCCACACCATCCACAAGGAGGAAATCGAAATGGCACGCACCATCAACAAGGTAGAGCTTCTGGGCAGAGTGGGAACCGAGCCGGAGATGACATACACGCCGAACGGCACGGCGATCACCACCCTGCGGCTGGCCACCGACCGCCGCCGCCAGGACGGGGAGACGACCGCCGACTGGCACTCGGTGGTCTGCTGGAGCAAGCAGGCCGAGGCCGTGAACGAGTACGTGGCAAAGGGCAACCGCATCTACGTCGCCGGACGCCTGGTCCAGAACTCGTGGGAGAACGAGGATGGCCAGCGCCGCCACCGCACCGAGGTCCACGCCTCGGAGGTGGTCTTCCTCGACTCCAACCACAACGGGAACGGGGCCAGCGACGACGGCGAGGAGGACTCCCCCTTCGCCTAACCCGCCGTCTACAACCGCATAGCACGCCCGCACGAGCCGGGCGCACCACGGGGCCGCTCTCCATCCACCGGGGGGCGGCCCCGCTCTTTGTCCGAATTACAGCAAGGAGGCCGACATTACCAGGAAGAATACTCCCACAAAGAGGCGGACCGCTCGGACTGGCCCTGAGACCATGCTGCTGGACGCATTGCGCAGCAACCTGAGCCTACTGGGAGAGCTGGCGATGCGCTACGAGGTAGAGACCCAGCCGGAGCGCTCCAAAGCAGACCTGCCCTGCATCAACACCCCTCGCGACGTGTACGACCTGCTGGGGAAGGAGATGTCCGCCCTGGCCCAGGAGCAGCTCAGGGTCCTGCTGCTGGACCGCAGGAACCGAGTGCTGGGCCAGCGCACGGTATACCAGGGGAACGTCTTCTCGTCGGTGATACGGCCCGCCGAGGTGTTCAGGGCCGCCGTGGTCGAGTCCCTGCCCGCCGTGGTTGTGGCCCACAACCATCCCAGTTCAGACCCGTCGCCCAGCCCTGAGGACGTGTCCATCACCAAGGACTTGGCCAACGCGGGCAAGCTCCTGGGCATCGAGCTTCTCGACCACATCGTGATAGGCGGCAAGAGCTTCGTCAGCCTCAAGGAACGGGGCCTGATGCCCTGACCCCGTATCGAGTACGGGCAGGCGCTCCGCGACCGGGCGGCGAGCACCGTCTGGCTCATCACGCGGGAACATCCCCGCGCAATCGACATCCAAGACTCATCCGAGAGGAGATTCATCATGCTCGCGACTCACACCATAGACCTCGAAGACCTGTTCACCATAAGCGCAGGGGGTTTTTCGGCCACCGCCGACGCCTTCGCCCGCGACGACCGCACCGACGGCCTCTGGTTCGTCTCGATGGTCGGCTCCCAGACCGCGCTCAAGGCGATCTGGGCCTCCCTCCTCAAGCAGCCCCCCGACGTAGCCCACCTCATAAGGGGAGCGGACGGAATGGCGCTCAGCGGAGGGTTTCAGCGCTGCCAGATTCCGTTTGAGACCGTCGGCACCTGGACGACCAAGATCGCCAAGCTGCCGGTCAGCGGAGGCTATCACGCGCTCGTCTACACGCGGACCGCCGAGTTCTCATACGAAAGGGACTCCTTCCTTCTGCTGGCCCAGTCGGAGGAGGAGGCCCCGGCGCTGCACCACCGCTTCCTGGACCGGCGCAGCCCGCTGCCCCTGCACGGCTCCTGGGCCGACTGGCTCTGGCAGAGGGGCATACAAGAGGGCGAGATAGTCCCGCTGCAAAGCGTGGGTGTTTCGGCCTACCGGTGCTCCCCCAAGGCCGACAAGCTCAGGGAAGACCTCTCTCAGGCGGTGGCGTCAGGCAGCCTCATCCTGCCCAGGAAGGAGGGGAGCGATGGACAGGATGCTTAGGAAAGCCAAGCGCAACAGCAAGCGACGTGGCCGGCGCAACCATGGGGCCTGGGAGCGGTTCTGCCCCGACGGGAAGACGTGTAGGTACTGCGGGCACGACGGCTCGCAGCACCTGGTTTCTTCCGGGCAGCCCCACTTCTTCAGACCGGCGACGGAGGCGGAGCGGAGCGACTCCTCGGTCGTGCTCTACCGGCACACGCTGCCGGAGGGAGGCTCGACGATGGTGCGGCGCATCACCGTCGCCAACCGCGCCGAGCTCATCACCGCCTACTGCGTGGCGTGCGCCGAGAGCATCGGGACTCACCAGGTCCTGTGCTACCAGCGCAACCTGGCAATCGGAGAGGTGGTCGGGTTGCGGAAGAACGATCACAAGGACATCGCAATCGCCGCCTGAAGCGGCATCAGAAGAGAAAGGAGAAGAGACATGAGACTAGCTGCGCTCGCCAAAGGGGGATACTACCCCACGCCCGAGAGGGTGGTGGACCTAATAGCCGACCTGATCCACACCCCCACCGGCTACTACTACAGGGACAGGGAGACCCTGCGCATCCTCGACCCCTGCTGTGGGGCTGGGGACGCTCTCCAGAGGTTGGCCGAACGCCTCGACCGGCCCAACGCCATCCCCATTGAGACCTACGGCGTCGAACTGCACCGCGACCGGGCGGAGGAGGCCGAGAAGCGGCTCCACCACACCCTGGCATCCGACATGTTCGCAACGTCGATAGCCAACGGGGCCTTCGGTCTCGCCCTGGTCAATCCTCCCTACGATTGGGACTCGGAAGACAAGAGGGTCGAACACGCTTTCCTCACCCATTGCACGCGCTACCTGGCCGAGAGCGGCCTGCTGGTGTTCATCGTGCCCAGGCAGCGCCTCTCCTACTCGGCCCGCTACCTGTCCACCCATTACGGGCGGATGCGCTGTTGGTCGTTCCCCGTCCCTGAGCGGGAGCTGTTCGACCAGGTCGTATTGTTCGGGTACCGGAAGGCGGACCCGGTGCCCGACGCTGCCGCCGAGAGCATGGTGATGGAGTGGGCCTTGGGAGAACCGGAGCCGCTGCGCTCCTATCCCTACCCGGAGTACACCCCGGCCACCACGCCGAGCGGGGACATCCTGTTCACCACACGCACCGTCGATCCCGTGGCTGCCGCTGCCGAGGCCCGCAGGTCGGGTCTGTGGACAAGCACGGAGATCACGGACAGTCTCTGGCCCGCGAAGGACAACCGCACCCGCCCGCTCATGCCACTCCGGCGCGGCCACATGGCCATGCTGGTCGCGGCGGGATTCCTCGACAACCTGGTCCTCGAATCCGAGGGCAAGCGCATCCTGGTCAAGGGGCGCACTTCGAAAGAGATGGTGATGGTCGAGGACTCCCCCGAGAAGGAAGTCCACCGCGAGCGTCTGAAGACGACCGTGGTAGCCCTCGACCTGGAGGACGGCGAGATCACCGACATCGCCGCATAGACGGCTCACTCCGAGCCGCGCACAACGAGGCCCGCACCTGGCGGCCTCGCACATCCAAGCATACGCCTGGGGGCGTTGCCTGGACACCTGAGCGCTCAGCAACGCCCCCCATCGGGGGCGTGGAGCGTCTCGTGTCCCGGCGTCGTCCTCCGGTCACCACGCAATAGGAGGACGACACCATGAACCTCGGAGACTTCATAGACACCTACAAGGACGCCATCGCCCAGCGGGTGGTGGAGTCCTACCCGCCGCTGTACCGCCCCTCGGAGAACGGAGGCGAGCTTCCCCGCCTGCTCAGGACTCCCCTGGGAGCGCAGGCCGACGCTATCAGGGGAGCGGCCCTCTCCCTCGAAACCCACCGGGGAACGACGGTGGTGGGCGAAATGGGTACCGGAAAGACCTACATTGGGGCATCAGCCGCGTACATGGCCGGCTTCCAGAACGTCTTGATAATCTGCCCTCCCCATTTGACCGGCAAGTGGAAGCGGGAAGTGGAGCAGACGGTGCCCCTGGCACGGGCCGCCGTCGTCACCTCCATCACCGACCTGGAGAGGCTGCGTCTCTCCATCGGCTCAGGCCCCCTCTTCGCCGTGATGAGCCGAGAAAAGGCGAAACTGTCCTACTACTGGAAGGCGGCCGTCAACTACCGGTGGGCCACTTCCAGGGGCAGGCTGGTGCGGGACGAGGAGACGGGGGAGCCGTTCCGGGTCCCCATCTGCCCCTCCTGCACGGCGCAGGTGGTGGACAAGGACGGCGTGCCCCTCACCGACGCCGACCTGAACCGCAGGAAGCGCACCTGCGCCGACTGCGGCTCGCCCCTCTGGCAGGCCGACAACTCCGGCCCCAAGCGCTACCCACTCGCCGATTACATCAAGCACAGGATGAAGGGGTTCTTCGACCTCTGCGTCTTCGACGAGTGCCACGAGTTCAAGGGGAGAGGCTCGGCCCAGGGCATCGCCGCCGGCGTCCTCGCCGACGCCTGCGGCAAGTCCCTCTCCCTGACCGGCACGATAATGGGAGGGTATGCAAGTACATTGTTCCACCTTCTCTACCGCTTCTCGCCGGAGATCAGGACGGAGTTCGAGAGGTCGGACGAGCGCCGCTGGATACAGCGCTACGGCTTCGAGGAGCACTCCATCGGCAAGCCGGACGACGACGCGGTGGAGGACGGCAGAAGCAGCAGACGCCGCAAATACCGCAAGGTGACGAGGGAGAGGCCGGGACTCGTTCCCTCGGCTCTCTTCCACCTGATACACAACACGGTGTTCCTCAGGCTCTCCGACGTGGCCTCGGGGCTGCCTCCCTACGAGGAGCAGGTACTCCTGTCCTCGATGGATTCGGAGGAGGACGGGACGGGCTACTCCCAGCGTTCGGCCTACGACACGGTGTTTCAGGAGCTTCGTAAGGAGCTGGCCGAGGCCCTTAAGTCCGGCTCCAAGCGCCTGCTCGCCACCTACCTTCAGACCCTACTGGCGTTTCCTGATGGGTGCACCAGGGGCGAGACGGTCTTCGACCCCAGGTCGGGCGACGTCATCGTGCAGGTTCCGCCCCTGTCGGAAGAAAAACTCTATCCAAAGGAGAAGGCGCTCATCGACCTGGTGGCCGCCGAGCGCATGGAGGGAAGGCGGGTGCTGGTCTACGTCACCCATACCGGGACCAGGGACGTGACGGAGCGGATGGACGACATCCTCACCCGGCACGGGTTCAGGGTGGCGGTGATGAAGGCCGACGCCGTGGCCCCGGACAAGAGGGAGAAGTGGGTCGCCGACAGGGTGAAGCAGGGCATCGACATCCTGATCTGCCACCCGCGCCTGGTGCAGACCGGCCTCGACCTCATCGACTTCCCAACGATTTGTTGGGCGGAAACGGACTATAGCGTCTATGTAGCCCGGCAGGCTTCGCGGCGGTCGTGGCGCATCGGGCAGACGAGGCCGGTGAAGGTGGTCTACATGGCCTACCGGAACACCCTACAGGCCGACGCCCTCAAGCTGGTGGCAAAGAAGCTGCAAAGCTCCCTGGCGGTGGAAGGGGAACTGCCGGAGGACGGCCTTGCCGCCTTCGGGGACGAAGGTGATGACCTGATGATGGCCCTGGCGCGCAAGATCGTCAGCGGCGAGGAGGACGCCGACGCCGAGACGGTGGAGGAGGTCTTCGCCCGAGCGCGGAGCGCTGAGGCCACCGCCGAGGAGTTGCTGGTGGACGACGGCTGGAAGGTCGTAGAGAGCCTGCCCCGTGCTGGACACGGGGTCGAGCCGGAGACCATCGGTGTCAATGGAAACGGACATCACGGCAACGGCCATGACGACCTGTTCGGCGTTGGTCCGACCGTCGAGCTGGTTCAGGCCAACGGAAACGGTCACTCGCCAGTCCCGGTGAACGGCAACGGGGCCAACGGTCACCACGAGGAGGGCGAGGAGCCACAGCAGTCGCTGTTCTCTTGGGCCGAGTTCATGGCCGAGGAGCCGGTCGAGCCGAAACGCAGGAACGGCAAGCCACAGCCAGCGAGCATGTCCATGTTCGAGTGGGCGCTGGCACGGGAGCGGGAGGCCGAGCCGGTCGGAGCGGGGCGCTAGGCCAACAGGCAAAAGGGGGAGGGCATCGCCGTTGGTGCGATGCCCTCCCCCTGGCCGGTCATGTATGCGGCCCTTTTTGCGTTTCGGGGTGCTTTGTCCCACCGCATCCCTTCCAGCATCCATGTGAGCCCCCTTTTGTTGGCGAGATACAGCTTGTCATCCTCTCGTCATGTCCTTCCCCTATTAAGGAGCCTGCGTGAGGATCACGTGCGGCTTGGTCACACACATGAAGCACAGCTGCGTCTCTATCGTCGATCGCGATCCGTCGAAGGCGAGGGGTCTGGTGGTGGACCACTTCCCCGCAGCCTGCGGAGTGAAGGATGGCATGACCCTGGAGCAGGCTATGTCCCGCCACGCAGACGCCGTTGCGCTGGACGCCGAAGAGTCTCACTACCGCCGGGATGCTCTTTTGCCCTACAGGGAGTCAGCGACCGGCTTGAGGGGCCGATCTCGGCACGGCCTAAGTGCGCCTCGACGGTCTCGAAGAACTGTACCGGGGCGAAGCGGGAGCCGTCCCCGCTGTGCTGAACGCGGTTCCCACCCATCTGACCCCCCGAGTCGGTGTGGCGGACGCCAAGTTCCCGGCCTTCGGAGCGTTCCAGGGTACCCGGCGACATGAGGGCCTTCCTCGCCGCCCACGCCATCGACCTACTTCCCGTCTCCTCAGAGTTGAAAGCCAAGATGCACCGCTTCGGCCTGCACACGATGGGGGCCGTCGCCTCTATGAGCGGACACGGACTCTCGGACCGGTTCAGTTCGGAAGGCAGTCTGGCTTGGTCGCTCTGCAACGACATCGACGACAGCCCCGTCGTACCTCTGGCGTTCAAGGAGTCGGTGACCGAGCATGTGGCGAGGCAACACCCTGGTGGGCGGGACGGCACGGTGTTCTTGACCATCAAGGACGAGACGGGCGACGTGTAGGTGGTCGTCTGGCAGGACCTGTTCGCCAAGCGGCGCAGGGAGCAACGTGATAGCGATGGACCTGCGGGCCGTCCAATCGGACGTAGTCGTGCCGCCGTCTCACGACTGGCGATGACGTGGGCAGAGCGCCCGGGAATGCGCGGTCACGTCCAACGGGTTCATTATTGGTGTGAAATGTGTGGTAGATACAGCCTGACGGCGGACCTGGGAGAGTTGGCGAGACGGTTTGAGTTGGATGGCGATTGGGACTCCTCCGAGCGAAGGTACAATGTCGCGCCCACCCAGGAAGTCCTGACCGTGTGGGGATACGGAGTTGGCAGCGGCAAATCGCTTGGCCAGAAAGAGAGGGGAGGACGTCGAGAAGATTCGGCGTTCTCCCCGTCGTTCATCTGACTATACTGACGCTCACAATTCGCCCCGTGAGCATGTCAACGACGACCCTATCACCCAGTGGCTCTCGAAGGTTGACCTCAACGGGATCTTGGCAGTCCATACGACCTTGTAGAAACGGATGGGAATCTGCAACCACCTTAACCTGGACATCGGCTTCCGTCTCCCGGAGGAGCGACACCTCGGGGTCCTTGTTGCAGGATTGGACAATGAGTACGAGTCTGTTAGAGGAATGCAACTCCGCTTCTGCCACACTCACTGCGCTGCGCCAGGTGTATCCGCCAAGGCCTAAGAACAGGAACAACCAAGCTATGACAAGCAGCAACCCGGCCACCACAACTGCCACGATTAGCAGTCTTACATGGCCGGATAAGAATCTCGTCGAATTGTTAATCACGGAGACCCCCTATTGGCTGAGTCTTGCCTTTGTCTCTAGAGTGTTCAATTGAGTAGGGCAAACATTGAAGACTTTCGCCCCAGGTGCACTGCTACAGGGTGCGCACCTGGGGCAAGTCCTCCCGGCCCTCAGTCAGTGGTGGCAATGAATTGGCCTAGGGCGTCGTCGATGCGATCTGCTCGAGAGAAGACCTCCCGGGAAAACGGCCACGGGTCATAAACCATGCCTTGGTGGAGTCCATATGCCGTATTGCCCCAGTACACCGGTCCGCCGCTATCACCACCCGCAGATAGATGCGACCCCATCTGCACTAGATTACATTTGCTTCCGTTGCAGACGTTGAGCTTCCGTACTTCCTGACAATCCTTGTAGCTCGTCTTTCCGTTTCGGCAAAGCGTCTGACCCACGGTCGGCGCTCCGACAGCAGAGACATCGCGTCTGTCTGCTTCAACTGCCGAACTGCTACCCGCATAAAAATCGTCAGTTTCGGTGTCGGGTCCCGAGTGCACTTGGAAGTCGCCGTGTGTGCCCATATGCTGTCCATGGTAGGCCAGACTCGACCCGTCATCAGATTGAGAGTTGCCGCAGTGTCCGGCAGTAGAAATGCCTCTCGCCTGCGACGAGGTGATCGTCCCGAACCCCGACGTGCAAGTACTAAGGCTTTCACCTCCCAGATGCTCGGTGCCACTTTCGTCGCTGCCCAAGACTTCATGGTCCGAACTGACCACATCGACGGTAATACTGTTGACAATGTCCGCCCTAGTTGCATTCTTGAGGCTATTCACCGCACTGACCCGGAGGGCGTCGAGAGCGGAGTCGGGAGCTGTGCTCTCCAGGACAACAACCGACTCTATATGCCCAGTCGCAAAGTCGAAGGAGGTGTAGGCGCCTCTCACTTCGGTCGCCTCGAAAACTGCGAAATGGGCTGCTTCTATCGCCTTTTCAAGTTCCAACGCAGTGAATCCCTTGTCAGTGCGCACTTCGACTGAGACCCCAGTGTGACTGCTTCTAAAGCTTTCAATTATGTCGAGTGCTGCTTGGGGAGCGTCGCCCGTAAAAGCGACCCACGCGTTTCCAGCATCCACGATCTCCGCTCCGGTGAACGCAGCAGGAGTCGCTTCACGAACCTTCTCGACCGTCAAGGCGAAGTTGTCGTTCCAGGCATACCGGTCAATAGCGGCCTGAAGGGACATGCCGAATTTGGTGGCGACGGTCTGCAAATCTGCCAACTCTGCGTCACTAGTGGAGTCGCCGATTTCCGGTGCCGCCACGTCTGCCACCTCCGGCACGCCGCCGACGGCCAATGTGGACAAGGCGATCAACACAACCAAGACCCCGAACATTAGGTTAAAATTGGTCTTCCTTCTCATCTTAACTCTCCTTTCTATTTGTCCGTACTCACTTTCCGATACTTCTCCTATCGTAAACTGCCCATGTGAACTGGCCGTGAAAAGCAACCCCCTTTCGGTGAAGGAATCCGTGCGAGATCTGTGACGTAGTTGTGAAAGGGTCGCCGTGGGGTCCCATCCTCACCGACACCTCGATGGGCAGACCGTGATACAATCTCCTCGGCGCTCGCAGCTATAGGTTGTACGACCAGTAGGGTGCGTAGCATTAAATTGAGGGGTGAGCATTGGAGAGGGACGCTTTACCGATGCGACAGGTCGAGAGGCTGCGGGCTCGTGTCGCCAAGATGAGCGAGATCGGGCGCCGCATCTTCGAGAGCCGGGACCTGGACACCGTGCTTCAGGAGGTCGTGGATGGTGCCCGCTCGCTGACCGACGCCAGATATGGTGCAGTTGGACTGTTGGACGAGTCCGGGCGCGTACGTGACCTCATCACCTCCGGCATCACTCCCAAAGAGCACGAGGCGGATGGGGGCCTACTCAAGGGCCAGGCACTGCTGGGTTACCTGAACGAGACACGAGAGCCTCTCCGTCTTGCCGACCTCGGCCAGCTCACGCATGCGGTCGGCCTCCCGAAGGACTACCGGCCTACGTCCTTCCTCGGCGCACCGATCCGTCACCTAGGCGAGCCGGTCGGCAAGATTTGCTTGATAGAGAATGAAGGCGGAAGCGAGTTTACAACCGAGGACGAAGAGACACTGGTCATGTTCGTTGCACAGGCTGCGACCGCCATTGGTAACGTTCTTGATTATCAGGAAGAGCGACAGGCCAGAGAAGAAGTGGAGACCGAGAGGCGTCGATTGACGGCGCTCGTGGAGTCCTCCCCTGTGGGCGTCATGGTGGTCGATGCCGCGACGAGGACCTTCGCGTGGGTCAATCAGGAAGCGGAGCGCATCCTGGGTATGTCGCCTGGGCCCGGCACCTCACTTGTGGAGTATCACCAAGTTGCGATCTACCGAAGGACGGACGGAAAAAAGTATGAGGGCCAGGACCGTCCGCTGGCGAGGGCCCTTGAACGCGGCGAGGTCGTGCGGGCCGAAGAAATCCTTTTCGATCTGCCGGACGGTCGGACAGTGACCACGCTCGTCAATGCCACGCCGATCTACTCGGAAGACGGGAGAATTGTATCCGCTGTCGCAGTCATACAGGACATGACGCCACTGGAGGAGATCGAGCGCTTACGCAATGAGTTCCTCGCCATGGTGAGCCACGAGCTACGGACGCCTCTGACCACCATCAAAGGTTGCACGAGTATCGTGTTGAGCAGTACCGACCCGCTCGATATCAGCGAGGCAATGCAGTACTTCCGAATGATAGACGAACAGTCCAATCATCTGCGTGGTCTCGTGAACAACCTCCTCGATATGACGAGGATTGAAGCTGGAGCCTTGTCGGTAACTCCCAAACCAATGGAAGTCAAGAGCCTGATTGAAGAAGCGAGGACCGCCTTCCTCCGCCGCGGGGCGCAAAACTCCGTTGAGATAGACCTAGAGGCGGATCTGCCAATGATCGCAGCGGATAGACGGCGTATTACTCAAGTGTTGGACAATCTCCTGTCAAATGCCGCCAAGTACTCGCCGGAGTTCTCTACGATCAGGGTGACCGGATCACGAGACGGTGTCTTGGTGGCCTTGTCGGTAGCAGATGAGGGTAGGGGCATATCTTCCGATCAGATGACGAGACTGTTCAAGAAATTCTCCCGGATAGATGAGAATGGTCAGCAGCGACAGGTTGTGGGGGAGGGGCTTGGGCTTGCTATCTGCAAGGGCATCATCGAGGCCCATGGAGGCCGAATCTGGGCCGAGAGCGATGGTGAGGAGCGAGGCACGCGGATCACCTTTACGATTCCCGAATCCGCAGAAACTGCTAAGGAGGCCACCGCAGAAGCATTGGCCGCTGCGCCAAGCGATCAGATTCGGATTCTTGCGGTGGACGACGAGCCTCAAGTGCTCTGGCTACTCAAGAACGTCCTCTCTCAACAAGGGTACAAGCTGTTAGGGACCGGCAACCCTGATGAGATGATGCATTTGGTAGAGATGGAGCGTCCTCAACTTGTCCTGTTGGACTTGACGCTTCCTAACACAAACGGTTTTGAGTTGATGGAGCGCATTAGAGAGGTGTCCGAAACGCCGATTATCTTCCTGTCAGCAAACGACCAGGAGGACAACGTTACGAAGGCTCTGACGATGGGAGCTGACGACTACATAATAAAACCGTTCTCTTCGACGGAGTTGCTGGCGAGAGTTGCATCTTCCCTACGAAAACAGAGGGCGAGTGGTTTGGATGCGCCTCGACAGCCCTTCCGACTAGATGACTTGGTGATCAACTACACAGACCGCACCGTAACGATTTCCGGGCAGCCGGCACGGTTGTCCTCAACCGAATACAAACTTCTCTTCGAGCTGTCAATCAACGCGGGGCGCGTACTGACACGGGACCAGATTCTGCGGCGAGTCTGGGGGTCGGACTACTACACGGGCGAGGGTCAGTTGCTTAGGGCTACGGTAAAGAACCTCCGCCGTAAGCTGGGGGACGACGCCAGAGACCCTCGGTACATCTTTACCGAGCCTCGTGTCGGCTACAGGATGCCGAAGAGTGAAACGTAGATACTGACATCAGAGCGGCCACGAAAACTGACACCATGGAAGAAGGAGGTAGGACTATGGCCGCATCGAAACGAGCGGAGGACACTTACCCTGAGCTGTTCCCAAAGGACTATGGGGAACGGCTTCAGCAGTTCGTAGATCTCGCCGGTCTGTCGTGGGAGGAGTTCGTCCAACGACTGGGTGTCCGCGATGAACGCGTGGCGGAGTGGCGAGAGGGTGCGATTCCCACGGGCGGTGAGGTGTGGCACATCATGCGCCTGGCGTCTTCGATCCCCGGAGGGGTTGATGTGATGCTGGCAGAGACCGTCGAGGGCTCGGAATAACCCGGTGTGGTCAACCTTCATCACTGGGGCTGCCGTCCAGAGCAGTCGCGGGCGAGCGGTTGTACCATTCGGCGACAGAGCCGGGTCGCCCACCTCGTACGCAGCCCATGACTCCTCGACGGCTGGGCAATAGACTGAGAATGACGACGGCAGTGGGTTGAAGGCATGACGCGCGCCAAACTCCGACGGGGTGTACGCAAACGACGGGAGGCGCGGGAGGCCAAAGAGCGCAAAGCTAGGCGTGTATGGGCGCACAGCCTTCCACCTCCCCATCTCGAATTAAGCGAGGGACCGGAACCTTGCACACACACATGGGGAGAGCCCGTACACGTCAGCTTCTCCCGCGGCGACCACGCCGTGCTCAAGGTGTGTGAGACCTGCCAGGGATTCGTGCGGCGGTGCAAGCGATGCCGCAGGTTTCATTTGGTCGACAAAGGACAGGGCGGTGAGTACTCGATGCCCCCGTGGGTCTCCGAGTCGTGGCTGAAAGAGCACAGGTGCGCACGCAGGGACCTTGGAGATGTGCCTATACCGTTCGTGTGGATGCCCGATGCCAGCTACCTTCCAGAGTTCGACCTTGCGACCTACAGGGAGATTGGTAGAGAGCCGGGAAGTTATGAACTGCAATGGTTCAGCTAACAAGCAATAAGACCTGTGCGGTCGTAAGCGAGTCCGGGGGAGGCCATCTAAGGCGAGGGTGAAACCTCCAATTCGCCGCGGGCTAAAGGCGCACGTCCCAGCGGTTCACTGCTCCGGCAGCTCCTTGTAGGGCACACTATTGTCTATACGTCCGACCCGGCTTGAATGGCCCCAATTCGACCGCCCACGAGTACCTGAGCTTTCCGTTGCTATTGTGTCCGTCAAATGAAGGTTCTTGATTTTATCAAGCCTGGTACACCCCACCCAACACGAACACCTTGAACATCACCCTACAGGAACTTGGCCTGCCCTCTGACGTCCTTCTTTGGAAGGCCGTCCTGCTGACCGTCATGTCCTTCGGCGTGGGCATCGTGGGCGGCTTCGTAGGGCTTGCGCTGGGCACCGTCAGGCTGCCCGTCCTCCTGCTGCTGGGAGTGCCGTCGCTCGTGGCGGCGGGCACCAACATCATCGTCAGCACCTCCAGCGCCCTGTTCGGCGCGATCCGCCACATGCGCGAGGGGCGCGTGAACATGCGGGTGGTCCTGGTGATGGGGCTGCCGAGCTTCGCCGGCGCGTTCCTCGGCGGTTTCTACGCAGCGAAGGCGCCCGAGGGCGTGCTAGTGCTCGCCGTCGGCGTACTGGTCTTCTGGCAGGGGGTCGAGCTGGTGCAGAAGGCCCGCGAGGCCGGAAGCGCCAGCGGCTCGGATACGGCAATGGCCGACGCGCTGGCCACGGGCAACGAGCGGCGGCGTAACAGCCCGCTTCTAGCGGCCGTCATCGGCCTCGTCATCGGCACCATAGGAGGCGCGGTAGGCCTGATCCTGGGCAGCCTGCGTCTCCCGGCGCTCATCCGCGTGCTGGGACTCGGACCGAGGATAGCTGCGGGCACCAACATGTTCATCGGGTTCGCCATGGGTGCCTCAGGCTGGGTCGGCCATGTCGCCCGCGGCCAGGTCGACTACCCCCTCGTAGTGCTCATGGCCCTTGCCGCCATAGGCGGGGTGAACATCGGCGCGAGGCTCACCGGCAAGGTTTCCCTGTCCAGGCTCGTCCTGTCGATGGGGCTCGTGCTGCTCGTGGTGGGCGCGCTCATGGTCTGGCGCGGCTTCACCGAGTGGCTGACCTGACCCGACGCGCCTACTTCTGGCGGAAAGCCCCCTGTATCACGTCGCCTGGGAAGAGACTGGGCACGTCGCCGCTCGAGGCATAGCTGTACAGCGCCGCCTTGTATATCCCGTCCAGCGTTGCGAAGACCAGCGCAACCCCTGCTATCAGCATGACGCCAATCGCGATCGCAATCGCGATACCCGCACCCCCCAGGGGCGACAGGACGAAGAACAGCAGGGCTGTGACACCCGCGGCGGCGAGAAAAGCCAGGAACGCCGCGATACCCAGTCCGAAGTTGCCGACCACCTGCTCACCCCAGGTGCGCCGAAGCATCGACAGCGAGGTCTTGAACGCGTCGCCGAGCGAGCGGTGCTCGATTACGATCAGCGGCACCACGAAGTAGGTGATCAGCGTCCACGCGGCTCCGAGCAGCGAGATGATTATCGCGCTGACGATGCCGAGTACGCCGCCGCGCTCTCGCGCCTGGCCGGACAGGATGTTCAGGATCAGCCCGACCGTGCCGGCGATGACCGCCCACACGAAGATCGTGAGCACCCGGTTCCATGCGCCGCCGAGGCCGGAGCGAACGGTCGGGTCGCCGCCGGACAGCCTCTCGTGCGCTGCATACACGAGGGCGCTGTTGAAGAAGATGATGACGAACGAGGCGAGGATGTAGAACACCGCCGCAACGAGGATATCGCCGATGCCGGGGCTGCCGGCGTCGATCCGGTCGAGTGCGCCGATCCCTATCCCGACCCCCGCGAACGCCAGCAACAGGACGACCACGCCGACCGAGGACAGCAGCGGCAGCACGACCAGCTCCTTATCGGCCGCCAGCACGCGGAGACACAGCTTCGCCAGCCTGAAACTCCTGCCTATCGTCTCGAACATAACCGCCTCCCATCGCCAGGCCTTCGTCCAATTCCAAGTATACAGGTGACCTTAGGTCGGCCAGCCGCCACGGGCCTGTAGATTTGTCCCACTCTAGATAAGCATGATACTCTCTGCCGACGAAACTCCGATGGGCGTACGCAGACCCATAAGTCAGGTCCACCAAGGTGCCCACCTTGGCCGCCCAACTCCAGCGGTTACTGTATAGAAATGCCACGACGCTCCGGGCCCGTCAAACAGCACCTCCAAAAGGCACGCGACGCAGCGTTAGCGGCTGTCGACAACTACAATAGGCCTGGGACCTCTTTTCGCACACGCACTTTTGTACTCCTGATGAATACCGCATGGACGTCATGCTTCCACGCAATCTTCTATGACAGGGGCATCAAGCCTTGGTATGTGAAGAGTGGGAGCGGAAAGGGTACACGCTATGAGCGTGTTGATGGGGATCCAAAACACTGGGAATTGTCAACATGCGTTAAGGAATACTGGGGTGGACAAGATGCCCCTTCTAGGAAAAACATAGAGTTCTTCTTGGGGCTCCGAAACAAGATAGAGCATCGCTACTACCCAGAACTCGACCTGCGCTCTACGGTGAGTGCCAGGCCATGCTTATGAATTTCGAAGACTTGCTCGTCAAGGAGTTCAGCTCTGACATGGCTCTGTTAGACCACGTCGGAGTTGCGTTGCAGTTCTCTGCTATGAGGCCTCATCAACAGGAGGCGTCGCTTCGGCGCCTTCAGAGTGCGGCCTTAGATGACGTTAGGGACTATATCGAGACCTTTCGTGCGGGACTCGCGCCAGAAGTCCTTGATAGTTCTCAGTTCTCGCTCCGAGTGTTCCTCATCCCAAAACTGGCGAACAATCCCAATATGGCCGATCTCTCAGTCGAGTTCGTGCCGTATGACCCAGGTAATCCTACGGAGATGGAAGATCTCCGCAAAGTCACAGCTCTTATCAGAGATAAGAAGATCCCCGTGGCGAGCAAGGGCCTCCTGAAACCAACGGCCGTAGTGGCGCGAGTGAAAGAGTGCATACCATTCAAGTTCAACATAACTACCCACACGCTGTGTTGGAAACACTATGGCGTACGGCCACCAGAAGGCACTGGCCATCCAGAGAACACAAGATCAGAGTTCTGCATATACGATGAGTTGGCCAAAGGCTACGGCTACACCGAGGGCTGGGTCAGATACCTCTGTCGGAAGCTCGCTCAACCTGAAGAGTATAAGGTTGTGACAGGGGCAGCACCTCAATCTGCCGTCGAAACGGAGACCGCCCCGCAGCAAGGTTAAGGAGGGCAGCCTCCCTCGTACGGGCGCGCTGTATCGAGTAGCCGATGGATTGCCCCTATATGGTCGGGGTAGTGCCAGATGGTGTTGCCAGCGATGAGCTTCCAGGGCACCCAGTTGGCCGGCATGTTCGCGAACCGCGCCGCGTCGGAGTAGGCCTCCTCGGGCAGCAGTTCTAGCTGCTCGATCAGCGCGGAGTACACCCTCACCGACTCAGCCCGCACGTCCCCCAGGGACATGCCCCGGACGTGTTCGAAGATGGCTGCGTTGCGCTCGTCGGGGTCCAGCGCCCACAGGCCCGACACGTCCATGGTGCGAGTGCTGAGCATCCTCACGACCTCGCGCTCGTACCACGTGACGTGGGCGACGAGGTCCTTCACCGACAATTCGCCCTCGGCCCCCGGCCTCTGCGCCAGGTTGTCGTCGACCCGGCCGATAAGCTCGTCCCATTCTCGCCGGGCCGTCTCTATGCGGCGGATGAGGTCGCTCTTCTCCACCGGGCTAGATGCCGCGCCTAGACTAGCCCCTGCTCGCGCATGTCCGCGAGCGCCCGCCCGGTCACCTCGATGGTCTGGTCGATGTCGTCGTCGGAGTGCACCGCACTCACCAGGAACCTCGGCCCGCCGTCCACTCCGTGGTTGTACATCGCCAGCGTCATCTGGTCCTTCTTCGCCGGGTCCGACACAGTCCGCTCCTGCGCCTCGGTGAACACCACCTCGTCGTCGTGCGGGTCCACCTCCACGCCCAGCCTCAGGAAGACCGCCGAGGCCACGCCCGTCGCGGTGCCCGTGATCTCCATCCGGTTCAGCAGGCCGTTCAGGCCGTCCCTCAGGCGGGTCGCGGCCCGGTCGGCGTTGGCGTTGATCGGCTGGGTCTTTACCAGCTCCAGGGCCTTCTGCCCGGCAGCCGCCGACAGCGGGTTAGCGTTGAAGGTGCCGTTGTGGCCGATGCGCGACGCGCTGTTGAACCCTGGCTCGTCACGGAGTTGGATCATGTCGATGATCTCGGCCTTGCCCGTCACCGCTCCGCCGGGCAGACCGCCGCCCAGTATCTTGGCGAGCGTGCACATGTCGGGCGTCACGCCGTACAGCTCCTGCGCGCCGCCCTTAGACATGCGGAACCCGGTCACCACCTCGTCGAAGATCAGCACCACGCCGAACCGCTCCGTCACCTCCCGCAGCTCGCCCAGGAAGCTCGGCCTCAGCGGCGTGTCCCCCATGTGAGCCCCTGTCGGCTCGACGATGACCGCCGCCACGTCCTTGTCGCCCGCCAGCGTCCGCTCCACCAGCGCGATGTCGTTCGGCTCGATGGATATCACCGTGCTCGCCGTCTCCGCCGGGATGCCGCCGCCGGACGGCTCGTGGCTGCGCACGTAGTCGTTCCAGCCGTGGAAGTGGTCGCGGAACTTCAGCAGCTTCGTCCTGCCCGTGTACGCCCGCGCCATCCGCACTGCCATCATCGTCGCCTCGGTGCCGGAGCTGTGGAACCGCACCTTCTCCGAGCACGGGATCAGATCCTGCACGAGCTGGCCCCACTGGATCTCCAGCTCCGTCGAAGCCGCGTAGTGCGTGCCCTTCGTCATCTGCTCCGTGACCGCCGACACGATGTCGGGGTGGTTGTGTCCGAGGATCAGCGCGCCGTGGCCGCCCTTGTAGTCGATGAGCTCGTTGCCGTCAACGTCCCACTTCCGAGAGCCCTGCGCGTGGGTCACGAAGTACGGGAACGGCTTCAGGTTCCGCGCGTCGTGAGTCACCCCGTTCGGGAACAGGTCCTTCGACGTCGCGTAGTACTCGGCGCTCTTCGGGTGTAGGTCAATGTATGCCTGCTCGATTGGCGTGACCATTACGCCTCCTCTTACAATACTGGCTGGCTCGAAAGTCCCATTATAGACCCACGGAGCAGTCCTTTCACCTCATGACAATGAAGAGCTTCCTCACCGACCTGGAGTGCACCTTCTGCAATGCGCGCTACCCGGCCGACCGCCCCATCAGGACCTGCCCCGAGTGCGGCAAGGTCCTCTACCCGCGCTACGACCTCGACGCCGCCCGGCGTCACTTCGACCGGGCGAGCCTGCCCGGCCGGCCCCCGAACATGTGGCGCTACTTCGAGGTCATGCCCATACTAGACGAGTCCAACGTCGTCACCCTTGGCGAGGGCTTCACGCCCCTGCTCAGGGCCGAGCGCCTGGGCCGCGAGATGGGCGCACCGAACATCCTCATCAAGGACGAAGGGGTGAACCCGACGGCCAGCTTCAAGGCCCGTGGCCTCTCCGCCGCCGTGTCCAAGGCGAAGGAGCTTGGCCTCAAGAAGCTCACCATGCCGTCGGCGGGCAACGCCGGCGGGGCGCTGGCCGCCTACGCCGCCAGGGCGGGGATCGAGGCCCACGTATTCATGCCCAGGGACGTGCCCGAGGCCAACCGCACCGAGGCGGAGGCCGCCGGCGCCCACGTCACCCTCGTCGACGGCCTCATCTCCGACGCCGGCGCCATCTCACGCCAGCTTGCCGCCGAGCACGGCCGGTTCGACGTGTCCACGCTCCAGGAGCCCTACCGGGTTGAGGGCAAGAAGACGATGGGCTACGAGCTCGCGGAGCAGATGGGCTGGACGCTCCCGGACGCCATCGTGTACCCCACGGGCGGCGGCACCGGCATCGTCGGATTTTGGAAGGCCTTCGAGGAGATGGAACAGCTAGGCTGGACCGACGGCAAGCGCCCCCGCATGTACAGTGTCCAGCCCGAGGGCTGCGCCCCCGTCGTCAGGGCATTCAACAACGGCGACAGATTCGCGGAGCCCTGGCAGGACGCCCACACCCTCGCCGCCGGCATGAGGGTCCCGGCCGCCATCGGCGACTACCTGATGCTCGACGCCCTGCGCGAGAGCGGGGGCGGAGGCGTAATCGTCACCGACCAGGAGATCCTCGAGTGGGTCCCGAAGGTGTCGTCCCTCGAGGGCATCTTCGTTTGCCCCGAAGGCGCCGCCACCGCCGCCGCCCTATCCAAGCTCCTCCAAGACGGCGCAGTATCCCCCGACGAAACGGTGCTGCTACTCAACACCGGCTCCGGCCTCAAGTACCTGGACGTTGTGAGGACATGAGAGCCGATCGTGACGTCTCCGAGGCGAGGCCGACTTGCTGACTCAGGAGCATGTGGCCCAGGTTGTTGCTGAATCCCTATTGCCACTGAGTTGCACTTCCTCGCAATGGCACTAGAATTGATTCCCTCCGAAACTCATTCAAGCTTGTTCGCGGGAGGAACACCCCGGTTGAGCGACGCAATTCTCAATGACAACGACCGCAAGGCTGAGTTGTCTTACGCCTATCTTGCTGCACTGTCGGCCATGGCTGGATACACGTGCCAGAAGGGTCCACAGCCAGACAAGGGCAGTGTTGACGCAATCGTAATGTCCGGTGGTTCGATGGCGTCGCAGCTTGACGTTCAGCTCAAGGCCACCTCTTCGCCAAACAGGCTGAAGGATGGCCTGCACTTTCGGTTGAAACGGAAGAACTACGATGATATGCGAAGGGCCCGGACTTGTCGCATTTACCTAGTCGTCCTAGAACTCCCAGCCGAATCTACAGAATGGCTTGAATGTAGCACCGAGGAGCTTATACTGCGCCGCTGTGCTTGGTGGCAATCACTCTCGGGGTACCCGGAGATAGAATCGCAATCTAAGGTCGTGGTCATAGACGCTTTGCAGCGCCTGATAGATTTGGCAAGGCAGGGGCCGACGAATGGGGACATATAGTCATGAACATCTATGTGAACGACATCGACTCCCTTTCTGCCGTACCCCCACGTGCGTTGTACGCGTACCTCGGGTCGAAGGGATGGCGGACGGTGGAGCCGTATGGAAACGTGGGGGACATCTACATCATGGAGGGGGTGGACCCTGAACTCCTGGTTCCTGCGTCAACTGCATTTGCCGACTACGCTTTAAGGGTCAGCCAAATACTAGAAATACTGTCCTCCGTGGAGGAGCGTGATAGTCACGCAATCCTGCACGACCTCTCTCTAGTCGACGTCGATGTGGTCCGTATACGAGCCCCCGAATCTATGCCAGATGGTTCAATGCTTATCGACAGAGGAGTAACACTCGTCAAGGAATCTCGCAACATGCTATTGGCGGCAACCTGCTCGGCGACTCGCACCCAGCGGGTCTTTCGGATGAGGGCGATCAAGAGAGCAATGGAGTACCTGCAGACCGTGCGAATGGGCCAGACGGAGCAGGGGAGCTTCGTAGTCAGTTTGTTATTGCCAGCACCTCGCAGGCTCGAAACTCGCGTTGATCACTGGGATCCTCACCAGAGCGGGCCGTACGAGGAACGAGCGTCACATATGTTGGCATCCGGGCTGAGCGCAGTGCGCCGGGGGGTGGATTCCCTCAATCGCGGGTACGAGATCGGGGTGTTTGAGGAAAGTGTGCAGGATGGAGTAAGCGCCAATCTGTGTGATGCTCTCAGCTCACTTCTCCAGGATCTTCAGGCTCTTGATATTTCGGTTAATTGGGCGCTGACTCGTGGCCAGCGTAGCGACAATATCCGCATGCACTTCACCCGCTCCGATCAGAAAGTGCTTTTTGAGGCTTCTCGAATCCTGAGAGAGCACCGAGAGCGGCCCAATGAGGTAATAATAGGCCAGGTCACAACTCTGTCTCGAGGAGAGCTTGCGCGCGAAGGGCGCGTGACCATTAGGGCGATGATAGATGGCTTGATGCGTTCGGTAAAGGTAGACTTCGGACCGGAATACTATGGCAGAATCGTGGAGGCCCACTATTCCCGATTGGAAATCATGCTCCACGGCGACTTGAAGCGAGAAGGCCAACACTGGGTACTATTCAACCCGCGCGACCTCGTGTTCACTCGAGACATTCCCTGGTAGCAGATGCCAAGAGGCCTGCCTTACGGCTCCAGTAGTCCTGGGAATCGGTATCTTCAACAGGAACCGCTTGCCTGAGAACCGAGCTAGGCATCTCTTTCACTGGACCTCGAACGTTGATCTAGGTTTCAGAAAGGGTTGACCACGGGGATGCCGTTGTACGTCTGGCCAGGATTCAGGTCCTCGGAGAGTATCCGGGTGCACCCTGCCCGTTCTGCTGCGGCGACGATCAGCGCATCCCAGTACGAGATCTGATATCTGCGGGACGTACCGATTGCCCGCCGTACCAAGGCATAGTCCAGTTCCACGACCGGCAGGATGGCGACTTGGGATACTACTTCCTCCGCATCCTCGAAGGAGAGTGCTTCGGGAATGCGGCGTGTCACTGCATTGAAGAACTCTCCCAGCACCTGTGCCGATACAACTCCAGTTTCGCTCTCCATCGCCTCGGCTAGTAGGCCGAGAGCTCGCACACGTTTGGCAGGGTCGCGCCGGTCGTACCCGTACACCAAGATGTTGGTGTCGAAGAAATCCCTATTGGTAGAGGCGCTTGGGCCGATCATACAGGTCGTCCCTTGTCCATGTGCGTGGCCCCATGTCGCGGCTCAGTCTCTCGGACGTCTCCCTGAACTTGGCAATATGCTCGCGCCTGGCGGCGGCGTCGCTCTCTGCGACCGACGTCAGGTAGTCTCGCACCATCGCGGTCAAGGTCGTGTCCTTGTCGACTGCGATCTTCCGCACTTTCTTGACGACCTCTTCGTCCACACTCAAAGTGATGTTCACTTCTCAACCCCCGAGCAGTGACCACATAGTAAGTGTAACCCATAATAAGGGTGGACGCCCAAGCGGTCAACCCGACTCCACCCCCGCCCCGTTGTGGCATATAATGGCGTCGCTTCACCAAGGAGGCTGCCATGAACACCAGCGCCCACCTCTTCCGCGAGACCGAAGTATTCACCTCCGGCACCATCGGCTACCACACCTTCAGGATCCCTGCCCTCGCCGTCGCGGCGGATGGCTCCATCCTCGCGTTCTGCGAGGGACGCAAGCACGGACAGGACGACTTCCACGCCAACTACCTGGTCCTTAGGCGCAGCACCGACAACGGCGTCACCTGGGAGGACATGCAGCTCCTCACCGGCAACGAGGAGACCACCCACAACAACCCCACCGTCGTCGTAGACCGCGACACCGGCACAGTCTGGCTCGCCTACGCCGTCGGCGCGTACTACCCCCACGTGATGCGCAGCGACGACCACGGCGTCACCTGGTCCGACCCGGTCGACATCACCGCCGACGTGAAGGGGGCCAACTGGGCCGGGTTCGGCTTCGCGCCCGGCCACGGCATACAGATGCGCAACGGCACCCTCGTGCTCCCGGGCGACCACACGGAGGGCACGCGCCGCGACTGGATATTCAGCCACTCCGACGTGATATACAGCGACGACCACGGCGCGTCCTGGAAGCCCGGCGGCTCCGCGGCCGAGGCCACGAACGAGTCCGAGGTGGTCGAGACCGAGGACGGCGGACTCTACATGACCATCAGGACCGCCCAGCGGCGGGACAAGCGTCGCTACTACGCCCGCAGCAACGACGGCGGAATGACCTGGTCCGAGCCCACGGCCATCGACGAGATTCCCGACCCCAACTGCCAGGCCAGCATCGCACGCTACTCCTACTCCGACGAGCACGACAGGAGCAGGATCATCCTCTCCAACCTCGACAGCCTCGAGATCCGCCACAACATCACCCTGCGTCTCAGCTACGACGAGGGCGAGACGTGGCCCGTCTCGAAAGTCCTCTATACCGGCCCCTCGGCATACTCGGAGCTGGCCGTCGGGCCCGACATGACCATCAACTGCCTCTACGAGCGCGGCGACACCCACCCATACGAGAGCCTGCGCCTGGCCCAGTTCGACCTCAACTGGCTGACCGGCGGCCAAGACTCCCTGGGCTGAGGAATACGACCGAGCCATCGCAAGACGTTCGCCCTGAGCTTGTCGAAGAGCCTGCCCCGTACTCGATACGGGGGCAGCGCTCAACCCACACATATGACTTGAGACAATCTCTACATGCCTAGACATCCAGACCACACGCCCGCCCCTCGCCTCCCCCTGGAGGGCGTCCGCATCATCGCCTTCGAGCAGTACGGCGCGGGCCCGTGGGGCACACTGCACCTTGCCGACATGGGCGCCGAGATCATCAAGGTCGAGAACCCCGACACCGGCGGCGACGTCGCCCGTTACGTGCCCCCGTACACCGGCGACCAGGACAGCATCTACTTCCAGAGCTTCAACCGCAGCAAGAAGAGCATCACCCTCAACCTCAAGCACCCGGACGCGAAGGGCGTGCTGCACCGGCTGGCCGCGGCCTCCGACGCCGTCTTCAACAACCTCAGGGGCGACCTGCCCGCCAAGCTCGGCCTCGACTATGAGGCCCTGAACACCGCCAATCCCGCCATCGTCTGCTGCTCGCTCTCCGCCTTCGGGCGACATGGTCCCAGGGCGGCCGAGCCCGGCTACGACTACATCATGCAGGCCTACGCGGGCTGGATGAGCATCACCGGCGAGCCCGACTCGCCCCCGCAGAAGGCAGGGCTCTCCATGGTCGACTACAGCGGGGGGTTGATGGCCGCACTCGGCATGGTCAGCGCCATCCTGGGCGCCAGGCAGACCGGCCGCGGCTGCGACGTGGACGTGAGCCTCTTCGACAACGCCATCGCCCACCTCGCCTACCTCGGCGCGTGGCACCTCTCGGCCGGCTACCAGCCCCAGCGCTGGCCCGACTCGTCCCACCCGTCGCAGGTGCCGTCCCAGGTGCTGCCCACCGCCGACGGATGGCTCGTGGTCATGTGCGCGAAGGAGAAGTTCTACAGCAACCTCGTGACGATCATGGGCGCCCCTGAGCTGGCCGACGACCCCCGGTTCCGGACATTCGCCGACCGCCTCGAGAACCGTGAGGTGCTGGGCCCGCTGCTCAAGGACCTCTCGCGGAAGCAGACGACCGCCCGGTGGCTCGAGCTGCTGAGGGGCGAAGTTCCGTGCGCCCCCGTCAACACTGTCGAGGAGGCCCTGGCCGATCCCCAGGTGGCCGAGGACGAGATGATCGCCACCGTACATCACCCGACCCTCGGCACAATCAGCCAGCCCGCCAACCCCATCAAGGTCGGCGGCGCGCCGCCCGACCACCGGCCCGGCCCGGCCCTCGGCCAGGACACCGAGCAGGTTCTGCGGGACTACGCGGGCGCGTCGGCCCAGGAGATAGCCGGCTGGCGCGCCACCGGGGTGCTGTAGGAAGGCGTCTCTGCCCTCGGACTAACTCCCTAGCCGCTCACCGGCTTCCGTGCCTCCAGAAGGAACCTGGCCGTGTGGAAACTCAGCTCCTCGCCCGCCTCCAGCCTCTCCTGCAGCGCGAGCAGGTACCTGAGATGCGTCCTCACCGTGAAGCCCGGGACATCCCAGGGGACCGCCTTCAGGTAGTAGACGATCGCCCCCACGTCGAGAAACGCCATGCGTCCCTCCCACTCCTCGACAGCCTCCATGACCAGGCTGGCCGCTTCCAACTTCGGCACGTACTTCGCCGGCGCGTTCTCCGGAAACGGGGGCTCCACGTCGAAGGCGGCCTGCAGGTCCCACAGCCACATCCCGTGCACCTGCTGGGTCAGGAATATGCCCCCCGGCGACAGGACGCGGGCCACCTCGCTCGGGTTGAACGCCGCATGCCGGTTCAGCACCAGGTCGAACTCACCGTCCCCGAACGGCATCGGACCGGTATCGGAGACCGCAGCCCGCACGACCTCCACGCCTAGGGGCGGGAGCCGCTCCCTAACCAGCTCGAAGTTCGGCGCGTAGTCCTCCGTGACGACGACCCTCGGGGGCCAATGCTCCCGCAGCCTCAGCAGCCGTTCGCCGCCGCCCGTGTCCAGGTCTACAACGGACGACGAACGCCGCATCAGTTCCGCTGCCCGGTCCAGGTACGACCACGGCTCTTTCTGCCCAAGCAAGCGGCTATCGAGATGCGAAAAGTCCCAGCCGGTGAAGGGCTGCCGCTCTTCACGTAGCCACGTCTCCACGAGCTCGGCGTGGTCGTCACCCATCAGTCAGTCGACTCCGCGAACGACAATTCGCCCCTCTCCTTCTGCTTCCTTCTCATCTCCGCGATCTCCTCGTACGTCAGCTTCTCCCGATCCGTCACACGAGTCTCTTCGATGAACCGCAGCTCTAGGTCCCGGTTGATCAGCCACTCCCAGCCCGACGCGTTCACCGGGTGGGGATGCGGACGAACGTCACCGGTACCAATCTCCTCTGCCACAGCATAGAGGTAACCGGGCGTGGAACCGTCATGCCGCACGCTCCACGCTTCGCCCTCCTCCGACTGGGATATGGACATGAGCGAAGGCCTGTGGGAGAACGCCTTTGCCACATCTCTATCCTGCGTAATTGAGCTGCCAGCCCGGAGCCTGATCAGCCTCTTCTGGGAGCCGTGGTACCAAGTCCTCAATCCTGCTAGTCCCCCACCTGAGAGTCCTGATTCAGGCATCCAGCCCGCACTCTAGCAGCAAACTGGCGTTCCTTTCGACCCCCCGCTCATGTAGAGTCTCTGCAATGCTGGCAAAGTCGCCCAAGGCCACCCACAATCTATTCTGGCGCGCACCGCTGCTCTTGACCGTCGCCCTGCTGCTGGCGGCTTGTGGCGAGGACCCACAGATCGACGCGCTGCGTCAGACGAACGATCAGCTTGCTCAGAAGGTAGAGGCGCTCTCCACCCAGGTTGCTGAACTGAGCACGCCAACACCCGCAGTCGCGCCAACGCCCAACAGCGCACCGACGCTCCCACTCATTCCAACTCCCACGCCCGCGTCAACGCCCAACAGCGCGCCGACGCTCCCACTCATTCCAATTCCCACGCCCGCGCCAACGCCCAACAGCACTCCGGCTCAGGGACCTCCGCTCACGCCTACTACCACCCCCTCGCCAACATCAACAGTGCCTACGTCCACTCCCTCCCCTACCCCTGCGTCGCAATCTGTGACGCCGAGTCCGACGCCCGCGATCCGCTGGACGAACCCAACGGCGCCGAACGAGCTCACCAAGTACCTGTCAGGCGACTTCACCGACTCGGACGGCGACGGGATGACAGACGCGGCGGAGCGAAAGTACGGCTTTGACCCACTGGACCCCTCCAGCTTCCCGGCTGAACCTGAGCCAACGACCGGTGTAAGTCCAGAGAAGCACCCGATCGAGGGCTCTGAAGTTGGCGCGTATTACGAGATTGGTCCAGGAAGAATCGACATCAGGTGGGAAAGCCCGGGTGACGGCAAGTACATTACCTATGGGCTCAGCTTGAAGCCGGAGGGCGCGGCCGAATGGCGAGATTACTACGGTAGCCACAACTACGGACATGCCCCCGTCGTGCTCCGACAGTTACAGCTGACGGGGACGGAGACCCTGGTAGGCAAGTTCTCCAGGCAGGTCCTGGACCGCACGTGGGTGGGGGACTTCTCCGAGTTCACCATCGACTTGTCCTCATTGGAGTTTTCCGAGCCCTCGATAGTTGGCGATCCCTCCAACAGGATCGGCTACACATTCTCGAATAGCTTTCCCCAAGACGCCCAGCAGCAGTACCGGCGATTCCTGAAGCGGGTATTCCCCATCCTGTACGAATACCTGGGGGCGCCGGCGGAGACATTCGACATCCTCATCAGCGACAGTGGGGAGGGCGAAGACGGCTTCATCTCGAAACGCGACGGGCGGGTACTGGTGACCGATGCAAGCTTCCTGCCCAGATTGATCGTTCACGAGCTCGTACATGCGTGGGAGGGCAGCTACGGCATTAGCAGGGACAGAGACTGGCAGTACGACGACTCGTTGAGTGGCTTCTCTGAGGGACTAGCCGAGGGCATGGCATACCAGATCATCCACGAGTACGTCCGCAGCTACCCGGACGATTCCGCGACTCTGCAGGTCCTTGGTGACAGGCCGTTCCAATATTGGAGCCCAGGGACCACTTACTACGACGCAATCAAGAACCTGAGGTGGACAGGAGGCGGAGACTTTTGGAACCCGCCCAGCGGCGCGGACAACAGATACTCAATTTCCGCTGCAACTATCCAGATGATGGCCACGGAGAACCCAAACTTCATCAAGGAGTTCATGGCCCTCTACTATCGTCGGATCCAGGCCGACGCAGACTGGCGTCCCAACCGCGACGACCTTGTCGACATGTGGGAGACGCTCGTGCCCGAGCTGAACGGCTACCCTCTCGGGGAGTATCTCGACACCTTGCCTGTCTTCAATGGTAGGGAGCTGGACGCGGGTGCCTATGTCCTTCAAGCCCCACGAACTTATGGGGAATCTGGCGATCAGCAGTTCGCGCTGGCCTATGCGGTTCCGGATGGCAGGCTATGGTGGGGGATTCGGGAGGAAGAGCTCGATAGCGTTCCAGAGTGGATACGGACAAGTCGTAGCGATGACGGCCGCTACTACATCGACACCCAGGGGGCTGCCTTCGCAGTGCAGGTCACGGACGCCTACGGGCAGGAGTACGCCTCCTATTATCTCAAGTCCAATTGGGACAGAGTCCCAGACGGCTCCCCTGCTGGGCTCGGATGGCTCTATGCTGAAGATCTAGCCATGGAGAACTTCCCAGTCGGACTGTACAAGGGGACCGTGACCTTCACGGACTACATAGAGCACGACGCCGGTGCCAGGGACAGTTACTACTTCTTCGGGCTCAAGGGCTTCGAGCAGGACAGGAAGAGAGACTACGTCATCATGATCGGCGTGGACGGTGTGCCGGAGGGCACCGCGCAGATCACTGTCGACGGCGAAGCTCACACCGCTAGTATCAGTAACGGCGCCGCCATCTTCCGATCGAGGGAGTGGCCCTTCGATATGCAGGGCAGGCTCCCGATCACCATAACCGACCCCGACTCGGTATCCAGTACCTACCACAGGACACTAATCGAGGCCGGCACAGTCCACGACTACTTCCAGCACCAGTTCATCATCGTCGACACCGACTTCGACGGTATCGAGGACCAGTTCGAGTAGCTGGCCTTACCTCCTCAGAGGATAGGTTCACCGCACGGCCGACCCGCAGCTCCTCGGATCGCTTCACTCTAGCAGCAGCCGGATGTCGTGGGCGATGTCGTCCGGGTCCAGCGGCGGCGTGTGGAGCGCGCGCATCCGCTTATCGCCGTCCAACAGGTACACTGGCGCGGCGTGGTTCACCTCGTACTTGACGGCGATGTCCCTCAGCAGCGCGGCCACGCCCCGTTCTGAGCCCGCGATCTGCGGCGTCACCGCCGGCTCGCCCCTCGCCCAGTCGATCCGCGTTGGGTCGACGAAGTAGCCTCGCCATAGGCCGGACAGCTCCTCCTCGCTGCCGACCAGGAAAGCCCATCGCTGGGTCAACCCCCACGCGTCGAGGTACTCGCGGGCCCTCTCGGCCGTGTCGCGCTCGGGGTCGACGCTGATCGCCACGAAGTCCACCCGCGCCGCATTCTCGCCGAGCATCCTCTGGACGTCACGCAGGTGGCTCGTCACGGCAGGGCATACGTCCGGGCAGTATGTGTAGAGGAACGTCACGACTGTCACGTCGCCGTCAAAGGTGTCCAGCGAGGCGGGCCTGCCGTCCTGGTCGTGAAGGGCGAAGTCCGGCGCGTCCCTCGGAGGGTCCATCACCGTCCCGGCCAGCGGCTCGGGCCCGCCGCACGATAGCGCCGCAATGAGAATCACTGCCCCCATTGCGAGGCGGAGGGCGGCCCTGGTGCTCACGTGTGCGGCGGGAGTGGTCGCTACTCCTGCTCCATCCTCTTCTGCACCAGCGCCGCGGCGGCAGGCACCCCGACCACGAGGGCCACGCCGAGGATGATGACTCCCCACTCGTTGTGGGTCATCTCGTAGATCACGGAGAATATGGCCCCTAGGCCGCCCGCGACTATCACTACCGTCAGCACCGACAGCACGGGGAACAGCACCACCATGTTGTCCAGCTTGTTCTTCATCATGCTCCTACTCCCGGGCGATTCCTAGCTCCGCGGCCTCGGCCTTCTCCTTGCGCTGCTCCGCGCCGTACCAGCGGAAGAAGGCGATGATCATCAGCGTTATGAACAGCAGCCCGCCGCCGACCTTCATTATAACCGCCCCTATCTGCTGGTCCGCCAGCGCCGACTGCGACCATATGCGCGGCGCGTTCACGTACCACTCGTACAGCGGATCCGGAGCGAACGTGATCGCGCCGAATACGATGATCTGCGCCAGCGACATCACGAACAGGTACACCATCTGCAGCGGGTATGACAGCCTCGGCAGTTCCGGCATCGTGCTCATCAACGGCCACCACATGATCATCGCCGTCGCGATGAACAGCAGGTGCTCGCCTATGTGGACCGACCGGCTCGTCACCGACAGCTCGTACAGAGCCGGCAGGTGCCAGACCGAGAAGACCACGTTGAATAGCACCACCGCAACGACGGGGTGCAGCGTGATACGCGCGGCTATGAACGCCCAGTCCGGCCTCAGCATCCGCCTGATCAGCCAGTCTGGCGTCCCGATGATCAGCAGCGGCGGCGCGACGAGCGTCAGCAGAACGTGCTGCAGCATGTGTGCGCTGAACAGGTACTGGTCGCTCAGGATGTGCAGGGGCGAGAGCAGCGAAAAGAATATGACCAGCACGCCGATGGTGAAGGTCGCGACCTGCTGCGGGTCCACGGAATCCGCGAGATTGTACCGCTGGCGGATGGGGCCGACGCCCAGGAGATAGGCGCCCTCGAGGATGGCCAGCCCGATCAGGACGTCGGGGTGGGCGTGCCAGTGGGTCCATATCGACTCCACTGCCCCGGCTCAAACGAAGAATTTGAACAGGGCCAGCAGCGCGATGCCGACTGTGAAGGCGAGGATCAGGCCGCCGACGAAGAAGCTCGTGAACAGCTTCGCGTCGTACCGCAGGTGCATGTAGAACATCGCCACCAGCGCGAACTTGGCCGCCGACAGCACCACCAGGATCGGGATGATCCCGTGCCCCAGGTCCTCGACGTAGAAGATCGCCACCTCGATGGCGGTGATGACCGAGAGGATCATCGCCACCTTGAAGTACGTCATCGGCGTTGGGTGACCCGTGTGGACCTCCCCTGCGCCGTCGTGGTTGTGGGTATCTTCTGCCATTCGCTATATCCCCGGGAACACGCCGAACAGGTAGACGACGGTGAAGATCACGATCCACACCACGTCCACGAAGTGCCAGTAGAGCGCCGCCAGATCCACGTCCAGGTTCGTCTCGGGCCGCACGCCGCCCCGGTACGAGTGGAACAGGATCGTGAGCAGCCAGATCACACCCAGGGTCACGTGAGCCCCGTGGAACCCCGTCAGCGTGAAGAACGTCGTGCCGAACAGGTTCGTTCTCGGAGTCAGCCCGTGCTGCTCGTCGAACTTTTCAACACCTTCGGTGCAGCGGTCCACGAATGTCTTCTCGAACTCGGTCAGCTTGTCCGGCTCCAGGTTGGCGCACTCCAGGTGGACCGAGTGGTTGGCGAACTCCCTGAACTCGAAGACCTGGAACCCCAGGAACGTCATGCCCATGATCGCGGTGGAGATGAGCCACACGCGGAAGACCTTGATGTTCCCCCGCGTGAGGGCCGCGTACGCCAGCACCATGCTCATGCTGCTCATCAGCAGCACGAAGGTGCTGACCGACGTGATGGGGATGCTGAACACGTCCTCGGGGAACGGCCCCACCTTGCTCTTGCCCTGGTACACGACGTACGTCGCGATCAGGGACCCGAAGAACATGCAGTCCGACCCCAGGAACGCCCACATCAGGAGCTTCCTGTGGTTCAGGCCCGTGGTGGTGTCCTCGTGCTCTTCGTGATGAACTGCCGCGGCCTCTGCCAAGCTAGTGCCCCTCTTCAGGATCGTTCACGGGCTCGAACGACCAGGCGTACACCGATATCATCGTCAGCATCGCCCCCGCCGACGCGAACGCGATGCCTATCGGCGATTGGAAGTACACCAGCCCGTAGCCGCCCACGAACAGGCCCAGCGAGGCCAGGAACGGCCAGTACGAGGGCTGCGGCAGGTGGATGTCGTGGCCCTCCTCGTCGTCGGAGCCGCCGGCCACAGGCACGGCGGGAACGCCCTCGCGCTTGGTCATCCAGTGCGGGTCGATGCCGTGGACCGTCGGAATCTGTGCGAAGTTATACTCGGGCGGCGGCGACGGTATCGACCACTCCAGCGTCCGGCCGTCCCACGGGTCGCCGCCCGCCTTCTCGCCCTTCCTCGCGCTATGCACGGCGTTGATGATGAACACCAGGATCGAGAACGCCAGGGCGAAGGACCCCACCGTCGCGACCATGTTCCACATGTTCCAACCCATGTCCGGGTCGTACGTGTAGATGCGCCTGGGCATACCGTCCAGCCCGATGAAGTGCATCGGGAAGAACGTGATGTTCATGGAGATGAACACCAGCCAGAAGTTGATCTTGCCCAGCGTCTCGTTCATCATCCGGCCCGTTATCTTCGGGAACCAGTAGTAGACGCCCGACAGGAGGGCCATGATGCTCCCGCCGAACAGCACGTAGTGGATATGGGCGACGATGAAGTAGGTGTCCTGCTGCTGGGCGTCGGACGCCGCGGAGGAGTGCATCACCCCGCTCAGCCCGCCGATTATGAACAGCCAGATGAACCCCAGCGCGAAGAGCATCGACGAGTTGAACTCTATCGAGCCCTTCCACATCGTCCCCATCCAGTTGAATATCTTCACGCCCGTTGGGACGGCGATGGCCATTGTCGTCAGCGCGAACACCGAGTTCGCGACCGGCCCCAGGCCCACCGTGAACATGTGGTGGCTCCACACCATCCAGCCCATGAAGCCGATCACCACGCCCGACAGCACGACCACCGGGTAGCCGAACAGCGGCTTCCTCGAGAACGTCGGAATCACCTCGGATATGATCCCCATGGCAGGCAGGATCAGGATATAGACCTCCGGGTGTCCGAATATCCAGAACAGGTGCTGCCACAGCAGCGGGTTCGCGCCCTTCGCCGGCACGAAGAAGTTCATGCCGAAGAACCGGTCGAACATCAGCTCGATCAGCGCGACCGTGATAACGGGGAACGCCAGCACCAGCAGGAACGACGTCACCAGCGTCATCCACGTGAACAGGGGCATCCGCATCAGCGACATCCCCGGCGCACGCATGTTGATGATCGTGACGATGAAGTTGAACGCCGCGGCCAGCGAAGCGATGCCCAGCACCTGCAGGCTCATGATCCAGAAGTCGATGCCGTGGCCGGGGTTGTACTGGACGCCCGTGATCGGCGCGTAGCCGAACCACCCCGCGTTGGGCGCGCCGCCCAGGAACCAGCTCAGCTTCAGGATCAGCGCGCCGCCTAGGAACGTCCAGTAGCTGAAAGCGTTCAGCCTCGGAAAGGCCACGTCACGAGCGCCGATCTGCAGCGGAATCACGTAGTTGAAGAACGCCGCGCCCATCGGCATGATCGCCAGGAAGATCATCGTGGTCGCGTGCATCGTGAAGAGCTGATTGAACACCTCCGGGCTGACCAGCTCCTGCTCGGGCCGGGCCAGCTGGACGCGCATGTACAGCGCCTCCAGCCCTCCCGTGATGAACATGATGAACGCCGTCACGCCGTAGAGGATGCCGATCCGCTTGTGGTCGATCGTAGTGATCCAGCCCCACACACCCGTAGGGTGAACGGGCCGCTTCGGTATCGGGATAGCCAGGGTTGTCATAGCGCGACCCCCTTGTCGGCGGACGTTGCTCTATTGCCGTCCATTATAGCCTGTATAGTCTCCACCCCTAATCCAGCGTCTGCAGGTAGGCGACGAGGGCCGCCACGTCCGCGTCGGTGAGCTTGTTGTCAGGGTCGGTGTATATCTTCGCGTCCCTGTACATGATCGTCCCCTGCTTGATCGACTGGGGGTCCTCCAGCCACTGCCGCAGGTTCTCCTGGTTGGTCTCGATCACGCCCGCCGCTATATGGCTGCGACTCCACACGTGTGTCAGGTTGGGCCCGGTCTGGCCGCGAGACTTGTCCGACCCCGTGACCGCGTGGCAGGACCAGCACTGCGCCTTGCTGCCCTCGAACAGGGCCTTGCCCTGCTGCGCCAGCGGGTCGACCGGCTCTTCGGCCGCCGCTGCCTCGCCTGCCAGCCAGGCGTCGAAGTCTGCCCTTGACTCTGCTACTACCCTGAACTTCATCAGGGCGTGCGCCTCGCCGCAGAACTCCGCGCATTGCCCGAGGTACTCACCGGCCTCGTCGGCCTGGATCCACATGAAGTTCTTGTTGCCGGGCACCAGGTCCACCTTGCCCGCGATCTTGGGGATCCAGAAGCTGTGCAGCACGTCCTTGGAGTCCAGGTTGATGTTCACCACCTCGCCCACAGGGATGTGAAGCTCGTTCGCCGTCACGACCGTCGACTCCCCGTCGGGGTGCGGGTACTTGAACTCGAACCACCACTGGTGGCCAACTACGTCGACCGTCATGGCATTGGGGTCGGGGCTGTTCAGGTTGTCGAAGACGGTCAGCACTGTCGGGACGGCTATCACCACCAGCACCAGTGAGGGGGCGATGGTCCAGCCTATCTCCAGCGGTGTGTTTCCGTGGATCTGCTCTGGGTCCTCGTCACCGGCCCTCCGCCTGTACCGGATGGTGATGTACATGAGGATGGCGCCGACCACCACGAACACGAAGAGCGCGGCGCCGAGTATCCAGTAGAGGAGGTTGAGCTGGGACTGCGCGACGGGCCCCGACACGCCGAACGTCGACTGCGGATTGTCGGGGTAGCAGGCTGCCAGGAGCAGGATAAGGAGAAGAGTGAGGCCCGCCCAGAGGGCTCTCGAGCGGCGCCGTAGCGAATTCATCGGTGTGTAGAGATGGTCTCCTTATCGGTTCGGCCTGCACAGTCAATCTATCAGACGCCCCGAATACCAGTCAAGACAATTCGCGGACGGGCGCCGAGCGAGAGCTGTGGGAGCCCCGCTTCCCTCACTGCCAGGCGGCGGGGCGGATGTTAGAATGGCACGCACGATTCGACCGCCAGGAGACCTCCGATGTCATTCCCAAATGTCGATATCTTCCCTACGACCGCCTTCGTCACTGAGGACGGTAATCTCTCCCTTGGAGGTTGCGACGTCGAGGCCCTGGCCGATGAGTTCGGGACGCCGCTGTACGTATTCGACGAGGCGACCCTCCGCGGCATGTGCCGGGAGTTCGTCGACGAGTTCACGTCGAGGTACGCGAACACGAAGGTCCTGTACGCGTCCAAGGCCTACGTCAATCCCGCGCTGGCGAGACTGGTCAGCGAAGAGGGCCTGGGGCTGGACGTGGTGTCCGGCGGCGAGCTGGCGGTCGCGGAGGCGGGGGGCATACCCATGCCGGACATCTACTTCCACGGGAACAACAAGAGCCCGGAAGAGCTCGAGATGGCCGTGGACGCCGGAATTGGCCGGGTGGTCGTAGACAGCTTCTACGAACTGGACCTGCTGGACAGCATAGCGGAGTCCCACGGGACGACCCAGGACATCATGCTGCGGCTCTCGCCGGGCATTGACCCGCACACCCACGCCAAGACGACGACGGGTATCCTGGACAGCAAGTTCGGCTTCTCCATCGAGACCGGTGACGCGGAGAGGGCGATCAGGCAGGCGCTCGCCGCGCAGCACCTGGACCTGGTGGGCATCCACTTCCACCTCGGCTCGCCAATCTTCGAGCTCGAGCCGTACTCGATCGCGGTGGACACGGTGCTGACGTTCCTCGCACCGTTCAGGAGCGAGGGGCTGGACCTGCGAGAGTTCAGCCCGGGCGGCGGGTTCGCCATCGGCTACCTGAGGGAGCAGCCGCCACCTCCGGTCTCATCGTATGCCGAGGTCATCACGACGGCCCTCAAGACCCGCGCCTCCGACCTGGGATTCGGGGAGCCCCTGCTCACCGTCGAGCCCGGGCGATCGATAGTCGGGCGGGCTGGCGTTGCTCTGTACCGCGTGGGCGGGATCAAGGACATCCCCACCGTCCGCAAGTACGTGTCGCTGGACGGCGGCATGGGGGACAACATACGTCCTGCGCTGTACGAGTCGCAGTACGAGGCGGTGATCGCGAACCGGATGCGCGCCGAGCTCGAGGAGGAGGTCACGCTGGCCGGCAAGTACTGTGAGTCCGGGGACATCCTGGTGAAGGACATCACGATGCCGAGGCTCGAGACGGGCGACCTGGTGGCGATTCCCGCGTCGGGAGCGTACGCGCCCTCCATGGCGAGCAACTACAACCTGAACCCTCGCCCGGCGGTGGTGCTGGTGCAGGACGGCCAAGCTCGTCTCATCAGGCGGCGCGAGACCTACGACGACATGATGGCCCTCGACGTGGTCGGATAGGTCGCCTCTTCAAAGGGCTGCGGACATGGGCTGGCAGACCATCGGCAACGAGAAGGCTACGGGAGCGCTCCGCCGGGCGCTGGCCGGAGACAGACTGCCGCACGCCATCCTGATCGCTGGGCCGGAGAGCGTCGGAAAGATGGCGCTGGCCGTCGACCTCGCGGCCGCCCTGAACTGTACCGGGGACGAGAGGCCGTGTGGCGAGTGCTCCGGCTGCTCGCGCTCGCGCCGCGGACTCCATACGGACGTGCACGTGGTGGGCATCCAGGTCGCCGACGGAGGCCGCAGCCGCACCCTCATAGGGGTCGAGCAGGTGAGGGAGGTCCAGCGAGAGGCTGCCCTAGCGCCGTTCGAAGGCGAATGCAAGGTCGTGATCTTCGATGGGGCGGAGCTCCTTAGCGAGGAGGCATCCAACAGCCTGCTGAAGACGCTGGAGGAGCCGCCTGCCGGGGTCTACCTGCTGCTCCTCACGGCGAAGCCCGAGGCGCTTCTGCCGACAGTCGTGTCTCGATGCCAACTGGCCGACCTGAAGCCTGTGCCCCCAGACGTGATCGCCCGGCATCTCGTGGAGCGCTTGGGGACGGATGAGGACGTCGCCGGGCGAGCCTCGCGTCTGTCGGGCGGCAGGCCGGGCTGGGCGATTCGTGCGGCCAGGGAGCCGGAGCTCCTGGAGGCCGTGGAGGAGAAGGTGGAAGAGGTCGAGGAGGTAGTGAGGGGTAGCATGGAAACGAGGTTCGATCACGCGGCCAGGCTCGGCTCGGCTGCGGACAGGGACAGGGAGGCCGGCCGCCGGGAGCTCGAGGTGTGGCTGGCCTGGTGGCGAGACGTGATGCTGGTCAAGGAGGGGGTGCCGCAGCTGGCGGCCAACATGTCGAGGATGGAATCGCTCAAGCCGGTGGCCGAGACGCTATCACGCCAGCAGATCACGGGGGCCATAAGGGCGGTCCGCAGGACTCGCCGGCTCATCGCCCGCAACGTCAACTCGCGCCTGGCGCTGGAGGTGATGATGCTGGACCTTCCCAGGGTGAGGCAGCAGTGACAGAGGGCGGTCGGATATCCAACGTGGTGGGCGTGAGACTGAACGAGATGCAGCCGCTCCTCTACTATCGCCCGGGCGAGCAGGAGCTGGAGGTCGGCGACTGGGTCCTCGTGGACACGGAGGACGGGCCGCGCCGTGGAAGGGTCGCAATCGCCCCGGGGCAGGTGTCATTCTCCATGCTCACAGGCGAGCTCGACACTGTCCTGGGCAAGCTGGACGAGGAATAGGACAACCGCACATGAGAATCGGCACATTCATGGTCCCCCTCAGCCACCAGCCGGAGGGGGACTCCGCGACCATCGACTCGACGCTGGCCGAGGCGGTGCTGGCAGAGGAGGTCGGGCTCGACGCCGTGTGGCTGACGGAGCACCACTTCGTCGGCGAGAGCGTATACGCCGACCCGATCGTGTTCGCGGCGGCGATCGCAGCGCGAACTACCAGGGTCAAAATCGGCCTGGCGGTGGTGGAGATGGCGCTGAACCACCCCGTCAGGGTGGCCGTCCAGACGGCGCTGCTGGACAACCTGAGCCACGGCAGGCTGATCGTCGGCACGGGCCGCGGCTCGGCCTTCAACCACTACGAGTACGCTGGCTTCGGCACGACGATCGAGGAGGGCAGAGAGCGGATCGAGGAGTCCGAGGACCTGCTGGTGAAGGCTTGGACGGCCAGGGGCATGCGCCACGAGGGGAAGCACTGGAAGTCGGTGATCCCCCAGATGCGCCCGATGCCGTACCAGAAGCCCCACCCGCCGCTGGTGAGGGCCGTACTTAGCGAGGACTCCGTCAGGGCGATGGCGGCGCAGGGCAGGCCGATACTGATGGGCGGGCTCGGCAGCCCCGAGATCATGGACAGGGTTAACATCTACAGGTCGGCTATGTCCGCCGCCGGCTTCTCAGACGAGGAGGTGGCGGGCGCCGTCGACAACATATGGACGTGGATGGGCGCCTGGGTGGCCCCGACCAACGCCGAGGCCAGGGAGCAGGTCGAGGCGGGCTACCGGCGCGAGCAGAAGCACTCCACTACCGCGCGGCACACGCTCAACCCGCTGGTCGGGGGGGACAAGGGCCCCGACCCCGCGGACTTCGAGGACAGGTTCGACAAGGCGTACATGGTAGGCACGCCGGACCAGGTGGCTGAGCAGCTCATCGAGCTCCAGAGCTCCGGAGTGCCGAACGTGATGCTGAAGCTCAATACGGGCCAGATGGAGCCGGGCGCAGTCGCGGATATGATGAGGCTCTTTGGAGAGCAGGTGCTCCCGCGCGTCCGCCAGGAGGAGAATCGGACATGAGGCTGAAGGGCAAGACGGCATGGATGGCGGGCGTTGGCACGGGCATGGGCCGGGCTGCCGCCTCCCTGTTTGCGCAGGAGGGCGCCAACGTCATCATCACGGCGCGGGGGCGCGATGACCTGGAGGAGACGGCCCAACTCATCAGGGCAGCCGGCGGCAACGCGACCGCCGCCCCGGGCGACCTGACGGACAGGTCGGAGGCCGAGCGCATCGTCGCTGACATAATCGACGCCCACGGACGCCTGGACATCCTGTACAGCGCCGCAGGGGGCGGGTTCGAGCCCGGGCTCAGCTTCGACCAAGTGGACGAGGAGTTCTGGTCGGGCACGGTCTCGAACACCCTCAACAGCCTGCACAATGCGGCGCAGTCCAGCCGCCCGGCCATGAAGGCACAGGGAGGCGGGTCGATCGTGGCGGTCGCGGCCAGCTTCAGCGTGCGCCAGGAGGGCAACGCAGCCTACGGCGCAGCGAAGGGCGGCGTGATCGGGTTCGCGACGAACCTGGCTCGCGAGCTGTACGCCGACAACATCCGCGTGAACGTCATCGGCGCGGGCCTGTTCCGCGCGTCGATGGGAGACCTGCCCCTGTCACCCGCTCCCGCATCCCTTGCCCGCACCGGCCACCCCGAGGACATCGCGTACGCAGCGCTCTACCTCGCGTCGGACGAGTCGTCGTGGGTCACGGGCCAGGTGCTGGCCGTCGACGGCGGCGTCGACACAGGCACCCGCGGCATCTGGGACCACGAGAGCTAGGAACTTCCGCCGGTTTCATGTAGCCCCTAGTAGCAGAGGTCGCCGATGTTCAAACTGATCGCGCCCCGAGATTTGGGCCCGATCCCTGCCGTCGCGGCCACAGCCTTCGTGGCCTTGGCCATTTTCGCCTGGACAGAGAGGACCGTCCTTGTTGACCCGGACGGGATGTCTGTTCCCTACTGGCCCTGGAAGCTGTGGCAGATCGCCCCGCTGCTTATGGGCTTCGGCGGCGCCTGGTGGATCTGGTCGAGCACCCGCCTCGTTCCCTGGGTGCGCAGTCTGGCGCTGGGCATGTTGGCTTTGGCGGTGCTGGCCAACGGGTACAGCGACCTGTTCGACGACCACTGGGGTAATGTGTGGCGTACCGTCAACCCGCTGTTCATCGGCTCTTCCAGCGTGGCCGCGGTGGCTCTATGGCGCTGCGGATGCACTGCCGGGCGTGTGGGCGCAGTGGTTTCGGGTGCACTCGGGGCCTTGGTCTTCGCGAATGGATACTTCGTCGACAATGGGGTCATCTGGCAGATACTGAACCCGGCGAGGATGCTTACGGCACTGGCTTGGGCGGCCCTCGCCGGCCAGGCTAACGTTGCTACACTCGAGGGCGATGAGCCATCGGGTGATGGCTGATACTCTCGCAGGGACAGGGCGGTAAGTCAGGACGGGTCGTAGAGCTCGGTGTTGGGGAAGTAGTCGCTCCAGCCGAACCAGAAGGCGTTGAACGACGGGAAGGGCTTGAGCCGCCTGCCCTGCATGTCGCCGCCCGTCGCCAGCCCCGACAGCTTGCTCCATGACGAGCCGGTCTCGACGTCGGACATCTCCTCGGGCTCTGTGCCCTGTATGAACGTGAGGGTCCTGCCGTCGACCGTCCGGTCGAAGACGCTGGTCGAGCCGCTGTTCAGGTCCAGCGCCACCACGATGTCCGAACCTTCGAAGGTGTCGTTGAGGACGCGCGGCTTGGTCAGGTGCTTGTGCGCGTAGGCCCGCTGGGAGTCCTCTCCCGCTATGCCTACAACCAGGTCTTTGCTCACCAGCCGCTCGTCCCGGTTGCTCTGCCCCAGGATTCCCGCGGAGGGCCCTACGTAGTAGCTCAGGTACTGGTCGAATGCTGGCCCGCCGATGTCCAGGGCCAGCGTGTCGGGGTACTCCTCCTTCCAGGCCGACCACCGTGTGAGCTGCGAGGGCACCAGCTCGAGCTTCTTGCCCTCATGCGGTCCCTCGATGGCCTCGCCCAGGAACTGGCTCCACAGGGAGTCGGTCTGGCGGTCGTACATGACCAGCGCGTTCATGACCAGCTTGCCGGACACGCCGAAGGTGAGCACCTCTTCGTTCACCGTGCGGGCATACACTATGCCCGTGAAGCAGAGAGGTCACCAGGTGACGGCGACAGGCACACCCCCGATCGTGTCGTTGACGATCTCGCGGCTGCTAAGGAACGCCGTGGGGTAGGCCTTGTGCTCGCCGTTGAGCGAGACGCCGATGATCAGGTCCTGCTGTCCTATCTGCGACGCTGAGTCGGTCGCGTTGAGGAACGACGGGTTGTCGACGGACGGGATGCCATCCTTGGGCAGGATGTCGATGATCTCGAGCTCCCGCTGCTTGTCGCCCTCCGGTCTGCTGAACGTGGCGGCGACCTTCGGTTCCGGGCCCTTCATCGGATCGGCCGGGGCTACGTCCTTGTCGAGCTGGTTGGCCGCGGACTCCGTGGGCGTTGCGGGAAACGGCTGGGAGTTCCCTTCGTTGTCCGACGCGCAGGCTGCGGCAAGGAGGGCCGCGATGAGCAGGACTGCCAGCCAGAGGGGCAATCTGTAGAGGCGAAGGTGTGATTGTTTCATATTGATTAGATGCACGGCTCACTCATCGCGTTTCGGGGGGAAGCCCAGCACGAGCGAGTCCGGGTGCTCCTCCATCCACCTCTTCCACGAGACCCTCTCGGCCGGGATGGGCTCCAGCACCATGCCGTCGAAGTGGCCGTCGATGGCCGTGCTGATTGCCTGGCTCCAGAGCGAGCCCGTCTCCGCGTCGCGCATCACGAGTATGCCCTGGTAAAGCAGCCCGGACACGCCGAACGTGAGCACCTGCCCTTCGATCTCGCGGGCGTAGACCACGCCCGTATCGCACAGCGGTCAATAGGTCACGGCGACGGGTACTCCGCCGACGGTGTCGTTGACGATCTCGTGGGCCTCGATGAAGTGGATCGCGTAGGCGCGGTGGTCGCCGCCGATCGAGACTCCCAGGACCTGGCGGTTTGCGAACTTGTCGCTCGCCTGCTCGGCGGCTATGAAGCGCGGGTCTACGATGGCTTTCCTGAACTCGTAGTCGTACAGCCTGTAATCGGCGAGCAGGTCCGCCAGCTCCTCGGGCGAGCGCTTGATGAGTATCTGGGGCGCCTCGGGATGACCGGCCGACTCCTCCAGCCGAACATCCCAGGGGACGCGCTCGAGGCCCGCGGCCCACAGGCTTCGTCCCGGCGCGTCCTCCGCTACTGCATCCGCTGACGATGCGCCCTGCACTGCCGCGCCGCATGCGGCCAGCACCAGCGCCGCAGCCCCCGCCACGGCGGCGATTGACGCCCGCCGGAGCAGGCCGTGTCGTTGTTTCGCCGGTGATGACATATCTGGTGATTGGATGCGTATTGCACCTGTCGCGATGTGATCGCCCTACCCCGGGTGCGGCATGGCGGGGATTATACGGCGTCCGGTGCAGGGTGTAGACTGTGGGCGGGAGGCCGAGTTGGATACGTCAGTCGCGAGCATTGACATAAGGGACGGCGACCTGGTCGTCGAGTGGGCCGACGGCCAAGTGTGCGAGTTCGAGGCGCGCTACCTGCGGCTCAACTGCGGGTGCGCCGAGTGCGTCGAGGAGTGGAGCCGCCGCCAGCTGCTCGACCCGGCTACGGTCGACGCCGACCTGAGGGCCGAGGACTTCCTGCTCGTCGGCCAGTACGCTGTACAGATACTCTGGAGCGACGCCCACTTCACGGGCATCTACCCCTTCGACCTCCTGCGCAAGCTGTGCAAGTGCGACGAGTGTGAGTCCTCCCGCACTTCTGCCGGCGACTAGAGCAAGGCCCGACCGAAAAGGCGCTGAGTCCCTCGCCTCCAGACCCTTTGGGACTACTGCAGGGCCGAGAAGTCCGTCGGGGTCAGCAGGGTGTTGGTGATGCGCGCGACTATCGGCCCGTTGGCCTCCGACGCCGCCACGACCTTGTGCCACTCGGGGTCGGCGCGGAACGAGGCCCATGCCCGCTCCCTCTGGGCCACGTCCTCGAAGGCGACTATGTACACCAGCTCGTTGTTGTAGCCGCCGATGTTGGGCGTCCAGTAGCCGATGTTCTTGATCCCGTGCTTCTCGAAGAGCTCCACGGTGTGGTTTCGGAACCTCGCGACTATGTCATTGATCCTGCCCGGAACGGCCTCGTATACCCTGTACTCGTAGATCATTAGCCAGTCTCCTCTGTGGTCGTACGGGTGGCCCGCAGTCGTTGGTCGGTCACCCGTCGTCGTTCGTTGCCGGTCCCGCGGATTATCTCAGAACACTTCTCCATTGTGGAGAAAGTCCTAGCGCGTGCCGGCGGGCGATCTTGCCCTGACTCCCAGCTCATCCGCCGCAAGCCCGGCGAGGCGCTGAAGCCAGTCATGGGGCATCGTGTCGTCCGCGCCCCACGTTACCGGCGAAATGGCTGCCCAGCCGTTGCGCACGGCGTATACGTCTGTGTCCGTCGCGGCGTCCGCTCCGACCTCCCGGCTGTGCCGAATCCAGTAATGCGTTCGGCGTCCGTCGTGGCTCTTCGTCACCTCTTCCAGGTATGCGCGCGGGCCGAGCCTCGCCGCGCAAACGCCCTTGACCTCGTTCGGCAGGAGGTTCGGCAGGTTGACGTTGACCAGGGGGGCTGTGCCGCTTCCCGTCGCGGCAGGCGTCCGGGCGACTTCCGGGGCAATGGCCCTCGCGGCGCGCGCCGCCGCCTCGAACGCCACGTCCTCCAGGGACGCGACCGAGACCGCTATGGACGGGATGCCCCTCAGGCTGCCCTGTATGGCTGCTCCCACGGTCCCCGAGCTGAGCACGTCCAGGCCCAGGTTCGCGCCGTGGTTGATGCCCGACACCACCAGGTCGAACCGCTCGTCGTACAGGGACTCCAGCGCAAGGATGGCGCAGTCGGCGGGCGTGCCCTGCACGGAGGTGGCGTCGATGCCGGAGATGGGCGATTCCACGGGCCTCGCGCGGACTACGTTCGTTATGGTGATCGCCGCGCTGATGCCGCTGTTGTCGCGGTCAGGCGCAACTACGGAAACGCGCCCTATGTCCGACAGGGACGCGGCAAGGCTCCAGAGGCCTTCTGAGTGGACGCCGTCGTCGTTCGTTACGAGGATTCGCATGACCGCCCGCCAATTATATCAACGGCAGGAACGTGCGAACATGTTTCGAAGCAGCCCGTCACCCGATGACCATGTTGTCGATCAGGCGCGTGGAGCCGATGCGCACCGCCAGCGAGACGAGGGCAGGCCTGTCGACCGCCTCCAGCTCCTCCAGCGTGGCGGCATCGGCGACGCTGATGTAGTCGACCGACGCCAGCGGCTCGGCCTCCAGCATGTCGAGCATGGCGGCGCGGACAGCCTTCGCGGGGCTGCTCTTCATGCTGCCGGCCAAGCTGAGGGCCCTGTAAAGCACCGTGGCCGCCCTGCGCTCGTCGGCATCCAGGTAGGCGTTGCGGCTGCTCAGGGCCAGGCCGTCGGGCTCCCGGACCGTCGGGCACATCACGATCTCCGCGCCCAGGTCGAGGTCGGTGTTCAGACGCTGTATGACCAGCCCCTGCTGGGCGTCCTTGCTGCCGAGATACGCCCGGTCGGGCCGGACGATGGAGAGCAGTTTGCAGACGACCGTCGCTACGCCCCTGAAGTGACCCGGCCGCGCCTCGCCCTCCAGCCGCTCGGCGATGCGACCCACGTCGACGTACGTGTCGAACCCTTCCGGGTACATCTCGGCCGCCGCCGGCGCGAATACGATGTTCACGCCGGCCTCGTCGAGCTTCGCGAGGTCGGCGGCCATGTCGCGGGGGTAGGCCTCGAAGTCCTCACCGGGACCGAACTGCGCCGGGTTCACGAAGATGGAGACGACCGCAGTCGCGTTCTCCTCGCGGGCGCGGCGCACAAGGGACATGTGGCCTTCGTGCAGTGCCCCCATCGTCGGCACCAGCCCCAGCGGTCCGGCCAGCCGGGCGTGTTCGGCCCGGAACGCGTCGATGCTCTCGATGGTATTCATGGGGATGGCCGGCTCGTGGGCGCGATCAGGAAACCGGCTGCAGGATGTCGTCGAGCGCCCGCATCTCGGACTCGTCGAGGTGGCGGACATTGTCCGCAGCCGGAAACGCGCCCGAGCGCACGTCGGCGATGTAGCCCTCGAAGGCGCGCAGCGTCCGCTCGTGCAGGTCGTCGTACTTGCGGAAATGCCTCATCTCGAAGGTGTTGATGCCCAGCATGTCAGGGGCTACGAGCACCTGACCGTCGGTGTACCGGCCCGCCCCTATGCCGATGGTCGGGATCGTCAGGCGCTCCGTGGCGATGCGCCCAACCTCCTCCGGGATCATCTCGTACACCATGGTCCACGCGCCCGCCTCCTGGAGCTCGATGGACTGCGACACGAGCTCGGCCGCGGCGGCCGCGGTCTTGGCCCGCATCGCCTTCTTCTCGTGGAGCTGTGGGTTCAGCCCCAGGTGCGCGCAGACCTCGATGCCCTCCGACACGAGCCGCCGGACGACGTCGGGCGCGAAGCCCTCCAGCTTGACGCCGTCGGCCCCCAGCCCGGCGAGCCGCGACGCGCTCTCGACGGCCTGCTCCGGCGTGTCGTAAGTCCCGTAGGGCAGATCGGCGAGCAGGTAGGCGCGCACGACCCCCCTTCGCACGGCCTTCAGGTGGTGGGCCATGTCGTCGAGTGTGACCTCCTTCTCGCTGGAGTACCCGAGGACGTTCGTCCCGACGCTGTCGCCCACGAAGATGATGTCGACCCCCGCCTCGTCCTGGCACCGCGCCGTCGGGTAGTCGTAGCAGGTCAGCACGGCGATCGGCTCGCCCGCCGCCTTCTTCCGGGTAAGGCTCTCAGACGTGTTGGTCATTCGGCTCTCGCTCCGGGCCGCAAAGCCCCCTCTCCCTCGACGGGAGAGGGTTGGGGTGAGGGTGACGACCGGTCGAGATACTCTTCGAGCAGCTCCCGGATCTGCTCGTACCGCTCCTGCGTTAGCGTCCCCTTCTCATGCGCGAAAGGCAGGCCGGCCAGGCCCATGTGGCAGTAGAGCGGCAGCGTCTCCGGCGACCGCTCGTCCAGCACCTCCAGGTGCTTCCGCACCGTGCCCACGTCGCCCCTCGCGTAGGGCCCCGCCAGCCCGGCCGGCACCCCGGCGCTCGCCAGGTTCTGGGACACCTGCCGCATCATCGGCATCAGGGCCTGGACGCCCCTTGCCCTGTCGTGGCCGAGATGCTCCCACAGCTGCGATGCCGCCGCCGCTATCCCAGACAGCAGCCCGCCCATCATCACGCCCGAAAGGTGGTACAGCGCCTTGTCCTCGGGCTCGAGGAATATGGGATGCCCGCCCACGTCCAGGGCCATCTGCCTCAGGTAGGCGCGGACCTCGTCGTCGCCCTCGATCCCGAAGGTCGCGCCGGGGATGCTCGCGATGCCATTCTCGACTGACGCGAACGCCTGCATGGGGTGGATCGACCCCACTCGCGCGCCCTGCTCGGCCGCCGGGCCCAGCACGTCGAGCGACGACACGCCTGAGCAGTGCACGACCGTATGCCTGCCGCTCCAGGAATGTGCGGCGCATGCGGCCCCGATTGCGTCGTCCGGCGTGGTGATGAAGACGACGTCCGAGGCGTCGATCGCGGCCTGCGGGTTGTCGTACGCACGGGTGCCCTCGACCAGCCGCGCCAGCTCCTCTGCGGACGACGCTGACCGGCTTGCCGCGGCGCGGACTGCGTACCCTTCCCTGGAAAGCGCCGCCGCCATGGACCTGCCGACGATCCCGGCGCCCACGAACCCTATCCGGGAGGACCTGTCGGGGGGAGCGGCTCCCGCCCCTGTCGCGCTTCCGACCGGCAATGCGACCTCCATCTCGTGTCGGGAAGGCGCGCCCGGTCGGACACGGGGTTGACGCACGCGGCGCAAGGCCGGTGGTCGAAGCGGCAGACCGAATGCTCACCGTTCCCGAAGGATTGGCTGCGGACACAGGATAGCACAGTCAGGCGCTGCGCGGCGCCGTAGGGCCTCCAGCTAGGCGAGGCCGCGTGCGGAAGCGCCTCAAATAGAGACATGGCCGCCGCATGGTGTAGAATATGCCCAGCTTTCAGATACCCCCTTAGAGTGGAGCTGTAGTTTGGCGGACTTCGACGTCGTTGTCATAGGAAGCGGGCCGGGCGGATACGTAGCGGCGATCAGGGCGGCCCAGCTAGGTCTTAAAGCGGCGATTGTCGAACGGTCGGAAGTTGGGGGAGTCTGTCTGAACTGGGGATGCATCCCCAGCAAGGCCCTGATACGCAATGCCGAGGTCGTCAGCCTCTTCGAACACGCCGACGAGTTTGGCATAACCGCCGAGAACGTCAGCTACGACTTCTCGAGGGCCATCGACCGCAGCCGCTCCGTCGTCAAGAAGCTCACTTCCGGCATCAACATGCTCCTCAAGGGCAACGGCGTGGAGCTCGTCGAGGGCGAGGGGGTCCTGAAGGGCCCCCGCACCGTCGAAGCCGGCGGGCGCACCCTCTCGACCGAGAACATCATCATCGCCACGGGGGCGTCGTTCAGGCAGCTCCCAGGCCTGCCCATCGACGGCGAAACGGTGATCACCAGCCGGGAGGCGCTGCAGACCCGAGAGGTGCCCAACAGGGTCGTGATGGTTGGCGCGGGGGCGACCGGCGCGGAGTTCGCCTACGTATGGAGCACGTACGGCGCGGAGGTGACGCTCGTCGAGCTGCTGCCGCGCATAGTCCCCAACGAGGACGAGGAGATAAGCCGCCTGCTGGAGCGCTCCTTCCGCCGGCAGGGAATCAAGTCCATGACGGGCGCCAGGGTGGAGGGCGTCGAGTTGAACGGCTCCACCGCGACGGTCACGGTGTCGGACGACTCCGGGACGACCCGCATCGAGTGCGAAAAGGTCCTTGTGGCGGTCGGCGCGAAAGGCAACACGGAGGGGATCGGGCTTGAGGAGGCGGGCGTCACCGTCGAGCGGGGCTTCATCCCCGTCGACGACCGCATGGAGACCAACGTCCCGGGCGTCTTCGCCATCGGCGACGTGACCGGCAGGATGCTGCTGGCCCACGTCGCATCGGCCCAGGCGGTCACGGCCGTCGAGAACATCGCCGGGCTCGACCCCATGAAGCTCGACTACGAGAACATCCCCAGGGCCATCTACTGCAAGCCGCAGGTTGCGAGCTTCGGGCTCACCGAGGCACAGGCGCGGGAGCGCTACGGCGATGTCAGGGTCGGCAGGTTCCCCGTCGCCGCAAACGGCAAGGCCCTGGGGCTCGGCGAGACCGAGGGCATGGTGAAGCTGGTCGTGGACGACGAGGTGGGCAGCCTGCTGGGCGCCCACATGATCGGCCCTGAGGTCACCGAACTGCTGGGCGAGCTGTCCATGGCGCATCTGCTGGAGAGCACGACCGAGGAGCTTGGGTGGCTGGTGCACCCGCACCCGACCGTTTCGGAGACCATCAAGGAAGCCGCCCTCGATGCGGACGGGGCGGCGGTCCACGTCTTCAGGCCGAAGCGAGGCTAGAGTTGGACCTCGACTACGCCCAGGCGAGCACGTTCTACGAGCAGATGCTCCTCATCCGCCGGTTCGAGGAGCAGAGCGGCCGCCTGTACATGGCCGGCAAGATCAGGGGCTTCCTCCACCTCTACATCGGCCAGGAGGCCGTGGCCGTCGGCGCAATGTCGGCCCTGCGCAGCGACGACTACATCATCACCCACTACCGCGACCACGGCCACGCCCTGGCCCGCGGCATGGACCCGAACATCGTGATGGCCGAATTGCTGGGCAAGGCGACGGGCAGCAGCGGCGGCAAGGGCGGCTCGATGCACCTGTTCGACGTGTCCAGGGGGCTCATGGGCGGCCACGCCATCGTGGGCGCGCACCTCCCGATAGCCGTCGGCCTGGCCTTGTCCGCCAAGTACAAGGGCGAGGACCGGATAGCGGTCTGCTTCTTCGGGGACGGCGCCGTGAACCAGGGCGAGTTCCACGAGGCCCTGAACATGGCGTCCCTGTGGGATCTGCCGGTGCTGTTCTTTCTCGAGAACAACCTGTACGGCATGGGCACCCACGTCGATAGGGCGCACGCGGGAGGGCGCGACATATTCCACGGCGCGGACGCATACCGGATGCCAGCCCTCCAGGTCGACGGCATGGACATCGTGGATGTGCGCGAGGGCACGATGCGGGCAGTCGAGCGTATACGCTCCCAGGGCGGGCCGGTCCTCCTGGAGGCCATGACCTACAGGTTCGTTGGCCACTCGGTGCAGGACCCCGAGGCGTACAGGGACTCCGCCGAGGTCGACGAGTACCGCGCCAGGGATCCGATCGTGACATTCAGGGAACAGTGCATCAGGCAGGGCCTGATCAGCGAGGACGAGGCGAAGAGGATCGAGGACTCGGTCGACGAAGCCGTCGCCGAGGCCACCCAGTTCGCAGAGGAGAGCCAGGAGCCCTCGCCTGAATCGCTCTACGACAACGTAGTCGACGTAAGCTCGGCAGACTAAGCGGGGTACTCGACCAGATGCCGGAGATAAACCTTAGAGACGCGGTCAGCAGGGGGCTTCGGGAGGCCCTCGACACGGATGACCGCGTCTTCATCATCGGCGAGGACATCGGCGAGTTCAAGGGCCCGTATGCCGTGACCAACGGGTTCCTGGAGCAGTACGGCCCCGAGCGCGTCATCGACAGCCCCATTTCCGAGGCGGCGATGGTCGGGGCGGGCATCGGCTCGGCCCTGGGCGGCCTGAGGCCAGTCATCGAGATAATGACCATCAACTTCATGCTCTTGGCCATGGACCAGATCGTCAACCACGCGGCGAAGCTCAGATACATGTCGAACGGCCAGATCACGGTCCCCCTGGTGATTCGCACCGTGACGGGCGGAGGCGGGCAGCTCGGTGCGACCCACTCCCAGAGCCTGGAGGTCTGGTTCGCATCGGTCCCGGGACTGACCGTCGTCGCCCCCTCGGACCCGTTCGACGCCCTAGGGCTCCTCAGGTCTTCCATCGAGGACGACGACCCCGTGATCTTCGCCGAGCACGCCCTCCTCTATAGGGTCAGGGGCGACGTTCCGGACCGCCACTACAAGGTGCCCCTGGGCATGGCGAAGGTTAAGCGGCATGGGACTGACATAACGCTGGTCGCCTACTCCCGCATGGTACACGTCGCCCTTGAGGCTGCCGAAACCCTGGCAGAGCGCGGCGTCGACGCCGAGGTGGTCGACTTGAGGACGCTGAGGCCGCTGGACAAGGAGACGGTAGTCGAGTCGGCTAGGAAGACCGGCAGGGCCGTCGTGGTCGAGGAGTTCTGGCGCACGGGAGGCCTCGCCGCGGAGGTGGCTAGCACCATCCAGGAGGAGGCTTTCGACTACCTGGATGGCCCCGTGGGAAGGGTGGGCGGCGTTGAGGTGCCGGCCCCGTACAACGGGACACTGGAGGCCGCAGCCCTGCCGAACGCCGAGCGCGTCGTCAAGTACATCGAGGGCCTGTACGGACTATAGTGACCATCGCAGGGACATCTGGCGAATTCCAGCCCAGCGAAGAGCGGGGCGAAGATACGTTCGCCCTGAGCCTGGCTCTCCTGAGCTTGTCGAAGGGTCGAAGAGCCTGCCCCGTACTCGATACGGGGGCAGTGCTCACCAGTGTAGGTAGGTCTAAGACAGAAGATTAAGAGGGAGGCGCGGTACAAAGTGGCCACTCAACTCAATATGCCCCAGATGGGCTACGACATGGAGGAAGGGACGGTCATCCGTTGGCTGGTCGAGGAGGGCTCCGACGTGGCCATTGGCGATGCGGTCGCGGAGATCGAGACCGACAAGGCCGCCGTCGACTTCGAGTCCCCGGTGGCGGGCGTGCTCCTGAAGGTGCTCGTCGCCGAAGGCACGACCGTACCCGTTGGTGAGACCATCGCTATCGTCGGAGATGCGGGAGAGGACCCGGCTGCGGCTGCGGCGCCCGAGCCCGAAGAGGCCGACTCGACCGATGAACCCGAGGAGGACGCTGCTGACGCGCCTGTGGCGGAACCACCCGTGCAGAGTGCCCCTGAACCCCAGGCCCCAGAACCCCAGCAGGAGAGGACAGCCATGTTCGAAGACAATCTCCGCGCCTCGCCCGTAGCTCGAAAGCTTGCCGAAGAGCAGGGCATCGACCTGAGCCTCATCAAGGGCACCGGCCCCGGAGGGAGGATCACGAGAGACGACGTGCTCTCCTTCGCGCCCGAGCCGGAGGAACCGGAGCCGCAGGTAGAGGAAGCTGCCGCCGAGGAGGCCGTCGAGCCCGAGGCTGCGATGGAGGAAGAGGCCGCCGCCGAGGAGGCCGTCGAGCCCGAGGCTGCGATGGAGGAAGAGGCTGCTGACGAGGAGGCTGCCGAGCCCGAGGCCGAGGAGGAAGAAGCCCCTGCCAAGGAGGCTGCCGAGCCCGAGGCCGAGGAGGAAGAAGAGGCCGCTGCTGAGGAGGCCGCCGAGCCTGAGGCTGCGGTGGAGCCTGAGGCTGCCGCTGAGGAGGTCGCCGAGCCTGAGGCTGCGATGGAGGAAGAAGCTGCCGCTGAGGAGGAGGAAGCCCCTACCGAGGAGGCAGTGCCTGAGAACATTGAGCCGCTGACCCGGATGCGCCGCCAGATCGCCAGGGTGACCGTCCGCAGCAAGCAGGAGACGCCGCACTACTACGTCTCCGCCGAGATAGACATGACCGGGGCGATGTCGCTGCGCAAGCAGATCAACGCGTCGCTGGAGGCCAAGGGAGTCCACGTCACGGTCAACGACTTGGTCATCAAGGCGTGCGCGACGGCTCTTGGGCTCCACCCCAAGTTCAACGCCTCGTACACCGACGACGGAATCCGGATGAACGACAACATCGACATAGGCATCGCCATAGCCCAGGAGGCCGGGCTCATCGTGCCCGCCGTAATGGGCTGCGGCGGCAAGAGCCTGAGAGAGGTCTCCGCAGCCAGCAAGGACGTGATAAGCCGCGCCAACGGCGGCACCCTGAGCGCCGAGGAGTACACGGGCGGCACCTTCTCCATCAGCAACATGGGCATGTTCGACATCACGAGCTTCGTGGCCATCATCCTGCCGCCCCAGTCGGCCATGCTGGCCGTGGGCAGCGTTGCCGAGCGGGCCGTGGTCCGCGACGGCAAGGTCACGGTCGCCAGCATCATGAACGCGACCCTCTCCGCCGACCACAGGGTGTCCGACGGCGCGGAGGGCGCACGGTTCATACTGGAGATCAAGAGGCTCCTCGAGAATCCGCTGAGCCTGATCGTCTAGGCGATCCTTGGATACGCCATGCGGTACCTGACCGAGCCGAAGGTATACCTCGTCTCACGCCCCAGCGTGGACTGGGAGAAGATCGCCGAGCTGCTGGCCGACGAGGACCTGCCCGGCGTCCCCGAGAGCATCAGGTCGGGCAACGACGAGTCATCGGCCATCGTGGAGGTCTCTGCGAGGCTCTGCTACATGAGCTTCGGCCGGGGCCGCAGGCACATCGAGGACTTCATCACCAACCTGCTGTCCAAGGGCGACGGCAGTGTCTTCGAGCACGTGAACTACGGGTTCGTCATAACAGGCGTTTCCCGGAGCCTGACCCACGAGCTCGTGCGGCACAGGGCCGGGTTCGCCTACAGCCAGCGGTCTCAGCGTTTCGTCGACGAGTCCGACAGCCCCTTCGTCGTGCCGCCGGCCATCAGCGAGGGAGGCGGGGAGGGTACCGAGGCCACTCTGCAGGAGGCGCTCGAGAAGGCCGCCCAGAGTTACAGGGAGTTGGTCGACGCGCTCGAGGAGAGCATCCCGGATAAGGTAGAGGCGGATGGTGTCGAGCAGGACGCCTTCACGACGCCCTGGGAGCGCCGGAAGGCCATCCGACAAGCTGCCAGGTCCGTCCTCCCGAACGCCACCGAGACGAAGATATTCGTGACCGCCAACGTCAGGGCGTGGCGCCACTTCATCGAGATGCGCGGAGCGTCCTATGCCGACTGGGAGATACGCCGCCTCGCCCTCGCCATCCTCGAGATCCTGCGGGAGGAGGCCCCGCTCCTCTTCGGCGACTTCACCGTCGAAAAACTCCCCGACGGCACCAGCACAGCCACCCCAAAGTACTCGAAGGTCTAACCCTCCGGTTCGGGCGACCTCGACCTGCTCCAGGCCATCCAGGCGGCTGGAATGAGCGCAGAGAGGCATAGGGCCGCCGCGACGACGAAGAACTCGTTGAATATGGTCACGCCGACGCCGGAAAGCTCGGCGTCGAACTGGTCCACTCGCCGCTGGTACTCCGCCGAAGTCTCCCCGACGACGGGCAGCGGCAGGGCGATGTGGGCCGCCAGACCTGTGAACCTGTCCGAGCCCCACGCGGTAAGCGCCGCCAGGCCCAGCGTCATTCCGACTATTCTGGTCGCCGTCACGATCCCTGCCGCTCCGCCGCGCGCCCCCTCCTCGACCGAGTCGGTGGCTGCCAGGGAGATGGGCGCTATCAGCAGCCCGAAACCGAGCCCCGCGATCACCAGGTGCAGCGTCAGCGCGGGGTCCGTAATGCTCGTGTCCCACCCGGCCATCAGCCCGAACCCCGCCGCGGCGAGGACCAGGCCTGCCGCCGTCGGCACGCGATAGTCGAAGCGCTGGCAGGCGAGACCGCCGATTATCGCGCCCACCGGCATGGCTGCCGTCATGCGCATCAGCCACAGTCCCCCGTCCAGCGGCGTCAGGCCCATGACCGTGTTCGCCATCAGCGGCAGCGTCACCATGCCGATGATCAGCGCAGCCCCGACGAAGACATGGGTGCTTGAAGCCGCGCCGAACGCCGCGCCCCTGAACACCGACATGGGCAGCAGCGGCTGAGGATGGGATAGCTGGCGTCGTATGAAGAGCCCCAGCGCGGCGGCGGACAGCAGTAGGTAGCCGACCATCAGAGCGTCCGGCTCGCCGATTCTCGCCAGGCCCAATGTCATGGCCGCCAGGCTCGCGGCGATAAGCGCGCCGCCCGCGTAGTCGACCCTGGCCGCGGCCCTCGGGCTGGGCGGGAGCAGCCATATGACTAGGGCGAGCACCAGTAGCGAGAGGGGTATGTTGATCCAGAACACCCACCGCCAGCCCTGCTCCTGGTTGAGCCACTCGGCCAGGCCCTGGGCAACCGGCGCGTTGGACAAGACGGCGCTCCACAACCTGTCCATCTGCTGGGGCACCAGGCCGCCCCAGAGCGGCCCTATTACCCCGCCCGCCTCCGCGGAGGCCCCGATGAGCCCGAACGGCAGACCCCGTTGCCCGGCCGGAAACAGGTCCCCAGCTATAGCTATCGCGACGGGCACCAGCGCTCCGGCCCCGATGGCCTGGAATACCCGCGCGGCTATCAGTATCTCGAAGTCCGGGAACTCGGCTCCGGGCGGGACCTCGAAGGGCAGCATGGCCTCCAGGTCGGGGACAACGGCCACGGCGACGGAGCCCACCATGAAGACCGCCATCGCCGCAAAGAAGACGTGCCTGCGGCCCCACACGTCCGAGACGCGGCCAATGAGCGGCATCGCGGCCAGGTACCCCAGCAGGTAGCCCGTGATGGTCCACGACGCCTTGTCCAGCTCCGTTACGGCGACCCTCATGTCGAGCATGACCTGGGGCAGCACCGTCACGATCACCGTCTGGTCGTCCGCCGCGATGAAAACGCCGACCAGCACGGGGACGAGCGCAACGTAGGGCGAGATGTTCCTGGCGGCCGAGCTCATGGGGAGCCGTTCGCGCGGGCGGCTACTGGGGCGCCTCTATCACGATGGGCTCGCCGAAGTCACGCAGCCCGATGGTGCGGACTATCCCCTCCTCGTCGGACGGAATGACCTGCCCGGACACAATGGCTTCGAGCAGGTAGTGGCGCTCCGCATCGATCGTCAGCTCCACGTCCACGTAGGCGTCCTCGATGGCCGAGCCCAGCAGCGGAGAGAGCGCGACGGCGGGCAGTGTGCCGGTCAGCCTGTGGACGTCGTCCCGGTCGGTCTCGACCTCCTCCGGGTCCTCGAGCTGCAGCATCATCGCGGCGATGCCGATCGTGGGGTTGAAGAAGCCGAGCGGGCTGACGGTGTCGTCCATTTCCTGCCAGGCGCCTGTCAGGGGGTTCGTCATATACGTGGTGCCGTCCACGGAGATAAGGGTGGACTTGATCGCATACCCTCCGCCGAAGATGCCGCTGAACTTGAGCGCAAGGCGGTCCGGCTTCACCACGTCTCCCTGGGCCTCCTCTACGACCAGGCCGGGAATGAACTGGGTGCCGCCCTCGTTGTGCGTGAGATCGAATCGGAACGACGCCAGGTCCTGCATGGCTTGGCCCGAACGCTCGAGGATCGCCGTCGGATCGAACGGCACGGGGGTCGGGGTAGGAGTTGGCGTGGGTGTAGGAGTGGGAGATGGCGTCGGCGTCGGAGCAGGACTCGAGGTGGGACTCGGAGCCGGTGCGGCTTCCTGGGCGCCGTTCCCGTCTCCGCACGCTATAGCGAGGATGAATGTGGATGCGGCGAGGGACGCCGCCAGGGTTGGGCCGAATCGCCTCAGTAGCTCGCGAAGGGGTCGGAGCAGTCCCGTGCGAACCCACAGACGGTGCACTTCAGCTTGCAGTGGACTACTACGACTATGCTCCCGCATATGTCACAGAGGACTCGATTCCGGTGATGGTTGTCGGCTGCGCGGCGCTGGATGGCTGCTGCCATGTACCCCTATATGCGACAAGACCCCCGCCCCCGGTATCCAGGGGCGGGGAGTCCTGTTAGTTTCGAAGCTATTTGTACCTAGCTAGGCCGAGTCCCGTCGTCCTCTGAGTGCAAACGTGGCGCCGGCTGCGAGGAGCAGCACCGACAACACCAGGACTAGCTGCATAGCGGCTGGAACCGAGCTGTCGCCGGCTTCAGGCGGTATGGGCGTAGCGGTAGGCACGGGCGTGGCCGTGGGTACCGGAGTAGGCGTAGCGGTGGGCTCAGGCGTGGCGGTGGGCTCAGGCGTGGGAGTCGGGAGCCCGCCAACCTGCAGGTTGTGCGACGCCATCATCTGGGCAGCGACATATCCCTGCTCAGCGCCGGCAGAGCCGGGCGTGCCGTTCAGTGCGCCGTCCAGGAAGCCCGCGGCGCCGCCTGCGGCGAGCCTGGCGATAGTCTGGGTGGTTGCGTTTATGGCGATGACGGCTTCGTCACGCGCCAGTCCGGCCGACTCCTGAACGTGCCGCGCGGCTGCTTCGACCTGGCCTGCGCCGCTCGCGCCGCCTGCGCCGGCCGCTATCGCACTATCGACGATGGCTGCAGCATGGGCGAGAATTCCTGTGCCGTCGCCGGGGTTGTTCACAGAGCCGTTGCCGTCGACGTCGTTGGAGGTCCCCTCGATCATGTTCACGACGCCCTCAAGGTAGTTCGTGGCGTCGGCCATGGAGGAAACGCTCTGGGCTGCCCTTGCCATCTGCAGCGCGTCAGCCAACTGGGTCCTCACCGCGTTCGCCGGGCCGCCGTCACCAACGATTGCCCGGATGTGCGCTATCGCGCCCATGGCAAGCTGGCTGGAGTACACCGCTGGTCCGGCCGGCTCGCCGGGGTCTGTGCCGGCGGCCTCTTCGGTGATGACCACCTTGCTGTAGCCCTGTATCAGGTTCTCGCCGGTGTACCGGGCGTTGTCCCTGTCGAAGGTATGATCGATGGAGCCGTCATTGAGGCGCTCCATCGGACCCGTGCTCAACTTGACCGAGCCATCGTCCGACAAGAGCCAGCCGACGTACTCAGTGCCCTCGGAGGGCGGGGGAACACTCATCGTGTATGTTATTGCGTCGCTCAGCGCCTGATCGTCCGAGATCGTCGCGGTGCCGGGTGGGCTCTGGGCAGTCACGTCCTGGGACAGCGAGAGGCCCGCGGTCACGGCTACGATCGTGACGATAGCCAGGATAAGGATCGACTTTAGCCTAGGCATAATCACGCCTTCCTCCTACGACCGAGAGGGTCTGGTGAGATGGGTCAGCACTACATTACCACAAGCGGAGCTATTCGCATAGACTCCCAGCGGACGAATATTACCACAATTCCCGCTAGAGGTCGCCCCTTAGAATTGTAGGCCCCTGGGGCATGTTGTCTTCGGAGTCGTTCCTGGGGGCGGTCTTCCCCTCGATCGTCACCGAGACGGAGTCTATCCACGAGAGCGGGACGAAGAGACGCAGGTTCACGTGCCCGTGCCCGTCCGGGCCCACCTGCAGGGTGCCCGCCCTGTACCGCTGGCCTTCGGTGGTGAACCAGACCCCGTAGTTCTGTCCTTTGGGAAGCTGAGGCATGCCGATCCCCACCAGCAGGGCGGAGTTGCTCGACCGGGGCACAAGGAACATCGCGCGGGCCGTATCTGCCGCCCGCGTTGCGGATAGCTCTTCGATGGCCAGCCCGGGAGCAGCAGCCGAATACGCTAGGAAGAGCTGGTCGTTCTCTCCCGCGCCGCCGACCGCCTCGGGGGACGCTGCGGTATCCACGGATGTGTCGCCCGTCCTCCCATAGTTCCACATGCTGGCGAGCACGAGAGCCACCACCAGCACGGCCGCCACGGCGACCCCCGGCTTGGTGGTGAGCTCCATGCCCGCACGAATGGCCAGCCGGTGGAGGGGGGTCTGGCTCCGGCGCCAGTCCGCGTTCACCCTATCCATCAGGTTGCGTTTCACACTTGGGGGAGGCTGAAGGTGAGGGATTCCGAGCACGAGGCCTGACACGCTCTCCTCGCGTTTCCCAAGCAGGCCCGCACATGAGTCGCAGGACTCGACGTGCAAATCGACCTCCAGGAGGTCCTCGCCGCCGAGCTCGCCCAGCAGGTACGATGACGCCAGCTTTTCGGTCCTCTTGCAGTCCATTTCTACAGCCACTCTCGGGCCTGGGGCCCGACGACTTCCCTGAGCTTCCGGAGCCCCAGTCTCATCCTGGTCTTGACTGTGCCCAGGGGCTGGTCGAGTGTCCTGGCTATCTCCGAGTGGGTCAGCCCTCCGTAGTAGGCCAGCTCTATCACGGTCCTCTGTTCCGCCCTAAGCTTGGCGAGCGCTTCCCTGAGCATCCCGTGCTGCATCCGCCGGTTCGCATAGCGGGCCGGGTCGTTAGTATCGTCGGCGGGCTGGTCCGCCAGCTCTACGTCCTGGTGCACGTGAGTGCGCTCGCGCCTCTTGCGCCTCCGTATCTCGTCTATCACCCTGTGACGGCAGATGCTGAAGAGCCACGCCGTCACTTTGCCGCGGACCGGCCGGTAGGTTGCCGCCTGCTTCCACACATTGAAGAAGGTGTCCTGCGTGACCTCTTCGGCCGCCCCGGAGTCCCTCAGCATTCTCAGGGCGAGCGAGTAAATGGGACCCGAGTACCTTGCGTACAACTCCTCGAGCGCGGCCCGGTTGCGCTCCGCGACCTCCTGTACGAGATCCTGGTCGGACAGGCCCGTGCAGTCCGGGCCAGCCATACCCAATCCCAGATACGAACGGAGGCCGTCGGTCAGATTTCCCCGGCCTATGTTCTGGAGGTTGCCAGGCAGCACGCTTCACCCCCTAGGACCTCAAGGCACATACGGTATCATAACAAAGGAACACTGCGCCCGATACCCTGCGGAGATGCGCCGCGCGACCCGATGTGAATTTGTTATCATACTCGGCGTGAACTGCGTGCGTTATGAACGCACAGACATCCGCAAGGCAGGAATGCATGACCACAGAAAGGGAGAAGGCGCTCGACCTGGCTCTCGGGCAGATCGAGCGCCAGTTTGGCAAGGGGTCCGTACTACGGCTGGGGGATGCCGGCGAGTCGCCCCAGATCCAGGCGATATCGACGGGGTCGATTACGTTGGACATGGCGCTGGGAGTCGGCGGCATGCCGCGAGGGCGTGTCGTCGAGGTGTTTGGGCCGGAGTCGTCGGGCAAGTCGACGCTGGCCTACCACGTCATGGCTGAGGCACAGCGATCGGGGGGCGAGGCGGCGTATATCGACGCCGAGCACGCGCTCGACGCCTCATACGCCGCCGTCTGCGGCGTGGACATCGACAGCCTGCTCGTTTCGCAGCCGGACTCGGCGGAGCAGGGCCTGGAGATATGCGAGTACCTGGTGCGGAGCGGCGCGCTCGACATCGTCGTGGTGGACAGCGTTGCTGCGCTCGTGCCCAGGTCGGAGCTGGAGGGCGACATGGGCGACACCCACGTCGGCCTCCAGGCGCGGCTCATGTCCCAGGCGCTGAGGAAGCTGACGGCGGCCATCAGCCGGTCGAACACCGCCGTGATATTCATCAACCAGATCAGGGAGAAAGTGGGCGTGCTCTGGGGCAGCCCCGAGACCACGCCCGGGGGCAGGGCACTGAAATTCTACAGCTCTGTACGTATCGACCTCAGGCGGATAGAATCGGTCAAGCAGGGCAAGGACATCGTCGGTGCGCGGATACGGGCAAGGATCGTAAAGAACAAGGTCGCCCCGCCGTTCAAGGTCGCGGAGTTCGACATGATGTTCAACGAGGGCATCAGCAAGGAAGGCGACCTGGTGGACCTTGCCAGCGAGGCCGGAGTGGTCAAGAAGAGCGGGTCCTTCTACTCGTTCGGAGAAGTGCGACTCGGCCAGGGCCGGGAGAATGCCAAGGCGTTTCTCAGGGAGAACGAGGAGGTCGCCGACGACATCGAGGGCCTTGTCAGGGACGCAGCGCAGGCGTAGCATCGACGGCCACCGCCAAGGGGCGGGACCACCAGTGCGTGAGTTGATCTCGACATCAGACGAACCTCCGTTACGCCTCTTCCCGAGGAGCGTTCCCCCGTGCCGTTCGCGGAGCGGTGCGCAGCTTCAGGCGCCGTGCCCGGCCCCACGTCGTAGTCTGGCTCCCACTATCAACCCGTGGAGGGCTTCGTGATGTCCGGCGTCGAGGTCAGCGACCTGGCTATTGCGGCGGTCCTTGTGCTGCTGTCGGCCTTCTTCTCGAGCTCGGAGTCGGCCTTCCTCGCCCTACAGGACACCGCGCGCCTGCGCCACCTCGTGAGCAGGGGCTCGCGAGACGCGATTCGCGTCCAGGAGATGCTGGAGGAGCCAGGCCGCCTGCTCTCCACGATCCTGCTGATGAACAACCTGGTCAACATTGGGTTCGCGGCCCTAGTTACCGCGATTGTGATCTCGTTCCTCGGCGAGCGCGCCGGCGTGGTCGCTTCGACGGTTGTGGCTACGGTGGTGCTCCTCATATTCGGCGAAGTAGTGCCGAAGACACAGGCGGTCCGCCACGCCGAGCGAGTGGCGTTCCTGGCCGCCCGCCCGCTGAAGTTCTTCGAGCTCGTCCTGCTGCCCATAGTGGCCGTCCTGCAGTGGATCAGCCGGATCGCCAACTTTGGAGGCGAGAGACGGGACACGTCCATAACCGAGGACGAGCTCCGGACCCTCATCGACATCGGGGAGGCTGAGGGTGAGTTCGAGCCTGAAGAGGCGGAGATGCTGGAGAGCGTCTTCCGGTTCGGCGACCGCCAGGTCCGCGACATGATGACGCCACGGACGGAGATCGTCTCCGTGGCCCGCGGCACATCGATGAAGGAGTTCCTCAGGCTGTACGCTGAGCACGCCCATACGCGCTTCCCGGTCTACAAGAACTCGACCGACAACGTCGTGGGGATCCTGTCGGCCAAGGACATTCTCAGGTCGATGGCCTCCGACAGGGTAGACCTGGACGGCATCGTGACGGACGTGGTCAGGGACGCCTACTTCGTGCCGGAGACGAAGCGCATCGCCGAGCTGTTCGAGGAGCTGCGCGACACGGGCAACCAGATGGCCATCGTGATAGACGAGTTCGGGGGAGTAGCCGGCCTGGTGACTCTCAAGAGGTTGCTGGAAGAGGTCGTCGGCCGGGTCGGCGAGGAGGGCGTGAGGCCCGAGGAGGAGTACGAAGCCCTCGGGCAGGACACATACCAGGTCGATGGCGGGATGAGCATAGACGAAGTCAAGGACGAGCTGGACATCGACCTGGGCGACGGCGACTACGAGACTGTGGCGGGCTTCGTGCTGGACTCGCTGGGCCACATTCCGCATGAGGGAGAGAGCTTCGAGACGGCCGGGCTCTCGGTGGAGGTGGCGGAGTTGAAGGGACTGAAGATCGAGGCGGTCAAGCTGGTCAGGAAGCCGCCCGGCGGGCGCCCGGCCTGAGCGGGGACGGGTCCCTGAGCCGCGATGGCCCACGAAGGGTTGGTCGACCGCCTCGAATTACAGGTCGTGGACGCGGCGCGGCGCTGTGGACTGGCGCCCGGCGACATGCTGCTGGTTGCGGTGTCAGGAGGCCCAGACTCCCTCGCCTTACTCCACGCCCTGGCCCGGACGCGGCGGGAGACGTCGCTGAGGCTCCACGCCGCACATCTCGACCACGGCCTGCGGGGGGCTGAGTCCGACGCCGACGCCGCGTTCGTAGCGAGCATCTGCCGTGAGCTGGGCCTCGACCTCACCTCCGAAGCGGTGGACACGGAGGCCTTCCGCGCGACTCACCGTCTTTCGCTGGAGGACGCGGCGCGCAGGCTCAGGTACCGCTTCCTGGCGCGGGTTGCCTCCGAGCTCGGGGCGAGGGCCGTGGCAGTGGGACACACGGTGGACGACCAGGCCGAGACCGTCCTGATGAACATCGTCCGCGGCGCGGGACTCACCGGCCTGCGCGGAATGGGCGAGTCGACTGTCAGGAGAATCGACGGCTCGGAAGTGCACGTTGTCCGGCCGTTCCTTGCTGGCGTGTCCAGGAACGACACCGAGGCGTATTGCGAGGCGCTGGGGCTGGAGCCCAGGCACGACTCGTCTAACAGTTCGCTGCTCATGCTCAGGAACAGGATCAGGCACGAGGTGATTCCGTCCCTTGCACGGATCAACCCCCAGGTCAGGGACGCAATCCTGCGGCTCTCGGAGAGCGCGCGGCGAGACCTTGACCACATCGAGCGGTCGGTCGACGCGGCGTGGGCCGCGGTAGTTGAGGAGCGCGGCGCGTCCGTGCTGATCGACAGGGCCGCGTGCGCACGACTGGACGCGTCGGTGGGCGCGCACCTGCTGCGGCGTGTCGTGGGCCTGGCGGGGGACGGCCTGTCCGACATCGAGCTCGGCCACGTGGACGAGATGCTGGACCTGCTTGAAGGACCTGCTGGACGATCTATAGACCTCCCGGGCGGGCTGGTCTTCAACGTTGGCTATAGGACGGCACAGGTGGGGCCATCTGGACTCGACATGTGCCCGCTGCCGCGCCTCGAGGGCGAGGTAGAGCTGGCGGTGCCGGGCGAGACTGCTGTAGGGGCTTGGCGTGTGGTCACGGAGGTTGGTGCAGGCCCACGCGGCACCCAAGCAGGCGCCATCTTCACGTCGATCTCGCCCGAAGCTGCGAGGGGAGGACTCAGGGTACGCGCTCGCCTGCCCGGGGATCGGTTCCAGCCGCTGGGCATGACGGGCACAAAGAAACTCCAGGACTTCATGGTCGATTGCAGGATCGACCGTTCGTGGCGGGACCGCATACCACTCGTCGCCGGTGAGGGTGGCATAGCCTGGGTGGTCGGCTGGCGGCTGGCCGAGTGGGCCAGGCCGACTGGGACCGGCGTCGACGTCCGATTGTGCTTCATTCCGCCGGATGACGGGCCGGGATAGGCCCCGCACCGCCGCCGTCAGCTAGTACAATGCCGCCCGCAGTCTCGACACTACAGGAGAGAACGACGTGCCAGAGTTCGAGGGGATAGTCCCTGCGATCATCACACCCATGACCGCAGATGGGGAGGTCGATGAGGACGCCTTCCGCATAGTCATGGAGGACAACATCCAGGCCGGCGTGCACGGCTTCTGGACGGCAGGCGGCACGGGCGAGAGCGTCCTGCTCACCGATGAAGAGAACCGGCGCATCGCCAGGGCGGCCGCAGACCAGAACCGGGGGCGCACGAACGTCATCATGCACGTGGGGGCGCAGACGACGACCCGGGCTGCCCGCAACGCTGAGCACGCGGCGGCGGCAGGAGTCGAGGCGATCTGCGCCGTCCCGCCCTATTTCGTTCACCCGGGCGACCGGGGCGTGGCCGACTACTACAGGACAGTCGCCGCCGCTGCCGACCTGCCCCTCTTCGCCTACAACCTCCCCCAGTCGACGGGGGTGGAGCTCACACCCGACCTGATGAAGCGGCTCCAGGACGAGGTCCCCCAGCTCACCGGCCTAAAGCACTCGGGCTACGACATGAACGACATCTACCTGTTCGCCAGGATGGGCCTGCGGGCGTTCACCGGCATGGGAAGGCTGATGCTCCCGGCCCTGACCGTCGGAGCCGCGGGATGCGTGGACGGCCCTCCCTGCCTCGCCCCCGAGCTATGGGTCGCCATATGGGAAGCCTACCAGGCGCGTGACTTGGACGGTGCCGAAGCGGCGCAGGCCAGGGCGAGCGAGGTCGAGGACATGGTCATCGACCTGGGCTACCTGGGTGCGCTGAAGGCCGCCGTCGGGGAAAGGCTGGGGATCGAGACCGGCGAGCCTCGTCTGCCGACACCCGGCGCGACACCGGAGCAGAAGGCGCGGGCGCGCGAGGCCGTGCATCGTCTCGGCATCGCCAAGGTACCGCAGGCGGCAGCCGTTGCCGCAGGAGTAGGAGTAGGATCGTGACTAAGTACACCGAGTTGAAATACCAGCTGGGCGTAACGTCGGGCGCCGGTGTCGATACGCTCCGGCGACTCGGGCTGAACACCGAAGCGTCGATGGCCGACGACATCGATCACATGGACGACTTCGCTGACGTCCTGGTCAGCGCCCACGCTCCCGCAGTCATCGACGAAGACGTGCGACTCAACATCGCCGCGACCGACGCTGACTTCCGCCAGGCTTCGATACGGGTGATCGTCGACTACATAGAGAGGGCGGCCAAGTATCCGAACGTCAGGCAGATCAACATGCACTTCGCGCCAAAGCGATGGAAGGACCCGGAACAGGTGACGGGACAGGAAGGGGACTACGAGCTGATGATCGGCGGCATCCGGGAGGTCGCCGCATTCTGCGAAGGGCATGACCTGGAGCTGGTCCTGGAGAACCTCAATTCGTACTGGAGCGACGACATCAAAGAGACCCCGCGCGAGCAGGTGGACTGGACGAACCGCAACCAGTACTTCGGCATGGCTCCGGAGGAGTGGCAGCGGATCGCCGTGGACGTCGACCGTGGCAACGTCGCCCTCTGCCTCGACTCGAGCCACGTCGTCACATACGCACACCGCTTCCCTGAGGATCAGCGGGAGGAGCGCGTCCTGGCCTTCCTCTCGCGCCCCGAGCTCATCCGCCACGTCCACTGGAACGACAACTACCTGTACGACGCCCGGGGACGCACCGACTCCCACGCGCCCCTCGACAAGGGCAGCCTGCCCACTGAGATGCACCGGCGCATCAAGTACCTGGACGCGACGCTGCTGATGGAGCACTTCTACGGCGTGGATGTGCTGGAAGAGGAGCTGGCGTTCATCGACAGCCTGTAGCCGCAGCGACAGGTTCGGACCGCGGCGCACGGCTCGGAATCCGGAGTAGGAGCGAACCATGGCCAAGTACATACCCTCAACCGCCGATTGGGTGCGTGAGCAAGTGGAACTCTATGAGGGCAGCGGAGGTACCGCTGGAACGACGCTGCGAGATACGGGCCTGCCCGTAATCATCGTCACGAACCTAGGGAACCGGACGGGGGCAATCCGCAAGACGCCGTTGATGCGGGTGAAGGACGGGGACAACTACGTGCTGGTCGGGTCGAAGGGCGGCGCGACGACGAATCCAGAGTGGGTGTACAACCTTCGCGCCGACGGTAATGTAGAGATTCGGGATGAGGCCGAGGTGTACGCAATGCGGGTCCGCGAGGTCGAGGACGCCGGGGAACGAGCGCGGCTATGGGAGTTGGCGGTCGAGGCCTTCCCGACCTACGAAAAGTACCAGGACCGCACGACGCGTCGGATTCCGGTCTTCGTCGCAGAGCCGTCGTAGCTGGTCCTTGATCCCGCCCAGTTCGGTGGGTGAGGTTGTAGCCGGCTACTGTGAGCTACGCTCGCATCTGGTTGCGGTGCGCTCACCAGCACCTCAACTCGCGAGCACCTGCGCCCGGTACAAATACCTGGACGCGACGCTGCTAATGGAGCACTTCTACGGCGTGGACGTGCTGGAAGAGGAGCTGGAGTTCATAGACAGCCTCTAGCCGCAGTGACAGCGAGAACTGTCGAGTTCCAGGGTGATTTCTCCCCTCTTTGGGGGTGTTTGTCCACACTCAGGCTCGACGGAATCCAACCGCGCGTCGCTGGGCAACCGGGCCTTAGCGGATATACTGCGAGTCCTTGAGCAGGTCTTGTTCATCGACCGTCAGATACGTATCTGGGTAGTCGACAAAGCCATGCCACATCAGCGCATCCTCTGGGCAACTCGGTAGTCCATCTTCACAGCCTGGCGGATGCGGCAAACCGAGTGCATGGCCGAGTTCATGCCCTAGTCCGCCAATCGTGCGGTTCTTCCCGCCCCAGTGGCCTCCGCAATAGAGGAAATCGGGGTCGACCAACCCCTCTAGGTCCGCATGATGAAGGATGGTCAAGCCGTCGACGGCCTGACCAAGCTTTGTCTGGCCGCCACAAGCCTCGGTTATGTCCGCATACACTACTTTGGCGCTCTTCCCAAGCCTGAGTGCGCAGTGACGCGTGTCTGTGACAACCTTCCCCCAAGTGTCGCCAGCCTGATAGTAGTGCTCGGGCTTCCCCATCCGGCACAGTTCCGGGACCGGCGAACTCAAGGCGAATGTGGCCCCGCCGAGCTGCGTTGCGTACCAAGCCTTCAGGTCCTCCGTGGCGAGCCTAATTGCCGCAGAGTAGTCCTCCCGGAATTCCAAGTCGGAAGGAGCAGCGTAGATGATCCTGACGGGGACTTGGCTCGGAGGCAAAGCGTATAGCGCTACCAACGCGAGAAGTCCCGCCAAGGCAACTGCGAACCAAGGCCAGAGACGCACTATTGAATCTCAACACGGGGCGGGAGACCATGTCGCTCCCGAAGAGGGACCGACCAGCCTCTCTATTGTGCCTAGATGGCGTAGGAGTCGACCAGCTCCCTGGCGGTCTTCGGCTTGGCCTTGCTGAGCATTCCGGCCATCCGGTCCTCGAACGAGAACTGGCTGGCGTCCTTGTACAGGATGCCGAGGGGCACCCCGCCCTTCTCGACCACGGCCCGGGCAGCGTGAAGGTCGGAGATGTCGTGCCCGTCTCCTATCTCCCAGGCGAGAGGCGCGATGCCCTTGCGCTTGTTTCCCTTGAGCTCCTCGTACGTGTTGTTGAACACGGTGCACGGCGACTGCACGTGCACTATCGAGAAGCCGGGATGCTCCATCCCCTCGTAGATGAGGTCCGCCAGGTCCTTGATCTTGGTCGATATCCCCGAAGCCACGAAGGATGCCCCGATGGCCAGGTAGAAGCTCAGGGCGTCGATACCGGCGTCAGGCTTGCCGTATGGCGTGGAGCTGGTCACCATCCCCTCAGCGGCCGTGGGCGAGCTCTGGCCTTTGGTCAGGCCGTAGACGGCGTTGTCCATTATCACCGCGCACACGTTCAGGTTGCGCTGGGCCTGCGGCGCTATGTGCTCCATGCCTATGCTGAGGAAGTCGCCGTCGCCCGCCACCACGACCACGTTGAGGTCCGGCCGGCCCATCTTCACGCCTAGCGAGATCGGAAGCGTCCGTCCGTGAAGGCCGTGGATGCCGTAGGGCTGGGGCCCCTCCAGCAGGTGCACCATGTTGCCCGAACAGCCGATCCCCGCGACGACCACGTTCTGCTCTACGGGCTCTTCCCGCTCGATGGTCCGCCTGTTCACCGCCTGCTCCAGGGCCCGGCGCACGCCGAAGTCCCCGCAGCCGGGGCACCACTTGAAATCGTATTCCGGGTTCTTGTCGCTCATACGGCCACACCCTCCTTTCGGGTAGCGGCGACGCGGTCGGATATGCGCTCCACAAGGTCACCGACCCTGAAGGGAAGGCCCGTGTACTGGGTGATCGACTCGGCTCTCACCCCCTTGGACCGCAGGTACGACGAGAACTGGCCCTGGTAGTTCAACTCTGGTACTAGGACCAGCTCCTTCTTGCGGAGCTCGTCGAGCAGCATCGGCGGAAGGGGGTTGAGGTACATCGTGTAGTACCAGGCAATGTCCACCTCTCCAGCAAGGAGCTGCTGGTACGCCTCGATGGACGGGCCCTTGGAGCCGCCCCACGGCATCATCGCTATTGGCGCGTCGATGTTCTGGGATTCATATGTTCCGTCTTCCAACAGCTTCAGCTTGCTGAAGCGGCGCTCGGTCATCTGGATGTGCCGTTCCGGCAGGTGTGTCGTGTCACCCCAGGGGTCGTGCTCGCTTGCGTTCGCCACGTAGCTGCCAGGGCTCCCGGGCAGCGGCATCGGAGACAGCTCGGACGCCTCGTACCTCAGGTAACCGTTGCCGCCCGTATAGACACTCCTGTTCTCCACCGGAATCGAGTCCAGGTCCGGCTTGCGGAAGTTCTGCTCCCGCTCCGAGAGCGAGTGCTCGCTCAGAACTATCACCGGTCCCTGGTACCTCTCCGCCCAGTTGAACGCCGCAACGGCTGCGTAGAAACACTCCTCGACCGTGCCGGGGGCGATAACGGGCAGGGAAACGTCGCCGTGGGCCGGGTGAAGTGCGGCGAAGAGGTCCGACTGCTCTGTCTTGGTGGGAAGCCCTGTGGCGGGCCCTCCGCGCTGCACGTCTACCACGACGCAGGGAATCTCTGCCATCCAGGCCAGACCCAGCCCCTCGCTCATGAGCGAGAACCCCGGGCCCGCCGTGGCTGTCATCGCCTTTGCGCCGGCGTAACCCGCCCCTACGATCGCGTTGATGGCCTCGATCTCCGAGCTCACCTGGTATACGAATTGCCCCTCGCCAACCAGCTGCTCCTCCATCCAGACGAGGATCGTAGTGGCTGGGGATATCGGATAGCCCACGTAGAAGTTCAGGCCCGCGTGGACCGCGCCAAGGGCCAGTGCGTAGTTGCCATTGGTGAATATCTGCTCGTATTCGGGCGGCTCGGGGGCGGCCAGTTCCCCCAGGCTGAAGCCGCTCTCGGCCGCGGCCTGCTTACCCAGCTTGAGCGCCTCGATGTTCTGGGGGACGATCTTCTCGCCGTATCGCGCCGTGTTACCCCAGCGCCTCTTCACGAAGTCCGCCAGCACATCGAGCGGGACGCCGACCAGCTCGGCGAGGGCCCCCATCAACACCATGTTGGCCGCTCTCGCGTTGCCCGTGGACTTGCCCAGCTTGTCGAAGGCGATGCCCAGGCTGCGACCGTCGTCCTCGAGTGTCATCGAGTCCGAGTCGTAGAGTATGACTCCGCCGTCCTTCACCTCGTCCCTGTGGGTCTCGTATGCTTCCTCGTTGAACACGGCCAGCACGTCGAGCCCGTCCCCGCGGCTGAAGATGGGTGTGGTGGATATGCGGGCCTGCATCCACGTGGGCCCGCCGGTGATCTGTGACGGGAAGGTGGCGAAAGTCTGGGCGTGGTATCCGGCCTGGGTGTTGGCGCTCGCGAACCCTACCGCCGCGCTGAGGAAGCCCTGCCCTCCCTCTCCTGCAAAGCGTAAGACAAAATCGGTCTTCTTCAAGTGTCGCCCTCCGGGCTGCGTCGAGCGCCTGTCCGGCTCGACGCTTTGACAAGGCCGCCCGAGGGCACCGTGCGTCCTGACGAAATCCGGCGCATCACTCGGGCGAGGACAGTTAGGCTCAATGTATTCACATTGAAATTTATCAGGACGGGGGCCTCTATGTCAATCTGAACCAGCTTTGCGAACGGCCTCGGCGGCCCGTCTGTGCGGCCTTGGAAGGCTATGCGTCTGCGCTGTCGTACTGCGGCTCCGCAGGGGACGCCGAGTCGTAGTCCTCGTCCCTCGGTCCGCCTGGCCTGTGCCCGGCGAACGCGCTCCGGTAAGTGTCCCTGCCGGCCGGCGCCCCGCGCTCGTTGTGATAAGAGCGGTGGCGGCTCCAGAGGTCGTCGAAGTACTCCGGCGTGAAGAGCTCGCGCTCGTCCGAGACGCTCACGAGCTCCGACGACAGGTTCGCTGGAAATGCCGCAACCTCCACGTGCTTTCCCATGTCCTTGACCGCCTGCACGGCGTAGGAGAAGTCGCCGTCGCCGCTGACGAGCACGGCGACGTCATAACGGTCGTCCCAGGCAAACCGGAGCAGGTCCGTCGCGATCATGATGTCGACGCCCTTTTGTACGGTGGTTGCGCCGCGCATCTTCGACCCGCCCAGGCGCACCTCCAGGTACGGTGTATTGTGGAGGGCAGTGAGGAACTTCTGCTGGTCCTGGTAGCCTTGCGGGTTTCGCTCGGGGTCCTGGAGCACGTTGTAGTAGTAGGTGCGGAAGATCGTCCGGCCTCCTGCCAGCTTCCGGGAGAACGCGTGGAAGTTCAAGTCGTACCTGCCGCAGTTCTCTTCCAGGCTGTGGTAGAGATTGCTGCCATCTATGAAGATGGCAACCCGGCGCGCCGGAGGGCTGGCGGTATGCGTCTTTGGGTCGTAAGTCATGGGCAAAGAATTCGGATGCTGTGTGGGACCCAGGCCCGGATTCCGCGATTATAACCCACCGGCTCAAATTGACACTCCATACGCCGCCATGCTATATTCACGATTCGTACAAACAATCGAACGCACATTGCGTCGAAGGGGAGTAGTAGCGGAATGGCGCGCAACAGAGAGCCGGGGATGGTGGGAACCCGGCGTGTGGCGACCGCGAACTCGCCCCTGAGCACCCGTCCTGAGGGAGCCGGAGGAGACACCGCGCAGAGTATAGCCGGAGGGTTCCGGCGCTCTGCGCGATTGGTCATCCGCACGGACACCGCGTAGGGACGGGCGGCAGGCCCCGTTACAGCCTTCGAGTGGCCCCGGCGGAAGCCGGGGCAATTAGGGTGGTACCACGAGACCTCAGTCCCGTCCCTTTGCCAGGGCGGGGCTTTTTTATTGGCCCTCCGGATTTCACGGCTCCAAGGAGGAGATGAACAGAGATGAAGATGAACGGCTCCCAGATGGTTTGCGAGAGCCTGATACGGGAAGGCGTCGACGTGATCTTCGGCCTTCCTGGCGGGGCTATCCTGCCCCTGTACCAGACCCTGCCTGAGTTCCCGCAGCTGCGCCACATCCTGGTCCGCCATGAGCAGGGCGCAGCCCACGCCGCGGACGGCTACGCCCGGGTTACCGGGCGCCCCGGCGTCGCCTGGGCAACGTCCGGGCCGGGGGCAACGAACCTCGTGACAGGCATCGCGACTGCACAGATGGACTCGATTCCGATGGTGATCATCACCGGCCAGGTCCCCAGGGCGGCCATTGGCAGCGACGCCTTCCAGGAGACCGACACGACGGGCATCACCCTTCCCATCACCAAGCACAACTACCTCGTGATGGACGCCGCCGACATACCGAGGGTGATCAACGAGGCCTTCTACATAGCCAGTTCAGGCCGGCCCGGACCCGTGCTCGTGGACATACCCAAGGACGTGCAGCAGGAGGAGGCCGAGTTCGTCTACCCGGACGAGATCGATCTGCCCGGCTACAAGCCCAACATGGAGGGCCACGGGGCCCAGATCAAGCGCGCCGCCAAGGTCATCGCCGAGTCTAGCCGCCCGGTGATCCTAGCCGGTCACGGGGTCATCTTCTCCGGCGCATATGACGAAGTGCGCGAGCTGGCCGAGAAGGCGCAGATTCCCGTGATCACCACCCTGCTGGGCATCAGCTCCTTCCCCGACGACCACGTGCTGTGCGTCGGGATGCCGGGCATGCACGGGATGGCCTACGCCAGCAAGGCGATCGAGGAGGCAGACCTGCTCATCGCCCTGGGGATGCGCTTCGACGATCGGATCACGGGCAAGCCCAGCGCCTTCGCCCTGGGCTCCAGGAAGATTCACGTCGACATCGACCCGTCAGAGATCGGCAAGAACGTGCCCGTCGACGTCCCGATCGTCGGCGACCTCAAGCGCGTCCTGCTGAAGCTGAACAAGCTCGTCAAGCCGGCGACCCGCCTGGAGTGGATCCAGCACATCGACATGCTCAAGCGCGACCACCCCTCGATGTTCATCCGGCCCACGGACAAGCTGCTGCCCCAGTTCATCATCAACCAGCTCTCCGAAGCCACCGACGGCAGGGCGGTCGTTGTCACGGGCGTGGGCCAGCACCAGATGTGGGCCGCCCAGCACTATATGTTCAAGGAGCCCCGGACATGGGTTTCCTCGGGAGGCTCCGGCGCAATGGGCTACGAAGTACCGGGCGCGATGGGGGCCAAGGTCGGCGCGCCGGACAAGGTCGTGTGGTCGGTCGCCGGAGACGGCGGCTTCCAGATGACGATGGCCGAGCTGGCCACGCTGGTGGAGAACCGGATCAACGTGAAGTTCGCCATCATAAACAACTCGTTCCTGGGAATGGTGCGGCAGTGGCAGGAGTTCTTCTATCACAAGAGCTACGTAGCCACCCAGTACACACACAACCCCGACTTCGTGAAGCTGGCCGACGCATTCGGGATGCTGGGGATCAGGGTGACGGACAAGACCCAGGTCATGCCCGCCATCATGGAGGCGATGGAGTACGACGGCCCAGCCCTCATCGACTTCGTGGTCGAGGAGGAAGAGAACGTCTACCCGATGATACCGGCGGGCCAGACCATCCACGACCTCATAGAGGAGCCGCTGCCAGAGGGGGTGCGACAGTGACTACCAACGGAAGCGCGCCCAGCGTGCCCAGGCGGACGATCACCGCCCTGGTGCAGGACAAGCCCGGCGTCCTGAACAGGGTCTCGAGCATGTTCAGGCGGCGGGGCTTCAACATCGCGAGCCTGGCGGTCGGCGCAAGCGAGGAGCCGGACCTGTCCCGCATGACCTTCGTCGTCGAGGGGGACGACAGGGTTGTCGAGCAGGTTACCAAGCACCTCCACAAGCTGATCGACGTGATCAGGGTCTCGGACATCTCCAACCAGAACATCGTCTCGCGCGAGCTTGCACTCATCAAGGTCAAGTCGAACGTGCATTCCCGCAGCGAGATAATGCAGGTCGTCGACATCTTCCGCGCCAATATCGTGGACGTGGCGCCCGACTCGCTTGTCGTGGAGGTCAGCGGGGACGAGGACAAGGTAGACTCGTTGCACGATCTCCTCAAGAGCTTCGGGGTCATCGAGGTGATGAGGACCGGCACGATAGCGATGAACCGGGGCGCGGACAGCAGGGGAAGGCGACAATCGTCCAAGGTGGACTGGGGCGAGGCGTCGTCGGTATAACACAAAGGAACTTCGGAGAGGACGCAAGCAATGGCAAAGATGTACTACGAAAACGACGCCGACATGTCCCTTCTGGACGGAAAGACCGTGGGGATCGTCGGCTATGGCAGCCAGGGCCACGCCCACGCCTTGAACCTGAAGGAGAGCGGAGTCGATGTAGTGGTCGGACTGTACGAGGGCAGCAGGAGCAAAGAGAAGGCCGAGGGTGAGGGGCTTAGGGTCGAGCTGGTCGCCGATGCGGCTCGGGACTCGGACGTCATCATGATGCTCATCCCCGACCACACCATGGCCGGGGTGTACAGGGAGTCGGTCGAGCCCCACCTGTCCTCAGGCAAGACGCTGATGTTCGCCCACGGCTTCAACATCCACTACGAGACAATCGTGCCGCCCAGCGCCGTCGACGTCTCGATGGTTGCGCCCAAGGCTCCCGGCCACCGGATGCGCGAGGTGTTCACGCGGGGCTCCGGGGTGCCCGGGCTTCTCGCCATACACCAGGACGCATCCGGCATGGCCCACGACATCGGCCTGGCCTACGCCCGCGGCGTCGGATGCACCCGCGCCGGCGTGCTGGACACGACATTCAAGGAGGAGACGGAGACCGACCTTTTCGGCGAGCAGTCCGTCCTCTGCGGCGGCGTAACGGCGCTCATCAAGGCCGCTTTCGAGACGCTGGTGGAGGCCGGGTACCAGCCGGAGTCTGCCTACTTCGAGTGCATGCACGAGCTGAAGCTGATCGTCGACCTGCTCTACCAGGGCGGCATGGAGTACATGAGGTACTCGGTGAGCGACACGGCCGAGTACGGCGACTACTCGCGGGGCCCCGTGGTGATCGACGAGCGCGTCAAGGAGAACATGAAGAAGGTGCTGGAGGCGGTCCAGGACGGCAGCTTCGCCCGCGAGTGGATCGCGGAGAACGACGAGGGCCGCCCCCGCTTCGACAGGCTCCGCAAGGAGAACGCCGAGCACCCCATCGAGAGCGTGGGCAAGGAGCTCAGGGGGATGATGTCGTTCCTGAAGGACGCAGACTAGTCATGGGAGAGGGCATTCGAAATACGGACGTACCGCGACGCTGACCGGAAGGGAGTGATCGCTCTGTGGGAGGGCATCTTCGTCGACGGATATGAAGCTCTCCACAATCACCCTGAGGTGTCCATAGACCTCAAGGCCGCATACGATCCCGGGCTCTTCCTGGTGGCGGTCGACGGGGACCGCCTGGTGGGAACGGTGATGGGAGGGTACGACGGACACCGCGGGTGGATATACTCGCTGGCCGTCGACGAGAACGATCGCCACAGGGGGATCGGCACCGAGTTGATGGCGGAGGTTGAACGGAGGCTGAAGGACAGGGGATGCCTGAAGATCAACCTGCAGGTGATGCCCGACAACACTGGAGTGGTGCGGTTCTACCGGGAGCTGGGGTTCTCGGTAGAGGACCGGCTGAGCATGGGCAAGAGACTGTACGAGGGGTCACAGGAGTGATCTATCACATCGCCACAAGGGCCGAGTGGGAGTCCCAGGCCGATGGGCCAACTTACGCTCCGAGCCGGTATGGGAAAGACGGCTTCATTCACTGCTCCGAACAGCAACAGCTGGAGCCGGTGGCCGGGTACAACTTCAGGGACCGGGATGACCTTGTGCTGCTGGAGCTGATGCCCACGAAGCTGGATCCGGAGACCAGGTATGAACAGGGAGGCAGGGAGAAGTACCCGCACATCTACGGCCCCATCAACAAGGACGCCGTCAATAGGACGATAGATGTCCGGTGCAACGGCGACGGGTTGTTCGAGGGGGTCTTCGACGCAATCTAGTCCGCAATGAGAATCGCTATGTTGCCAGCGGAGGAATCCTACGTAGTTCGCCGAACGGGTCGGGTCCTGGCAGGGCTTGGCCTGGCGGACTACGTTGTCCTTACATGACTCCCGTTTCGATTCCCCGCCGTATCAGTCGGCGGGGCGACCGGCGGCTGGCCTTGCCGCGCAATCCAGGATGAAGGAGTCAACAACCAATGACCAAAGACAAGGTAATGATCTTCGACACGACGCTGCGAGACGGCGAACAGTCCGCTGGCATAGGGCTGACGACGGCCGAAAAGCTCGACATCGCCCGGCAGCTCGACCGGCTGGGCGTCGACATCATCGAGGCAGGCTTTGCGGCAAGCTCGCCCGGCGACTTCGAGGCTGTACGCGCCATAGCCGCCGAGGTGCGCCGACCCATCATCGCGTCCCTCGCTCGGTGCGTGCCGGGTGACATCGACGCCGCATGGGAGGCGCTGAAGGACGCAGAGCGCCCCCGTATCCATGTCTTCATCTCCAGCTCGGACGTGCACATCATGGACCTGCTCCGCAAGAACCCCGAGGAGGTCATGGAGCAGGCCGTCGCGTCGGTAGAGCGGGCCGCTGGCTACTGCGACGACGTGGAGTTCTCCCCCATGGACGCGACCCGCACCGACCTGGAGTACCTCTACAGGCTGGTGGAGTCGGCAATCGACGCCGGTGCGACAACGGTCAATATCCCCGATACCGTGGGATACGCCGTTCCTGCCGAGTTCGCCGAGCGCATCCACAAGATACGCGAGAACGTGCCCAACATCGACCGGGCTGTGCTGAGCGTCCACTGCCACAACGACCTGGGCAACGCGGCGGCAAACAGCGTCGCCGCGGTGCAACAGGGCGCGCGCCAGGTGGAGGGCTGCATCAACGGCCTTGGCGAACGGGCGGGCAACGCGTCCCTCGAAGAGGTCATCATGACCATCGAGACGCGCAAGGACCTGCTGGGTGTGGACACGAACATCGACACGACGCAGATCTACCGTACGAGCAGGCTCGTCAGCAATATCACGGGCTTCCCCGTGCAGCCCAACAAGGCTATCGTGGGAGCGAACGCCTTCCGCCATGCCTCCGGAATCCACCAGGACGGTGTGCTGAAGGAGCGCACGACGTTCGAGATCATGGAGCCCCAGTCCGTCGGCTGGCCCAGCAGCTCGCTGGTGCTCGGCAAGCTGAGCGGCCGGGCGGGCCTGAGGTCCCGGCTCGAAGAGCTGGGGTTCCAGCTCAGCCCCGGCCAGCTCAACGAGGCGTTCGACGCGTTCAAGGACTTGGCCGACCGCAAGCGTGAGGTGACCGACGCCGACCTCGAGGCGTTGATGGCGGACCAGCGGCGTGCGAGGTCCGAGCCCAACCTGTACAACCTGGACCACGTGCAGGTATCGTGTGGCGACCACGACATACCGACCGCAACCGTCAGGATCACGGGCCCCGATGGTGAACCGGTCACCGATGCCGCCACGGGCACCGGCCCGGTCGATGCCGTCTACCAGGCGATCAACCGCGTGATCAAGGTGCCGAACAAGCTCACCGAGTTCCGGGTGGACGCGGTCACCGAGGGCATCGACGCCATTGGGGACGTGACGATACGCATCGACCGCGACGGTCAGACGTATGTCGGGCGCGGCTCCGACACGGACATCATCGTTGCCAGCGCAAAGGCGTACATGAACGCCCTGAACCGGCTGCTGATTATGGAACGGGTCGAAGCCGAGGCCGCGGCCCAGGCATAGCCGTCCGGGGCAGGACTTGACGGGGCGCTTTGTTTGGCTTACTATTCGCTTGGTAGGCCTTACAAGGCGAGGTGCGGTCGTGCCCAATATAACGATTTCTTCCAAGAACCAGGTCACTCTGCCTGCGGCGATGGTCCGGTCCCTCGGGCTCAAGGCTGGGGACAAGCTCGTCGCGGAGCTGATCGACGACAGGATAGTGCTGCTTCCCAGGCCCGACAGCTGGGCCGAATACATGATCGGCAGCCTCGACGGAGTCTATGGCTCCACCAAAGAGGAGGTGGACCGCTACATTGCGGAGGTGCGCTACGGCTCCGACAGGTACGGCCTCCATGATGCTCTCGACAGGGACCCTGACCTCCGCGCCGTCTACGACGCCACTTCCTCGGCCGAGCCGCGCGCTCTGGCAGCGATACGCGAGGACTCTGGCGTCTATCGCACGGACGAGAAGCTCGAGGAGCTGGAGGATCTCGACGCTGTTGGACGGGTCGACGGCCCCGAAGCCGGGGACGAAGGCTACTACAGGCGTCTGCGCTGATATGATGGGCTTTCCGCAAACCGGTAGGTGGCTGGACGAGCTGCGTACCTGTCGCCAGGTCGGTCTGGACACAAATGTCCTCATCTACCTGCTCGACGACGTCCAGCCATACAGGGAGCTTGCGGGCCAGGTACTGCACATGATGGACAGAGGACTGATGGTCGGGTGCATCTCGACCATCGTCGAGGCGGAGATGCTCGTGCGGCCGATCCGGGACCGCAACCACAGGGCGCAGGAGACCATAGAGCTCTTCCTGAGAAACTCGCCCAACCTCGTTCTAAGGGGCGTCGACCGCGCCGTTGCCAAGAGGGCCGCCGAGGTTCGGGCCGCAAGCAGGCTGCGGCTTCCCGATGCCATAGTGGTGGCCACGGCCATCGAAGAGCGGTGCGACGTCCTGATAGGCAACGACCGCGCGATGTCCCGGGGGTTGCCGGGCATACAGTATCTCCACCTTGACAACTACGTAACCTGAGGAGCAGAGCAAAGATGCCGCCAAAGACGATGTTCGAGAAGATCTGGGACAGCCACGTCGTGCACGAGGAGGCCGGCCAGCCGGCGATACTCTACGTCGACCTGCACCTCGTGCACGAGGTCACTTCCCCGCAGGCTTTCGACGGGCTGCGCATGGCGGGCCGCGGGGTGCGCCGCACCGACCTCACGGTCGCGACCGCAGACCACAATACCCCCACGTGGGACCTGTCGCTGCCCATCACGGACCCCATCGCACAGCAGCAGCTCGACGCCCTCAGCAGGAACTGCGAGGAGTTCGACGTCACGTTGTACGACAGGTTCAGCCCGCTCCAGGGCATCGTCCACGTCATAGGGCCCGAGCAGGGCTACACCCAGCCCGGCAAGGTCATAGTGTGTGGCGACAGCCACACGTCCACTCACGGGGCCTTCGGCGCATTCGCCATCGGCATCGGCACGTCGGAGGTCGAGCATGTCCTGGCGACCCAGACCTTGCGGCAGTTCAAGCCCAAGACCATGGAGGTCCGCGTCAACGGAAGGCTATCCGCGGGTGTCTCCGCCAAAGACGTGGTCCTTGGCATAATCGGCAAGATAGGCGTTGCCGGCGCGTCGGGGCACGTGATCGAGTACACGGGCGAGGCCATCCGCTCCCTGTCGATGGAAGGGCGAATGACTGTGTGCAACATGTCCATCGAGGGCGGCGGGCGCGCTGGCATGGTGGCGCCGGACGACACCACCTTCGAGTACATGCGAGGTCGTCCCCAGGTGCCCCAGGGCGACGACTTCGACGCCGCCGTCGAGGAGTGGCGGACGCTCGCCACAGACGAAGGGGCGGTCTACGACAGCGTCGTGGAGCTCGATGGCGCGGCCCTGGAGCCCCACGTGAGCTGGGGAACGAACCCGGGCATGGTGGCGCCCGTTACAGGCCGCGTACCCGACCCCAGAGCCTACGACGACGCAGGTGAAAAGGAGTCCGTCGAGCGGGCGCTGGAGTACATGGCCCTGGAGCCCGGCGCCCCGATCCAGGGAATCGAGATTGACAGGGTGTTCATAGGCTCGTGCACCAACTCCCGCATCGACGACCTGCGGGCGGCGGCGGACGTTGCCAGGGGCAGGAAGGTCAGCGGCGGCGTCTACGCGATGGTCGTGCCCGGCTCTGCCGCCGTCAAGAGGCAGGCGGAGGACGAAGGCCTCGACGCCGTATTCAAGGACGCGGGCTTCGACTGGCGTGTCGCGGGCTGCTCGATGTGCCTGGGGATGAACCCTGACATACTCCAGCCGGGCGAGAGGTGCGCCTCCACGTCGAACCGTAACTTCGAGGGCCGCCAGGGCAAGGGTGGAAGGACGCACCTCGTAAGCCCCGAGATGGCCGCCGCCGCCGCCATAGCCGGCCATTTCGTTGACATCCGAGACTGGTAGCTTCGACTGATCCAGATGCTCATTTCCGAGGAGTAGCCTGATGGAGCCTTTCGTGACACACACCGGCGTCGCTGCCCCATTGGACAGGGTGAACATCGACACCGACCAGATCATCCCCAAGCAGTTCCTGAAGCGCATCGAGCGAACAGGATTCGGCCAATTCCTGTTCTTCGACTGGCGCTTCCTGGAAGACGGCGAGCCCAACCCTGACTTCGTCCTGAACCAAGCCGGGTTTCAGGGCGCATCCATCCTGGTGGCCGGACGGAACTTCGGGTCCGGATCGTCGAGGGAGCACGCCCCTTGGGCGCTGCTCGACTACGGCTTCAGGTGCGTCATCGCCCCCAGCTTCGCCGACATCTTCTACAACAACTGCTTCCAGAACGGCATCCTCCCCGTATCCCTCTCGGAGGACGCCATATCGCGGCTGATGGCGAACGCCTCGGCGCGTCCAGGCTACAAGATCACGGTCGATCTCGACGCCCAGCGCGTGTCTGACGAGGATGAGGACGTGGCAGAAAGCTTCGAGATCGCCCCTTTCCGCAGGCACTCGCTACTGAACGGCCTGGACGAGATCGGGCTGACCCTCCAGCACGAGGCCGCCATTTCCGCCTACGAAGCGCGGCGATACCCTAACCTCGCCGGATAGTCGGCGCCGGACCGTCCGGCGGCGCAGTCGAACAACAAGGAGCCAGTGATGAAGCCCAGCTATGACGTAGAGATGCGGCTGAACATCAAGACGCCCATGCGCGACGGCGTCGAGCTGTCGTCGGACCTGTACCTGCCCAGGGGCCGGGGCCCGTTCCCCACGGTCCTCATGCGCACGCCATACAGCAACAACATGGACATCATGATCGAGAAGGGCCGTGCTCTGGCCAACAACGGCTACGCCTGCGTGATCCAGGACACGCGCGGGCGCTGGGACTCCGACGGCGACCACTACCCATTCCACCACGACGGGCCCGACGGCTTCGACACCCAGGAGTGGGTCGGCGCGCAGGAGTGGAGCAACGGCAAGATCGGCATGTCCGGCAGCTCATACGGCGGCCTCGTGCAGCTCATGAGCGCCCCGCACAGGAGCAGGCATCTCACATGCATGGTTCCCCGCGTCATCTGCGCCGACTTCTTCGGCGGTCTGCTCTACCCGGGAGGCGCACTGCAGCTCAACGTAGCCATGACGTGGGGGATGCGCACCAACGGCCGCACCGCCCAGAGCATTGAGTACCACAACTGGACCGAGGCGTTCCGCTCGCTCCCCATATACGACATCGACGAGCTCGCTGGCAGGCGCCTCGAGTTCTGGAAGGACTGGATAGATCACCCGACCTACGACGACTACTGGAACGCCATCGACGTTGAGGACAAGTGGGGCGAGATCGCCGCGCCTTCGTTCCACATGGGCGGGTGGTTCGACCTGTACGCCGCCGACACGTTCTCCAATTTCAACGGACAGCGCAGCGAGGGCCGCACTCCCGAGTCGCGGCAGAGCAGGATCATCGTCGGCCCGTGGCCCCACGCGCTCAGCCAGTCCACCAAGACCGGCGACGTCGACTTCGGCGCACAGTCGATGGTCGACCTCGATGCGCTGGAGATGCGCTGGTTCGACAACTGGTTGAAGGGCGTTGACAACGGCATCCTCGACGAGCCTCCCGTGCGCCTGTTCATCATGGGTGTCAATCAGTGGCGGGACGAGCACGAGTGGCCGCTGGCGAGGACTGACTGGCAGAAGTGGTACCTCCGCTCGGGCGGCGCGGCCAACTCGGTGCGCGGCGACGGCGCCCTGTCCACGGAGCAGCCCGGCGACGAGCCGCCGGACCGCTTCGTGTACGACCCCGAGCACCCCGTGCAGACCGTCGGCGGCAACAACTGCTGCTCGCCCCACATCGTCCCCTGGGGCCCCTACGACCAGCGCCCCGTGGAGATGCGTGAGGACGTGCTCTGCTTCACGGCCCCGCCGTTCGAGCAGGACACCGAGGTAACCGGCCCCATCACCCTGGTCCTCTACGCCGAGACCGACGGGCCCGACACCGACTGGACTGCCAAGCTCGTCGACGTCTCGACCACCGGCTACGCCATGAACCTGTGCGACGGCATAGTCCGCGCCAGCTACAGGGAGAGCCGCACCGATCCCACGCTGCTGACCCCAAACCGGGTCTACGAATACCGGATCGAGGTCGGTGTGACCGGCAATGTGTTTAGGAAAGGCCACTCGCTGCGGCTCGAGGTCTCGTCTTCGAACTTCCCCAGGTTCGACCGCAACCCCAACACCGGCAGCACCTACGGCAAGGACTCGGAGACGCGCGTGGCCCGACAGGCGGTTCACCACAGCCGCAAGTACCCGTCGCACGTGGTCCTGCCGGTCATCCCGGCGTCCTAGCGGCCCGGCTCAGAGCACCGCTGACGCGATCCTGTCCAGCTCCACGAGGCTGTCCGCCCGGTTGGCCGTCGGCAGGGACACGACGACCCGGTCGACGCCCGCCCTCTCGTAGTCGGCGAGGACCTGCCTTTCGGCCGGCACGCCGAACGCGGTGATCTCTATCGAGCGCGGGTCCCGTCCCGCCTCCTCGGCCAGGCTGTCGAGCGTCCGCCTGGCCTCTGCGGCGCTCTCGGGAGTGATGTCTATCGGCACCCAGCCGTCCGCGTACTCGACGATGCGCCTGAACACCTGCGGTACGTGGCTGCCCAGCAGGATGGGCGGGTGCGGCTTCTGACTCGGCTTCGGGTAGCAGTAGACGGCAGGGAAGTCGTAGTACCTCCCGTGGAACTCGCTCTCCTCCTGCGTCCACAGCAACTTCATCGCCGCGACTGCCTCGCGGGCCTGCGTCCATCTGCGGTCGAAGTCCACGCCGTAGATCTCCGCCTGCTCCCGGTGCGACCCTGTGCCGATGCCGAACAGGAATCGGCCGCCGCTGTACATGTCCAGCGTTGCGGCCTCCTTCGCCAGCGTGATCGGGTGGCGCTCCGTCACCACGCACACCGCCGTGCCCAGCTTCAGCGTCGTAGTGACGGTCGCCGCCCGGCTAAGGAGCACGAACGGGTCCGGGATGTCGCCCCACTCCCTGGGTATCCGCTCCTCCGTCACGACCGGCAGGGTAGGCTGCTCAGGAGTCCATATCGAGTCGAACCCGAGCTCCTCCACCCTAGGCGCAAGCTCGACGATGTCGATGGAATCCCCGATCAGGATCGTGCCAAGTCCAATTTGCATTCCGCGCTCCAGTTCAGTCCACGCTATCGTACTCAATCTGCCCGGCGGCGTCATGTAGTCCGGTCTCGCGGTGAGGACACTGCCGGCTGCGTTGACACCTGCGCGGACACACCCCTACACTGCGCGAATCCCGACACGCGGCCCCGCCCCGATGCTTTGGCGTCGGGGCGGGGCACGAGCCCTCCTAGGAGATTGCCCTGCGCCGACTGCCGACCTACCTAGAGTCGCTGTCGCACCGCGACTTCCTCACGCTGTGGACGGCGAGCATGTCGGCGGGCGCTGCCGCCTGGGCCCTCATAGTCGCGCGCGGCTGGCTCGTATATGCCGAGACGGATTCCCCCGTCTGGGTCGGAGTGGTCACCTTCGCAGCCATGGCGCCGAGGGTGCTGGTCACACCATTCACCGGCTACCTCTCGGACCGATTCGACAGGCGCGTCGTGGTCGCGGCGATGTTCGCGATCAACATGACGCACAACGTCGCGCTAGGAGTCATGGTGCTCGCGGACGCAGCCCCGGTTTGGGCCCTCGTGTCGCTTGCCTTCGTGAACGGCTCCGCCAGGGCCGCGATGATGCCCGCGTCCCAGGCGCTGATCCCGAATCTCGTGCCGCGCAGGCTGCTCCTGAACGCCATCGCCCTCAACCAGGCGGCCGGGCACGGGTCCCGCCTCGCGGGGCCCTTGGCCATCTTGCTGCTGCTCCCGACGCTTGGGTTCGAAGCCACCTTTTTCCTCTGCTCCGGGCTCTACCTGGTGGGGTTCGTGCAGGTGCTTAGGATACGCACGCCTTCGACGGGGAGGATCGATCCAGGCAAGAGCCTGGCAGCGAATTTCGGTGCCGGACTGACCTACATGTACAGGAATCCCACACTGCTTGCCATCGTCCTGCTGGCGCTCTTCCACTGCGGCCTGACGATGTCCTTCGAGTCCCTGCTGCCAGTGTTGTCCTCTCAGCAGTTCCAGGCCGAGGAGGCGGGCTTCAGCTACATGATGATGGCCGTGGGGGCCGGCGCGCTCGTCTCGGTCTTCCTTCTTGCGGGCCTCGGCGACGGAGTGTCGAAGGGACGGCTGCTCCTGAACCTCGGCGTTCTCAGCGGCCTCTCGCCCGTGGTGTTGGCCGCCGCCGTGAACATGCCCATGGCCCTGTTGGGCGCAGCGGCCATGGGAGCGACCCAGGCCGGGTTCATGACCCTCACCCACACCATGATCCAGACCATCGTGCCCGACAGCGTGCGCGGAAGGGTGGGCGCGATCTACTCGGTGCACATCGGCGGCATGATGGCCATCGCCAACCTGTACAACGGCGTCCTGGCCGACTACATAGACGCGCCGCTGGTGCTGGGCATCGCAGGCGTCGCGTTCATAGTCGTGATGTTCGTGACCTGGTTCATGGGAGCCTTCCGCCGCATCTACTCAGGAACCCCGCTGGCCCAGCCAGCCTCGCAGGCCGCCGTAGAGGGCAGGTAAGGGCCAGCGTAACCCGTCGGGTGGCGGTCCTCCCGGCGTTGTGCGCTCCACGGCTCGAATCATCCTGGGCTGTGGGGCATCCAAGAGATTGAAGGGGTGTCGTCTCTCATGGTCGAGGCTGCTACCAGCGACGCCCTGCGGCATATTCGGGTAATATGGCCTTATACCCGTTCGAGGTGGGTGCGATGAAAAAACTGCGTCTTGGCACAGGGGCAATCACCGGGGGTCTGCTGACCGCGGCCCTGACGGGCTTAATGTACCTGGTACACAAGCTGGTCGACCTGCCCTACATTCCGTACGAGTTCTTCGACTGGATCACGCGCATCTTGCCCGGAGGGCTGGTCACCTTCGGCATTGACCTGATGATCGACAGCATGCTCATGGTGAACATGAGCGTCGCCGACAGCGCCAAGACGGCCGAGCAGATCATAGCCAACATACAGGTCGTCGTAATGGGCGCGGTTGCCGGCGCGGCCTACTTTGCCGCCCGCAGCACGTGGGGATTCACCGGGCGCGGCAGCGGGCTTGTGCTCGGTGCACTGGCGGGTCTGCCGATGATCGCCATTAGCGTAGCCATCGGCCAGTCGCCCGTCAGCCCGGTCATCGGCATCGCCTGGCTTGCGGTGCTCTACCTCGCCTGGGGTCTCTCGACAGGCTACGCCTACGACCGCCTCGATCACCAGGAAGAGCCCGAACCCGAGCCTGCGCCGGTCGACGAAGAGACTCCCGAGGCCGTCGATGATGCCCGCTCCCGCGCCAGGGAGAGGCGCGAGGTCGCCCGCATACACAGGCGGCAGTTCCTCGTGCGCCTGGGAGCGGCTACGGCTACGGTCACCGTCGTGGGCGCGGGCGTCGGCCAGGTGCTGGCCCGGTCCGACGAGCGCCGGCTGGCCAACGAGGCCGCGATGACCGCGGCCCACCAGTCTGAGGGCAGCTCCAGGTCGCCGTTCCCCAACGCCGACGATCCGCTCATGCCCGCGCCGGGGACGCGCCCCGAGTACACTCCGGTCAAGGACCACTACAAGGTCTTCATCCGCGTATCGCCCACGGTCATCGACGGGACCAACTACACGCTCCCGATCACCGGCCTCGTCGGCAACCCCCTCATGCTGAGCCTGGACGAGATCCGCAACAAGTACGAGTCCCAGAGCCACTACGTCACGCTGTCCTGCATCTCGGGAAGGCTCGGCACCGACCTGATCAGCACGACCTACTGGACCGGCGTCAGCATGCAGAAGATCCTCGAGGACGCCAATCTGGACGGCAACGCCAAGTACCTGTACATCACCTCGGGCGATGGCTTCTACGAGACAGTGCCGCTGGACGAGATCGCGGCGGACCCGCGGATCATGCTGGCGTACGACTGGGACGGCCATCCCATACCGGTCGATCACGGCTTTCCTCTGCGCATCTGGCGGCCCGACCGCTACGGGATGAAGCAGCCCAAGTGGATCACGGGCATGGAGATCACCGAGGAGTACCGCCAGGGCTACTGGGTCGAGCGGGGCTGGGACGAGCGGGCCGAGGTGAGGACGGTCTCGGTGGTCGACACCGTGGCCGTGGACGCGACGTATGAGAACGACGGCCAGAGGTTCGTGCCGGTGGGCGGCATCGCCTTCGGCGGCGCAAAGCAGATATCGAAGGTCGAGGTCAGGGTCGACGACGGCCCGTGGCAGGAGGCGCAGCTCCGTACGCCGCTCTCCGACACCACCTGGGTCATCTGGCGCTACGACTGGCCCGTCGAGTCAGGGCATCACGTCTTCCGCGTGCGCGCAGCCGAGGGCGACGGCACACCGCAGATCGAGGAGTTCCGCGAGAACCGGCCCAGCGGCGCGACCGGCATCCACAGCCTGAAGACACAGCTCTAGCGAACATCTGCACAACCGTCATTGCTACCGAGATGGCCACCGGCGCCATACCGTCATACCGGCGAAAGCCGGTATCCAGTCCCCGGCCCCGTGGACAACAGCCAAGGGCTAGGGTGACGGTGGTGCGCCAACTTGGATTGCCCCGCGAGAAGTTCCCCGCTCAAGGTCTCCCGGGGGCTGGCCCCAGCCTATGTTCTAGCTGCTCGGCTCAGAGGCCCGGGCGCCTGCAAAGCGCAGGAACAGGTAGCCTGCGGCTCCGGCCAGGATTGAAGACCCGAACACGCCCATCTTTGCCTGGTCAACCAGGGCCTGGTCGGTGAAGGCTATGGCCGAGACGAATATCGCGACGGTGAAGCCTATGCCTCCCAGGAACCCGACGCCCAGCACATGCCGCCATCCGACGCCCGAGGGCAGCTGGCCTATCCCCAGTCGAACCGCGACCCAGGTCAGACCGAAAATGCCAAAAGCCTTGCCGAACAGCAGCCCGGCGGCGATGCCCATGGTTACGCTGCTGGCGAGTGCGTCGGACAGGGTGTCCGCTGTGAAGACGATGCCGGCATTCGCAAGCGCGAAGATGGGTAGTATGACAAAGCTGACCCACGGGTGGACCATCTCTTCCAGACGCTCCAGCGGTCCCTCGGTGCCCTGGCTGAGATGCTCGATCCGCTCCACGATGGCCTCGGCCCTCTCCTCGTCGCCGTTCTCCATCGCCAGCCTGAAGTCGTGGAGCAGGTCTTCGATGACCGCGGCGTAATCCCTCCGGTGGAGGTCCGGCTGGGAAGGCACGATCGCAGCCAACAGGACCCCGACTAGGGTGGCGTGGACGCCGGACTCGAGGAAGAGTAGCCACATCACGACGCTCATGATGAGGTAGAAGCCCAGTGAGCGGACGCCGACCCGAATACATACGGCAATCGCGGCGAACGTCGCTACTCCCAGGCCCAGCTCCGTCCAGTGGATGGTATCAGTGTAGAAGGTGGCGATCACGGCGATCACGCCCAGGTCGTCGACCACCGCCAGGCCCAGCAGAAACACCCTCAGCTCGGCCGGCATTCTCCTCCCCAGCAGCGCAAGCACGCCGAGCGCGAATGCGATGTCGGTCGCCATGGGAACGCCCCAGCCATTTGCGCCCTCGCCCGACCAGTTGAACAGGAGGTAGACCAGCGCCGGCATTGCCATGCCGCCTGCGGCCGCGAAGGCTGGCAGGGCCGCCTTTCTGAATGTGGACAGCTCCCCGTGGAGCAGCTCTCGCTTTATCTCTAGCCCCACCAGGAAGAAGAAGACGGCCATCAGGCCATCGTTCACCAGGTGCCTCAGGTCCTCCGAGACGGCGAAGAGTATGATGTCGAACGAGACTTTCGTGTGCCAAAAGCTCTCGTACGACTCGGACCAGGGGGAGTTCGCCCAGGTGAGCGCCGCGGCAGCTCCCAACAGCAGGATGACCGCACCGACCTCCTCGGTGTGAATGAACTTCTGTATGGGTACGCGTACAGCCTGGACAAGGTAGGACGGTTCCCTCAGGACCTTAGAAATATCGCGTGGTCTGTCCTTCACTCTCGATGCCTCGATACCGATGGCACTGTCCGCCGTAGAGCGAGCGGCGGGGTCATTCTAGGGTAACACCTCCCGCCACCGGCTACGATGGGGGGCCGCCGCGCCGGCCCCTTATCGCGTCCCTTGGGATGGTTGGCCATCCGGATCCCTGCGGCCAGGTCCACAGTACTTACCGGTTGGCCTTAGAGGCTTGGCGGAGCTGCTCGATGTCGATCTTCTGCATCGTCAGCAGCGCGCCCATCACGCCCTCCGGGTCGCTTTGCATCAGATCTCCGAGCGCTGCGGGGACGACCTGCCAGGAGACGCCGAACTGGTCTTCCAGCCAGCCGCACTGGCTTTGTGTGCCGCCCTCCGAGAGCCTGTCCCAGTAGTGGTCGATCTCCTCCTGCGAGTCGCATGAGACCACGAACGAAATAGCGGGTGTGAGCTTGTACATCGGTCCGCCGTCGACCGCTCCGAACCTCTGCCCTCCGATCTCGAACTCCACGACGGCGGCTCCCTCGCCCGGGCCGGACGGCGCCCTCTCGACCTTCAGCATCCGGGAGTCTGGGAACACCGACACGTAGAACCTGGCCGCCTCTTCTGCCCGGCCATCGAACCACAGAAACGGGTGCACCTTCGGGGTTGGGGTCATCTTGCTCCTCCTCTCCCGCCCGGCGTCGACCTCAGATCACCCCTGGCACATCAGCCGTGCGAGGGCGGCGAGATCGGGGACAACCACGTCGGGAACGGCGTCGGAGCGGAGCGTCCCGCCGCCCCTGTCTGACCGGTCCACCCATACCGACTTGATCCCAAGCCGGTTCGCTGGCCCGATGTCGTTGTACAGGCTCTCGGCCACGTGCAGCCACCTGTCTGTCTCGACACCCATCCGCTCGCGGGCGGCATGAAAGTTCCGCAGATTGGGCTTGTAGCTCCGGAACTGCTGCGCCGTGACGACTACGTCGAAGTCGACGCCCAGCGCCTTGGCCGTCCCGGCGAACAGGTCGTCGTCCACGTTGGAGATCACCGGAGCCGGCAGCGCGTCTGCAACGCGTTCAGCGCCTCCACGACCTCCGGGAACACCGGCCAGCCCGGCAGCGTGTCGGCGAGGCAGTCCAGGTCGGACTCGTTGCACGCGATTCCAACCTCCTCACCGATTACCGCCATCACACGTCGCAGCACGGCTCGGTACTCCAGGAAGTCCTCTGAACCCTGCACCCTCGGCTCCGCATCCGCAAAGAGGGTCAGGACTTCGGCTCTCGACTTACGGACCCCGTGGGACTCCAGTACCTGCCCGACCGCCGTCGAGATGCCCGTCTCCCAATCGACCAGGGTCCCGTAGCAGTCAAAGCTGACCCACTCGAACCGGCCGAAGTCGAGGTTTGGGGCTGTGGAGGCGCCGCCAGGTCTGTTCATGGGACGTACGTGATTGTATGCGGCAGCGAATTCAGCACCTCGCAGCCGTCTTCGGTCACGAGGCACGTGATCTCCGCGCAGATGTGGCCCAGGTCCGACCGGCGCGTCGAAGCCTCCAGCACCACCACCATATTCGGCTCGAGCGGCGTATGGTCCGTCGGTATCAAGTACGGCGTCTCGTGCACGTCGATGCCCAGGCCGTGGCCTACGAAATCCAGCGCCAGGCTCAGTCCGCGCCGCTCCATCTCGCCGCGCCCAAGCTCGTACAGCTCCGAAGCCAGCACGCCCGGCCTGACGGCATCGATCAGCATCTCGTTGACCTCGTCGAGCTTCTCGTGGATGTCGAGCGCGTCCCTGGGCGCATCGCCGAACGCGTAGACGCGGAACATGTCGCCGCAATAGTCCTCGTAGAGCGAGCCCACGTCCACCGACACGATCGAGTCGCGGCGTATGGGTTCGTCCGTTGGCGCAAGCACGACCGATCCCAGCGCGCCCGCGCTGACGTGGACGATATACCGGTCCGTGCGCTCGTCCGTCACCGCCCGCTTCACCTCCGCCGCGAGCTCGAACCCCGTCATGCCGTCGCGGAGGCACTCGCGCACCGCCAGCTGCCCTCTCTCCGCCCCGGCCACTGCGCCCCGCAGCCGCCTGATCTCCTCCGGCGTCTTCACCAAGCGAATCGCGTTGAAGTCGTCCGTCGCGTCCATAAGGGTCGCCCGCGGCAAAGCCGCCTCGAGGCCCCGGAGCATCGGCACCGGCACCTCCGACATGCTGAGGCCGATGACCTCTCCGGCCAGACCCCGCTCGTCGAGGGCCTCCGCGAGAGTCCTGTACGGGTCCTCGTTGATCTCGAAAGCGGGTGTGCGTCCCGGCACGTTGTACTTGGGCCCCCAGAAGCGCCGGTCCTCGATCCACGAGCCCTGGACGTGTATGTCGCCCTCCTCGCCGGGATACGTGACGAGGAACGGCGGCAGCGCCGGGTCGCGCGGCAGCGCCGAGAACCGCACCATCGCCAGCCCGTTGTACAGAGGCCCCGGGTAGTCCCGCCCGAAGTGGGTGAAGTACCCGGCGATGTACCCGTAGTTCACATACCCCGCACCCACCAGCACATCCAGCCCACGCGCCTCCATCCGCCCCCTAGCCCGCCCAGGATCGATCAGCATGCGTGGTGTCGGGGTTTGTTGGATCTCGCTCATTTGAAGACAACTCTATGAAGACAGACTGAAGGCGACCCTGTCCGTCGTTCCTGCGGAGGCATTCTGAGGGAGTCGTCCGCCAAAGTAAACACGCTATCATAGGAGGCGACCGTTCAGAGTTGAGGGAGGGGGCTGGCCTCTTCCCCCCGAGGAGACCCTTGAACAACCGTAATGCGCGCGCCAATATAGTCGTCGTTCCTGCGGAGGCAGGAACCTAGAGGGGTGGAAGGGCAGGGTCCCCCTCCCCGGCGCGACTGCGTTATGCAAAGGTCTCCCGAGGGGGAAGCTTGAGCCTGTCCTGAGCCCGGTCGAAGGGATGGGGGCTCTCGGGCTTGCCGAGGAGCAAGTCTGTACATGCCCCACCAACTCTGAGCAGTTACCATTGAATCAGTGGAATGATGCCGATGCACAGCCCCACCCATCCCGGCGAGATCGTGAAGTGCGAGTGCCTGGACCCGCTTGGCCTCACCGTGACTCGGGCGGCGCAGGGCTTGGGCGTCACCCGCCAGGCGCTGTCTGACCTCGTGAACGAGAAGGCGGGCGTGTCCGTCGAGATGGCCCACCGCCTGTCCCAGGCGTTCGGCTCCACGCCCGAAACCTGGCTCAGGATGCAGATGGCCTACGATCTATGGCAGTCCAGGGAGCGAGCCAACGAAATCAAGGTCGAAAGGTTCGCGACGTCCAGCCCCAACTAAGAAGTGTTCTTTGCGGACACGTCGGCGACAACCCCGAAGTGGTCCGATAACTCGGTACCGCCATCCATGTTGCTAATCACGCCGAGTGACTCGACTGCCAGGTCCTCACTCAATGCGATGTGGTCGATGCATCTGCGTCCCTGAAAGCAAAGCTCGGAGGTTGCGATCGTCATGTGCGGCGGTATGGCGCTCTGGAGCGCTGCACGAACGTCAGGAGGCGGCGCGTGTCTGACTTGCCCAATCCGTTGATTGAAGTCCCCGACCACTATCAGCCGCTTGGCGGGAGTGCGTTCGAGCACATGGGTGAGACCTGCTAGGTACTGCTTGTGGTCTTCCCACCGCACCTTGCGTTCCGACCCTCGGCTGGCCTCAGTCCTCATCCCAGCCGCAGGAATACAGACCCCGATTACGGTCACCTCGCCCACCGAGGTCCTTGTAACGCCGGACACAAACCTTCCGGGTGGAAGTGAGCCGAGCCCCACGTCATCGACCTTCTCCCACGGCTCCCGGGACCAAAGGAGGACCTTCCTTCGTCCTTCCTTGATTGGGTACCCGTAATCAGGTTGGCAGCAGATCGAGTGTCCTTCCTGAATCCACGTCTTCGCGTATGCCTCAGTGAGACATACGACATCGGGAGCATGTTGTTCGATGCCCCTTCGTATCCCAAGTGTCCTCTTTGATCTGGGGCCTGGCGTGGCCCATTCCACATTCCAGTTGACCAGCTTCAACGTCATCACGCTACTTACGTTGTGGTCGTCAGGGGATGCTTACGATCATCTGCAGCTCTGTGGAAGGCTGCATCAGATCGTCGAAGGCCTGCTGTATGTCGTCCAGCGGGATGAAGCTCGACTCGGACAGCATGGGCCCCGTCCTGACCCTCCCGGAGCCCAGCAGGTCGAACGCGATGAGCCAGTCCTCGGAGGCCGACGAGAACGTCGTCGCCAGGCTGACCTCCCGCGCGATCCAGTCGACGGGCAGCATCGGCGTCGGCTCCCATGCGAGCGCGACCAGCATCACCTGGCCCTCGCGTCGCACCATGTTCATGGCCTGGTCGAGGGTCGGCGGCGCGCCGGCGCAGTCGAATACCACGTCCGGGCCTAGGCCGCCCGTGTGCGCCAGCACCTCCTCGACCGCGTCGCCGCTCCTCGGGTCGACCACCGCGTCCACTCCCAGCTCCAGGGCCGCCGTGGCCCGCGCGGGCGCAGGCTCCGACAGGATGACCTTGCTCGCGCCCGCGGCCCTGGCTGCCTGGGCGGTGAAGAGCCCGATCGGCCCTCCGCCGAGCACGGCCACCGAGTCCCCCAGCTTCAGGGCTGAACGCCGGACGGCGTGTACAGCCACAGCCAGCGGCTCGCACAGGGCGGCGTCCTCGTCGGACACCCCGTCGGGCACGCCCAGCGGCTCCCACTCCTCCATCAGGACGTACTCGGCGTAGGCGCGCACGGGCTTGGCGTCGAAGCCCATCGTCCTGTAGTTGAACCGCGCCCCCTTGAAGCTGGGCAGGCTGCCCGCCGGCGCGATACCGCCGCCGCCGACCACCCTGTCGCCCTCGCCCCAGCTCGTCACGCCGTCACCCACTGCGGCTATGGTCCCGCAGTACTCGTGGCCCATGACCGTGCCCGGCCGGGGCGCGTCGTACATGTACGCGTGCACGTCCGTCCCGCAAATGGCGCTGAGCCGCACCCTGACGAGCACCTGCCCGGGGCCCGGCTCGGGCGTGGGAATCTCTTCGACGGCGAGGCGGCGCCTGCCCTTGTAAACGGCGGCTTTCATAGTGACCGAGAGGGTAGCGTCTACCCCGCCCGGAGTAAAGCCCGGTCGATGTTTACAGCAGCGACGTCGCCCAGCGAACGATAGCCACCACGCCTACGACTGTAGCAGCCATGAGGAAGATGCTGGCCGCGCCCGCCAGGCCCACCCCGAGCATCCGGATGACCCGCTCCACCGGATGGGGATGACCGGCGATGTCGTGGTACCGCCTGAAGCTGCCTGGGCCGTACCTGAACACGCTGCTGGGGCCGGCCCAGCCCTCGCGGAGCAGCACCTGCTCATGCGCCCGCTCGTAGACCCGTTTGCGCTGCCTGTGCCGCTCCAGCCGCTGCCGGTGGAGCTCCTCGAAATACTCCGGGAGGCCGCGCTCCTGCAGGGTGCGCCTGACCTCCAGCGGATACCGGCTCAGCTGGTGCTCGCCGAAGCGGGCGGCGGATGGAAACGAGTGGTACAGCACGTCGGGCCGGTCCGCTGGGTGGCGCGACAGGTAGACGTCGATCGCGCGCTCATACTCGGCGCTCCGCCGCCCGGACAGGAACAGGTACTTGCCGGCCTCCATCAGCTCGCCCAGGTCCATGAGCAGCATGCCGTAGCGCTCGTACAGCTGCGAGTCGTAGCTGCCGGACGCGATGTTCCCTCGCAGTATCTCCTTCGCGCGCCAGGCCTCGCCCTTCTGAACGGCCTCGTCCACGCGCTGGTACAGGTCCATGTCGACACCTCCAGACCATGGTAATCGTGGGCGGCGCGCGCCCGCAAAGATTTCGCCGTAGCTATAATCGTTATAGGACGGGTCTCCCGCTTGTGCCGCCGTGAACGAGGTGCTGGAATGAATCTCAGGCCCAGGGCGTCCCTGCTATTCGCTATAGCATTGATGGCCGTGCTCGGCACGGCTGCATGCCAGGGCGAGCCGGAGCCCACGAACGCGAAACAGGAGGTGACGTCCGGCCGGAGCCCCAACGCCTCGGTCAGCGGCACCGTCACATACCGGGAGCGCATCGCCCTCACGCCGGGCGCAACGCTCGAAGTATCGCTCCGGGACGTGTCCTACCAGGACGCGGCCGCGCCACTCATCGCCCGCCAGACCATCTCAGACCCCGGCCAGGTGCCCATCAGGTTCAAGGTCGAGTATCACAAGGACGACATCGACTCCCGCAACACCTACGGGTTGAGCGCCAGGATAGTCGAGTCAGACGGCCGTCTCGCCTTCACCAACGACACGGCGTACGACGTGATAACCCGCGGCAACCCCAGCAAGGTGGACATGCTGCTGGTGCTCGTGCAGCCGCCGCCCGACCAGGTGGAGCCGGGCGCCGACTGGCGGACGTGGGTCGAGACGCCCGCCCGCGTGATTTGGGCCAACCTGATTCCCAACGAGCCGGAGCTGTTCCTGCGCGTCGCCTACTACCAGTCGACCATCGAAGGCTGTGCGCGTCCCGGCAGCCAGGGCCTCGAGGTGAAGGGCAACGACATCGTAGCCACGGTCACGCTGATGCAGCCGCCGCCCACCTCATGGGCGATCCCCTGCGACGATGAGGTGGTCGAGCTGGACACGGTCGAGCCCATCGCTGAGGCGCTGGAGCCCGGACAGACCTACCGCGTGATCGTGAACGACCGGGTGACCACCACCTTCACCCTGCCCGTGCCCAAGCTCGGCTTCACCACCATCGCCGAGTCCCCCATCGACCTGGCCGAGATCGATATACTCGAGAGCGACCCGCCCCAGTACCAGCTTCGCGTCGTCTCCCGCATGCCGAAGGGCGGCAGCTGCTCCCAGTTTAACGGCTACGAGATCAGGCGGCGCGAGTCGAACACCATACACGTGGCCATCACCCACCACGAGGTGACCGACCCGCAGGCGGCGTGCACCCGCGACTTGCCCGTGGTCGAGACGGTGGTTCCCCTTGGTTCCGACTTCGAGCAGGGTGTGGAGTACACAGTCACCGTAAACTCGGAGACCGTCGGGGCATTCAAGCCCTGAGCGAGGCTGGCGTGGCCGTCTCTACGCCGACAGCAGCTCGCGTGCGAGGACAACGAGACTGGCGGTAAGGATGAGTCCCAGCGCCGCCTTGCGGAACGTCTCCCGGCTCATGCGGCGCAGCAGCAGCGCGGACAAGCGGAATCCCGCCAGCACCGGGACGATGGCGACTAGCACGTAGACCATGCGCTCCCCGGTCAGCAGACCGCCCGCGGCGTAGCCCGCCGAGCCGACCGCCATCACCACGAAGAAGTAAGCCGCCAGGGTGCCCCGCAGCTCGTCCCTGTGCCTGTCCTGGTCGAGCAGGAAGAGCGCCATGATCGGGCCGCCCACGCCCGACGACGTTATGAGCGCCGAGACCACCAGCGCCAGCGGAGGGCCCAGCCACCTGGGGCGCGGTAAGGACGCGCCGGCGCCGGTCGTGATGACAGCCGCGAGGGCAAGCACCAGGAACGTGATGCCGATTCGCATGGCGACCGGGTCGACCGCGCCCAGGACGTACGCGCCAACCGGCGCTCCCAGCACGCCCGCCGCCGCTATCGGCGCGATCTCCCGCAGCTTCAGCCGCCCCCATGTCTGGTAGACCACGAGCGCCGTAGGCAGCAGGCCCGACGTGTTGATCAGGACGACCGCAGACTGCGGCTCCAGCGCCAGCAGCAGCACCGGCCCGGCCGTCAGCCCGATGCCGAACCCCAGGGTGCTCGACACCGTCGACGCCAGCAGCATCCCCACCGCCGCCACCACGATCTGTAAGGGCTCCGGCATCGACCTCCCCGCGCTCGCGCGGACGGCCCGTGCGGCCGGGCGTCACTCCCACCCAGCCCGAACAGGCCGTCCAGCAGTTGCCAACCGTGGAAGGATAACCCCTCGGCCGGTATTTCACACGGAAACCGCCCGGCGAACCGTCATACCGACGAAAGCAGGTATCCAGTCCCTGCGCTATGGACTCCAGGCACCGTTGGGGCATGGTCATTCCTAACGCAGCCCATGCAGGCTAGGGTGTTCCTCAGAATGTCATTCCGAACGGAGCGTCAGCGGGGTGAGGAATCTAGGGACCGTGGACTAAATCCAGGCCCGCACTCGCGTACCGGCCTTCTCTTGGCTCCGCGAAGTGTTGGCACGGACGGATGCCCACATTCAAGGGCCGTAGATTCCTCGTCGCTGCGCTCCTCGGAATGACAGTTGGCGTGCATGGCGTGTTAAAGTTGGCCGCGTCCTCTACTCATGCCCAAATGGAGGCGTCGATGTTCTACGAGATCGGGAAGGCCCCAGGCGAGCAATTCACCGCGCTGAACGCAATCGTCGTCCCCAGGCCCATTGGCTGGATATCCACCCTCAGCGCCGAGGGCGTCCCGAACCTAGCGCCCTACTCCTTCTTCAACGCCGTGGCCTACGGCCCGCCCCAGGTGATGTTCTCCGCCACCAGCAACCACCGCTTCGGCGGGCTCAAGGACGCCGTCGTCGACGCCCAGACCACGGGCGAGTTCGTGGTCAACGTCGCCACGTCCGAGCTGCGGGAGCGCATGAACGCCTCCGCAGTGCCAGCCCCCCACGAGGTCGACGAGTTCGAGTACGCCGGCCTGACCAAGGCCGAGAGCAGGCTCGTGAAGTGCCCCCGGGTCGCCGAGAGCCCCCTGCACCTGGAGTGCCGCTACACGCGGTCCGTCGAGGTGCTCTCCAACAAGCCCGGCGAACCCAACACCGTCGTATTCGGAGAGGTGATAGGTGTCCACATCGACGACAGCGTGGTCACCGACGGCCGCATCGACTTCCTCAAGCTCCGCCCTGTAGGACGCCTCGGCTACCTAGACTTCGTCGAAGTCAACAACGCCTTCACCATGCAACGCCCCGAGTGGGAATCGTGAGGACTAGGTGTTGAAGGGCCCGCCGAAGGAGCGTGCGCCCTAATCGTCGTTCCTGCGAAGGCAGGAACCCAGAGGCGCGGCGCGGGGTGCGGTCCCGCTTTCCGGCTTGGAGGGGCAGTGGTACGAGCAAGACCAACGGGAACTGGCCCTTACAAGATCGCTCGCCCTGAGCTTGTCGAAGAGCCTGCCCCGTACTCGATACGGGGGCAGTGCTAGGCAGCTCTACCTAGACCTGGAATCGCCCCCCTACGGCACCGGCTGACCCGCCAGCACCCCCGTAGGCTTCGCCCCGTCCACCGCCACCTGCCCGTTCACCAGCACGTACGGTATCCCCACCGGGTGCTGCACCGGGTCGTCGAACGTCGCCGTGTCGATGATCCGGTCCGCGTCGAACACCGCCACGTCGGCGAAGTAGCCCTCCTCGATGCGGCCCCTCTGCGTCAGCCCGAACCTCCGGGCCGGGTTGTCCGTGACGCGCTGGATGACCGTCTCCAGCGACAGCACGTTGAACCTGCGCCTTAGCCGGCCGATGAACCTCGGGAACGTGCCGTAGGCGCGCGGGTGGGGGAAGCTGCCGACGTGGATCGAGTCGCTCCCGACCATGAAGTCGGGCCGGCCCAGGAAGTCCTGCGAGTCGCGGCTCACCTGCTCCCACGTGTTGACGCTGTCCGGCGGCGTCCCCCAGAACGCGATCTGCAGGTCCTCCTCCAGTAGCAGCTGGCAGAGCGCCTCGCCGAGGCCCATCGCCATCCGCTCGGCGATGTCGCCCATCACCATCCCCTCGAACTGCGGGTGGTTGGGCAGGTATGACAGCACGGCCTCGATGAGGGGCCGCTTCATGCTGGCCTCGATGTGCTCTACGAGCTTCGGCATCTCCTCCGGGTCCTGGAGCCGCTTGATGATGGCGTCCGGCCCGCCCTGGTGGGAGTAGCTGGGCAGGTTGCTGGCGGGGAAGGTGCTGCCCGTCGGGTACGGGTACAGGTCGCCCGATATGCTCACAGCGTCCCCCGCCGCGTCGATCTCAGCGAACCGCTCGGCCACCTGGCCCGCGGTCGGCGCCGCCGTCCGGTAGTGGGAGAAGTGAACCTTCACGCCCGACTGCCGCCCGACCTCCAGCGCCTCCGGCACGCCGCCGTCGCCGTATGCCCGGTCCGTGTTCACGTCGCGCAGGTGGGTGACGTAGACGCCGCCCGCCTCGGCGACCGGCCTGCATATCTCCACCAGCTCAGTCGTGTCGCTCCAGGCCTGCGGGTGGTACGAGAGGCCCGTCGCCAGGCCGACCGCGCCCTGCTCCATGCCCTCCCGCACGAGCTGCTGGGCGTGCTCCAGCCGGTCGCCCGTCATCGGCACGTCCTCGAACCCGCACGTCTCCAGCCGTAGCGCGCCGTGGGCTATCAGGTACGCGGTGTTGACGGCGGTCGTGCCCCGGTAGGCCTCGCGGAAGGTCGCCACGCTGCTCGCGTCCAGCCCCTCGGGCGGATCGCCCAGGATGCCGCGCAGGTAGCGCCCGTACACCTTGTAGTTGTCGGCCGAGAGGGGGCAGTACGACAGCCCGTCCTGCCCGAGTATCTCGGTCGTGATGCCCTGCAGGATGCCCTCCGAGTGCTGGGGATCGGTGAGCAGTGCCGCGTCCGAGTGCACGTGCGTGTCGATGAAACCCGGCGATACCGTCAGCCCGTCGGCGTCGATGGTGCGGCCGGCCTCGGCCTGGGACAGGTCGCCTGTGGCCTCTATCCGGTCGCCCGTGATCCCCACGTCGGCCCGGCGGCCCGCCGCTCCCGTTCCGTCCACGACGGTCCCGCCCGTGATCTTGATGTCGAACATGTACGTCTCCTCGGTATGGGTCAGCCTGGAATCGCTGCGCGTAGATTATGAACGCACCACCACGACAGCGCAACGCATGTCTGGCCCAGCCGCACGCCGTAGGGGCGGGTCTCAAACCCGCCCTCGCCGTGCCTGGGGGCAACGCGCCCAACCAGGTGGCGTACTTAAGGATCGTCAAACCTGACGACATATATACTGTCTGAACAGGTGAAGGAGCGTGCGGATGGCCGGTTTCGACGTAAAGGTCCGGGAGAACGTGCCGATGGAGACGCGGGACGGGACGGTGCTCCGCGCGGACGTCTACAGCCCGGTCTCCGGCGGCGGCTACCCGGTGCTGCTCCAGCGCACCCCGTATGACAAGGCCTCCGGCTCCAATGTGGCGACGGCGCGCGACCTCGCCGCCCGAGGGTACGTCGTCGTGGTCCAGGACATACGGGGCCGCTACGCATCGGACGGCGACTTCATTTGGCAGTTCCAGGACAGCGCCGACACCTTCGACGCACAGGACGGGTACGACGCCGTCGAGTGGGCAGCCGGACTGCCGGGCTCCGACGGACAGGTTGGCACGTGGGGGCACTCCTACCCATCGTGGTGCATATGGCAGCTCGCCGGGGCCGCTCCACCCCACCTGGGCGCGCTCTTCGCCAGCGGGATGGCGTCCCGCATACTCGACCTCAACTTTGGCGTGTTCGAGACGGGCCGGCGACTGCAGTGGACGTACAACATGGCGGTCGACGCGCGGAAGAGGGCGGGCGATGACCGAGGCCCGTCGACGCGCGCCGAGGCAGACCTGCAGTGGCACGAGGTGGAGCGCGGCAAGTGGGTCTGGCGCCTGCCCCTCGCCGAGATCCCCGACAGTGTCTTCTCCACCCTCGGCCCCATGCTGAAGCGGTACATGAGAGAGCAGAACAGGGAGCTCTGGGCCTTCGACAGGATTCACAGCCGCGTTCAGGTGCCGACCTGCCAGGTGACCGGCTGGTACGACCGGCTGATCGGTGCCATCGACAACTTCACAGGCATGGTCGCGAACGGGCCGGCGGCCCTCCGCGGCGAGCATCGGATCACTATCGGCCCGTGGGGACACGACAACGGCGCCTTCGTGCGGCGCCAGGGCCCGCTCGACTTCGGCCCGGAAGCTGACACGACCTACGCCGGCGAGGTCGCGCGATGGTACGACTACCGGTTCAAGGGCGTCGACACAGGAGTCGGCTCCGAGCCTCTGGTAAAGCTGTTCGTGATGAACGAGAACAGGTGGAGGTACGAAGAGCAGTGGCCCCCGGACTGCGCCAGGGAGATCGAGCTGTTCCTCCACAGCGGCGGACGTGCCAACTCGGTCGGCGGCGACGGCGTCCTGTCTGCGTCTGAGCCGTCGGAGGAGCGGCCGGATCGCTACGACTACGACCCGAGCGACCCGGTCATGAGCCTGATGGACCTGAGCGCGCAGGCCGCGGTGCGGGACCAGTCGCCCCTGGATGCACGCGAAGACATCCTCGTATACGCCACGCCTCCGCTCAAGAGACCGGTCACCGTTATAGGCCCCGTCGCCCTCAAACTTTGGGTCGCCTCATCTGCTCCTGAGACGGACTTCACCGCCAAGCTGATCGACGTCCATCCGGACGGCTTGGCGGTGAACCTGAGCTACGGCATCATGCGCACCAGCTACAAGGAGGGATACGACGAGCCGAAGCCGATGGAGCCGGAGACCCCCTACGAGCTCACGATCCGGTTGGGGCCGACTGCCATACGCTTCGACGAGGGACACCGCATCCGGATGGACGTGGCGAGCTCGGACTTCCCGAACTTCGACCGCAACCACAACACGGGGGCCGACTTCTGGTCGGACTCGGAGTTGCGCGTGGCGCGCCAGACCGTCTTCCACGACCGCGAGCGCCCATCGCGCCTGCTGCTGTCGGTGGTGTAAGCTCCTATTCGACCATACAGCGGGCCAACCCGGTTGGCCCGCGGAGCTGGAGGATTGAGGAAGCCATGGAGACGCTCAGAAGACCCCTCGCCGTCATTGTAGGTCTTACCGCCGTTGCCGTGCTGGTCCACTTCGTACTCGGTCCCGTCTACGAGGATGCGGTGGAGAGCGGCGACGTGTGGAACATCCTCAACTGGTTCATGGCCTTCGCCGTGGTCGTCGCTCTGGTCGTGACCTTCCGGGCCAAGCGGGACGCCGAATCCGGCGACTGCGACACGAAGACTTACTTCGCCGTGAACGCGAAGTTCTACACGGCCGCGGTCCTGGCAGTCCTCTTCTTCCGGAACTGGGTCGACGAGCTGGCCGGAGGAGGCTCCGATGGTGACGTCAACGGCAACTACTGGGTCCTCATAGACACGATCTACGTCATCCTGATGGCCTGGGTAAGCCTCCACCTCTGGACCAACGCCCCCCGCGAGGAATAGTCACCGTAGTCGTTCAGGTTCAGAGAGTGGACACGACTCGCGTCGGTCTCGAGGTGGTCTCTGGCCCCTTCTCCCCTTGCGGGAGTAGGCTGGGATGAGGGGGTTGCCCCGGTGACCAGTCCTGCCAATGTCTCATCAGCACTGAACGGTCACCAGTCTCCGCCTTAGTTTGACCCGCCACGAACCCCCGCCATAGAATGGCCCCACACCCAAAGGACCTGCACAGGGGACCTCGATGCCCATCTACGAATACGCCTGCACCATCTGCTCCAACGTCTTCGAGAAGCTGCGGCCCATGAGCCAGATGGACGAACCCGCCAACTGCCCCGACTGCGGCAGCGACTCCAGACGCCAGCTATCCGTCTTCCTCTCCTTCTCCACCGGCGCCGACGGCCAGACATCCGCCATAGCCGGCGGAGGCGGCTGCTGCGGAGGCACCACCGGCGCCGGCTGCGCCTGCGCAGCGTCTAGGTAGGCGCTAGGCGACCGACTACCACGCCGTGATGTCCCAGATCTCGACACAGCGGCGGTGCAACGGGTTGACCGGCTGTTGTGTACTGTATCGAGTGGCCTTGACTCACGCAGATTGCGCATTCAAGCGGAGAGTAACCCGGCTGTCTAGTAGGAGTGTTCTCGAGAACAACACCTAGCGCTACAATCCAGCAGCAGAGTTGAGCATTTGAAATAGCCACAACAGACAGTCCTCTGTTTGCTTGTCAAGTTGGGATTTGCCAGTGCGCAGATCTCTCAAGACTCCTCCGAGCCCCTCATTAGCCCAGACATTGGTCGCCTTGATGTCGTCGGAAAACACGTCCTCGATCTTTGGATCGGTCCTGCTGTCGACCACGTCTGTTAGTGATACTATGCTGGCCTCGGGTAGCCCTACCTCTCTCATGAGTTTTCGCTTAGTGTCTTCACCTTGTTGATCGCCATCGACCAGTGCAATGAACTTTATATTCATTGCTTGAAGTGCCTTTGCCGTATCAGCCATAGCGGACCCGCCCCCCGGAAGGGGTTCAATGATGTTCGACATCGAATCCTTGTCTTGCTTCCTCAGGAGTTCCGACATGCCAACCAGCACTTCCCTATCGGATTTGCCTTCGACCAAGACGGGTATGTGGCCTAAGGCCCATCTTGAGAGGGCACCTCTCACTGGGAGAAGGCCCTCACCAGCAAGACTCCAATCCTCTTCAAGGTATGCCCCACCCTCCGTGCGACAGAGCAGCCGTACACGATCAAGGCGATCAGGCTTGATGATGAAAGGAAAGTGCGTTGCTATGAGTACCTGAAATCGTTGCTGTCCTAGTACATCAGCGAGCTTCTCTTGAGCGATTGGGTGGAGATGCATTGCAGGATCATCCAAGAGTAGCACTAGATTACCCTGTGAGCGTTTCCCAAGTTCAAGCAGCCTAGCCATCAGCCCCAGATAGGAGTTAAACCCATAGCTTCGGCGCGATGGAGGGTCTAAGGAACCCTGAGAGGAGATTGCTAAGCCTAGTTCTCTATCTTGGTTGAACGGAACAAGCTCAGCCTGAACGTCCTTGACCCAGGATCCTGTGAAGAAATCGGAGAGACGCTTGGACTTCTCGTCGAAAATCCTAACTCTTTCTGTGTGTTCGGCGGTGACGGCTTCGGCTGGGACCAGCCCGACCTCATCAACGAGGGCCTGGAGCCCCCCTCTACCCTTGTCTTCATCCTCTGGCTCTTCAGGGCTTAGAGTGAGCTTGTCGTCTACGGGAGATATGATTCCTCGTTGGAAAACAGGAAGCTCCTTCAAGATGTCATCTTCATCCCAGGGAACAGGATCAGCCGTGCTTGCGATTTCGTCTTCCAAGAGTGTCTGGAACTCATCGCTGTATATACTCCTCAGGGGATGATTGGAGGGCATCTCTCCAATGCGATCCAACAGGACGGTTAAGGCTTCGGCAAACTCAGGTCCCTCAGGAGGAGCGGCAGATTCGACAGCGCTCAGCTCCTCTTCGAAGGTAACGTACTTCCCTGCGTTCATCGCTCTGGCATTTCGGCCGTAAGGATCGGGAGCTCGATGGGTTACCTGGACGATGTCGCCCTGCTGCAAGTCGTCCCAGAGGTCGCCGGCATCACTGCGAAACAGGATTAGGTCGGCAGACGCTGGATCGCTTTCTGACCGCCGAAGGAATACGAACTGATCCATCGGATACTTTCTAACTATATAGCCTTGATATACAGACTGAAGCTGTCGACGTATCCCCCTTATCTCGGCGAGCAAACGGTTACTCTTGATGCTTGCATATAACTCAGAAAGAGGTGTTCCGTTAGCTCCCTTAATGACATAGGAATTGTCAAGGCGCTTGGTGATGCGCAGAATGCCGCTTGTCAACACACTGGCTGGAATGCTGAAAAGCTCTCTTTCCTCCCGAGAGATATTCACCGCAACAGTGACCATGTCTATTGTATCTCTGCCGATCTCTTCCGACAGGACGGACTCTCTTATGGGTGACATTGTGGACAAGTCTTGAGTTGAGAACGCCTCCCCTAAGTTGAAGCAAAGCAAGGCGTCCAACAGTGCGGTCTTGCCACTCTGATTCTCCCCGATGAGAATGGTAAGTTCCGGCGTTAGCGGGACTTCTCCGGAGTCACGTATGCAACGGAAGTTCTGCACCCGTATGTTGTCGACCTGCATGTGAGTTGGTCCTTTACAATGCCCCTTGGTGCTCAGGGTCGTTCGTAACTTTCACTGGGGTGGTGTTAGCAATGGTTACGCGCGGGTGTGGCTGCTCCGTGCCGAGAGCCTACTCCAGCGGGCCGGTCAGCTTAGACGCGAGTCCACAATAAGTGGTCAACAGCCGGTTCCGACAAGAGACTGTCTTGGCAGCCCTAGTCCGGCAGTATCCCCTCGCCCGTAAACAGCTCCGCCGCCTCTTCCAGCGTAATATCCGGCTCCGGCAGCACCACGTCCGACTCCACCAGCTCCTCGACCGGCACCTCCGTGCCGTTGCTGCGGACGTGGTCCAGCATCTCGTCGAGCAGCTTGCCGAAGGCCGCGCGGTCCCCGTCGCCCACCACCTCGACGATCTCGTTGTCGATCTCGTTGAGCCGGTCGACGAACGCGCCCGGCAGGTTGTACTGTCCCTCGCTGAGGATCCTGACGATCATTGCTTGCCTCCCGGCAGGCTCTTCGTGTCTTTCGCCGGGCCCACCTCGCCCTTGAGGGCCGCCAGCTCAGACTCGACGGTGGACGACGCGGATAGCTGCTGTAGCTCCCTGTCCAGCGGGTCGCCGCTGCCGGTGGGATCGTCTAGGACGCCCGTTGCCACGAGTTCGTCGATCGCGCCGGCCTTGGCCTGGAGGTTGTCGGTCTTCGTCTGTGCCCGCTCGACCGCCAGGGTCACGTCGCCCATCTCCTCGGAGATCCCGCCCAGCGCCGAGCCGATGCGGACCTGCGCCTGCGCGGCGCTGTACTGCGCCTTGATGACCTCCTTCTGAGTGCGGAAGGACTCGACCTTCGACTGGAGCCGCTGCTCGGCGTGGGTCAGCTTGGCCTGCTCCGTCTCGAGGCCGGCGATCTGCTCGCTCAGACCCTGCAGCTCGTTGATGGTGGCCTGCTTGCGCTCCAGCGCCAGCCGGGCTAGGTCCTCCCGCCCGGCCCCGAGCGCCTGCCGCGCCTGGCTGTCCAGCTTGGCGATGTTCGCCTCGGCCTTCTTCGCCTGCAGCTCCAGCCGGCGCTTGGCCGTCACCATCTCGACCACGCCGCGCTTCACGTTCCGCAGCATCTCCCGCTGCTTCTCGTACGAGTAGTCGAGCGTCTCGCGCGGGTCCTCCGCGTCGTCGAGCACCCGGTTGATCTTGGACTTCACTATCGTGGACATTCTCGAGAGCATGCCCATGGCTTACCTCCAGTGCAGTGGTCGCATCTCGGCTACATGATACACGACTGCGCCGACGGGACTAGTAGCCCGAGCTGCCGCCGCCTGTGAACACCCTGACCAGGCCGATAATGCCGATCACGGCGCCGCCGATGATGGCAATCCAGCCGACAACGTCCAGCAGCCATTCGATGATCGCGGACTGTATCAGGACACCGAGGACGACAATCACAAGCCCAATGAAGAGAAGGCCCAGGCCGCTTGACTTGCTCATCTAACGCACCTCACTCGCGATGTGGGAACGACCAACGTGTAGTATCGCGTATCTGCAATACAGTTGTCAACTTACGTGTAATGTGAGCGCACTTATGATACGGGATCACCCAGAGTATTCGGCACGCTAGATGTCTTTTCTGAAGTAGACCACCCTCTCTGTCTCCTGGAAGCCGAGCCCGAGGTGCATGCTGCGGCTCACGGTGTTGTCGATGTGGGCGTCCGAGGCCAGCTCCGCGCACTCCCTAGACCGACCCCATTGCTGCGCTGCTTGGCAGAGCAGCCTCGCGACCCCTCGCCGCCGGAACTCGGGCCTGACGTAGATGCCCTCCAGGAAGGCGACGGGGCTCGAGTCGCAGCCATTGACGTAGTCGGTACGGACGGATACTTCGGCGAAGCCGGCCGCACGCTGCTCAGAAGTGACGGCGAGGAAGACGGCGAACCGGGACGGCTCCGCGACGATCTCCGCCATTTCGGCCTCGTGCTCGGCGCGCTCAGTGTCATCCCAGAGCAGGCCCCTCATCTCCAGCCAGTCGTCATCGTTCGGATCGCTGAGCTGTCTGACTTCCACCATAGGGTCTCCTCGGAGCATGGAGGCTGATTCCCTCACCGGCTCCTGGACGGCCGTCAATCGCGACTTGCGGCGACCCTCTGGACTACCCGCCCCACCGCATCGACCAGCGCGTCGACCTCCGCCTCAGTCGTGAGCACCGAGAGCGCCCCCGCGCACTTCTCCTGCAGCAGGACGCCCTCGTTCAGCAGGCCCGTGAAGACCGCCGACGACATCGCCGAGTCGCCCCGGAGCTTCGACCTATAGTCCCTGACCGAGTCCACCCCGAAGCTGATCGCGAACAGCGAGCCGATGCCGGTCACCACGGCCTGCACCTCCAACTCGTCGAGCACGGCCTGCAGCTTGGCCCTCAGCGTCGCGCCCAGCGCGTCCATCCGCTCGTACACGTCGGGCGTGAGCGCGCGCAGCGTCGCCTCCCCCGCTACCATCGTCATGGGGTTGCCGTTGAACGTGCCCGCGTGGGGGATCGGATCGGGCCGGCGCGGGTCGAACTGCTCCATCAGGTCGCGCCGCCCGCCGAACGCCCCCACCGGCAGCCCCCCGCCGATGATCTTGCCCAGCGCCGTCATGTCCGGCACGACGCCAAGGCGCTCCTGCGCGCCGCCGGGCGCTATCCTGAAGCTCTGCACCTCGTCGAATATGAGCAGGATGCCCAGCTCCTCCGTAAGCCGCCGGATGCCCCGCAGGAACTCCCCATCTCCCGGCAGGTACCCGAAGTTGGAGACCACCGCCTCCATGATCACGCAGGCCAGGTCGTCCGCGTGCTCCCGAATCACCGCCTCGCACGCATCCAGGTCGTTGTACGGCAGCACGACCACGTTGTCGAGCACCCCATCGGGCATGCCTGGGAACTCCGGCACCGGCGTCGGGCCCTCCGGGTCGAGGCTGCCTGCGGGGGGCGTGACGCTGATGGACGCGAAGTCGTGGGAGCCGTGGTACCCGCCCTCCATCTTCGCGATCTTCGACCGCCCGGTGAAGGCCCGGGCGGCCCGGATCGCGTTCATCGTCGCCTCGGTGCCCGAGCTGGTGAACCTCACGAGATCGACCGACGGCAGCCGGTCGCACAGCATCTCCGCAAGCCGCACCTGGGACTCGGTGGGCGCACTGAACGCCACGCCCCGTTCCGCCTGCTCCTGGATCGCCCGCGTCACGTTCGGGTGGGCGTGCCCCATGATCAGGCTCGTCGCGTTCAGCATGAAGTCCAGGTAGCGGTTGCCGTCCACGTCGTAGACGTAGTGGCCCTCGCCCCGGTCGACGAAGAACGGGTACGGCGCAAAGTAAGCCGTGCCCCTCGAGCTGCCCCCCGGCAGGAACCGCTCCGCCTCCGCCTGCAGCTCCCGCGACCTGGGTGTCGAATCGGTATACCGGCCCGTCTCGGCAGAAGATAAGGCGCTCATCTCGCGGCTCCCGTCACTGGCGTTACAACACGCGAGATTGTACCCGATGGTACGTCAACCGTAGACGCGCATTTCCGTATGAACGCTAGCGTCCAGCGCGCATCTCGTCCAGGTCGCCCTCCCAACCGGTCCCACGGAGCGAGCGGGCCTCGTCGAGGGAAGCGGGTTCGAGGTCAACCCCTTCTCCCTCACTGATGCTTCGGCGCGCTTCCGCAACGAGCCTCAGGAAGCGGGGATCGCTCTCCAGGAGGTAGTCGGCCCAATCATCGTCGGTCTCGAACCCGATCAGGACTCCCGCCGGCCTGTCGTCCCTGGTGATCAGCACAGGTCCTTCTTCGGCCATGCGGAGGTACTTGGAAAGCTCTTCCTCAACTCCCGACAGAGCAACTTCCTTCATCTAGCTATCCTCCCTGGCTCTCGAGCCAGCGCTCTGCGTGTCGTTGTCGATTATGGCGAGGATCTCGCCCGCCTGGCCCAGTACATAGTAGAACACTCGTGGGTCAGCCTCGGCCATCAATACCACCCACCGCCGTCGCCGACGGCAAGCACGATTATCACTATGGCGAACACCACCAGCGCGGCGGCCAGTATGAAAAGAATCCCCAGCGGTATGAAGACGGCCGCGATGGCTCGCCCGGTCGAGAAGCCATTGTTCTCCTGCACGGCGAACACGGTCAGCGCCACCGTCCACGCGAATATGGCAAGCCCGACTATCCCTGGCAGCAGCCAGAACTGCGACACCAGCAGGTTTGCGGGGAGGCTGAATACGCTCGGCACCGAGGCGAACGCCAGGCCGGTGAACAGGCCGCAGTAAGGGCCCCTCCCGCCGAGTATCAGGCTCATCACCCAAAAGACTGCCGCGAAGACGGCCAGCACAGGCACCGCAACTATCGGGGCGATGATGAAGGGGAGTACTTGGAAGGAAGCCAGCACCCACTCCATGTCCCCAAAATCGGCGGCGTCGAACGATCCGGCAAGCACGACTGCCTGCGCGACGATGCCCTGGGCGGCGTAGACCAACACTATGACCAGCAGCGCCCAACCCACCGGACGCCGCCGCACGATACTCCGCATCGTAGGAACGGGGTTGATGACCACGCCGGCGCAGATCCCGATGAAGCCCTGGGCGGAGGACTGTCGGGAGCTCACGCCGGTACTTCCGCTGAGGCCCCGCTCTTCACACTCTCGTCGAACACGGTCACCGCGGCGTGCACCCGGCCCAGTACGTCCGGCCCCGTAAGGCTGTCGCCCTCGCCCCTTACAGCGCCCAGGAAGGCCGCGACGCACTCACGCATCCCCACGAACCCATACGATGGCAGCGCCGGGGGCGCCTCGGCCTCGACCCAGTCCGGCGATCCCGCGCGGTACCGGTACCGGCCCGTCATGAGGTCCGCCTCCGCCTCGCCCTCCAGCGCGGCGACCTCCAGCCGCAGCGACAGCCGCTCGGGACTGCGGAAGTTGAACGCCCATTCGCCCACGGCCCCGTCGTACTCGACCAGCGCCGAACCGGCCTCGACGGCCCGCTCAAACCTCGGCCGTGCGCCGATCACGTCCACGCGGCGCGGCTCGCGGTCGAGCAGCGCGTCAATGGGGTCCAGGTACCAGATGCTAAGCCCCGACGCCATCGCGCCCCTCGCGATCGCGTCCTCGTCCCATGTCATCGCCCAGTTGCAGCGCTGTATCACCCGCACCGAGAGCGCCGGCCCCAGCTCGCCCTCCAGCAGGCCGGCGATAGCAGCGACCACGGGGTGGTATCGCAGCTCCATGTCCGCGTGGAGTACGAGCCCCGACCGACCGGCCAGGTCCAGCAGCGCAGCGATCCGAGGGTCGCCCGGCGGGGGAGGCTCGAGCCAGGCGTGCTTCCCGGCCGCGATTGCGGCGATGGCAACGTCGGACACCAGCCCGGACGGCAGCCCGATCACCACCGCGTCGACGTCCGCCTCCCGGACGAGGCGGAATGGGTCACTGAATAACTCGACCCCCGCGCCGAAGCGCTCGGCCGCAAGTCCCCGCGTCTCCTCCGAACGCGCCGCAACCGCCCCTATCTCCACCCCTGCGTCGTCCAGCAGCGCGGGGACATACGCCTCCCGCGCCCAGTTCCCATAGCCGGCGAGTCCGACTGTTGTCTTCACGTATCACTCCTCCGCAAGTGCTGATGAATAAGGAACAGCCGCCGTCTCCAGGACGGTCACGGCGGCTGCACGTGCGCCGCCCTCGGGCCGCCTCGAGCTGCGCCCAGGTGTTGCGGGCATGTTCCCAGACCGGCTGCTCAGGACTGAATCAGCCCTTCCTGCGGGTGGGTCCAGGGCAGGTTGTAGAGAGGCGCGAACTGGGGGGAGGGCGGGATCGGCATCTCTCCGAGAGGCACGTCGATGACCACCGGCGCTTCGCGCGCCAGCGCGAGGGGGATCAGCGTTTCCAGCTCCATGGGGTCGCTTGCCCTCATGCCTACGGCACCGAACGATTCGGCGAATTTGACGAAGTCGGGGTTGTGCAGGTCGGTCTCGTAGGTGCCGCCAAACGCCTCGTCTAAGTCACGGGCGACGTTCCCGTAGGAGTCGTTTCGGAAGACGACGGTAACCACGTTGATTCCGTACTTGACGGCCGTTGAGAGCTCGGACGCGTTGAACATGAAGCCGCCGTCCCCAACCATGCACAACACCGCGCGGTCGGGTTCCGCCACCTTCACGCCCAGTGCCGTCGGAAACGAATAGCCCACGTTGAACGAGTAGCCGGAGTCCATGTAAGTCTTCGGATGGTCCACATGCCAGTGGGTGCGGGCGTAGAAGCTCAGCTGGTTGATGTCCCAGACCGTGAAGGCATCCCCTGGGACACTGCCCTGGACCGCCTCCAGGACCGCGAACTGCGGCTCCTTCAGCCGGATGTCATAGTAGGCTATCAGGCTGCGGGCCGCTGCCACCGCTTCCGCGGGCGACGGGCGCTCCCGGGCTCCGGCCTCGATGAGGTATGGCAGCAGGGCCTCGATCGTCGCCCTTGCGTCGCCGTGCAGGGGAATGGTGTTCGCCTGGTGCCTGGTGAGCTCTGCGTCGTCTATGTTGATGTTCACCAGCGTCGACGCCTCGCCCGGCGGAATGCCCAGCGAGAAGCGCGCCCCGATGCCTATCACGACGTCGGCGGACTGCATGACTTCGTATAGCTGGTTCATCTCCTGTCTCTCGCCGCGGGGGCTGAAGCAGGAGCCATACGACAGTGGATGGCTGTCCGGAATGGTCCCCTTGCCGCCGCTGGAGGTGACTACCGGTATGTTCGTGGCTTCGGCCAGTTTCACAAGGGCATCTTCCGCATCGGAGCGCGCCACGCCGCCGCCCGCGTATATCAGGGGTATGCGTGCCTTTGCGATGACCTGGGCGGCCTCCCGGAGGTCCGCGGGGCTCGGCACGATTCGGGAGATGCGGGCGGGGTCCCGCAGCGCGACCTCCTCCCGCTCCACCCCGGCCTCGGGCGGCATCTCCAGCAGCACGGGGCGGGGACGGCCGGTGCGCATCTGCCTGAACGCTTCGAACACGGCGTCCGGCACCTCCCGGGGCCTCATGGCCTGCCTCTGCCACTTGGTCACGGAGCGCACCGTGCCCGGCTGGTCGGCGATTTCGTGGACCGCCCCGACGTTCTTTCCGATCGCCCCACGCGGGATCTGGCCGGCAACAAGGAGTACGGGCGAAGAGCGGGCGTAGGCATTGGCCAGGCCGCCGGCAGCGTTGTAGAGACCCGCGCCAGGACCACCACGGCAACGCCAGGCTTTCCCGACGCGCGGGCGTAGCCGTCCGCCATGTAGGTCGCCGCCTGTTCGTGCCGGGTCGTGATCATGCGGATTCCCGGCTCGTCCCGGAGCCCGGCTACGATCCCGTAGATCTGTATGCCGGCGATGCCGAATACGACCTCGACTCCCTCCCTTGCAAGGGACTTTGCCAGCGCTTCGCCTCCGCTTAGTTTGACCACGAGCAATCTCCTATAGTCATGCTGACGCTCGCGCTTCCATGTGTGCTTGACTCCATGGGGGCGTCAAGGGCGGACGCATCCCGCCGCAGGGGTCTATCCCCCGCTCGCCGGGTACGGGTCGCCTTCGCTCAGCCACCGTTGGGACTCCCTGATGGAGATGCCGCGCTTGGTCTTCTCGCCCCACAGGCTCTTCACGTACTCCAGCGCCGCGATTATCTCCTCGTGGGTGAGCAGCTCACCGAACGCCGGCATCGCGCTCTTGAAGCTCGGCACCTCCGGGGTCTCCTGGAACTTCCCGCCCTCGCTGACGATCCGGTACAGCAGGCCGTCCGCGTGGTGCCACGTGTGCCCGTCGCCGTTGAGAGGCGGTGCGGGCAGGGTGCCGTTCTCTTTGCGTATGTGCCAGTCCGGCTGCCCCTCGCCGTTCTCCCCGTGGCAGGCGGCGCACGTAGCTGCGAATACCTCCTGCCCAGTCCGCGCGGCGGGCGTCGGGGGCGCCGTCGGTTCGGGGCTCGCCGTGGGCTCGGCGGGAGTGGGCGATGCCGCCGGCTGCGGCGCCGGCGTGGGCTCGCCGGGGGTGGATGAGCAGGATGCGACCGCTGCCATCGAGAGTACCGACAATGCGATGGTAGCCGCGCCGCGAATGGTCAGCGCCCGGGCCCGCCCCACGGCGAACATGATCACTGGACGGTGAGGCCGCCGTCGATCACCAGCTCAGCGCCCGTGACGTAGCTGGCCTCATCGGAGGCGAGGAACAGCACGCCGTTGGCCACGTCCTCGGCGGTGCCGAACCGGCCGATGGGCGTGAGCGACATCCGCGTGGCGCGCTCCTCCTCCGTGCGTATCACTTCGTCGATCATGTCCGTCTCGATGACGCCCGGGTGAACGGAGTTCGCGCGGATGCCGTCCGCCGCGTACTGCACAGCCGTCGACTTGGTGAGCAGCCTCACCGCACCCTTGGACGCGTTGTACACCGTCTGAGTCCGGCTACCCACAAGCCCGGCGACCGACGACATGTTGACGATCGAGCCGCCGCCCGACCTCCGCATCGCCGGGATGGCGTGCTTCGTGCCCAGGAACACCCCGGTGGAATTGACGTCCATCACCCGCTCCCACTCCTCTAGGGTCGTATCCTCCACCGGCGCACGGTTGTAGATGCCGGCGTTGTTCACCAGCACGTCGAGGGCGCCGAACTCCTCCATCACGGCGCTCACCGCGC